>NZ_FWXF01000025.1 GCF_900176285.1 Desulfacinum hydrothermale DSM 13146 | reverse complement strand
CAAGCAACCTTTTGGGAGGATAAGCTCTCTGCCCAATAAAGCTGTAGCCCTCTTCCGCACTGGATACGTCGAGTTGTTCCAGGATTTCGTCAAAAACGAAACAGGCGTGATCCTTCGGCAAAAGATCAAATACGGAACTTGGAAACAATTGTCGTTGGCGAAACTGAGTTGGGTCGTATTTGAAACGAGCCATGACAGATTCCCCCATGCGCGCATGCTAGATTAGGTGAATTCTTATCACAACGGCATGGATCTGTCAAATGAATATGGACTTTATAGATCACATGCAAATACAGTTGACATGAATTCTCGGACAAGCTCCTAGGGGGTTTCGTGCTTCCAACGCCTTGTGCTTCAACTGCGCAGCGAGGGGCAGCGGAGCGGCGTTAGGTGCGAGTAAGTGTTGTGGGGCGATCTACTGCAAAGCTATCTATGGTCCAAAAGTCGTTGAACTGCTTTATCAAACAAGAATTCGTCCAACAGCGGCAGGTTCTTCTGAGACAGGTTCAAACCCCATTCGGGTTTGCTCTTCTTGCCCTCGTAGTCATGGCTTACCAAGAGAGCGTCTGTTTCACGCCACGCCGTTGATGGGATCAAGTACAAATTAGGCGCTTTGCCTTCAATAAAAATAACAATTACGGCAAGAAGATTATATCGCAAATAGAATTTATCTTTGGGGAAGAAAATGTAATTCAGGCCTCGGATGGATTTGACCTGTATGTCATAGTAGCGATTACTGCTGAGGCGGACAATGAAGTCAATCCCTTTATCGTCTACCTCGGCTGTGTATACATCGAAGCCATACAAGGTAAACTCCATCTTGGCGAGATATTCCGCATACCTCCCCAACTGCAGATTGTTCAAACGATTCCAGTTGTATTTCTCCATCATCTTTCCCTGTAGCAAATCTTTCGCTACTCACCGATTGAGCTCACCTGCCGCTTTGGAGCGCCAGCGGAATAGCGCTCAGGTGAAGCGACTGGTTAGTGATTATTTCAATCTTCTTCAGGTACTACTATCCAAATTCTTTTCATGGGGAGTTCTGCCTGAATTTCATCAGGAAGTTTTTCATAGCTGTTTAAGAGATTGGCAATCAACTTCTTATCATCCCACAGCCGAACCTTAAAAAACAAATCTCTGACATTTCCCATAGCGGTCTTGTTAAACCCACCCCATGAAACAAAAAGACCTTGTTCTGCACCAACTCGGCTCATGACACCTTCAAGTTCGCGGATAGCTGAATCATTTTGAACTCCACCGGATTTAACCTGAACACAAAGCCTTGGCTTATCGAAACCCATTGGGCCAAAACCTGCCAGTATATCGACACCACCATCAGGGCCTTCAGGTGCACGATATGTTTGATAACCATGCACATTTAGTATTGCCTCGACAAGTCGTTTAAGATTATGGCCCCTAAACTTCGTTTCAATGAGACGACGTATTTGGTCAAATGACTGTTCTTCCAGATCGATAAACACCCGTCCTTTGCTTTCGTCTGACTCTGTAAGCTCATCAAGATTTTTAAGCCCTTTGTCGATGAAATGCGGGTCGGGTTTGCCTGCCAGTATTTCTCTGACCCTTTCCTCAGCATTATTTCGCTTAATTTGGCACACGGTCATAAATGCTCCAAACGAGTACAAAAGATCTTGACCGAATACATTTCTGGGGATGTCCTCTTTTAGCCATTCCACTTTCCTTACATGGCGCCCCTGTAGGAATTGATACTCGCCAACTATTTCTCCAATTGCTATTGTAGATCGAGTTTTTAGTGGAAGTACAACTAAATCACCTTTTTCAATCTTTTTTGCAAAGGCCCATAGTTGTGCGGCATTGTTCATTACGGCTTTAGCAGGCATATTAGGATAGATTTCAGAATGCTTTTGTTTCATTTCTTCGTAGCTTAGAATATTGGAGACATCAGGCATTTCGTGCCATCCGATGATAGCAAGCCCTTTGTCAAGGGCCTCGTTTTCATCTTCTCCATGTTTTCCTGCACGAATCAGCCACAGGGCCATATTATTCCTCCTCTATCGCTAACGCTTGGGTTCAACCGGCGCGAGGCGAAGCCGAGCGATCGGGTGGAACGACGTGTTAGCCGGACCGTGCCTCATCTTTATTGCGCTGTCGCTTACCACCACTGGGAGAGGTGGAGCGAGCGTTGATGATGAAGTCAAGAGTCGGACCCTTCTTCGTAAGGGTCAGGATCTCGTGAAGGGGTGACCTCGGACCGTCCCGGTGCCAGTACCGCCCCGAACCTGCGTAGAACTTTACGGAAGGCAGTTCACGTTCGAGAGACGTCCAGGCGGCACGCCACGTCATCTTAGAGTCCGCCGTGTGAGGATGATGAAGGACGAGCGTCGGCTTCTTGTCTCGGGCCAGGTCCCGGAACTCGGCGTTCAGCTGGGCACGCCACCCTCGTGCATTGGTTGAGCGTGGGTTCCAGACGCTGAGGTCGTGGCAACCGAGAACCATCACGCTGGTGCCGTTCTTTAGGGTCAAAAAATGACTCTTGATATCCCGCGATCGGATGAGGCCCTGTTGCTGTGCTGTTGTGGGATACGACTTCGCGGTTGCGTGATGCTCGCCGGTGTCGAGGTCAAGCACGATGACCGTCTCAGCGTGGGGTTCGCGAATCCGGTTCTGGGTGGTAGAGATTAGGTTCTTGTGCGTATCAATGCCTAAGGTGATGTGCCGTGCGTGCTTAGACAGCCGGGCGCGAAGATCGGCTGGAACGACCTCGTGGGCGACCTTTACCGCCCGCTTTAGGATGTGCGTCAGTGCCTCGTCGCTGCCGCTATTGAGGGCTTGGATCGGTACGGCCTCAGAGAGGGGAAACTGGACGAACCCACCGCAGGTGATCAAGAAGTCCACCCGGGGAGCCGCGGGCCACTCCTCTACAATCGCTTCAAGCAGCGCGCGAGCGTGCCCTGGATGACCAGGCCATTCTTGCGTGAGGATGAGGCGAGCGATGATAGCGCCCGGGTCCTCTCGCACGCTGATGTGCTTCTGGGCAACGCGGTTGGGCGTCGGTCTGGCTTCTACGACTGGAACGCTGAGAAGCTGTCGGAACATTTCGAGGTCAGCCTGCCGTTGAGGATCAAGCCTGCACCAGTCGATTTGCTTCGCGTAAAGGCGCACCGTCGGTCGTAGCCCGAGACTGGCAGGGGCGAAGTCCCGGAGGGTGTCGTACCAAGCCCGCTGTTCGTCTCGGTAGGGGGGATTGGGATCGCGGGCGCAAATTTTCTGGCAAAGCGCCCGCCAGCGGTCGCGATCGAACCCGATTGGAAGCGCGCTCGGGTACGACTGCAGGGCGATGCTCCGAGGCGTTGTGAAATGTTGGGATTCGTCGAACTCGAGGATGAATCCCGGCTCCGGGACGAAGTAATCGCATAGCGGCAACTGACGCGTTCGGACGAAGTCTGCGTGGCCCCGGTAGGCGATAAGCCGAGAGTAGATCGCCTCGAGCGCATCGTGGTAGGGGTTGCCGTTGTAGTGGCTCGGCAGGGTTCCCAGACCGAGCGAGTAGCGCTCTTCGACCCGACCGAACAACGCCTCTAACAGTTCGCGGATACGCACTTTGCAGGCTGGGCACCTTTCTCCCGCGTGCCGTGCCCGCCGCTCAGTGAGCACGGCCGGAGTCAAAGGGTCGTCGGCATCGTTTCGCGCCTCGAGCCGCACCTCGGTGATGCAGAAGCCCCGCTGGACAAGGAATTGGTTCGTCTCCTGGCCCCCCGAAAAGGTGGCGGGATCAAGGTCCGAGCCGAGCGCGTGTCGGGCGGCAATTGAAACCACGAACTTAGGGGGGTATAGACGGCCCTCGTACTCCAGGGCGTATTTCGTTGCGGCGCGCCGGGGAGGTACCCCGTGCTCGTCAATATCAAGCAGGGCCTGGAGGATGTGCTTCCTCGTGATGGTTTTCGGAATCACGACCATGTTCCTGAAAGAGATTGAACACCGGGATACTAATGTCTTTCGCATGTGGCGTGGCCCGGTTGAACGAGCCAGGCATAAGTTTGCTCAGACATCAAGTCGCCTCCTTGGCGGTATGGCTTATCAGGAAGGGCTCTGGACAGTCCTATTGGTCAATTAGCATGCTACTATCCCACAAGGCAAGGAAATGTCATAAAAAGAACACTTGACCGGCATTAGGTTTCCACCTACCATGCCTCGGCCACAAAGGTGTTGGGGTTTTCTACCCCTACGCCAGAAAAATCCGTGCGAGCATTCTGGGAAATCAAACGGCGCTTTTGGCAATGTGTAAAGGACCGTGCCAAAGCCAGATCACGACGACCAACGAGATTTTTCATGTTGCCATGTGCATCCCAGGAATAACGCCTTGATATTGTACGAAAAAAGGCTTGGCAGGATGGTCGGTAAATGCAGCAAATTCAAGGCGCTATTAGAATCCCCGCTTCGGCACCAGGTGGACCTTACAGGGCCTTCATCCGCAACGGATGGGGGCCCTTTTCTTTTCGGGATGCCATGCCTTCAACACCACGCGGGATTTTCCTTCGGCCAGGCCGTAGCCCAAGTTTGTCACTCTTTTGCGTAACGTGTTGTTATTCTTAGAATGTGGTTTTTCATGCTTCACTACAAATTTTCAATCGATGCTCAGGATCCTTTTCAAGGGGCTGCGGGGAAGTCCGAGGGCATTGTAAATTTCCACATGGATCGGCTTCGGCTCCGAAGTATTTCGGATGTGGATCATTTGTCCCTTGTTGTTGATCATGGTGGTGGTCACCCGCACCTGTCCGCCGCCTGTTTGCCGATTCTGAACTGATGTCATCTGATCCTCTTTCCTACCCGCCCAACTCAAATTTAACAAGGGATAGGTGACTCACCTTCATTGGCACAGAGGGAAGGTCTAAAATCGAATTTACGAGGCTGCTTTGCCCCGATCCCATTGAAGCAGGTAGGGACGGGTTCAGAGCCCGTTTTTACCTGCCTGGCCGATGAAAAATCCCGGATCCGGGAGAGGACTGTAAGAGCTTTTCCGATCCCTTATGCGCTCTTCGCCTTCGGCCCATAGCAGCCGAATCCGTTCCTTGACAGCAAAAGGGGGGACTGTTACGCTCTTTTTTGTGATTATTTGCGCATACCAGTAAATATCTACTATTCTGCTGGGAATTTGTTGCAATTCATCGCCCTTTTGCCCCGAACCAGATTGAGTACACGGCCCATGCTGGAACGGATCTTCTGGTTCTATGGCCAGCTCAAAAAGAACGCCTATCCCACGGCGGCCCGGTACCGGGAGCGCTTCGAGATATCCATGAGTACTTTCAAGCGCGATCTCGCCTTCCTGCGGGATCGCCTGGGCGCCCCCATCGAATACGACCGGCACCGACGGGGCTACTTTTTGACCGACGCCTCCTTTGAGCTCCCCCCCTTCTGGTTCAATGCCCACCAGCTCTTGTTCGTCCTGGGCCTTTGCCGTCAGATGACGCGCGCCGTCCACCCTCTGCCCCGCGAAATCCTCGATTTCCGCCGTCGGGTGGAGGCCCTTCTCGCCATGCATTTCGGTCCCCGCATCCTGCAGGCCGTCTCCTTCGAAAACGTGGAATGGTCGCGCTGTGACACCCACATTTTGGAAACCCTAGTGGAAGCCATCCTGAAAAGACGCCGCCTCTGCATCCTCTACCATACAGGCTATTCCGGCAAGACGGCACGAAGGGAGGTGGAACCCTACCGGCTGCACAACTACCGGGGCACCTGGCACCTGGTGGCCTTTTGCCATTATCGGAACGAGCCCCGGATCTTCATGTTGAGCCGCATGGAGGAGGCGCATCTGCTGACGGATGGCTTCGATCGGCCTCGGTTCGATGTGGCTGCATTTTTGGACACCGCTTTCGGTATCTACCGGGGCGGATCGCTCCAGAAGGCGGTGCTGCGCTTTTCACCCGCCATCGCCCGCATCATTCGTGACCAGATCTGGCACCAGGACCAGGAGATGCTCCTGGAACCGGACGGGTCCCTCGTCCTCACCGTCCCGGTGGCGGATCTCACCGAAATCCGCCGGCATGCCCTCCAATACGGCGCCGATGTGGAGGTCCTGGAACCCGAGGAACTGCGTCGCCAGGTCCGGGAAGAAGCAGCGCAAATCCTGGCACGTTATTTTTGAAAAATTTTTCGACACTGGCTCACTATTTGAGCCACCGGAAGTGATAAGGACACAACCGGTCGTGGTTTTCAAGGTAACGGAGAGCGAAAAAGCTCTCACGTGGGAGAAGATTTGGAATGGATTATTCCACATTTTTTCAAAAGGCTACCGGCTTTGGAGGCCCCTACCCCTACCAGCAGCGATTGGCGGTTGAGGACTGGCCGGATCTGCTCGATGTCCCCACCGGCCTTGGAAAGACCGCTGGGGTCACGCTGGCTTGGCTCTACAAGCGGGGCTGGAGGTCCGGGCGCAGAGAGACAGAACCCGATGAGGCGACCCCGCGTCGACTGATCTGGTGTCTGCCGATGCGTGTACTGGTTGAGCAGACCGCTGAAAATATCCGTGCGTGGCTGCGGCGGCTCCACATCTTCGGCGAGGAAGCAGGGCAGAGCAAGGTCTCGGTGCACGTGCTCATGGGCGGCGAGGGTGACCTGAAAACCTGGGTCGAGTATCCGGAAGAAGACATGATCCTCGTAGGTACTCAGGATATGCTACTCTCCCGAGCGCTCATGCGAGGCTATGGCATGAGCCGTTACCAGTGGCCGATACACTTCGCCCTGCTCCACAACGATTGTCTGTGGGCGTTCGATGAAGTCCAGCTAATGGGCGCCGGCCTGCCCACATCCGCCCAGCTCGAAGGCTTCCGCCGCCGTTTCCCGCTCTCCCGGAAAAGCCGTTCCATGTGGATCTCCGCCACGTTGAACAAGGACTGGCTGAACACGGTGGATCTGCGCCCCCACCTGGACACGCTCCAATCCCTATCCATCGACCACGGGGACCGTGAGCAGGCAGGTGACCGACTCCAGGCCGTCAAGCATCTCGGCCAAGCCCCGGTGTCTCTGACCAAAGAGACCCGCAAGCAGCAAGGACTCCAAGACTACATCGAAGCCCTATGCGATCTGGTTTTGAAGCAACACGATACCGGCGCACAAACCCTCGTGATTCTCAATCGCGTGGAACGCGCCCAACGCTTGTATCGTCTGCTTCGCAACCGGCGGCGTGAGGGAAGCGGCGACTTGCTGATCCATGCACGGTTCCGTGCCGCCGAACGCGCGGAACAGGCCCGGCGTCTACGTGAAGAAGACGATCGGGACCGCATCATTGTGGCCACTCAGGCCATTGAGGCGGGCGTGGACATCTCATCCAAGTGCTTGATCACCGAATTGGCACCCTGGGCCTCTTTGGTGCAACGCTTCGGACGGTGCAACCGCTACGGCGAACACCAAGGCGAGGGGGCAAGCGTGCTGTGGGTGGATATCGAGGACGATGCAGATCCGCTGCCCTATAGCGTCGAGGCCCTTGCAGCCGCACGCGCCAAGCTCACAGGCCTAACAAGTGCCAGCTCGCGGGATCTGCCCGCTACAGAAGAACCGCGTCCGGTCTCCGCCGTGCTGCGCCGCAAGGACCTGCTTGAACTTTTCAACACGGATCCGGATCTTTCAGGCTTCGACGTGGATGTGTCCGACTACATCCGGGATAGTGGGCCTCCCGGCTTACAGGTGTTTTGGCGCGACTTTCCGGACGATCCGAACCTGCCCGAGCCCCAGAGCTCCCCTTCTCGGGAAGAATTGTGCCCGGTGTCCCTGGGGCAGATACTTGAGTTTTCCAGACGCAAGGACACGGTGCTCTGGTACTGGGATACGCTGGACAGTCGATGGACACGGCTGGAACGCGACCCCCGCCCGGGAATGACCTTGCTGTTGCGAAGCGCGGACGGGGGCTACGAGGAGAAGATCGGTTTCGATCCAACACTCAAGGGCCCCGTGAGCATCCCTCCAACCGATGAAGCGGCGGTTGAGGAGGGGTATACCGATGACGCGTTCTCGCGCCAGGACCGACCCGTGGAGCTGGCCCAACACCTGGAGAATGTGGCGGTCCAAGTCGGCAGCCTGTGCAGTGCCGTTGGTGAGACGGATTATAGAGATTACGTGGTTCGGGCCGGTCGCTGGCACGATCTGGGCAAGTCACATCCGATCTTCCAAGCCACGCTCCACGCCTGCGAGGAGGCGCCACCCGGGTTTCTTGCCAAGTCGCCCTGCAAAGCCAAGCATGAGCGCCCATATTTCCGCCACGAACTTGCCTCCATGCTGGGTTGGCTGGCGCAGCACAACGGCCAACCCAATGCCGACCTCATCGCTTATCTCATAGCGGCCCACCACGGCAAGGTGCGCATGAGCTTGCGCGCCATGCCCGCTGAGGAAGCGCCGGCCCATGTCACGCGTTTCGCCCGCGGTGTATGGGAAGGCGACAGATTGCCCGCGCTCCATTTCGACGGCGAGCACAGCGAGGAAACGACATTGAAGCTTGCCCTGATGGAGATCGGCAAGGGAGAGCAGGGCCCCTCGTGGATCGAGCGCACTTTGAGGCTGCTCCATGAACACGGACCCTTTCGGCTCGCTTGGCTGGAGACCCTCGTGCGCATCGCCGACTGGCGCGCCTCTGCCGCCGAACAGCAAGGAGCGCACGGACCATGACGACCTGGTCCCCGACGCCGTGGCCCGGACAACTTAACCAACCACAAACCGCCTGGTCCATACGTCCGGGCGACCCACACTACTTATAGGAGATCACCATGCATGACATTGCCTTGGAAGGTTGCCGGGCGACGCCGCTTGCCGGCTACTTGAAGGCGCTGGGAGTGCTGCGCCTGCTCGCAGAACAAAAGGACTCCTCAATCCGCGGCTACTGGCAGAACGACGCTTTCGTGCTGCGCACCGCACTTGAACGCAAAGACATCGAAGACTTCTTTCTTCATGACTACGCGCCGACACCGGTCATGGCGCCGTGGAACGGAGGGAGCGGGTTTTACCAAAAGGACAACAAGGCTGCGCTCACGGCCATTCGCAACAGCAGCGATTCACGCTTATGCTTGTATCGCGAATGCCTGGAAATCGCCGAGGACGCTTTGCAAGGAATGAACCGAAGCGCCAGCCCTAAGGGCGAAGCGAAAGCAGCTCTGCTGATGGACATACGTGCGCGGATGCCCGATGCCGTCTTGCCCTGGTTCGATGCCGCAGTATCGTTAACCAGTGGCACGGCGCAATATCCGCCCCTTTTGGGTACCGGCGGCAATGACGGGCGCCTGGACTTCACGAACAACTTCATGCAGCGCCTGCTAGACGTGTTGGGTCTCGGACCCAAATCATCCGGTTCAAACCCAAGATCCTGGCTTGCCACGGCCTTATATGCGGTGCCAGCACCAGGACTGGTCAAGTCCGCCATCGGCCAGTTTTCTCCCGGGCAGGTCGGCGGTCCCAATGCGACCACGGGCCTTGAGGCCGATTCGCTGATCAACCCCTGGGATTTTGTGCTGATGATCGAGGGGGCGCTCACCTTCGCGGCTGCCGTCGTAAGGCGGCATGCCAATGATCCCGCCGGCGTACTGAGCTACCCGTTCACCGTAAGAGCCGTAGGCGCAGGTTCAGGAGCAGTGGGCCAAGGGGATGAAGCAAACGCACGCGGTGACCTATGGATGCCCCTGTGGTCGGGGCCGGCGACCTATGCGGAGGTTCGCACGTTGATGGCCGAAGGCCGGGTTGTGCTGGGCCGCAAACCGGCGCGCGATGCACTGGATTTCGTCCGGGCCGTCCACCGCCTCGGTTCCTATCGCGGGATCCACGGGTTTCAGCGTTTCGGCTTGCTAATGCGTTCCGGCAAGGCCTATCTGGCCATTCCCTTAAAGCGTATCCAGGTCCGTGAGCAGCCGAAGGCGCGCTGGCTCGATGAATTGGATAAACATGGTTGGTTGGACCGATTTCGCCACTTCGCCCGGGGAGACCGTGCCGCCAATCGTTTTCATGTACTGCGCAAGCGCCTGGAAGATGCGTTATTCGACCTTTCGGGACGGGAGCCGCGCCGAGAGGAAGCCCAGGCCCTTATGATCCTACTGGGCCAGATCCAGGCGGCCCTGGCGCAGAGCGAGAAGGCTCGGGAAGTTGTGCCCCCTGTGCCGCGGCTGTCCGAACGTTGGGTAACGGCCGCCGACGACGGAACGCCCGCCTTCCGTATCGCCAAGGCCCTGGCAGGGATCGGCGGTGTGGGCGACGAGCCCTTGCCGTTGCGCGTGCAGCTCTTTCCCGTACGGCGCCGGTATAACCGTTGGATGACAGCGGATGCGGGAGAACGCATCCGATTTTATACCGGACGCCGAGGGCGTTTGCCCGATGTGCTGATCCATTTCCTGGAGAGGCGGCTGCTCTGCGTCCAGGCTCTCAATCTACCCGAGAAACCGCTGAAATCGCCGGCCGGGGTCACCCCGGACGATCTGGTGGCCTTCTTGCGCGACGATGCAATGGACGCTCGCATCCAGAACTTGGTCGCCGGTCTCTGCATCTGCAACATCCCAGAAGATCATGACAAATCGGTGGGTGACGGCACTCTGCCCGCCGCATTTGCATTGCTCAAGCTCGCACTCATCCCAGATGGAATCCTGCGCAGCCTCGGCCTTCTGGGGGAGCAGGACCACGTGCCGGTTCCCGGCGGCATGGTGGCCCAACTTGCAGTGGGCAACCGAGGCAACCGGGCTGTGCAGATGGCCTGGCGGCGCCTCCACGCCTCGGGCCTCACCCCGGTGTTTTCCAGGAGGGATCTACCCGATCCCGCCGGGATCGATCCCCGCCGCGCGGCCGCCGCATTGCTCATACCGCTACGCTTTGGAGCCGTCGGCCGGCTGGCACGGCAGGTTCTGGAACCTGGTGAAATGAAAGCCGATGTGGCCTGAATCGACCCACCATGTAAGAAAGGAGAAAAGCGATGAACCTGGATCTATCCCAACTCAATGACGCCCCCCGCTTGTTGCTTCATGCCCGTCTGAAGCCGCTTCAGGGCACGCGCTTTCAGCCCACCGGTTTTCCAGAAATCGGACCAGCCCTCTACGAAGGCCCAGACGGCACCCCCACCCTGCTTGTGGAATCGGCCCAAAGTATGGCCAACCGGATGGAAGCCGTGTGCTGGGATGTGGTTAACGACGACTGGGTTCCGCCTCTCAAGGGCCTTTCTGTGGTGCGGGTCCAGGACAAGGACGGCAAGCCTCTCACCAATTCAGTGCTGGAAGCGCACCGCATCAATTCGCCATACATCCTGGAAGGAAAGGACAAGACCATCCATGACCGGCTCAAGCAGGAGCTGGCCGATATGGCGGAGGGAATGGTCGATCTGCGCAAACTCGCCAAGGTTCTCTTGGCGCTGGACATCAACGCCTTGCTCCATGGCGTCTTTCTCGCCAAGAAGGACCTGGCGGGTGGGCGTCTGCGTCTGCCTCGTGCCCTATCGGCCTTCATCGAAGCAAGGCGGGTCACCATCGCCGCCAGCGGCGGCGTAAAAAACGACGCAGTCAACCCTTCCGGCGATACATCGAAAGGTTTCGGCAACGTGCCCTTCGCCCGCGATGAATTCGTCTCGCCTGAGATCACAGCCTACTTCAATCTGGACCTGGCACAGCTTCGGGGCTACGGTTTTTCGCAACCCGTCTATGACCTGCTGGTGGCCATCGCCTTGTTCAAGATTCAAGCTTTTTTGGAACGTGGCCTGCGCCTTCGCACCGCCTGTGACCTGGAATGCGATCAGGTGGAGGTGGAGCGACCCAGTGGCTTCGAGTTGCCCGCGCTGGCAAAGCTGGAAGAGGCGCTGCCCGGGCTCATTCGGGCTGCGGAGGCCCATGCCGACTTCCAACAGATCACTGTGATATATAGGAAATGAGCCATGCTTGCGGTCACTTTCACCTTTCTTGCCGGACGCTATCATGCGACGCCATGGGACCGGCATGTCAACGAGGGCGCCGTGGCCTGGCCCCCGGAGCCGTGGCGCATCTTGCGGGCTCTGGTCGCCGCCTGGCACCACAAGATCAAGCACACCGGAAAGCACCGTGAAGCCACCCTGCGGGAATTGATTGAATCCCTGGCGCAGGAATTGCCTGAATACCGGTTGCCTCCGGCCAGCCACAGCCATGCCCGCCACTACATGCCCCAATCCGCACCAGGCAAAACGGCCTTGGTACTGGATGCCTTCGCGGCCGTGGAGCGCGACAAGCCTTTGACGGTCGTCTGGCCCACGCTGGATTTGTCTCCTGATCAAGTCGCTCTGCTCGATGATCTTCTGGCCGTGATGGGGTATCTGGGCCGCGCCGAATCCTGGGTCGAGGCGCGGCGAGCGAGCCAGGCACCTGAAACCAATTGCTTGCCGGTGCAGGCGAATCCGGATAGTGTGGCCACGGAAGCGAGCCACGAAATCATCACATTGCTTGCCCCTTTGGCTCCGGAAAGATACGCAGAGCGCCGCTCGGCCTTTCTGGCAGACAAGAAGACAGCCAAAAAACTCGGCAAAACCCTGCCGGACAACCTCCTTGATGCCCTGTGCGTGGACACCGCTGATCTTCGCAAGGTGGGTTGGAGCCAGCCGCCTGCGGCCCGCAAAGTGCGCTATGTGCGTCCCGCCGATGCCTTCTCGGTTCAACCAAGGTTTCATCCATATCGTGCTCCCAGGGCGACCACCGCCCGCTTTGTTCTCTCTGGCAAACCCCTGCCGCGCGTCGAAGATACCCTGCGCATTGGCGAGTTGCTGCGAAGCGCCGTCATGAGCCAAGCCAAGATTCGATACGGAAAGGACAGCATCCCTTCCATCTTTTCCGGACACGGCATGCCGAGAGACAACCGGCATGGGCATGCCTTTTATCTGGCTTATGACAGCAACGGCGACGGTTGGATCGACCGTCTGCTGGTGCATGTGCCGCTCGGCATGGACGCCGACCAGCAAAGGGTCCTGGAAGCTTTGACGCGCATATGGACCCATGATGGAACGGAGTGGCAGGTGGCTCTGGAGGGTCTGGGTCTGGAAACCGTGGCATCGGAATTGACTGGTCCCAGCACCGTGTGGCAGACGATCACCCCCTATCTCCATCCGTGGCACGTCAAGAAGCGCTTTTCCGTAGAAGATCAGATTCGGCGCGAATGCCGCCATCGCGGTCTGCCGGAGCCATTGACGTTGGAACACCTGCCCCACGTGGATATCGGCAGGGGCCGCCAGGGACGGCCCATCCATTTTCACCGTTTCCGTCGCCGGCGCGGATTGGGCCAGCCCGACCGGCTGGGCAGTTTCTGGAGACTGACCTTCCCCGAGCCGGTCCTTGGTCCCCTGGCCTTGGGCTTCAGTTGTCACTTTGGGCTCGGGCTGTTCAGGCCGGAAAAGATGACCCGCAGGAGAGTTTCCGCGGCATGAGGTCTTGTGCCCATGGAAATCACATCCCAGAGGGATCGTGCATCCCGCTCGCCACGGCGCTCCGACGAACCGCCCCTGCTGCCGGCGCGCATGGTCAATGAATACGTCTATTGTCCGCGGCTGGCCTATCTCGAATGGGTGCAGGGCGAGTTCGCCCACAACGAGTACACCGTGGATGGGAAGATCAAGCACCGGCGGGTGGATCAAAAAGGCGGTCGGCTGCCGGAGGCGGGAGAGGAGTCCGCGGCGATCCATGCCCGGTCGGTGGACTTGGCCTCGGAACGGCTGGGGGTCATTGCCAAGACAGACCTGGTGGAAGGTTGGGGCGATCAAGTGCGGCCGGTGGACTACAAGCGGGGCAAGCGTCCCCATGTGTCCAAGGGCGCCTATCTTCCGGAAAGGGTTCAGCTCTGCGTTCAGGGATTGCTGCTTCGCGAACATGGCTACCGCTCCGACGAGGGCATCCTTTATTACGTGGCGTCCAAGGAGCGGGTGCCGGTCCCATTCGACGATGAGCTCATTTCGGAAACGCTGCGGGCCATCCGGGAGCTCCGGGCCGTGGCCGAAAGCGGCAAGATACCGCCTCCGTTGGAGGACAGCCCCAAGTGCGCCAAATGCTCCCTGGTGGGCATCTGTCTTCCCGATGAATTGCGCTTCATCAACGGGGCCGATCTGGAACCGAGGCCTCTTTTCCCTGCCCTGGATTCCGCCCTTCCTCTCTATGTGCAGTCCCCGGGAAGCTACGTTCGAAAGGACGGGCAATGTCTCGTTGTCCAGGAGAACCGGGAAAAGGTCGCCCAGGTACGATTGGAGGAGATTTCTCAAGTGGTTCTCTTCGGACCGGCGGCCATGAGCACTCCGGCCTTGCACGAATGTTTCCGGCGGCAGATACCGGTCACATACCTAAGCTACGGTGGCTGGTTTCTGGGCCACACGGTGGGCACCGGAAACCGCAACGTGGAAACGCGCACCCACCAGTATCGGGCCAGCTTCGACCCGGACAGGTGTCTGGATCTGGCTCGGAGCTGGGTGGTGGCCAAGATCGCCAACTGCCGCACGCTGCTCCGGCGAAACTGGAGAGGCGAAGGTAACGAGGCCAAGGCGCCCGCCCGCCTCATGGCCCTCATGAAGGCGGATATGCGCGCCGCAGCGCGGGCCGAGACGCTGGAATCCCTTTTGGGCGTGGAGGGGGCGGCGGCCACCCGTTACTTTCAGCACTTTTCCCGCATGCTCAAAGCGACGGAAGGTGCGGGACACGCCTTCGATTTCCGATCGCGCAATCGCCGCCCGCCCCGAGACCCCATCAACGCCATGCTCTCCTTCGCCTACGCCCTTTTGGTCAAGGAATGGACGGTGGCTCTTTCCACCGTGGGGCTGGATTCCTACCGCGGCTTCTATCACCAGCCCCGGTTTGGCCGCCCAGCACTGGCGCTGGACATGATGGAACCCTTTCGGCCTCTGCTGGCGGATTCCGCGGTCCTCACGGCGGTCAACAACGGGGAGGTCCAACCGGAAGACTTCGTACACGCGGCCGGCTCCTGCGCGCTGACAGCCAGTGGCCGCAAGAAGTTCATCGCCGCCTTGGAAAGACGGCTGGCCCAGGAGGTGACACATCCCATTTTCCACTACAGGCTGAGTTATCGGAGGCTCCTGGAAGTACAGGCGCGTCTTCTGGTTCGCTACCTGGCGGGAGAAATTTCACGCTATCCCAACTTCGTCACCCGTTGAAGCGAGCTTCGGGGCTCCAGTAGCGCGGGAGAAAGTGGTTATGGAGCATTTGTACCTGGTCTGCTACGACATTCGAGATGACAAGCGATGGCGCCGTCTGTACAAGGCCATGAAGGGCTACGGAGAATGGCTGCAGCTTTCCGTGTTTCAATGCCGTCTGGACCGCATCAGGCGGCTTCGCATGGAGGAGACCCTTCGAACCATTGTGAACCAGGACGAAGATCATGTTCTCATCATGGACTTGGGACCCGCCGAGGGGGTTCAGATGAAGGTCCAGAGCCTTGGCAAGGAATATCGTGTGGTGGAAAGGCGGCCGGTGATTGTGTGAAGAGGCTGCCGGAGACGGGCGAGCGCTCCGGTGCCGACGAAAGCCCGGGGAGCGCTCGAAGTTCATAGCTCTTTGAAAACAAAAGATTTAACGGGTGAGGCTTGACCATGGACATGGATCCTGGCAATGGATTGGGGAACCAAACAAGAACCACTCGAACCGGCCCCCGCAATGTCTTGCAGCCACAGGGCCGGTGGAGGTGGTGATTTCCGAGGCTTTCCTGCCTCGGCCTCATTGAAGCTAGACGAGGCCACGGTTGACCAGGTCCTGGATGCCCAGATTTCCGAGGCTTTCCTGCCTCGGCCTCATTGAAGCAAATTGAGTGGTGATAACAATTCTGGCTTTCATAGGATTTCCGAGGCTTTCCTGCCTCGGCCTCATTGAAGCAATAGTGTCTTATTCGATATTGGAATAGCCGTCAAGATTTCCGAGGCTTTCCTGCCTCGGCCTCATTGAAGCTCTTTATAGAGCCACGTAGCCATTGCGCCAAGGGCCAGGATTTCCGAGGCTTTCCTGCCTCGGCCTCATTGAAGCCCAGATGTTATGGCAAGCATGCTCCCTGCCTTGAGGGATTTCCGAGGCTTTCCTGCCTCGGCCTCATTGAAGCGATAAGACGCTGGACGCTTGCCCACAATGCCAAGGGGAGATTTCCGAGGCTTTCCTGCCTCGGCCTCATTGAAGCATGCCATATCGCTTGAGTTCCTCGATGCTCTTGGGCGATTTCCGAGGCTTTCCTGCCTCGGCCTCATTGAAGCAAGAGCAGCAGGGTGTTTCTCACATCATGGGAGCTGGATTTCCGAGGCTTTCCTGCCTCGGCCTCATTGAAGCTATATTGCCCTGACCCCAGGCAGCGGACGCCGCGCCAAGATTTCCGAGGCTTTCCTGCCTCGGCCTCATTGAAGCTTCTGCTCCCTCAGAGCGGCCCTTTGGGCTTGCATGATTTCCGAGGCTTTCCCGCCTCGGCCTCATTGAAGCATAAACTGGAATCACTCACACCGGTTCGCTACCCTCTGTGCCAATGCAGTTGAGATGCTTACCTCTTCCTGAATCAGTGAAGTGTGATTGAGTGGATCGAGCAGCATGGAATAGGAACCCATATTGGGGGTCACCGACGCCCTGATTCAGCCACTTTTTCAGGTCATCGCCGGCAAACTCCGCAGCGGCTTCAAAGTCACTCTTGCCCAGACACAGAAGCCCCAAGCAGGCCTTGAGCACATCCGCGTGCGAGATCATCGGCCGCACTGGAACTTCCTTTTCCAACTGCCCCCACAGGTTCGTGGTGGCGTTGATCAGATTGCCCACAAGGGCCAGGCCAGCGTGTCCGCCGCAGAAGGCCTTCGAAGATTGTTCGATCTCAATTTTCTTTATGAGTGCACCTGCCGGGTGAAAATGTGACGGGAGACCCTATAGCATAAATGAGATGTAAATTCATTGAGATATCTGTTGTAAGATAGTTTTATGCATAGGCGAAATTTCACGGATTAAGGAAGCGATTTAATGGTTGTGGCGATATCCATCCGATTCTTCCTCGGGCATAACGACTCAGTTCACGGGGGCCATGGAGCGCAATGGATTTGCCGACCGGTGCGTTGCGATTGGCCCCGATGGGTGCCACTTAAATGGCCCTAGTGTCAAGCCCATTTTTTGTTGCCCACATCCTCGTTTGAATCTGTAGATCGACCTTTGCCTGGCTTTGCTCCTACCACACAAAGCGGCGAAGGGGCCGATTTCTCCGGTGCCGGCAAGGGGCGCGGTCTTTGCCTGGTCTTGCACGGCCAGAAGAAAGGAAATTGGGGGCCGTGATTCGGAGTGATCGTTCGGGCCGGGTGGTGTAAAGAGGGAGTGTGTGAGGGCAAAATAAGGGGAAGCGCCGCGATGGAGTGCCGGCCATGGGGCACCCGGGGGGACGGCCAGACGGGGGAAGACGGCATGCAGGCATTTTCGACGGACGAGGCCAAGTGGAAGGCGGTCGCAGCTCGGGACGTGCGCGGAGATGGGGTGTTCGTCTATGGCGTGCTAACCACCGGGGTGCGCTGTCGGCCTTCCTGTGCGTCCCGTCGGCCCAAACGGGAAAACGTGCGGTTTTTTGATTCGTGGCAGGACGCGAAGCGGGCCGGTTTTCGGGCCTGTAAAAAGTGTCGGCCGGACCGCACGGGCGCCGACCCGGCGGCGGAACGGGTCCGACGGATCTGCCGCGTCCTGGAGCAGTGCGAGGACCTTCCGATCCTGAAGGACTTGGCTGCGCTGGCCGGCTGCAGCCCGTCCCACCTGCAGCGGACCTTCAAGCGCCTTTTGGGACTCACGCCGCGCCAATACGCCCTTCAGGTGCGTCGTGCCCGGATCCAGGTCCAGCTGGGTCGAGCCGGCTCCGTTACGGAAGCCATCCACCGGGCGGGCTACGGGTCTTCCAGTCGCTTTTACGAAAAAGACGCCAAGGCGTTGGGCATGGCCCCCAAGATCTACCGTAAAGGCGCGCCACACCAGGAGATCCGTTTTGCCGTGGCGCCCTGTGGGCTGGGCTGGGTGCTGGTGGCGGCCACGGCCCGGGGGGTGTGTGCCGTGTGGCTGGGCGATGACGCCAAATCCCTGGAAGGGGAACTCCTGGAACGCTTTCCTCGGGCCCGGATCCTCCCGGCGGAACCGGACCAGCAGGTTCTGGTGCAGAAGGTGGTGGCCCATCTGGAAGCGCCCTGGCAAAGTCCCCCGGATCTACCCCTGGACATTCAGGCCACGGCCTTTGAGCAGCGGGTGTGGGAGGCGCTCCGCCACATTCCCCCGGGGACCACGGCCACCTACGCCGAAATCGCGCGCAAGATCGAAAAGCCTTCCGCCGCCCGCGCCGTGGCCCGGGCCTGTGCCTCCAATCCGGCGGCCGTCGTTATTCCCTGCCACCGGGTGGTGCGTTCCGACGGAGGGCTCGCCGGATACCGCTGGGGCCTGGAACGCAAGGAGCGGCTGCTCCAGTTGGAGCGTCAAGGGGCCGAGAGACTGGAGCGTAAAAACGAGCAGGCGGAGCCATGCCCCGCGCAAGGCGAGGGCACCGTGGAAAGGTCCCAGGGTGGCGCACCCCAAGGGCCCCGGATCCCACTCCGTCGCTGAGCGCTTTTTCCTGTCGCCTTTCGGATCATGGTGCACGGATCCGGGACAGGGCCTTCCGGAAGGCATCGGCCGCAAAGAGGCGCCCTTGGACGGGCGGGGCCAAGATATCGTAAGGCGTGCCGAAAAGGCGGAAGCGGATGCGGTAGGCGTGCAGATAGGCCCGGTCCGGTTCCGGAATGGCGGGCCCCGGACTCCAGTAGAGCGGATCGCCCAGCACGGGGGAGCCCAGGGCCTTGAGGGCCACCCGCACCTGGTGGGTACGGCCCGTTTCGGGCTTCAACAAGAAGAGCCTGAGGCCGGGTGCCATGGAAAGACTGGTGAAGTGGGTGACGGCGGGATGGACGCGGGTTCGAAGAAGCTTCCAGGTGCCACGCCGACTGCGGGCCATGTCGCCCGCCACCGTTCCCTGCTTCTTCTTGGGCTTTCGATCGGAGATGGCCAGATAATACTTGGCAATTTCCCTTTCTCGAAAGATCCGGCCCAGCTCCCGGGCGGCCTCTTGGCTGCGGGCCAGTACCAGCACCCCGGAGGTGATCCGGTCCAGCCGGTGGACGGCGATCAGCGGTTCAAGGCCCGTCTGGCGCCGCAAGAGGCCGGGAAGGCCCTGGCCTCCCGAAGTGCCGTGGAAGGAGATTCCGGCCGGCTTGTGGACCACCAGCAGATGGTCGTCTTCATGCAAAACGGGAATGGGGCCCAACGGCACACCTCCTTTTCTTTCCCGCATCCCCGGGGAGGGCCCCGGAGCCCGACTGACGAGACTTTCCAAGGCGTTCACCGGCCTGCGTCTTTTCCCACGGGGTCGTCGTTTTGCAAAGGCCTTCCGGCGGTGAAAACCCCTCCCGCGTCAGAGACGGCGGCATGATCAAGGCCCGTCCCTTCCCCTTTGGATCCGGTTCATGGGAAGCGCCCCATGAGCCGGCAAGCGTCCATCGTATCGGAAGATAGAGCGAAAGTCTCCCGCGCTATGGGCCGCTCCCTTCCTGGTCACTTCCTGGGCCGCGGCGTGCCGGGCCCGGCCGGAAAGTGGGCGAGTCCCTTTCCTTCGTGCTATAAAAGGGCCATCACGGTGCCGGGACAAGGGCGGAGGAAGGGCGAAGGGAAGTGATGATCCCTAAGTTCGCCGGGACTCTTCCGTCGTGTCTCGGCTCTTTCCAAACGGCCGGTACCGGTACGGGAACCAACGGGAGGGGGCGGACGCCCCGGGGAGGTGGAAAACGTGGACGGCTTTCACGGAACCCTGATCCGAGTGGACCTGTCGGAGGAAACACACCGGCGAGAGGCTCTTCCCGACGAGCTGCTGCAAAGGACTCTCGGCGGCAGGGGGCTGGCGGTGGAACTGCTTCTTCGTCACATCCCGCCAGGGGCGGATCCCCTGGGACCGGACAACTGCGTGGTGATCGCCGGAGGAGCGGCCACGGGGAGCCCGGTGTGGGGGTCCTGCCGGCACGGGATCTATGCCAAGAGTCCCCTGACGGGGCTTTTCGCTGAATCCTATTCGGGAGGCACGGTGGCCGAGCGGTTGGCCGGAGCCGGTGTGGACGCGGTGCTCATCCAGGGCCGTGCGCAAAAGCCCGTGTGGATCGAGATCGGCGAGGCCGGGGTGTTCGTCCACGACGCCTCCGATCTCTGGGGCCGGGATACCTTCGAGACCGAAGACCGGGTGAAGACATGGATTGCCAAGAACCGGCCGGACGCCTCCCGGCCGGGGGTACTCACCATCGGCCCCGCGGGGGAAAAGGGCGTGGCCTTCGCCGTGGTGGAAAACGATTACTGGCGAAGCGCCGGCCGCACGGGAACGGGCGCCGTGCTGGGGGCCAAGAAAGTGAAGGCGGTGGCCTTCTGGGGACATCGGGCCAAGGAGTTTGCGGATCCGGATCTTCTCAAGCGCTTCGCCAAGGAGGTGGCCCGGGAAGGACGGGAAAATCCAGGGGTCAAGGCCTACAAGACCATGGGCACCTCCATGCTGGTGGACGTCTTGAACGAAGCGGGGGGATTTCCCACCCGCTATTGGCACCAGGGGCGGGCGAACCACCGGGAAGGCATCAACGCGGCGGCCCTCCACGAGCGCTGCGACGTGAAGCCCCACGCATGCCTCAAGTGCTTCATGGCCTGCGGGCGCCTGAGCACCGTCAAGGCGGGCCGTCACAAGGGTCTGGTGGTGGAAGGGCCTGAATTCGAGACCATCTATGCCTTCGGCGGCCTGTGCGAGGTGGCCCACATCGAAGAGATCGCCTACTTGAATGATCTGTGCGACCGGCTGGGCCTGGACACCATCACGGCCGGCAACCTGGTGGGCTTCACCATCGAGGCGGTGCGCCGCGGTGTCGTGGACTACGTCATCGATTACGGACAGGTGGACCGCATGGCCGCCCTTCTGGAAGACATGGCCTCCCGGCGCGGTATCGGCGACGTTTTGGCCCGGGGCATCCGCCATGCGGCGGCCCAATGGGGCCTGGAGGACCTGGCCGTCCACGTGAAGGGCATGGAGCCTGCGGGCTACGACCCGCGGCTGCTCAAGGGCATGGGCCTGGCCTACGGCACTTCGGATCGCGGGGCGTGCCATCTAAGGGCCACCTTCTACAAGCCGGAATTGAGCGGCCTGGTGGACCCGGAGATGATCCGGGGCAAGGCCAAGGTCTTCTGTGAGTGGGAAGACCGGCTCACCCTCTTCGATACCCTGATCCTGTGCCGCTTCTACCGGGACCTTTACCAGTGGGACAGCCTGGCCGAAATCCTCCGGGGCACCGTGGGCTTGGACCTGGACACGGAAGGCATGCGGCGGGTGGCGGGCCGGATCAAGGACCAGATCCGAAGGTTCAACATCCGAGAAGGCCTCACGGCCCAAGACGACCGGCTGCCGGTGCGCTTCCACACGGAACCGCTTCCCGAAACGGGCAAGGTGATCAGCCCCGAGCAGATGGAGAACATGCTTCAAGAATACTACCGGGAACGGGGCTGGGACGAAAACGGCGTGCCGCCCGCGCCGTGATGCGCAAGGGGGCGTTCGATCCACCGGCCCTTTGGGCCAACGTCCGCCCCCGGTGAGACGCGGGTGCGGGCTGTGCAAGGAGGAGGTCATGAGCCGTTCGGAAGAAGATCGGGAGCGCAGCGAGACCACGGTGGTCTTCAACGAGGTCCAGCTCCTTCTGGCCGAAAAGCGCACGTCCCTGGCGGCGCTCCGCACGGGAATCGCCATTTTCGTTCTGCCCCTGTCCGTTCTCAGTCTGCTCATCACCACGTCGCGCTACTACGTGGTGAAGGACGTGTGGCCGTTTCTGGCGCCTTTGTTGGTCCTTTGCGTGCTGTTGGCCGGCCTCGGGGGCTACCTGGTCGTGCGGTCCATCGTGCGGATCCATCACTACGACCGGATCGTCCATCGGCTGAAACAGCGCCATCCGGTGCTCAAGGAAGTGGTGGATTGAAGTAAAAGCAGGTGCGTTCGCGTGGCTTGCTTTCCGCAACAGTAACCCATGGGGTGTCTGGCTGGGAAGCCACCCCAGAACGCCCAGATCGCTCGCCTGTTGTGCGGACGGAAGCTTGGGGCCACCCGCCGGAGCCGTGCCGCCGGCCTGATCTTTTCGCAGTCGGGGCGGGATCTGAACCGGCCTCGACAAGGCTTTCTGAGAGCTCAAAAAGCACCACGACGGTGGCATTTCAACTGCTCAGAAGGCCGGGATGCCATTGTGAGACAGCCTGCAAGGTGAGCTGTCCCTTCCTCCCCTTGCTGGAATGGCCTATCCGTTCGTTCCTGTGCGAGAGCGGTGCGGTTGGCTTCCGTGGGGGTGCCTTTGGGCACCACGGGGAACGGCGTTGAAGCACCGCCATGGCCTTGTTTGCTTTCCTGTCTGCTTTTAGATAAGCTGAGCAGCCAATGGGCAAAATGCCTGCTGGGAGTGGGATGGCCCTGGGTTCCGTCGGCTCTTCGTTCATTGAATCGTGAGGGGGCACGTGATGGCCAGATTTTCGTGGTTCGGCTGCCTCGTTTTCGTGCTGATTCTTACCGGTCCTTTGCCCTGCACGGGCGGGGAGCCGCCCGGATCCCAGGGGCGGGCCGTTCCCCGGGACCATGGCCCATGGCCGGTGTGGACCTTGGAGCGGGCGGTGGCCACGGCCCTGGAACATCACCCGCGGCTTCGCGCCACGGCCGCTGGTAGAAAGGCCGCCCAGGCCGGGCTGCGTGAAGCTCGTTCCGGCTACCTTCCCACCGTTGGCCTCTCCCAAAAGGTGGTGCGGAGCAACCATCCCGTCTTCGTCTTTGGATCCCTCTTGGAACAGGGCCGCTTCGGTCCGGCCAACTTCGACCCCGGATTCTTGAACGATCCCGACCCGCTCACCAATATCCGCTCGGAAGCCACCGTGCGCTGGACGCTCTTCGACCAGTGGCAGACCCCCGCCCGGGTTTCCGAGGCCGAGGCCGGTAAGGCCCGGGCTGCACTTCTGGATCGCTGGGCCCGCCAGCGGGTGCGCTACGGAGTGATCCGGACCTTTTACGGGGTTCAGGTGGCGGACGCCCGCGTGCGGGTGGCCCGGCAGGCGGTGCGAAGCGCTCAAGCCCAGGTGCGCCGGATCCGTGATCTTTTTGAAAACGGCCAGGTGGTGCGATCCCATCTGCTGGCCGCCCAGGTGTTGTTGGCCGACTTCCGCCAGCGACTCATCCAGGTGGAAGGAGACGCCGAAACCGCACGCCGGGCCTTTCTCACCGCGCTGGGCCGGACCGACGCCGCAGGAGCGGTACGGGTCCAAGGGGAGCTTCCGGCCGGTCCCTTTCCCATGGGGGCCCTGGAGGAGGTGATGGAGGAGGCGATCCGGGTTCGGCCCGATCTGGAGGCCTTGCGCCGCCAGGTGGACGCCGCCCAGGCGCGCCTGCGCGCCGCCCGAGGTTTCTACCTTCCGCGGCTGGACGCCTTTTCCACGTACGGAATGAGTGGCGACGAACCGTCCCGCGGCAGTTCGGACTACACGGTGGGCGTGGCCCTGAGCTGGGATCTGTTCCAGGGGCGACGGGCTCCCGCCGTGGAACGGGCCCGGGCCGACTTGGAGATGGTGCGCGCGCGGCTGCAGGAAGCGGAAGATCAAGTGGGGCTGGAGGTGACAAGGGCCTGGCAGGCGCTGGCCTCGGCCGAAAAGCGGCTGGATGTGGCCCAAAGGGCCGCGCGTCAGGCCGAGGAAGCGCTCCGGATCGTTGAAGACCGCTACGGGGCGGGACTCACCACCATCACGGAACTGCTCCGGGCCCAAACGGCCCAGCTGCAGGCCCGACTGCAGGCGCTGGAGGCACGCTATGCGTATGTGACCGGTTATGCGGCCGTGCTGGTCACAAGCGGCCGCCTGGACGACCTGAGCGTGTTTATGCGCCCGTGAGGCCGCAGGGCGTGGCTTTCGCCGGCGCTTGGAGCCCCTTCGGTGTCGGCCGCCCGAAAACGCCGGGGCCGAACGCATTGGCGGTAGCGCAGGCCTTGGGGGCTGCGGGAGAGCCTTTGGACGTTGTGTGAAGCATTGGGTATCGACTGTTATTGCATTGGGTTAGGATGGTCGTCTTCCGCAGGGCCGAAGCTTTGCGGCGACGGAAGGCATGGAGTCTTTGATTCTGTAGAGCGTTTAGGAAGGTGACAGAGAGCGGGAGGTGGACAGGGTGGCTCACAAGGTCCATGAAGAGGCAGGCCCGGTGGATGGCCGACTGAGAAGGCTCCTGTGGGCGGGTGCACTGGCTTGGCTTTTTCTGTGGGGCTGCTCCGGGGAACAGGCGCCCACGGCGCCGGAGCCGCCCCGCGTTTCCGGAGTGCCTGTTGTGACCGTCCGGGCGGAGACGATTCCGGAAACGGTGGATCTTCCCGGAACGGTTCGGGCGGTCGTGATCTCCACCCTATCTTCCAAGGTCCTGGGCCGGATCACGGCCGTTCACGTGCGGGAAGGGGATTTGGTACGCAAAGGGCAGGTGCTGGTGGAAGTGGATGCCCGGCAGGTGGAGGCGGGAATCCGGCAGGCGGAGGCGAGCCTGGAGCAGGCCCGGTTCGCCGCACAGCAAGCCCGGGAGGCGGTGCGGGTGGCCAAGGCCGATCTTCAGGCGGCCGAAGCGGACCTGGGATTGGCCCGGGTGACCTTTGAGCGGTTCAAGGCGCTTTTTGACCGCCAATCCGTGAGCGCCCAGGAATTCGACCAGGTGGCGGCCCGCCACAAGGCGGCGCTGGCCCATGTGAAAAAGGCCCGGCGCGCCGTTCGGGCGGCCCGGGCCGGCAGGGAGCGGGCTGTGGCTGCGCAGGAGGCGGCCCAAGCCGCCTTGGAAGCGGCGAAATCCCTTTGGGACTACACCCGGATCGCATCGCCCGTGGACGGGGTGGTGACGGCCAAACTGGCGGAGGTGGGCCAGATGGCCGCTCCCGGCGTGGCGTTGGTGACCGTGGAGGACACGCGCCGATACCGGCTGGAGGTGGATGTGCCGGAAAGCGTGCTGCCTTTTGTGCATCGGGGCGATCCGGTTCCGGTCTTCTTTGCCCAGGCCCGCCAACCCTTCATGGGCCGGGTTTCGGAAATCGTTCCGGCCGTGGACGCGGCTTCTCGAACGGCCCGGGTCAAGATCGATCTGGCAGAACGGGACGTGGCCAAGGGTCCAGGGGACGAGGAAGAGGGCAAACAGGGCAACGCCAGAGGTGAAGGGGACAAAGGCCAGGGGAGCCCCGCGAAGGGGGCGCACGGCTCGGCGTCGGTCCTGGGACCTTCCGATCTTCTTCGGTCCGGCGCCTTCGCCCGGGCCCGGTTCCGGCTGGGAAAACGATCGGTTATCCGCGTTCCCCGTGAGGCGGTCTACGAACGTGGCCAGCTCACCGGCGTTTTCGTGGTGGACGACGAGCAAACGGTCCACAGGCGGCTGGTGCGGTTGGGCCGGGACCTGGACGGGACCGTGGAGGTCCTTTCGGGACTCGAGGCCGGCGAGCGCATCGCCGCCCGCATCGTGCCCGGCCTTGTGGACGGCGCCCGACTGGTTGGGAACTGAGAGCGATCTATGAACGTGCATCTGGGAATAGCCGGAAGACTGGCCAAGGCCTTCGTGGATTCCAAGCTCACGCCGCTTCTCATCGCGGCTTCCCTGCTGCTGGGGCTGGGGTCTGTCATGCTGCTCCCCCGGGAAGAAGAGCCCCAGATCGTCGTTCCCATGATCGACATCTTTGTGGGCATGCCGGGAGCCTCTGCCAAGGAAGTGGAGGAGCGGATCACCAAGCCCATGGAAAAACTTTTGTGGGAAATTCCGGGGGTGGAATACATCTATTCCACATCGTCGCCGGGAAGGTCCTTCGTGGTGGTGCGCTTCAAGGTGGGAGAAGACGAAGAAAAGAGCATCGTGCGTCTCAATCAGAAGATGTTCGCCCATTTCGATCTCATCCCGCCGGGGGCGACCCGCCCGCTCATCAAGCCCCGTTCCATCGACGACGTGCCCATTTTGGCTCTAACCCTGTGGAGCGAGCGCCTGGACCACTACGACCTGCGACGTGTGGCCGCTCAGCTCCACGACCAGATCAAGCAGGTGCCCGATGTTTCGGAAGTCAAGATCATCGGAGGCCGCCGCCGCCGGATCCGTGTGCTCCTGGACCCCGTCCGGCTGGCCTCCCGCCGTGTGTCGGCCGACGCCCTTCTCCAGGCCCTGGCTTCCTCCAACCGGGTTGATCCTTCCGGCCGGATGATTGCGGACAACCGGGAAGTGGTGGTGGAATCGGGTGCCTTTCTCCGTACGGCAGAGGACGTGGGATCGGTGGTGGTGGGCGTTTATGGGGGCCGTCCCGTCTATCTCAGGGACGTGGCCCGTATCGAGGACGGCCCGGAAGAGCCCGCCGACTATGTGCTGTTCGGCACCGGCCCTCGCTACGCAGGCCCGCCGGTCCAGGGCCTGCAGCCTGCCGTGACCCTGGCCGTCGCCAAGCGCAAGGGGGTCAACGCCATCGACCTGGCCGAAACCGTGCTGCACAAGGTGGAGGGCCTCAAGGGGCGACTCATTCCCCGGGACGTGCATGTGACCGTTACGCGCAACTACGGGGAGACGGCCAAGGAAAAGTCCAACGAACTCCTGTTTCACATGGCCATCGCCGTGGTCTCTGTGGTGTTTCTTATCTGGCTCACCTTGGGGCTTCGGGAATCGGGAATCGTGGCCATCGCCATTCCCGTGACGTTGGCCCTCACGCTGACCGTCTTCTACCTGAGCGGCTACACCCTGAACCGGGTCACCCTTTTTGCGCTCATCTTTTCCATCGGGATCCTGGTGGACGACGCCATCGTGGTGGTGGAAAACATCGTGCGCCATTACCGCATGCCCGAAAACAGGGACCGGCCCACGTCGGAGGTGGCCGTGGAGGCGGTGGCGGAGGTGGGCAACCCCACCATCCTGGCCACCTTTGCCGTGATCGCCGCCATCCTTCCCATGGCGTTCGTGCGAGGCCTCATGGGGCCCTACATGCGGCCCATTCCCGTGGGGGCCTCGGCGGCCATGGTTTTTTCTCTCATCGTGGCCTTCCTGGTGACCCCCTGGGCGAGCGTGCGTCTGCTGAAACGGGAAAAGGAGGCCCAGCATGAAGAAGAGAGCTGGTCCACGCGCTTATATCGCCGGGTCATGCGCCCGCTCATTCACCGGCCCCTGGCGCGCTACGGGTTCCTGGTCTTCGTGGTGATCTTGCTGTTGGCGGCCATGAGCCTAGTCGCTTTCAAGGCCGTGCGCGTCAAGATGCTTCCCTTCGACAACAAAAGCGAACTACAGGTGATCATCGACATGCCGGAGGGAAGTACCCTGGAGGAGACGGCTGCGGCGGCCAGACACATGGCGCGGGCGGTGGCGGCCACTGCCGAGGTGACCCACTACCAGATCTACGTGGGAACCGCCTCGCCCCACAACTTCAACGGCCTGGTCCGCCACTATTTCCTGCGCCGGAGCGCGAACGTGGCGGACATCCAGGTGAACTTCGTTCCCAAGGGGGAGCGCAAGGCGCAAAGCCACGACATAGCCAAGCGGCTTCGGCCCCAGATCCAAAAAATCGCCGCCCTCTACGGCGCCAACGTGAAGATCGCCGAGATCCCGCCCGGGCCGCCGGTCCTTCAGACCCTGGTGGCCGAGATCTACGGGCCCGACTATGGGCGTCAGATCCAGATCGCCCGGCACGTGAAAAAGATCTTCCAGGAGACGGACGGCGTGGTGGATGTGGACTGGTTCGTGGAAGACGACCAGCCCAAGGTGGTCCTTTCCGTGGACCGGGAAAAGGCGGCCTTGAACGGGGTGAGCGTGGCGCAGGTGAGCCGGGTGCTGTCGGCGGCCGTGGCCGGATCTCCCGTGGGACTGGCGCACATGCCGGAAGAAAAGGAGGATGTTCCCATCGTCGTCCGGTTGCCCCTGGCGGAGCGCTCGAGGCTGGATCCGGTGCTTTCGTTGCGGATTGCCAACGCCTCCGGAAGGCTCATCCCGCTGAGCGAGCTGGTGCGGGTGCGGCAAACGATCCAAGACAAGAGCATCTACCACAAGAACCTGCTTCCCGTGGTCTATGTGACGGGAGACGTGGCGGGTGAAGAGGAAAGTCCGGTCTATGCGATCCTCAAGATGAACAAGAAACTGGACGAACTGGTCCTTCCCGAGGGCTACCGGCTGGAGCGGCACGTGGCGGCCCTGCCCCTTTCCACGGAGCGCTATTCCATGAAATGGGACGGGGAATGGCACATCACCTACGAGGTCTTCCGGGACCTGGGGCTGGCCTTCGCCGCCGTGCTGGTGCTCATCTATATCCTGGTGGTGGGCTGGTTCCAGTCTTTCGTGACGCCCCTCACCATCATGGCGGCCATTCCCTTCTCCCTGGTGGGTATCCTGCCGGCCCACGGGCTGTTCGGGATCTTTTTCACCGCCACGTCCATGATCGGGTTCATCGCCGGGGCAGGTATCGTGGTGCGCAATTCCATCATCCTGGTGGACTTCGTGGAGCTGCGCCTGAAGGAGGGCATGCCTTTGGAGGATGCGGTGGTGGACGCCGGAGCGGTGCGTTTCCGGCCCATGCTGCTCACTGCCGCTGCCGTGATCGTGGGGGCCGGGGTGATCCTGTTCGATCCCATCTTTCAGGGCCTGGCCCTGGCGCTCATGTCCGGAGAGGTCGCTTCCCTGCTCCTTTCCCGGATGACCGTTCCCATCCTCTACTTCCTGAGCCGTCGTTGACCGGGCGGGCGCACCCGAAGGTGCGCCCCTGGGGGTGAGGAGGGAGGGTGGTTAGAGCAACGTGTCGATGGGAACGTATTCCAGGCCGAAGGCGTCGGCCACGCCCTTGTAGGTGACCTTGCCGTCCACCACGTTGGCTCCCAGCTTGATCTCTTGGTTTTCCTGCATGGCCCGCTTCCAGCCCTTGTTGGCGATTTGTACCGCGTAGGGCAGGGTGGCGTTGGTGAGCGCCAGGGTGGAGGTTTTGGCCACGGCGCCGGGCATGTTGGCCACGCAGTAGTGCACCACGCCGTCCACCACATAGGTGGGGTTCTTGTGCGTGGTGGGCTTGGACGTTTCGAAGCAGCCTCCCTGGTCGATGGCCACGTCCACGATCACCGCGCCCTCCTTCATCGTGGGCAGCATGTCGCGGGTGATGAGCTTGGGAGCCTTGGCGCCCGGGATGAGCACGGCGCCGATGACCACGTCGGCCTTCTTGGCCAGCTCCCGGATAGTGGCCGGAGAGGACATGAGCAGAAAGCAGTTGGCGGGCATGACGTCGCTCAGGTAGCGCAGCCTCTGGAGGTTCATGTCCAGCAGATAAACCTTGGCCCCCAGGCCGCAGGCCATCTTGGCCGCGTTGGTTCCCACCACGCCGCCGCCGATGACCACCACCGTGGCCGGTTCGACGCCCGGCACGCCCGCCAGCAGGATGCCCTGACCCCCCTGGGTCATTTCCAGGTACTTGGCCGCTTCCTGGATGGCCATGCGCCCCGCCACCTCACTCATGGGCGTGAGCAACGGCAGGGATCCGTCGGCCTTCTGGATGGTTTCGTAGGCGATGTTCACCGACCGGCGCTGCATGAGGGCCTGGGTCAGCTCTTCATCGGCCGCCAGATGGAGGTAGGTGAAGACGATCTGGCCTTCCCGAATCAGGTCGTATTCCGGGGGCAGGGGTTCCTTGACGTGCATGACCATGTCCGCCCGGTCGTAGATCTCCTTGGGGGTGGCCACGATCTCGGCCCCGGCGGCCGCATAGGCCTCGTCGGGAAAGCCGCTTCCCACTCCGGCTCCCTTTTCCACCAGGACCGTGTGGCCGTTGTGGCGCATCACTTCCACGCCCGCAGGCGTCATGGCCACGCGATTTTCTTCCGCTTTGATTTCCTTGAGCACACCAACAATCATTTTCTTCTCCTCTTTTTCAGTTGTTATTCCGCATCCTGGCAACAGGCCGAATAGAGCTCCTGAGCATGGTAGGAGCTGCGAACCAGCGGACCGCTGGCCACCTCCTTAAAGCCCATTTGCAGGGCCTTGTGCTTCCAATGGTCGAATTCATCGGGCGTAACGAACCGGTCCACCGGCAGGTGCCGGCGCGACGGTTGCAAGTATTGGCCCAGGGTGAGCATGCTGCAGCCCACCTCCAAAAGATCCTGGAGGGTGCGCTCGATCTCCCCTTCCGTCTCCCCCAGGCCCAGCATGAGTCCGGACTTGGTGGGGAGGCGGGGGGCATGTCGGCGGGATCGGTCCAAAAGCTCCAGGGAGCGCTCATAGCGTGCGCCGGGGCGCACCGTTTCGTAGAGCCGCGGGACCGTCTCCACATTGTGGTTGAGTACGTCCGGACCGGCGTCCAGAACCCGATGCAGGGCCCGGCAGCTCCCCTGGAAGTCGGGAATGAGCACCTCCACCCGGGCTTGGGGCAGGCGTTCCTTCACGGCGCCAATGGTGCGGACGAAGGCGTCCGCTCCTCCATCGGGCAGATCGTCCCGGGTGACCGAGGTGATGACCACATAGCGCAAACCGAGGCGTGCGGCGGCGTCGGCCACCCGCTGGGGCTCGCTGGGGTCCGGTGGGCCGGTGGGACCGTGTTCCACCGCACAGAAACGGCAGCGACGGGTGCACCGGTCGCCCAGAATGAGGAAGGTGGCCGTGCGCTGGGAAAAACATTCGAACTGGTTGGGGCAGCGGGCTTCCTGGCATACGGTGTGTAAAAGACCCTGTTTGAGCAGCCGGCGCACCTGCTGGTAGGCGGGATCGGAGGGCAGGCGGCGGCGGAGCCAGGAAGGTTTGCGCGTTCGAATGGGCTGTTGCTCATGGGATGCCGTCATGATCGGGTCCTTTGCGGTAAGTGGTCCATGATGGGGGAGGTGGTGTCCGTTGTGGGCTGGGCTTGGCGGAGTGCCCAGGCCGGATCGGCTGGCTGGAAGTCCAGACCCAGGATGCGGGCGGTGTGGGCGAGGACGGTGCGGCGCACCGCCGCCATGTCCAGGTCCCTTCTTCCCGTCTCGCGTGCCAGGGATGTCATCTGTACGCCCCGCAGGCCGCAAGGGTTTACCCAGTCGAAGGGTTCCAGGTTCACCACGGCGTTGAGCGCAAAGCCGTGGAAACTCACCCCGTGCCGAACGGCGATCCCGATGCTTCCCAGCTTTCTGTCCTGCACCCACACGCCACGGTTGCGCACGTCGCGGCGGGCGCTCACCCCGAAATCGGCCGCAGCACGGATCATGATCTCTTCCAGGGCCTCCACGAAGGCCACCACCTTCCAGCCCGCGCTGGGTAGATGCACGATGGGATAGCCCACCGCCTGGCCCGGGCCGTGGTAGGTGATGTTTCCGCCCCGTTCGATGGGAACCACCGGGATGCCTCGGCGCTGCAGGATTTCCTGAGACACCGTCAGGTTTTCCAGGCCTCCGCGCCGGCCCAGGGTGAAGACCGGGGGATGTTCCACCAGAATGAAGACGTCCCGGTCCAGGCGCCCGGTGTGCCGGGCGTCCACCAGGGAGCGCTGCAGCTCCAGCGCCTCCCGGTAGTCCAGGAGCGGGATGTCCAGCAGCCGGCAGGGCCGGGGTTTCCTTTCGGACGGTGCCGTCATGGTCGGTGTTCCTTCCGAGTCTGGGGTGCCGCCTTCCCACCGAGAGTCAGCCTCACGCCACCGGGCCGGCACGTGAAGGGGCCCGGTGGCGCTTGGGGATCTGTGCTTAGCCCGCCAGACAGGGCCGGCGCGCCGCCTCCGCCTCGTTGAGCCTCCTCAGCTTGGGCTTGGTGGGGGCCTGGCGCACGCGCTCCGGATCCTCTTGGGCCTCCCGAGCGATGGCCCGCATGGCCTCAATGAAGCGGTCCAGGTCCTCCCTCGTTTCCGTCTCCGTGGGTTCCACCATGATGGCGCCGTGCACCACCAGCGGAAAGTAGATGGTGGGCGGATGGAACCCGTAGTCCATGAGCCGCTTGGCCATGTCCAGGGTGGTCACCTTGTGGGCCTGCTGCTTTTTGTCCGTGAAGACGCATTCGTGCATGCAGGGCCGGTCGAAAGGAAGGTGAAAGACATCCTTGAGCCGTTCCTTGATGTAGTTGGCGTTGAGCACCGCCAGCTGGCTCACCTTCTTGAGATCTTCCCCCATGGACAGGATGTAGCTGTAGGCCTTGATGAGCACGCCGAAATTGCCGTGGAAGGCATGCACCTTGCCGATGCTCAGGGGAAAGTCCTGGGAAAGCCGGTACGCTCCGCCTTCCTGCACCACCCGCGGTACGGGCAGAAAGGGCTCCAGTTGCCGGGTCACGCACACGGGACCCGCCCCGGGCCCGCCTCCGCCGTGGGGCGTGGAAAAGGTCTTGTGCAGGTTGAGGTGGAGCACGTCCACGCCGATGGCCTTCATGTTCACGATCCCCATGACGGCGTTCATGTTGGCCCCGTCGCAGTAGACCAGGCCCCCGTTTCGGTGGACGATCTCCGCCACTTCCTGGATGTTTTCCTCGAAGAGACCCAGGGTGTTGGGGTTGGTCACCATGATTCCGGCCGTCTCTTCATCCATGAGCTCTTGGACCACGGCGGGATCCACCACACCCCGTTCGTTGGACTTGAGCGCCACGGGCCGGAAGCCGCACAGGGCGCAGCTGGCCGGGTTGGTGCCGTGGGCGGTGTCCGGGATGAGGATCTTGGTGCGCTTTTCCCCCTTGTTGCGGAAATGGGCGGCGAAGATGAGCATGCCCGTCAGTTCCCCGTGGGCCCCGGCGGCCGGCTGGAGACTCACCGCGTCCATTCCGGTCACCTCCGCCAGCAGCTCTTGCAGGTGCGCCATGAGCTCCAGCGCCCCCTGGCACAGCTCGTCGGGCAGAAGCGGGTGGGCGCCGGCAAAACCGGGCAGGGACGCCTGCCGTTCATTGGTCTTGGGGTTGTACTTCATGGTGCAGGAACCCAGCGGGTAGAGGCCCGTATCCACGCCGAAGTTCCACTGGGAAAGACGCGTGTAGTGACGGATCACCTCCACCTCGCTCAGGTCCGGAAAGTCGGGGCCCGGTCCCGCGTGGCGCGGGTCCAGGGCCTTTCGTTCCACATCGCGCCGGGGCAGGGAAAAGGCCGTGCGGCCCGGCTTGCCCCGTTCCCACAGCAGCGGCTCGTTCAAGATGAGACCGGTTGTGCCCTGGGATGCTGTCATGACGAAACCTCCCTGATCAAAACGTCCAGATCGTCGCGGCTCTTGGTCTCCGTGACGCAGAAAAGGTAGTGGTCTTCCATCTCGGGGTAGAGCGGGGCCAGGGGCAGGCCGGCGACGATCTTTTCCTGCTGGAGGCGCTTCCAGATCTGCCCAAAGCCGGCCGGGGCCTTGAGAACGAACTCATTGAAGGTGGGTGCGGCCAAGGGCGCCGAAAAGCCCGCTTGCAGGAGCCCCTCTTTCAGGTACTCGGCCTTGTCGTGGTTGAGCTGGGCCAGCTCGCGGATGCCCGTTCCACCCAGGCTGGCCATGTACATGGCCGCCGTCATGGCGCACAGGCCCTGGTTGGAACAGATGTTGGACGTGGCCTTTGCCCGCCGGATATGCTGCTCGCGGGTGGACAGGGTGAGCACGAACCCCGGGCGGCCTTCCAGGTCGGTGGTGCGCCCCACCAGGCGGCCCGGCATCTTGCGCACATGGTCCTGGCGCGTCGCGAACATGCCCAGACCCGGTCCCCCGAAGGACTGGGGGTTGCCGAAGCTCTGCCCCTCGCCGCAAACGATGTCCGCCCCCTGGGCTCCGGGACTCTTCACGATCCCGAAGGCCAGCGGCTCGCTGAAACAGGCCACGAAGACCGCTCCGGTCTCATGGATGGCCCGTCCGGCCGCCTCCAGGTCCTCCAGGCATCCGAAAAAGTTGGGCGACTGCACCGCCACGGCGGCCAGGTCCTGGATGGCGCCCAGGCCGGAAAGGTCCGTGGTGCCGTCGGCAAGCAGGGGAAGCTCCACCACTTCGTAGTCCGTGGGCGCAAAGTAGGTGGCCACTACGCGCCGGTAAAACGGGCTGACGGCCCGGGAGACGGCCACGCGTTTTTTCTTTCGCGTGATGCGAAAGGCCATGAGAAGGGCTTCGGCCAGAGCGCTGGCGCCGTCGTACATGGACGCGTTGGCCACATCCATGCCCAGCAGGCGGGCCGTCAGGGTCTGGTATTCGTAGATGCCCTGGAGCGTTCCCTGGCTGATTTCCGGCTGATACGGAGTGTAGGCCGTGCTGAATTCCGACCGGCCCAAAAGGTAGGAAACCGCGGCAGGGATGTGGTGTTCGTAGCTTCCCGCGCCCAGGTAGATCTTCCAATAAGGGCTCGACGCCACGCGGGCCGCCAGGCGGTCCATGTGGGCGTTCAGTTCCCATTCGGTGAGGGGCTCCGGAAGGTTCCAGGCGTCCTTTCTCCGGCAGGTTTCGGGAACGCCCGCAAAGAGCTCCTCCAGACTGTCGGCCCCCACGGCTTGGAGCATGGAAGCCACGTCTTCGGGTGTGTGCGGAAGATACCTCATGATTCCAACCCCTTGAGATGTTCCAGGTAAGCGTCCTTGTCCAGAAGGCTATCCATCTGGGCCGGGTCCTCGGGCTTGACCCGGATCATCCAGCCGGCCCCATAAGGCTCCTTGTTGACCAGGTCGGGAGCGCCTTCCAGTTCCTCATTCACCGCCACCACTTCGCCGCTCACGGGCATGTAGAGTTCGCTCACGGCCTTGACCGATTCCACCGAACCGAACTCTTCCCCCTTGTCGAAGGTGTCGCCCACCTGGGGCAGCTCCACATAGACCACTTCCCCCAGCTGATCCTGGGCGAAATCGGAGATGCCCACCACCACCGTATCGCCTTCCAAGCGGGCCCATTCGTGATCTTGTGTGTAGCGAACGTCTTCAGCCAGGTTCAGTTCATGGATTTCCTTCATGGCGTACCTCCTTCTTGTTGGGTCCTGTTCAGTCGGTCATTTGTTGGATGGGGCGTCGCGCCGTGCGGTGAGGGCGGATGTCGTCGGTCAAGACCACGCGGATGGAGCGGCGGCGATCCTTGAGCACCAGCGGGGTTCCGGCCGGCAGGTCCTGGGAGAGTTTCACAAAACCGCAACTGAGCCCACGAGGTTGGAAGTCCGCCGGCTTGTCAGGGCTGGTGATGGAATAGATACGGTCGCCGTCGCGGCCGATGGCCATGTCGGTGACACAGGTGAGCACCGTTCCCACCACGTTGCCGTCCGGGTCCAGGACCTGGGCATCGTGGGGGTCGGTGAGCTTTCTCAGGTCGAAGCCCACAAAGGCCTTGGTGTATTCGGGGGTGCGGAGCTCCAGCAGGGCACGGGCGCCCAGGAAGTCCTTGGTAAAGCCGGTCTTGTCTTCGTTGTAGGGCAGGGCGAACTCCCAGGGGTGGTGCCGGAAAGGCCAGGGGCCGATGTCCTGGTGAGACAGGGGAAGGACGGCCCCGGCCCGCAACGAATCCCGGGCGGCCAGGCCGCAGGGAAGAAGGCCTTCCTTTTCGCCCGCTTCCAACAGGGCGCTCCACAGGGGCTCCAGCCTTTCGGGGGCCAGGAAGATCTCGAAGCCGAATTCGCCCGTGTATCCCGTGCGGGAAAGAAGAATCGGCGTGCCGTCCTGGAGGGTCACCGCGGCGGCGTCCGGATGTTCGGGATCGTAATGGCCCTTGAAGGAGAAATAGGCCATGCCCGAAAAGGCTTCCTTCGGATCACTCAGCAGCCGGGCCAGCATCTTGGCGGCCAGGGGGCCCTGGATGTCCATCTTGCCCACTCGGTCCGTCAGGTCTTGGATCGTGACGGAACGCGATCCCGCCTGGTCCCGCAAATGCGCCGCCACCGGAGCGCCCATGCCGGCGTTCACCACCACCAGGAACTCTTGGTCGCCCAGCCGATAGACGATGGAATCGTCCAGGGCCTCGCCCCGTTCATTGAGAAAAGCGCCGTACACGCACCGTCCCTTGGAAAGCGGTTCCCGGGAGGCGCCCACACAGCGCTCCAGATCCTTGGTGAAGGTCCACTGCAACAGCTCCAGGGCGTCCGGGCCCTGCACCGACACAGCCGCCATGTGGCTGGTGTCGAACAGCCCCGCCGCCTGGACCACCGCCAGGTGTTCCGCCTTGGCGCCCGTGGGATACCAGACCGGCATGTGATAGCCGCCGAAATCGGCCATGTGCGCGCCGCGGGCCACGTGCCAGTCGTGCAGAGGGGTGATTTTAAGGGACATGGCAAACTCCTTGCTCAGAGAACGTAAGGAACCTTGATGTTGAAGGTCTTGTAGACCACGAAGGTTTCCACCGATTGAACGTTGCTCACCTTGGAAACCTCCTCCGTGTAAAACTGCAATAGGTCGAACTCCTGGTTCAAAAGCACCAGAACCATCAGATCGTAGCGGCCCGTCACGATGGTCACCGCCACCACGCCCCGGAGCGCCTTGAACGCTTCGGCGGCTCCCACCATGTCCATGTCGTGGAGCTTGACTCCCACGATCACCAGCCGATGGCCGGGGAGGGCGCCGGGATCCACCACGCCCGTGATGCTCAACACCTTTTCGTCCATAAGCCGCTGGACCCGGTTGCGCACCGTGTTTTCCGTCAGGCCCAGGGCTTCGGCGATCTTGCGAAACGATCTTCGCCCTTGGCGTAGATGCTTGATGATGGCCAGGTTGGTTTCGTCGATTTTCATGGGTTCGAGCGTCCGTTGGGGTTCACGTGTGGCACGGCGTGTGACCATCTCTGGAACTATTTACGATTTACACAAAAAAGGCAATCAAAATTTTCATAATCAGAAAAATTTCCCTATCAAATTGCAAAAACATGCGATATGGCAAGAGTGCACAAGAGAGCACGTCGTATGTGAGAAAAAACGCGGGCCATCTTGGGCAAACAGGCCTTGACCCTGGACGGTTCCTGGAGTAAGCAGGCTCTGCCTGGAAAAGAAGTCTTGCGCACGGCAGGTTTCCTCAAGGGATTTCCCGCACATGATTCCGACGCCCGTGGGTATCTCGACCCCACGTGGATTCTCAACGAAGGAGGTTCATGGAAAAGCACATCCTCATCATTGGAGCGGGTCCCGGCGGTTATGTGGCGGCGGTTCGTGCCGCTCAGGCCGGAGCCCGGGTCACGGTGGTGGAACGGGACCACCTGGGGGGTACCTGCCTCAACTGGGGCTGCATCCCGTCCAAGGTCCTTTTGCACGCCACAGAACTTCTGGAAAAGAGCCGCCATGGTGCGGCGTTTGGTCTCATCTTTGCCGATCCTCTCGCCGTGGATCTGGCCCGACTCATGGCTCGCAAACAGAAGGTTGTGGACGACCAGCGCAAGGGCATCGCGGCGCTTTTTCGCCATCATAACATCCGGTGGATGGCGGGGCGAGCCCGGGTAACGGGGCCGGGGCGGGCCCGCGTGGAGCAGGCCGACGGGCAGGTGCAGGAGCTTTCCTGGGATCGACTCATTCTGGCGCCGGGAACGCGGCCCATGGGGCTTCCGGGGTTGGAGCCCGACGGGGAGCGGGTTTGGTCCAGCGATCATGCCCTGAGCATGTCGCAGGTGCCTCGTTCCATGGTGATCGTGGGCGGGGGGGTGATCGGCTGTGAGTTTGCCACCATTTTAAGCGCCTTGGGCACCAAGGTGACGTTGGTGGAGGCCCTGGATCGGCTGCTGCCCCTGCCGTCGGTGGATGCGGACTGCTCCAAGATCCTGGAGCGGGAGATGAAGAAGCGGAAGGTGGCGCTTCACCTGGGCCGTACGGTCCAGGACTGGGGTCCGGACGGGGACGGTCTGCGCGTGGTGCTGGGGCCGTCCCCGCTGGTGGAGCCGCCCAAAGGCAAAAAGGCGGAACCCGTGACCGTCGGTTGCGACAAGATCCTCGTGTGCGTGGGGCGCCGGCCCAACACGGACGATCTTGGCCTGTCCGGCCTGGGGGTCGCCATGGATGAAAGGGGGTGGATCAAGGCAGACGAATCGATGCAGACCAATGTGGATGGAGTCTATGCCATCGGGGACGTTCTGGGCCCGGCGCGGGTCATGCTGGCTCACGTGGCTTCGGCGGAAGGACAGGTGGCGGCCTCTTGCGCCTTGGGAGGCCGGGAGCGCATGGACTACGATGCCGTTCCCGGGGCCATCTTTTGCCGGCCGGAAGTGGCCACGGTGGGACTCACGGAGGCCCAGGCGCTGGAACGGGGCATGGAGGTGCGTTCGGAAACGGTGTTGCTGAGAACCATGGGCAAGGCCCAGGTTTTGGGAGAATTGGCCGGCATGGCCAAGCTGGTGACCGAACGGGGATCGGGCCGCCTGGTGGGAGCCCACCTGGTGGGAGCCCACGCCACGGAGCTCATCGCCGAGGCGACCCTGGCTGTGCGCCACGCCATGACGGCCGAAGACCTGGCCCGGACCATTCATGCCCATCCCACCCTGGCGGAGGTGATGGCGGAAGCCGCCTTCAAGGCGACGGATCGCGCCTTGCACGGATAGGGCCCTGGGTGGATCCGGTTGGGAGCGGGCAACGAATCCGCGATCGAACGGATGCTTCGGCTGTGGTTCTCTCGGAGGCGGACAAATCGAAATCCAGTGGAGGATTTACATGGAAGGCTTGGCACATTCGATTGAAACCTTGGTAGGAAAGTTGGGCTCCTTTGCCTGGGGGCCGGTGATGATCGTCCTGTTGGTGGGAACGGGGTTGGTTTTGTCCCTGGGAACCCGCTTTGTTCAGTTCCGGCGTCTTGGTCTTGCTTTCAAGCTGCTCTTTTCCAAAAAGCATAGCGGAGATGGGGACATCACGCCTTTCCAGGCTCTCATGACCTCTCTTTCCGCCACCATCGGAACGGGCAACATCGCCGGCGTGGCCACCGCCATCGCGGCGGGCGGTCCCGGGGCCGTCTTTTGGATGTGGGTGACCGCTTCCGTGGGCGGTGCCAGCAAGTTGGGTGAGGCCGTTTTGGCGGTGAAGTATCGGGTTACCAACGAGAAGGGGGAAAAGTCCGGCGGTCCCATGTACTACATCAAAAACGGCCTGCAGGAGCGCTATGGCGGCAACTGGGGCTGGCTCGGGTGGGCCTTCGCCTTTTTCGGTTTCGTGGCCTCCTTCGGGATCGGCAACATGGTCCAGTCCAATTCGGTCGCCGACGCCGTCCGATCCACCCTGGGCATCCCCACCTACATCACGGGCATCGTGCTGGCCGTGGCCACGGCTCTGGTGATCATCGGCGGCATCAAGAGCATCGCCCGGGTGACCTCCAAGATCGTTCCCTTCATGGCCGTGGTCTACTTGTTGGGCTCCCTGATCGTGCTGATCATGAAGGCCTCGCTCATCCCCGATGCCTTCGGCCTCATCTTTGCCAACGCCTTCACCGGCAAAGCGGTGGGCGGCGGGCTTCTGGGAACGGTGATCCGCTTCGGAGTGGCCCGCGGCATCTTTTCCAACGAGGCGGGCCTGGGATCGGCTCCCATCGCCCATGCGGCCTCCAAGATCGATGACCCCGCCGTGCAGGGCCTGATCGCCTCGCTGGGATCCTTTATCGACACGCTCATCATCTGCTCCATGACGGCCCTGGTCATCCTGCTCTCGGGGCTGGTGCAAATGTCTCCTGAAGGCCTCATGACCATCCAAAACGGTCTTTCCGGGGCGGCTCTTTCCAGCGCGGCCTACGGCCAGAGCCTGCCCGGGATCGGTTCCTTCATCGTCTCGTTCGGCCTGGTCTTTTTTGCCTTTTCCACCATCCTCGGCTGGTACTACTACGGCTCCAAGTGCTTTGAATACATCGCCGGGGTGAAGGCGGTGGAGATCTACAAGTGGATGTGGGTGGTGCTCGTTTTCGTGGGAGCCACCACGTCGCTCAAGTTCGTGTGGAACCTGTCCGACGCCTTCAACGGCCTCATGGCCCTTCCCAACCTGATCGCACTGCTGGCGCTGAGTCCGGTGATCTTCCGGATGGTGCGTAAGTACGAAGAAGTGGAGGCCGTGGAAGCAAGAGCGGCCTCTGTGGTCAGTCCGGCGGCCGAGTAGGTTACGATCGCCGAATGTCACGGTCCTAGGGATCCCCTGGGACGGTAGGCAGGTGACGCAGGGGCGGTTGGCGAACCGCCCCTGCCTTTTTGACAAAGGAGATGATCCCGTCCCCGCCGGCGGCCTACCGGCAAAGGGAAGAAACCTTTCGCCCATGGACGGGGGTTGCCGAAGATCCAGAGAAGGCCGTCCATGCCCCCAGAAACGGCCCCATCCACCGGAATGTTCTTGGAATGTTTTTTTTGAATCGGAAGGCTCTCAGACACACCGCTTGCCTATCGCTTTTTCCTCAGGGCAACCGCCAAAACCGGTTTTCGCCCATCAGTGCCAAAGTCGGTTGTCAAGGCCTGGAGCGAAGGGCCAAATAGGATTCTTGTGCCTGGCCGTAGGGGCCACTAGAAAGGCCTCTACATAAAAAGGTGTCCATCAGTTCTGGGACTTTACAGGGCAAGCGATGAGCCCTAAAGTCATGCCATCCGGCTTCGGCACAGTGCGAAGGAGTAGCTTATTTGGGCACCGGAAAATTCCATTTCACCCTGAACCAAGATACTCATTCCTTTTCCTCCACATCCACCAGCCGAGCGCGGCCCGATCTCAGGGGCACCGAGCTCCAGCTCGGCAAACACCGCCGGGCGGGAGCCTGGCACTCCCAGCACGGCATTATTGTGTATGTAAACGATCACCGCATTCAAGTGGCGCTCATCCCGGATGTATCGGTCCCAATAGTCTCGCACTCAAAAACGCTTGCCGGGCACGCTGATCCCCAGCTCGGCGGCATGCACCAGGCCAGCAGCCGGTAGCGTGAGCCGTCGAAATACAAGAGGCTATTCCGCACCAACGCGGCAAGACGTGGATGGCGCAAGGCGCAGCAGCCCATGCCCAGATCCAGCCACGCTTCGATGCGCTGACGCTTCCACCTCTCCCGCTCCTTTTTAGGCTTGTTTGCCAGTTCTCGCTCCAACTGGGGCAATCTCTCCTGTGGCAACGAATCGGCCAGGCGAAAGGTAACAGATTGGAGCAATGCCGGCGCATCCAAATGAGGCAGATACCCCCGGCTGTACCAGCCTTTGTAAGCGTGATTCTCTTTACCGGGCTGGAGCCCGGTGCTCCCAGGGGGCGGCGAA
>NZ_FWXF01000005.1 GCF_900176285.1 Desulfacinum hydrothermale DSM 13146 | reverse complement strand
AACGCCCGCAGCGGCTTCAAAGTCACTCTTACCCAGGCACAGAAGCCCCAAGTAGGTCTTGACCACATCTGCGTGCGAGATCATTGGTCGCCCTGGAACTTGCTTTTCCAACTGCTCGCACAGGCTCGTGTACCCGTTGATCAGATTCCCCACAAGGGCCAAGCCTGCGTGTCCGCTTTAGAAGGCCTTCGAAGATTGTTCGATCTCAATTTTCTTCATGAGTGCACCTGCCGGGTGAAAATGTGACAGGAGGTCCTATAGCATAAATGAGATGTAAATTCAATGGGATATCCGCCACAAGATAGTCTTATGCATAGGTGCAATTTCACGGATTAAGGCTATTCTCAACCTCTTAAAAGATGGTGTCTACATCTCCACCTGCGAAGGGATCACCCTCTATGTCAACGATTCGTGGCGGCGCCTGACCGGCGTGTCTTCGGAGCGGGTACTGGGGCGCCGGGTTACGGACCTACTGGAGATGGGCGTCTTCGATGCCATCGTGAACCCGGATGTGGTGCGCACCGGCAAAAAGGTCACCCGGGTCCAGAATATCAACGGGCGAAGCGTTGTCCTGCAGGGGCATCCGGTCTTCGACGACAACGGGCAAGTGGAATTGGTGGTCACCTTCGTTCGAGACATCACCACCTTCCACAGGATGAAGGAGGAGATCGCCGCCCAGAAAAGCCTCATCCAGCAATATCAGAGGCAGGTTTCCAGTCTGAATCCCGAGGAGGTTTTTCTGGATGAGGGCATGGTAGCGGTCAGCCGGGAGTCCCTGGAAATGCTCCACCAGCTGGACAGCATCGCGCCCACCGAGGCCTCGGTGCTCATCCTGGGAGAGACTGGCGTGGGCAAGGACATCGTTGCGCGCAGGCTCCACCGGAAAAGCCATCGATCGACAAAGCCCTTCATCAAGGTGGACTGTACCACCATCCCTGAATCCCTGGTGGAATCGGAGCTGTTCGGCTACGAATCGGGAGCCTTCTCCGGAGCCAAGGCCAAGGGCAAGCGGGGTCTTTTCGAGGACGCCAACGGAGGCACCATCTTCTTGGACGAGATTGGGGAACTGAGTCCCCATCTGCAGAGCAAGTTGCTCCGGGTCCTCCAGGATCAGGAGATCATGCGCGTCGGCTCCACCAAGGCCATTCCCATCGATGTGCGCATCTTGGCCGCAACCAATCGGGACTTGGAAAAGAGCGTGGCCGAGGGTACCTTTCGGAGCGACCTCTATTACCGGTTGAAGGTGGTCGTGTTGCATGTGTTGCCGCTGCGAGAAAGAAAGGACGACATTCTGTCCCTGGTCAAAGTTTTTCTCCATCGGTTCAACGCCAAGTACGGCAAGCAGCTCCGGCTGACCGGCAAGGCTGAAAACGCTCTGTTCAAATACAGCTGGCCGGGAAACATCCGGGAGCTGGAAAACATGATCCACGGGCTGGTGCTCGCATCAAAAAAGCCCTTGATTTGCTGTGCCGATCTGCCGACCGAGGTGGGAGGCGACCAGGGATGCGTCGCCTTCTCCTCCGGTGACTTCCTTTCGGAAATCGGCTCCAGGCCCCTCAAGGAGATCATGCGGCGGCTGGAGCGGGCCGTCATCGAGGAAGCCCTGACGCTTTACGGGTCGGTTTCCAAGGCCGCCGAGGCGCTTCAGATCAACCGCACGACCATTTTTCGAAAGACCCGGAGAAACCACGACGGGTAGACGCTGTCCCCAGGCGGGTGACGGGCCCTTTCGGCCTGCTGCCACAGCTAGGGGCCTGCTCCACATGGTATCTCCTAGTCCCTAAGGGCATGGGCCGAGCCTTCCTTTGGGTTCATCCTAAAGAACAGTACTTTTGGTTCCAGTAGGAGCGGCCTTGGCCTCGATCCGCATCGTGCCGCTCAATCAGCTCCATGGGAAAGACATTTCCGGGCTGCCAAAATGCTTAGAACCGACCCAGGCGATGCATGACCTCTTTGACGATCTCACCGACCATGTCCTGGACCTGCGACGGATCTACGCCCGCTGAGGAACGTTCCGTGCTGAGTCCCAACAGCTTGGCGGCGTTTTCATACATGATCTTCCGGCGAACCTCTGGGGTGAACTGCAAAGACTCGTAGGTCTTGAGGGCTTGCCGAAAATCCACGAAGGGGTGCGCACTGGCGTACAGGATCTTGTCCCCGATCATGGTGTTGGCCGCCTGCACGTAGGCCTCCGCCTGGGGGGATCGTTCGTATTCGGATAGGTCGATATAGACATTGCGGTGCCTTTCGGCCACGATAATGGCCTCATTGACCCATGGATAACCCCCATGGCTGATGATGATCTTCAGTTCCGGGAAGTCGCGTGCCACGATGTCGATGTAGCGAGGCGCCACGTGGTCGATGATAGCGTTGGGGACCAAGGTCGCCGGTCCTGTGGTCAGGATGATGGGGACGTCCAGTTCGCAGCATTTGCTGTAGATGGGGTAATACTTGGCATCGTGCGGATAGATCTTGGCCAGATAGGGATCGATGGCGGCGCCGCGAAGCCCCAGGCGCTCCACCGCGTGAGACAGTTCGCGCACGGCTGCCATCCCTTTGTGGGGATCCAGCCCCACAAACCCGATAAACTTGTTTGGAAATTGGCGAACGAATTCCACCACGCTATCATTGTTGGACTTTCCCCCGTAGGTGGTCTCGCAGTCCCTGCCGGTGATCACCGCCCATTCCACATCGTGGGCATCCAGATCAGCCACCGCTTCCGGCACGGACTGGGGCTTCATTTGAGGGAAGTTAATGTATTGGCACAGCTCCTTGAACATGGCGCTGTTCTGAATGCCCGTCAGGGTTTCGGGCGTGTTGGGGCGAAATCGAAAATCGATGACCTTCATCTTGCGTCCTTTGTTGCCGATTTGTTTCAATGTCTCGGGGAGCGGTTTCCCCCGTCCCATGCCTTCACAAAGATTTCCATAAACCTGCCTTCTCTCCCGCATCAGGGAGATTGTCCGAGAGCGCCCAGGTGGCTCCTTTCTTACGCAGGCGGAAGGTTGAGACCACCAAGCGGACTTGCGCCGGCGGCCTAGCCGTGCCGCAGTAGGGGCGACTTCCGAACCCGCCCCTACTGGCTGTCTGAGAATTCAAAGAGCTTTACGGGGCCGGTGAAACTGCAACTGGTCAGAAAGCCACAATAAGGCGAACAGCCCTTGTGGGGCAGGCCCTAGGCCCCGGCGCACACTCCTTGGGCCGTCTCTTCAGCCCCGGTCAAGACCTGTCTGGCCAAGGCCCGCAATTGTCCCAGGCGTTCTTCGGGCAGGTTCTGTTCTGTCACGCCATAGGAACGTCCCAGGTACACATATTTGGGTGTTCCCATGCGGTGGTAGCCCAGGAGTTCGTAGCGCGTCCCGCCAAGGTCCTTGACGATTTGAGCGATGGATCGGATATCTTCCGGGGTATCGTTGATACCCGGGATGACGGGAGTGCGCACGGTGATGGGGAGATTGGGATACTCTCTTTTCAATCGCCTCAGGTTGTCCAGGATCACCTCGTTGCCTGCTCCGGTTGCCGCGCGGTGCTTTTCCGAATCGGCAAGTTTCACGTCGTAAAGGACATGATCCAGGTGTTGGGCAGCCTCCCGAATCACGTGCCAGGGAACCATCCCGCATGTTTCGATACAGGTATGGATGCGTCGGCGCTTGGACTCCCGGAGCAGCGCCAACGCGAAGTCCGACTGCACCAAAGGTTCTCCGCCACTCAGGGTCACTCCCCCGCCGGATCGCGAATAGAAGGCCTCGTCCTCTTCAACCCATCGGAGTGCCTGCTCGACGGTCGCTTTGTATCCGTATACGATCAGGGCCTTGTTGGGGCAGACTTGGGCGCAGGCATGACATTGTCTACAATTGTCTGCAATCCAATGCATCTTTCCGTCCTGGGCCACGCCCAGGGCCTGATTGGGGCACACAGAGTGACACCGCTGGCAGTGGTCTTCACCCAGGCATTTGTCCCGATTGAAAGCCAGTTCCGGCTCGAGTCGTTGGGATTCCGGGTTGCTGCACCACCGACACCTCAGGCTGCAGCCTTTCAGAAACAGGATGGTGCGGATTCCCGGACCATCGTGGACCGAGTATTTCTGGACGTTGAAAAGGATGCCCTGGGTCTTTCGATCCGTTTGCACACTCACCTTCTTTCCCTTCGTCGCATCGAGCTCGTGGAAGGCCCGGGGCCCCTTGGCGGGCCCCGGGCCTCGGGAGACGCCTCTTAGACCTGCGAATGACCTGTTCGGGCGATGAGATCGTCCTGAAGATCCTTGGAAAGATCGCAGAAGTAGGCACTGTAGCCGGCGATCCGAACGATCAGGTTTCGATAGCGTTCCGGATTCTTCTGGGCTGCCAGCAGGGTTTCCTTGTTGATGATGTTGAACTGGATGTGCCACAGGCGCAGGTCACACCAGGTCTTAATGAAGGAGACGAGCTTCTCGGTCCCCTCGTCATCCGCCACACAGCCGGGAGTGAACTTGATGTTGAGGAGGCGAGCCGCCCTTTCCCGGTAGTCGTAGTTCTTGGACATGAAGTTGGACATGAGAATGGCCGTAGGACCGTTCACGTCCGCTCCCTGGGAGGCGGAGGAGCCGTCGCTCAGCGGCGTGTAGGCCAACCGGCCATTGGGCGTGGCGCTCACGACCTTGCCGAAGGGAACGTGGCTGGTGAACGGCACATAGCGAAGGTCCAGATGCACGCCCACTTCCTTGGCGTACTTCTTGGTAAACTCCACCGACTGCCGGTCAATCTCCTTGGCGATTTCATCAGCGTAGGGGTCGTTATTTCCGTAGCTGGGACAATTGCGAAGCATGGCCCGCAGGTCTTCGCGCCCCTGGAAATTGGTGCGAAGGGCTTCCAGAAGCTCCGACATGCCCACCTTCTTTTCTTCAAAGACCAGCTTCTTGATGGTCGCCAGCGAATCGACCACCGTGCCGTACCCGATGCATTCGAAATAGCCCAGGTCGATCCCGCCTTCGATCTTGGGCTGATGCAGGTCGGTGCAATGTTCCATGCACAGGTCGTGCAAGGCGGATCCCAGCGGGGTGGCGAAATGGCGGGACCGCAGATCAATGATGATCTTTTGCTGAACGAAGGCGTGCTTAATCAGGTTGATCTGCTGGGCCAGATAGGCCTCCCAGAACTCATCCCAGGTGGCGAATCGTGTGGGTTCGGCAGTGGGCAGCCCGATCACTTCGTCGCCGTACTTAAGCATGCGTCCGCCGTAGAGGGCCATTTCCAAGGCGGCGGCATAGTTGATGTAGGCGCAGCCGCTGGTGTACGTGTCGCGGTTGGGCATACGAATCTCGGCGCAGCCGCTCACGGCGTAATCGTAGATCTCGTCGAAGGTAGCCCCTTTGGACAGGTGAAGGGGGATCACTTCTTCGTCGTTGATGAGCTTGGGGAATCCGGATCCTTGTTTGATGGTTTCCGCCACTTCCCAGAGGTACCTCTTGGGGGATCGGGCGTGAATCCGGGCCGCCAGATCCGGGTAGTGCAGTGGGAACTCCCTCTTGGAGCGGAGGAGCAGGTAGGTCAGGTCGTTGGTGGCGTCCCGACCGTCCGGTGTTTGGCCGCCGATGGTGACCGCTTCCCAGTGCGCATAGCCTTCGTTGAAGGCGCCGCCGGTGGGCGAAAGGTAAAGGTCGATAAACTGGGCCATGCCAACCCACATGCATTCGAATAGTTCAATGGCCTGTTCTTCGTCCAACACCCCGGCTTCCACGTCGGCCTTGTAGTAGGGGTACAGGTATTGATCCATGCGGCCGTTGGAGATGATGGTGCCGGTCTTTTGTTCCAAGCGGCTGAACATCTGGGTGAACCACTGGGACTGCATGGCTTCCCGGAAATTGCGAGCTGGATGCTCGGGGACGTGGCGGCAGATCTGGGCGATCTGTTCCAACTCGCTTTTCCTCGTGGGGTCGGTTTCACTCAGGGCCATCCGGGCCGCCTCCTCAGCGTGGCGATTGGCCCACAGGATGATAGCGTCGCACACCAGGATTATGGCTTCCAGGAAAGGCTTCTTTTGAACGTTGTCGTTGGGGCTGAACGGATCCAGAGCCGCCAGCTTTTCCTGTGCCTCTTTCTTAATCCCTCCAAAGCCGCGCTTAAGCACCTTCTCGTAATCGTGGACCCACTGAAGGGAAGAACGAAACGAGGATGTTTCATTGACGATGTAGCGTGATTCCAGGACGTTTTCCGGCTTGTAGGTCAGAGGAAGCGTCTCTTCGGGAAGTGCCTTGGCCAGGGCTTCGTGGTAGGTCTTGCCTTTCCAATACGGGGCGATCTCCTCCACGATGATCCGGGCATCTTCGGGATCCACGATGAACGGGGATACTTCCCGCTGGGACAACTGCTCAATGGCCACATCCAGGAAATCCCCGTCCAGCTCTGGATAGAGGATTCCATAGCGCCCTTGGGCGCCCGCCCGGCCAGCCAGCAGCTGATCCTCATCGATGTAGACCTCAATGTTCTTGGCGACGTGCATCAGGGCTTTGGCCCAGCGCAGCACCAGGGGCTGTCCTTCGGTTTCGCGCATGGACTCCGTGAAGAGTCGACCGCGCTGCACGTCCACCTTGGGGGTCAGGCCGCTGATGCGGTCCAGAATTCGATAGGCCCGGGCATGGGCGCTCTGATTGCGAAGATGGTTTTCCTTGCCGTCCAATTGGTCCTGAATGAACTGTTCTTGGGGCGATAGGCAACATTCGAACATGGTAGGCTCCTTTCGTGGATCAGGTTCAATGCGATCTCATGGCTTTTGGGACACCCAGTCGGCGGAGATGACTCACAGGGTTGCTTTGCTCCCATCTGTGCGGTCTTTTCCTGTCATGTCCCCTTCGGCGTGTAGTTTGGGCGCACCAGGAGTGTTGGGACTCCAAGTTCTCGCCTTTGGCGTTTGGGTCCCTGCCGGGCAGGTCCGCCTCACCTGTTCTTTCGATTTAGTGATGCAGCATCAGGCGTTGTGTCTAAACGGTTCCAGAGCGTGGTCCGCCGTGGTCCTACTTGCCGATGATGCTGGGAAGCCAGGTGACGATGCTCGGGAACATGAGGATCAGAGCGATCCCCACCGCCTGACAGGCAATGTATTGGAACATGCCGCGATAGATATCCGATAGCTGCCATTGGGGCAGACAGCCCTTGATGAAATAGCAGCTGAGCGCCACCGGAGGGGTTAGCCACGACGTCTGCAGGGTCACGGCATAAACGATGGCAAACCAGAGGGGGTCGATGCCCAGGGCCTTCACGGTGGGCATCATGATGGGCAAAACGATGAGCACGATGGGCACCCATTCCATGGCCCACCCCAGCAGGAAGACCAAACACATAATCAGGATAACCATTCCCATGGGCGGCAGGCTCATGCTGACCAGTTGGTTGGAGAGCCAACCCGCCCCTCCGAGCCGGGAAAAGACCGAACCGTAGAAGTTGGAGGCGGCGATCATGATCAGGATCATGGCCGACAGTTTGGCCGTGGAATACATGGCCTTTTTCAGGTTTTGCCAGCGGAATTTGCCGTAGCAGACCACCAGCAGAAGAGCGCCCAACGCGCCACAAGCCGATGCTTCAGTGGGGGTGGCCAGGCCAGCCAGAATGCTTCCCAGAGTGGCTCCGATAAGTAGAATGAGCGGTACCACGCCCTTCAACAGGTCCACGATCAGGGCGGGGATAGATTCCGCCCGCAGCTCCTTGTCCAGCGGCGGGCCGTATTCGGGCCAGAAAAAACACCGGATGAGGGAGTAGAGCACATAGATGCCCGACAGCAAGATCCCCGGGATGACGGCACCGGCAAAGAGGTCCGTAACAGGGACGCCCATCAGCGGCCCCATGACCACCAGCATAATGGACGGGGGAATGAGAATGCCCAGGGTGCCCCCCGCCGCCATGGCCCCCGCTCCCATGCGGATGTCATAGCGGCTTCGAGCAATGGCCGGTCCGGCCATCATGCACAGCAACGTGATGGAAGAGCCCACGATGCCGGTGGCCGCAGCGAAGATAGTGGCCGTGGTGATGATGGCCAAGTAGAGGGACCCCGGCACAGGGGCCAGCAGCTTTTGAATGGAATAAAAGAGGTTGTCCATCAGGCCGGCGCTCTCCAGGATGTAGCCCATGAAGAGAAAGAAGGGGATGGCGCCCAGCACCGGGTCGCTCATGACCTGATAGAACTGAATATTCATGAGATAAAACACCAGCTTGCCGATTCCCAGATATCCGAAGGCCAAGCCGATGAACATCATGGTAAAGGAGATGGGAAATCCGCTGACAAACGCGAGCAAAAGTCCCACCAGGGATAGCATCCCCAGCATTTCGTTGAAGGTCATTTCCATGGGTGATTCTCCCTAAATCTGCGCTTCACAGGTGGCGCCTTCATCAGACGGTGTTTCGCCGTGCGGGTCATTTTCCCAGTAGAAGACGCCGTGACGCCATGCGTAGTAGCTCTTGATGGTTTCCGACAGGCCCTGCAGGATCATCAGGAAGACGCTCAAAGGAATGGCGAACTTCAGGGGCCAGATGATGGGCATCCAAGGGCTGGAGACGATGGATTCGTTCTGCCTGAAAGATTTGTAAAAGTACTTCCAGCCGATCTCCAGGAACAACACGTGGGTGGGCAGATAGAGGAAGACATAGATGACGGTGTCCACCAGGCCCTTGGTCTTCGTGGACCAGCGGTTGTAGAGAAAATCGGTCCGGATGTGCATGCCGTCCTTGAGGCAGTAGGGAGAGGCAACCATGAAGTAGATCCCGTAGAGGATGAGTGCCAGGTCACCCGCCCAAATGGTAGGCGCATTGAAAAAGTACCTGGAAATCACCTCGTAGACCAAGATGCACATCATGGGCACTACAAGGGTTGAGGCTGCCTTGCCAGAGGCCACGCTGATGCGGTCCAGGATGTCCACCAGGCGCTGGGCCGCAGGGGCGGGGCCCCTCAGGGTTGTGGTCGATGTGTGAGACACGTGATCACCTTCTTGCTGTTAATGTTTTGCGGTCCCGGGGGTGGGGGCATGCCCCACCCCGTTTCCACTTCATCCGACGCCCGTGGTGCGCCCTACTTGACGGCACCGGCCTCCATGGCTGTCTTGCCCATCTTGTAGTAGGCTCCGTTCACCTGTACCTGGTAGGGCACTGTCAACTCGGCCCAATCTTCCAGGGAGGCGCGAACCTTTTGGAAGAAAGGATATTTTGCGGAGTACTTGTCCAAAATCTTGGTGGTGGCCTTCATATAAGCCTTGTAGTAGTCCTCCGGCGTTTCATGGAGTTGTACGCCCTTCTCATCCACCAGCTTTTTGATGGCCGCACTGTTCACGCTCACGTTCATATTGATCTGATCCGCCACAGCAGCCTTGATGGATTCCTGGATGACTACCTGGAGGCGCTCGGGAAGGCTCTCGTACCATTCCTTGTTGATGTATACATCGCCGATGGAATCCACCTGGTGCAGACCCTGGATGTAGTAGTGCTTCCATACGTCCGCCAAGCCGAGATAAAGGTCGTCGCCGGGGCTGATCCACTCGGCTGCATCGATCACCCCGCGCTGGGCGGCGGGCACGATCTCGCTACCGGGCATGGACACGACGGGCATGCCGATCTCGCGGAAAGTCTCGGAGGGAATTCCCGGAGGGGAGCGGAACTTCATCTTGGTCAGTTCTTCCATGGATTGGAACTTCTTGGGAAACCAGCCGAAGGGCTCCGGTCCCATGGGCATGCACAACCAAGCCACGATGTCGGCACCCAGGACTTTCTGGTAATACTCGTTCAACAGCTTATGGCCGTCACCTTCCCAGGCCCAGGAAAGGAGAGCCGTCTGGTCCAGGCCCTTGCCCAACCCGGCCGTGGGGGCGGCAAAAAGAAGACCTGCGGGGTTTTTGCCAGACCAGTAGTGGGTCCAGGCCTGGCCGCCATTGACAATGCCGTCACTCACCGCATCCAGGATTTCGAAGGCCTTCACGATGGCGCCGTCGGCGAAGACCTCCACCTTGATCTCTCCGCCGGAAAGTCGCTCAATACGCTGGCCCAGGCGCTCCATGGTCTTGAAGTACATGCTGGAGCTGGGGACTGCGGTCTGGATCTTGAGCTCGTATTGAGCCGCAGTCGCTACGCTGCATCCAATGAGAATCAAAAGACAGCTTGCCAAAGTCACTGCACGCCTAAACATTAGACATCCTCCTCTCAACCTTTTCACAGATTCCAAATTTTGAAACTCACTTCGGCCAACTTTTCTATCCAGCTGGCTGGGTGGACCCTTCAAATTGGCGCCATTTCAGCCAGCATCCTGCACGCGTCTTCGCCGCACAGGGCTTTTGGGAAGAGCAATACCCGTGCCAGTATGTCCGGGACGTCCGAACAAGAGGGCGGGACCATAGCAGATCTGAGGGGGAGAAGGGGCCTTTTTTTAAGGGCGTGGGAGGCATCCAGGGGGTTGGAGATGGCAGGCAAGCTCCTTTCGGATTTTGCAGGATGTGGAAATGTTTTTTCTCAGGCTGCAGGCCGACACCGGACTCTTCCTCAAATGGGGGAGTCCGAGGATGGGAGCCTTTGCCAAGATCTCCTGTTCGGCCCTGGGAGGGTGGCTTGCCGCCGTGGGACACTGCACCGGGTGCGGGGCTGCAACGGGACTGGCGATGAAGGATGCGAAAATGCAACGTCCTCCTGCCACGACACAGCTCCGGAAATGGCTTCTGCGATATGTGTCTGTGTGCACAAGCACAAACCAGCGATTCTGTTGGCGATTGCATGCCTGCAACGGCCAATCAAACGCACATGGTCAGCCCTTGCCTGTCCGTGTGCCCCAACGGGCCCGCCATCCCCGGTGAGCCTTCCTGGAAGAGCCGTTCCCACCACAAATCGGACCTGGCTTGGCGGCTCCGCGCGGCCCTTGCCTTGCGTTGGGCACCTTCCCATTCCGTGCGCCCATGCCAGCGGGCCAAGGCCGATGCGTCCTTGAAAGACGCCGTCTAGTCGAGTTTTGGCCCGCCATTTGCTTAGGCCAGGTGCGCCTAAGGCGCCGGTTGGATGTCTCGAGCAGGGATGCCTACCGGAGTCATGCCTACTGGAGGAATAGAAAAGCGCGCGGGTCTCAGGTGACCCGTTTCGGAACTGGTATCAGTGTGGGGAGGACATGGATGGGCAAGGAGCTGGTGACCGCCTCGGACGTCCAGGCGGCTTGGGATGCCGGAAAGACGCAGATTGTCGCACCGCGGGATCGATTCATTGTCACACCCGCCGCCCTGGAACTGGCGGAAATGCTTGAAATCGTCATCCTGGAAGAAGACTCCTCCGAAATGAAGCCCCCGGCTTGCCCACACGTTGTGGCCGAAAACGCTCCCCCGCCCGACGGCCCTTGGGAAGAACGTCAGGTAGTGGAAGAGGTGATCCGAAGGGTGTGTGGACGCATGGAAGGGGTTGTGGACCCGGAACGACTCAAAGAGGTGGTGACTCGACTTGTCATCTCGCAGAGAGAGGGTGCCGATTCATCCCCATCGCCCCAACAGGATGCCCGAACCGACAGTGTGGTCTTTGTGGAAGCATCCCAGGTCTTGGCCCATGAGGCCGAGGCCCCGGCCATCGGGGAAAAGGTCCTGGTCACAGGCGCCTTGGGCGGTGGGGAGCAAAAGCTGGCGGGTGCCTACATGGCCTGGGAACAGGCCTCCTTTCGCCGAACGGTGGAGGCCCCGGAAATCCAGGTGGTTCTGGAAGGAGAACTTCACCTCACCGTGGGAGGGCGGACTTACACGGGCAGGCCGGGGGACATGCTCTATCTTGCGGAAGGCGTGAAGGTCCTCTACAGCACACCATCCCGCGTCCGGCTGGCCTGCATCAACGCACTCTAAGAAGGGAATGCCGGACGCCATGACATCTTCCTCCGGACTTTCCAGCGTGTTTCGCTCCGCTATCGTCGACGAATACCGCCAACAGTGCATGCGTAATCCCGGCTTGGTGGCCTTGGCGGACTCTTTGGATCCCCGGGTCTGGGAAGCCGCTTCAAGACTTCAAGCGGAGGGACTGGCGCGCCCGGTGCTGGTTCAGTCTCCTTTTGCCCTGCGTGCCAAGATGCGTGCGGAAGGCTTTTTCCGAACGGCCTTCGCCGTAGTGGACCCTACCAGCCCGGCCTTATTTGCCCGAAACGTGGAAGACTTCCTGAAGATACGTCAGGCCAAGGGAAAAGACGTCACGGAAGAGCAGGCCGTCAAGGCCATGCGGTGTCCCTTGGCCGCCGCCGCCATGTTGGTGCGGCGACGGGAGGTGCACGTGGGCTTGGCGGGCAATCTGTCTGCCACTGCCGATGTGCTGCGGGCCGGATTGGCTGTCCTGGAAAGGAAACCGGGCATCCAGGCGGTGTCGAGCTTCTTTCTCATGATCTCGCCCGACGGTGAGCGCCGGTTCATTTTCTCGGACTGTGCGGTGGTTCCGGAACCCACGGCTCCTGTCCTGGCCGACATCGCCATGACCTCAGCCGAGCAGGCCAGACGGCTGCTCAAAGAAGAACCGCGCGTCGCGCTTCTGTCCTTTTCCACCAAGGGAAGCGCCAACCACTCCCGGGCCCAATTGGTCGCCGACGCCACCCGGCTTCTTCAGCAGCGGGCTCCGGACCTTCTAGCGGACGGAGAACTTCAGTTCGATGCGGCGTTGGTTCCCGACGTTGCCGCCCTTAAGGCTCCGGGCAGCCCACTTCAAGGGCGCGCCAACGTGCTCATCTTCCCTTCCTTGGAAGCGGGTAACATCGGCTACAAATTGGTACAGCGCCTGGGGGGGTACCGGGCTTTAGGTCCCTTTCTGCAAGGCTTTCAAGGCGGCTGGCATGACCTTTCCCGGGGTTGCAGCGCGGAAGACATTTACCAATTGGCCCTCATCGCCCTTTGTTTAGAACGGGGGGCGATGGTGACCAAGCACGCCGCGTAGGCGTGTACACCCATGAGTGAACATCCCATAACCTATCTTAAGGAGGCGGATCATGGATGCTTTGGGCATGATCGAAACCAAGGGGCTCACCGCCCTAATTGAGGCCGCGGATGCAATGGTCAAGGCGGCTCGAGTGAAACTGGTGGGCTACAAGGCCATTGGAGCCGGACTCGTGACGGCCATCGTACGCGGCGACGTGGCAGCCTGCAAGGCCGCCACGGACGCGGGAGCAGCCGCGGCTCAGCGTGTTGGGGAGGTGGTGGCGGTCCATGTCATTCCGCGGCCCCACGGTGATCTGGGCGAAGTGTTTCCCATCCAACTTCCCAAGAAATGAGAGCATCGTAAACGCCGGCGAAGGGACTGCCAGGCGGATTGAAAATCCATGGCACCTCACTATCGTGCGGATGGGAACGCGCCCAGGAGCGGGATGGGGCCCTTGCTTGGGCAAGGACGCTCCAAGAGGGGTTGGCGTAGCATTTCAATCCGGCCGGAGGCACTTCCGACCCGGCGTCTTGGAAGAGCTGAAATCGAGAGGCGGCATGAACAAGTCGCAACTACTGGAGTGGGTGCGCACGGCTGGTATTGTCGGTCAAGGCGGTGCTGGCTTTCCGGCTCATGTGAAGTACGACGTCGAAGTGGAAACGGTGATCGCCAATGGGTGCGAGTGCGAGCCACTGCTTCATTCGGACAAGCATCTGATGGAGGCTCGGGCCCAAGACTTGGTGCGCGGCCTGAGTGTTCTCAAAGCGGCCACCGGAGCCCGCCGTGCCGTGATCGCCATCAAAGGAAAATACGTGCGCGTTGCGGCGTGCCTCCAGCAGGCCGTGGCGGGCACGGACCTGGAATTGGCCTTTCTGGATGACTTCTACCCGGCCGGGGATGAACAGATCCTCATCTACGAGGTGACCGGTCGATCCGTTCCTCCGCTGGGTCTTCCCAAGGATGTGGGTGCCTTGGTCGCCAATGTGGGGACTTTGGTTTCCGTGGCCGACGCCCTGAATGGTAAGCCCGTGACTCATCGCCTGGTTACCGTCACCGGTGAGGTGGCTCGTCCGGCCATCTGGAACGTGCCATTGGGAACGTCCCTGGCGGATCTGGTCCAGGCCTGCGGTGGAGCCTCGGTGGAAGATCCCGTCTATATCCTGGGCGGGCCCATGATGGGACGGGTCGTGGACGACCCTCGGCAAGCGGCATCTACGGTCATCACCAAGACCATTGGAGGAGTGATCCTCATTCCTCGCGGCCATTATCTCCACCAAAGGGCCAGTTTGTCATTGGAGGTCATGGTCCGACGTGCTGCCACCGCGTGCATCCAGTGCCGCTATTGCACGGATTTATGCCCGCGGTTTCTCATCGGCCACGACTTTCAGACCCACAAAGTGATGCGGGCTTTGGGCGGGGGAGGTCCCGAGGCCATGCCGGGATCGCTTCAGGCCCTTCTATGCAGCGAATGCGGGCTGTGCGAACTCTTCAGCTGCCCCATGCATTTATCCCCGCGGCGTTTGAACGCAGCCCTCAAAGCGCGTTTTCGGGAAAACCGTGTGGGCTTCCCCGAGCCGAGGCAGGTAAAGCGATCCCAAGCGTCCCTGAGGGGCTACCGCAAGATCCCGGTGTCCCGACTGGCCATCAAATTGGATATCGCTCGGTACATGGACCTGCATCCCAAATTCCTGGGCGACGTGAAGCCTGCCCAGGTGCGGGTGCTCCTGCATCAGCACATCGGGGCTCCGGCCGTGGCGATGGTGAAGCCGGGCGATCGAGTCACCGCCGGGCAGCCCGTGGGAGCCGTGCCGCAAGGGGCTTTGGGTGCCTGTGTACACGCCCCCATATCGGGGGTGGTGGCCGCCGTGGACGACGCCGTTACCATCACGGGAGAAGCATCATGACGAAGGAACTGCAAGCCGTGGGCATGGTGGAATTCAACAGCATTGCCACCGGTATTGACGCATCCGACCACATGGTCAAAGCCGCTTCGGTCCAGATCCTGTTCATGAAGACAATCTGCCCCGGCAAATTCGTCGCCGCGATCCACGGCGATGTGGCGGCCGTTCAGGCCTCTGTGGAAGCCGGTATTCAGGCGGGAGCGGATACTGTGGTGGACCATTTCCTCATCCCCCGAATTCACCCGGCGGTGGTGGCCGCTCTCTCCTGCGCCGTGGAACTCCAAGACGGTCGAGGCGCCTTGGGGGTTCTGGAGACCTTCTCTGCAGCCTCCGCCGTGGCGGCTGCGGATCAGGCCGTCAAGGCCGCCGACGTTGATCTTTTGGAAGTGCGCATGGCCATGGGGCTGGGAGGCAAAGCCTACGTGCTGGTTCACGGGGAGGTGGCCGCTGTGGAGGCGTCGGTGGATGCGGGGGCTGCGGAAGTGGCTCGGAACGGTCTTCTGGTGCGCCGCACGGTGATCCCCAGCCTGGACCCGCAGGTCTTTCAGCATATCCTATGAGCCCTGGACGTAAAGACTTAGTGCCACAGGAGAAGAAGATGGCTGGTAAGGATTCACTGGGATTCGTGGAAACCATCGGTCTGGTGACAGCGGTGGAAGTGGCGGACGCCATGAGCAAGGCCGCTTCCGTTAGCATCCGGATGGTGGCCAACGCGGACGCGGGTTTGATCTCCGTCGTCTGCGAGGGAGATCTGGCCTCGTGCATGGCGGCCGTGGACGCGGGCAAAGCCGCAGGGGGCGCACTGGGTCAGGTGGTGGCCACCAATCTGATCGCACGCCCGGACAATAGCCTGGACGGTTATCTGTCCCAACAGGTGCCATGTATCGTGGAAAGGCGTTCGACGGCTCCTTCCAAAACGGGGAAGGAAAAATCAAAGAAAAACGAATAGGTGTTCCACGGAAAGGGAGTCGACATATGGATGCATTGGGAATGATCGAAACCAAGGGAATGACAGCGCTCATTGAGGCGGCCGATGCGATGACCAAGGCCGCTCGAGTGGACTTGGTGGGGTTCGAACGGGTCGGGGCCGGTTTGGTGACCGCCCTGGTTCGCGGCGACGTGGCCGCCTGCAAAGCTGCCGTGGATGCCGGCGTGGCTGCAGGCAAGCGCGTGGGTGAGGTGGTGGCGGCCCATGTGATCCCTCGTCCCCACGCCGACCTGGAAACCGTCTTTCCGATCCAGCGCCCTTAGCTCCACTGTCTTCTGTGGAGGTCGAAAGACCCGGTGTGCCCCCGATTGGGGAGTGCGGGACCCGAATGTGTGGAGATTGACAAATGGAATTGGGGAAGGTGGTGGGACAGGTGGTGTCCACGGTACGTGATGCCTCCATGCCGCACTTGACGCTTCTTTTGGTGGATGTGGTGGATGGACGGGGGCGCGTCCTGTACTCCGGCCAAGTGGCGGCGGACACTCTGGGGGCTGGAGAAGGCGAACTGGTCCTGCTGGCCCGGGGCTCCTCGGCCCGGAAGATCCTGGAAAAGCCGGTTCCGGTGGACTTGAGTGTGGTAGGCATTGTGGACCAGGTATCTTCCGAAGGCCGTTCGCTTTACCAAAAATAGTATGCGAGCATGTGAAGGAATATGATCATGGCGCTCCGACAGGAAGACATCGAGAACATTGTACAACAGGTGATCCAACAACTGACCGGGGAGGCCTCCTCCGCCCAGGCCCAATGCCCCAATGGGGTTCAAGGTGACTGGGGGGTATTCGAAAAGGTGGAAGACGCCGTGGCGGCTGCCCGGGACGCCTACCCGCGTATTGGCACGGTGGCCATGCGAGAACGGGTGGTGGCGGTCATTCGCCGGGCGGCGCGGGCCAACGCCCGTCGGTTGGCGGAGTTGGCCGTGGAAGAAACGGGCATGGGCCGCGTGGAGGACAAGGTCAAAAAGAATCTGCTGGTGGCCCAGCGGACCCCGGGGCCGGAAATCCTCCAGCCTAATGCTATCACGGGAGACGCCGGCCTCACCCTCATCGAAAACGCTCCGTGGGGAGTGATCGCTTCCGTGACGCCGTCCACCAACCCGGCGGCCACGGTCATCAACAACGCTATCAGCATGCTTTCGGGGGGCAACGCCGTGGTTTTCGCTCCGCATCCCTCGGCCAAGAGGGTGAGTCAAGAGACCATCCGCATGCTCAATCAGGCCATCCATGAGGAAACCGGGATCGAGAACCTCCTCACCTGTGTGCGGGAACCCAGCATCCAGTCGGCCCAGCAGCTCTTTACCTTTCCCGGTATCCACTTGCTGGTGGTTACAGGCGGCGAGGCCGTGGTGGAAGCGGCGCGGAAAACCACCAACAAGCGCCTCATTGCGGCCGGAGCGGGTAACCCCCCGGTGGTGGTGGACGAAACGGCCGACTTGGCGCGGGCGGCGCAAAGCATCTATGACGGCGCCTCTTTCGACAACAACATTATCTGCTGCGACGAGAAGGAAATCATCGCCGTGGATGCCATCGCCGATTCGCTCAAAGACGAACTGAAGGGATGCGGGGCGGTGGAGATTTCCCTGGATCAGGCCGAAGCCATCGCGCGGGCCGTTTTATTGGACTATCCCGGACCTAAGGCCCGCCCCAATCCCAAATGGGTCGGAAGAGATGCCCACAATCTGGCCGAGGCCGGCGGCTTTTCCGTGCCTCCGCAAACTCGGCTTCTCTTTGTGGATGTGGGCCGGGACCTGGACCACGTCTTTGCCCGCACGGAACAGATGATGCCCCTGCTGCCCCTTCTCCGGGCAAGAGACTTCGAGGAAGCCCTGGAATGGGCCATGATCCTGGAACGCGGCTTGAGCCACACGGTAGGGCTCCATTCACGCAACATCGATCGCATGGACGCCATGGCCACCCGAGTCAACACCAGTCTGTTCGTCAAGAACGGTCCGCACCTGGCGGGCCTGGGGGCCGGGGGGGAAGGCTGGACGTCCATGACCATCAGCACCCCAACCGGGGAAGGGGTTACCAATGCACGCACTTTTGTGCGGTTGCGCAGATGCACCCTGGTGGGCAGCTTCCGGATCGTGTGATGCCATGGGCAGAAGCTGGCAGGAGGTCAACACACTTCTGGTGGAGGCCGACCGGATCCTCAACTGTGAGGAGCCGATCCGATACGAAGGGCCCTTCCACGTGGGAGTGGACCTGGGAACGGCCGACGTGGTCCTGATGGTGGTGGATGACCACGCGCGGCCGCTGGCGGCATTTCTAGAGTGGGCTCAGGTGGTTCGTGACGGTGTGGTAGTGGATTTTGTGGGAGCGGTCGACATCGTACGGCGCCTGGTGGCCAAGGCCCAAGCCCGCCTTGGCGTGGAGATCACGCAAGCGTCCACGTCTTTTCCTCCGGGAACCGATCCCAGACTCTCCACCAACATCCTGGAAACGGCGGGCCTGGACGTGGTTCAAGTGGTGGACGAACCCAGCTGCGTGGGCGCCCTTCTGGACCTGGATCGGGCCGCGGTGGTGGACATCGGGGGAGGAACCACCGGCACGGCCATCCTAGGCCGCGGCGAAGTGGTCTTCAGCGATGACGAGCCCACCGGGGGCACCCACATCACTTTGGTGATCGCCGGTCGAACCGGATTGTCCTTTCAAGAGGCGGAAGAAAAGAAGCGGTCGCCGGACGATTGGAACATCCTGGATATGGCCCGGCCCACCCTCCAGCGCATCTGTGACATCGTGGGGGGACATATCGGGGGCCATGATGTGGAGGAGATCATCCTCTCGGGAGGCACCTGCTGTCTGGAAGGGATCGAGGCGGTTTTTACCAGCGAATTGGGCCTACCGGTCAAAGTGCCGAGTCGGCCTCTGCTGCTCACTCCTCTAGCCATCGCTTCTCTGCCTATGAATTGAATCAAACATCTATTGCGGTCGTGGGGCGATGAGCCCTTCTGGGGCAGTCGGCTCGAAGCGCGCCCGAAAAGGTCCAGGTTGCTCCCTGCTTGCGCGGTCGGCAGGGTGGGGCGGGCCCGTGGGGCCGGCCTGGCCAAGCGGCTGTCGGGGCGGATTCCGAACCCGCCCCTGCAAAGCTCAAGAAACATCACATGGCACAGTTGCATTGCATTTGTCAGAAAGGCCCAAAAGGCCAAGAGCTCATTGTCAGACAGCCTCCTAAACAAGCCATTGCACGTTTTCGGTCGGGAAGGTGATGGTGACCCGCTGACCGGGATAGAAGCGTTCCCGGTGGGACCCGCCGCAGGGGATCTTGGCGGTGAAAAGGCTGCGGCCCACAGCCACGGTGGCCAGAATGCGGCCGCTGGCCCGCTCCAGGGTGAGCCGGAGCAGGGTCCCCGCAACCCGGCAGGGCACATCCAATGGCGCCACCGGGGACGGCGCGCCTTCCGGTGCCAGGTTCAATTGGAGCTGGTCCGGCGCAATGAGGGCGATGGCATCGGGGCCGGGCGCCCCGGGCAGGACCAGCTCCTGGCCGTCTTCCAGAAGCTTGGCCCACAGATCGTCCGTGCGCCGTCTCCAGGGGCCCAGGAGGATGTTTTCCGCTCCTGATCCCACCAGGCGCCCTTTGAAAAGATGCAACATGGCGTCGCAGACCTCAAAGAGCCAGTGGCGATCGTGGCTGCTCACCACCACGGTGGTGCCCCATTGGCGCTGGGCCCGCAAGGCCGCTTCCCGGATCCTTTGCGCGCTTTCCATGTCGACACTGGCCGTGGGCTCGTCCAGAAGAAGCACCTTGGGCCGAAGGACCAGACGGGCCGCCAGGGCCACCCGCTGCGCTTCGCCTCCCGAAAGCTCGAACCAGCGGCGTTTGAGAAAGGCCCGTGGCGGAAGGCCCACCCATTGCAACGCCTCGGCGGCCCGCTTTTCCAGATTTTCGGATTCGCCTCGGACCTTGAGGCCGTAGACCACGTTGGCAAGAACGGTGCGTTTGAGCAGATAGGGCTCCTGGCCCATAAGGGTCACCTGTAAACGGGCGGCTTCGCTGCTTTGTCGGCCGTCCGCCGGAAAGTAGGCGATCCGGCCCCGGCTGGGCGATTCCACGAAGGCCAGCAGTCGAAGCAGCGTGCTCTTGCCGCTTCCGTTGGGGCCCATGAGGCCCACGATCTTGTGGCGCTCGATGCTCAGATGGTCCAGTTGCAAGACCGTCTGGGTGCCGTAGCGATGCTGCAGGTTTTCCGCCTGGTAGATCCAGCCCACGGGGTCACGTTCTCCTTTTCAGGAAGGCCAGAGATACGTTGACCACAAAGGCGATGGCCAAGAGCACCAGGCCCAGGGCCACTCCCATGGCGAATTCGCCCTTGCCCGTCTCCAGCGCAATGGCGGTGGTCATGGTGCGGGTATGCCATTTGATGTTTCCCCCCACCATCATGGAAATACCCACTTCCGTCAGAACCCGGCCGTAGGCGGTCAGCGCCGCCGCGACCACCCCGTGACGCGCTTCCCAGATGCTGGTCATGAGCACCTGGTGGCCTCGGGCTCCCAGGCTGAGCAGGCTGATGCGAAGCTGGCGATCCAAGCCTTCAATGGCCGTGGCCACCAGCGCCACCACGATGGGAAGGGCCAGGATGGTCTGGCCGCAGGCGATGGCCACCGGCGTAAACAAAAGCCCCCACGTTCCCAGGGGGCCGCGGCGGGAAATGAAGGCATAGACCAGAAGGCCGATCAAGACGGTGGGAAGGGCCAGGCACGTGTCCACCAGGGTGCGCACGGCCCGCTTGCCCCGGAACTCGTGATATCCCAGTAAAAAGCCCCCGGGGATGCCCAGAACCAGGCTGGCGGCCATGGAGTAGCTCGTCACCTGGAGCGTGGTTTCGATGGCGGAAAAGGTCTCCGGGTGTCCCGTAAGCAAGAGGTGCAGGGCCTTGACGAAGCCTTCGATCAAGTAGTTCATGGACGGTTCCTTAGTGCATCGTTCGTCCCACGGCAAACAGCCCCCGGCCTTTGCGGCAGGACGCGGCCTTGAAGGATCGAGGGCGCCAGGGGGCCTTACCGGCTTCTACCTTGCGGCGTTGGGGGTGAAAAGAGCCTTTCCCAGCAACTTGTAGTCTGCGATGGTGTTTTGGGTTTCGGGCGAAGCCAGCCAATGGATGAAAGTTCTGGCCAGATCCGCTTTCGCCTGGGGACAGCGCTGGGGGTTCACCATCAGTGCGCTGTACTGGTTCAACAACTTTTCGTCTCCTTCCACCAGAATCACCAGGGGGGGATCGCCCTTCATGGTGTGCTCATACTTGATGTAGGTCCCCCGGTCGGTGAGGGTGTATCCGCGGCGCTCGGCGGCCACACGGATGGTGGCCAGCATCCCCTGGCCGGTCTGGAGGTACCAATCGGCCTTGTCCTGAACGGGAATCCCGGCCGCCTTCCAAAGAGACAGCTCCTTTTTGTGGGTGCCCGAGTTGTCGCCGCGGCTTACGAACAAGGCCTTTCCCCGGGCCAGGGTCTGGAACGCCGACGTCACCTGCATTTTCCGGATGCCCGCCGGATCCTCCTTGGGCCCGATGAGGACGAAATCATTGTACATGATCCGGGTCCTTTCCACCCCGTAGCCTTCGGCCACATACCTTTCTTCCGCTGCCGGTGCGTGGACCAAGAGCGCATCCACGTCGCAGTTCTTGCCCAGCTCCAATGCCTTGCCGGTTCCCACGGCCACCCAGCGCAACTCGATACCGGTCGCTTCTTGGAACTTGGGCGCCAGGTAGTCCAAAAGGCCCGTATTGTCCGTGCTGGTGGTGGTCGCGAGCAGGATCCGGTCCGCCGCCAGCGCCGTGGCTCCCGCGTACGCAAAAAAAGCCAAGGCCAAAGCCGCCCCAATAAGCCCTTTTCGCCATGCTGCTTTCATCGCCTTTCTCCTTGTGTCGTCCCGTCCATCCAACATCGCGCGCTCATCCAGACGCTGGTCGATGCCCCCGTTTTCGAGGGGCTCTCTGAACGGCATGGGGCCCGGCGCAAGACAGGGGTTCGCCCTCCTATTCCATGCTTTGCTGAAGCCAGGATCCACCGGCCCGCGCTGCCTGCCTGTGGGGGCGGATTTGGAACCCGCCCCGGCAGGGGGCTGTCTGAGAACTCCCAAAGAGCCACATGGCACAGCGGAATTGCAACCCGTCCGCCATCGCCCAAAAGAGCAGAAAGACCATTGTCGGACTGGGAACGCAAAATCAGCCTCGGGGGCAAGGCCATTTCGCCAACTTATCGTGCCCCAAACCGCCAAAATCGGTTCTTTCGGACAGGTGCAGATAGGCGGGAGTGTAAGTAAGGGCGAGCGCTATGTCAATAGAGGCATAGCGATCGGAATCTTCTCCCTTTCCCGGGCCCCATGGCCGGGCATGGCCGTCTGGCGGGGGGCGCCCCCATTTCGGCCTGGACGAAAACGGTGGGCCGTGGCATGAACCTAAATGGAGCGAACAAGGGAAGTGCAGATCGTTCAAGGAAAGATAAGGGGGCACGCAAGAGGCGGTTTTTCGGGGTGATCGTCCAACCTTTTCGTGTGGAGTGGAAGGCATGTTTCAAAAGACGAGGGAACTTTTTCCCGTAAAGGAAAAAGGGGCTTTCCTGGCCCACTGCGCCATTTCCCCTCTTCCCCGGCCGGCCTGCCGGGCCCTGGCCGAGGCCGCCGAGGCCCAGATGCGCGGAGGCGGACCGGGCTTGGTCCCGTACTTTGGTGTGGTGGAGGCCTTGCGAGAAGCCGCCGCACGGCTTTTGGCCACCCGTTCCGGCAACGTGGCCTTCGTGAAGAACACCTCCGAGGCCATGGGGATGATCGCCAACGGGTATCCCTTCCAGCCCGGGGATCAGATCTTGAGCTACGTGCATGAATATCCGGCCAATCACTACCCCTGGAAACTTCAGGAAAAACGGGGAGTGGAGCTGGTGCTGCTGCCCGATCGTCCCATGGGGGACGGGGACACGGGCCGGCGGCCCTGCGGGTGGTCCATGGAAGATGTGAGGCGGCTGACCACGGAGCGAACGCGGATCATCGCCGTGAGTCACGTGCAGTTCACCAGCGGATTTGCGGCGGATCTGAAGGAATTGGGCGCATTTTGCAAAGAACGGGGTATCGACCTGGTGGTGGATGCGGCCCAGAGCCTGGGGGCCCTGCCCGTGCGTCCGGAAGAGTGGAACATCGCGGCGGTGGCTGCATCGGGTTGGAAGTGGCTTTTTGGGCCCACCGGCACGGGGCTTTTCTACACGGCTCCCGAATTCCGCCGGAAGCTTGCCCACGTCCTGGTGGGCGCCGAATCCATGGTGCAGGGAGACGACTACCTGAATCACACCTGGCAGCCCCACACCTCGGCCCGACGCTTCGAATACAGCACCACCCCCACGTTCCTGGCCGCCGCTCTGGAGGCCTGCCTGAAGGCGGCGGTCCTTCCCTATCCGGCGGATGCCGTCGCCGCCGAGATCTTTCGGCTCCAGGATCGGATCCTTGCCACCATCGATCGGGATCGGTATCGTCCGCTCCTCTTTTCGGGCCCCCATCGGTCCGGCATCCTTTCCTTCATCACCCGCGAAGATCCGGACCGGATCATGAAAGAGGCGGCACAGGAAGGCGTCTTTGTCTCCGCCCGATGCGGTTACCTGCGCCTGGCGCCCCACTGGTGCACCACCGATGAGGAAGTGGATCGGGCCGTTGGCGTTCTCAACGCCCTGGATCCGGCTTGAGCAAATGAGCAAAGGCGTGCGGGAAGAGAGGGGCGTTCTTTCAGGACGCCCGGGCGACGGCGCTCAGTTCCTCCTTGAGCACGGCCAGGCTCGATCCGGGCAGATCCTCAAAGGACACTCCCACGTGGAACTTTCGAAGATCCTCCAGGTACCGGGTCCAGCGAATCTGGACGGGGGCGGTGAATAGGCCGGCCGGAAGGAGGATCTCCAGTTCCAGCCGCTCAGGGTGGTCCGCCATCACATGACGGGGTCCCATCTGGAGCGACGGCGTCTCCAGCCGCGCTCCTCCCAGGCTCACATCCACCACGGCCACCTCCAGGGTGGCTTTTTCCCCCTGAAAAGCGGCTTGCAAAACCGCCTGCCAGGAAACCGGGTATCGTTTCGATTTGCGTCGATCCACCAAGGGCCACATGGGCTGATTGCTTCCTTTCCTCCGACCCTTCAATCGGCCCGGGCAGGCTACCCATGGGAAATGCCGGTGGGATCATCCCCACCGCTTCCAAGGCTGGGAAGGGTGCCGGGCCACGGCAACCCAACTTCTCATCAGGATGCCACGTCCGATCTAGGCCAGCAAGGCCCAAGATCCGTTAGGGATCTTGCAAGTCTCTTTAATCTCTTGAAACATTTTCCGTTTTGAGGCACAAGGAAGCGGCCTTAGGTGTGCGAGCAGTGGCTGCCGACGCGTCTGGTCGGCGCCGGCAGGCCCAGGCAAGACCCAAACAAGAAAAGCAAGGAGGAAGCTCATGAAAAGAATCATCGCCCTGTTCATGATCGTGGCGGCAGGTCTTTTCCTGATGGGAACGGCCCATGCCGGAAAGCTCACGGTGGCCACGGACACCAACTTTCCCCCGTTTGAGTTCAAGGACCCCAAGACGGGCGTTCACACCGGTTTCGATGTGGAACTGTGGGCGGCGATCGCCAAGGAGATCGGTGTGGAATACGACCTGCAACCCATGGACTTCAACGGCATCATCCCGGGTCTGCAGTCGGGTCAGCTGGACGTGGGCATCGCCGGGATCACCATCAAGCCGGAACGGGCCAAAGTGGTGGACTTTTCCGATCCCTACTACAATGCGGGGCTTCTCATTCTGGTGCGCGCCGACAACAAGGACATCCAGAAGGTGGAGGACCTGAAGGGCAAGATCGTGGCCACCAAGCTGGGAACCACCTCCGAGGATTTCGTGAAGAAAAACGCCCAGGCCAAGGAGGTGAAGCTCTATCCCAACAACGACGCCATGTTCATGGAGCTTTTGAGCGGCGGTGCCGATGCCGTGGTCTTCGATTCTCCGGTGATCGCCGACTTCATGAACAAGCGCGGCAAGGGCCTGGTCAAGGTGGTGGGTCCGCTCTACATGGGCCAGTCCTACGGCATCGCCTTTCCCAAGGGAAGCCCGCTGGTTCCCAAGGTGAACGAGGCCCTGAAGAAGCTAAAAGAAAACGGCACGTACCGCGATCTTTATCTGAAGTGGTTCAAGACCGAACCCAAATAAGGTTCCAGCCCCGGCCGAGCGGTTCCCGAAAGCGGTTGGGGCGTATTGCGCCCCGTGATGTGCGACGGGGCGAGGGGGAAAGCCCGACGCCCGCCTGAGATGTGGGTGCCGCGCTCCGCGGTTCGAGCCGGGGAGCGCGGCTTTCTTTGCCCATCTTGGGATCGCCGGGTGGACGGGGGGACAGGACAGACATGGCTTTTCAGTTTGAACCCAGCGTTGTTGTGGAAACCTTCCCCATGCTGATGCGGGGGTTGAAGCTCACCGTGGTCATCACCATCGGGGGGCTCTTTTTCGGCTTCATTCTGGGCTCGATCGCCGGGCTCATGAAGATTTCGCGAAACATCCTCCTTCGCAAGCTGGCGGGAGTCTACATCGAGAGCATCCGGGGAACGCCCATGCTGGTGCAGGCCATGTTCCTCTACTACGGTGTGCCCATGGCATTAGGGGTGCGCATTCCACCCATTATGGCCGGCATCATTGTCATCGCGGTCAATTCCGGCGCCTACATTGCCGAGATCGTTCGGGGCGCCATTCAATCCATCGACCCGGGCCAGATGGAAGCGGGGCGCTCCATCGGCCTGACCCGTTCCCAGACCATGCGCTACATCATCTGGCCCCAGGCGTTCCGGCGCATGATTCCCCCGCTGGGCAACCAGTTCATCATCAGCCTCAAGGACACCTCGCTGCTCATGGTGATCGGCGTGGGCGAGCTGCTTCGCACCGGTCAGGAGATCGTGGCGGTCAACTTCCGAGCCTTCGAAGTCTACATGGCGGTGGGGATCGTCTATCTGGTCATGACCTTGGGAATCGCCAAGGCGTTGCGAGCGCTGGAACAACACCTTCGGGTCCTTCCGGAAAAATAGGCCTATGATACGCATTGAGAACCTACACAAATCCTTCGGCTCCCTGGAAGTGCTCAAGGGGATCGATCTGCACGTGCGTCCCGGAGAGGTGGTGTGCATCATCGGACCGTCCGGGTCGGGAAAGTCCACGGTCCTGCGCTGCATCAACCGACTGGAAGAGCCCACGGCCGGGCGGATCATCGTGGACGGAAAGGACATCACCGATCCCAAGACCAACATGAACCTGGTGCGGGCCGAGGCCACCATGGTCTTCCAGCAGTTCAACCTCTTTCCGCACATGACGGTCCTCCACAACGTGACCCTCGGGCCGGTGAAGGTGAGGGGGTTGAGTTCGGCGGAAGCGGAAGAGCGGGGCCGTGAGCTCTTGGCCAAGGTGGGATTGGCCGACAAAGCGGAAAACTACCCGGACCAGCTTTCCGGGGGGCAGAAGCAGCGCGTGGCCATTGCACGGGCACTGGCCTTGCAGCCCAAGGTGATTCTCTTTGACGAGCCCACGTCCGCGCTGGATCCCGAGTTGGTGGGGGAAGTGCTGGAGGTCATGAAGCAGCTGGCTCGGGAAGGCATGACCATGGTGGTGGTAACCCATGAGATGGGCTTCGCCAAGGAAGTGGCGGACCGGGTGATCTTCATCGACGGCGGGCGCATCCAGGAAGAGGGGCCGCCGGAGGCCTTCTTCTCCAATCCTGAAAATCCCCGCCTGCGCGATTTCCTGGGCAAGGTGATTGCCCACTGATCCCATCGGCGGCCAGGGCGCCCGGGCACAAGCCAAAGGATGACGGCCGGCCCTCCCGGCCTGTGATCCGCGACCCGGGGTGATGCCTGCGGACGCTGTTGGGGGCTGGAGCGGCCCCGGTCGCGGTTGGAAGCGTCGGGCCGCCGTTCCTTCCTATCTTCGAATGTATCCCCACTGGACCAGGCGACGATAGCAATACTGGGCCATGGGTCCCTTTTGGACCTTCTTCAGCACCGCGTAGTAGGCGCGAGCCGCCCGATCCCTTTGTCCCATGGCTTCCCAGTTGCGGCCCTGGTAGAAGGTGACGGAAGGCTGGTCGGGAACGAGCCGGTCCGCCGCTTGCAAATGCTCCAGGCTTTCCCGGTGGGCTTCGGCCTTGAAGGTGATCACCCCGGCCACATAGCGGGCGTGGTAGAGGTCCGGATAGAGCCGCACGGCCTTGCGGGCGGCGGAAAGGGCTTGTCCCTCGTGGTCCTCCAGGTCTTCGGCAACCGCCCGATAGACCCACAGGAGCGCCTCGCGGGGCGCTCGGGACGTGGCCTGGCGAAGGAGATGCAGCGCTTCGCCGGTGCGTTTATTCCCCAGGGCTTCCTTGGCCTGGTCCATGAGCTCGTAGGCCGGTTCCACTTGCCTCAGGTAGGCTGTCTTGCGACGAAAGGTTTCTCTCCGGAGGGCCTGCGGGGTGCGCAGTTGCGTTCCGTAGCGTTCCAGGCGCCTGTTGGCCGCCGCCACGCGCTCCGTGGTGAGCGGGTGGCTGGAAAAGAAGCTTTCCAGCTGGGACGGTTCCCGGTCCCTTTCGTCCATAAGGATGGCCATGGATTGCACGAAACCGGCCGGGTTGTAGCCCGCGCGCACCATGTATTCCATGCCCAGTTCGTCCGCCTCCCGTTCCTGGTCGCGGCTGTATTTCATGAGGGTGAGGTTGGTGGCCAGGAGTCCCGCCTGGGAGATCAGGTCCCCGCCCGGCACCCCTGCCGTCTGCAGCACCAGGGACCCCACGGACGTGAAGAGCCCTCCCAGCACCTGCCGGGTGTAGCTGCTGGTGGGATGGAGCGCTGCCACGTGGCCGATCTCGTGGCCCAAGACGGCCGCCAGCTGCGCTTCGTTTTGCATCTTGGCCACCAGCCCCCGCGTGATGGAGATTTTGCCTCCCGGGAGAGCGTAGGCGTTCAGGTCCGAACTGTTCACCACATTGAAATCGTAAGGCACCTGGGGCCGGTGGCTCACGGCGGCCAAGCGTTGTCCGATCCTTTTCACATAGGCCTGCAGGTCGGGATCCTGAAAGAGCCCGTAGGACATCTGGGTATAGAGGGGGTAGAGCTTTTGACCCGTGGCGATTTCCTGCTGTTCGCTCATGAGCGAAAGCTGGCTTTGGTGCGTCACCGGATTCACGGCGCAGGCCGCCGTGACCATCAATACGGCCAATACGGCCAACACAGCCGGAAGGTGCCGTCGGCCCTTGCGGTTCCCTCTCTTGTGTGCGCCTCCCATGATCCGTCACCTCGTTTCCCCTGGACGTGGCATCCGACGATCCCCTGACCTTTCCGGCCATCCAGGCTACCACAGGGATCCGCCCGGGAGAAGATGGGTTCGCAATCCGCCCCTACTCCCGCAAGGCCGGGCCGGCAGCGCGTGCCCGCCTGGGAGCCCCAGCCTTTCGTCCGCACAAGAAGGGGACCCCCTGGGCGTTCTGGCACAAGCTCCCACCTGTGGATGGTGCAAGGATGGTGCCCAGGGCGCCATGGCCTTTCGAACGCACGTGATCCCCGGGGCGGCCACTTACCGGCGGATGAGACGAAAGCCCTGGTCCTGGCTGCGTCGATCGGGTCGGCTCAGTTGATCCCGCCCGGCCGAGCGCACGTATTGCGGCTGGCTGTACCAACTGCCGCCACGCACCACCCGGGCCGTTCCGCCCTTTTCCACCACGGGGTTCTTTTCCGAATGGTTCCGGTACGCCTGGGGATCGTAGACGTCGGCGCACCATTCCCACACATTTCCCAGCATGTCGTACAGGCCGAAGCCGTTGGGCCGAAACGTTGCCACCGGGGCTGTGAAGACGAACCCGTCCGAACAGGGGTGGATCCGCCAGGCCGGAAATTTCTTTCGGGCGGTTTTGTCCGCCACGTTGGCAAAGTCACAGGCCGCGGCGGGATCTTCCCCCCAGAAGCGGGCACCCAGGGTGCCCGCCCGGCAGGCGTATTCCCATTCCGCTTCGGTGGGCAGCCGAAAGGTGCCCTTGGAATGCTGGGTCAGCCAGTGGGCCATGGCTTGGGCATCGTTGAGGGACACGTGGACCACAGGGTGATCGTCGGTTTGGGCGAAACCAGGCCGGCGCCAGGAATAGCCCGGCTTCTTTTCCCATTTGCCGTCGTAGACCCAGGAATAGCCTTGTCGTTCCGCGTCGGTCACATAACCCGTCTTCTCCACGAAGGTTCGAAATTGCCCCCGGGTGACTTCGGAGCGTCCCATCCAGAATCCATCCACGCAGACCTGGTGCTTGGGGCCTTCGTCCCGATCGCGCCCGTCTTCTCCCGGGTCACTGCCCATGGGAAAACAGCCGCCGGGGATCCACACGAAGCGCATGCCCGTGATCGGCTCCTTCCAAACCTGCGCCGAGGCGGTTTCCGTACCGCGGGACGGAGGGGAGGTGGGCCGGCCCGGGGTCTTTTGGGGAGTCTTCCGGGGCGAGGCGGCCAGGAATTTGTCCAGGGCCCCCCGGGCCGCCTCTTTGGTCTGTGAAAAGCGTTCCATGAGGAGTGCACCCTGGTTTTCCCATTCCTTCACGGGGTGTGTGTCCAGGAAGAGAAGGGTTCCTGCCGCCACGAGCGCGGCGACAAAGATCCAAAGCAGCCAGCGTTTCATAAAATAACGTCCCCTTGCCGCTGAGGTGGAGTGGACACCACAGCGTATTTTCCTATGGAGGCGATTCGCCCGGCTGGAATATCAAATGGCCTGGCGCAAGACAACCGCTGGGACCTATCTCAGGTCCGCATCACATCCACGGGCTGGATGGCCAGGGCCCGCTGAGAGGGGTAGATCCCCGCCAGGATGCCCACGGAAATGGAGGCGCCGAAGCCCAAGATCAGTCCGGGCCAGGAAGCCACCAGGGGATAGCCCAGAAGATGGAAGAGCGCAAGGCTTGCAGCCAGGCCCAAGACCGCTCCCAGGATGCCTCCGGCCAGGGCGATCACGGACGATTCCAGCAGAAACTGGGTGACCACATCCCGGCGTCGGGAGCCCACGGCCCGGCGCAGGCCGATTTCCAAGCGGCGTTCGTTGACCATGAGGATCATGATGGAAAGGATCCCCAGGCCCCCGATGGCGAAGGAGACGGCCGCGGCGATGCGTCCCAGCAGGGAGATCATGTCCATGGCCTGGTTCTTGAGCGACATCACGTCCCGAAGATCCACCACCGTGAAGTCGTCCCGCTCTCCCGGCTCGATCCCGTGTCGGGTCCGCAACAAGTCTTCCAGGTTTCGTTTGGTCGCCGCCAGCGCCTCCTCCCGGATCACCTTCACATAGACGGTGGACACATAGGTCTGGTGGGTGAAGCGTTTGAGAAAGGTGGACAGGGGCACGAAGATTTGATTGTCCTGATCGAAGCCCGACACGTCGGATCCCTTGGGCTCCATCACGCCCACCACCCGGCAGGGCACGCGCCAAAGGAGAACGATCTTTCCCAGGGGGTCCGTTCCCGGAAAGATCGTGTCGGCGATCTTGCGGCCCAGAACCGCCACGCGCCGAAGGTTCCTTTCATCGTCCGGTGTCAGAAAGCGCCCCCGTTCCGGGTGGAAGTTCCGCACCAGGGGATAATTGGGCGTGGCTCCGGTGACCATCACATCCTTCAGCAGGAGGGATCCGTAGCGCACGGGAAAGGTCTTGCCGGACGACGGGGAGACGTGGGTGACGGACGGGGTGCTTTCCAGGATGGCCCGGGCGTCTTCCAAGGTCAAGGTGGTGGCCTGGTTCATAAGACGCGCCCGGTTCCCGAAGGTGCGGACGATGCCGCTTTGGACGATCAGCAGGTTCTCCCCCAGGGCGGCCACTTCCTGCTGGGTCTTCAGGGCCATGGATCGGGTCAGGCCCGAGACCACCACCAGGGAAAAGGTTCCCAGAAAGACGCCCAGAATGGCCAGGGCCGTTCGCAGCTTGAAGGTGGCCAGGGAACGCTGGGCGATCCGAAGGTTCAAGAGGATCCGTAACAAGTTCATGGTAACCGTGCTTTCCTCCGCGCCTACCCGCTTCGGATGGCCTGGATGGGATGGACGGCGGCGGCCCGCCGGGCCGGCTGAAGCCCGAAGATCAGGCCCACCAGCATGGAAAGGATCAGACCCGCGGCGAAGGCCTTCCAGGAAAAGTAGATGGGAAAGTCCGCCGCGAGCTTGAGCAACGGGCCCGCCGCCACTCCCAGGACGAATCCCAGCAGGCCGCCCACCAGGGTGAGCGCGATGGCCTCCAGGAGAAACTGGAACAGGATGTCCCTGCGTCGCGCTCCCACGGCTCGGCGGATGCCGATCTCGCCACTCCTTTCGCTGACCGACAGCAGGAAGAGATTGGCCAGCACGAAGCCGGCCACCACCAGGGCCATGACGCCCGTGATCCCGATAAAGATCACCAGCGAGCCCGTGAGCGCCACCAAAAAGCGGATGATTTCCTCCGATGAGAGAAGGCGGAAATCATCGGGCTGGCCCGGTTTGAGGCCATGGCGTTGCCGGAGAAAGGCCCGCACTTCTTGCCGGTACCGACCCATGTTCCTGGCGTCCAGAAAGCGGATGCGCACCGCGTTCACGTATGTCTTCTCATTCATAAGTTTTTTCATGGCCGTGGTGATGGGCATGACGATCCGGTCGTCCAGGTTGTGGCCGGCCCCGGTCGTCCCCCGCTCTTCCAGCACCCCGACCACGCGCACGGCCACGTTGCGGACAAAGAAGAATTTGCCGATGGGGTCCGTGTTTGCAAAGAGTTCTCGTGCCACCTGGGCGCCGATCAGAGCCACATTGCGCATTCCCTTCACGTCCGCTTCGCTCAGATCCCGACCGTCCACCACGGGCCAGGACCAGCTGCGGCTGTAGCCTTCGGTGGTGCCGGTCACCCGGGTCTGGTGCCTGCGGTTGCCGTAGGAGATGTTCACCTCCCGAACCGAACTCATGGGCACGAGCAGGTAGGCCGTGGGGAAGGCCTGGCGGAGAGCCTCCACGTCCTGCACGGTGATCGTCTTGTCCCGGCGGCCGATGGCCCGGGCTTCCGCACTGCCGCCCAGAACCAGCATGGCGTCCGGACCGAACCGATCCACCATCTCGTAGGCCCTTCGGTAAGCGCCTTCGGTGGCCGCCACGATCACCGTGATGGCACTGATACCCAAAGCCACGCTGGCGATGCAGAAAACAGCGCGGAGCTTGAAAGCTCGCACCGCCTTGAGGGCCTGATGAAGGCTGGAGATAAACCGTCTCATGGCGTCACGGGGGGGTGGGCGGTGAGGGGACGGGGCGTCCGGCCGGAGGGTTGTTCCGTGGGCACGCCGTCTCGCATGCGGATCACCCTGCGTGCGTAGGCGGCCACTTCCGGATCGTGGGTCACCACCACGATGGTCTTGCCCCGTTCGTTGAGCGACGACAGCAGGCGCATGATTCCGGCGGCCGTGGTGGTGTCCAGGGCTCCCGTGGGCTCGTCGGCCAGGACCAGTTCCGGATCGTTCATAAGGGCCCGTGCGATGGCCACCCGCTGCTGCTGCCCCCCGGAAAGTTGGTTCGGCCGGAAGTGCGCCCGGTCTTCCAGTCCCACCAGGCTCAGCAATTCCAAGGCCCGGCTTTTGCCTCCGTCCACGGGGCGCTCCAGGTACAGGGTGGGAAGCAAGACGTTTTCGAGCGCCGTGGCGTAAGGGAGCAGGTGGAAGCTCTGGAAGATGAACCCGATGTGCTCGCTTCGCATCCGGGAGAGCTCATCGTCGTCCATGGCCGTCACGTCCTTACCGGCCAGGGCGTAGCGACCGGAGGAAGGTACATCCAGGCAGCCCAAGATGTTCATGAGGGTCGTCTTGCCGGACCCGGAGGGTCCCATGACCGCCACAAACTCCCCCGGGTCGATGGTCAGGTCCACCTGGCGCAGGGCATAGACCACCAGGTCTCCCGTGGTGTAGGTCTTGCTCACCTTTTCCAGCACACAGAGGCTCATGACCTCGCCTTTCCAAAACAGGGCACCCAAAGGCCGTCGCGGCGGCGGCCCCGTTTTTCTCTCAGGCCCTTTCGTTCAGGGCCGCCCGCGTCTTCCGGCCGGTGGGACGAACTTGGTGGCCACCACCTGTCCTTCCTCAAGCCCGGAAAGGATCTCCGTTCGATCTTCACCCCGGATGCCCACCTGCACCTGCCTTTTGGAGACACCGCCCTCTTCTGTCACCACATAGACCACCTGTTTGCCCGCTTCGAATTTCACGGCGGAGTTGGGAACGCTCAGAACCCCGTCCTTGCGGGTGAGCACCACGCGGCAATAGGTGGTCATCTCGGGGCGCAGGAGCAGGGCATCCTTTTCGGGGATCTTGACGATGGCCAGATAGTAGACGATGTTGTCGCGCACCACCGGCTGGGGATAGATCTTTTCAATCGTGCCGTAAAAGGTGCGCTCGGGGTAGGTGTCCACGGAGTATTCCACGGAAAGTCCCGGCGAGATGCGCCCCACGTCCGTTTCATCCACGTAGATCTGCATTTCCAGCTTGCTGGGGTCCATGACGGTGACCAGGTTGGCCACCTGGAGCCCGGTGACCACCGTTTCGCCTTCCTGTCCCGTCACGTCCATGACCACCCCGTCGATGGGGGTCGTGATCCGGGTATAGCTCCAGCGGATTTCGTCTTGCTTCAGGCGGGCTTCGGCCTCTTGGACCCGGGCCTGGGCGATGGCCCTTTGGGTTTCAAATTCCCTGCGCAGTCGTTTCAGCACGGCCTCCGCCGCGTCCAGTTCCGACCGGGCCCGGTCCAGGGCCTCCCGGGTGGTGTAGTCTTCCTTGATGAGAGCGTTCTCCCTTTGCCAGGTGATACGGGCCAGCCGCCGGCGTGCTTCGGCTTCCCGGATCCTTTGCGGATAGGTCCGTTGGACCTCTTCCAGGGTCTTTCGTGCGGCCTCCAAGGCGGCCCGATCGCTGGCCAGGGCCTTTCGAATCTCCCGGTCATCGATGATGGCGATGAGATCGCCCTTTCGCACCCGGTCTCCCACCCGGACCCGCATGTCCAGGATCGTGCCGGTGGCCCGGGCTCCGATCTTGATCTGGGCGCCCACCTGGGGCTTGATCATGCCCGTGGCCACCAGCACATCCCGGATGGAGGTCCTTTGGGCCTGGGCCGTCTCCAGGATCTCCAATCCCTTGGGCGCGTTCCAGCGGCGGTAGGCCCAGGTGCCTGCCACAGCCACACAGATCAGCAGAACAAGAAGGACAGCTCGTTTCAACGCACCTCTCCACGTTGGGGGCTCACCTTGAGCGGTAAAGCCACGATCCGCTCCGATCCCGCCGCCCGTTCCAATTCGATGCGGGCGATCCAATAGTTTTCCAGCGACTGGACGCGCCGTATCCGAGCGGCGGCCAGGGCGCTTTCCGCCTGCACCAGGGCAAGGATGCTCCCCTTGCCCACCCGGTATTCTCCCAAAGCCTGGCGGTAGTTGTGAAGGGATTGGCGCAGGGCCTCTTGCGCCGCGGCCACGCTGCGTTGGGCCGTCACCACGTCTTCGTAGCGGTTGTGGCATTCCAGGCGGACTTGGCGAATCCGGTCGGCCAGGCGCGCTCGAGAGGCGTGCAGCTGGTAGGACGCCGCTCGGCGATCGTAGAACTTGTCCAGGCGAAAGAGGTTCCACGTGGCGGTGAGTCCCACCTGGTGCTCATCGTCCACGCTTTCGTAGATTCCACTTCCGTGGGTGGCCGCATAGGAGGCTTGGGCACTCACGGTGGGAAGAAAGGGCGCCGTGGTTCCCTGCTTGCGGGATTGGGCCGCCTTCACCTCCTGCTCGGCGTTGAGGACCACCGGCCTCTTTTCCGACAGGGCGAGGAAATGGTCCCGGTCCGCGAGAGGCGGCAGGGGTTCCAGCGAGCCTGCCAGTTCGGACCGGCCCTTCAGGGGCCGACCCAAGAGCGACCACAGCTCGGCGGCCGCCTTGTTCCAATCGCCTTCCGCTCGGACTTTCTCGAAGCGCGCCTCTTCCAGGCGAACGGAGGCTTGCAGCACGTCCGACTTGAGGGCCACTCCCAGGCGGTAGCGGCCTTGGGCCACCTTTAGATCCGTGGCGGCGTCCTCAACCTGGAGGATCCGTTCTTTCAAGATTTGCTGAGCGGCCAGGGTCTGGACGAACGCCGCGGAGATGTCCCGGACCACGTCCAATCGGGTTCGACGCAGGGTGAGCCGGGCCTGATCCAGCTGGGCCATGGCCACGTCCCTTTCCGTTCGCCTGCGGCCACCGTCGAAGATCGTATAGGACATGGAAAGGGAGGATCGCTCCACGTGGTCCCTTTCTCCGCCCGTGTTTTGTTCCTCGGCGGATGCCGTCCAATCCAGGGACGGCAGATAGGGGGAGAGGGTGGCCTGCCACTGGGCCTTGGCCGCTTCCCAATCCCGGCGGGCGGCGGCCACGGCCGGATGGACTTGCAGTCCCTCCCGCACGGCCTCTTGCAGGGTGAGGGCCGAACCGGACGCCGTCGGCCATCCGATCAAGATCAAAAAGGCTGGGGCGAAAAGAATCGTTCGGATTGTTTTGAGGGTCATGGTTCCTCCCGCCCTACGTTGCCTCCAGGGCGGCGGCCTTGCGAAACACTTCCTCCATCGCCGGATGAAGCTTTTCCGGCACCGTTTGCCTCAAAGTCTGCCCAAGCTGTTCCACGGAAAAGATTCCCGTCGCTTGGCCGATGAGCACAAGGGAGGCCAGGGCCCGATCCTTCCTCCCGATGCCGGCTCCCTTGAAGTCCACGTCCCGGCGGCGGGCTCGGCTTTCGGGAACGGCCACGTCGGCCGCTCGAAGAAGAAGGGTCCCTTCCGTGGCCGCTTCGAACAGATCCTTTCTCCGGGCGACGCCCTCCGGGGCCAGCGCGGCGATGACACCGGGATGCTCGATTCCCGTAAAGTCGATGGGTCGGGGCGATAAGAGCACCTCCGTAATGGAAGGACCGCGCATGACCGTGATGTTGTATTCGTTTTTCTGGGTGGCGTGAAGCCCTCCCCGCAGGGCCGTTTCCGCCAGCAGGGCCCCCGCCGAGATGACCCGCTCTCCGGCGGCTCCCAGAAGCACCACGCCGCACGGTTCCACCAGGGAAGCCTCGTAAAAGGGTTCGATTCCCTGCCAGTCCAGGGGCGGTTCCCCGTGACCCAGGCGCGCGGCGTAGGAGGTTCGAAACTCCTCCCGCACGTTTTCTTCCACGGGACCGTCCCAAAGCCCGGCCTCCGCCACCTGTCGTTCCAGGTCCTTGGGAGACAGGGGATTCTTTTTCATGTATCGGCCCGGGCAGCCGCCCCACACGTCCACCAGGGCGAATCCCGGGTAGAGGAGGGCTTCGCGCAGCTTTTCCTTCAGGTCGGTACTGAACACAGAACGGCGCACCACGAAAGGGGCGCCGGCTGCGGCCGCCACCCGGCACACGTCCATGGGATGTTCCAGCTCGTTGAGAAAGGCCGATCCCACGCGGGCGGTGGGGGGCGTGGTGCAGGAAAACTGCCCGCCGGTCATGCCGAAGTTGAAGTTGTTGAGAACCAGAAGGGTCAGGTCCATGTTCCGACGGCAGGCGGCCAGAAGATGGGCCCCGCCGATCCCCAACCCCCCGTCGCCCATGGTGACCACCACCTTGAGGTGCGGCCGGGCCATCTTGATGCCGGCGGCATAGGTGAGCGCCCGCCCGTGCAGGCCGTGAAAGGCATGGGTTCGGAAAAAGACGTCGAAAAGGCCCGAACAGCCGATGTCGCTCACGATCACCACGTCTTCGGCGCCGAGTTCCAGATCCTGGAAAGCCCGGTCCAGGACGTGCAAGCTCCTTTCATGGGAACAGCCCGGGCAGAAGACCGGGGGCCGGGAAGGGTTGAGCAGGCTAGTCACGGCACACCTCCTGGACGATCTCGCTGGGTCGGATGAGTCTCCCGCACATGAGGCCGAAGAAATCCACCTGCTGGGCGCAGAGGACCCGGCGGATTTCATGAACCAACTGGCCCAGATTCATCTCCACCACCAGGATCCGGTCCGCGTGCCGGGCGGCCCGGCGGATCACCCGTTCCGGCACGGGCCAGAGGGTCTTGAGCACCAGGAGAGACACGGGGGTGCCTTGAGCTCGAAGGCGCGAGACGGCCGTGCGGGCGGCGCGGGCTGTCACCCCGTAGGTCACCAGAAGGGTGCGGGCGTCCGCCTGGGCGTCCAGGTCGTAAAAGCTGAATTCGTCCACGTGGGCTTCCACCTTGTTGGTGAGCCGTTCCACCAGGGCTTGAATCTGGTGGGGGTCGGTGGTGATGTATCCGTCCGGGCCGTGCATGGACGATGTTTGCCGCACGGGGACGGATCCGCCCAGGGGCAGAAAGGGCGGCACACCGTCGGGGCCCTGGGCGGCGAAGGGCAGAAAGGCCCCTTCCCGGTGGATCGCTCGATCGATCACCGGGGGGCGTTCCAGACGGTCCAGGTCCACCGTCTCCCGGGTCATGCCGATTTCCTTGTTGCTGACCACGAACACGGGGCAGCGGAACCTTTCCGCCAGATTGAACGCATGAACCGTGAGGGTGAAGCAGTCGGGGGCACTGGTGGGCGCCAGCACGATCACGGGAAGTCCGCCGGAATTGCCCCAGCGCATGAAGTGCACGTCCCCGTCGGCCCCGCGGGTGGCCGCCCCGGTGGAAGGGCCCTGGCGCATGACATTGACGATCATGAGGGGGATTTCACTGCCGATGGCAAAAGAGATGTTTTCGCTGTACAGGCTGATGCCCGGCCCGGAGGTGGCTGTCATGGCCTTCAGACCGGCCATGGAAGCGCCCAGGCAGTAGCCGATGGAGGCGATCTCGTCTTCTCCCTGCATAACCATGCCCCCGGCCGGTGGCAACGCCTCCAGCATGCCCGACAGGATGGAGCTGGCCGGGGTGATGGGATACCCTGCGAAGAAACGGCATCCGGCGTAGAGAGCGCCCCGGACCACCGCCTCGTTTCCGTCTATCAAGATGCGTCCCATGATCTAGGCATCCTCCATCGCCTGGGGGTGGAGCCTTGGCTGCGGACTGTTTCGACCCTTCCATATAGCACAGCGGCCGCCGCTTGTCCCCGGGGAACCGCGCCCGGGTGCCGGCAATCCGCGGCCCGACCCCCGCCCGTTGAAACCCGAAGCCCCCCGCCGGGCCCGCCCTTTTTGCGCTTGATTAAATCCTAGGAAATTCATATGATTGCGCATTCTATTTCAGAATGTCATAAAATCTTTGGCAAAGTTGGGACGATCTGGGCCGGAAAGGAGGTGGTAGGCCGAAAGCGCTTCGGTGTGGCGGCTCTTGGATTTCCAGGGCTGTGTCCGCTAACAAGCATCTCAAGGGAGGGAATATCCATGAAAGGCTTGCGTATTGTCGTCGTCCTTTTGGCCGTTTTGGCTTTGGCATTGCCTGCGAGCGCCGGCACGCTCGATGAAGTGAGAGCCCGCGGATACCTCATCGCCGGGGTCAACGGCAGCGTGTTCGGTTTCAGCATGCCCGACGAAAAGGGCGTGTGGAAGGGTCTGGACGTGGACACGGCCCGGGCGATTGCCGCCGCCGTCTTCGGGGATGCCAGCAAGGTCAAGTTCGTTCCCCTCACCGCCGTCCAGCGTCTGCCGGCCCTTCAGTCCAAGGAAATCGACGTCCTGTGCCGCAACACCACCCAGACGCTCACCCGGGAAACCACCAACGGTCTCAACTTCGTCCATGTGAACTTCTACGACGGCCAGGGCTTCCTGGTACCCAAGAAGCTGGGGATCAAGAGTGCCAAGGAACTGGATGGGGCCACCGTGTGCGTCCTTCCGGGGACCACCACCGAATTGAACGCGGCGGACTTTTTCCGCAAGAACAACATGCAGTGGAAACCGGTGGTTATCGAGCAGGCCGCCGAGCTCAACAAGGCCTTCTTTGCCGGTCGATGCGATGTGCTCACCTCCGATTCGTCCCAGCTGGCAGGCCATCGTGCCGTGGCGCCCAACCCGGACGATTACGTTCTCCTACCTGAAATCATCTCCAAGGAACCCTTGGCGCCCGTGGTTCGTCACGGCGACGATCAGTGGTACGACATCGTCAACTGGACCGTCATGGCTCTCATCCAGGCGGAAGAGTTCGGCATCACGTCCAAGAACGTGGACGAGATGCTCAAGAGCAAGGATCCGGCCATCCAACGCTTCTTGGGTGTGACCCCGGGAATGGGCAAAGCCTTGGGCCTGGATGACAAGTGGACCTACAACATCATCAAGCAGGTGGGCAACTACGGCGAAATCTATGAGAGGAACGTGGGTCCCAATACGCCGCTGGGCATGCCCCGGGGCCTGAACGCCCTGTGGACCCAGGGTGGTCTTATGTACGCTGCGCCCTTCCGTTGATACTTGGAATTATGGATTGACAGTGCCCCCTACGTGGGGCACTTTTTTTGTCCCTTGCCCCCGGGCGTCGCCCCCGTTCCCGCTGAGTCGCCTCCTCCTCGCGCCGCCTGGTTAAGCCCATTCATCCGCTGATACACTTGCGTACGGAAAGGAGGCAGGGGTGGGAGGCCGCGCCGGGTTGCAGCCGGCGGCCGAGACCGCGGGGACAATCTTCCGTGCAGGCCCGAATCCAGGTGGGAGATCGCCGCGGCCCGGTGCTCTTCTTCGAAAGCGGCCGGGGGCCGTGAGAGGCAGTGGGTAAGGGATCTTCGGCTTCCCTGGCGGACTCCCTTTGGGAATGGATGGGGCCTGCGCCATGCCCGCCGCGGGGTCCGCACTCTTGCGGGAGGGACCAACGGAAAAAGAGACGGGGACTGTTTTCCAACTCCCCCATCCCGGAAACATGAGAGGTTAGGATGGCTTTGGACACAACTCAAACCCATGACGGGGTTTTGCGCGAAAAGCCCGAACCGTTCTGGCTCGATCCCAAAAAGCGTGCCATCTTCTTCCAGATCCTCGTTGTGGGGGCGGTGGCCCTCTTGGCCTGGTATCTCATCTCCAACACCGTGGCCAACCTGCAGCGCCAGAAGATCGCCACCGGATTCGGCTTTTTGGGCAAGGAGGCGTCCTTTGAAATCGGAGAGTCTGTCATTGCCTACGACGCTTCCAACACCTACGCCCGGGCCCTTGTGGTGGGCGCTCTCAACACCATCAAGGTCTCTTTCATCGGCATCGTCATCACCGTCTTCCTGGGCACCTTCATCGGTATCGCCCGCCTTTCCAGCAACTGGCTTATCTCCCGACTGGCGGCGATCTACATCGAAGGGATGCAGGACGTTCCCGTCCTGCTCCAGCTCTTTTTCTGGTACGCCATCTTCTATGAAACCCTTCCGAGCCCGCGGCAGGCCCTCAAGCCCATGCACGGCGTCTTTTTGTGCAACCGTGGCCTCGTCATGCCGGTGCCGGAATGGCATCCGGCCTATGGCTACGTCTTTTTGGCCTTCGCGGCGGCTTGCCTCATGGTGTGGGGACTGCGGCGCTGGGCGCGGAAGCGCCAGGACGAAACCGGAAAGACCTTTCCGGTCTTTCGCGTCTCATTGGCGCTGGTGTTGGGATTGCCTTTGGGCGTGTGGGCGGCCTTGGGGGCTCCGTTTGCCATGAGCGTTCCGGAACTGCGCGGGTTCAACTTCCGGGGCGGGACCACCTGGAGTCCCGAATTCATGGCCCTCCTGTTGGGCCTCATCCTCTACACGGCGGCCTTCGTGGCGGAGGCGGTTCGAGCGGGTATCCAGTCGGTGAGCAAGGGGCAGCGGGAGGCGGCCATGGCCCTGGGGCTTCGCCCCGCCCAGGTGCTCCGGTTGGTCATCCTGCCCCAGGCGCTTCGGGTCATCATCCCGCCGCTCACCAGCCAGATGCTCAACCTGACCAAGAACAGCTCTCTGGCCGTGGCCATTGGGTATCCGGACTTCGTGTCGGTGGCCAATACCACCATCAACCAAACGGGCCAGTCCATCGAAGGCGTGGCGCTCATCATGCTCGTCTATCTCATCTTCAGCCTGTCCACGTCCGCCTTCATGAACTGGTACAACAAGAAGGTCAAACTGGTGGAGCGCTAGTCAACAAGCGCCGAACGAGGAGAAGGTTTTCATGTCCGAACAGGTGCATGTGGTCAAGCCGCCCGTCACCTCGGTGGGAGTGGTGGGCTGGCTTCGCCAGAATCTTTTCAATACGCCGTTCAATTCCCTGCTGAGCCTGGTCACCCTCTATTTTCTCTGGTCCGTTCTGCCGCCCTTTGTGCGCTGGGCGTTCATCGACGCGTCCTGGTTTTCCCCGTCCCAGGTGTGCCGCGACGGAGCGGGGGCCTGCTGGTCCGTCATCACCCAAAACATACGCTTCATCCTCTTCGGGTTCTATCCCTACGACCAGCAATGGCGGCCCGCCGTGGCCGTGGTGCTGCTGCTGGGGCTCCTTTTCTTTTCCCGGGATCGCAAGTACTGGTCCAAGCGGCTGGGCTACGCCTGGATCGTGGGCCTGGTGGCCATGGGCGTGCTCATGGCGGGCGGGGTGCCGGGCCTTCCCGCCGTGGAAACCACCAAGTGGGGCGGGCTTCCGCTGACGCTGCTTCTGTCCGTCTTCGGCCTCACGGCGGCCTATCCCCTGGGAGTGATCCTGGCCTTGGGACGCCAGTCCAAGATGCCGGCCATCAAGGTTCTGAGCGTGGTCTATATTGAAATGATTCGGGGCGTTCCCTTGATCAGTCTCCTCTTCATGGCCTCCATCATCTTCCCGCTCTTTCTTCCCGAAGGCATCACCATCAACAAGATCCTTCGAGCCCAGGTGGCCATCATCCTCTTTACGGGGGCCTACATCGCCGAGGTGGTGCGCGGTGGTCTGCAGGCCATTCCCAAGGGGCAGTACGAAGCGGCCGAATCTCTGGGCCTCAACTACTATCTGACCATGCGGTTGGTGATCCTCCCGCAGGCCTTGAAGATTGTCATCCCGCCCACGGTGGGTATCCTGGTCTCGGCCTTCAAGGACACCTCCCTGGTGGTGATCATCGCCCTCTACGATGTGTTGAAGACCACCCAGACGGTGCTTTCCAACCCGGAATGGATGGGCTTCAGCCGGGAGGCCTACATCTTTTTGGCCATCCTCTACTTCCTGGGATGTTTTTCCATGTCCCACTACAGCCGGAAGCTGGAAATGGAGCTGTCCACGGAGAACCATTAGGAGGCTGTTCGAGAGTGCTTCGGTTGTCCCTTCTTGAACGAACGGAAGTTTGGGGCTGGCAGAGGGGCCCGGCAGCAGTCGGGGCGCATTCCGAACCCGCCCCAACAAGGCTTTCTGAAGGCTCAAAAAAGACCCCATGGCACAGTGGATGGATTTGAGCTGGTCAGAAATCTCCCGAAAGCCCGTTGTGGGACAAACTGCCAAGATGGGGGCACCGGGTCGCTGCGGGGGGAAAGAAAAAGGAAGGCGCCATGGCGGCGCAGACAACGCGGGGGAAATCGTCCGAGGGCGCAGGGCGATCCCGGGAACGACGTGCTACCGCGGCGGGCCGTTCAGCGCCGTGGGCCGCGCCGGAGCGTAGCGTTGAGAACCGGGGGGCCTTGGCCGCGGAGTGGACGAAACTTTGAATGGATGGGCTGGCCGGACGTCAGCCCGGTCATCTGAGAGGAACAAGGATCCATGAACGAAAAAGCCGAAACCCGTTCCAGGCCCGATTCCGAGGTGATGGTGGAAATCGTCGATCTGCACAAGTGGTTCGGCGAATTCCACGTTCTCAAGGGGATCAACCTGAAGGTGCACAAGCAGGAGCGGATCGTCATCTGCGGTCCGTCGGGATCGGGAAAGTCTACCCTCATTCGGTGCATCAACCGCTTGGAAGAACACCAGAAGGGCCGGATCGTCGTGGACGGCATCGAACTGACCAACAACGTGAAGAACATCGAAAAGATCCGCTCCGAGGTGGGCATGGTCTTCCAGCACTTCAACCTCTTTCCCCACCTGACGGTCCTGGAAAACCTCACGCTGGGGCCCATCTGGGTCCGTAAGGTGCCGCGCAAGGAGGCGGAAGAAACGGCCCTGTACTACCTGGAAAAGGTGCACATCGCCGAACAGGCTCACAAGTACCCGGGCCAGCTTTCGGGCGGACAGCAGCAGCGGGTGGCCATCGCGCGAAGCCTGTGCATGTCGCCCAAGGTGATGCTTTTCGATGAGCCCACCTCGGCTCTGGACCCCGAGATGATCAAGGAGGTCCTGGACGCCATGATCGAGCTGGCCCAGGAAGGCATGACCATGATCGTGGTGACCCATGAGATGGGGTTCGCCCGCAGCGTGGCCCACCGGGTGCTCTTCATGGACGGGGGACAGGTGGTGGAAGAAAACACGCCGGAAGAGTTCTTCAACAACCCGCGGCACGAACGCACCAAGCTCTTTTTGAGCCAGATCCTCCACTGAGGTGGTGCCGGCCCCGATGGGGCGCGGTCCCAAAATTGCGGACGCCCCTCGGGGGCGAGTCCGGAGACGCCCTTGAAAAACCCCGGGGAAGGATGCGGCATGGTCGGGACTTCAGGCCAGTCCGAGGCGTGCTGGGACGTGGTCGGCGTGGGGCAATGTGCCCTGGACTATCTGGGCCGCGTGGATGCTTACCCCCCGCCGGATACCAAGTGCGAATTCCAGGACCTGACCATCCAGGGCGGAGGGCCTGCGGCCACAGCCCTGGTGGCCTTGGCCCGATGGGGATGGCGGACGGCCCTCTGTTCCGTGGTGGGAGACGATCCGTTCGGGCGGGAGATCCGGGCGTCCCTTGACCGCGAAGGGGTGGACGGCAGGTATGTGCGGGTGCGTTCCAAGGCGCGTTCCCAGTTCGCCTTCATCGCGGTGGAACCCGGCTCGGGCCGACGCACCATCTTCTGGCGGCGACCCACGGGCGATCCCCTGCGACCCGAAGAGGTCCCGGTCCGGGCGGTGGGAGCGGCCCGGGTGCTCTTGACGGACGGCCTCTTTGTGGAAGCGGCGCTTGGGGCCGCCCGGGCGGCCCGACAGCAATCCGTTCCCGTGGTGGTGGACGCGGGAACGCTTCGAGACGGCATGCTGGAATTGGCCCGCCTGAGCGATCACTTCATCACCTCCGAAGCCTTCGCCCGTTCTCTCATGGGAGGGCCGGACCCGGAAGGTGCCTGCCGCAAGCTGGCGGAGTTGGGCCCGGAGGTGGTGGGGGTGACCCTGGGCCCCCGAGGTTCGCTCTTCTTTTGCCGGGGCGCTTTCCTCCGTCAGCCGGCCGATTCCATAGAGGCCGTGGATACCACCGGATGCGGGGATGTGTTCCATGGGGCCTACGTCCATGGTTTGCTTTCCGGCTGGGACCTGAAACGACGGGTGCGTTTCGCTTCCTGGGCCGCGGCCCAGGCGGCCACTCGGCTGGGAGGCCGCGCGGGCATCCCCTCACCTTCCCAATCCCCCGATGCGTTCCGCCCATGATCCCTCATTGGAAGAACCTGCCGCCACGAGACGCTCCTCCCTACCCCCTGGACCCCCGGCGGTTTGCTGCCTGCCCCCGGAATCCGGATCGGCGCTCCCCGTGGAATCGCCCCTGGCCGGCCGTGGTGCACTGTCCGATTTACGGATGGGCTTTCCCAAAGCCCTTGGAGGTTTCATGCCCTGGGAATATTTGATTGTCTGGCTGGTGCTGGCCGTGGTGGCCGTGGGAAACGGCCTGATCCGCGAACTCACCTACGGAAGGCGCCTGGGTGAGCTTCGAGCCCACCAGATCTCTTCGGTTCTCGCCATCGTCTTCTTTTCTCTGGTCATCGCCGCCGCCCACCACGTGCGGCCGCTGGCCTCGTTTTCCCAGGCCGTCCGAGTCGGAATCGTGTGGGTTGTCATGACGGTGGCCTTTGAACTGGGATTCGGGCATTATGTGGCCGGCCATTCTTGGAGGCGCCTTCTGGCGGATTACCATGTGTTGCGGGGGCGCCTGTGGCCGTTGGTGCTGCTCTGGATCGGGGCGGCTCCTGCCTTCATCTACCTGTGGCACGGCATAGGAAAATCGATCTATTGAGGTACGAAAGAAACGGAGAAAATGGATGATTCCCTTGGCGAGCGACACGGAAACCAAGCCTACCGAGGCCATGCGCCGGGCCATGGCGACGGCACCAGTGGGCGACGAGCAGAAGGGCGAAGACCCCACGGTCAACCGCTTGCTGGAACGCGTATGTGATTTGCTGGGCAAAGAAGCCGCGCTCTTTCTTCCCGGGGGCACCATGTGCAACCTGGTGGCCCTCAAAACCCACACCCAACCCGGCGATGCGGTGCTGGCCGACCACATGGCCCACATCATCCGAGCCGAGTCGGGGGGCTCGCCCTTTGCCTCCGGGGTTCTGATCGAGCCCATCGGAAGCGAGCGGGGTATCTTCTCTCCCCGGGCCCTGGAAGAAGCGTACGGCAAGGTGCGCACGGCGCCCTGGCCCTATGCGCCCACACCGCGGCTGGTTTGCGTGGAACAGACGCACAACTTCGGGGGCGGCACAGTGTGGACGCTGGAGGAGCTGCGTTCGGTCCACGACAAGAGCCGCGAACTGGGCCTGGCACTGCACATGGACGGAGCCCGGCTGCTCAACGCCGTGGTGGCCACCGGTACGGCGGCCCGCCAATTCGCCGCCTGTGTCGATTCGGTCTGGATCGATTTCACCAAGGGGCTGGGGGCCCCCGTGGGGGCGGTGCTGGCCGGGTCCAAGGACTTCATCGCCCGGGCTCGCCTCTACAAGCACATGTTCGGAGGGGCCATGCGCCAGGCGGGCATTGTGGCCGCCGGATGCCTGCACGCCCTGGATCATCACGTGGAGCGTCTGGCCGAGGACCACGAGAACGCCCGGCGATTGGCCCGCGGTCTTTCACGCATTTCCGGCATTCGAGTCCTCACGCCCGAACCGGAAACGAACATGGTCTTTTTCGAGATCCCGGGTCTGCCCATGGATGTGCCCACCTTTACGGCGGAGGCCCGAAGACGGGGGGTGTCCCTGGTGGGAATCGGCTCTGGCATCCGGGCGGTGACCCATCTGGATGTGTCCCGGGAGGACATCGACCGGGCCGTGGCCATCATGGAAGAGATGGCATCGGGAAAGTGACAAGACAGTCCGTCTTTTGAAGCAAGGCAGGGCGCTCCCTTGCGGGCGGAAGAGATCTTGTGATACCGAGCCCACACCATGTGGGGGGTTGCCTGGACGGCTGCCGGGAGGGGCGGCAGGCCCAATGGTCCAGGTGCCTTATGGAAGCGAAACAGACAACGTGCAACCGTTCAAGGAGGGGAAAACCATGAAAGATCCACTCTTCCAACCCATCCGCATCAACAAGCTGGAAGTCCCCAACCGGATCGTCATGCCGGCCATGCACCTCAACATGGCCAAAAACTTTCAGGTGACCGACCGTCTTGTGGATTTTTACGCCGAACGAGCGCGGGGCGGCGCCGGTCTTATTTGCGTGGGCTATGCCACGGTGGACGAACAGTCGGGAAGCCCGGGAAACATCGGCGCCCATGACGACGCCTTCGTGGAAGGGCTCGCCAAGCTGGCCACGGCAATCCGGGAAAATGGATCCCTTGGCGCCGTGCAGCTCAATCACGCCGGCCGCTACAACCCCAGCATTTTCATGGGGGGCAAGCCGCCCGTGGCTCCCTCACCGGTACCGTCCCGGCTCACCGGCGAGACCCCGCGGGAACTGACGGTGGAGGAGATCCAGGCCATCGTGGACCGGTTCGCCCAGGCCGCCCGCCGGGTGAAGCAGGCCGGATTCGACGCCGTGGAGATTCTGTGCGGCACGGGCTATCTCATCAGCGAGTTCCTGTCTCCCCTGACCAATCAGCGCACCGATGAATACGGCGGAAGCCTCAACGGCCGCATGCGGTTCGGCCTGGAAGTGATCTGCGCGGTGCGGGACGCCGTGGGCCCGGATTTTCCCATCCTGGTGCGCACCAACGGAAACGATTTCATGCCCGGCGGGGTGGGCCGCAAGGATCTGGCGGCCTTTGCCGAGGCCCTGGTGGGCCACGGGGCCGACGCCCTCAACATCAACGTGGGCTGGCATGAAGCCCGGGTGCCCCAGATCGTGGCGGACGTGCCCCGGGGGGCCTTCGCCTACCTGGCCCGGAGCATCAAGGAGCGGGTCTCCGTTCCCGTCATCGCCGGACACCGGATCAACGATCCCCAGGTGGCCCGGGAACTCATTGCCGACGATCTGTGCGACATGGTGGCCATGGGCCGAAGCCTCATCGCCGATCCCCGCCTGCCCGAAAAGGCGCGAACGGGCCGGGAGCGGGAGATCGTCCATTGCATCGCCTGCGCTCAGGGATGCTTCGACAACCTGTTCCAGATGAAGTCCGTGGAGTGCCTGTGCAATCCACGGGCGGGACACGAAAGGGACCGCCGTGTGGAAAGGGCGCCGGAACGCAAGAAGGTGCTGGTGGTGGGAGGCGGCCCGGGAGGCATGAGCGCCGCGGTGGCGGCCCACGACCGCGGCCACGACGTGGTGCTCTACGAGAGGTCGGACCGGCTGGGCGGCCAGCTTTGGCTGGCGGCGGCACCGCCGGGACGTTCCGAATTTTCGGAACTGGCCAAAGACCTGGCCTCCCAATTGGCGGTTCGGGGTGTGCGGGTGGTGCTCCATACGGAAGTGACGGAGTCCGTCATCCAGGAGGAAGCTCCGGATGAGGTGGTCCTGGCCACCGGCGCGGAGCCCTTGGCCCCGCCCATTGCCGGAAGCGATCTGCCGCACGTGGTCCAGGCCTGGGACGTGCTTTCCGGAAGGGCTTACGCGGGGCGGCGCGTGGTGGTGGTGGGGGGCGGCGCCGTGGGCGTGGAGACGGCCCTTTACCTGGCCCAGCGGGGAACCCTTTCCGGGGAAGCCCTCAAGTTTCTGGCCCTGGCCCGGGCCGAAGATCCCCAGGAGCTTTTCCAACTGGCCATTCGTGGCACCAAGGAAATCGCGGTGGTGGAGATGCTCAATTCCGTGGGCAAGGACATCGGTCGGAGCACCCGGTGGGCCATGCTGCAAAACATCGCCCTGCACGGGGTGAAGGTCCACAAATCCACCAAGGCCCTGGAGATCACACCGGAAGGAATCCGCATCCAGACCCCGGACGGAGAAACCCAGGACCTGTCCTGTGACACCGTGGTGTTGGCGGCCGGGTCCCGCCCCTACAACCCGCTGGAAGAACAGCTCCGTAAAATGGGCCTTTCGGTGCATGTGGTGGGTGATGCCGGCAAGGTGGGAAAGGCCTTCGACGCCGTTCACCAGGGCTTTGAGGTGAGCCGAAGCCTGTAGCTGGTGGTGCGGGTCAAAATTGAGCGCATGAATTGAAATGGACAAAAGACGTGTGCCGGGGCGACGAGACGCCGCCTCGGCACGCGCGCTTTTGCTTCCCTACTTCCGGGCCTTTCCCTTTAGATGGCGGATATGGATCCGGATGACCTTGGTGGCGGCCCCCTGCCGGGCCAGGTAGGCACGGCCTTCGTCCAGGTGATCCGGAGAATACTTTTCCAGAAGCCACACAAGGGCCTGTTCTTTCTCAACGCCTTCCACTTCCCGGGCTTCCCCAAAGGCCACCACGCTTTCGTAGTCGGTGGAAAACCGATGGGGAAGGACTCGGGCCCTTCCCACCACGCAAAAGGAGACCCGGGGGTTGGCCGCCAGGTTGTCCAGCTTGTGACCCGTGCGGGCGCAGTGAAAGTAGATGGCGCTGTTGCAATAGACGTAGTTCAGAGGAATTCCGTACGGCTGACCGTTTCCGTCCGCCGTGGAAAGGACGCCGTAGACGCCTTCCGCGAGCAGCCGCTCCGCTTCCGTCCGCTCCATCTCCCGGTCTTTTCTTCGCATGGGTAGCATCGTCAGGTCCTGTGCCTGAGAGATTCATCGTTCATGGCTCCAGCCCCAGACGCTCCAGGAGCTTTTGGGTGGGGCGGCCGTTTTCGTCCCATTCGCGCAGCCGATAGTAAACGGGAAGCATCTTGTCCAGCTCGCACACGTGGCCCTTGGCGGGGCCTCCGGGCATGGGCTCGCGGGTCATGCGCGGCGGCAGGGTATCGTCCTTGGCGTCCAGTCCCGCCTTGTTGAGGAAGATCCTTTCCGCGTTGATGATCCGTTCCGCGGCCGTCATGAGCGATTCCATGGTGTAATCGGCCCCGGTGGCGGTGTTGAGCAGTTCCAGGATCCGCACCGGCCGGATATCCTTGGTCTTGGTCACCAGGTTGCGCACGGAAAAGAAGACGCACAGGCCCGCCGAGTCGATGAGCGCGAACACGTCCTGCCAGTCCTTGACGATCTGGGGCTTGTCTTCCCAGCTCAAGGGATCCACCAGCATGGGAACGCCGATGATTTCGATGTAGGCCGGATCGCCCCGCATGTGGCTGGCCCCGATGGGAGACGTGGCATAGGCCAGCCCCATGCCCTTCTCCGCCCGCGGCTCGTAGCCGGCGAATTCCTGGCCCTTGGAGACCATGGCCAATTCCGGGCATCCGTACTTGGCGGCGAGGCGCAGGCTTCCCATGGCCAGATCGTTACCGAAGCCTTCGCGGGCGGCGGTCTTTCGCACCATCTCCACCAGGCCGTCCGCATCGCCGAAGGGAAGGGGCCGGCCGATGGTCTTTTCATCCAGGATGCCTTTTTCGAACATCTCCATGGCGCAGGCGATGGTGGCCCCCATGGTGATGGTGTCCATGCCCATTTCGTTGCAGATGTAGCTGGCCTTGATCACGGCGGGCAGATCCCGCACCCCGCAGTTGCTCCCGAGCGCATACACCGTTTCGTATTCGGGTCCTTCGCCTTCGCCCTGGAAGGGCCCTTCCGTCACCCGGGTCACCCGCCCGCAGGCGATGGGGCAGCTGAAACAGGCCTTGGCACGCACCAAATACTTTTCCGTCAAGACCTCGCCTCCGATGTCCTGCCAGTGTTCGAAGGTTCCCTGTTGGAAGTTTCGCGTGGGATAAGCGCCCACGTTCTGGGTGCCCGTGGACGTGATGGGCGTTCCGTAGATCCGAAGGGGCGGCGGTCCGTCCTTGGTCTGCTCCTTGAAACCGGCCATGATCTCTTTGACCACCTTCTTGAAGCCTGCCGGATCGTGGATGGGGATCTTTTGGGTCCCGAAAACGGCCACTCCCTTGAGATTCTTGGAACCCATGACGGCCCCCACTCCGGAGCGGCCCGCCGCCCGATCCTTGTCGTTCATGACGGAGGCAAAAAGCACGCCCCTTTCCCCGGCCGGACCGATCACGGCCGTTCGGGCTTCCTTGCGGGTTTCATCCCGGAGCAGGCGGTCCGTCTCGTGGGTGTCCCGGCCCCACAAGTGCTCCGCGCTGCGCAGTTCGGCTCGGCCCTCCTCCACCCACAGATAGACCGGCTTTTCGGCGCGTCCGTCAAAGATGATGCCGTCGAAACCGGCCCGCTTGACCATGGTGGGAAATTGTCCGCCGGAGTTGGAACAGGTGAGGGCTCCGGTGAGCGGGGACTTGGTGATCACCATGTAGCGTGCCCCTGTGGGCGTGCCGGTTCCCGTCAGAGGACCGGTGAGAAAGATGAGCTTGTTTTCGGGAGAGAGCGGATCGCAGGTGGGATCCACTTCATCCAGCAGGAACCGGGTGCCCAAACCCCGGCCGCCCACATAGTCCAGGGCCTTTTGTCGATCCAAATCCTCCACCCACGTGGTGCCTCGGCTCAGGTCGACCCGAAGGATCCTTCCCATCCATCCCATAGGTGCCCTCCTTGTCTGTGATCCATGGTCCCTGGTTTGTGATGCGTCGTCCGCCCTTGACCATTTACGAAGGCCGTTGGAGCGTTTACGATGAACGGCGGCAAGGGATTTCAGACCAAGGGTTAAGAGATGAAGATCCGCGTGGAAAGCTTCGCCACTTATCGAGACTACACGGAACGGCTGCCTCAAGACAAGCAGATGGACGTTCCGGACGGCGCCGTCATCCAAGACGTGCTGGCGGCCTTGGGGGTCCCCACCGACAAACCCATCATCTTGCTGGTGAACGGGAGAGCCCGCCCCGCCCACGCCCCCCTGCGCGAAGGCGATCACCTGGTCTTTTTCCCGCCCCTGGAAGGGGGATGACGGACCGCGGATCCTAAATCCAAGCCCATGGCCGAGGGGCGTTCTAGATCGCCCCACTGCCCCGCAAGGATCCCCTGTCGAACAAGGCCGTTGCGCTTAGGGTTGCTGGAACGCATAGGGCGCAGGCTCGCTGGGGTGTGTCATCACGTCTTGCAATAAATGGCGATACCATGCGGGATCTCGCCTCGAAGCGTGTGAAGAGAAATGTCTTTGGAAAAGCCTTGAACTGCCGATTCGATCGTGTGCCCATGAGGCTGTCTGACAATGGCCCCTTGGCCTTTCCGACAAATGCAATTCAATTGTGTCATGCGAGGTTTATGAGCTTTGCAAGGGCGGGTTCCGACCCCGCCGCTACGGCGGCATGGCCAGGCCGGCAGAACGGGACCGCAGGGAGCAACCTGGGCGTTCTCGGACAAGTTCCTGTGGCCGGGGCGTCACCCCGTGGGAAAGCCAATGCGATCCGCTCCGCCCGCTTGGATCCTCTTCTTCGCCCTTGCCGTAAACGGATGGGGAGGGAAATGGCACACTGGTGGGGAGTCTCGAAAGGGGGTTCATGAAACGTTCTGTTCCCATGAGAGGCGAAACGGATCGAGAGGCAGGCAAGCCGTTTGGGATAGGGGGCGGGGGCATGATTCCTCGCGAACGAGTGAAGCGGGCCGTGCGGCGTAAGACCGTGGATCGCCTGCCTCTGGGAGAAATATGCGTCGATGAGGCCCTGGCCCATGCCTTTGCGCCGTCTCTTACGCCCGGGTTCGAAAGACAGCACGCCCTGCTGACCCATCTGGGTCTGGACCTGGTGTGCCTGCCGCCACCCGAAGCTCCCACGAACGTCGGTGCGGTCGTCGCCCGCCCGGAGCAGCTTCCCTGGCCGGACCTTGCCCGCTGGGTTCGAGAGACGGAGCTCTTTGTCTTCGTCACTTTGGACGGTCCCTTTGGGTTCGGCTGCCGAGCGTTGGGGTGGATGCCGTTCCTCATGGCCCTGGAAAGGGAAACGGAAAAGGTGGAGGAGATGTTTCAAAACTGGCTGGCACAGGCCTTGGCCTGGATACGGCATGCGGCCGACCGGGGAGCCCACGGCCTCGTGGTGGCCGACGACATCGCCTATGGGAAAGGTCCATTCGTTTCTCCCGCGCGGCTTCAAAAGACCTACTTTCCATGGATCGCCCGCCTGGTGGCCGCCGCAAAGGAAGTGGGCCTTCCGGTCTTCTTTCATTCGGACGGCAATCTCAACCCATTGCTTCTCCCTTTGGCGGACACAGGCGTCCACGGTCTGCACTGCCTGGATCCCCGATCGGGCATGGATTTTGCCCCAGTTAAGAAAGAATACGGCGACCGTCTGTGTCTGTGGGGCAATCTGGACCCCGCCCTGCTGACGGGGGAAGCCTGCCGGGAAAAGGTGGAACGGCACGTGGCTGCTCTGCTGGAATCGGTTTCCGACCGGATCGGCTGGATCTTTGGGACCACCAGCGGCCTCTTTTCCGGCATGAATCTGGAGGCTGTCTCCTGGGCCTACCAGGCCGTCCGCTCCATCGCTCGATAAGCGGATAATCCGCATCCGGAGTTCGGCTTGCGATGAAGCAACGCCATGAGTGTGGAGGCGAAGGCTCATTCGTTTCTCCATGAAAGTTTTCTGGAAGCACAGCAACAGGTTTGATCTTTTAGGAGAACGAGCCGCCATGGCTGCGAGTTGATTCGGGAACGACAAAACGAGCGGCTTATGGGTAAGGCATCCTTCGTGCCGGCGAAAACAGGGCCCTGCACCGGACGTTCAGTGGAATTTCAGCTGGTCAGAAAGCCACAAAAGAGTGAGAGACCATTTTCAGACAATGTCCTTGCCAAGGACCCCCCGTTTGCGAAGGTCTTTTCTCAAGAGATCGGCGTTTCGGAAGTGGTGGACCTGGAGGCCCAATTGGCGGGCGGCTGCCACGTTTTCCCAGGCGTCGTCCACAAAGAGCGTTTCCTCGGCGCCGACTCCCAGCCGTTCCAGTGTGCGCAGGTAGGCCTCCGCAAAGGGCTTTCGCACGCCTTCGTTGGCGGAGCAGAAAATCGCATCAAAAAGGTGCAAGAGTCCCCATCGTTCCAACCATTTTTCAAGGCCCCGGGGTGCGTTGGAAAGGACTGCCAGGGGCAGCCGGCCGTGGAGAGATCGAACAATGGCGGCCACCTCCTCGTTGAGCCGTTCATCGGCGTCGTAGCGGCGGCGAAAGGCTCTCACGGCTTCCACCGTCTTCAGGCCCAGAGCGGGACCGATCCGCTCCCAGTACTCATCCAGAGTGATGCGCCCCAGCAGGGCCTCTTCCCAGGCGGGATGTTCGAACATAACCCTGTTGAGGGTATCCGGTGGAATCCCCAAGAACTCTTCGTAACTTCGAAAGAGGGATGGGGGCTTCTGGGCGGAGATCACCCTGCCGAAGTCGAAAACGACCGCTTTCAGATCCTGCATGGGCTGGCGTCCTTTTGAAAAAGCCTTAGTTTTGCTATTGTTTTGATTTTGCGTTGCCGTTGTCGATGGAAAAGGAACGAAGCGCATGACCGCGACCATCCGGTCTGAGCCGGCCCCTGCGAAGGCCAAAGGAATACTGGCCCTCATGGGATCCGGGGAGTTGACCGCCACCATGGTGGAGGTGCACAAGGCCCTGCTGCGCCGCTGCGGGACCCGGCCCCTGGCTGTCTTTCTGGATACCCCCGCCGGATTTCAGCTCAATGTGGACGAAATCTCCCGGCGCGCCCAGGATTACTTTTCCCAGCGGGTAGGATACCCGCTCCAGGTGGCGTCCATCAAATCCCGCGATGCCCTGGAGACCCCCGAAGGAAGGCGGGCGCTGGATCTGTTGCAGGCGGCGGATGTCATCCTGGTGGGGCCTGGAAGCCCCAGTTACGCCGTGCGCCACTGGGTCGGAACACCGGTTCCGGAAATCTTCAAGAATCACCTTCTCAAGGGAGGGGTGCTCACGGCCGCCAGTGCCGCCGCTCTCACCCTGGGCCTGCGGACCTTGCCCGTCTATGAGATCTACAAGGTGGGAGCCGATCTCCATTGGGCGCCGGGCCTGGATGTTTTGGGATTCCTGGGGATCCGTGCCGTGGTGGTACCCCACTGGAACAATGCGGAAGGGGGCACCCACGACACGCGCTTTTGCTACATGGGCCGGGAACGTTTCCAACGACTGCAGGCCATGCTTCCGGACGAGACGGCGGTGCTGGGAATCGACGAGCACACGGCGGTGCTGCTCGACTGGGAGGCGGGCCGCGGGACCGTGAAGGGCCTGGGAAAATGCACCCTTCGGCGCCCGACCGGCGGGCTGGCTCCAAGACGTGTGGAGCGGGTGTTCGCTTCAGACGCCACCTTTCGCTTGGAAGTTCTGTGCGCCGGGGCGGAAGACGACGAAGCAGAAACGTGTGCCGCTCCCGAGACGGAAAAGGCAACCGGGGACCAAGGGGACCGAGAGTTTCCTGAATCCCTGGGAGAAGTGGACTTTTGGAGCCGGGTTCGACAGCTTGAATCGACCTTCCGCGAAAGCATGGCCGGCCGCAATTCCCACGGTGCAGCCGCCGCGCTTCTGGGCCTGGACATGCTTCTTTGGCAGGCTCAGGAGATGGGACTGGCACCGGAAGAGATCGCTCAGGCCCGGGAGATCTTTCGCGAGTGGCTGGTGGCCGTGGCCCAGAGATTGGCGCTGTCGAAAGAGGACAAGGCCGGCATCCTGGCTCCGGTGGTGGACCGGCTGCTGGAATGGCGCCGGGAGCGAAGAGAAGAACACGACTGGGGGACTGCGGACGGGATCCGAAACGCCCTGGCCGAAGGGGGTGTGCTGGTAGAAGACACCCCGGACGGGCCCCGATGGCGGGTGCGCTGAGGCATGACGGGGGACTCATCCTTCGTCCATGGGTCTTCGCGGTGTCTGCAGACAAACAACGCTACAAGCCGTGATGGGTGCTGGCGCCGTATGTGAGGCGACGGGAGACGGATGTGCCCTTTGGAACCTTCGCCCGCCGCCGATCACGGCTTATGGATCATCACAGGGAGAGCGGAACCATTGGACGAGCTGCGGCGGTTGTGGAATGAGCGAAACATTCTGGGGCTTCGCTGGCCCAATCCTTTCGTTTCGCCGGCCTGGATCGACGCCTGGAAGGAAACACTGGGAGCAGACGCGGATATCTTCGCCCTTTCGGCCTGGGAGGGACAGGCCGTCCTGGGCGCCCTTCCACTCATGATCCACGGGGACGCGGCCCGGTTCGCCGGAGACCCGGACATCTTCGACTACTTTGATGCGGTGGTGATCCCCGGTGCCGAGGAAAAGGCCGCCTCTCTGCTCCTGGAGGCAGCCCACCGACAGGGCCTTCCATCCCTGGATCTGGGGCCCGTTCGCCCGGATTCCTTCGTGCATACCCATTTGACCGAAACGGCGCGCAGCCAAGGACTGGAGGTTTTCGTCCAGCCCGAGGCCGTCACGGTGGAGATGGAGCTTCCGGACACTTGGGATGGCTATCTGCAGAGGCTTTCCGGAAAGCAGCGCCATGAGGTGCGGCGAAAGATGCGCCGTTTGGAGGAGGCCGGCGCCGTGAGCTTCCGCATCCATACCGATCCGCACGACGTGGAACGGGCGCTTCCCGTTTTCTTTGAGCTCTTCAAGAGCAACCGGCGGGACAAGGCCGGATTCCTCACCCAGTCCATGCGGTCCTACTTCCAATCCCTGTGCCGGGCCATGAGCCGGGAGGGCATGGTGCGTCTTTCCCTGTTGGAGCTGGACGGCCGTTCCATAGCCGGCACCCTGTGTCTTGATGACGGCAAGGTCATCTACCTGTATAACAACGGCTATGATGCCGCCTACGGTGCTGTGAGTGCGGGTTGGGTGAGCAAGGTCTTCACAATCCGAGACGCCGTGGAACTGGGGCGCGAACGCTACGAATTCCTGCGCGGCGACGAAGTCTACAAGTTCCGACTGGGAGGTGGGGAGGTCCAGCTGTTTCGGGTTCGTATCCACATGCGCGGCTGATGATTGGGAACTGTCACGAGGCGAAGATGCGCGGGGAGATGAGGGAACCGGAGATGGAAAGCGGTGGTGTGCGGCGGCATATCGCTCTGATCTGTGCCCATTCCAATCCCAGCGGGCCCTTGGGGCGACGGGATACGGGAGGGATGAGTGTCTATATCCGGGAGGTTTCCCGGGCCTTGGCCTGCCTGGGACACGATGTGGACATCTTCACCGGGGTTGGGGGAACGGACGAGCCGTCCGTCAATACCCCTTCCACGCGCCTGCCCGGCCGGCTTCGTCCAAGGGGCGGTCGGATTCGCACTATCCCAGTGCCGGCTCTACCCCCCCATGGAAAGGCCCCGGACCGGTTCCAAGGGATTGCCGATCGCTTTGCCGAGGCCGTCTGCCGCCACAATCGCCTGCGAGTCCGTCCGTACGATGTGATCTTCAGCCATTACTGGATTTCCGGCATGGCGGGGGTGCAGGCAGCCGAGCGTCTTCAAACGCCCCATGCGGTCATGTTTCACACCTTGAGCGAGCTGAAACGACGGGCGTTGGGAAAGAGGGTGGATTCTCCCTGCCGGCTGTGCGCGGAAAGGCGCGTGGCCCGCAAGAGCCGGTGCGTGATCGCCGCCACGCACCAGGAGCGGGCGGCTCTGCAGGACCATTACGGTGTGTCCAACGACCGGACGGTGATCATCCCCTGCGGCGTGGATGATCACATCTTTCGACCCCTGGACCGGTCGGCCTGCCGCCGCCGATTGAACCTGGCACCCGAGGAGGCGGTTCTTCTCTTCGTCGGCCGGTTCGATCCGGTGAAAGGCTTGGAGCGGCTCATCAGGGCCGTGGCCCTCGTGGAGCCTTCCCGACCGATTCGGCTGCTGGTGGTGGGAGGAGATCCCGCGGAAGACGATCTTGTGTGGAAGGAGATGACGCAACTGGCCGAAAACCTGGTCCCCGACGGCCGGATCTCTTTTCTCGGCCGCGTGGAACACGGGGAGCTTTCCGTCTATTACAATGCCGCGGATCTCTATGTGGTTTCATCCTTTTACGAAAGCTTCGGACTGGCCATCCTGGAAGCCATGGCCTGCGGCACTCCCGTGGTGGGCCCGCCCGTGGGCGTCCTTCAGGATATCCCCAAGGGAAGCGTTGCCGCCGTGCTCACACCGGACAACGCCCCGGAAACCCTGGCCCAGGGAATCCTGAAAGGCTTGTCCCGTGGGATCGGCCCTTCGGATCGGGAGACCATCCGCGCCGTGGTCAGTCGATACCGTTGGCGGGAAACCGCTCGAAAGCTGGAAGCGGTCTTTGCTGATATGAAGGCGGACGTCTCGATCCCTTGGAAGGGCGAGGCATCGGATCAACGCATGAGCCTTCCCCACGTGGGATTTTGAGCTAGAGGAAATGAAGATGAAAGAACCTGTTGACGTGCTGGTCATTGCCGCCCATCCCGACGATCCCGACTTCGGGGCGGCGGGAACCATCGCCCGCATGGCCGGAGAAGGCCAAAAGATCGCCTACGTGATCTGCACGGACGGGGAAAAGGGAACCGGAGATCGGAACATGGACCCCGCCGAGCTGGCGCGGATTCGACAAAAGGAGCAACGGGCCGCTGCGGATACGGTGGGGGTGGGCCCCGTGGTCTTCCTCCATTACCCGGACCAGGGCCTGGAAGACACCCCGGAGTTCCGAAAGGAACTGGTGCGCTGGATCCGCACCTTCCGCCCTCGCCTGGTACTCTCTTCCGATCCCTACCGTCGCTATCTCTGGCATCGGGACCATCGGATTGTGGGCCAGGTGGTGATGGATGCGCTCTTTCCCTACGCCCGGGATCATCTGGCCTATCCCGATCTTCTGGCCGAGGGGCTGGAACCCCACAAGGTGCGGGAGGCCTGGTTCTGGGCGGCGGAAGACATCAATCACCGGGTGGACATCACCGATCTGTTTGAAACCAAGATCGCTGCCCTCCAGTGCCACGCCAGCCAATGGAACCAGCATCCCGTGGCGGACATCCGAAAGTGGGTGGAGGACCGGTGCCGGAAGCTGGCGGAAGGCACGTCCTACACGTATGCGGAAGGATTTCATCGCGTGGTGCTTCCGGAATAGAAGGCCTTGGGGCGGGCCGATTCCTTAGACGATTTCAGCGGCCCCAGTCCACGTCTCCGAAGAGATCATCCGGAACGCCCCGTTCCAGGAAGGCCCGGGCGGCGTCCCGTTCCACGCCCACGTTGGTGGGCGGGCCGTGGCCGGGCAGTACCAGGGTGCTCACGGGAAGGGAAAAGATCCTCTTCTCTAGGGAGGTGAGGATCTGCCGAAAAGCGGCCGGGCTGTCGGTGCGGCCGGGGCCTCGGGGAAAGAGGGTGTCGCCGGAAAAGAGCACGTTTGCCCAGTGCAAGCAGATGCTTCCCGGCGTATGGCCCGGCGTGTGGAGCACCCGCACGGTGAGGGATCCCACCGAAAGGGTGTCGCCGTCTTGGAGCGGCTTCAGGCCGGAGACGGGAATGCGCGCGGCGTCTTCGTCGTGGCAGAAGATTGGAACGCGCAGTTCCTTCGCCACTTCCTCCAAGCCCTCTGTGTGGTCCCGGTGACCGTGGGTGAGCACCACCGCCTTGGGCGCCACCTCCCCAAGGGCGGCCAGGATCCCCCGGGGAGCGTCGATGAGAAGTGTTTCCCCGCTATCGCGGCAGACCAGGCCGTAAGCGTTCACCTGGTAGGGGCCCAGCACGAAGCGCAAAATCTCCATCTCTCCCATGGTCAGCAAGACCGGGTCCGAGGCTGTCACGCCGTCACCTCCCGAGGGATTCTTGTGTTCTGTTGCTGGTGAAAAGCGGCTTTAGAGGCACTCGTCCGGGCGGGAATCCGTGCCGTTGGTCTTGTCTTGCGGGAGTCGGGGCGGGTTCGGAACCCGCCCCGACTGTCTGCGAACTTCCAAAGAGCCGTCTAGCACAGTGGAATTTCAACCGGTTAGAAATCTTCCGAAAAGGCTGAAAGGCCATTGTCGGGCAATCGCCTAAACGTTCTCATCCATCCAGGGCAGGCCTTCCAGGACGGGGGCCAGATCCCCCAGGATCCGCTCCACCGCCCCACAAAGTTCCTGGCGGCGGAAGAAATGGACCTCACCCGTTTGGCGCACCTTCACCTCGAAGGTTCCCTGCTTCAGTCCCCGCTGGCTCACCACCACCCGCACGGGAATGCCCAGAAGGTCGGCGTCCTTGAGTTTGACACCCGGTGATTCGTCCCGGTCGTCGTAGAGCACGTCCCAGCGCTCGCCCAGCTCCCGGTAAAGTTCTTCGGCCGTGGCGTCCACCTCGGCCTTCTTGCCCAGCGTGGTGATCACCACCTGGAACGGGGCGATGGTCACCGGCCAGACGATGCCCGCTTCGTCATGCCAGCTTTCCACGACGGAGGCCATAAGGCGCTCCACGCCGATGCCGTAGCAGCCCATGACCAGCCGGCGGTTTTGTCCCTCCGCGTCCAGAAAGGTCACGTCCATGGTGTCGGGTGCCGTGTACTTGGTGCCCAGCTTGAACGTGTGACCCAGTTCGATGCCGCGCCGTATTTCCAGGGTTCCGCTTCCGCACTGGGCGCACCCGTCCCCGTGGCGCACCTCGGCGATGTCGGCCGGGTCCGAGATGTGGAAATTCCGGCCCGCCAACACGTTCTTGAGGTGCAGGTCCACGTCGTTTCCGCCCGCCACGTAGAGGGTGTTCTCGTTTACGGAGGTGTCCACCACCACGCGGATCTTCTTGCCGTCCAGGCCCACGGGCGAGAGGAAGCCCCCGTGCAGGCCTTCCTTTTCCAGGGCTTCCTCGGAAGCCATGTCCAGATGGACCGCCTTCAGGTGGTTGGCCAGCTTGGTGGAAGAGACGTTGAAATCCCCCCGGACCACGGCCAGCACCAGCTCGCCGTCCGCCTCATAGGCCACCGTCTTCAGGAAGTGGTCTTCCGAGGTCTGGAAAAAGTCCATGAGCTGGGCGATGGTCTTCACCCCCGGCGTGGTCACGCGTTCCATGGGCGGAGGATCCGCGGGCAGGTCGTTCAGGGCGGGCTTGACACCCACGGCCTTTTCCGTGTTGGCCCGGTAGTCGCACTGGGTGCACACCACGAACTGGTCTTCGCCGTGGGGCGATTCCAACATGAATTCATGGGACCCGGTTCCGCCCATGATGCCCGTGTCCGCTTCGATGGGCACGGCCTGGAGGCCGCAGCGGGCGAAGACGCGCAGGTACGCGTTGTAGATGCGGGGATAGTAGCGGTCCAGATCCTCAAAATCCGGATGGAAACTGTAGGCGTCCTTCATCTGGAATTCCCGCACCCGAAGGAGCCCTGCCCGGGGGCGGGCTTCGTCACGGATCTTGGTCTGGATCTGGTAGAGCATGACCGGAAGATCCCGGTAGGACCTGAGGAATTTCTTGGCGATGTCGGTGATGATCTCCTCGTGGGTCATGGCCAGGACGAATTCCCGGTTGCGCCGATCCCGAATGCGAAAGAGCTCCGGTCCGATGTCGTAGTAGCGCTTGGTGGCCTTCCACAATTCCGCCGGGTTGAGCACCGGCATGGTCACTTCCAGCCCGTCGATGCCGTCCATCTCTTCTCGGATGATCTGTTTGACCTTTTCCGCCACCCGGTGCCCCAGGGGCAGCAGCGAATAGATGCCCGCCGCCGCCGGATAGATGTAGGAACCCCGAAGCAGCAGGATGTGGGACGGGGTTTCCGCTTCCTTGGGGACCTCGAAGAGCGTGTGCACAAAATACCTGCTGAAGCGCATGGACCGGACCTCCTCGTTGGCATTCCATAGACTTTTCGTTAGTTATTAGGGCGTTAGACCTTACCACGGGAGCCGCCCCGCCACAACCGCAAATCTCGGATGCGGAAAAGCCCTTGGCCCCTTGGAACCGTCCTGCTATGAAGAAGGCATTCGGCCCCAGGGCCGGAAAATCCCCTTCGAAGGAGACCAGTGTTACTATGGACGATCGACAATCCATGCCCCATCCAGGGAGCGAACCGGGGATGACCCCCGCTTTGTGGAATATCGAGCAGTTCCGGGAAAATGTCTTCCGTTACGCCGAAGAGCTCACGGACGACCCGGACAATCCCGTGCCCAAGGAACGGGTGATCCTCCAGTTGGACCGGGATCCCGAATTCCAGACGATCCTGCAGAAGTGGCACAAGCTGTGCGGAGCGGAGAAGGTGCGGGACTGGAAGCGGGTGCTGGCGCTGGCGGAAACCCACGCCCGGGAAATCCTGCCCAGCTGCCTCATGTGCGGGGAGTGCTGCCGCCACGGAAGCCCCACCCTGCACGTGGAGGATTTGGAACTCCTCCGGCAGGGCAAGATCCCCTGGGGTGCCCTCTACACCCTGCGGCGCGGTGAGCCCGTGCATTCGCCGTTCAAGGACGAACTGGTCTTTTTGGTGGACGAAAGGATCAAACTGCGGGAAAAGCCCGGCGGGCGCCAATGCCTCTTTTTTGACGGGGACACCCAGGAATGCACCATCTACGCGGACCGCCCCCTCCAGTGCCGGGCCCAGGCCTGCTGGGATCCCAAGCCGGGGGAAGAACTGACGGCCCAGCCCTACCTGACCCGAAAGGACATCTTCGGAGAGGTGGACGTCCTGTGGGACCTTCTGGAAGAACACGACCGCCGATGCGCCTTTGAAAAGCTCACGGCGGCCTTCAAGGCCTTGGAGGAGACCCGGGGTGAAGCCGTGGACCAGGTGTTGGACCTCCTGGCCTATGAAGACCATTTTCGCAACTTCGTGGCGGAAAAGCTGAACATCCCCCGATCCCAGCTGGAACTGGTCTTCGGAAGGAGTTTTGCCGATCTGGTGCAGGTCTTCGGCTTCCGGGTGGACGTGGGACCGGACGGCACCCGGGTGCTGGTGCCCGATGCGCCGTCCGAAGAAGCCAAAGAAGAGTAGCTTCCACTCACGAAAACACCGTATAACACACCTTGTCGCCCACCTTGGTGGCCTTGGCCAGCTCCAGGTGGCGCAAGGTGGCGAAGTTGGACCGGAATTCGCCTTCGTCGATTCCCAGTTCCGCCTTGATTTCTTCCAGCGGCACCGGGCCCCGTTCCTTGAGAAGGTCCAGGATCTTTTGCTGGAGTTCGGTCAGGCCGGCTTGGCCCTCCCCCGTCTTTTTGGCGCTGTAGACCGCCCACGGGTCGCACACCTTGGGGGTGGCCATCCGGTCCAAATAACAGTCCTCGCAAAGCGTCTGACCGGCATGTTCGTAGATCTCGTCTCCGGCCACCTTCACTCCGCACGCTTCACATTGGCTCATTTCTCCGTACCTCCCTTTTCTTGGAAAAGTCGTCGTGCGTGGTGACTTGTGGGAGCTTATCCGAAACCAGGCTGCTGGGAATGAGGCACCTGTACGGCCGCGTCCTTGGAAATTCCAGCACGGCCGGTTCCCGTTCCTTGCTCCACGGCCTGCATAGGAAATAATAAGTCCGCTTACCTCTTTGGCAAGAAGTTGTCCAGGGGCACTGGGGTTCCTGTCGAGCCCGGGAAGCTTGTCCATGAAAGAACGCGTGGCTCTCTTTTGGGGTGGTTTGGCACGGCCGTGTCAAACGTTCCGCCGGCCTGAGGGCAAAGAGGCGTACATGGGGACAATCGGGCGGGTTGCCCTTCCAGGCGATGACCGCAGGACGTTCTCGCGTGTGGGACCCTCTTTCAGGAAGCTTCCTGGTCAGCCTGTGGGCAGGAGCCGGAGCGGTTTTGGAAACACCGCACCGGAATCCCGGCGGACCCTTGATCTGCGTCGCTTGACGGCCGGTCAGGGGTTTTCTAAAGTATCGACCCGTTCCTTCTGATTATCTAAACAATCAGTTGATTCGCAATGTGTGGAGGCGCCATGCTGCGATATCGAGTCCTCATCTTCCTCATGGGACTGATTCTGGTCGTGGTCGCCGGCGCCTTTTTCCTTTCGCGTCTCACCTTCGTGGCCCAACTGGACGCTTTGGAACACGGGTATGCGCGCAGGAGCGTCGAGAGCATCGAAAAAGCAGTGGAGATGCAGCTGGAAAGCTTGAGCCGGCTTACGGGCGACTGGGCCATGTGGGACGATACGTACCGGTTCATCGTGGATCTCAATTCAGACTATGTGGAATCCAATCTGAATCCCCAAACGATGGCAACCACTCGGTTGATGGCCATCCTCTATTTCGATCGGGACGGATCTCTGCGCTACTATTACGCCGGTGACCCGGATCGGGCCATTCGAATCATGCTTTCCCATGCTTTCCTGGAACGCGTCCAATCCCATGGGGAACTGATCCACCATGAGAGCACGACCAGCGATGTGCGGGGCCTTTTGGCCTTTCAGGGCAAGGCCTACCTGGTGTGCGCCCGGCCCATTCTGAACAGCGAAGAAAAGGGCCCCATCCGGGGATCCCTTGTGGTGATCCGTCCTTTGGACGATCACCTGTTGGAGCGGCTCCGGGAAATAGCCGGCCAGCATGTTCGGCTTTCGGTTCTCCCATCCTCGCCGGAAGCGGCCTCAAAAGCCTCCTTCGCCGAGACTTCGCTCTCCTTTGACGATAGCCATTACACCGGTCGGGTCGTCTTGTCCGATCTTTCGGGAAGACCCGCCTGCGTTCTCAGCGCCCGTTTTCCCAGGCTCATCCACCAACGGGCTATCAAGGCGCTGTCCGTCTACACGGTGTGTCTGGCGGGCGGGGTGATCGCGGTCTGCCTCCTTTTCTGGTTCGTCTTGGATCGCCGTCTTTTCAAACGGCTGAGCGCCGCAGTGGAAAAGACGCGCCGTTTCCGCTCGCTCCATGCCGGCCCGGGAAAGACGCCCTCAGCCGACGAGATCGACACCCTCAGCAATTCCTTGAACGACCTGATCGAGACCCTGGAACGAGCGCTGGAGGAGCGGGACGCGAGCCAGGCCGAATTGCAAGACATCTTGGAAGGCTATCCGGGGGCCATGTTTTTGATCGATAGGGAGGCTCGCACCGTCACATGGGCCAACTCCAAGGCCCAGGAACTGACGGGCCGAAGCTTGCAAGACCTGCAGGGCACAGACTGCAAAAAGACCGTGTGCCCGTCGCCGGATCCCAAATGCCCCGTGTTGGATCGCGGCCGACGGGTCCGGGAGGAGGAATGCAGCATACCCACCGCCTCCGGACAACGGGTGCCGGTACTGCGCAGTGTGGTGGAGGTGACCTTCCTCGGCAGGCCCCACCTTCTGGAAACGGCTTCGGATCTAAGCGAGCTGAAGAAGGTGCAGGCGGAGCTGGAACGGGCTCGCAAGATGGAAACCGTGGGGCTGCTGGCGGGCGGCGTAGCTCACGATCTCAACAATCTCCTCACACCCCTGGTGGGGTATCCGGACTTTCTGTTGCACGGCCTGGATCCCCAGCACCCCTTCCATGCTCCCCTCCAAAAGATCCGCGACTCGGCCCAAAAGGCCGCCGCCTTGGTCCAAGACCTTTTGACCCTGGCCCGCCGTGGCGTCAAGACCGAGGAAACCATCGGGCTGAATAGCTTTATTGAGTCCTACCTGACTTCGCCCGAATTCGAAGCGCTTCGAAGCACCCATCCCCAGGTGCGTTTCCAGCGGAAGATGGGCTCCAGCGAGATCCATGTGCGCGGCTCGGCCGCTCACCTGCACAAGGCCCTCAGTAACCTGGTGCGAAACGCCGCCGAGGCCGTAACCGACACGGGCTTGGTGACCATCCACGGCGGGAGCGTTCGCTTGAACGAACCGCTCTCGGCCTACGAAACCGTGCCTCCGGGCCACTATGCGATCCTGAGCGTCTCCGACACCGGTTTGGGGATCGATCCCAAGGACTTGGAGAGGATTTTCGAGCCCTTTTACACCAAGAAGAAGATGGGCCGGAGTGGTTCGGGCCTGGGCATGACCATCTTGTGGCACACGGTGAAGGACATGGGCGGCTTCGTGGACATCCGGAGCGAACTGGGAAAAGGCACCACCGTGACGCTCTACCTGCCCGTGGCCGATCCCCCGGAAGCGTTGGAGCAGGAGGCGGCCGGGTCCTCGGCCCTTGTCCGAGGACAAGGTCAGACGATCTTGCTGGTGGAAGATCAGGAAGAACAAAGACTGTTGGTGGAAACCGGCTTGTCGGATCTGGGCTACCGGGTGATTTCCGCCCCGGACGGCCCTGCGGCGATTCAATTGGCCCGAGAGGAATCCCCGGATCTCATCCTGCTCGATATGGTGTTGGACGAGGACATGGACGGAGCGGATGTGTATCGGGAGGTGCTTTCGTTCCGACCGCACCAGAAGGCTGTGGTGGTCAGCGGCTACACGGACAACAACCGCCTGAAGGAGGTGCTCCGCCTGGGTGCATGGGGCTTCCTGGCCAAACCCTATACCATGGATCAGCTGGCCCGCACCGTCCATCAGGCCCTTAACGATGACGGCGGCAATGCCTGCCGAAAGGGGAACGCCTGAAACAGGCCCGGGGAAAAGGGGCTTTTGCCTGCCCAGACCCTTTCTTGCCTGGTTTATCTGAGAGGGTCATGCTCTTGATGTGGGACAGCGGCCTTGGCCGCGATCGCGCTTGCCGACAAGCCGCCTCCTTTCTCGTGCAAAGCGAAGCCCAAGCGACCAGAACCGTCGGATGGATCGGATCCCATGCCCCATGCCGGATAGAGAGCAAATCCTGGTTGCCCCACCTCACGCATCCGGATATATCTTTTACCATCTAAGGTGAAATGCTCGGATGCCCGTGAACTTGTCCATTCGCCTCTTGAAGCACACAACGGTTTCCAATCCAGCTCATCTCTTGTGGCCGTCGGATGGCACTGCTTGACTCCTGGAAGCTCGTTGAGAAAGGCGGCGTAAGGCCCCGGTTGTGAGGCGTCGGCACCCTGCCGTTTATCGCTCACGGCGGGTTTCATCTTTCGTGGCTTCAGACCTTGAAATGTGGGCGCATCGGCTGCACCGGATATTCTCGGAAGATGGGGCGCGATGGCGCCCGAAAAGAAGAGGGCGGTGAGGCCATGAGGAGAGAAAACAGGGTTCATTCGGCCTCCAAAAGGGCTTGGTTGTTGGGCCTCGCCGTGCTCTTGTGCTTCCTTTGTCCTGTGGAGATGGAGGCGCAGGATGTGGATCCCGCCATGTTTCCCGTCCTTTCCTACCGACCTCTCGATCTTGGAGCAATCCATGCCTTGGTGGGGGATTCCGGAAAAAGTGAAGAAGGATGGGCAGCGGATCCCCTGCGGATTGCCTTGAGGATTCACCCCGTGGCCGACGTGAAGTTTTTGAATATCCGCCAGAAGCGCGACCGGAGCGAATGCGCGTTGCATGCGGTGGTGACCATTGTGGAAGAGGGCTTTCTCGACGACCAGATGCGGGGCAGGTGGACGCAGTATCGCTTTCAAAGGAAAGGGTGCAAGGCGATTTGGAAGATCACGGAAGCGAGAGAGGCCTTTTTGTGCGGCATGGAAGGCCATCAAAATGTTTTCTTGAAAGAACTGTGTCCTTCGGAATCCCGGTCGGTTTCCGGGGAAGGCCGCCCATAATCCTTATGGGCCGTTCACGGTGTGGGATAAGAAAGGAGGTGTGAGATGACCACAAGAAGAATTCATTGGATCGTATGTATTATGGTCTTGAGCTTTCTGTCCATCTTGTTGTTAAACCCAATAACGCCCCTTGCCAAAACCACATTGAGTTGTAAACTGATCAAAACAAAACATAATGGGCAAGTCGCTTGGAAATGCATTGGAGAGGATTGCGATCAATGTATCAACAGCCAAATGCGCGTGGCTGGGAAAACGTGCTGCAGGTGTGAATACACCGGAGATTTTTATATCTGCAGGGGATCTTGTTGTTGTGCTGTTATGGATTGCTTGTCCGTTGGTGTCAAGCCCATATCGCCCTTGAAACCCTTGCGCCGCTAGATCTCCATTCCCGTGGGATTTTTCTGTGGTGTCGCCCAGGCGCGATGGGGGTCGGTGGGGCTTGGCGAAAGTGGGTCCCAGCCCGTCCTGTTCAGTTGGCGTGTTGAACGAGATGCAGCCAATGAGAGATTGGTTTCTCGTTTGCTGATGTGCAGCCGGGCTCGGGTATGGCAAGGGCAGATGGGATCGTTACACAAGGACGTTGAGGCCGGGCGGCCTAAGAGGCCGCCCGGTTGACGGAGGGAATCGCCCGGCAGGGGGGGCCGGGCGGTGGGAAGCAGGCGCCTCAGTCCGCCATGGGACCTTCGTCGCCCGCAGGAGCCGGCCGGGGCGGGGCAACCCCGTGCCGACGCTTGGGATGCCATTGGGATAGGAGGGCGCGCTGCTTTGGGGTCAGGATGGAGGCGATTTCCCGGCGCAGCTTATGGCGCAGCACGATCCAATCTTCCTCTGCAGAGGCCGCGGCCTGAAAGGCCTTGCGCACAGCGGCTTCGTCGGTCCCTTCATTATCCATCACGGTCATGAGGTTTCTTCGGGCTTCCCTTTTAACCCTGAAAGCATCGTGGAGTTCGTCCCGATACTTTTCCAACACGGCCTGGATCCGTTCCTGCTGATCCGGCGTGAGCCGAAGTTCCAAAAACCGCTCCATTCCTTGAAAGAAACCAGGGCCGCCGTGAGGGGGCGGACCTTGGAACGGGGAGCGGCCGGCCGCATGGGCCTGGACCACCGTTCCGGCCAGAAGAGTGAGCACCAAGGCCGCGATCACCATTCTTTGTCTACGCATACTGTCTTCTCCTTTCATACCTGTGTCCGAAAAATGCCGTCAGTCCCGTCTTCCCGGGCGGGGGCCGCGGCGTGTCTCCCTTTCCTTGCGCATCTCTTGCCACTTTTCGTACTGGTCGGCTCGGAGCACTTCCTTGATCCGCGCCTCTGTCTCGTCTCGCAGCTGATCCATCTGCGCCTTCACGGCCTCGAAACCGGATCCGTCGGCTTGTGAGCGCTCCCTCAGCTCCTGTGCCTTTTGTTGAGCCTCTTCAAAAATAGCGCGCAGCTTTTCCTTCTGGTCCGCCGTCAGATTCAGTTCCCGGTCCATGTGGCGGATCATCGTGTCCACATCCGGTGGGGGCGGCGGGGGGTGCCCCAGGGCCTTTCCGGCTCCTGCGTGGAGCGCGCCCACGGCCAAAAGCCACACCAGTGCCGCCCCAAGCCAAGCCCTGATCGATGGGTCCCGTCCTTGAGACGTCGTTTCCATCTCTTTTGTCTCCATGTGCATCTCCTTTCAGTTCCCTTTTTCCGTCTTGAGGGGCCCGGGCCGCCCCGGTTCGTTGGGAAGAGATGTAGCCCGAAGGCGGGTTAATGTGTGTCAAATGATTGTGAAGTTATGTAAAAGTTTGCGAAGGCCCATGGTTCCGGCGCGGCCGCTCCCGCGGCCTTCACAAATCTTTACATGCGGGCTCGCGTCCTTTTCGCTATGCTTTGCCCCGATGGGAAACCACACGATCGGAGGGGGAACGGGAGGTATGCGTGAGGGATTGCGGTTGCTGGTGGTCGATGACGATGTGGAACTGTGCGAGCTGCTCACCGAATACCTGGAACCCCATGGCTTTCAGGTCACCAGCGTTCATGACGGGGAAGCGGGTCTCCAGGCCGTGGGCCACAAGCACTTCGATCTGGTGGTCCTGGATGTGATGCTTCCGGGCTTGGACGGCTTGGAGGTCTTGCGGCGCCTTCGCGCCTTGTCCCCGATCCCCGTGGTGATGCTCACGGCCCGAGGTGATGACGTGGACCGCATCGTGGGGTTGGAGCTGGGCGCCGACGACTACCTGCCCAAGCCGTTCAATCCCCGGGAACTGCTGGCGCGGCTGCGGGCTGTTCTGAGAAGGGCGCGGCAGCCGGAATCAAAGGCCCAGGAACAAGATGCCGCTTCAGCCCGCCCGGAAGTCCTGCGGGTGGGCGACGTGGAGCTCCATCCGGGGACAAGGACGGTCTCCTGTGGCGGACGTCCGGTTCGACTCACCACGGTGGAGTTCAATCTGCTGGAGGTGCTGTTGCGGGGCGCCGGCCGGGTGCTCAGCCGCGAAGAACTGAGCTTGCAGGTCCTGGGTCGAAAGCTTCAACCCTTCGATCGAAGCCTGGATGTGCATGTGAGTAACCTTCGAAAAAAGCTGGGGGAAGGACCGCGGGGCGTCGAGCGGATCAAGACGGTGCGGGGTGTGGGCTATCTGTACGGCCTGCCGGAAGGCGACGGTCCCAACGACCTCCCAGACCGGGGAGGAAAGGACGCCCCATGAGAACCCTTTTTGCCAAGCTCTTTTTGGCCTTTTGCGCCACCATCATCGCCGGTGCCTTGCTGTCTTTTTTTATCATGGGCTGGCTCTTTCCCAAACACGTCTGGACGGAGGCCTGGCGAAGCGCCGCCCGCCAGAACCTGCGCATGGCGGGAGTCGTCGGCGTTCGCATCTATGAGACGGAAGGAAGGAGGGCTCTTCGACGCTATGTGCGGCGCCTGGAAGGGGAGGGCCCGGCCCGTTACTACTTTTTGGACGCCGGGGGAAGGGAACTGACCGGCCGGCCTGTGCCCCGTGAGGTCCTGAAACAGCGCCGGGTTCCCAAACCGGATCGACCGGTTCGAAGGCTCCTGCCGCCCCCTCCGTACCAGATCCTGCGCCTTGCCGGGCCTTCGGGATCGGCCTATTCCCTGATCCGGCATGCCCCCCCGCCGCCCCGGATGACTCCCAGGCCCAGCCCGTTCCTGATCACTCTGGCGAGCCTGCTCGCCGTGGGGATGGTTCTTTGCTTCTTTCTGGCCCGGCATCTGACGGCACCCCTTCGAATCCTCCAAGGCACAGCGCGGGATCTGGCGTCCGGCCATCTGTCCGCGCGGGTGGGCGCCGGTTTGAAGGAAAGAAAGGATGAGTTCGGGGCCCTGGCTCGGGATTTCGATCACATGGCCGAACGCCTCCAGGAGCTTCTGGAGGCACAACGGCGACTCCTGCGGGATGTTTCCCACGAACTTCGATCGCCCTTGACGCGACTGGGCGTGGCCCTGGAACTGGCCAAGGACAAGGCCCCGGAGGAGATCCACGCCCTGTTGGAACGGATCGGCAAGGAATCCGAACGGCTGAACCGCCTGATCGGTCAGGTGCTCACGCTGGCTCGGCTGGAACAGCTGCGCGAACCGGAAACGGCGGAGGAATTGGATCTGGACGGGCTGGTCCACGGCGTGGTGCAGGACGCCGCCTTCGAGGCGACGAAAAGGGACTGCACCGTGGCCCTGGTGCGCTCCGAGCCTGTACGGGTGCGGGGTTCCGCCGAGCTGCTTCAAAGTGCCGTGGACAATGTGGTGAGAAATGCGCTGCGCCACGCTCCGGCCGGTACCGCAGTGGAGGTCTCCCTGGGTGTGGACACCGCCGGAGCGGTACCCATGGGGGTGATTGCCGTTCGGGACCGGGGTCCCGGCGTCCCGGAAGAGGCCATCGGCCGCCTCTTCCATCCCTTTTACCGTGTGGATTCGTCCCGGGACCGCCGAAGCGGCGGTGTGGGTCTGGGCCTTGCCATCGCCCATCGTGCGGTGCGGTTGCACGGGGGCACCCTCCGGGCGGCCAACGTTTCCGACGGCGGCCTTCGCGTCGAAATCCGAGTCCCGGTGCTCTGTGGTGAGCGGTCAGCGGCAAGCGGTGATGAATGAACTCGCATCACCTGGCATTCATGGCGGCCTTCCACGACGACCGTTTACATGGGGGTCTGGAGCGAGTAGAGGTTAGCTTTCATCTTGACGTTCGAGGGGGAGAGGCCGTGGATCGTGCCGTTGACAACCGCCGCATGTACGTCTACCTGCTGGTCCTCACGGTTCTATCGGCCGCCGGTTTCCAGTCGTGGCGTACCCTGATCAACAATTTTGCCGTGGAGGCGGCCCGCCTGGAAGGCGACCAGATGGGATGGGTGCAGTCGCTTCGGGAAGTTCCCGGCTTTTTGTCCCTGCTGGTGGTTTACCTGCTGCTGGTGATTTCCGAGCACCGGCTGGCCGCCCTTTCCATCCTGGTCTTGGGAGTCGGGGTGGGACTCACCGGTCTATTCCCCACCTTCTGGGGCATCGTGGGCACGACCCTGCTCATGTCCTTCGGCTTTCACTACTACGAAACCCTGAACCAGTCTCTCACCCTGCAATACTTCGACAAGGCCCGGGCGCCCGTGGTCTTCGGAAGGCTCCGGGCGGCGGCCGCCGCCACCAACATCGCGGTGGGAGTCGCCATCTTCGCGGCGGCCTCCTTTGTTTCCTATAGGACCCAGTTCCTCGCCTGGGGAGGGCTTCTGGTGGTGGGATCGTTGTGGGCCCTGGTCCAGGACCCGTCGGATCGGAACCTGGCCCCCCAGCGCAAGCAGATGGTCTTTCGCAAACGTTACCTGCTCTTTTATGCCCTCACCTTCCTTGCGGGGGCCCGCCGCCAGATCTTTGTGGCCTTCGCCGTGTTCTTGTTGGTGAAGGAATTTCACTACACCGTTCAGGCGGTGACGGTTCTTTTCGTGATCAACAACTTGATCAATACGGTCCTCAGCCCCGCCATCGGCCGGGCCATCGCCCGCTACGGCGAACGCAAGGTACTGAGCTTGGAATATGCCGCCATGGCGCTGGTCTTTACCGCCTATGCCTGGACGCGAAATCCCCTGATGGCCGGTGCTCTCTATGTGATCGACTTCGTTTTTTTCAACTTTTCCATCGCCATTCGAACCTATTTCCAAAAGATTGCGGATCCCCAGGACATCGCGCCCAGCATGGCCGTGGGATTCACCGTCAACCATGTGGCTGCGGTGGTGATTCCGGCCTTGGGCGGGATGTTGTGGATGGTGGACTATCGGATTCCCTTTGTGGGTGGAGCGGTCCTGAGCCTGGTGTCGCTGGTGCTGACCCAAAGGATCCGAACGGACCGGGAGGTCCCTGGGCAGGCGATGAGGGAAAGCGGCTGAGAGTTGATGGAGGCCGAGCCACGGCGTCTGTGCGAAGGGAGCGGGCTTCGTTGCACAGTAAAATTTCAACTGCTCAGAAAGCCCCAAAAGGCTGAGAGGCCCTTGTCAGACAGCCTCCAAGGGTGCATCCGAATCGCGGCCGGAGCCGCTTCCGCCCCAGGCCCACTACCCCCGGGGTGCTCCCAACCACCCATCACAGATGACGGATCACGGACGACGGACAACCGGAAGGAGGGGAAGACGGTCGTGAAATCGGTGCTCATCATGGCGGATATCGAAGGCGGGATCGGAATCTGGAAAAAGGAGCAGTGCAAGCCGGGAACTCCCGCCTGGAAGGCGGCATGCCATGCCATCACGGCGGATGTGAGTGCGGCGGCCCGGGGGGCACTGCGTGCGGGGGCTCGTTCCGTGTGGGTGCGGGACATGCACGGCCCCGGCTACAACATACGGCCCGGATCGCTGCCTTCCGGGGTCCGCTGCATCCGAGGCCAGTACCTGAAGCCCATCCGACTCATCGGCCGGCTCCCCGCGGTGGAGGGCGCGGTCTTCGTCGGCTGGCATGCCGCGCCGGATCAGCAGGGGAGCTTCAGCCCCCATATCTTTCACAAGAAGATCCGGTGGGTTCACATCAACGGCCGCCCCGTCACGGAGGTGGAACTCTTTGCCGCGGTGTTGGGCGAACACGGCATCCCCGTGCTTTTCGTGTCCGCGCAGCAGTGCGTGCTGGAGCGGGTCCGGAAGACCCTCCCGTGGATCACGGCCTTTCCCGTTCCCAAGGAGCCCCTTTCCGACGACCGGGCCGCTGAACTTCGGCGCCGATTGACCCACGAGGTGGCGCAAGCCCTTAAGTCACATGGCCGCTTCGGCCGGCTCCTGTTCGGTCGCCATCGCCTGGAAGCCCTGGTGGATGGGCGGCGCATCGCATGGACGGCCGACCGGGCGACGGAGACCTACGAACGTCTGGCCGATCTGGCCTTCTTCGACGGTCTGGCTTGGCCGCTCCGACCCCTTCTCTTGGCGGCCTACGTGCAAGGATCCCGCCTGGGCTTGAGGCTCATGTAAGGGCCTTGGGACTCCCACCGGGACCGGCGGCGCTTATGCCCCCTTATCCATCAGGCATCACTGGGAACGGATCGCCGAGTTGGACCTTCAGGGGCTCCTTGCTCCCGGTGCCTTGTCCCTTGTATCCTACTGGCGGTGCCGCTTTTGCGGTGGTGTGTGGACAGCGAGCGTCCCAGGCCAGGACCCGCGCTCTGAGGCACGGAGATGATACGACGGATTGTCATTGAAAATTTCATGGCCCATGAGAGGACCGAACTGGAACTCCACCGGGGCGTCAATGTGATCACAGGTCCCAACAACACGGGAAAGAGCGCCGTGGTGGAGGCCCTCCGGTGCGTGGCGGAAAACCCTCCGTCCAGGGAAGTGATTCGCCACGGAGCATCCTGCGCGGTGGTTCGCTTGGAACTGGACGATGGGCGTTACGTTCAGTGGGAGCGCAAGGCCAACTCGGCCATCTACAAGATCGGGGCGGCCGACGGCGGCGAGGAGACCTACGCCAAGTTCGGGCGCACCGTTCCGAAAGATGTGCAGGCGATGCTTCGCATCCAGAGCCTGGAGACGGAAGCGGGAGCCATCGACATCCATATCGGCAACCAGAAGACCCCCATTTTCCTTTTGGATCAGAGCGGATCCCAGGCGGCCGCCTTCTTCGCCGCGTCCACCGAAGCCGAATACCTGCTGCAGATGCAGCAAGAACTGAAAACGCGAACCGGCGTGGCCCAGCGGCAGGTCAAGCGCCTGGAAGCGGATTTGGCCCGCACGGAAAAGGAACTGGAACGATTCCGGGACCTGCCCCGGCTGAACGGGTTGCTGGAGGAGGCGCAAGACCTCTACGGGGAGATCCAGAGATTGGAGAGGGCGATCCCCGCCCTGGAATCCTTTCTCCGCACTCTGGAGGAGTGCGTTACGCAGCGCAAACTCTTCCTGAAAAGGCACGACGAGCTGGGGATGTTACAGGCTCCCCCGGATCTCAACAAGGTGGAGCCGCTGCGCCTACTGGTCCAAGCCGTGGAAAAGAGGGTTCAACTCAAGACCCGCCTTCACAAGGGGCGGGACGTATTGCGGGATCTTCCGGCACCGCCTCCTTTGAAGGACACGGCGGCCCTCCGGCACATGGTGGCATCCCTTTTCCGCACCCGGGGCTTGATTGGCATCCACCGTGAGCAAGCCAAGGTCCTGGAAGGGATAGGGGAGCCCCCTGTCCTCAGGAAAACGCCCGGTCTGGAAAGTACCTGCCGCCGCATGAGGGCCCTGGAAAGAGATCTCCACCGCTTCCGTGAGCGCCGGGCCGCGCTGGATCGGCTCGTCACCCCGCCCAACCTCTACGGGACGGATACCCTGGCCGCAGCGCTAGGCGAAATGGAGCGTCTCACGCGCATCCGGCGGAAAGTGCGCGGTGCTTCCAACGCCCTTTCCCACCTGTCCGGTCCTCCGGCCCTGCATCCCTCCCAACGGCTGGCCCAGGCGCTGGCGGCACTCCACAAGGCCCGTGCGGCCCGGGACGCCGTCGCGCAAAAGGGGAAACACCTGGCCCGCCTCCAGGCTCCCCCCGAAAAAGCCCCGGTGGCGGCCTTGGCGTCGCTTTGCCGTCGCCTGGAGGCCCTGAAGGCGAAGAGTGACCGATGGGAGCGGGGGCGACGGCGGTTGGAAGAGGCGCTTTGCGAGAGACGCGATCAGGTGCGGGACTGGATCGACCGCGCGGGCCTATGCCCTTTCTGCCGCCAGCCCATGGATGTGGATCACTTTCTGGAGGAAGCGGCGGCAGACAAACCTGCGGAGAGGGAGCGCCATGACCACAGCCCATGAGAAGGACTATGCAGGATGCCTCTTCATCGGAGATCCCCACGTTGCGGCATCTCCCCCGGGCCATCGGCTGGACGACTACCGGGAAACCGTGTTGGAAAAACTCGCCTTTTGTCTGGACTTGGCCCGGGATCGGCGGCTGCTTCCCATCGTTCTGGGAGACCTCTTCCACGTGCCCCGGGACAATCCCAACGAGCTTCTGGTGGACCTGATGGATCTCTTCCGCCCCGTAAAGCCGTGGGTGCTGGTGGGAAACCACGACAAGTACCAGGCCCGCTACACCCGGGACGTGTCCCTGGCTGTGCTGGAAGCGGCCGGGGTGGTGCGGCTCTTGAGCGAGGCCGGACCGGCGGCGTCCCTTGCCATGGCAGGCAGACAGGTACTCCTGGGCGCGGCTCCCGATTGGACCCCACTGCCGAAGCGGGTGGACCGGCAGGGGCATGACTTCGTCATCTGGGTGGCGCACCATAACTTGCAATTTCCCGACTACGAGGCCGGTCGAATCGCGCTCACCGAAATCCCCGGCGTGGATCTGGTGGTGAACGGACATATCCACACACCCAAGCCGCCCCAGCAGCGAGGCGCCACCCTGTGGCTCAACCCGGGCAGCCTCACACGCATCTCCAGGAGCCCCGTCACCCGGTCGGTGCGCCCCGGCGTGACCATCTGGTGGGCGGGCTCCGGCCAGCTGGAACGTGTGGAAGTGCCCGCTCGCCCCTTCGAGGAAGTCTTTCCCCCGCTGGATGAAAGCGGCTTTTCGGGGGATGGAGAAATGGACGCATCGCGTTTCATCCGCGGTCTGGAAAACCTGGCCCTTCGAAAAACCACCGAAGGCGTGGGCCTCAAGGCCTTTCTGGAAGCCAATCTGGATTCGCACGATCCCGTGGACCGGATCATCTGGGACCTGTACCAGGAGGTGATGCACCATGATCGCAAAGAATAATCAGAGGGCCCCTCAAGACATTCCGGCCGAAGACCGCCAGGTCCAGGAGCGATTGGAAGGTCTTCGCAAGGAATATGAAAAGCTGCACAAGAAGAAGATCGAAACGGACACGACCCTGCAGAACCTGGAACAACAATTGAGAGAGCTGGAGCGGCAGGCGAAAGACGAATACGGTACAAGCGACCTGAACGAGCTGCGGGCCCTTTTGGAACGGTGGCGGGCGGAAAACGAGGAGAAGGTGGCAGAATATCAGGAGCATATTCGATCGATCCAAGGGGCGCTGGAAAGGATCGAAAACCCCGAAGAGGCCGAATAATGACCGAAAAAGGGGAAAAGAGTCCCAAGCTGCCGGCACCTCCTTCGCCCCAACCGCTGCGGGATCGGCTGACGGGCCTGCAATGGGAGGCGAAAGCGCTGGCGGACAAACGCCAACAACTGGAAGCCGAACTCCGGGAAGTGGAGGCGTTTTTGGAGATTCAGCCGCGGGTGGCGGAGCGTCTGGAGATGCTTTCCTCGGCGCTTTTCGGAGATATTCTGGACGAGGTGGAACGCAACCTCACCTACGCGCTCCAAGACATCCTGGGCCAGGAACTCCGGGTGGTGACATCCCGCCAGGTGCAGCGCGGTAAGGTTCAGATCCGCTTCGGGATCGAACGCGGGGGCCATCCCGAAGACATCCTCCGGGGACAGGGCGGATCCGTGTGCAACGTGTTGTCGGTGGGGCTTCGTTTCATCGCCCTTTCGCAGCTGGACGAACGGGAGCACCGGCGCTTCCTCGTCCTGGACGAACAGGACTGCTGGCTGCGTCCCGATCTGGTCCCCCGCCTCATGGGAATCGTTCACACCATCGCGCACAAGCTGGGCTTTCAGGTGCTGGTGATCAGCCACCACAGTGTGGATCTCTTCCGCGAGCATGCCGACCGGATCTTCGTCCTGCGCCCCTCGCCGGATCCCCACCGGGGAGTCCGCGTGGAGCAGCAGCGGGACCGGGACGGAGAAAGCCCTGCCGACCCCATGGTTTGAATGCGACAAAAATGTTTTGTGCCCTTTATCCCATAGCTTTTCCTTCCTGGAAAACTCCGGTACAAGGGGCTCAGTGATTCCAACGCCCGAGGAGGAACGGTTATGGGCCAAGAGAGCCATTGGGATGTGGCCTTCCATGCGATCCAGGATGCCGTCATGATTCTGGATCCGGAAGGGCGCATCGTTTCGTGCAACCGGGCCACCCAGGAGATGTTCGGTGTCCGGGAAGAGGAGATCCTGGGGCGGCCCTGCTGGCAGGTGATTCACAAGATTCAAGATCCCACAGGAAAGTGCCCCACCGTTCGCGCCAGGTCGTCCTTGAGGCGGGAACGCGCTGAGATCCAGGTGGGCGATCGGTGGTTCCTGGCCGATTCCCATCCTTTGTTGGATCGGCAAGGACGACTGACCGGCATTGTCCACATCGTTTCGGACATCACGGAAAAGAAGAAGACCGAGGATGCCCTTTCCCGCAGCGAAGAGCGCTTCCGATCGGCCATGGGGGCCGCCCGGGACGGCATCTGGGAGTGGGACGTGCCCACGGGCAAGGTCTATTACAGCCCCGCCTATGCCCGGATGCTGGGATACGACGTGGGGGAATTCGGTGACGTGGTGACCGCCTGGATCGATCATGTGCACCCGGAGGATCGGGAGCGTGCCCTGGAGGCCAATCGGCGGTGTATCGACAATGAAGTTCCGCATTTTTCCGTGGAATTCCGCATGCGCACCAAGCAGGGCGGCTGGAAATGGATCCTGGCACGCGGCAAGGCGGTCCGGCGCGATCCGAACGGCAAGGCCCTTCTCATGATCGGCACCCATACCGACATCACCCAGCTCAAACTGAGCCAGGAAAAGCTTCTCCTTCAAAGCTGGCTTGGGGCCGCCTTGGCCAACATCACCCGTGTGGACGATGTGCTCGGTTGGGTGGTGGAGGCCGTGGTTCGAGCCACCGGGATGGATTGTGGAGCGGCCTATCTTTGGGACGCCCAGAACGAGCGCCTGAGCCTCTTCCACCAGGTGGGCCTGCCCGAGGAATGGATTGCGTCCATGGGAACCTTGGACGAGGCGTCGGAGCTCTACCGTCTGGCCAGCCCGGGCACCCCCCATTACATAGACTGCGGGAAGCTGAATCTCCCGAGATCGGGGAATGGGGGGGCGGGCGGCCTGCAAGCCGTTGCCGTCGTTCCCCTGAGCTACGATCGCCAGTGGGTGGGCTGCCTCATCATGGGGTCCCGTTCCTGCGCGGAGATCCCGGAAGAAACCCGCCATTTTCTGGAAAGCGTGGCCGCGCAATTGGGCAACGCCTTGGGCCGGGTTGAGACCCGCCAGCGCCTGGCAGAGTCCCGCAGGCAGTACCGTACCCTGTTTGATGTGGCGGCAGACGCCCTTTTCGTGGTGGACCAGGACGAGGGTTCCATCATGGATGCCAATCAGGCGGCGTCCAAGCTCCTGGGAATCTCCAGGGGCGAATTGATCGGTGCGCCGTGGGAGCACGTGTGGGGAGGACATCTGGATTTTGCGCAATGGGCCCGAGACATGGAGGCGGGGACCACCGGGGATTCCATTTTTGCTCAGGTGACCCTCCTGAATCGGACCGGCGACCCCGTGCCCGTGGAGATCAGTGCCCGTTCCCTGGATTTGGACGGCCATCGCGTTCTCTACATCAGTGCCCGGGATATCCGCGAGCGGCTGCAGGCCGAACGGGAAAGGCGGGCCCTGGAAGAGCAGTTGCGCCAGGCCCAGAAGATGGAATCGGTGGGGCGGTTGGCGGGAGGTATTGCGCATGATTTCAATAACCTGCTCACTCCCATCCTGGGCTATGCCGAGATGATCCTTGCCTCCCTTGAAGGGGAAGGCCCCTGGAAGTCCTATGCGCGTTCCGTGCGGGATGCCGCTCTGAAGGCCAAATCGCTCACCGGGCAACTGCTCGCCTTCAGTCGGCGTCAGGTCCTGGAGATGCGCCCGGTGGACTTGAAGGCCTCCGTGCAGCATTTTCATGACCTGTTGCGGCGAGCGGTCCGCGAAGATATCCAGATTCGCCTGAGCCTGCCTGAGGAACCGGTGGTGGTCCAAGCCGATCTGGGACAGATGGAGCAGGTACTCATGAACCTGGCGGTCAACGCCCAGGACGCCATGCCTTCCGGGGGAACGTTGGCCATTGAGCTCAAATCCCGGAACTTTTTGGACGAAGCGGAAATCCCCGTGACTGGCCTGGCCCCGGGCCGTTATGCGGTGTTGACCGTGGCTGATACCGGTACGGGTATGGACAAAAGGACGCTGGAACGCATCTTCGAGCCCTTCTTCACCACCAAGGGCGAAGGCAAGGGAACCGGCTTGGGCCTTTCCACCGTGTACGGCATTGTGGAGCAGCACCAGGGGCGGATCCTGGCCACGTCCTTGCCCGGAATGGGAAGCGCCTTCGAGATCTACCTGCCGCAACTGGCGGGGAGCACAGCCTGCACAGGCCCGGAGGGGACCGACAGCTGCTCGATGGTGCACGGCAAGGGGGAGACGATCCTGTTGGTGGAAGACGACGACATGGTGCGTGAATTGGCCTTTTCCATGCTCCAGTCGTTGGGCTATCACGTTCTGGAGGCGGCGTCGCCGCCCCATGCCCTGCAAAGAAGCGAGGCCCTTCGCACGCCTCCCCTGCTGCTTCTTACCGACATGGTGCTTCCGGAAATGAACGGCAAAGACCTGTACAACGTCCTGAAAAAACGCTGGCCGGATCTCAAGGTCATCTACATGTCCGGATATCCGGAAGAGATCGAGGCGGCCAACGATCACGGACCCGGAGGTCCTGCCTTCCTTTCCAAGCCTTTCACCATCTCCCAATTGAGCCGTAAGCTGTCGGACGTACTGGGAAAATGAGGCAACACAGCCTTACCGGGCCGGGCCTTCGCGCCCGGTTTTTTTTCAAGTTTTTTCCCAAAGATTCCGATGGTCAGAAACGATCATGATGGCAGGCTGTGACAGGGAGGCATGGATGGGTGAGCGGTAAAAGTAGAAGGCGCAAGAGGTTGAAAATACAACCCGTTCGTGCTCGCCGCTTTCCACGCACCGCCACCCCCCGCCCTGTGTTCCTGACGGCTTGCCAGGGCTCTCGGAGCCCAATGGGTGGATCGGACGGGTCGCGGCGCGTTCGCCAGCGGGCCCGCGGGATGGACTGATCACACACGAAAAGTCAGGGAAGCGGCCATGACACAATCTCAGGAAATGGTGATCCTGCTGGTGGAAGATTCCGCCATCACGCGGAAGATGGAGATCAAGGTTCTCAACTCTCTTGGCTACCACCAGATCCTGGAGGCGGACGATGGGCAAAAGGCTATCCAGGTGCTGGAGCAAAACCCCCAGGTGAGCCTGGTGATCAGCGACTGGAACATGCCCGGCATGGGGGGGCTTGAGCTGGTGCGTTACCTGCGCTCTCAGGAGGCCTATCGAGACCTTCCCTTCATCATGGCCACGGGGCGGGCCCAGATGAAGGAGCGGATGGAAGCGGCGGAGGCCGGGGCCCAGAACGTGATCACCAAGCCCTTCGCTCCCCAGGAACTCCAGGCCGTTTTGGACGACACCCTTTCGGGAAAGACCCTGAAGGGCCAAGCCGCTTCTCAGATGCGCCAGCCGGAGATGGCCCCGTCCGGCAAATTGCACCTGAAGGTCGCCCATATCCAGATCACCGATCACCTCACCCTGGGTGTTCTCAAGCATTTCATGGAAAGCGGCAAGGAGACGCCCCGCCACTTCGAGTTACAGACCCTGTGTATGTCCAGCTGGAATCCCGTCCAAAAGGCCCTGGCCGACGGCGAAATCGACGCCGCCTTCATCTTGGGCCCCATCGCCATGGATCTTTTCAGCTACGGAGTGCCCCTTCGCATCGTGCTCCTGGCCCACAAGAACGGCAGCATCGCCGTTCACAAGAAGGTCCCGGGGCAGCCGGTCAAGGCCCTGCTCAAGGGAAAGACCTTCTATATCCCCCATGAACTGTCCATCCATCACATCCTGTCCCACATGTTCCTCACAGGCCTGGGACTCCGTCCCGGCACCGCCGACGACAAGGCCTGCGATGTGATCTACGAGGTGGCGCCCCCGGTGCGCATGCCGGAATTCTTGTCCAGCCAGGAGGGGGCCGGGGGATTCATGGTGGCCGAGCCCATCGGAACCAAGGCGATTGCCGGCGGCATCGCCGACGAGCTCTTCCTGTCGGGCGAGATCTGGGAAAACCACCCCTGTTGCGTGGTCGCCATGCGCGATGAGATCATCGAGCAGCATCCCGAGGCGGTGCAGGAGCTGGTGCGCTTGCTGGTCCAGGCGGGCAAGTTCATAAGCGCCAATCCGGAAACCGCTGCGGAGATCGGTGTGGAGTTCCTGGATCCCCAAGGCACATTGGGGCTCAAGAAGGCCATCGTCAAAAACGTGCTCACCGACCCCCTGGGGGTCAAGACCGACGACCTGATGCCGGTGCCCGAAGACTTCGCCAAGATTCAGGACTACATGGTGGATCGCATGGGTTTGGGTACGCGGGTGGACCTGAACCGGCTGCTCGATCTTCGCTTCGCCGAGAAGGCTTGTCGTGAGGCGGGAGGAACCGTTCGTCGCTCCATCCTCCGCGATGCGGCCGCCTTCGCCCGGGAAAAGGTGGAAGCCCTGGAAACCCAGGCGTCCCCTTCCAGTAAGGCGAACCTGGACCGGGAAGGACAGTACCTGATCTTTCGCCTCATGGATCAGGACTACGGAGTGGATGTGTTGTCGGTCAAGGAAATCGTGGGCATGATGCCCATCCGGTCGATGCCGGAAACACCCCCGTCGCTCAAGGGCGTTGTGAACCTGAGGGGGCAGGTCATCCCGGTGATTGATCTGCGTCTCAAGTTCGGCCTTCCGGAACTGGCCTACCATGATCGGACCTGCATCATCATCCTGGAAGTCCCCGAAAGGGACCGGGCCTTGCTCGTGGGGATCGTGGTGGACAGCGTTTCCCACGTGGAAAACATCAAGGCGGATCAGATCGAAGATGCGCCGGCCTACGGGCTGGGTGCCCCCCTGGAATACATCGCCGGCATGGCGAAAGAGGAAGACGCCGTGCGCATTTTGCTGAATGTGCACCGGCTCTTTTCCCAAGCGGAAGCCCAGGCTGCCGCCGGAACGGGGGGCCGGCGGGATGCGGCCTGACCGGCCAGACTCGGCGTCACAACGATCGGGAGCAGGGGATGGGCCCGGGAACCTCCCCGCTCAAAGAAGCAGTTCGTGCTTGGGGCCGAAGCACCGTCGGCGGACCAGCCAGACCACCAGCAGCGTGGCCAGGGTGGTGGAGCCCACCAGCATGAGCATCACGACGATCTGATAGCGGATGGCCACCAAGGGATCCGCTCCGGCCAGAATCTGTCCCGTCATCATCCCGGGGATAAAGACGATTCCCACTCCCATCATGGCGTTGATGGAAGGGATCATGCCCGCTTTTACGGCCATGCGGACCATGTCCCCACTGGCTTCCCGGCAATCGGCCCCAAGGCAGAGAAGCGCCTCCACCTGAGCCCGGCGGCTGCGCAACTCGCCGAACAGGCGTTCCAGCGCGATGGCCACGGCGTTCATGGAATTTCCGATCACCATGCCCCCCAAGGGAAGGAAGTACTGGGGGCGCCACCAGGGGTCCACCCCCACCACCACGGCCGTGACCACGTAGGCGATGATGAGATAACTCACCAGCATGGAACACAGCGTGGGCAGAAAGAAGGAGACGGCCCGCTCCGACACCCGGCTGCGGATGATCCAGGCGGCCGATGCAATCATGAAGACAAAGAAAGCCAGGACGGGCTCCGGGTGCTGAACCCGGAAGATCACAGTCAGCACGTAGCCCATGGCGAAAAGCTGGGCGAACGTGCGCACGGTGCCCCACAGGAGATCCTTTTCCAGACGCAGGCCGTGGACGAGCGAGGTTAGCCCGCCCAACAGCACAAATCCCAACGCGGCCGCCAGTTGCAGGTTGCTGATCTTCAAAAGGCCTGGGTCCATGTCATTTCCTCTGGCGGGGCTCCAGCCGACCGGCTTCCAGATGAAACACCGTGTCGGGGGCCTTGCGTACGGGTTCCTGATGACTCACCAACACCATGCTCGTCCCGTTTTCCCAGCGGACCTCCTCCAGGAGATCCTCCACCTTGGCCTGGCTTCCCCGGTCCAGGGGGGCCATGGGCTCGTCCAGTAAGAGCACCTGGGGGGTGAGGAGCAGGGCGCGCAGAAGGGCCAGGCGGTGGCGCTGACCGGCGGACAAGTCGTCCACGCCCCGATCCCAAGGCACGTCTTCCAGGCCCAGCTTATCCAACATAAGGCGCATTTGTTCCCGGGTCGGAGGCCGGCGATGGCGGTGCAGCCGGAAGTGGAAAGGACGGGTCAGATGGCGTTCCACCGATTCGGATACCGGGGACGGGCTTTGGGCCACATACACCACGCGGGATCGCAGGAGAGGGCCGGGCACCTGATCCAGGGGGGTGCCGTTCCAGAAGATGGCGCCCGACTGGGGGCGTTGGAGGGCCACCAGCATCCTCAGTAAGGTGGTTTTGCCGCACCCGGAAGGGCCTGCGATCTGGATCCAGGCACCCCGGTGGATTTCCAGGCACACATCCCGAAACAGGGAGCGCCCGTCAGGCAGGGTATGGGAAAGATGATCGCAGCGTAGAACGGGTTCTGACAAGATTCCCCCTCCCAGGGTTCGTTCCCGGTGCCAACCGGCGGGCCGAAAATCACACACCATCCAAAATAGCGCAAGGCCTTTGCCTAGCGCCACCCAGATGGAATGGCTCAACGAAGGGGGTCGGGGCGAAAAGGATGGACACCGCCGGTGCCGGCTCTCCTGGGAGCCTCCCCGAGGATGGACGGGTTGGCTCGTCTTCGTGCGCACCGGACGGTTTGGAACGGCCAGGCGGCGCCGTGCGGCTGGCCTGGGCTTTAAGCGATAGGGGCGGGTTTTGAACCCGCCCCTACAAAGCTGTCTAAGAATTCAATAAGCACAACGGGGCCAGTGGAATTTCAACTAGTTAGAAACCTCCCGAAAGGCCCTTTTCGGACAAGCTCCTAGAAGTTGAAGACCTTCGCCTCTGCGGCCAGGCTGATGAGCAGCGGGCCTCCCTCCAGGGCCATGTTGGGATGAAATTTGGCCTCGTCCACCTGACGGGCCTTGGCGCACGGAATTCACACGTAAATGGGGATTTCGTTTTCCACCAGATAGGGCAGGTAGTCGCTCACGGAGTCTCCGGTGGTGGTCTTGACGGTGGTGTCGCGCGTTTTGTCCGCCCAGAGCACCCCCGAATCAATGAGAAAAACATCCACCTTGTGGCCCTGGGAATGGGCGATCTTGGCGAACTGAAAGCAACGGGTGGCCGCGTCGTTCTCGTCGCGGCTCAAGACAAAGAGAAAATTGGCCATCGCTTGCCTCCTTGTTGGATGGGACAGATCATAAGGCATGACATGTGACCTGCCAAAATTCTACGACGGGTGTCCTGTCCAATCAAGTGAAAAGACCGATGGAGGGGGCTTTTGCCTATCGGCAAGGCCGATGAAGCGGCAGCGTATCAGAGCGCCTTGAGGACGAAGACCTGCTTGACCGGCCGGGTCACCACCACTTCCTTTACGGCCGCCAACCTTTCCGGCTCGGCCTCCAGTTCTTTCCAGTCGGAAAGGACCACTTCGTCGTTTTCCTTCAGGACCAGAAGGGGAACGGTCTTTTTCGGGGGCTTTTTGCCCTCGTAGAGAATGTTGTTCTTTTCTTCCGGTCGCACAAAACGCCGCTCCACGCCGTAGCTCCCAACGGCCTCATAGACCGTGGTGCGGCTGTATTGATCGTCCTGGAGTTCCCGAAGCGTACCGTTTTCCAGAAAGAAGAATCGGGGGGAGCTTTCCGCGGACTTTTCTTGGGATCGTGCTTTGGCCGTCATGACGAAATACTCCTTGATGCGTCCTGCTTCCACCAGGGCGTCCGCCGCTGCCCCCATATCCCCCCGCCGGCGTGTCTCGTCACATGGCGTTTTACACACCAGACAGCGCGATACGGGCAGAAAGCGTTCTTCCTTGGTGCACCAGGTGAACTGGGTTCTGGAGGAAGTGGTTTCGGGCATCTATTCCTCGAGGGCTTCCTCAAGCTTTTGGACGGCTTCCACCAGGTCGGGCAGGAGCTCCGGGGACATGGTCACGCCTTTCTTGGACGGGTGATACTCCCCATCGTCCCCTTTGTAGTAGGTGCGGATGTCGATGTATTCCTTGCCTCGAAAGATGTTGATGGATACGCGGATTTCTTCCAAAGCGTTTTTGGCAAACGCGTGAATCAGGCGATTGTCGGCCATGGGAACGTCATCTCCTTTGAGCAGATTTTTTATCCAACAAATAGTTTCAGTCCCTTGTTGTCAATCATTTTCATGAAAAAGGTGCTCCCCGGTTTCCCGCCCGCGAACCCGCCAAAGGGTGGCTGACAAGCGCACGGCGACCTGCTACAATCCATACTCTTTTGATCTGGAAGCAGCCGTCGGGTCGGGACCGGTCTTGCCCGCGGCCGTGGCGTCGGCGGCTGGAAGGATGCCATCAGGTGGGTTCCATGCGGAGACAGTGGACACTGGGTTGTTGGGAAAAGCCCCGCACGGTCCAGGATGTTCTGGAACTGGTGTTGCGGTCCCGGGGGCTGGAAGCGAACACCTTTCTGCGCTCCGACTTGTCCTTGCTGCAGGCTTACCTTTCGTTTCGCGGCATGGACCAGGCGGCTGAGCTCATGGCCCGGCACATCGTGGGGGGCAGCGGCATCCTGGTGGTGGGCGACTACGATTGCGACGGCATCACGTCGGCCGCGCAGCTGGATCTTTTCCTCCGTGACATCGGTCACGCCAACCGCCGGGTCATCCTTCCCACCCGGGCCGAAGGCTACGGCGTACCGGACCGCGCCATCCAAGAGGCTTCGGACTGCGGTTTGCTGGTGGCTGTGGACTGCGGCACCCTGGACCGTGATGCCGTGGCGGCGGCCCGTCAAAAGGGCATGGATGTCCTTATCATCGACCACCACGAAGTGGTGCCCGACCACCTGGCCCCGGCCACCGTCCTGGTCAATCCCAAGCATCCCGACTGTCCCTCGTCCTTCAAAGAATTCTGCTCGGCCGGACTGACCCTGCTCTTCCTGACCCGGCTGCGTCATGCCCTCAACGGGTCCCACGGACACGTACCTCTGGACGGGCGTTACCTGAGCCTGGCGGCGCTGGGAACCATCGCCGACATGGTTCCCTTGACCGAGGGCAACCGCATCCTGGTGGCGGCGGGACTGAAGGCTCTAAACGCAGAGGCCCACATGCCCTTAACACACCTTCAAAGGGTGGCCGGCTTGCAGGGCCGCGTCGTGAAGGCCGGGGATGTGGCCTATTCCATGGCCCCTCGGATCAACGCCGCCGGCCGCATGGGGGATCCTGTGCAGGCGTTCCAGCTGCTGACGGCGCAAGAGCCGACCACGGCCCAACTCCTGGCCGAACAACTGGACCGAATCAATTCCGAGCGTCAGAAGGGCGTGGCCCGGATTCTACAAGACGTTCGCACGCGCATTCAGACGGCGGACCGGCGCACTCTTGTTCTGGCCGACCCGTCCTGGAATCCGGGGCTGGTGGGGATCGTGGCCACCAAGGTGCAGCAGGAGATGCTCTACGGGCCCGTGGCGCTTTTGGGTGCGGATACGCCGGAAGCGAGGGTTTACAAGGGCTCCGTGCGCAGCGTTCCCGGCTACGACGTGCACCGTGCCTTGAGCCGGTGCAGGGACTTCCTGGTCCAGTGGGGCGGCCACAAGATGGCGGCCGGGGTGACCGTGGAAGCCCACCAGGTGGAGCGGTTCGCGCAGCGTTTTGAGGAGGTGGCGCGGGAGGCCGCCGCGGATCTTTTCGTGCCCAAGGGCCGGATCGATCTGGAGCTGGACCTGGATCTGGTGGGTGAAGAACTCTACGCGCAATTGAGTGCGCTGGAGCCCCACGGCATGGACAACCCTGCTCCCGTCTTCTGGGCGCGGGATGTGGTGCTGGAAGGCGTGCGTACCTTCGGGCGTAACCGCGCACACCTTTCGTTTCAAATCGCCGGCCACGGCGTTCCCGCCGTCTTTTGGAACGGGGCGGATTCTTGGGCCAGGCACCTGAAGGGCCATTCTGGACCCATGGATGCGGTCTTTCGAATCGACTGGGACGACTACCGAAATCGGCCCCGCCTCACCCTCATCGATCTCTTCCCCGAAGGCCTTTCGGTCGTTCCATCGCAGTAACGCCGAAAGACGCGTGTCCATCCCCTTTTCCTTTTCCCGGCATCCGGAGATCACGGATGACGGATCACGGCTTCCAAGGCCTGGCGCAGGGAGAGGAAATCTTCCGGTTCCGGCGCCTCCCAGGCCATGGGGATGCCGGAGATGGGGTGCTCCAGTTCCAGCCGATGGGCGTGAAGCAGGGTGCGCTGAACCTGTGTGAGCACAAGGTGTCGGATCCGTGGATGGGCCAAGGAGCGCGCCCTGCGCCGACCTCCGCCGTAGGTGGGATCACCCAGCAAGGGGTGGCCCAGGTAGTGGCAATGAACGCGGATCTGGTGGGTGCGGCCGGTCAGGATCCGCACCTCCAGCAGGCTCACCTGGTCGTGCCAAGACGTGACGACGCGCCATTGGGTGACCGCTTCCTTGCCGTTTCGATCCACCACGGCCATCCGTTTGCGGTCCTTGGGATGACGGCCGATCAGGGTGCGAATCTCTCCCTTTTCCGGCCGGGGCCGTCCATAGACCCAAGCCAGGTAGCGTTTGCGCACCCGGTGCTCCTTGAACAGCTCGATGAGCCGCAGGTAGGCCGGGTCCGATTTGGCCACCAACAGCACCCCGGATGTTTCCCGGTCCAACCGGTGCACGATGCCGGGCCGAAGCGGACTGCCTTGGCTGGCCAGCCGGGAGCAGTGGTTCAGGAGACCGTGAACCAGCGTGCCCGAAGCGTGGCCCGCCCCCGGATGGACCACCACGCCCGGCGCCTTGTTGACCACGAGGATGTGCTCGTCTTCGTAGAGTATGTCCAAGGGGATGGGCTCGGGAGTGATCTCCGGGCCTTGGGGCTGCGGCACGCGAAGGAGCACTTCGTCCCCGGCCTGGACCAGGTATCGGGGTTTGACCGTTCGGGCGTTCACCTGCACCCGGCCCGCCTCGATCCATTTCTTGAACTGGCTTCGGGACCTTTCCTCGTCCTTGGAGGCCAAAAAAAGGTCCAGGCGCTGTCCCGCTTCCTGCGCCTGGACCCGGTAGATTCTTTCCTGGTTCAACGTCCCGTTCCTTCCAAGCTCCCCCTTCCCAAGCACAGGCGCCTTTCATGCGGTTTCAAGGCGACGAGCGGAGATGAGAATGTCCATCTGACCGTCTGGAGACAGATTCCCCTGCCTGTGTCCGGGGAGGGGTGGCCGGCTTTTTCGCCGCCACGCCGCCCGCCTCCAAGCACGTGGAGAAAAAGGCGGGCTCGCTGTCACTGCCCACGGGCGCTTTTTTTGTTGTCAGAAAGCCTCGTCGGGGCGGATTCGTAACCTGCCCCGACTCCCTCAAGGCCAGCCTTCCGTCCGCACAAAAAGGGAGCAACCCGGGCGTTCTCGATCAGCGTCTCAGTGGCGGTGGTTCTGCTCCGGGGATTTGAGCGTGGTGAAGATCATCCGCCCTCCCGTGGTCTGGAGGATACTGGTAACCGACGCTTCCACCTCCTGGCCCAGGAGCTTGGCGGCGTTTTCCACCACCACCATGGTGCCGTCTTCCAGGTAGGCGATGCCCTGGCCGTGCTCTTTTCCTTCCTTGAGGATGTGGAGCCGCAGGACCTCCCCCGGAAGGACCACGGGGCGCAGAGCGTTGGCCAGTTGGTTGATGTTGAGCACTCGGATCCCTTGAACTTCCGCCACCTTGGACAGGTTGTAGTCGTTGGTGACAATGGATGCGTTCAACCGCAGAGCCAAGGCCACCAGCTTGGCGTCCACCTCCTGCAGGTTGCTGAAGTCCTGGCGCTCGATGCGCACCTCCGTCTGGTCGCTTTCCTGGAGTTTCTTGAGCATGTCCAGGCCGCGACGGCCGCGCACGCGGCGCGACGAATCGGCGCTGTCCGCGATGTGTTGCAGCTCCTGGAGCACGAATTCCGGCACCACCAGCACTCCCTCCAGGAAGCCGGCCTGGACGATGTCCACGATGCGTCCGTCGATGATGACGCTGGTGTCCAGGATCTTCAGGGACCCACCCTTGGTGCCCCCCCGCTGGAGCCAACTCCAGCTGGGCCAGCCCATCTCTTCGATCTTGATGCTGCCCAGGACCATGCCCACATAGCCGAAAATGCAAACCAGTACCACGTAGGTGGCCACCCGGATGGTGGTGTTTTCCACGCTGATTAAGCCATAGCTGATGAGCCGGGCGATCAGCAAACCCATGAGAAGCCCCAGGGTTCCACCGATCAAGACTTTGAGAGGAATCCGGCGGATGAATTTAACAAGCCAAATGGCGATGAGTGCAAAGGAAAAGCCGATGCCCACCCCGGCCCAGGGCGCCCAGGTCAGGGTGCTGAGTTGCTGGATTTGGCCGGCGATGAGATAGCCGCCCACGCTGCAAACGATGACGAGAAGAATCTTGGTTACAATTCCGGCCCAAGCCAAACGCTTCACCTCCTTTCTTCATGGAATACCCGGGCCTTGCGGGCAAGGACCGGCGCAGGAAAGCTCCCTGGGCCTCTTCCCATGATCCCAGGCGAGTACTTGAGGTCCCCTCATGGGGCGGCGGGACGTGCGTTGCATTCTTTTCGCCGCCGAGAGAACTATTGAAGGATGCTGTCGATTTCTTGGGAAACCTGGTCTTCGTCCATCCCCTTGGCGATCGCCACCTCGGTGATGAGCAGCGATCGAGCGGTTTCCAACATCTTACGTTCGCCGAAACTCAATTCCTTGTCCACCTGCAAGACGGTCAGATCCCTCAAGACTTCAGCCAATTCATAGATGGAGCCGGTCTTGATCTTTTCCATGTACTCGCGATAGCGGCGGTTCCACGTGGCCGAGTTGACCGAAATCTCCCGGCTTTGAAGGATCCCGTAGACCTTGGGCACGTCTTCGGACTGGATCAGCGGGCGCAGGCCCACAGTGTCCGCATTCTGGACCGGAATCATGATCTTCATGTCGTTTTCCAGGATCCGCATGATGTAAAAGTCTTGCGAATCCCCGCCGATGGTCTTGGATTCGATGGCTTCGATCTTGCCCACGCCGTGGGCGGGATAGACCGCCAGGTCCCCAACCTTGAACATCTTGACCTCCCTGTCCTCATACGGGAATCAGCCAGGACCCCGCCGGGACGTATGCATACGGACCGACGCGCCCATGAAACGTCGGCAGACACCCTGCCGCTGGAATCCCATAGGGCCTTAGAATGTCAATAATAATAACATTTCCCGGACTGGGTGCAAAGCGATAAAAGGACGAAAGACCCGGCAGGTTCTTAAAGGGAAAGGGGGCTCCCCCCGTGACGGGAGGGGCCCCCTGTTGGGAACGGCAGGGATCCGTTTAGCCGATGAGCAACGGGGCGATCACCAGCGAGATGACGGACACCAGCTTGATCAGGATGTTCATGGTCGGACCGGAGGTATCCTTGAACGGATCGCCCACGGTGTCGCCCACAACGGCCGCTTTGTGATTGTCGGAGCCCTTGCCGCCGAAGTGACCTTCCTCGATGTACTTCTTGGCGTTATCCCACGCGCCGCCACCGTTGGCCATGAAAAGGGCCAGCATAGCACCGGTGAGGGTGCAGCCCAGCAGCAGGCCGCCCAGGGCATGGGAACCCACCAGGAATCCCACCAGAACCGGAGCGGATACGCCCACAAGACCGGGGAGGATCATCTTGCGGATGGCGCCCTTGGTGGCGATGGACACGCAGCGGGCCGGATCGGGCTTGGCCTTGCCTTCCATGAGGCCCGGGATTTCGCGGAACTGACGGCGGATTTCTTCCACCATGTCGAAGGCCGCGTCACCCACGGCGGTCATGGTGAGGGCCGCCACCAGGAAGGGCACGATGGCGCCCACAAAAGCACCGATGATCACGTAGGGATCGGTGATATTGATGGTTTCCAGCTGAGCCGCCTGGGCGTAGGCCTGGAAGAGGGCCACGGCGGTCAGGGCGGCGGCGCCGATGGCGAAGCCCTTGCCGATGGCGGCCGTGGTGTTGCCCAGGGCGTCCAGGCTGTCGGTGATGGCGCGGGTTTCAGGACCCAGTTCGGCCATCTCGGAGATACCACCGGCGTTGTCGGCGATGGGACCGTAGGCGTCCACGGTCATGGTGGCGCCGACGGTGGCGAGCATACCCACGGCGGAGATACCGATGCCGTAGATGCCGGCCGTCACATAAGCGATGTAGGTGGCCACGCAGATGCCGAGCACCGGCAGGGCCACACTTTCCATACCCACGGCCAGACCGCTGATGATGACGGTCGCAGCACCGGTTTCAGATTGGGCGGCGATCTTGCGGATCGGTCCCATGGAGGTGTAGTACTCGGCCAGAAGACCGATCACGATGCCCACGACCAGACCGGAGAGCACGGCCCAGAAGACGCCCACGGGCAGGCCCAGCTGACTGGTCAGGTAGTAGGTCAGGGCCACGAAGGCGCCGGCGGCCACAAAGGTGGTGTAGCGCAGGGCCTTCTGGGGAGCCATTCCGGCCATGGCCTTCAGGCTGAACACACCCAAAAAGGAGGCGAGCAGGCCGACCATAACGGTCAAAAGCGGCATGGCCATGTAGGCCATCCGGTCGGCGCCGTGGAGCAGGTCCTTGGGCATGGTGGCCGCGATGGCGATGGTGGCGATGATGGAGCCCACATAGGATTCGAAGATGTCGGCGCCCATACCGGCGATGTCGCCCACATTGTCACCCACGTTGTCAGCGATGACGCCGGGGTTGCGCGGGTCGTCTTCCGGGATGCCCGCTTCCACCTTGCCCACCAGGTCGGCGCCCACGTCGGCCGCCTTGGTGTAGATGCCGCCGCCCATACGAGCAAAGAGAGCGATGGAGCTGGCGCCCATGGCGAAGCCGTTGATGTAATTGGCCGTTTCAACGTTACCGCCGAACAGGTAGTAGGCGATGCCCACGCCCAGCAGACCCAGGCTGGCCACGGCCAGGCCCATGACGGCGCCGCCGAAGTAGGAAACGGTCAGGGCTTTGGCCTGGCCCCACTGGTTGGCGGCCCAGGACGTGCGGGAATTGGCGCGGGTGGCGGAGCTCATGCCGGTGAAGCCGGCCAGGATGGAGCAGGCCGCGCCGCCCAGGAAGCAGTAAGCCGTTTGGGGATTGATTCCGACGAAAAGCAGACCGAAAACGATGGCGATGAAGATCAGAAGGACCGAATATTCGGTCTTCAAGAAGGCCATGGCCCCCGCGTGAATCATTTCTTCAAGTTCCTGAATCCTCTCGTTGCCGTTGGGCTGCTTCTTGACCCAGGAATAGATCAAGAACGCCAGGAAAAAGCCGGCAACACCAAAAATCGGTGCATAGGTCGTGTACTCGAGCATCGCTCCCATCCTCCTTCACCTTGTGCAAATTTTAACTTGACACCCCAAAAAAAAGTCAGCCCTCGGGTTGATCCGCCGGCTTTTGGCGCCGATTGAAACGGTTCATGGCCGCCTCCAGCCCTTCTTCCAGCACCGCCAAGGCCGCGATTGCCGCCCGATCCACCATCTCCTTCACTGCCGGGAGCTGGTCGGAATAGAACCCGTCGAGCACATAGGCTTCCACCGGCTCTCCGTAAAGGGGCCTTCCGATGCCGAGCTTCAGGCGGGCAAAATCGCCGCCGCCCACAGCCTGGATGATGGAAGCCACCCCCCTGTGTCCTCCGGCTCCTCCTCGGCGTGCGATCCGGATGCGCCCCAGGGGCAGGTCCAGGTCGTCGTGCACCACCAGGAGGGCCTGGGGGCGGAGCCGGTAGTACCGGAACAGGGCACCGACCGCATCGCCGCTGCGGTTCATGAAGGTCATGGGCTTGACCAGGACCACCTTGCGGCCCCCGATGCGGCCCTCCCCCCAGTGTGCCGGGAATTTCCGGTCCTGCATGGGGATGGAAAACCGCTCGGCCAGCTGATCGATCACACAGAATCCCACGTTGTGGCGGGTCTGTGCGTATCGGGGCCCCGGGTTTCCCAGCCCAGCAATCAGGAACGTGGTGGTCTGTGGAAGCGTCTCGTGACTCATGGCAGTTGGCGGGGACAACCCCCTACAACCTAAGCCTCTGTCACCTCCTCTCCACCTTCAGTTGACTCCAGTTCAGCACCTTCTTCGGCTGCTTCCTCGGCTGCTTCGCCGGCGGGAGCGGCCACTGTCACCACGGTGTAACGCCCTTCGTCCAGCAGCTCGAAGGGATACTTATCTTCCAGATCGGAGATGTGAATCGATTCTCCCACATCCAGCCCGCTCACGTCCAGCGTGAGTTTTTCCGGAATCTCGGTGGGCAGGCAGCGGATGGACAAGGTATGGCGGATTTGGTTCAGCATGCCGCCCTTTTCCACCCCCACGGGTTCACCCATGAGCTCCAGGGGCACATCCACGGCGATGGGTTCATCCAGGGGCACCTCGTGGAAGTCCAGGTGGATCACCTTGTGCTTGTAAGGATGCAGCTGCAGCTCGCGGATCATGACCTGCTTGCGTTCCGTCTTTCCGTCATGGTCCACCACGAGCGGGATCAGACGGGACTCTTCGCCCATTTCCCGAAGGCATTTGGCCAGAAGGTTCTCGGGGACGCTCAGAGCCAAGGGCTCCGCCTTGGGGCCGTAGCAGATGGCGGGGATCCAGTTTTGCTGGCGCAGGCGCCGCGCGGGGCCCTTACCGGTTTCGGTTCGCACTTTCGCTGTCAGTTCAACACTCATTTTGTTTTCGCCTCCCAATGAATAAAACACCTAAACCCGTGCGTTCAGGTGAAGAGCTCACTTACCGAGGCCCCCTCGTGGGCCTTTTCGATGACCCGTGCCAGAATGGGCGCCACCGTCACGGTTTCCATCTTGATGTCGCCGGTCCCACGGCTGCGGAGCGGGATGGTGTCTGTGACCACGACCCGCCGCAGCGGGGAGGCGCCGATGCGCTCCAAGGCCCCCTCCGACAGAACCGGGTGAACACAAAAACCCACCACCTCCACGGCCCCTTCTTCCCAAGCCGCCCGGGCGGCTCGGCACAGCTTGCGTCCGGTGACCACCATGTCATCGAAGATCACCACCGGACGCCCTCGCACCTCGCCCACCACCACCGGCCGGCTCCAACTCGTTTCGGCTTCCTGGTGGATGATGGCCAAAGGCAGTTGGAATCTTTCCGCCACAATCCGAGCCCGGGCCACCCCCGCGGCGTCAGGGGCCACAATCACTTCACGCCCGGTCAGCACCTTGGCCAGTTCGTCGGCGAAAATCCATTCGCCGGGGATATCGTCCACGGGCACCTTGAAAAAGCCCTGGATCTGGCCGGCGTGCAAGGAGCACGATATGATCCGGTCCACCCCGGCGGCCGTGAGCAGATTGGCCACCATCTTGGCCGTGATGGGCACGCGGGGCTTGTTCTTCTGGTCGCGCCGTGCATAGCCGTAGTAGGGAATGACGGCGGTCACCCGAGCCGCCGAAGCCCGTTTGAGCGCATCCACCAGAAGCAGGAGCTCCATGAGGTTTTCGTTCACGGGTCGACAGGTGGATTGAACCACATACGCGTCGGCTCCCCGAACGTTCTCATGGATCTCCACGCGAATCTCCCCATCGGAGAATCGCGACAGCAAGCATGAGCCCAGCGACAGACCCATGCAGCGGCAAATGTCTTGCGCCAGTGTCGGGTTGGACGAACCTGCGAATATCCTGATGCGATCAAGCATGCGCCGTCCCGACCCCGTCTTCCGTCGAAACCGCCCGGCCCCAAGGCCCCTGGCGTTGGCTGGGGTGGGAGGATTCGAACCTCCGAGTGCGGGTTCCAAAGACCCGTGCCTTACCCCTTGGCGACACCCCAACTCTCATGCGCGGATTCGACCCCTTCGCGGCCCGTCAGCGTAACGACCGCGGCACTCCACCACTCGGGCCGGTCTCTCTTTGCCAGACTTTCGACGGCCTGGGCCTGTTCCCACGCCTCAAAGACGCCAAAAACCGTAGGGCCGCTTCCACTCATGAGCGCCCCTACGGCCCCGTTTTGCAGCAGCCAGCGCTTGATACCCTCGATCACCGGGTGCCGGGAAACGACCTCCTTTTCCAGGTCATTTTCCAGGCATGGCGCCGGGTTGCGGGGACAAGCCAACAGCGTGGCGATTCTAATTCGGCTCCCCCCCCTTGTCAACTTTAATCTCCCATAGGCCCAGGCAGTGGAAACGTCCACCGGCGGCTTGATGAGCACCAACGGATAGGAGGGGAGATCGTCCACGGGTTCCAGTGTTTCCCCGATGCCGGTGGCCAGAGCCGGGCGTCTCAGAAGGAAGAAGGGCACGTCGGCGCCCACAGTGGCGGCCACCCCGAGCAGTTCTTCGGGCGACAGGGGATCGAGTGCGCACTGGTTGAGAACAGAAAGAATGGCGGCGGCGTCGGAACTGCCCCCGCCCAGGCCGGCAGCCCATGGGATCCGCTTGGTGAGCCGAACCCGAAGGCCCACCGGCCGGCTGGTTCTTTGGAAGTACGCTTGGGCCGCCCTCCAGACCAGGTTCCTCTCGTCCGTTGGGACCCCGGGCATATTCACTTCCAGGCGGGTTTGGGTATCGCCGGGATCGATCTGCACTTCCAGGGTGTCGTAGAGGGCCACGGGAAGCATGAGGCTGGACAGGTCGTGGTATCCGTCCGGCCGCTTGGCCAGGACCTCCAGCCAGAGGTTGATCTTGGCCGGTGTGTGGACGACCTGGAGCGCCGGCACGTCCCTTGCCCGTTCCGTCCGCATCTTCATCTGCCGGCTCGTTTCCTTGTGCCTCGGCCGGGCCGAGTCCTGAGTGGTCGACCCGGCCAAGGCGGGGATTTCTCAACTGGTGCTCTGTTTGACGAAACGGAGCCGCAGATCGTAGAGGACCGTCTGGAGAAGTTGTTGCTCGTCGCGTTCCAGGTTGCCCCGGGTCTTCTCCTCCAACATGGCCAGGGTGTCGATGATCTGTTTGGCCAGGCTCAAGTCCTTTTCCACCTTGTTGGTGGCAGGGTCGGGCACCTCTCCCAGGTGCACCAGAGCGGAAGAGCTGAGAGAAAAGACAAAGGTGGAAAAGGTCACTTCCGGATAGCGGTGCGCCTCGGAGGCGGCCTGGGAGGATCCCTCCCCGGCGGCGTCCCGGGGTGCCTGCTGTGCCGACGCCTGGGACGACTTTTCTTCCTGGGCCTCTTCTTTTTTGCCGTCGTCATCCAGGCCGTCCAAGGAAACCTTGCGACGATCGCGAACCACAAAGCCCTTCTTTTCCTGCTCTTCCATCTTGCTTCCTCGCCCTTAAAGCTCCAGTTTCTGAACGATGTTGACGTTTTCCAGCGCAAGCACTTCCTGGATCACGTTGTCGGTGACCGGGGTGTCCGTACGCAACAGGATGATGTTCTGGCCCCGTTCCAGGACCTGCCCCACGTCCATCATGGAGATGTTGATGTCGTGGCGTCCCAGGCAAGTGCCGATGGCCCCGATGGTTCCCGGGGTGTCGATGTTGTAGATGAGCACCAGGTGGCCTTCCAAGGCGGCCTCCAGACGAAAGTCGTTGATGCGGACCAGCCGCACATCCTTCTTGCCGAACAGGGTGCCGGCCACCAGGTTTTCGTCCTTGGAGGTCTTCATGTAGATGCTGATGAGGTTGGTGAAGTCCTCCGCCTCCTCGCGCGTGCTTTCCGTGACCCGAATGCCCCGCTCCTTGGCGTGCACCGGTGCGTTGACGAAGTTGACCTGGTCTCCCAGCATGGGGGTGAGGATGCCTTTGAGTACCGAGATGGTGAGGGGTTTCAGGTCCTTGGCGCTGCAGACCTCTCCCACGTATTCCACCGAGATCTCTTCCGGGGCCCCCGGAGTGATCTGCTGCACCAGGCTTCCCAGTTTCTCGGCCAACTGCAGATAGGGCCACAGAGTGGCCAGGACTTCGCCGTCGATGGCCGGCGCGTTCACCGCGTTTCGGATGGTTCCGTGGAGCAGGTAGTCGATCACCTGGTCCGCCACGGCCAGGGCCACATTCTCCTGGGCTTCGTCCGTGGAGGCGCCCAGGTGGGGGGTGGAGATGACCTTGTCCAGGGCCAGCAGCGGGTTGTCCTTGGGGGGTTCTTCCACGAAGACGTCCAGGGCGGCGCCCGCCACGATCCCTTCCTCGATGGCCTGGTAGAGGTCCTGCTCGTTGACGATGCCACCTCGGGCGCAATTGAGGACGAAGACCCCGCGTTTCATCTTTTGAAAGGCGTCCTTGTTGATCAGGTCGCGGGTCTCCTGGGTCATGGGGGTGTGCACGGTGATGTAATCGGCCCGGGCCAGCAGCTCGTCGAAGGTGACCGCCTCAACGCCCAGTTTGTTGATGGCCTCCGGCCCGATGTAGGGGTCGAAGGCGATCACGTTCATCTTGAGTCCCTTGGCGCGATCCGCCACCACACGGCCGATGCGACCGATGCCGATGATGCCCAGGGTCTTGTTGAAGACCTCCTTGCCCCGGAACTTCTTCTTTTCCCATTTGCCCGCTTTCATGGACTGGGTGGCCTGGGGGATGTTTCGACTCAGCGCCATGAGCATGGCGATGGTGTGTTCGGCGGTGGTGATCACGTTCCCCTCGGGGGTGTTCATCACCACGATGCCCCGCTTGGTGGCGGCGTCGATGTCCACGTTGTCTAGGCCGATCCCGGCGCGGGCCACTACCTTGAGCCGATCGGCATTTTCCAAGACTTCCCGGGTGACCTTGGTGGCGCTTCGGATCACCAGGGCGTCGTATTCCTTGATGGCCTGGCAGAGCTCTTCATGAGTGAGGCTGGTGTTGACCTCCACCTCCAAGTCGGGGATGGCCCGCAGCTTTTCTATCCCCGATTCGGCCAAGGTGTCGCTGACCAAAACCTTCATGGGTCCCTCCACTTCCCCCGGTTATTGAGGACGATTGTGGCAAAACACGTCTTTTCTCTTCACATTGGCAAGATCACTAGCACCGGGTTTTGGAAATCGTCAAGCGGTATCCGGACCATACCCCCTGGAAGTTGGTGAGACAGCGGGAGAAACGCCCCCTTTTTCGTGGCGTGGGCCTTCATGGCTGCGAAAAGACAAAGGCGGATCGCGTCCAAACGGGCCGGGCCATCCCGTGGTCTCCGAACCCCATGAAGGGCGGGCCGTCCGCGATGGCCCATGCCACGGCCGGGGGTCCTTGCCCAACCCCAACGGGCTGCGCCACGAGACATGCGTTCATCCCCCGTCTTTCGAGCAGGCCCCTGGAATCCGGGCCTTGCCGGGAATGCGGCGGACAAGGGTGGGCGTCGGCAGGGCCGGGGGCGTCCCTTTCCAGACGGCTGGGATCAGCCGGGACGCTCTTTCTTGTGGGGTCCTTTGAGGGCGTCGTCGATTTTCTTCTGCCGGGGGTCGGATTCCGGCAGGTGGGAGCGGGCCTTTTCGTAATGGAAGGCGGCGAGCTTGCGGTTGCCCGTTCGTTGATAGTAGCGGCCCAGGAAGTAGTGGGCGTCGCCCAGTTGGTCGATGCGCCCGTAAAGGATGCCCAGGTGGTAGTCCAGGAGGGGATTGTAAGGGGCCAGGCTTTCGGCCTTTTTCAGGTGCTGCAGGGCCTGCTGCCAGCGGCCTTGGTCCTGGAGGACCAGTCCCAGGCGAAGGTGCGCCACCGGCGAGTCGGGTTCCCGTTTGAGCGCCTCTTCCAGGGCTTTCGTGGCCTCGTCCAGGCGTCCCATCTTGTGGTACACGTCGCCCAGGGCGCTGAGGATAAGGACGCTGTCCGGCTTCCAGGCCGCCGCCCGGCGTAGATAGCCCAAGGCCTCTTTCACCTCGCCCTTGTCCAAGGCCAGGCGGCCCAGGCCATAGGCGGCCCCCACCCGGTGGGTGTCATCATGGAGCCACGCCCGGAAGCGGTCCCGGGCCACCGCCGGATCCGTATGGCGGCTCATGAGTACGGCCTGCACCAGTGGGAAATCCCCCATGGGATCCCGGACGGTGCAGGTCGCATGGGAGGTGGCGGCGTTCTGGGCCAGAAGCTCCAGGTACCCCAACCGTTCTCCCAGGGCGGGGTGGGTGCGCAGATAGGAGGGGATCCGGGAGTCGCTTTGCCAGCCCATCCGGTTCATCTTGCGCATGATGGAGACCATGGCGTACGGGTCGTAGCCTGCAGCGCACAGGTATCTGAATCCCAATCGGTCCGCCTCCTCTTCGTTTTCCCGGCTGAATTTGAGCGCCAGTGACTTGGCACCGGCCATGCTCCCCACGGCGATGGCCTGGGCGGCGTCGCCTTGCAGTCCCAAGAACGCTCCCGCAAGGGCTCCCGCCATGGCGGCGATGTTGAGTACACGCCCCTTTTCCAACATTTTTTTGACGTGGCGCGCCTGCACGTGGGCCACCTCGTGGCAGATGATACTGGCCAGTTCGGCTTCCGAATCCATGAGTTCGATGATCCCTCGAAACAGGAACACATAGCCCCCGGGAATGGCGAAGGCATTGGGGGTGCCGTCGTCGATGACGAAAAAGCGGTAGTCGTAATGGGTGGCCCCCAGGCTTTTCACCACCCGTTGCCCCACGGATTGCACGTAGCCGGCCACCTCTTGGTCGTTGATGAGGCGGTAGTGCTGGCGGATCGTCTTGAGGATTTCCCGCCCCAATTCCTTTTCTTCCTTCAGATCCAAACCCCAGGCGGACGGGGATCCCAGAAAAAGCGAAAGCACCAGCAAGCACACTACAAGGAGGGGAGCTTTTCGTTCCATGGGTTCAAGACTCTTTGACGGCAGTGGCTGATCTTTTCACACAGCCTCCTCAGCGGCTTTCCGAAAAGGCTCAGGATGACCGTCTTCTTCGTGGCGCAACCCGGCCTCCACAGGGCATGTCTTCTTTGCTCACGCCGCCCGGACGGTCTTACGAGGGACCCTCCAGGCGCCTTTGAAACACGTTCCAATGAGGCTGTCTGAGAACGTCAAACCATCCATTGGGGCCAACGCAATTTCGAACACTTAGCATACCCAAAACTTCTAAAATCGGCATTGTCGGACAAGCTCCTAGCCCGGCTCGTCCGGCCCCAGGCCCCGGTGGGCTTCCAGGGGAATCACCTTGGCGTCGGACCACAGGCTTTCCAGGTCGTAGAAGGCGCGCACCGGCTCGTAGAAGATGTGCATGATCACATCCCCGTAATCCAGGAGGACCCATTGGCCTTCCCGCTCGCCTTCCACACCGTAGGGTCGCACGCCCAGGTCCCGAAGCTTGGATCGCACCGCATCGGCGATGCCCTGGACCTGACGGCTGGAGCGCCCGCTGCAGATAATGAAATAATCGGCAAAAGAGGTGAGTTGGGAGACGTCCAATAGAACCAGGTCCATGGCCTTGCGGTCGTCGGCTTCCCGAACACAGGACAGGGCCATTTCCAGGGAGCTCATCTTGGGTTTGCTGGTCAGCGGCCTTTTCACAGAATCGATCAACCTCCTTCGTGGTCACGGCTGTTGCCCGTGGGCAAGTAGAGTCTCTTTCTTTCAATATAATCCAGAACCGCGTCGGGAACCAGGAATCGAATGGATTTGCCTTGCGCCACCTGGGTTCGAATCTGGGACGAGGAGATCTCCAGGCGGGTGGTCTGCAGGGGCCGAACCGGCTGGAAGCGATCCGAAACATAGTGGCCGGTGCGCTCATCCCAACGGTAGTCCGGACTCAGATGGTGTCTGAGAAAGTTCAGGGGGTCGCTGCACACCTGGGAAGGCCTCTGGAAAAAGGCCACCTGGGCCAGACGGAAGATCTCCCGGAAACGCCACCAGGAGGGCATCTCGAAGAAGGCGTCGGCTCCCACCAGAAGGATCAGGACGCGCCCGGGCGGAAGTTCTTCCCGCAAGGCGCGCAGAGTGTTCAGGGTATAGGATTTTCCCTGCAGGCGGCGCTCCACATCGGAGAGACGGAAGCGAGGATGGCCGGCGATGGCCTGTTCCAGCATCCGCCAGCGGTGTTCGAAGCCCACGATCTTCTGGTCGGGCTTGTGGGGTGGGACCCACGCCGGGATGAAGAGGCATCGATGGAGGGACAAGAGTTCCAGGGCCTCCTCGGCCATGCGTAGGTGCCCCAGGTGGACCGGATTGAAGGTCCCGCCCAGGATCCCGATGCGTCGCGTCCCTCCATCCCCCATGGTCTCTAGGTCCGCAGTTGCCCGGTCCCGAAGGCGATGAACTTGGTGGTGGTCAGTTCCTCAACCCCCATGGGCCCGAAGGCGTGCAGGCGGGACGTGGAAATGCCGATTTCCGCGCCCAGCCCCAGTTGGTAGCCGTCATTGAACCGGGTGGAAGCGTTCACCAGGACCAGGCTGGACTGCACCTCTTGAATAAACGCCATGGCCCGGTCGATGTTTTCGGTCAGGATGGCTTCCGTGTGGGCGGAGCCGTATCGGGTGATGTGCTCGATGGCCTCCGCCATGGATTCCACCACCTTGACCGCCAGGATGAGATCCAGGTATTCGGCACTCCAGTCCTCTTCCGTGGCGGGCACACATTCCGGTACCAGATCCCGGGTGGCCGGACACCCCCGCAGTTCCACCCCCTGGCCACGGAAGGCCTCGGCCATGGGCGGCAGGAAGGCGGAAGCGATCTTCTTGTGCACCAGCAAGGTTTCCATGGCGTTGCACACGCCCGGGCGCTGCACCTTGGCGTTCAGGCAGACCTGCTGGGCCATGTCCAGGTCCGCGGCCTCGTCCACGTAGATGTGACAGACGCCCTTGTAGTGCTTGAGTACGGGCATACGGGCGTTTTCCGCCACGAACCGGATGAGCTCTTCTCCACCGCGGGGAATCATGACGTCGATGTGCTCTTCCAACTTGAGCAGCTCCAAGACCGCTTGCCGGTCCGTGGTGCCCACCACCTGGACGGCCGCCTCGGGAAAACCCGTCTCCTTCAAGGATTCCTGGAGGATGGCGGCCAGGCATCGGTTGGAATGGATGGCTTCGGACCCGCCTCGAAGGATCACGGCGTTTCCGGCCTTGATGCAGAGCCCCGCGGCGTCCACGGTCACGTTGGGTCGGGATTCGTAGATGATGCCCACCACGCCCAGGGGGATGCGCATACGGCCCACTCGAAGCCCGTTGGGTCGGGTCCACATACCGGTGATCTGTCCCACGGGATCGGAGAGGGCGGCCACCTGCCGGAGGCCGTCGGTCATTTCGCGCAGCACCTTGTCGCTCAGGCGCAGCCGGTCCACCTTGGCCTTGGGCAGCCCCTTGGCCTCCGCCGCCTGGATGTCCTTGGCGTTTTCGGCCGCGATGCGATCCTTTTGCTCCAGGATCCGTTCGGCCGTGCGCTCCAGGAAGGTCCGCTTGGTCTCCATGTCGGCCTTGGCCATCTCGTGGGCGGCGGCCTTGGCCCGCTGTCCCATGGCGATCATTTCATCCCGGATACCCACCGTGTCTCCTCCTCCAAGTGTTGGTGAAAAAGGTGAAACCCTGGACCTGTGAATCGCGGTATGAACTGGTGTCGCCCGGGTGTTGCACCCGGTGTGTCACATGCCGTTCACGGGGGGGTCCACCAAAACGAAGTTGTTTCGATGAATCACCTCGTCCGAGTGCTTGTAGCCGATCAGCGTTTCGATGTCGTCGCTGTGATGCCCCTTGATCTTGTCGATCTCCGAGGCCTTGTAGTTGGTAAGCCCCACCCCCACCAGGGTGCCGTCTTCGGACAGGCACCGAACGGGGGCGCCCACGCCGAAGGATCCGCGCACTTGGCGGATCCCGATGGGCAGCAGCGACTTTCCCGATTTTTGCAACGCCCGCACCGCTCCCGGATCCAGCACCAGGTCGCCCGCCGGCTTGGGCAGATTGGCCAACCACACCTTCTTGCCATGGTAGAGCCGTTCCTTGGGAAGGAACAGGGTGCCCAGAACCTCGCCCTGGAAGAGGCGCAGCAGCACGTCCTTTTCCCGGCCCGGGGCGATGACCATGGGGATGCCCGAGGCCAGGCACCGCTTGGCGGCGTTCACCTTGCTCCACATACCGCCGGTACCCACCGATCCCGGTTGCGGGGTGGCACAGGCCAGCAACTTGGGGCTGAAGCCGCGCACCACCCGGATCAGGTTCGCATCCCGGTGGAAGCGGGGGTCGCAGTCGTACAGGCCCTGGGTGTCGGTCAGGTTCACCACCAGGTCGGCTCCCACGAGACCCGCGATCAGGGCGGACAGCTGGTCGTTGTCGCCGAACTTGATCTCTTCCACCACCACCGTGTCGTTTTCGTTGATGATGGGGATGATGTTCCAGTCCAGAAGGGTCTCCAGGGTGTTTCGGGCGTTGAGGTAGCGGTGGCGGTGCGCCAGGTCCTCATTGGTGAGAAGGATCTGGGCCGTGAGGATGTCGAACTTGTCGAAGGCCTCTTCCCAGGCGTGCATGAGAAAGGTCTGGCCGATGGCGGCCGTGGCCTGTTTTTGGGGGATGGTTCTGGGGCGTTCCTTCAGGCCCACCTTGCGCATGCCGGAGGCCACGGCCCCCGATGAGACCAGGACCACCTCATGGCCGCGTTGGCGCAGCTCCGCCACCTGGTCGCTCAGCCGGTGGATCATGACGCGATCCAGCCCGCGGGGACCGGTGAGCACGGCGCTGCCCACCTTCAAGACCACCCGGCGGCATCGCCCGAACCAGGACGGGCGATCCACGGAATCGCCGTTGGCGATGATAGTCGCCGGCGAGCGGCTTCCCTCTTGATCCAGGGTGTTCTGAGAGGTTGCGACCTTTTCTATTTCCAGTTCCATGGATGCGATACGCTTGCCTGTTGGGACCCCGCGGTGCGGCCGTCTTGGCCTTCTCCCCGCGGGGGATGGGACTCCGTTGCATCGGGGCCGGATCCTTTCCACCAGGGTGAATCTCAAGGCCCGGCCGGGCTCCGATGCCCTGGTTGCCTGCGGCCGTCAGGTTACCTGGAATCTTCGAAAAAGGGCAAGGAGTTTCCTCCCTTTCCGCCATCTCAAAGCCTCACGCCTCGCGTGCCGCTGGGGCCGTCACCCTCCGTTCGTCCCTTCCCACGGCACGGGCCAGGCCGGGATCGCACACGGCCTCGTCCAGCGTCTTTCCGGCAAAGACATTCATAAGCTCCCCGTAGGCCCGGCGAAAAAGCGCATCGGCGGCGCTCAGGGAGACATCGGCCGGGTTTTCTTCCGGGGATGGAGCGGTCCCGGGTGGCGCAAAGCGTTGGGCCTCTGCGGGGAATTCCTTTTCGAAAAGGTAGCGAACCACCTGGTCCACGGCGATGGTCGCCGGGTGCCTTTTCAGGACGTATCTTCCCGGATCCCGCCCGTCTTCCACCAGGATTCCCTCTTCGCAGAAGATGGTGGCCAGTTCCTCCAGTTCCTCCACGGGTACTTCCATGCGATCGGACAGCTCTTCCAGGGTGGGGGGATCCTCTCCTTGCATGAAGGTTTCATGGATGGAGAAGAGCAGGGTGAGGCCCAGGAAGGGCAGGGAGTATTTCTGACCGGTCAGGCCCTTTTCCTGGAGTCGCGACAGCGTCTTGAAGTTCTGGATGGCGTAGGCCAGCTGACAGCCCCAAAGCAGGATGATCCAGGTGAGAAAAAGCCATAGGAAGAAGAGGGGAACCGTGGCCAGTTGCTTGTAAAAATTGGTGACGGTCACGGCGCGGGCCACGTAGAGGTAAAAGGCCCGCTTGGAAAATTCCCAAAGCACGGCGGCGCTCAGGCCCGCCGCCACCGCGCTTCGGATCTGTACCCGCGTGGACGGCAAAAAGAGGTAGATGAGCGTGAAGCAGGTGGCCTCCACCAGCAGGGGTGCCAGTCCCCCATAGGCGGCGCCGGCCCACCAGTGGGTGTTCAGAAAGTTCTCCACCACTCCGCCCTTGGGCGCGATCAGGTTGCCCACCCAGATGGAGGCCAGGATGAGGAAGGGGCTGGAAGTGAGCAGCACCCAGAAGGCGGTCACCTTCTGGAAGTAGTGGCGGGTCCCCTTGGCCCGCCAGATGTGGTTGAAGACGCGCTCGGCGGTGATCAGGATGTTCAGGGCGGCCATGACCAGGCCCACCACGGCGGCCAGGTTGATGAGGCCGGCCGGTCCCGCCCGGAAGGCCGTGGGAGAGATGTACTTTTCCAGCCATTCCACCAGCTGGTCTTGGAATTCCGGGGCCACCACGGGAAAGACCTTGTCCTGGACGTATCGGATGATCTCTTCGCCGCCGCCCAAAAGCCCCACGAAGCTCACAAAGAGAACGGCCAGGGGGATGAGCGAGATGATGGTGGCGAAGGCCAGGCTGGCCGCCCGGTCGAAGCAAAAGTCCCGGTTGAATTTCCACAGGCTCAGGTAAAGGAGCCGACCCGCACGGGCCGCCTTCTCCCGTGTGGACGAGGGAATGTATCGCTTCTTTTCAAAGAGGGCGATGCGTATCCTTTCCACCCACCGCACGGTCCCCTCCTGTCATGAAGAGTTTCGGTTTTCAGACGTCTCCACCCGCCACGGCCCGCACATGGAACGGACACGAAACGTCCTGGTGCCAAACATAGCCCAAATCGCTGTCCACGTACCAGGCCGATCGAAAGGAACACCGGTCCGCACTCCAAAGAAAGCGGCATCTCCTGTCGAAGACGGGCTCCAGGCAATAGGTGTCCGGGTAACGGGGCCGCTGGAGCAGGCTGCACAGTTCGTCCACCGTGGGCAGGCGCCAGTCGGTGCGTCCGGCCCAGGCCCAATCGTTCAGATGGGCGATGTATTGCCGGTGGGAATCCCAGGAAAGTGGTTCCGGCGAACCCGCCCGCTGCCACACCCGCCCGGTGGCCCGGTCCCGAACCGTCAGGTCGTGGGGGTCCAGATCGGAGACGGCTTCACGTTCCGGGCACCACAGGGGATCGAGCTGGAAGACCTGCCTGGCGTTCCTGGCGCGAACCTTGACGGGGTTGCGCCGGAGTGCAGAGCCGGAGATGGAGCGGGGGGCGGCGTCGTGCCACAGGCGGCACACCGCGTCCAGTTCCCGGGCGAACCCGCGCTGCAGTTGGTCCAGATCCCGGACCATGGCTTGGGCGTTCGGGTACCTGCGAGAGGGATCGGGATGACATGCCTTTTGGTAAAAGGCCTGCCAGGGACCCGTGTGGAAGGGATGGGGCAGGTGAGAAAAGGACGGATCGTCGGGCAGCCTTCCGGTCAGGATTCTGTAAAAAAGGACGCCCACCGCGTAAAGATCCGCCGTCTTTCCAGCCGCTTCCGCGTCCTTTTCCTGTTCCGGGGGCGCATAGTAGGGGGTCCCCACGATCACCTGGGGCCGTAGGGCGATGGGGCGTCCGGGGATCCTGGAAAGGCCGAAGTCGATGATCTTGGCGTCGCCCCATTGGGTCAAGAGGACGTTGGCCGGCTTCATGTCTCGGTGGATGATCCCGGCCCGGTGACAGGCGTCCAGACCCGAAAGGATCTGGCGCACCAGACGAAAGCACTCCGTGGCGGGCAGAGGCCGGCTGGGGTCTTCCAGAGTCGCCGTCTCTCCGATGCGGTCCGCCAGGCTGTGACAGAAATACTCCATCACCAGATAGGGTCGTCCCGCCTCTTTTCCTTGGTCCACCACGCGGGCCACGTGAGGGTGCCGGACGGATCGCATCACTTCTGCTTCCTGGGCGAAAAGCCTCCGCACGGCACCTTCCCCGGCGGTCTTGAGCAGCAAGGGGTGGGGGTTCAGGATCTTGAGGGCCCGGAGGCGGCCCGAGTCCTCGTCACGCACGCGGAGGATGCGGCTCATGCCGCCGCGTCCCAGAAGACCCAGTACCGTGTATCGGCCGATCCTTCGCATCTTTTCCCGCTCGTTTCCATCACGCTCGAAAAGGCCGCTTCACCACAGGCGGTCGGCGTTGATGCGGGGAAATCCCAACGCCAGGATCTTTTCCGCCGTGGCGGCGATGTCGTAGGGCACGCATCGCACCTGGATCGTGTCCGATTCCGTATCCCACAAGACGTATTTGGCCCGATTGTCCCCGTCCCGGGGCTGGCCCACGCTGCCCACGTTCACAATGTAGCGTCGTTCGGGAAGGAGCTTCAGGGGCTGGGGCCCCGGCACTCCCCGTTCCAGATCCGTGCCGTCCCAGGAAATCCAGCGAAGGACATGGGTGTGGCCCACAAAGCAGAGTCTGTGGGGGTATGTTTCGAAAAGGTGGGGAAAATCCTCGTCGGAGACTTCAAACAGGTAGCGTGTGATGGAATCGGGCGGGCACCCATGGACGAAGAGCGCGTTGTCGCGTTCCAACACCTGGGGCCAGGTGTGCAGAAGTTCGAGGACCTGGGGGGAAAGGAGTTCCAGGGTTCGTTCCAAGGACCGCCGGGCCGAAGGGTTGAACCAGTCCCGGATTTCCGGCCGGATGGTCGCCAGTTCGTGGTTTCCCAGCAAGGTGGGAATCCCTTTGCGGGTGAGAACCCGCACCACCTGATCGGGCTCTGGGCCGTAGCCGATGGCGTCCCCCAGGCAGATCATCCGGTCCGGAGCCTGCGTGGCCGCATCTTCCAGGACGCGGCGCAAGGCCTCCAGGTTGCCGTGGATGTCGGAAAGAAGAGCGATCTTCATGGGTTCCGTAATCCCGCCTTCCAAAGTGTCGTCCCTTGCCCATAACATGGCGGCCGCGACGAAGCAATCGGGCGGGCTTCAGGGCGGGGCGTCGGACGGCCCCGGTCGTTCAAAAGAACGGGCGGCCACGGCTTCCAGCAGCCGACTCAGGTGTCGGTAGTTGCGATGAAGATTTCGCCGGGTGTGAACGAAGCGCTGCGCGTGACGGCCCATGCGAATCCGCAGGTCACGATCTGCCAGGAGCCGGCCGACGGCCTGGGCGAAGACGTGCGGGTCGGGATCGGGCACCAGAAGGCCCGTCCTGGTGTCTTCCACCACCTGATCCACGCCGCCCTGGCGCAGCGCCACCACGGGAAGGCCGCACGCCTGGGCTTCCAGATAGACCATGCCCAGTGATTCCTCGATGCCGGGAAAGGCAAAGAGATCGGCGGCGCTGAGGTACCGGTACAAATCCGTCCGGGCCACCCGGCCGGTGAAGATCACCCGGGACGGAAGATAGCGGCTCGCCGCGGCCCGTACCCGGTCCTCCAAGGGGCCGTCGCCCACCAGGAGGAGGCGGAAATACATATCCTTCAAAGGCTCCCGGGCGAGCGCTTCCAGCAGAAACCGAAGGCTTTCCCATTTGACGCCGGGGCGGAAGCGGGCCACGGTGATGAGCACCGGCTCTTGGTCTCCCAGCTTGAGATGGCGCCGAAGGGACCGGCCTGCCCGCTCGTCCCTTGGGAAGGCTTCCGGAAAGATTCCAGGCGGGATCACGCTCACGGCCCGTGCGGGAAGGATTCGAACCAGTGCCGCCACGTCGTTTCGGTTGTTGGTGATGGCGTGGCGGCAGCAAAGAAGGGCTGTTCGGTTGAGGTAAAATCCCAGGCGGGTTTTGGGATCGCGGCGCCTCTTGGTGCTGTACATGGGCTGGAAGAGCACATAGGGAATGCCCAGGTGACGGCTCACCCAGGGGCCGATCACGTCCGGGGACTTGTAGTAGGTGTGGTAGGTGAGCCACAGGTGGGGGCGCCAGGCGCGGCCCAGCCGAAGGGCTTTCACCAGGGCGGCGGCGGCCCGCGCCCAGCCTCCCGGACGTTTCCAGAACCAGCGGGCGCGGAAGACGGCCGCTTCCCGGCAGTCGTGACCCAGGCCGTTCAACGCCTGGACGATGCCACGGGCGATGGTCTGGTCTCCCGAAGGTTCCGGATGATCCAGGGGCTTGTTGGGGCAATAGAAGGCGATCTTCACGGCTGGCCGAGGGATTTCCGAAAGAGTTCGTACAGTCTTTGAACGCAGCGGCGGTTGTCGAAGTCCGCTTCCACCTTGCGCCGGGCGGCGCGCAGCTGGGCTTCCAGCGCAGGTCCGGAAGTGAGCACCTTTCGGATGGCCTGGGCCAAGGGGCCGGGCTGGGCCGGTTCCACCAGGGTGCCGGTCACGCCGTCTTCCACCAGTTCAGGGATGGCTGAGACGCGGGTGGAAATGACGGGAAGTCCCACGGCCATGGCCTCCACCAGCACGTTGGGGATGCCGTCCCGATCGCCGTTTTCGGCCACCTTGCATGCCAGCACAAAGGCGTGGGACCGCCGGTAGTAGTCGATCACCTCTTCGTGGGGCAAGGTGCCGCGGAACCTCACCCGTCGTTCCAGCCCCAGCCGGCGGCACAGGGTCCGGATGCGATCCTTCTCTTCCCCCGATCCGATGTGATCCAGGGTGAAGTCCAATCCCTCCTGGTCCAGGATCTTGAGGGCGGTCAGCAGGTCGTCGTAGCCTTTCTTGGGCACCATGCGCCCCACGGAAAGCAACCGGTAAGGGGGGGCGGGGGGCGGATTCGCTCCGAAGGCGAAGAAGTCCAAGTCGATCCCGTGGTAGATGGTGTGGATGGGGACGGGCCGGCCGGCGATCCGCTGGAGGTATTGGGCGTTGTATCGAGTGCAAGTGACCACGAAACGGGCCCGGTGGATCTTGCGCCGCAGCTGGTCCGGTTCGGAGGTGTAGATGTCCTTGGCGTGTCCGGTGAAACTGAATGGAAGTCCGGTGAGTTCGGAGGCGAACAGGGCCACGGAGGTGGGGGTGTGACAGAAGTGGGCGTGCAGGTGCGTGACCCGTCCGTCCATGAGCCGAAGATGGGCCAGGTGACCCGCCTGAAGGAAGTGGCGCAGCGTGGCCGTCTTTTTCCGTTCCAGAGCCCGCGAAGCCGCCCGGGCCAGGCAGCGGGCATAGCGTCCGCCCAGACGGCGCCACAGCCTCAGGTTGCTGGCCATGAGCGTCCGAAAGTGAGGCAGCACATATTCGGGCGTGTAGGTGACCGGAGCCTGGATCTTCTGGACGCTTTGGTGGGTGAAGGACTCCCGGGGCCGGCGCAGGGAAAAGATCTGGATGGGGATGCCCAGGGATTCCAGGAGCAGGATTTCCGTGCTGATGAAACTTTCCGAGATGCGCGGATAGCCCTTGAGGATCATGCCCAGAACGCCCGTTCGGGCAGGGGACGCATCCGTTGGGAGACGGTCCTGGACTTGATGGGCCCACAGGCTTTCCTTTCTGGAATCGTTCACCGTTTGGTCTCCTTCCTGTGTGCCAGAACCCGCTGGCGGATCACCTCCAGCGCCTTGAACGGGAAGTCCGCTGCCCGCTGGGACATCTGCCGGTCGTTGCTGAGAAGGTGCAGCACCTTGTGGTAGACCGCTTCGGGCGTGAGCCGATCCGGGTGCAGGTATTCGCAATAGCCCTTGGAGCAGAGCACCTGGGCGCGGATGAGCTGTTCTTCCCGGGGTACGGTGCGCGGGATGATGAGGAAGGGCTTTCGCTGGCTCAGGATTTCGCAGACCGTGTTGTAGCCCCCCATGCTCACCACCACGTCGGCGGCCCCGATGAGGCCCTCCATGAACCGGTGGAAGCGCAGGATCGTAAAGCCCAGGGCCTGGCAGCGCTTTTTTACGTCCTTGTAATGACTGGCCGACAGGAAAGGGCCAGTGACGATCACGGCGCGCATGCCGTCGGGCGCGCTGTGGGTTTCGAAGGCCTTGAGGAAGGTGTTCACCACGGGATAGCCGTCGCCGCCGCCGCCGGTGGTCATGAGTACCATCTGGTGGCGCGGGGTCAGGTGCAGCTCCTTTCGCACGGCGGAAACCTCCGCCGCGTTGGGCACGTGCCGGGAAATGTAGCCGGTGAAAATGATCTTTTGGGCCACCGTTTCAGGGATTTCGTACTCTTGGACCGGGTCGTAAAAATCCCGATGTCCGTAGACCCAGATCTCGTCGTAGAGCGATTCCATGGCCCCGTAGATGCCCTTGGCTTCCCAGTCTTCGACCGTGGAGGCGGCGCTGTCCATGATGTCCCGAAGCCCCAGGATGGAGCGGCACCCCTGGTGGGCCTCCTTGATCCAGTGGAGGGTGTCCACCACCTCCCGCTTGAGCCCCAGTGGGGCCTTGTCCACCACGAAGAAGTCGGGCTGGAAAGCCTGGGCGGTGCTCAGGATGATCCTCTTTCGGATCTCCAGCACCTCCGTGGCTTCCAGCTTCATGGACAAGGGCAGGTATTGTTCGTTGGTGACCTTGATCATGCCGGGGATGCGCACGAAGTCCACTCGGCGCGGGATGTTGAAACGGCCCACCAGGGGGGATCCGGTGAGGATCAGGACCGTGGCTGGGGCCTTGCGGAGGCTTCGGGCGATGGCCAGCGTGCGCCGGATGTGCCCCAGCCCGAAGGTGTCGTGGCTGTACATGAGGATTTTGGTGATGGGGGGATAAGCCACCGCCGCCTCGAGGTCTTTTGCCGATCGGTCCCAACCTATGAAGATTTCAACAAAACGACGAAGGCATCATAAATGCTCCGCCGCCGCTTGGCAACGGCCTTTTCTGGTGCTATGACGGGATGGGTCGAAACATGCAGAGAAAGGAGGCCCCCCATGGCGTTGGAATTTGTGCAGACGGACAAGGCCCCTGCGGCCATCGGACCCTATTCCCAGGCCGTTCAGGCCGGCCCCTGGGTGTACGTGAGCGGCCAGATCCCGCTGGTGCCCGAAACGGGCGAGATGGTGGGCGACGACTTCCAAGCCCAGGCCCGCCAGGTTCTGGCCAATGTGAAGGCGGTTCTGGAAGCGGCGGGCTGTCACCTTTCGGACGTGGTGGCCGTGGATGTGTTCCTGACGGACCTGGGACCTTTCCAGGTCTTCAATCGACTCTATGCCGACTTTTTCGGGGAACACAAACCGGCTCGGGCCGTGGTGGAGGTGAGCGCCCTGCCCAAGGGGGCCCTGCTGGAGATGAAGTGCGTGGCCTGCCGGTCGTAGGCCGTGATTCGTGAATCAGAATCGGCGATGGGCGGGCTGACTGAAATGGCCGACCCGTTCCGGCCACGGATGCCGGCTGGGTCCGCTCCGGAAGGCTCGGTCCGAAAAGACGGCGGAAACGGGGCGGAATCGGCGGGCCGTTTTTTGCCTGCCAGAGGCCTTTTCCACGCGCCACAAACGGGTTGACTTGCTGAAAAACCGCATGATATAAGCCCGCACGTCCGATGAGCCGGCGTAGCTCAGGGGTAGAGCAGCTGATTCGTAATCAGCAGGTCGCGGGTTCGAATCCCATCGCCGGCTCCAGTGATCAATCGAGGGGTTGGGGCCGCCCAACCCCTCTTTTTTTGGCGTTGGAACGGGCCGTCTGTTGATGCGGCCGCGCCTTTGCCATGCGTTTGGTTAAGCGCACGTCCTCTTCCGCTTTTCCATCGAGCCCATCTCCACCGGAGGCAAACAGGACCGCCGGGTGAATGGACCCTGAGTCGGGCACGGGAGAATCCCATCGGCGGCACCAACGCCAGTTCGAGGTTGGATCCTGTGGCCCCACCCTTCCAACTTTTCGTAACAGCGACCTATGGCCGTCAGAAGATAGCCCCAGGGAAAGCCACTGTCATTTCTGTGGCGCCCTCCAGTGGACGGTACCCACCGTGGGTCTCGCAACGCCCGCCTGGGTTTCAGGCCAAGGGTGGGGGGGCTGCAGCGCCAGGATCGTCACACCCTCTTGCCCCGATCGCACACGCTTACGGCAGCGCTCTGGTGGAGTCCTTCCTGAACGGAGCGATTCTCGCCCTCATTGCCCTCCATTTCCCCCTCTTCCGACAGGGAAAAGGGGACCACGAAAGTCCAAATCGGCCAATGTGGGGGGATGAGCACTTCATATCGGACGGATTCAAGGTATGCATCCTGATCCGTCAAGCCTTCCGTTAGAGCGGCTGATAGGGCCGATCCCAACGCATTGCCCGTGGGTTCAGATATTTTTCGAGCACCGGAAATCTTGGCGGAAACCCCAAAAAATTGGCTAGAATCCCCGAAAGTTTGACAGGACGGGAAAGGGCTGGACCCAACGCATAGGAGGTTGCAAACAAGGGTCGGACCGGGCGCCGAGGGGGCAGTCTCCTTTTTGCGCTCGTAGCGCACGGTTCCGGACCACCTGGTCCGCCACGCCGGGGTCCGGTCAACCTGACAAACCACAAACCGCCTGGTCCCCACGTCCGGGCGACCAACACTGCTGATGGGGGAAGTTCATGGGCGATCTCCTCACGGTGGCACTGGCGCAGGTGCAAGGCAGGCCGGATCCGGCCGAGAATCTGGAAACGGCCCGGAATCGAGTGGAAGAGGCGGCGCGGCGGGGGGCGTCGCTGGTGGTTTTCCCCGAGATGTTCATGGCCCTTCCGGGAAAGGACCGATCGCCGGCCCTCCTGGCCCGCGAAAGTGACAGCTTCCTGGACGGCATGGCCGGCCTGGCCCGCCGGGTAGGTCTGACCGTGGTCTTCGGGCTGTGGGAGCCGTCGGACGATCCCGAGCGGGCCTACAACACGGCGGCGGTCGTGGGCCCGGACGGCACCCTTCGGGGCCGATACCGAAAGGTGCACCTCTTCGATGCCCTGAACGTACAAGAATCCGAGACCATGACGCCGGGAAACGCCCCGCCGGAGATCTTCTTGCATCGCGGGGTGCCGATCGGCCTGGCCATCTGCTACGACCTTCGCTTCCCGGAACTCTTTCGCCATCTGGCCTTTCGGGGGGCTGAACTGATGATCGTGCCGTCCGCCTGGTACCAGGGGATCTTGAAAGAAGACCACTGGCTCACCCTTCTGCGGGCCCGCGCCATCGAAAACACCGTCTACACGGCCGGCTGCAACCTGACGGGCGGCGCCTTCTGCGGCCGGAGCGCCGTGTTCGATCCTTTCGGTGTCCCCATCGCTTCCGCCGGGGAAGGAGAAGAGCTCCTGGTGGGGCAAATCTCGCGCCGGCGCGTGGCCCAGGTGCGCCGACGGCTCCCCACCCTGGCACATGGGCGCCGGGACCTTTTTCGTGATGAGTGAAGGCGCCCGCCCGATCGTCTTCGCAGTTTTTTCGGGTGGCAACAGAAAAAAGCAAGATTTGGCACTTAAATTGCTCAGCTAAAAAGGCACCTGGCAATGCAGGCCGTTTGGGTTGGTTGCGGAATCGGATCGGTGAACCTGGTGGAGAAAGGAAGCGCGTTGGAACCCATCCTGGATTGGTTGCTGCACAGCAGGAACAACAAACACGGGCCATGGAGCTTGGGGCCGCCCTGACGGGTTGGTGACAGCCGTGGTCCCCGGACCGCGGCTTTCCTGTCTTGGGGGACGACGGCATCGCGCCGGAGGCGGCGTCGGGCACCGTGGCGGTCATGAGGAGAGAGATCATGAAAGGCAACGGTGCAGGTCGCTTGATGGACCATGTGGAACAAGTGCGAGACGGTCGCCGGCGCTTCGAAAACGCCTACCAGGCTGTCGCCCGGATGATCCTGGACGACGGGGCGGGGATCGAGAAGGTGGTGGTCAACGGCAAGACCACCTACGATTTCAAGGTGTTTCGCCAGGGGCCCAAGCCCGTGGTGGGCATGTTCGACGAAATCAACAGCTTCGTCTCCTTCGTCAAGGACGCCGCCGAGGGGGGGTCGTCCCGGGAAATGGCCTTCGTGCTGGTGGGCGAGCCCGGGAACGGCAAGACCTTCTTCGTGGAGACCCTTTGTTCCCTCTATCGCCAGTTTCTCGCCCGCCCCGAAAACCGCCGCTACACCTTCCATTTTACAGGTCTCGAACGCCTGCCGGGTTACGGGCGCATCACCACCATCCAGTCCCAGACCTTCGAAGATCCCATGGTTCTGGCCATGAACCTCTTCGAGTCCCGCCGGGAGACGGAGACCTTCCTGCAACAGACCGCCGGGTTTTCCGACGAACAGCTGGAAAAGCTCTTTTCCGACTACCGGCCCCTCGGCGCCTGCAGCGAATACATCTGGAACGACATCCGTCAAGCCTGTGACGGGGACCTGGAGCGGATGCTTTCCTTCGTCCAGGTGGTCCCGGTCCCTTTGAGCGAAAGCCTGGGAACCCTCACGGGAAAATATTCGGCCAAGGACAAGATCACCTCCTCGGCCGTGGACCTGTTGGGCGAAGAGTCCATCCAACGGCTCCTTCACATCGCCGATGCCAACAACCCCTACCGGTTCGACCTGCGCCGGGGGGCCCTGGCGCGGGTGGCTGGAGGCGGCATCCACTTCAGCGACGAGATCTTCAAGAACAAAAAGGACCTGGTTCAGGTCTATCTGGGCGTGATCCAGAACCGCAACATCGAGATCGACGGCTTCCGCTGGCCCTTGGACACGCTCATCATCGCCACCAGCAACAATTCGGAATTCAACCGCTTTCTCGCCGAAAGGGAGGAGGCGCCCATCGTGGACCGGTGCCGCCTCTGCTACGTGGCCCACAACACCGACTACAAGCTCCAGCAGAAACTGACCGCCTATGCCATCGGAAGTGAATCCAAAACCACCCTCACCAAGGAACGGCTCCATCAGGATCCCAACCTGAACTACGCCGCTTCCGTTATGGCCGTGCTGTCCCGCCTGCCCCGTTCGGAAAAGCTCACCCCCGTGGAGACCATGAAACTGGCGGCCGGGGAGGTGGCTGGGGAAAAGAGCGTCAAAACCTTGGCGGAGCTCATCGACCAGCTCAACCACGAGCCCGACATCACCAAGCGCTTCGGCCAGAAGGGCCTGGGACAGCGCAACCTGGGCCGGGCCCTGCAGCTGGCCATGGAGACCTCGGAGACCAACGAGGGCCAGTGCATCTTCGCCTACGACATCTTCAAGGCCTTCGAACGGGTGATTCTGGATTATGTGCCGGACGCTTCCGACCGGGCCAAGTTCCTGGAGGATCTGAAGATCGCCAAGGGTCTCTACCGGGAACGCATCACCACGGAGATGTTCAACGCCTACATGGACGAGCCCCAGGCCATCCGCAAGGACGTGATGAACTATGTGAACATGATCATCGGGATCGATGCGGACACCGTGGGCCGGGATCGCATGTGGAAGTACCGGGATCCCCAAACGGGGGAACTCAAGGCCGTCAAGATCGACGAAAAGTACGTGCGCAGTGTGGAGGAACGCCTGGGCCTCAAGACCCGGGAGCAGCAGGAGTCGTTTCGGACCACCATTCGCAAGATCTACGGACAGAAGATGTCCGTGGATCCCGACTACGACTTCATGGACAACCTGGAACTGGTCAAGGCGGTCACGGACGTGCGGTTGAAGTCCGACATCGCCGGTGCTGGCAGCCTCATCGGGGCACTGGCCAACCGCACCAATGAGGAAAACCAGAAGCTCTATGACCGCATGATCCACACCATGCTCCACAAGCTGGGCTATTGCACCACCTGCGCCCAGAAGACCATCGAATACTTCTGCACCCAGGACGACGAGAACTGACATGGACCGATACGACGATTGGACCCTGCTGCAGATGGGCAGCCTTCCACGGAACGCCCACATCCACGGGCTCAGCTCGGTGGAGGATCTCCTGGAACGGGATCGCCAACGGGAACAGGACGGCTTTCCGCGCAAGATCCGCATCGGGCGCCTGGTCAAGCCCAGCCGGGGGGGTAAGGAGCGGGTCATCCTGGTGCCCACCACGGTGGAGGAGAAGTTTATCCACGATACGCGCCCCTTCCAGGAAGAGGGCGGAGCTGGAGGAGGCTCCGGGGACGGCCAGGAAGGCGAGGTGATCGGCGAAGAGCCCATCCACGGATCGGAGGGTTCCGGCCAGGGAGGAGCAGGCCAAGGGGAAGGGGCCGAGCATGAGATCGAGGCCAGCGCCTACGACCTGGGCCGCATCCTCAGCGAACAGTTCCAACTGCCCAATCTGCAAAGCAAGGGCACCAAGAGGACGCTTCGGCGCATCGCCTACGAACTGACGGACCGCCACCAGGGTTCGGGGCAGATCCTGGACAAGAAGGCCACGCTGCGCCGCCTGGTGGCCACCAACATCGGTCTGGGCCGCGTCCGCCAGGACGCAGAGATCGATCCCACGGAACTGCTCATGGGCCCGGACGATAAGGTCTATCGCATCCTGTCCCTGGAACCGTCGCTGGAGGCCCAGGCTCTCGTCTTTTTCGTGCGGGACTATTCGGGGTCCATGAGCGGGCGGCCCACGGAGGTGGTGGTGGGCCAACATGTGCTCATCTACAGCTGGCTCGTCTACCAGTACCAACGCCGGGTGGAGACCCGCTTCATCCTCCACGACACGGAAGCCAGGGAAGTGCCCGACTTCTATACCTACTACAATTCCACCATCGCGGGCGGCACCCGGGTGGCCTCCGCCTACCGCCTGGTCAACGAGATCGTGGAACACGACAACCTGGCCCGAGACTACAACATCTACGTCTTCCACGGCACCGACGGCGACGACTGGGATTCGGACGGCAGCCAAACGCTGCCGGAACTGGACAAGATGCTCACCTACGCCAACCGCGTGGGCGTGACCGTGGCCCACGGGCACGGAGGCAACGGCTACCGGTCGCGCGTGGAGGAATACATGGGCCGGGCGAAGCTGGCGGAACGCTTTCCCGACCGGTTTCGTCTGGACACCATTGAGGAAGGCGCCGGCGAGGAGCGCCTGGTGGAGGGCATCCGCCAGCTGCTGTCCTGATCGGTCCGGGCGCGACCCACGGAGACGGAAATGGAACTGATCGATCAACGCACCAAGGCCATCATGGAAGGGTGCAAGGAAAGGGCCTGGGAAGCGGGGCTCCGGTTCGCCCCCGAAACCCTGGAATACATCGTCACCAATCGGGACCTGCTGGAGCTGACCCCCAAGCACATGATCCCCACCCTCTACGACTATTGGGTCCACGACGTGGAGGTGCACCGGGAAAAGGGCCGCTATGAGCTCTATCCCAACAACCCCTACGAAACCGTCATCAACACTCGGCCGGCCATCTCCTTTTACAACGACAACAACCCCGACTGGCTGAACGTGATGATCTTCTACCACGTGCTGGCCCATATCGACTTTTTCCAGAACAACCTGCACTTCCAAAACACCTGGGGCGAAGACTTCGCCGGAAAGGCCCTTTCGGACAAACGGGCCGTGGCCATGCTCCGATCCGAAAAGGGACGCTGGGTGGACTACGTCATCGAGTTCAGCCGGGGGATCGACAACCTGGTGGGCTACTACAAGGAACTGGGCGGAAACGGTGCCGAAGATCGCTCCAAGCCCACCCGGCTCGACTTTTATTTCGATCACTTTCTGCAGGAGGTGCAGCCGGTTCCCGTCCATGAATACCTTCGGGAAATCGAGCGTTACAATGCCTGCCTGCGCCAGCACGGAGAGCTGGCCGATTCCTTCTTCTTCGCCGAGGTTTTGACCCGCCACCCCGAATTGGACTCACTCTACGAAAAGCACCTGCAGCACCATGGAGCCCAACCTGCGGACCTTTTGGACTATCTGCAGCGCCATTCGCCCTTTTTGCAGCGGGAAGAAAACCGGTGGATGAAGACGGTCATGGAGATCGTGCGCACCACCTCCCTTTTCTTCCAGCCCCAGATCCGCACCAAGATCATGAACGAGGGCTGGGCCAGCTACTGGCACGAGAAGCTCTTCCTGGCCGATGAGCGGATTTCGGGCCACGAAGTGGGGTTTGCGCGCATCCACGCCCTGGTCACCTCCATGCCCAAGGTGGGCGTCAACCCCTACGCCCTGGGCATGCGGCTCTTCCATTATGTGGAGGAACTGGCGGACAAGGGCAAGCTCAGCCTGGAATATGAGCAGATCGCCAGCGCCCATGAAAGGCAACGCTACGACGCCCGAACGGGACGCGGCCGGGAAACCCTCCTGGACGTGCGCCGCCACTACAACGACTTTCTCTTTCTCAACAAATTCATCGACCAGGATTTCGTGGACCGCCACAAGCTCTTCGTGGTGGGCCGCCGCCTCAATCCCCGCAAGGGCGTCTGGGAGCTCTTCGTCCAGAGCCGCCGGGCCGAAGACTACAAGAAGATGCTCCTGGATTCCCTCTACCACCCGCCCGTGGTGGAGGTGGATGAATCCCTCATGGACGACGGATGCCTCTACCTGCGCCATCGGTTCGAGGGAAAGCCCTTGGTGCGCGAATTCATCGGCAACACCATGCTGGGCATCTCCTTTCTGTGGGGCGGGCCGGTGAAACTGGAGACCACTGAATGGATCCAGGATCGTTCCGGCTCCCCCTCGCCCTACGCCATGCCGTCGGAACAGGGCCGGGAACCCGTGCCCCGACGGGTGCTCTACACCATGGAGGACCGCCGGCTCTCCCGGACCCTCCTGTGATCGAGGAAGCATCATGAACAAGAGCGAACAGAGCCTACGTCGCCTGTTTGACAGGATCCGGGAAAGGGAATCGTCCCAGATCCTGGGCTTCCAGGATTTCCTGGCCCTGGCGGCTCGCCATCCGGACCGGATCTTTCGCAACGTGCACCAGCGTTTCCACGATATGGTCATGAGCTACATCGGCGAAGGCCGGGACGAGTATCCAAACGATCCGGAATCGATCCACTTCGTCTTCTACGACTGCAGCCGCCTCTTTGTGGAAGGCACTGATCACCCGTTTTTTGCAGACCGACTGTTTGCCAACCGCTTCGTCAACCTGGTGTCCACCTTTCGGCGGGGCGCCCAGCAAAACCGGATCTACATCTTCGAAGGGCCTCACGGGTGCGGCAAGAGCACCTTTCTCAACAACCTGCTCCTGAAATTCGAACTCTACACCTCCACCGAACAGGGGGCGTGCTACGAAACCCTGTGGCGGATCGACAAACGCGAACTGGGGGCGGGGGCGGACCGCGAAGCCCATTACCTGCTCAGCCAGCTGCGCCACCTGGTGGACAGTTCTCCGGCGGCCCGCTCCGGCAGCGCGTCCGAACCCGCTTGGGCGTTCACGGGCAAGGACATCCTGGAGGTGCCGTGCCCGAGCCACGACAACCCCGTGTTGCTCATTCCAAAGGCCTACCGGCGGGATGTGCTGGAAGAGCTCATCGAGGAAGGAGATTTCAAGCGGCGGCTCTTCGAGGAAAAGCAATACGAATGGGTCTTTCGGGATCAGCCCTGCACCATCTGCCAATCCCTCTACGATAACCTCTTGGAATTACTGGAAAGACCGGAAAAGGTGTACCGGATAATCCACGCCCGGCGCTACCGGTTCAATCGGCGCTTGGGGCAGGGTGTGAGCGTCTACAATCCCGGGGACCAGCCCACCCGGGATCGGGTGCTCGCCAACAGCCAGATCCAACAGCAGCTCAACGCCCTTTTGCGGGACAGCAACCGGGTGCGCTACCTCTATTCCCGTTACGCCAACACTAACAACGGCGTCTACGCCCTCATGGACGTGAAGGCCCACAACCGGGAACGATTCGCCGATCTGCACGGGATCATCAGCGAAGGAGTGCACAAGGTGGAGGATATGGAAGAAAATGTGCATTCCCTCTTCCTGGCCCTCATGAATCCGGAGGATCAGGTGAGCATCACCGAAGAGCGTTCCTTTGCCGATCGCATCACCTACATCAAGATCCCCTACATCCTGGACTACAAGACCGAGGTGCAAATCTATAAGAACATCTTCGGAGAGGACATTGAGCGCTACTTTCTACCGCGGGTCCTTCACAACTTCGCCAAGGTCATCATCTCAACCCGCCTCAAGCCGCAATCGGAGGCCATGGGCGAATGGATCTCGCGGCCGGAAAAGTATTACGCTTACTGCGACAGGGACCTCCGCCTGCTCAAAATGGAGATCTACACCGGGAACATCCCGCCCTGGCTGGATGAAGGGGACCGCAAGAACTTCACGGCCAAGCGGCGTCATCGGATCATCGCCGAATCGGAAGGAGAAGGCGATCGGGGCATTACGGGCCGGGATTCCCAGAACATCTTCATCGACTTTTTCTCCGCCCATGCTCGGCCGGACCGCCTCATCACCATGGACATGGTCTATCAGTTCTTCCGAAAGTTCCAGAACGGATCGGGGGAATACATCTCGCCCGACTTTCTGGACAGCCTGGTCCGCCTCTACGATTACACGGTGTTGGAGGAGGTGAAAGAATCCCTTTACGACTACAACGAAGAACGCATCGCGCGGGAGATCCAAAATTATCTGTTCGGGGTGAACTTTGAGCCGGGAAGCCGGGTGCGTTGTGTCTATACGGGGGAAGAGCTGGAGATTTCCGAGCAGTTCTTCGAAGCGGTGGAAAAGCGCCTCCTGGGCCGCCGTGCTTCCCTTTCCCAGCGCCGCGACTTCCGCCGGGATGTGCAGCACCGCTACACGTCCCGCACCCTGTCCCACGAGATGCGCCTGGAAGGAAAGCCCATCGACCAAACGGATCTCTACGGTGATCTCCATGAGCGCTACGTCCACAACCTGAAGGAGAACGTGCTGGATCCGTTCGTGGGAAACGACCATTTTCGGGCGGCGGTGAAGGACTTCGCCACGGAGGCCTTCCGCACCTACGACGCCCGGCTTCGGGACGACGTGGCCCATCTGGTGGAAAACCTGACACAGCGCTACGGATACAGTGTCCAGGGCGCCAAGGAAGTGACGCTCTATGTGCTGGACAAGAACCTGGTGGAATCCTTCCGTTCCTGACACGGATCAGTGAAAGACGGGGAGCTGGTCGGCGAATTGGGGATCCGTGAGCAGCCGGCGGGCGAACTTGATGTATTTGGAAACGATGGAGCGCACGGCCAACTGAAGCGCGTAGGGGCGAAGAGGCTTTTCCAGAAGATGGGTGATGTCGGCCTCCACGCATGCGCTCACCACCTCATCGCTGGCGTTGCCGGTGATGATGACGGCATCCTGGGCCGCCATGGGGAACCGGACCTGAACCCGCTCCAGAAAGTCGAAGGCGGTCCAGGATCCCATGTACACGTCCAGGACGAAGACGGCCACCCCGGGGGGCTGTTCCAGACAATAGGCCGCGGCGGTTTGCGGATCGTCGAAGGCGAGCACGTCGCCCCACACGTAGAAGCCCCTCAGCACCTCCTGAAGGAAAGCCAAGACATCCCGGTCGTCATCCACCACGATCACGTTGAGCCCTGTGTGCATGGCCTGTCTCCTTACCCTCGCCGGGGGGCGGCCGGTATGGGCCAGGCCTTCCCGGCTTCTGGAAAGTGGGCTCCGGCAGGGCAAGCCGCTCTCGGTATCCTACTTTTCTTCCACAGGGAACCGGGCCCTGTGCCATTCCTGCCAGCCGCCCTTGAGGGCATACACCTTTTAAAAACCCATTCCTATCAATTCCCGTGCCACACTGGCACTGGTGGCTTCGTTGGGTCAGGCGCAGTAGAGGACCAGGGTCCTGGAGAGGGCGCACTTCCCGGCCCAGGAAGGTACGTTGTAAGGGTCTTCCCGGACGGCCCCCTGGATCTTGAACGCACTGGACGTCCAGTCCCTTCCGGCCCGGACGTCGATGATGACAAGGTCGGACGATCCCAACATCCCTTTTAGTTCTTCCTTGGTCATCCTGGGCGCATCGGCGGCCCGCACGGGGGACACCAAGGCGGTCAGGATGAAAACGAGGGAAATGGCCAGAATGACGGTCCTGAAGGTCTTTTGTTCCATGCCGTTCCTGCCGTCCGTGGGTTGAAGGGTTCCTGCCGGAGCGACCATCGGGGAACGTGGGAAGACCGGTTTCCTCCACGTTCTGATTTAAGGTAACCATGAGCCGTTCGGAGGACCAGAAGGAGAGAACACCGGCGAGGGGACACCACGGTCCTGGGATTCAGTTCAAGCGCCGGTAGGGGGCCGGCCGGGCCCCCTGGGGAGGCCCATTTTTCGTGGCGCAGCTCGTTGGCGTTGCGGCAAAGCCCCGCGGCTGGGATGGCAAGGGGCATGTGCCGGTGCCTTGAGCCGGAAAGGCGTTTTCGGACAAACTCCCGGGAGGGACTGATCCGTCGCCCCTACAAAAAGGACGCCCGGTACCAGGCGGGCATCCGACTCCCCCAGTCCTTGAGTTCCGCGTCCAGGCGGCGGCAGTCCGGTTCAAGGCGGGTCAGCAGATCCCAGAAGGCGTCGTCGTGTCCAGGGTGGCGACTGTGGCACAGTTCGTGGCAGATGATCAGCCGGGCCAGATTGCGGGGAAGGAAGAGCACGGCCGCATTGAGGCTCACCGTTCCCCGACTGGAATAGCTTCCCCAGCGGGTTTTCTGGGTGGCGATTCGAACCTTGCAATAGGAAAGCCCCGTTTCATGGCTCAGGGCTTCCACCCAAGGCCGGAGCACCCGTTTGGCCTCTTCTTTGAGCCATTCCCGGAGAAGCCGGCAGCAGATGGAAACCTGCGAAAAATCTCCCCGGCACCGGATGCGGGGCTCGGGGCGGTGGTTCCAGAAAATCTCCACCTTCCCCGGTTCCCCGGGCGCATAGTCCACCTGCCATGTGGTGTCCACGGCCGGAAGATGGATCCGGTCCGGAAGAACCTCCGGTCGAGTCAAGACGAGACGTTTTTCTTGGACTTGGGCCAGGCGGCCCTCGATCCAACTTCGGTATTCGTCCAGGATGGGGCCGAGACGGTGTCGGTCGAAGCCCCGGGGTACGGTGAGCACCAGGCCCGATTCGGGAAGGATCCGAAGGGTCACCCGCTTGGCCCGGGCGTTTTCCTTGATCCGGTACGGCGGAGGCCAGGGGAGGCGTTTTGGCTTTTTCATCGCTCAGCTCTGAATCCGGATGGGAAGAGACGATCGTAGAGGCCGGACGTGCGCTCGGTGCGGCGGGCGATGGCCGCCCGCAGAAGGTCTTCCGATCCCCAGATGCGCACGGACGACCTGGCCCGGGTCACGGCCGTATAGATGAGTTCCCGGGTGAGAATCCGGGAATCTTCCAGAGGCAAGATCAAAAGCACCTCATCGAATTCCGATCCCTGGGACTTGTGGACCGTCATGGCGTAGGCCGGCTCATGGGGGGGAAGGCGAAGGGGGCGGACCTTCCGAAGATGGCCGTCTGGAGCCCGGAACCAGGCGTAAAGGAGCCCGTCCGTTTCGTCCGGCCAGAGGAGCCCCACATCCCCGTTGAAGAGTTGCACGTCGTAGTCGTTTCGGGTGATGAGGACGGGACGGCCCTTGACGTGTGGGGTTCCGGAGACGATGTGCCCCCTTTCGGCCAGGGCCTGTTCCACCGCGGCGTTGACGGCTTTCGCCCCCGTGGGGCCTTCGCGCAAAGCACACAGGATCCGGAAGGTGTCCAGGCGGGCCAGGGCCTCTTGGATGTCCTTCGATACTGCTATGGGAGCGAATTTTTCCAGGGCCACCTGGCGCAGCCGGTCCAAGAGGTGGCGGCCGGTGGGAACGGTCTCCGTGGATACCGCGGTCGACGGGTCGGGATCGGATTCGCCTGCCGCTCCCATCCCCCAAAGCCCCGGCAGGTCTCTGCCTTCCCGGATGGAGGAGGCCAGCCGGCCGATGCCGCCCTCCTGGTCGAACCGGTAACTCTTGGTCAAAAAGACCGTGCAGTCGTCCAGGGGAGAGGGCTCCCCCGGTTGCCTTCGCCTTTCTCCCGGCATTTCAAACCCGGTGGCCTTCTCAATCCTTTCCAGCCACGGGCCGCTGTAGACGGGCGTGTGGCCCCGGCCGCACAGATCGGCGAAGACGCTTCCCGCTTCCACCGAGGCCAGCTGGTCCTTGTCTCCCAAAAGGATCAAGCGCGCGTGGGGGGGCAGGGCCGAGACGGTGCGAGCCATGAGGGGAAGATCGATCATGGACGCTTCGTCCACCACCAGCACATCCACGTGCAAAGGGTTGTCCGGGTTGTGACGGGGCACGGAACGCCCTTCTCGGATGCCGATGAGTCGATGGAGCGTCACCGCCGCCTGCGGCAAGTCCGTCGCGGAAGGGGCATCTTCGGGGTTCCAGGCCGCCTTCTGGAGCGATTCGGTGATGCGTGCCGCTGCTTTTCCCGTGGGGGCCGCCAGGGCCGCTCGAAGGGGCTGATCGGGTTGGAGCCATTTCAGAAGGGCCAAAATGGCTCTCACGGTGTGGGTCTTTCCCGTTCCGGGTCCGCCCGAGATGATGCAAAGCCTTTTCATGGCCGCCACGGCGGCGGCCACCCGCTGCCAGTCCACTTCGTTGCACAAGGAAAGGTCCGGAAAGAGCCGGTTCAGGAGGCGACCCAGCTGGGAAGGTTCCACGTCTGTCCAGCCTTGGGCCCGTTGTCGCAGATCTTCGGCCAGCTGCTTTTCAAAGGCCCAGTAGCGCGTGAGGTAAACCCGGGTGCCGTCCAGCACCAGCGGGGCCTGGGAGGAGTAGGGAGGGACGAGTGGGGCGTCGTGAGAATCCGACGGCGGGGTGGATACGGCCGGAGACGCCCGCAGGGCCTTGAGCCAATCGTGCAACGCAGGGGCGCCAACGGCCCCGTCTTTGACCGGTGCATCGGAAAAAAGGGGCCTTCCGGCATACTGGGCAAGATCCACGCACACGTCCCCTTCCGCCAACCGAAGGCTCACCAGGGCCGCCGCCAGAAGCACCGCGTCCCTTTTCTCCCCGGATATACGACTCACCCACCGGGCAAACTGCCAGTCCAGGCTTCTCAACAGCCCCTTGCGGACTCCTTCCCTCAATCGTTCCAGGATGTCTTGGCCTTCCGTCACCGCTTCTGCTCCCTCCGAACCGAAGGTTTCACGCCTTCCAGGTCGGAAAGCGCGACCCTGTAACAGCTTGGACAAAGCCCGTGGGTCAATTGGGGGCATCTTTCTTCTTCGAAGATTTTTAGGCGAGTCAATGCCTCTTCGATTTCAACCCATTCCGTATCGGAGACGGCTATTTTCTTGCACATGCTGCAAATCCTGATGAACTTCTCGCTCCTGGGTATATCGGAGCGCAAGATGGGGGCAGGGTCGCGACGTTCGGTCCTCACCAACCGGGTCATAATGTCGATATGCCCGTCGGGCAGGGGCTGGAGATGCAATTCCAGCAACCTTCTCTCGGAAGGGGAATCACATCGAAACGGGATGGGGCCCAGGTATCGTCCCTTCCGGCAGTGTGCAAAAAGAATCTCATACAGATGCCGGGTCTCCCATCCGCTGATGAACTCGAAGATTGAGTGGCCGTTGACGGCCTCCGGTTCCACATCCGAGAACCAGTCGTTATCACGGGCAAAGGATGGAAAATTCCTGCTGTAGTTGACGATGATGTCGTCTTGGTTGATGGAGTACACAAAAGTCCTTGGTTCTTGGCTGGCCTTCGACATGGTGAGACCTCGCAGTCCGGCTTTCAGGGCTTGCTTTCGTTTCGGCCGAATGCCGTGCCCGGCTGTTTCTCTGATGGATGATGTTACCGTGGCCTTTTTCCCTGCCGCGCGTACGGGCGGCTCCGAATCCACACGATCCTCGGACCTCCGGCCCGGAGAATACCACAGGGTCGCTGGGAAAGGCTTGTCCCCCGGAAAGGTCCCGCAGGCTCATGCGTTCAGCTGCCAGAGCTTCCAATTGAGCGCAGCGGCGAAACTGACCCACAAGAGATAGGGTAACATGACAGCTCCCGCCGCAACAGAGACGCGCCAGAATTGCACCGTCGTTGCCAGGATGGCCGACCAGAGCACCACGATCTCCAAGAACGCCAGCCCGGGCCGGTGGGCTCCGAAAAAAAGAAAAGACCAGAGAGAATTGAGAACCAGCTGGACCAGGTACAAGGAAAGCGCCGTGCGGGCTCCCGCCAATCCCGCCTTGCGCCAGACAAGCCAAGCGGCGATGCCCATGAGCAGGTAAAGCACCGACCAGACGGGGCCGAAGACGGAGTTGGGCGGGGTCCATCGGGGCTTGACCAGGGACGCGTACCATTGCCCCGGCACAAACCGGGACCCGATCCAGCCGGCGGCCATGGACAGCAAGACCCAGGCGATCAAACCAATGGCCGAACTTTTCACGACATCCCCTCCATTGCGGTTACCCATCAGGACCGGCGAGGAGGGCCCTTTCCCTGCTGCTTTCCGCTCTCCCATGGTCAGTCTACCCACAAAGGGCCGGCATCGGCACGGGGGGACGATCAAGCCGCCTTGAAAGGGCGTCAAATGAACGGTTTGGGCGCCGTTGGAAGGCCCCGGGGGAAGGGCGGCCTAATCCAGAAAGCCCGACACTGCTTTGTGGAATGCGTCCAGGGAATCGACCCGAAGAGCTTTCCTGAAAAGCAGTTTCAACGCATCCGGATCGTGGATCTTTCGAAGGGAGCGAAGGATCTCCTTGGGAACATCCTGAAAGCGTTCTTGCAAGATTTCGACGATGTGTTCCCTCGTGGCCTCCAGGGTCCCCTGTTGCAGTCCCTGCTCCAACCCTTGTTCCATGCCTTGCTGTCTTCCCTGCTGCAGACCCTGCTCGATTCCCGAGCGGACGCCTTCCTCGTAGCCTTCCTTTTTGATCAGTTCGTAGGCATAGGATTCCATCATGATGCCCCTCCTGCGCTCCAGGAGCCCGCGAGGCAGATCCTTGTCCACAAGGCCCGAAAGAAGGGCCATGCCGGTCAGAAGATCCGCCTTGTCGTTTCGCGCAGATCTCCGCGCCTCCCCGCATGAGCCCCACAAACGGCATGAGACACGGATTTCCCAAGGCCAGCACCTGCTGGGCGTCCATGGCGGCCAGAGAAATCACCCGGAACCGATAGCGGATTCCGCCGTCTTCGAAGCTTTCCACCACGCCCCCACTGGCAGTGAGAAGCAATACCACCGGCAAGACCGACAGGCCCGTCTTCAGCCGATAGCGCACGTCGTATTCCAAAAGCCGTAACGGCACGTTCGGCTTCCACCGACTTTGCACTTCCAGCAGCACGATGAAAACCCGTCCATCCGAAGCCCGCACTCGGATGGGAAAGTCGGTTCGCCGAACCGAAGCCGTCTCCTGGGGAAGTTCCAAGATCTCCGATGCGTCGACCTGCAGGCCCAGGAAAAACTCCAGCTCCGCCTCCCGGCAATGGGCCAGGATCACCTTCATGGCGGCATCGTAGCCACCCATGGCAGACTCCTGGTGAAAGGTCCTGGATACCGTTTGAAAATAGCACAGTCTCCAGAGGCGGCCAATGGGCTGCTCTCCGAGGGCTTCGGGAGGCGAGGGGGCTAACCCGCAGGCCGGCGATAAAAAACTTGTCCCTAACTATCGACTGTCCGGTACCGTCGCCTCGTCCAATCCCGCCAAAGCCCTCACGCCGCCGCCGTCAATCTTCGAAGGGAAAACACCCCTTCCACGCCCGCGGCTCGGTGAGCCCGCCGCTCCTTTTTGTGGATACATCCGGAAAACCGCTCGTAGGCGTCTAGCACAAACGCTTTTGAACCCAACACCAGGCCGTCTGTAAAAAAGCGCACCTTGTGCCGCCAAAGGCTCACCGGTTCCCCGGCATCTCCCCGGATCCGCCCCTGCTCGCGGCCCGTGGAATCCAGCCGGCCGCCCTTGCTCACCTGGTAGACCATGGCGCAATACCGACGCACATCGCCCATATCCATGCCGTTCCAGCTCAAAAAGTCCCCTCGTCCCGCCAGCCGGAAGGAAAGGCTGTTCCAGCGGTAGGCCTCGGGGCGATCCACGATGCCGGCCCGCACAGGATTCAGTTCGACGTAAGCGAGACACTGGGCCAGGGCCACGCCCCCTTCCAAAAGCACGCTCTTAAACCGATCCCCCCAGAAATAGCCCCTTCGCCGGTTTTTTCGGTTGTACCACCGGGAAAAGTCCAGCTTTACCGACCGGACGAACTCCGATAGGTCGCAAAGCTTTTGTCGCAGGGCGGCCAGGTCTTTTCCTCGCACCACCTCCGGATCCAGCCCATAGTGGGAGCTCACCCGCTCCACGATCTCCGCATCGGTCACGTCCACGCAACTTCGCGTCTTCACCACCAGATGAAAGTGGTTGCTCATGAGGCAAAAGCCCAGGATCTCCACAAAATAGAGCCGCCCGTAGCTTCGGATCACCTGCAGGAGCCTTTCCTTTTCCACATCCCCCAAGTAAAACTCTCCGCCCACGGTGCGGGATACCACGTGGTAGTAGGCCTCCTCACCGCTAACCTTCATGCGCCGGGTGCGTGCCATGGCCGTCCTCCCCCTTCCATGCGGCGTGTCTTTGTCTCGTTTAATCTCCCAGCTTTCTCTGGCCTTCTCTCTGCCCTGATAACAAAAAAGTAGAACCGGTGGAATGATAATTTACCTGTCCCCTTCTTACGTACCTTCTTACGTGTCCCCTTCTTACGGACAAGAAGGGAGCCACCGGGGCGTTGTCAGGTCGGCTCCTGGCCACCTGCTAGCATCTCGTTGAGGCGCTCCACTAGTTTTCGGGAAGGCCGGTGGTGGAAGACGCCCGTGCTGGCCCCCTTTTCCGGCCGCATGCCCCGAAGGAAGAGGTAGTAGACGCCGCCGAAGTGCCGGTCGTAGTCGTAGGAGGAGATTCGTGTTTTCAGATAACGGTGCACGGCCAGAGTGTAGACGAGCATCTGCAGCGGATAGCGATGCTGGCGCATGGCGCGTTCCAGGGCGTCCCTTCCATAGTCTTCCACTCGATTGCCCAGGTGATTGGACTTGTAGTCCACAATGTAATAGCGGCCGTGGGCGCGAAAGACCAGGTCGATGAAGCCGCGCATGAGCCCCTGGATTTCCCCGAAGCCGAGGCCCTCCAGGGAGCGTTCGTAGAAGGAATCTCCCTGCACGGCCCGGCGAAGCAACTCCGGTGTGAGGCTTCCCACGGGATAGTGGAATTCCAGTTCGTTCAGGCGGTCTGAACCTTGGATGTCTCGCAGTTTCAGTCCGTTTTCGCCGTTTTCGCTGAAGGGGGTTTCCAGTACCCGGTTCACCCACGGAATGACCTTGGGCGTCCAGGACCGATCCAGGCCGTAGCGGGAGAGAACGTCTCCTACCACGGTTTCCAGGTCCTTTTTCTGGGCTGTGGGAAAGTCCAGGTTTTCCATGATTTCATGAAGGCATTCGCCCGGCCGAGGGCCCCGGGGAAAGAGAAAGGCGGGATCCGAGACGTCTTCAGGCGGCGTTTCCAGCGGGAGCGACGGGACGGCGTCGTAGTCCGGTTCGTGGGGATCGGCTCCGGCCACCAGATTGGAGTAGCTGGTGATCCGCCATTCGGGGCCCGGCTTTCCGGAAAAGGTGCGTGCTGAAAGGTGGGAAGTTTGGTGGGCACCGCCATCGTGCAGCTTCTCAGGAGTTTCCCATTTCGCGTCTTCCACCGCGATGGTGCCTTGGGAATCGTCCGCCAGCTCTGCCAGCTCCCGGCGCATGGCCTCTTCGTCCAGATCCTCCATCCGGCTGGCCGCGCCGACGTCGGAAGTTCCCCCTGCCGAATCCGGAAAGAGCAGCCGGGCCATGGCGGATCTGGATGCTCCGTTGATCTTTCCCCAGGTCACCACGCACAGGTACTTGGCGCGGGTCAAAGCCACGTACAGGAGGCGCATCCGTTCGGCCAGGTCTTCCTGTTCCTCCAATTTCCTGTGTGCATCGATCTGATCGGAACCCAGGTCCACAGTGAGCTTCAGGTCGTTCGGGTCGTGGAATCGGACGGGCCCTTTGCCTTGAGGCGGGCCGTCCGACCAGGGAAACGGCACGAACACCACCGGGTATTCCAGGCCCTTGCTGCGGTGGATGGTCACCACCTGGACCAGGTTTTCGTCACTTTCCAGCCGAAGCTGCTCTTCGTCGGCCGTGGGGTGCGAGGCCCTTTTCTCCTGGAGCCACCGGCAGAGCCTTTCCGTTCCTGTGTGCGTTTGGGCCGCTTCGTGCAGGAGTTCCAAAAGGTGCAGGGTGTTGGTGAGGCGCCTTTCGCCTTCCGGAAGGGAACGCAAACGCCCCACCACTTTCTCTCCTTTGAGCAGTTCCATAAAGGCCGGGAGGAAACCGCGCCGTTGCCACAGGTCGTGGTAGTGGGAAAAGCGTTGTTGGACGCTTTCCATGAGCGTTTCGTCGTCGTTCAATTCCTGCAGGCGGGGGACGTCCCAGCCCAGCATCTCCGTGGCCAGCGCGGCCCGAAGAAGCCTTTGGTCGGAGGGGGCGGCCAGTGCGGCCAGCACCGAGAGCAACTCATCGGCTTCCCTGGAGCTGAAGACGCTTTCGCGCTGGAGGCTCACGCTGGCGATCCCCTGTTTCCGAAGGGCTCTTTGAACGATGGCCCCTTCCCGGTGGGAGCGGACCAGCACGGCGATATCTCTTGCTTGGAGGGGACTTTCGCCGATGCGGGCCTGCCCGTCGGCGGCCCAATTGAGCAGCCGGGCGATCTCCCCTGCACAGTCCGCCGCCGCCGCTTCACGGGCAGATTTCTTTGTGATGTCCCCCGCCTGTGTAAGCTCTAATCTCTCGGACCGGAGAAAACGGATGCGCAGGGCGGCGGGCGGTTTGCCGGGCTGGCTCTCGGGCAGTACCAGGGGGGCAGCGTCGGCCTTTCGGGCGCTCTCGACGGGGTGGAATGGAATGTCTTCCTTGTAGATAAAGGGGGCCGGTGCTCGCCTGAAGAGGCGGTTGATTGCCTGGACAAGATGGGACGCCGAGCGCCAATTGGTGTCCATGGTGTAGATGTTTTGCGAACCGGCGTCCCGGCGGGCTTGGATGTAGGCGAAGATGTCCGCGCCCCGAAAGCTGTAGATGGCCTGTTTGGGGTCTCCGATGAGGCAAAGGGGCTGGGGGGTTTGGCGAAGTTCGTAGATCCGCTGGAAGATCCGGTACTGGACGGGATCCGTGTCCTGGAATTCGTCGATAAGAGCCATGGGGTATTTGAGTCGAATCCCTTGGGCCAGATCGGGTCCGCTCGGCCCGTCCAGGGCCCGGTCCAAAATGTTTAGAAGATCGTCGAAGGAAAGGCATTCTTCCAGTGCCTTTCTCTGTGCCGTCTCTTCTTCGAGAAAGTTCCAGGCATTCTGCAGCACGCAGATCTTCTGGAGCCGTTTCGTTTCTTCAAGGCAGTCCAGAAAGCGCCCGCACCGCTCGAAGAAAGGATGGGTCGGGGTGGGATATCCGTTCTTGGTTCCCTTTTCTTCCAGCATGGCGGGCGTGAAGCGCCGAAAGGCTTCCGGAAGGACCAGCGGAGTGGAACCCTGGGATGCCAGGGCGTCCATGGCCTCCAGTGCACTTTGGATGACGGATTTGTTGTAGGACCTTCGGTTGAGGGCCTTGGAGGTCTTAAAGAGGTGTTCGATCTCTTCCCGGTACTGTTTCCAGCCGTCCCGCACCGCCTGGAACAGGTGGCCCAGATCCCGAAAACAGGGAATCTTTGGCCGGTTGAGCTGGGGAAGAACCTTGATATCCGTGGCCCCTCGGAAAATATCCAGCGATTCCAAAAGACCGTCGGGGCCGCCCCAGGTCTCAAGAAACCACCGGGCTTCCGTCTCTTCGGCTTCGGCCAGCGCACGCCGCCAGAAATCCGCCGCTGCCTGGCGGCGGATCTCCTCTTCGTTGGAGATCAGTTCGGCTTGGAAGGGCGCCCCGGTTTCGAACGCGAATTCCTGGAGCATCCGGCGGCAGAAGCCGTGGATGGTGAAGATGGGCGCTTCGTCCAACCGGCTGGCGGCTTCCCGGAGCTTCCAGGCGGCCCGGAGCAGGTCTGCTGAATCCCGTTGCACCAGCAGGGCGTTCAGCAGCGGATCGTCCGTTGAAACGTCCACTCCGCCCGCCCGTTGGAAGAGGACTTGGACGGCCTGGCGCAGCCTGTGGCGCAGACGTTCGCGCAGTTCCTCCGTGGCCGCATTGGTGAAGGTCACCACCAGGATGTGGCCGATGTCCAGGTCCCTTTCCAGGAGGGCTCTCAGGAAGAGGAGGACGATGTTGTAGGTCTTTCCCGTACCCGCACTGGCTTCGATGAGCCGAAGGCCTTTCAGGGGCATTTTCAGAGGTTCCAGGGAGTTCATGGCATGGTCTCCAACGTTTGTGGGATTGGCCGGTGAAACCGCACCCAGACCGTGGTCCACGGGGCTCGCACGCATTGCGGTTTTGGTTTTGCCATTTTCGGCTTAGCGGATCACTCTTTGTGGACCGCCTCAAGGATCGGACCGTAGACCTTCAAGGCGATCTTACGGAATGCATCGACCAGGGGAGCCTTCAGAAGATCCTTTCCACGAAACGCCATGGAAACGAAGGGATCGAACCCTTCGCCCCACGGGTTGTGGTCATCCTGGAAGGTGCGGGCGCACCGGGCCAAGGCGTCGTTTATGGACTTGTTCTTTTTGAATCGATCCGCAAATTCCCAGCTGGTATCGGGAAAGAAGGGAAGCGGCCTTCGTTGGCCTTCCCGCCACAGGTCCAGCAGGGTCCGAAGGTGCTCTTCAGGATTGGTCACCTCTTTCAGCCGAAACACCTCGATCTTTCCCTTTTGGGCGTTTCTTCCCACATGCACGCTTTCCAGGGCGATTCCCGAAGGGCGGACGGCGCACAGTACCAGATGGCGGATTCCCAGCCGCAGCCGGTCTTTCCCCTTGATCTTGGCCGGTCGAAACTGGAGCTGTCCCCCTTGTGTGACCAGGGGGATTCTGCCCTGCAGACGCACGCTTTCCAAAGGCAGATCCACCGCCACCGATTGCAAACGGTCGGCTGCCTGTTTCTTCACGGCTTGGGCCAGTTCCTGCACGGTTTGCAGGGTATCGTGAAAGATCGCTTGCCCGGCCGTTCCCTGGGGGAGCAACCCGCGGGCGCAAAGGACCCGCCGGGTCTCTTCCAGGTCCGATCCTTCCAGGATCCTTTGCAGGATTTCCGTTTCCATCCCATAGCGATCCAGCCCCTTCACGCTGAAGGGCTCTTCGTCCAGGATCGGGTCTTCTTCCCGGAAGAGGGTTATGCCCAGCCGCTTTTCCAAAAACCAGCGCGACGGGTTTTCAAAAAACCGCAGGAGCTCGTCCAGGTCCACTTCGTCGGCCGGGGTGCTTTCCTGCGGCGCGAGTCGCGTTTCTTCGGGGAAGAAGGGGGGCATCATGCTTTCTTCTTCCGCTAGGGCCCCTTGCAGCCACTGCCGGTCGTAGGAAAAGAGACGAGAGTCGGATCCGTCGTAAATGCGGCGGCTGAAGGGCTGAAGGGGATGGTGCACCACGATTTCCTCGGACGGGGGCCGTCCGTCCGGAAGAACCCAGCAGGCGTCCACGTAGTCGAGCAGTTCCGAAACCAGGACGCTCGGGACCCGTTGGCTGTCGTCGCGGATGTCCCGACCCACGTAGCTCATGTAGAACACGTCCCGAGCGGACAGAAGGGCTTCCAGGAAGAGAAACCGGTCTTCCCGGTTGCGCAGCCGGTCCCCCGGCCGGGGGTCGGTGGCCGCCAGGTCGAACTGGGGCGGATGATCCATGCGGGGAAAGTCCGTATCGTTCAGGCCCAGGAGACAGACCACCCGGAAGGGGATGGTGCGCATGGGAACCAGATTGCAAAAGGTCACACCGCCGGAAAGAAAACGGCGGATGCTGGGGGCCGCTTCCAGAAAGGCGCCCAGGTGGGCCTGAACCACCTGCACGGAAAGGGGCGAGGACATGTCGGCAAGATCCGCAAAGGTCCGGAAGCGGTCCAGGGCTTTGCGGAAGGTTCCGAGGCTCCCTTCCCATTGGCCGTCGGCCAGGAAGAAATCGTCCAGCAGTTCGTTCAGCAGTTCCTGCCAACGGGGAGCCAGGTGAGGTTCCTTGAGGATCCCTTTCCAAAACGCGATGCGGTCCAGCAGATCCTGGAGCGCTCCCAGGCATTCGGCCGAAGACGCTTCCACGTGGGGATAGGAAAGCACCTCGCCGCAAAAGAGCTCGCTGGGCGGAAGCGCGTAGCCGGCAAAGAGCCGGTCCAGGCCCCATTGCCACGTGTTGGAAGCATCGGGCGAAAACCCCAATTCTTCTTTGTGACCCGAATTCAGGCCCCAGCGGATGCCCGTTTCTCGAACCCAGGTGCGGACCCGTTCCAGATCGGCCGGGCCCAGGCCGAACCGGGCGGCCACGGCGGGCACCTCCAGAAGGGAGAGCACGTCGGAGGCCGTGATCCGCCAGCGGGGCAAAGAGAGCATCTCCAGGGCCTTGCCCAGCAGCGGGTCTTCCACGGGAGGCCTTCGATCCGAAAGATTCCATGGGATGCGCGGATCGTCCCGGGTGCCGAAGACGGCTTCCACGTAGGGCGCATAAACGTCCATATCGGGGGCCATGACCACGATGTCCTGGGGCGTAAGATCGCCGATGTCTTCCAGCATCCAGGCGATCCGGTCGTGGAGTACCTGCACTTCGCGCATGGGCGAGTGGCACGCGTGTACCTGAAGGGAGCGGTCCTCGCCGGTCCAGGGTTCTCGGTGGCCGGCTTCTTTCGGTCGGCGATCGGTCAGGTGCAAAATGTCCTTTTGCACCCATCTCAGGAGAGAGCCGGAGGCCGGCTCGTCGGGGGCCGGCTCTTCAAAGCAGTCTTTTTCCTCTTTTTTATGGATCGTCTGGAGCTTATCGAAGAAAAAGCGCCCGGACTGAGCCCACGAGGCCATGAGGGGGTTGACGCCGTCGCCGAAGCCGGATACGGCCCCACCCGTTCGCGCTTCCATGCGGCTCTGGGCTTTTTCCGTTTCCACGTCGCCCCAGTATTCTTTGCAGGGATTGGGATAGTAGAGGGTCACGGGAAGATGGGACGCCAGGCGGTCAAAGACCTCCAGGTGAACCGGTGCCAGATGGTTCACTCCGAAAAGGCTCACCCGGCGCGGCAAAGCCTCCGGGCGCTGGGGGGGGCCTCCGTCGTCCACGGCCTTTAGGAATCGGGCGTGCAGCCTCGCCTGGTGGGGTTCGGCAATGGTTTTCACCAGGCGGCGCCACAGCACCGGCTGCCACCCTTGCTCCTTTCCTTCTTCCCAGGAAAGGAGCCTGTCCTGGCGATAGACCAGGTAGCGGTCGAAGACGGCGGCGATCCGCTCCGCCAGCTGATAGGCCTTGAGGCCGGAGGGGTCTTTCGAAACGTAACGGCGAAGTTCCGCGAAATCTTCCTGGTCCGGAAAGTCGGATAAATACCGAAAGATGTGCCAGGTGAGCACCGGGCGGCTCCAGGCTTCCGGCTGGATCTCCAGCCCCAGCCACGCCCCGTAGACGATCCACACCAGATCCGCCGGAACCAGAAAGCGCATGTTGGCCGAGATACCTGCGGTGCGGGCCAGTTGATGGGTGAGCCATCGGGCCATCCCCATGTCCTGCACCACCACGATTTCCGGTTCCATCGGGTCCGGAAGCGGTTCTTTCAGGTCGTCTGCAAAGGCCTCAAAGAGTCTTTCCGTTCTGTTGCTCACTACCACTCGCCACATGGATTGCATCTTCCCCAGGATCCTCCCGCCCTTTCCGGATGGCCCATGAAAGCTTTCCTACTGGAGATATGCCACAGGGGCTTTCGGGCCACAAGGGGTGTCATCCGTGGTCTGGGGGATCCGTGGTCCGGGATGGGTGGGATTGGCTGGTTCAGACGGCCGTTGAGGGGGCGACCTCCCCAATGCTCATGATGAACCGGCGAGGGGACTCTTTGCGAGAAGACCCCAAAAAGCCCGGGCCGGGCCCGGGCATGGGGGAAAGGGGCGCGAAGCGGTCTCTAGGCCACCTTGAAGAACCGTTCCTTTTTAGCACCGCACACCGGGCACCGCTCGGGGGGCTCGTCCGCCACCGTGTACCCGCAGATGGGGCAGAGGAACCAGTCCTTGACGGGATAGTTTTCCGGATCCTTCAGGGCCTCTTCGTAGAGCGAGGCGTGGACCTTTTCCACTTCGTTGGCGTAGCTGAAGCTGATCTCCGCCTGCCGATGGCCTTCCGCCTTGGCATCTTCGATCATCTGGGGATACATGCTCTTGAATTCGTGGGTTTCCCCTTCAATGGCTTCCCGAAGGTTTTCCTGGGTGCTCCGGATGCCCTTGAGAACCCTCAGGTGCTTGTGGGCATGGATCGTCTCCGCTGCCGCGGCCGCCTCAAAGAGCTTGGCCACTCCGGGGTAGCCTTCTTGCCGGGCCTTTTCGGCGAACGCCAGGTACTTTCGGTTGGCCTGGGATTCTCCCGCAAACGCTTCTTGCAGATCTTGCTCCGTCTTGGACATGTTGACCTCCGTGGAAGATGGGCTTTTGGGGGTTTTTGAAAAAAGAAAGGCTTGGTGAGACCATAAAAACCAATCTTAGAAAAAGTAAGAACAGGCTGAAAGGGTGTCAACAAGGGCGGATGACTCCTCTGCTTGACACAGTCCGGCGGATTTGAAAGGATGCCGGGTGCTGGGTGTTGTCAACGTCCCCTTCTCTGTCCTTCCCGGCTCCCCTGGGCTGCGCCTCGGATCGCTCGCTTTCCGATTCCCGTTCACCGTGCCCGGCGAACCCCATCCCTTTTTGCGTAACGCGTGGAGTGTGGGCCGTCGGACCCGTCCGACGCAGTGCCCGGCCAGACGCGGACCATGGAACAGGACCCCGGTCCTTTCCCGGGCCCCAAGCCCCCGGCAGGTTTGACGGATGAGCGTTGGTACAGACGAGGAGGTTGTTATGAGCGAGGTTTTTTCCGTTGGCATGAAAAAGGAACTGCGGTTCAAGACGCAGGCGGAACATTCGGCCCGCCGCTTTTTCGAAAACCTTCCCGACGTCTTTGCCACCCCTTTTCTGGGCGGTCTCATGGAACAGGTTTCGGCCATGCTCATCGACGAACACCTGGAACCGGGCATGCAGTCGGTGGGCATGTCCATGAACCTGAAACACCTGGCTCCCACGCCGCTGGGCATGGAAGTGCGTGTGGTGACTGAGGTGACGGCCGTGGAAGGCCGCAAGCTCACCTTCACGCTGGAGGCCTTCGACGAGGTGGAAAAGATCGGAGAGGCCACCCATGAGCGGTTCATCATCAAGGCGGACAAGTTCAACGCCCGCGTGGAAGAGAAGGCCCGAAAGATGGCATCCTGAGAAGAACCCGAACCGGGAGGGCGCCATGGGAGTGCAACATCTGGACGCGTTTTTTCGCCCGCGCAGCGTGGCGGTGATTGGAGCCTCCGAAAGTCCCGAGAAGCTGGGCCACGAGATCCTGAGAAACATCCTGGAAGGTGGCTTCCCCGGGGCCATCTATCCCATCAACCCCAAGAGCGAGACCATCCTGGGGCTGCAGTGCTTTCCAAATGTGAAGGACGTTCCGGACACGGTGGACCTGGCCGTGATCATCATCCCGGCACGCTTCGTCCCGCAGGCCGTGGCGGACTGTGGAGAAAAGGGGGTGCCGGCCGCGGTGGTGATCACGGGAGGATTCAGTGAGGCGGGGCCCGAAGGGGAAACGCTCCAGCAGGAGGTGATCCGGGCGGCTCGAGCGGGCGGCGTGCGCCTCATCGGCCCCAACTGCCAGGGAGTCAACAATCCCTACCATCCCCTGTGCGCTTCCTGGCCGCTGTTGCAGCGCCAGGGCCGCGTGGCGGTCATCAGCCAGAGCGGCACGGTGGGCGCGGCCATGATGGACTGGTTTTCCGACGAGGAACTGGGCGTGTCCTGTTTCGTGAGTCTGGGGAACCGGGCGGACGTGGATGAAACGGACCTGATCCACTACTTCGAGCAGGACCCCAACACCCGGGTGATCGCCTTGTACCTGGAGGGCATCAAACGGCCGGCGGAATTCCGCCGGGCCGTTGATCAGGCCGCCAAACCGGTGGTGGTGCTCAAGGCCGGGCGCACTCCCAAAGGAAAGGTGGCGGCGGAATCCCACACCAAGTCCCTGGCCGGGGCGGATGCGGTCTATTCCTCGTTGTTCAAGGCCCACCGGGTGGTGCGGGCGGAAACCATCGAAGAATTCTACGATTTTTCCAAGGCTTTCGCCTATCTGAATCCTCCGCCGGGAAATCGGATCCTCTTCGTCACCACCTCGGGGGGAGCGGCCATTCTGGCCACCGATGCGGCCGAAAAGGAGGGTCTGGACGTGGCCCCGCTGCCCCGGGAGCTGGCCGAGGCGCTCCAGGGGGTGATCCCGGCCCATGCCATCGCCGCCAACCCGCTGGATCTCACCGGGGATGCCAACGCGGCCATGTTCCAGGCGGTTCTGGAAAAGGCCCGGGCCCATTACGACATCCTGGGGGTCATCTTCGGGGATCCCGTGGCGGACGCCTCCACGGTGATCACGCCCGGCGCCCAGGAGCTGGTCATCTTTTTGGGCGGGGCGGACGTGGAGAAGGTGGAGCGAAAAAGGATGCATCTCAAAAACATCCCCGTCTTTCCCACTCCAGAGCGGGGCGTGCGGGCCCTGGCGCAACTGGTGCCCCCGGAAAAGAAGCGCCGGCCGGCTCGAACCACCTTTCCCGCGGCCACGGACGGGGGGCGGCATCCCAGTCTGAGCGAGTGTCTGGCCTTTTTGGAAAAGGAAGGCTTCGAATGCGTGTACCACCGTTTTGCGGAAAGCCCCGGCAAGGCGGTGCATCTGGCCAATCAGCTGGGATTTCCCGTGGCGCTCAAGATCGACAGCCCGGACATCCTCCATAAATCGGATGTGGGCGGGGTGCAGCTGGGGCTGCGTTCGGGCCAGGAAGTGCGGCAGGCCTACGAAAAGATGATGGAAAGCGCCCGGAAGGCCTGCCCCGACGCCCGGATTCGAGGCGCCGTGGTGAGCTGCATGGCGGCTTCCGGGGTGGAGGTCATCCTGGGCATGAACCGGGATCCCCAGTTCGGACCGGTTCTTCTCTTCGGGTTGGGCGGTGTGACGGTGGAGCTTTTCCGGGATGTGTCCATGCGGCTGCTGCCCATCACCCGTCGGGATGCCTTCGCCATGATGGAAGAGATCCAGGCGGCGGCGCTTCTCAACGGCTTCCGGGGTGCGCCGCCGGTGGACAAGGAGGCGTTGGCCGATGCCATCCTCAAGCTGGCCCAGTTGGCCCAAACCCACGAGGACATTCTGGAAATCGACCTGAATCCCGTCTTTGCCTATTCGGAAGGCCTGGTGGTGGCCGACGCCCGCATCATCTGGCGAACATGAGGGTCCGGGGGCGGCTTTCTTCTCTCGTCATGGTGGATCAGTGGGCGATGGGGGATCCGAAAATCTTTTCCAATCGGCCCAATTGTGCCGCATCCAGGGGTTCGGGCAGGCCGGCGCCAAAGAGCCTTGTCGCCAGCAGGCATCGGGCTGCATGTTCCAGCTTCTGTAGCCGGTAGAAGGCCTGGCTGAGATTTTCCCCAACGGTGAGGGACCCGTGGCGTTCCAAGAGGACGGCCTGGTGGTCTTTCACGAAAGGGGCGATGGCCCGCGGGACCTCCTCCGTGGACGGCGTGGCGTAGGGGGCTGTGGGGACCGGCCCCACGGAGATCCAGACCTCGGGAAAGACATCGGCCGGGAAGGGAACCCCGGCCAGGGTGAGGGCGGTCAGAAGGGGCGGGTGGGCGTGGACCACAGCGCGTACATCCGGCCGCTCTTGATACACCAACAGGTGCATCCGGATTTCGCTGGAAGGCCTGCCGGCGCCCCTCCGGGCCTCACCCTGAGAGTCCACCACCAGGAGCTCTTCAGCCTCCACATCGCCCTTGGGTCGCCCGCTGGGTGTGATGAGAAAATGGGCCTCGTCCAGGCGGCAACTCACGTTGCCGTCACTTGCTGCCACGAGCCCTTCCCGGGCCAGTTTCCGGCAGACCTGGATCATCTCCAGCCGCATGGTGTCTTCCGTTGCGCCTTCTGACCTTTCGTGCATGCATCCTTCTCCGTTTTCTTCATTTTTCCGGGGCGCTGTGCTAAAGTCGCCAGGGTCTTTCCAAAAAGACCACCATCTCATAACACGGCCAAGTCACGGGCGCCAGAGGTGCGGGGGTGGCGCCCACGCGCAAGGAGGAAAAGACCCGTCATGATTCGTTGGTTTCGACGGAAGAAAGAAGACGTTGGCACGCAAGAAAAGGAAGTGAACCAGGAGCCGACCCTGGAGGCCCCCGAACCCGAAGAGCAAGAACAGCTCCCGGGCCACGTGGAGGCACGGGAGGAAGAAAGAGCCACCGAGACGGTAGGCGAAGAAGCCGTCCCCGCCGGGGCGGAGCCCCAAGAGGAGCCGTCCGATGCGAGAGGGGAGAGCGTTGAAGAGACGCGGGACGGCGAGCCTGAGGAGACGGAAGAAGGTGCGGAAAGGGGACGGTTCTTTTCCCGCCTCCGACAACGCCTCCACAAAAGCCGCGAGCGGCTGGCCGACCGGGTGGACCGGTTGGTCTTGGGCAAGAAGACCATCGATGCCCAGGTGATGGATGAGCTGGAGGAGATCCTCATCACGTCCGATCTGGGCGTGCCGGCCACCCAGCTCCTCCTGGACAGGGTGAGCGACCGGGTCCAGCGCAAGGAGCTTCAGGATCCGGCGCGCCTGCGGGAAGTTCTTCGCCAAGAGATCACCCAGATCCTTTCCGTGGATGCCCCGGCCTTCGATCCCTCCACCACCCGGCCCTTCGTCATCATGGTCATCGGCGTCAACGGAGTGGGAAAGACCACCACCATCGGCAAGCTGGCCCATCGGATCAAGTGTAGCGGCCTTTCGCCCCTGCTGGTGGCGGGCGACACCTTCCGGGCGGCGGCCATCGAGCAGCTGGAACGGTGGGGGGAACGGATCCACGTGCCGGTGGTCCGGCAAAAGAGCGGAGCCGATCCTTCAGCCGTGGCCTTCGATGCCTTGGACGCGGCCCAGGCTCGTGGAGCGGACGTGGTCATCGTGGATACCGCCGGGCGCATGCACACCAAGGTGAACCTCATGGAGGAGCTGAAGAAGGTCCACCGGGTGATCCAAAAAAAGATGCCCACGGCGCCCCATGAAATCCTTCTGGTCCTGGACGCCACCACGGGACAGAACGCCATCAGCCAGGCCCGGGTCTTCCGGGAAGCCATGAACATCACGGGCCTCATCCTGACCAAGCTGGATGGCACGGCCAAGGGCGGGGTGATCGTGCCCATCTGTCACGAATTGCAACTGCCCGTGCGTTTCATCGGGATCGGAGAGGGCATGGAAGACCTGCGGCCTTTCGACCCGCGGGAATTTGCCGAAGCCCTTCTCTAAGGGCCTGTCCGACCATGGCTTCTGGGCTTTTTGGGAATTTCTGATCCATGGCCATTCCGCGGTGCCCTGGGAGGGGAGAGGGGTGATGCATTCCCTTGTTTCTCGCCCTTTCCAGGGAGCGCGTTGCGGCGGGGGACCGACGGGGAGGAAACCATGGCAGGGCCTTTCCAAGGCATTCGGGTGTTGGATCTGTCCAGATTGCTTCCGGGCCCCTTTTGTTCCATGTTGCTGGCGGACCTGGGAGCCGACGTGATCAAGGTGGAGGATCCCCAGGTGGGGGACTACATCCGATGGTGGCCCCCCAAGGTCGGCTCCAACAGCGGGTTTCACGTGGTTCTCAATCGCAACAAGCGATCCCTGACCCTGAATCTCAAAAAGCCCGCCGGCCGCGACCTTTTCCGCCGACTGGCGGCTTCCACGGACGTGATCCTGGAAGGGTTCCGGCCCGGGGTCATGGACCGGCTGGGGGTGGGCTACCGGGAGCTTCGCCGCATCAATCCCCGCCTCATCTATTGCGCCATCACCGGGTACGGCCAGGAGGGGCCCCGGGCGCAGCGGGCGGGCCACGACATCAACTACCTGGCCTTGAGCGGCGTTTTGTCCTATTGCGGGCGTGACGGGGATCCCGTGTTGCCGGGTGTGCAGATCGGTGACCTGGGAGGCGGGGCCCTCACGGCCGCCTTCAGCATCGCCGCGGCGCTCTTCTGGCGGGAACGGACCGGGGAGGGCCAGATGATCGATATCTCCATGACGGACGGCGCCGTTGCCTGGAATTGCCTGCGGTGGGGGAAGTTTCTGGCCGACGCCAAGATTCCCGAACCCGGAGACGACCTTTTGAACCACGGCCTGGCGTGCTACGACGTGTACCGAACCCGGGACGGGCGCCACATGAGCTTGGGGGCTTTGGAACCCCAGTTCTGGAAGGCGTTCTGCCGGGTGATGGGACGGCCTGACTGGGATCGTCCCGACTACTTCCTGCCCGGCCCGCACCAGAAGGAACTGAGGGACCAGGTGGCGGCGGTCTTTGCCGAAAGGACCCAGGCCCAATGGATCCAGGTTTTTCGATCGGAAGATTGTTGCTGTGAGCCCGTCTTGAACCTGGCGGAAGTCATGACGGACGAGGCCATGATCCAACGGCGGATGGTGGTGGAACTGCACCACCAGGCCTGGGGTGCCTACCGACAGATGGGGCTGGCTCCCAAGTTTTCCCAAACCCCTGGAACGATCCGAACCCATGCCCCCGACCTGGGAGAACACACCCGGGAAGTGCTCCTGGAAGCGGGATTGGACGAGGAAACCATTGAGAGCCTTCGGCAAGAAGGTGCCGTGTAAACTCGGGCGGGAGAGCGACTTGTGATGGGGACGGCGGCCGGCTGGGATCCGACCTTTCGGGATGGCCGCGGCACCGGAGTCCCGCGGCTCCTCGCGTCCTGGGTGAAGATGGGCCGATGCGGCCGGCGGCGGTTCCGCACGAACCGATCAGCGGGTGTGGCCGGGAAGTTCGATGGTGGCGCAGCTGCTTCCCGGCGAACAGCTCTTGGTGGTGACCTTGGGGCCGTCACCTCCGGAAGAAGACGATCCGCCCATCATGTAACTGACGCGGCTCAGGACCCGCTCCAGCTCCTCTCCCTGGCACTTTTCGCACTTCATTTCCACGGGAGCGCTGCTGCTGGAAACGATCACTTCCTGGATATGATCGCATTGAACGCATCGAAATTCGTAGATCGGCATGGCTCCACCTCGTCTGTGTCTGGATTCGTGCCGGGCGGCACCGTTCGCCTCTTAACAAACGCCTCCGATCAAGTCAACGAACGAATGCCGGGTGCTCGGGCGCCGTCCGGGCCACGCCCTGTGCCGGAGACGGGCCGATCGGCTGGCATACGATCCGGGGTCCTTCATGGGAAGACCAAGAAGCGCAAACCAGGAACCAAGAACCGATGGGGCCGCCGCGCGGAAACAGTGCTGAGCCGGTGTGCCGTACCGGGGTGGAGGTCATGACGACCGGCCAGGATGTCAAGGTCTTCTTGTGCGCGCCAGATTCGGAGCGGTCCTGTTTCGGGTGTTGCCCACCCATCCGACCTGCTCACTACGATCCCCTGGACTGGGTGGGGAGTCTCAAGCGGGAGTTCCGGGACAACCGGCGGGCCTTTCGCCAGCCGTCCCCTCCGGGGCGACCCATCGTGGGGTTTTCCTGCTGGGCGCTGGGTTACCTGGATGCGCAGGGGCGCCGGATCGGCTGTCTGCTCCACCCCTGCCAAAACGGCGGCCGGGATTTGCGGGACCGGGTGGGCTACGGAAGCAAGTGCGCCCGGGAGCAGTGCCTGGCTTCCCGCGTCTTTTCCAGTTTGAAGGCGGGGGAGCAAAGGTTCTGGCTGGAACTGGCCCACGGCCTGAATGCCTTCTACTATTCGAGCCGGAGGGCCAATCCCCTCTTTCACGTGCTGCTGTGGGGAAAACGGGTTCTGGGCGCCTTTTCGTCCCTGGCCGCTTCCAGGGGCTGGTCCGCCACGGAGCTGGTGTGGCGTTATCCCTTTCTGGTGGATCCAAAACGCGCGCCCCGGGCGTGGCGTTACCTGGCGCAGATGCTCTTGGAAAGCGCCCCGGCGCCGCCCCCCAACGAAGGGTTGGAAGGGGCCCTGAACCATCTGGCCCAGGGGGCGGAGGCGTTTTTCCGGGAGCGGTTTCCCGGGCAGGGGGGAGCAGAGGCGGTCTTCGTCCACCAGGCGGGGCTGGGGCAAAGCCTGGCCGATTTCGTGCGCCTTCATCTGGGATGCCACCGGGCTCCCCTTCCTTTTCTGCGGGACCTCCAGGACCACGTGCGGTGGCGCGCCCAGCGTCTTCGGGGGGCTGCCAGCCCCGGTTCGGGCCGGTGGATGGCCCGGCAAGGGTCCCATGGGACGGACGGATAGGAGGCTGGCTGAGAACGCCCAGGTTACTCCCTTCTTGTGTGGACGGAAGGTTGGGGCTACCAGCCGGGGCGTACTGCGGGCCCGGCGTTTCAGCAGTAGGGGCGGGTTCTGAACCCGCTCCCACAAGGCTGTCTGAAAGTTCAAGAAGCACCACGGGGCCGGTGGAATTGCAACGGGTCAGAAAGCCACAAAAGAACGAAAGGCCATTGTCGGACAGCCTCTTCGCGGCTTGGAGGGGCCGGGGTCCGCATGGGGCTAGGAAGTCTCGGGCGAACGCCGATTCAAAATCCTTTCGGTCACCTCTTCGCAGGCGAAAAGCAAAGATTCCAGATCCAGGGTGTCCAGTATGCGCTTGTCGAAAAGGAACTTGACCCGGGCTGGAAACCCGTCTTCCGGGTCCTCGGCCCACCACAACAGGCGAAGGGACACCTTGGGAAGAACGCGGCATTCGCCGGCCCAGTCGGCTTGGCCGTTTTCCGGTTCCAGTTCTGAAAACCAGGGGGAGACGGCCCGGGCGAGAGCCGTTCGGTCCTGGGGAAAGGCCTTGGCCAGCGGCTCTTCGCAGTGGGACTGCAGGCTCTTGATCTTGGAGATGGAATTGGGAAGGCTTTCCATGCCCACCCAGGTGCCGGAAGGATCCACCGCTCCCCCGATGACGTAGTTGAAAAGGAAGATCTTTTCCCAGGGGCTGATCTGGCGGCCGCCGAGGGATCTCACATCGGCCCGGGAGACCTCCACCTGGTCGCCCAGGTAGGCGATCCTCAGCCGGGCCATTCCGCTTTCGGGATCCCTTTGCGCTTCCGCCCCCAGTTGCGGCGCCAGGGCCTCCAGGTCCCACTTGGCCATCTCTTCTCTTAGGAATTCCAAGGTCTTTTCAAAACTTTCCCGCTTCTTGCCGATACCGGCCTGGAGCTGCCGGTCCAGGCGGCTTGCCATGTCCGCCATATCTTCTGGATCCAAATATGGGCACGAGCTCAGAGGGATTTCCCCCACCACCGCCTGGGTGGCGTAGGCCAGGCAACTGGGCTGAGCGCATTCGCCACAGTTGGTCTTGGGGGTCCGCTTGAAGAGGTCGATGGGGGTGATCCGGTTGAGGATCATCCGGCGTTTTTCTTCGTCCATGGCTGCCTCCTGGAAGTGCGGCCGGCCGCTTTTGTCGTCACGCATGGCCACACATCACCCGTGTTCTTCGCTCCTTACGGTACCTTCCCCACGTCTTTGAGCGACGGCCGCATGGGTCTTTCCTAGAATTCATAAGAACGATGGCTCGACTTGTCAGGGGTGGGGCGGTAAAAAGCGGCTCGGCGTCGATCTTGACGGTGCCAAGGGTCCACCTTAGTTTTTGGTTGGTTCCTGAAACCTGCTTTGGGGAAGGCGACAAGCCCCGATGACAAATTGAAGAAGAGGAACAAGGGAGGAAGAGGGTGACCCCGGCTGCAAACATGGTGGACGAGATACTCCATCTGAAAGAGCGCATGGACGCGCTCTATCGAAATTGCATGGAAACGGTCAGGGACGGCCGCGAGGCGGACCAGGCCCCTGGGGGTGCCTGGAAGCCCGCCGTGGATGTCTACGAAGACGACCGAATGTGGATCGCGGTGGTGGATCTGCCCGGTGTTTCGGAAGGGGATCTTCGGGTGGAAGCAACGGAAGGGCGTGTGGTCATCCGCGGCGAGCGGGCCGGAAAGGAAGTGAAAGGAATGAAGGCGGTGTGTTGTGAACGTCCTTGCGGTCTCTTCCATCGCTGTCTTTCGCTGCCCCGAGACGGGATGCAGGAAGAGATTTCGGCCCAATTCCGCGACGGCGTTCTGACCATCCGGGTCCCCAAAGAGCGCGCGCAGGCCAAAAAGATCGTCGTGCGACCCGGCCCCTGACCTTTTTCCCGATTTTTCTTGACACGTCCGAGCATTGACGAACATGAAAGCGCGGGTGAGGCGAAAGCCTGCATCCGTGTGGCAGACAGTGCCTGGCGAGGCGTGCAGACACAGCAAAAGACTCTTTTGGGAGGAGGCAACGAGACCATGGGAAACCAATTTCGGACCACCCTGCTTTTGGCGGCCTTGACGGTTCTGATCGTGGGAATCGGAAGGCTTCTGGGCGGCCCGCAAGGGATGGCGATCGCCTTGGTGTTCGCCGTTGTGATCAATTTTGGCAGCTACTGGTTTTCGGACAAGATTGTCCTGGCCATGTACCGGGCCCAACCGGTGGACGAACACGAGGTGCCCGAGCTCTACAACATGGTGCGGGAGCTGGCAACCAGTGCCGGCCTTCCCATGCCCAAGATCTATATCATCCCCAACGAAACCCCCAATGCGTTCGCCACGGGCCGCAACCCCAGTCACGCGGTGGTGGCGGTGACCCAGGGGCTGTTGCGGCTGCTGTCGGCCCAGGAGGTGCGCGGAGTCCTGGCCCACGAGATGGCGCACGTCAAGAACCGGGACATCCTGATCGGCACCATCGCTGCCTCTCTCGCTGGAGCCATCATGTTCCTGGCGAACATGGCGCGCTGGGCGGCCATCTTTGGCGGTTTTCGGGGAAGCGACGATGAGGGCGAAGGGGCCGGCGGGCTCATCGGGACCCTGGTTCTAGCCATCCTGGCGCCCATTGCGGCCATGATGATCCAGATGGCCATCTCCCGATCCCGCGAATACCTGGCGGACGAAACAGGGGCGCGCCTTTGCGGGCACCCGGAAGGGCTGGCCAACGCTCTGGAAAAACTGGCAGTGGCGTCCCAACGTATCCCCATGGTGGATGTCAAGCCGGCCACGGCCCACATGTTCATCGTCAATCCCCTGTCGGGCAGGAACCTGATGAACCTGTTCAGCACCCATCCGCCCATTGAGGAGCGGATCCGAAGGCTTCGTTCCATGGCCTACTGATTCGCGCTCAGATTGCGAGGGACCTTCTCAGAGGGGCATGGCGCGCGCCATGCCCTTTTTTTGCTTTTGACAGGGGCCTTCTTTTTCATTAAAGGTGGCCGTTGGGCCTTATGTGCAGCCTTTCACATCACGCACCGGGGGCCCGAACCGAGAAAAAGAGAACAAGGATGAGACAATGGCTACCGTCGTCGTGGTGGGAGTGCAGTGGGGCGATGAAGGAAAGGGCAAGGTGGTGGACCTGCTCACCGGGGACGCCCACTGCGTGGTTCGTTTTCAGGGGGGTAACAATGCCGGCCACACCCTGGTGGTGGGCGGCCGGAAGATCATTTTGCATCTGACCCCTTCGGGCATTTTGCACTCGGACAAGGTGTGCATGATCGGAAACGGGGTGGTGGTGGATCCCGGTGTGCTTTGGCACGAACTGGATCGCCTGAAGGAGTTCGGCATGGAGGTGACGCCGGACCGGCTGGTGGTGAGCGCCTACGCCCATGTGATCATGCCCTACCATCGCCTGCTGGACGCAGCCCGGGAGGCCAAGAAGGGGGCGTCCAAAATCGGCACCACGGGGCGCGGTATCGGGCCCTGTTACGAAGACAAGGCGGCCCGTTCCGGCATCCGGGTGCATCACCTGCTGGATGAGCGGGTGTTTCGCGAGAGGCTGGATCGGGTGCTGGAGGAAAAGAACTTCATGTTCCGGCACTACTTCGGCCAGGAGCCTCTGGATGCCGATGCGGTGGCGGAGGAGTACCTGGAATACGGCCGCAAGCTGGCGCCCTTTGTGGGCGACGTGTCCGCCCGCCTCCAGGAGGCTGTGGAAAGTGGGCGCAACGTTCTTTTTGAAGGGGCCCAGGGAACGCACCTGGACATCGACCACGGAACCTATCCCTTCGTCACGTCGTCCAACACGGTGGCGGGCAGCGCCTGCTGCGGCGCCGGCATCGGCCCCACCCGTATCGATCACGTGCTGGGGATCCTCAAGGCCTATACGACCCGGGTGGGAGCGGGACCGTTTCCCACGGAACTCACCGATCCCACGGGGGAGCGAATCCGGGAGTGCGGCGCCGAATTCGGATCCACCACGGGAAGGCCCCGCCGCTGCGGTTGGCTCGACCTGTGCGTGGTCAAGGATTCCGCCCGGCTGAACGGCTTGACCAGCCTGGCCATCACCAAACTGGACGTGCTGACCGGTCTTCCCACGCTCAAGGTGGCTGTGGGCTACCGGTGCGACGGCCGGGATCTGGACGGTCTGCCGCAGGAGGTGGATCGGGTGGAGCGTTGCGAGCCCGTCTACGAGGAATTTCCCGGCTGGGAAGAAGATATTCGGGGCGTGCGCCGCTTGGAGGATCTTCCCCAAAACGCGAAGAACTATCTCCGCGCCCTGGAGGACTTCGTGGGACTGCCCTTGAGCATCATCTCCGTGGGACCCGGACGTGAAGAGACCATCGTCCTGTCCGATCCCTTTGCCTGACCCGGAATCCGCCGGGCCTTCCGCCCATGGGGGCCCGGCGGCGCTTTGAAACGCCGCCTTCCAAGCCCCCCGGCGGCTCTGCCCCCCCCCCCTGTGGCGTCGGGCCTTTCGATGATACCGCGCCGGAGGGCCCCCTTTTCTTCCGAACTGCGATGGACCGTGCCGCGCCTTCCCGAAGGGTTCCGTGCCATGAATCGGACCCTTTCCCTCCTAGCCTGCGCAATGGCGGGCCTTTCCCTGTCCCTCCGGAAGAAGTCCCCGCGGGCGGGGCGCGTGCTTCTTTTCCTTACTGTCCTTTCCTGGCGGAAATGATGACCGATTCACCGATCTCGCGGGCTCGACACACGTGCTTTTCCATGATCGCGTGAATGGATCCATCGTCCATGGCCTGGAGCGCCTTTCTGTGAGCCTGGCTTCTTTCTTCGTCGTCCACGAGGCAAAACACCGAATCGGAAGCCCAGAAGTCCTCCGTCAGGAATAGAGTGGGATCCTCGTAATATGTGGAGTCATACAAACAGCCGGAAGATTTCTGAATCTGGATGTCCGAAAAGCCCCTGTCTTGAAGTTGTTGGCGCAGGAGGTCCAGGGGAACATATTTGCTTTGCAGTTTTCTGGCAGCGGTCGGGATGAATTCATAGTACCAATACGAACCCTCGTGGGGATCGATCTGTGCGGGATCGCAGGTGTGTAGGATAAGGAAACCCTGGGTTTTCAGTACCCTGTGGGCTTCTTCCAAGAATCTGGTCATGTTGGGAAAATCCGAAGACTGATCGAGGTGGTGTAGGACCTGGCTTATGAAGTAGGCATCAATGCACGCTTCCTTCAGGGGCAGCGACAGGATATTCCCCCTGGCAAGGTGTACCTTTTCGAAAGTCTCGAGACGCCGCCTGGCTTTGGTGATCCCGCGATTGGAGGCTTCGATCCCGATCACACGGCAAGACAATCGGGCCAGGTGATAGGTGTAGGCCCCCGTGCCGAACCCGCCCTCCAAAAGAACGGCCCGATCCATGGGAACCGGTAGATGGTCCAGTACCTGATGGACTTCGCGCAACCCGCAGGGTCTGCGAAAGCTGTCGTAGGATTGGAAGGCTCTTTCGTAGTCGCAATAGGAAGATCCGCTCTTCAAGGCATCCTCCTTTCCACAGGCTTGAATCCCCAACGTGAGAAAAAAACGGCGCAGCCGGGAGGTCCCCGGAGCTTGTCCGAAAACGCCCAGGTCGCTCCCTTCGTGCGCGGGCGGAAGGTTGGGGCTACCCGGCGGGCCCGTGCGGTCGGCCTGCCAGGCCTTGTGGGGGCGGGTTCCGAACCCGCCCCCCGCAAGGCTCAAAAAGGGCCACAGGGCACGGTGGAATTTCAACCAGTTAGAAACCTCCCGAAAGGCCATTATCGGACAAGCTTCTGGTTGGAAAGGCCCCAAAAGGCCAAGGGCCGTTGTGGGACAAGCTCCCAAGGGGGGAATTCCTAGCATAAACGGGCATGGAATTTAAGGGGAGAAGGCGCGTTGTTCTCGGCCGGCGGTGCTTGACAGGGCGAAGGCCGTTGGATTATGGTGAAAATAATAACGAACCCAAACCATATTGGCCACATAATGCACAAGGGGCTATTGCTCTTCCCAGAGGTAGTGAAGTCGCGTCATGGGATCTGCTTGCCGAGCACACGCGCGGTCAAGGCAACAGGTTGAATGCGTCCATTTTTCCGATCTCGATCATTTCTGTTACGGCGGCGCATTATCTCGTTTTTCCATTGAGTTGAAGGGGCCTTGGGTTCGACCGGAATGTCTTGGTCTGTGGCCTTGATGCACTGATCCGATCCAACACTTTGTGGGAAAGGAGGTGGGAACTTCCAGAGGTGGCTCGGGACCTCCCCGGAGAGCCTTGGGAAGAGGGATTCCTCTCCCAACGGTCAGGACCCCGGGGCTGCGGTCCATCGTCATCGTAATGGGATCTACGAATAGGAGGCGGGAATGAAACTGACCAGAAGGGATTTTCTTAAGATTTCCAGTGCGGCTACGGCCGGTCTGGCGCTGGGGGGGTGCACCACCATGGGCTTCAACATGCAGCCCGTCCAGGAGCAGGCCTGGCGGTTGCGCACTCAAGATGCCAAGGAGACCCCCACCATCTGCTGCTATTGCGCCGTGGGCTGCGGCATCCTTTGCCACACGGACAAGCGGACCGGGAAGGTGATCTACACGGAAGGGGACGCGGACCATCCCATCAACCGCGGGGCCCTGTGCGCCAAGGGGGCCGCCACCTACCAGGTGGCTCAAAACGACAAGCGGATGACCAAGGTGCTCTACCGCGCTCCCTACAGCACCCAGTGGGAGGAAAAGAGCTGGGATTGGGCGCTGCGACAGATCGCCAAGCGGGTGAAGGACAGCCGGGACAAGAGCTTCACCCGCAAGAACGCCAAAGGGCAGGTGGTCAACCGCTGCGATGGGATCGCGTCGGTGGGCAGCGCCGCCTTGGACAACGAGGAGTGCTGGATCTACCAGGCGATGCTGCGCGCCATGGGACTGGTCTACATCGAACACCAGGCCCGTATCTGACACAGCGCCACGGTAGCGGCTCTGGCAGAGTCGTTCGGACGCGGCGCCATGACCAATCACTGGATCGACATCAAAAACAGCGATTGCATCCTCATCATGGGGAGCAACGCGGCGGAAAACCATCCCATCTCCTTCAAGTGGGTCATCGAGGCCAGGAAAAGCGGTGCGACGCTCATCAGCGTGGATCCACGTTTCACACGCACTTCCAGCAAGGCCGACTTCTACACGGCCCTTCGCTCCGGCACCGACATCGCCTTTCTGGGCGGCATGATCAACTATATCCTTTCCCACAACAAGTACTTCCAGGAATACGTGGCCCGCTACACCAACGCCTGCTTCATCGTGGGCAAAAAATACGGCTTCCACGATGGGCTCTTCGCGGGCTTCGATCCCAAGACTCGAAAGTACGACAAGTCCTACTGGGCCTATGAATTGGATGCCAACGGGGTGCCCAAGAAGGACTACACGTTGAAGCACCCGCGTTCGGTCTTCCAGCTGCTCAAGAAGCACTATTCCCGCTACACCCTGGACAAGGTGTCCGCGGTGACGGGAACCCCCAAGGAGGATCTCCTCAAGGTCTATGAGCTCTACAGTGCCACCGGAAAGCCCGACAAGGCGGGTACCATCATGTACGCCATGGGCTGGACCCAGCACACGGTGGGCGTTCAGAACATCCGTGCCATGGCCATCATCCAGCTGCTGCTGGGCAACATGGGTGTGGCCGGAGGCGGTGTGAACGCCCTGCGGGGCGAGTCCAACGTGCAGGGTTCCACCGACCACTGCCTGCTCTTCCATATCTGGCCCGGCTATCTGCCCACGCCGCGGGCGTCGGCGGCCACCTTGGCCGACTACAACAAGAAGTACACGCCGGTCTCCCACGACCCGCTCAGCGCCAACTGGTGGCAGAACAAGCCCAAGTACGTGGTGAGCTTCCTCAAGGCCATGTTCGGCGATGCGGCCCACGCCGGAAACGACTTCGGCTATGGCTGGATGCCCAAGCTGGACGACGGCAAGACCTACAGCTGGCTGGATTTGTTCGACGCCATGTACCGGGGGGAATTCAGCGGCTTTTTCGCCTGGGGCCAGAACCCGGCCTGCAGCGGCGCCAATGCCGACAAGAACCGTGAGGCCCTGGCCAGGCTGGACTGGATGGTCAACGTCAATCTGTTCGACAACGAGACGGCGTCCTTCTGGAAGGGCCCCGGGATGGATCCCCGGAAGGTGAAGACGGAGGTCTTCTTCCTGCCCTGTGCCGCCTTCATGGAAAAGGAAGGCTCCATCACCAACAGCGGCCGCTGGGCCCAGTGGCGCTACAAGGCCCAAGAACCGCCGGGAGAGGCCAAGCCCGACGGGGACATCATGGTGGAACTCTTCAATGAGATCCGAAGCCTCTATGCCAAGGAGGGTGGGGTCTTCCCCGATCCGATCCTGAACCTCAAGTGGGATTACACCACCCAGGGCAAATACGATGCCCACAAGGTGGCGCGCACCATCAACGGGGAATTCACCCGGGACGTCACCCTCAAGGGCAAGACCTACAGGAAGGGACAGCTGGTGCCGTCCTTTGCGTTCTTGCAGGCGGACGGATCCACCACCAGCGGCAACTGGCTCTACTGCCAGAGCTACAATGAAAGCGGCAACAACATGGCCCGCCGGGACAACAGGGACACCAGCGGCATCGGGCTCTATTCCAACTGGTCCTGGTGCTGGCCGGTGAACCGCCGGATCCTCTACAACCGGGCCTCCGTGGATCTCATGGGCCGGCCGTGGAATCCCAAAAAGCCGGTCATCGCCTTTGCCGGAGAGGTGCAGGACGGCAAGTACGTGACCAAAAAATGGGTGGGCGATGTGCCTGACGGCGGCTGGTATCCCATGATGAACCCGGACGGCACCCCGCGTTCCGACACGAAGTATCCGTTCATCATGAAGCCCCACGGGTTCGGCGCCGTCTTCGGCCCGGGTCGGGGCGACGGGCCGTTTCCCGAGCACTACGAGCCCATCGAATGCCCGGTGGAAAAGAACCTGTTCAGTTCCCAGTTCACCAACCCCGTGGCGGCGGTCTACCGTACCCAAAAGGATGTCTACAAGACCTGCAATCCGCGCTATCCCTTCGTGTGCACCACCTACCGGGTGACGGAACACTGGCAAACGGGGGTACTCACCCGTTGGCAGCCGTGGCTTTTGGAGGCGGAGCCCCAGCTTTTCGTGGAGATGAGCGAAGAGCTGGCCCGACTGCGGGGCATCCAAAACGGCGAGAAGGTGATCGTGGAATCGCCCCGCGGGAAGGTGGAGGCGGTGGCCATGGTGACCAAGCGGTTCCGTCCCTTCATGGTCCAGGGGCAGGAGATCCACCAGGTGGGCCTGCCGTGGCATTACGGCTGGGTGTGGCCTCCGGACGGCGGAGACAGCGCCAACCTGCTGACCCCGTCGGCGGGCGATCCCAACACCCGGATCCCGGAAACCAAGGCCTTCATGGTCAACGTGAGAAAGAAGGGGGTGTAAGCCATGGCAGGGATGAGTTTCTTGGTGGATACGAGTCGGTGTACGGCCTGCCGTGGGTGCCAGATGGCTTGCAAGAGCTGGAACCAGAACGGCGCCAGCATGACCAAGAACCTGGGAACGCACCAGAATCCGCCCGATCTGGACGGCAACACCTTCAAGCTGGTGCGATTCAGCGAGCACATGAAGGGCGCCAAGCCCGTGTGGTACTTCTTTGCGGACCAGTGCCGTCACTGCCTGGAGCCGCCGTGCAAGGATGCCATCGAGGGTTACGTGGACGGCGCGGTGATCCACGATGAAGACACCGGGGCGGTGGTCTACACGGAAAAGACCCAAGGGGTTCCGGTGGATGAGGTGCGGGCGGCTTGTCCCTACGACATCCCGCGGGCCCGGGAGGACGGCACCCTGGTGAAATGCACCATGTGCATCGATCGGGTGAAAAACGGCCTCAAGCCCGCCTGCGTCCAGGTGTGTCCCACGGGAGCCATGAACTTCGGCACGCGGGACGAGATGATGGCGCTCGCCCAGGAGCGGCTGGCGGCCTTGAAAGGAAAATTCCCCAAGGCCCAGCTGCTGGATCCCGACGATGTGCGCACCATCTACCTGGTGACCGACGATCCGCAGATGTACCATCCCTACGCGGTGGCCGGGTTGCGACCGGGAATCAGTCGGAAGCTGGCCCTTCGTAAGCTCTTTTGGGCACCGGCACGCCATGTGGCCAAAGGCCTTCGGTTGGGCTGAGAGCCACCGGCTGTGAGTGGACGGTGACGTGAAAAAGGGCCGGGGCGGGAAACCTTGCGCCCCGGTCCTCCCGGTCGGCGTACCGTGAATCATTTTTTGTGTTATAAAGGAGGCGGCCAGGGCCGCCTCCTTTGGTATGTCGGGCCGCCGTGAGACGGTCCACGGGTCGGCTGCTTACGGGAGCGGAATCGCTTTCTCGCTACAGAAGGGGTTGTTTCCATGCAGGACAGGCAAGCATCGCACCGGGTCCGGAGCGCCGTGGAGGCCGCCAGGAAATCCAAACCCGCCTATGAACATCTCTTTTCCTTCCTGGAGCCTCTGTTCACAGCCCAGCAGGAGATCCAGTCCAGCCTCCAGCTCAGGCCCCTGGACATGGAAGAAGCCCAGGCCCTGGATGCCTGGCGGGAGGGGCGGCCGCTGCTCAAGCGCTGGGAGTTTCCCATCGATGGCGACGCGGCGGAAAGGATGTTGGCCGTTGCGGAAAGGGCCATCCCCGAAGACAATGGGGAACTGGGAAGGGCGCACCAGGCCCTGGAGCAGGCTTTGGCTCGGAATCCTTCGGCCCGCACCGCCATCTGGGAGAGTTTTCTCCACCATGAATGGAATCCGTGGGAGGAATGGGTGGACATGGAAGGGGTGGAGGCGGCGTCCCTGCTGTTTCTGGCCCGCAGCTGTCTGCGACCGTCCGTGGAATGGACCGCCCGGGATCTGTGCCGCCGGTTTTCCTTCCAAGACCACTGGCGGGAAGGCTACTGCCCGGTGTGCGGCAGCCTGCCTTCGCTGCTCACCCTGGAAGACCAAGGCAGGCGCTGGGCTCACTGTTCGTGGTGCGGCACCGCGTGGCCCATGGCTCGGCTGCAATGCCCCGCGTGCGACAACCGCCGACACGATCGCCTGGGGTACCTTTATACGGAACAGGAACCCCACTACCGGATCTACTATTGCCAGGAATGTGCCTGTTACTTCAAGGCCCTGGACAGGAGGGAACTCTTGAGCCCCCTGTGGGTGCCCTTGGAGGAATGGACCACGCTCCACCTGGACCTGGTGGCTCAGAGAGCCGGATGGAAAACGCCGCCGTCCCCGGCCCCGGCCGTCTACGGGGACGGGGCGGAGGAAGGCCGCCCACCCCTTGTGTCTTGACTCCCGTGGCCGTTGCCGTCATTATGTCACGACAGCCAGGCCGGGCCCTCTGCTTTGCAAAAACCCAATAAAGACGACGGGATCCAAAGGGCTTTCCGGACGACCTGGATGAATCCTTGCGGACGGTGGCGGTGAATCGAGCGTCGATGGTCCACATACGAAGTTGGAACAGAACATACCGAAAACGCACGGGTACGGCCGAAGGCGCGCTGCGTAGCGCGTTGCAGGACGGATGCCGCATTCTGATTGGTTCCGCGGCCTCGGAACCTCAGCACCTGACCCGCGCTCTGGTGCGGCTGTTGCCCGACTACCGAGACGTGGAGATCCTCCAGGCCCTTTCCCTGGGTGTTCTGCCCGAGGATTGGAGCGCATTGTCCCGCCATGCCCGCCTTCGCACCTTCTTCGTGGGCCCCAAGGCCCGGCGGGCGGTCAACGCCGGCCAGGCGGACTACATCCCCGCCTACTTTTCCCAGGTGCCCCGAATCCTGCGGGAAGAAAGCCCGCTCAGCGTGGACATCTGCCTGGTTCAGGTGACGCCTCCCGATGAACACGGCTTCTGCTCTCTGGGCATCGGCGTGGACATGGCCAAGATCGCCATCGAACGGGCCCAGGTGGTCATCGCCCAGGTCAACCCCCACATGCCCCGGACCCTGGGGGACAGCTTCGTCCACGTGAGTCAAATCCACCACTTCGTGGAGTACGACGAACCCCTGCTGGAGGTTGTCTACCGGGAAAAGAGCGCCATGGCGGAGCGGATGGCCAAATACATTTCCAGCCTGGTGGAGGACGGGTCCACCATCCAGGTGGGGGTGGGGCGCATCACCAACGCAGTGCTCATGAACCTGACGGACAAGAAGGATCTGGGCGTTCACGCGGAGATGATCACCGACGCCCACTTGCACCTGGTCCGGCGGGGGGTCATCACCGGCAGCCGCAAGACATTGCACCGCGGCAAGATCATCACCAGCTTTTGCCTCGGGTCCCGCGATCTGTACGATTTCGTACACAACAACCCTCAGGTGGAGCTGTACCCCATCGATTATGTGAACGACAGCCGCATCATCAGCCGCAACGAGCAGATGGTGGCCATCAATTCGGCCCTGGAAATCGATTTGACGGGCCAGGTCTGCGCCGACTCCATCGGCCACAAGGTCTACAGCGGCATCGGCGGATATGTGGATTTCATGCTGGGGGCGTCGGGTGCCAAGAAGGGCAAGACCATCATCGTGTTGCCGTCCACCAGCCCGGACGGAAGGAAGTCGCGGATCGTAAGCCATCTGACGCCGGGAGCCGGCGTGGTCAGTTCCCGCAGCGCGGTCCAGTACGTGGTGACCGAATTCGGCATCGCCTACCTGCACGGCAAGACGGTGCGGGAGCGGGCCCTGGCCCTGATCAATATCGCCCATCCCAAGTTTCGGGAAAGGCTGCTGGAGGAGGCCAAGAAGCTTCGCTACGTCTACCAGGATCAGATCCTGCCCCCCATCTACGAGCCGCTCTATCCGGGCCAGTGGGAGACCTACCAGATCTTTCCCGAAAACACCAAGGTCTTCTTCCGGCCCATCAAGCCCACGGACGAACGGGCGCTCCAGGAGTTTTTCTATTCCCTTCCGGACCAGGACATTTACTACCGTTTCCTTTCGGCCATGCGCGTCTTTCCCCACCGGGACACCCAGGCCATGTGCAACATCGACTACGAGCACGAAATGGCCATCGTGGCCGTGACGGGAGAGATCGGCGCCGAGACGATCATCGGTCTGGGCCGCTACATCCTGGACCAGAAGACCAACATGGCCGAGGTGGATTTTGCGGTGCGGGCCGAATGGCAACGCAAGGGGATCGGCACGTTTCTGTTGCACTACCTGTGTGAGATCGCCAAGAGCAAGGGGGTCACCGGTTTCAGCGCCTATGTGCTGGCCTCCAACCGCAAGATGCTCTCCGTCTTCCACAAGGTGGGCTATGTGATCCACAGCGTCCTGGAAGACGGCATCTACGAGATTGCCTTTCGCTTCGATGAACCGGCTCAGGCGTGCGTCACCGACGAATGCCGGGGGGCCAAGGAGCCGGCCAAGCCATGACCCGACCGATCGGACCCCTCTCGTGCGGTTCCGCTCGTACTCAAGAGCCTTCGTGGCCGTGGGAACCCCGGATCCGTCCCAGGGACATCGCCTTCGACATCGACGGGGTGGTGGCCGACACCATGCAGGTGTTCGTGGATCTGGCCCGGAGCCGATACGGCCTGACCCACCTGCGCAAGGACCATCTGACCTGCTACAACCTGTACCAATGCGTGCCGGCCCCGGACCACGTGATCGACGAGCTCATCTGCCTGACCCTGGACGACGATCACACACAGCGGGTTCCGGCCATGGAGGGGGCGGCGGAGGTGCTCACGCGGCTGGCCGACTACGGCCCGCTTCGCTTCGTCACGGCGCGGATCTGGCCCGAATCCATTATTCGATGGCTCGAGGCCCTGCTGCCCCGGGTGCCGCCCTCGTCCATCCAGGTGACGGCCACGGGGGATCCGGAAGTGAAACACCGCGTCTTGACCCAGATGGGGGTTCGCTACTTCCTGGAGGATCGTTTGGAAACGTGCCGGCTTCTGGCGGATCAGGGCTTTCGACCGATTCTCTTCGATCAGCCGTGGAATCGGCAAGGGGGTCCGTTTCCAAGGATCTACAAGTGGCGGGAGCTGGAAGGTCTCTTGGAATGGGCCGTGTGATGGAAACCGGAGGCGGGAGGCCGCGACCGCCCGTGTTTTGGAAGGACGACATGGCATGCTCGGGCGAATGACAGACGAGCTTCCCTTCGTCATCAAGGCGGACCGGGAAGGGTTTTTGCTCATCGTAAACGGTAAGACGCCGCTGCCGCACGTGCTGGAGGCTTTGAGGACCAAGCTGGAAGAATCCAAGGCCTTTTTCCAGAAGTCCAAGATGATTCTGGACCTTCACCAGCGGCCGTTCGATCCGGAAGAGGTTGGCGCCGTGCGCGCTCTGATGGAACAGGCGGCGGGGGTGGAACTGGCGGAAGTGCGCGTGAGCTGCGAAGATGGGGCCTTTTCCCGCTGGGCCGCCGGACTTTTGGGTGTGAAGATCCGCCTGGGCACAGAGAGGGACAAGGACACGGGAGCCAGCGATTCCCAGGCAAATCCTCACGACGCTTCCCCGCCCCTGGTGGTGCGCCAGACATGCCGGTCCGGAACCCGCATCGAATCCCCCGCGGAGCTGGTCATCCTGGGAGACGTGAACCCAGGTGCCGAGATCATTGCCTCGGGGGATATCGTCGTCTTCGGAACATTACGGGGTGTGGCCCACGCCGGGGCCCAGGGGGACCGGGAGGCTCGGATCTGGGCCCTGCACATCGAGCCGCAGCAACTTCGCATCGCCGATCTGGTGGCGCTGCCTCCCCGGGGACGCAAGCCCAAACCGAAACGCTACGAAGTGGCGGAAGTGAAAGGGGATCTCATCCAGGTGGTGAGCTATTGACACGCGCCGAAGAAGGTGCCACACAAGCCCACGGGTAGCCCCCTCTATGCCTGAACCGAGAAGGTTCCCCAAGGATCAAGGAAGGACGTACCATGGCAGGTAGAACCATCGTTGTCACCTCCGGTAAAGGCGGCGTCGGCAAGACCACGACGATCGCCAATCTGGGGACGGCCCTGGCCAAGAAGGGCTTTAGTGTCGTCATGATCGATGCCGACATCGGGTTGCGCAATCTGGACGTGGTGATGGGCCTGGAAAACCGCATCGTCTACAACCTGGTGGACATCGTGGAAGGCAAGTGCCGGATCGAACAGGCCATGATCCGCGACCGGAAACTCAAGAAACTGCACATCATTCCGGCGGCTCAAACCCGCGAAAAGGACGCCGTCCAGCCGGAGCAGATGAAGGCGCTGTGCCAACAGCTGGCCGAGCAAAACGACTTCGTCCTCATCGATTGCCCCGCCGGTATTGAACGGGGGTTCAAGAACGCCGTGGCCGGAGCCCAGCAGGCCCTGGTGGTGACCACACCGGAGGTATCGGCCATCCGCGATGCGGACCGCGTCATCGGTCTTCTGGAAGCCAACCTCCTCAAGGACATCCACTTGGTGATCAACCGGCTCAACGTGAAGATGGTTAAGCAAGGCGACATGATGTCCACGGCGGACATCGTCTCCCTCCTGTCGGTCCCCCTCATCGGAGTGGTTCCGGAAAGCGAAGATGTGGTCGTTTCCACCAACCGCGGGGTGCCGCTGGTCCATGAACGCGGCAGCCGGGCGGGGGCCGCCTTTCAGAAGATCGCAGCCCGGTTGAACGGCGAAAGCGTGCCGTTCGACGACGACCAGGACGGAGGGTTTTTGAGTCGGGTCAAGCGGATCTTCGGTGGTTGAGAAGGAGGGAGCCAGGCATGTTGAAGGCTATTCAGAGGTTCTTTCGGGACAGGAACAGCGCACAGACAGCCCGCCAACGGTTGGGCGTGGTGCTCATGCACGATCGGCTGGACATTTCGCCGGATCTTCTGGAGGCGCTGAAAAACGATATCATCGAGGTGCTTTCCCGGTACATGGAGATCGATCAGAACTCCATTCGGGTCGATTTCGAAGAGGGCAAAGACTACACGGCGTTGGTTTCCAACGTCCAGGTGAAGCGGGTCTATCGGAACGTGGCCGCCACCTGACCGTGGCCCGGAGAAGGGATGCCATGGCACTTCAGGTTCTTCTGTCCGCCACCCTACGAAGATGCGTGCCGGACTACGATCCCGAGGCAGGGATTCGGGTGGAAGTGGAGCCCGGCACCTCGGTGCGGGAGGTGATCCGGCAACTGGGCCTTCCGGAAAAGGAGATCAAGCTCATCATGATCAACGGCCTGGCGTCGTCGCCGGAAGCCGTGCTGCAGGGCAATGAACGGGTGGCATTCTTTCCTCCTGTGGGCGGCGGCTGATCCGGAAGAACCGCCACCGAGCCGATCAGAGGCCTCCAAGCCACCGGGATACCGCTTCCTGGAGCAGGCGGTAATAGGCCATGCTTCCCCCCAAGCCTTTCCTTCCGAAAAAGTAGTTGATCTCCAGAAAAAGGGGCGGAGTGGACGGAGTTCCCCCCTTTTCACAGGGAAACAAGAGATCGATTCCCGCCAGGTTGATGCCTGTTTGAGCGCAAAGGGCTCGGACCCACCGTCGTCCCACGGCCTGAAGATCCGGATCCCCGTGAGGGTCGAGGTGCGCTCCCTGGGCCGTGTTGTGTAAAAAGTTGGACGGATCCTCCTGCACCCGCCAGTAACTTACCATCCGGTCTCCCACCACCACCACCCGCAAATCCCGGTTGTCCGTGGGGATGAATTCCTGAACCAGAAACCCCGGAAAGCCGCTCCGTTCCATGCGCCGAAAATATTCCACGCAGCGCCGGGCTTCTTCGTGGGAGCCGGCCATGAAGACCTGTTGGCCCTCGCCGCCGTGATTGCCTTTGATCACCACCGGATAGCGCAGGGCCCTGAGAAAGCTGTCCGGGCAACGGGCGGCCGAAAGAAAGAGAGACGTCCGGGGGTGGGGCAGCCCCAGGGCCCTGAAAAGGCGGATATCTCCGACCTTTCCCGGGTAGAGGAACCGGGCCCGGTAGTTGGGAAAGATGCGGGGGCAGTGGCTTGCCGCCATCCGATATAGGGACTCGCGGCAGCCCTGGGGAAGGATGACCGCGCGGGCCTTGCCGAGCCACTTTCGATCCTCTGCATCCGGGTCCCGGCCGGCGCACAGGCGGTTCATATCGCCAGGGATGACGGGATGGTAGGATAGGATCATGGGGGTACCGGCGTGTGCTTTACCACAGGGACGCCGCCCGGGGATGCGCGGCCCGGTCTGTCAAGAAGATGGCGTCCTGCTCGCACTGGGCCCGGCAGATGCCGCAACCGTAGCAGCGCAAAGGATCCACGAAGGCGGTCTTTCGATGGGCCGAATAGCCGATGGCTCCGAACTGGCACGCCTGGGCGCAGCGGCGGCAGCCGATGCAGCGCGATGCATCCACTTCGGCCACGTATTCGCCACGGAAAAAGAGGTGGAATCGGTACTGATAGGCCTTCATGGCCAGGCAGTCCGCCCGGTCGCAATTGCAGACGGCGCCGATAAAAGGCGTCTTGAAGGTCCAAATGGTGTGGATCAGGCCTTCCTTTTCGAACTCGTCGGTCAGGCCCATGGCCTGTTCCGCCGTGAGACGTTCGAAAGGGTCCACGTGGGGTCCGAACTGGAACGTCTCCAGGAAGGCCTCCTTGATCTCCAGGAGCTTTTCCGGATCCATGGTGAGTCCGATGCAATAGCGGGCTTCCCGGGCCCCCGTGCTGCTCTTTCGGCACACGCACGGAAGACGCACGATGGTGCTGGCGTTCCGGTAGACCTGGTGCAGGTCTTCCTTGGGGATCACCTGGCCGAAATGATCCCGGCGATATTTCTGCTCATAGAAGCGGTATCCGATCTCCCGCAGCCAGCGGGGGACCTTCAGGGCCTGCTGGAAGGTCTCTTCCATCTCCCGGGCCTTGTCCGTGGCCACGTCGTAGATGAATTCCTTGATGTAGCGGCGCCGTTCCACATCGTTCAAAAGATCTTCGGCGTAGTTGGAGGCGTTGTGATACCACTTTTTCCCTTCCCCGTGCTGGTGGCAGAACTGGCACATGAGGCAACCTCGTTTCCCCTTGAAGCATCTTTTTGAGATCACGTGGAAGAATCGCTTTTCCAAGCGATCTGGGGATCCCATCCTACACGAAGATCCTGTCCAGCACCAGAGGGGGAGATGCCGACCGGCGGTGGGGCCAACCCAACGCGCCCGATGGCGCTCCAATAGAAAAGAGCCTTGCCACAGGCCCTTTCGCGGGAGCTTTAAACAACAAAGAGGGGCGCATCTCGGTGCGCCCCTCTTTCTCAGAAGTCTTCAAATCCCTCTTCTAGTTCCTGCGGGGATGGGCCCGGACGTTTGTCTGCCGGTGGTTCAAGGGCTGGAGGGGCAGCGCGCCCATTGCCCTTGCCGGAAGCCCGGGGCATGGCTTTCCTATCCACGGGAGCCGACGGGGGGCTTCATCTTGAAGCCTTTCCCCTTTTCGTTCTCCCTCGACCAGCGCGACCAGGGAATTGACCGCCCGTTCCATCTTCTGGGATTGTTGCCGAAGGGTTTCGGCGGACGAAGCGGTTTCTTCCGCGTTGGCTGCATTTCGTTGCACCAGACGATCCATGTCCGAAATGGCGCGGCTGATCTGTTGGATGCCCGAAGCCTGCTCGCGCGAAGCCTCGGCGATTTCGCCGATGAGATCCGCCAGCTGAGTGCTCTTCTCCTTGACGCTGCCGAAGGAGGCGCTGGTGCGGTCCACCAGCTGCGAGCCCACCTGGACCTTCTTCATGATGTCCTCGATGATCGTGGACGTGTTTCGGGCCGCTTCGGCCGCTCGCATGGCCAGATTTCGCACTTCATCCGCCACCACGGCGAATCCGGCTCCCGCTTCGCCGGCCCGGGCGGCTTCTACGGCCGCATTGAGCGACAGTAAGTTGGTCTGGAAGGCGATCTCATCAATGGTCTTGATGATCTTTTGCGTTTCCTCGCTTGCCTTGGAGATCTCTTTCATGGACCCTTGCAGGTCTGTCATCGCCCCCGAAGCCTCTTCGAACTCTTGGTGAGTTTCCTTCACGATCGACGCAGCATGGCCGGCGTTGTCCGCGTTGCGACGTGTCATGGAGTTCATTTCTTCCAGCGAGGAGGAGGTCTCTTCCACGCCGGCTGCCTGCTCGGAGGCTGCCTCGGCCAGGGTTTGGCTCGCCTCGGCCAGTTGATCCGACGCCACAAGCACGCTGCTCGCGCCGTGACGCATGCGGGCGGCCAGTTCCTTTACAGGATTGGAAACCAGACGGACCATGGCCCAATAGACCACCAAGCACAGGGCGATCACGCCCGCGAAGGTGGTCGTTGAAGCCTGTAAGAGAATCTTTCTGAACGCGCTGTCCCTTTGAACCTGAGTTCGCTTAACGGTCCGGTCGATCCGTTGTTCCACCTGGGCGCTGGACGTTTCGGCAAAATCCCGGGAAAGACCGACCTCGACGGTGCCCAGCTCCTCTCCTTCAAAAGAGACAGGCGCCGTCACGGGAAGAAGTCCCTCCTTGGAGGTGGGTTCTTCGGTCAGGGCCTTGCCTTTCTTGTCGTAAAAGACCACGTAGGCCACGTCGGGGTCCTTGGCGGCGCTTTGTGACAGGTCAAGCAGGGAGGCGAAATCATAGCCAACGATCAATGTGGAGCCCGTGTGGGCCAGAAGGCCGGCCAGCGACTCCCCTTTCAATACGAGGGACTTGAGCAATAAATCCTTCTCAACCTTCTGCTCCTCCCTCAAGGCGTTTACCATGGTGGAGGTGAGCTCATTCTGGGTCTTGGAGGCGGTAACCACCAAAAGACCCACCACCACGCCCACGAGCGAGAGGCTCAGAAGGACCACAACCGCTATGAAGCGAGTCTGGACGCCGAATTTCTTCAACATGGCTACTCTCCAAAGACGCCGTAATGAATAGCTTTGAGACATTCTTCAACGGGCGTATAGTCGGCCGGTTCGGTCCAGCCCACGATCTTGGCGCGCTTGGCTGCTTGGGAATCGGCGGGCATGGCCTTGAGGGCCGCCGCCACCTTGTCGGCCAGGGCCGGGTCCGTCTTCTCCAGAGCGGCCAGGGGCCATTCGGGGTAGAGTCGGGTGCTGTGCACAAAGGGGAAATCGTCCTCCACTTTGTGCAGGATCCGGAATTCATCCATGCTGATCTTTCCTTCATCCTGCATGCGCTCCAACGTGTCGCTCCGGACTGTTCCCACGTCGGCGGCACCGTTCTTCACCGCCAGGACCACATTGTCATGCTTTCCGCCTTCCAGGAAGGCCGCGCAGTCCTTGGTAGGATCGATCCCGTTTTCCAAAAGGAGTCGCCAAGCCATGTGGGCTCCCCCGAAGGAGGAGCGCTTGACGCACATAAACTTCTTGCCCTTGATGTCTTGAAGGCTTTGAATGGGGCTGTCTTTTCGGACGAAGAGGACACCACCGAATTTCTCCAGAGCCTTGCCTCCCCGGGAGTTGATGAGCGTTGCCACGGCTCGAACATTGTATTTCTTATTGAGTACTGCGTAAAAAGCGGAATTGGCCAGAATGAAATCCACCCGCCCGCCTTTGACGGCCGGTTCAATGGCTACAAACTTGAGCGGTACGATGGTGCATTTCTCGCCGGTCTTTTCCGTCAGGTAGGCCCCGGTGGCCCCCCACTTGGCCATGCATTTGGGCGCCCCTCTTTTGGCCAGAACCCCGATCTTGTAGTCCGCATGACTGGGTGAACAGAGACCCAGCAACACGATAGCAGCAACCGCAAAAACCCATCCTTTCGATAGCTTGGGGAGATGTTGAACCATGGAAAATCCTCCTTTCTCGTGATCGTTCTTCCACCTTTTTCGCGTGAATGCGGAAATCACTCGGCTGTTGCCTCATCTCATCGGCGTGGAGACGGTTGAACTTTAGAATTTTATAATGTCTTCAGGTTCATTTAACGTTCAACCGAAACCGAAGTGAGCATCACGGGCTCTTTGCCGGCGGTTCTCTATTGGGGACCACCACCCAGGTGGCGTCGCAGGGCGAGGGCGGTGGCGGAAGGAAGGGATGGGGCACGGCGCGCCAGGTCCTGCGGGGGGCCGCAGGCCACCAGGCGGCCGCCTTCGTCGGCGCTTCCGGGGCCCAAGTCCACCACGTAGTCGGAGGCGGCGATGAGGTCCAGGTTGTGTTCGATGACGATCACGGTGTGGCCCTGGTCCACCAGGGCCCGAAGGAGTTGGACCAGGCGCTGCACATCGGCCCGGTGCAGGCCGGTGGTGGGTTCGTCCAGCAGGTACAGGGTGGGGGACTTGTGGTTGGTGAGTTCCGCTGCAAGTTTGAGACGCTGTGCCTCCCCGCCGGACAGGGTGGGGCTGGGCTGGCCCAGGGTGAGGTAGCCCAGGCCCAGATCGTGCAAAACGGACAGGGGGCGCACCACCTTGGGAACGGCGGCGAAAAAACCCCTGGCCTCCGCCACGGTCATGGCCAGAACGTCGGCGATGGAAGCGCCGCCGTAGCGGATGGCGAGCGTCTCCCGATTGAACCGGCGTCCCCCGCAGGTGGTGCACGGAACCGTCACATCGGGAAGAAAGCTCATGGCCACCCGGATCCTGCCTTGGCCCTGGCACGATTCGCACCGCCCCCCCTTGACGTTGAAGGAGAATCGGCCGGGCGGAAAACCGCGGGTGCGGCTTTCCGCAACGGCGGCGAAGAGTTTGCGGATCTCATCCCAGATCCCCACATAAGTGGCGGGGGTGGATCGGGGGGTGCGGCCGATGGGGGAATGGTCCACCTCCACGATCCGATGGATGGGTTCATGGCCTTCCAGGGACGCAAGGGGCCAGGCGGGGTCCCAGGGGAGGCCTTTCTTGATTCCCGCGAGAGCCGTTTGCAGAACCTCGTGGACCAGGGAGCTCTTTCCCGATCCCGACACTCCCGTCACGCAGGTGAGGGTTTGGAGCGGGAAGGCCGCGTCCACTTCCTTCAGGTTGTTGGCGCGGGCTCCTCGGACGGTGATCCAGCCGGCATGGCCGGCTGTTTTCTTTTCGTGGGGGAGATTCTCCGTGGGGCCCTTTGGGCCGAACCAGCGGCCGGTGAGGGTGTGGGGCCGACGGATCAACTCGTCGTAGCGGCCCTGGGCCACCAGGCGGCCGCCGCCGGTCCCCGCTTCCGGTCCCAGTTCCAGGATCCGGTCGGCCAGGCGCATGGTGTCCGGGTCATGTTCCACCACGATCACGGTATTTCCCCGGTCCGTGAGGGTCCGAAGTCCGGTCAGAAGGCGTTCGTTGTCCACCGGATGCAGCCCAATGGTGGGTTCGTCCAGGATGTAGCACACCCCCCGGAGCGTGGATCCCAGTTGAGCTGCCAAGCGGATCCGCTGGGCTTCGCCCCCCGACAGGGTGTGGCCGGAACGACTCAGGGCCAGATAATCCAGGCCCACGCGCCGCAGAAACTCCACACGCTCCAGCACTTCCCGGGAGATGGGATCGGAAACAGGTTTTTCAAAAGCCTGGAAGGGAAGATCCTTCCAGGCCCTCTCGAACTCCTTCACCGGAAGATCCGTGAGGGCTCCCAGGGTCCATCCGTGGACCTGGACGGCTCGGGCCTGCTCATTCAAACGCGTCCCAGCGCATTCCGGGCAGGTGCCTTCGCCCCATATGCCGGAGCCTTCACAGCGCGGGCAGGCTCCCAGGTGGCTGTTGAAGGAAAAGAGCCGGGGGTCCAGGGGCGCGAAACTCTTTTCGCACCGGCGGCAGGCCAGGTGGCGGCTGAAGAAGCGGTCCGGGGAGCCCTCCACGATGACGGTGCCGCCTCCCAGGCGCAGAGCCTCCAGGATGCGGCGCTGCAACCGGCTTGGACTCAAATCCCCGATCTCCGATTCGTCCAGGACCACCGCTTCGATGTGGTGTTCCCGGTGGCGCGCAATGGAGGGGATGGGATCCAGCGGATGGCGTAGCCCGTCGATGCGCACGGTGCGGTATCCCATGCGGCGAAGTTTCATGAAGAGATCCCGGTAGATCCCCTTGCGGCCGCGGACCAGTGGAGCCAGAACGGAGGCCGGACGATCCTTGAGTTCCCGTTCCAGTAGGCGCACGATGGTGTCCGGGCTCAGGGCGTCCACCGGGCGGCCGCACTGCGGGCAGTGCTGGCGTCCGATCCGGGCAAAGAGAAGACGCAGGAAATGGTGGATTTCGGTGATGGTTCCCACCGTGGATTTTCTTCCCGGTTGGGCGGTTCGTTGTTCGATGGCCACCGTGGGCGGGAGCCCCAGGATCTGGTCCACGTCCGGTTTTTCCAGGATCTTGAAGTACTGGCGTACGTAGGTGGAAAGGCATTCCAGATAGCGGCGCTGTCCTTCGGCAAAGAGGATGTCGAAGGCCAGGGAGGATTTTCCAGATCCGCTGAGGCCCGTGAGCACGGTCATACGATTCAGGGGAAAGCGCACCTCGTCCAGGCGCAGGTTGTGTTCCCGGGCGCCTCGAACCACGATCTCCGAAGGTGGGGCCGCAGGTGGAGCCGATTCGGGGGGAGTCGGTCGGCGGGTGCGAGCCGCCGGCACGAATGGGCCTTTCCCTTCCGAAAACCGGGAAGCCAGGAAGCGGCCGGTGTGGCTTGCCTCGGTGGCGGCCACCTCTTCCGGCGTCCCCGCAGCCACCACCGTCCCCCCTCCATGTCCCCCTTCCGGGCCCAGATCGATGATCCAATCGCAGGCCCATAACAATTCCAGATTGTGTTCCACCACCACGACGGTATGGCCGCGGTCCACCAGGCGGTGCAGCACCTGGATGAGCTTTTCCAGGTCGTGGGGATGCAGGCCCACGGTGGGTTCATCCAGAAGAAAGCAAGTGCCTTTGGAGGCGACTTGGGTCCGGCCCGGGCTCATGTAACGAAGCAATTTGAGCCGCTGGGCTTCGCCGCCGGAGAGCAAGGTGAGGGGCTGACCCAGCCGCAGATAGTCCAGCCCGATGGCCACCACCGGTTCCAGGGCCCTGCGGATGGCTTCGTTTTCAGCAAAGGCTTCCAGGATCTCCGTGGCGGTACTTTCCAGGATATCGGCGATGGAAAGTCCTTTGACCCGCACGTCCAAGATCTCGTCCCGGAACCGACGGCCGTTGCAAACGGGACATCGCACGTGGGCATCGGCCAGGAACTGCATTTCCACCTTCTGGAATCCTTCCCCTTTGCAGTGGTCACAGCGTCCCCCGGGAACATTGAAGGAAAAATGCCCGGCGGAATACCCGCGGACCCTGGCTTCCGGCGTGGCTGCCAGCAGCTTGCGGAGGGGATCCAGAACCTTGGTGTAGGTGAGGAGGTTGGCCCGGGGAGAGCGTCCCACGGGGCGCTGGTCCACCAGCACCATGTCGTCCAGCCGATCGGCGCCTTCCAGGGCGATGCAGCGGCCGGGCTGCTCGCTGGGTCTTCCCATGAGCCGCAGCCAGTTGTGATAGAGCGTGTCTTGGACCAGGGTGCTCTTCCCCGACCCGGATACGCCGCTCACCCCCACCAGGCACCCCAGGGGAAAGGAAACCGTGATGTCCTTCAGGTTGTTTTCCCAAGCCCCCCGCACCACCAGCGCCCGGTTCCAATCGGGACGCCTTCGGGGATGTTCTGGGGAAGGGCCGGGCCGGGTGCGCCGGTCGCCGTCTCCCAGGTAGCGTCCCGTGAGGCTGTCTTCGGCCCGGGCCAGGCCTTGGGGAGGACCTTGGTAGAGAACCCGACCGCCCCGTTCGCCTCCGCCCGGGCCCATATCGATCACATGATCCGCCAGGCGGATCATGTCGGGGTCGTGTTCCACCATGACCACGGTGTTTCCCAAGGAGACGAGCCGATGGAGCTGATTCATGAGCCGCTGCTGATCGCGGGCGTGGAGCCCCACGCTGGGTTCGTCCAGCACATAGAGGACATTGGTGAGGGCGGAGCCCAGGGCGCGGGTCAGGTGCACCCGCTGCACCTCCCCGCCGGATAGGGTGCGCGACTGCCGGTCCAGGGTGAGATAGTCCAGCCCCACATCCACCAGGAACTGGAGGCGGTTTCGGATTTCCTGAACCAGAAGGGCCGCCGCCGGGTCTTCTTCCAATTCCGGCCAGGGCTCCTGGAAGAATCGTAGGGCCCGGTCCACCGGCCAGGCGCACAGTTCGTGGATGGCCACGCCCCGCATCCGATAGACGTGCACCGCTTCCCGAAAGCGCGATCCATGGCAGGCCTTGCAGGGAAGGTAGGCCCGATACCGGGACAGGAAAACCCGCACGTGTATCTTGTAGGTTTTCGTTTCCAGCCAGTCGAAGAAGCCGCGGATGCCGTAGAATCCGTCAGAGCCTTCGATGATCTTTCGCTGCTGCACTTCGCTCAGCTCCCCGAAGGGAACGTCCGTGGGGATGGCCTGCCGGCGGCAGAAGTCCATGAGATCCTGGAATTCCATACGCTCCGGCGTCCACGGTCGTATGGCACCCTGTTGGATGGAAAGGCGCCGGTCGGGGATGACCAGATCCAGGTCCACGTCGATGATTCGACCGAATCCCCGGCACGTGGGGCAGGCGCCCAAGGGACTGTTGAAGGAAAAGAGGCTGGGGCTTTTGGGCACCACCGCCACATCGCAGCGCGGGCAGCGCAGGTCCTGGGAAAATCGGATCACCCGGTGGGGCAAAACCACCGCGCACGCCGTGCCCCCGCCCATGGAAAAGGCCGTGCGCAAAGAGTCCAGCACCCGTTCGGGACTCGCCCTTTTCCAAAGGAGGCGGTCCACCACCACCAGAACCTCCCCTTCGGAAGGGGCGGCCTGGGCCGAAGGGTCTTCCAGATCCACCACCTTGCCGCCGGCATAGATCCGAAGGAAGCCCTGGGAGACCAGGGACCGGATCCAGTCCTTGCCGGACGGGGTGTGCGGGAAGCACAGAAGGACCCGGCTTTCCGGATCCAGGGATTGGAGCTTTCCAAGAACGCTCTCCGGGCTCTCTTCTTCAATGGCCTCTCGGCATTGGGGACAGATGGGGACGGCCAGGCGGGCGTAGAGGTATTTGAGATGATCGTTGATCTCCGTCATGGTCCCCACCGTGGAGCGGGAGCTTCGAACGGATGTTCCCGACTCGATGGCGATGGCTGGGGGGATTCCTTCGATGGAATCGGCGTCCGGGCGGTCCATACGCTCCAGGAACTGGCGGGCGTAGGGGGAAAAGGTCTCCACGTAGCGGCGCTGGCCTTCGGCGTAAAGCGTGTGGAGTGCCAGACTCGATTTACCGGAACCGCTCACGCCGCTCACCGCGATGAGCTGATGCAAGGGGATGTCCAGATCCAGATGCTTCAGGTTGTGCTGGCGAACGCCTCGAAGTCGAATGGTGGTATCCATGCACCTGTTCTTGCTTTGTCCTAGTGTTTTGATATGATTTTCGTTTTGCCGGGATCCTTCGTTGCTTCGGAATGGCACCCGGCAGGCAAAGGCGCTTTATAACCCGCCACGGACCGAAAGGAAAAGATCTGGACATGCGAGGATCGCTTCCCACGCGGGCGGTGGACGGGAACCATGCCACGGCCCCTGGCGGGTGTGGGGTGTCCCACTCCAACGGGAGGCAGTGGCGGGGACGCCGAGGCTCCAAAGGGGGCAGGCACCTGGAAGTGGCCGCAAAATGAGAGAAAAATTCAAGCGATGCAACCCAATTGCCGAAGCTATAAGGGGCGGGATCCGGACGCTTGGACATGGGGATGAGGAAATCCGATGCCGGCAGGAGGTGGCGAGTGAGGCACCTGAAGCAGAAAATGGGGGATATCCTGGTACGTGAGGGGCTGATCACAGAGGATCAGCTGCACCATGTTCTCCAGTTGCAAAAGAAACATCGGGCCTACATTCCCTTGGGCGAGCTGTGTGTCAAGTGCCGCTTTATCAGCCGATCCGACCTGAAACGCATCCTTCAAAAATATCGGATCGAGCTGCCCATGGGGGAAGTGCTGCTCAACATGAAGATTGTCACGCCGGAGCAGCTGGAGGAGGCCCTGGCGGTCCAGCGGAAAAGCCACAAGAAGCTGGGACAAATCTTGATCGAGCAAGGCGTCATCACGGAACGGGATCTGGTCAGCGTCCTCAGTATCCAGCTCGGCATTCCTCGGATCCTGCCCAACGTGGGGTTGGTGGACAAGAACCTTCTCAACGGCCTGAGCCCGGCCTTTTTGAGGAAGAATCTGGTTCTGCCCGCCTTCAAGGAAGACTCGGCGGTCACGGTCATCATGGCCGATCCCCTGGATGGGGAACTGATCCGCCACCTGGAACAGGTCTTTCGGTGCCGGGTGGAACCGGCCATCGCCACGTGGGACGAGATCCTGAAGACCATCAACCTGCAATACCACGAGCTGGAATTGGGGCCCCAGGTCCAGCCCGTCGAAAAGCCCCATCTGGTCATCGGTGAGAAGTCCTTGCTGGAGGCGGGTGCGGACAATGTGGTGGAGATCTTGAATTACGTCATCTCCAACGCCATCCTGGAAGGGGCCAGCGACATTCACATCGAGCCCATGGAAAACCGGGTCCGGGTGCGATACCGGATCGACGGGATCGTGCACCACCGGACGGATCTGCCCATCGCCCTGGCCCCGCGCCTCATCAGCCGTCTCAAGGCCCTGTGCGCTCTGGACATCGCCGAAAAGAAACGGCCCCAGGACGGACGGATCCAGGCCCGGGTTATGAACAAGGAGTTTGATCTTCGGGTTTCCACCTACGTCTCCATGCACGGAGAGACGGTGGTCATCCGCATTCTACCCCGCGAAAGCACCCTGATCGATCTGAACGCTCTGGGCTTCAATCCCGCCAATCTCCAAACGTACAAGGAAATCCTCGATTACCCCCAGGGGGTCATACTGGTCACCGGCCCCACCGGCAGCGGCAAGACCACGACCCTTTATGCCTCCATCAATTACCTGAACAGCATGGAACGGGTCATCATGACCGTGGAGGACCCCATCGAATACGCCATCGACGGGATCGTGCAAGGGGCGGTGGCTCCCCACTTGGGTCTGACCTATCTCGACTGCATCAAGGCCATGATGCGCCAGGATCCGGATGTGCTCATGGTGGGAGAAATCAGGGACCCCACGGCGGCCGAAGCCGTCATTCAGGCGTCCTTGACCGGGCACAAGGTGCTCACCACCTTCCACACGGACGACACGGCGGGTGCTCTGCTCCGGATGATGGATATGGGGATCGAAACGTTTCTCATCAGTTCCACGGTCGTCTCCGTCATCTCCCAGCGCCTGGTGCGGGTCCTGTGTCCCCATTGCAAGGTACCCTATGAGCCTGCAAAGGAAGAACTGGCCTTCTTTTCCACCATTGAACCCCTGGATCCCAAGCGGTATACCTTCTACGCGCCGGAGGGATGTCACCACTGTTACCACACGGGTTACAAAGGGAGGACGGCCGTCCACGAACTGCTTGTGGTCAACGAACCCGTTCGGGACGCCATCCTGGCTCGAAGCACGTCGGGCAAGATCCGCCGAATCGCCCGGGAACACACCCGTTTCGTGACCATGAGCGAGGATGCCTTCTACAAGGCGACCCTGGGAATCACCTCCATCGCTGAAATCATGCGGGTGATCTATCACGATGCCACCAAGGGACTGGCCAAACGATCCGCGGAAGAGGTGATCGCCCTGTGCGAGGGAGCGGATTGGAAAGGTTCGTCAAGGCAGGTTGCCGCCTGAGGGCCTGTCTGAGAACGTCCGGGCTGCTCCCTTCTTGTGCGAATGGAAGTTTGGGACTACCAAGGGGGCTTGTGCCGCCCACCTGGCCAGACCGCAGTAGGGGCGGCTTTCCCGCGGGATAGGATCCGGCGCCTGAGCGCAAAGGCCCTCTCCTTTCAAGGTCCGGAAAGGCTCTTGTGGAGCCGGTCGGGTGCCGTCTTCCGGGCGCGCTTCAGGGTGAGAATCACCACCTCCCCAGTGGTGCGAAAGCGCACCGGAGAGCCGGAGACGCCGGCACCCGAGCTGGTGTAGCCGGTCATGGATCCGCGGCGCCACATTCCCTGGCAGAGGGCGCGCGGAGAACGGCTGTGGGTAAAGACCGGGCCCACGAAGGGGACCTGGATCTGCCCCGCATGGGTGTGGCCGCACAGGTAGAGACGAGCCCCACGGCGGGCGGCCTCTTCGGCGATTTCAGGGGAATGGGCCAAAAGGATCACAAATGCGCCTGCCGGGATCCGGGACCAGGCCGCGTCCAGGTCGTCGCATCGGAAATAGTGGGGATCGTCCACGCCCGCGATCCAGATCGTCTCTTCCTCCCTCCGAACGGCCGCGGATTCGTTGATCAGGAATCGGACGGGTGTTTCCGCAAGGGCCGTGGCCATTTCCGGACAATCGTGATTTCCCAAAACGGCCAGGATCCCGTCGCGTGCCCGGACGGCGTTCAAGAGAAGGGCGAGCCGTCTCAGCGCTTCATCGGCGGGGCCGAAATTTTCCATCCGGTAGTCTCCGCCCAGAAGGCACAGGTCCACTTCCTCTTCCCGGACCATGGCCACGAGCCTTTCCACCAGTCCGTCCAGTCCGTCCAGATGCAGATCGCTCATAAACAGCAGGCTATAGCCGTCGAATGCGACCGGCAGATCCTCCAGTTCCAAGGTCAAATGCCTTTTTGTCACATTCACGGCATTGGCCTTTCCCGCTTCGTAGATTCCCAGGCCCCGGAAGACCGTGTTCATCACCAACCGGTACATGAGCACGTCTTCGAAGTGAAAAAGCTGCGGCCAGGGATTGGAGCGGATCTGGCAACTGGCCAATTCCCGGAGCCGCACCCGAGGCCGGATGCGCCGGGGATAGTCGTCGAAGGGTTTTTGCAGAAGAACCTGCTTCAGGAAATGGGATCCCACATAGGCGCCGACCACGAAGAAAGTCAGGGTCAGGAAGGTCCGTCCGGCTCCCAGGCCCGTGTGGGGGCTGAGAACCGCCATAGGCAGGAGCCCTTCAAAGACCTGATCCAGCACCGGGACGTTGCTGCCGCTGGGCAAGTTCAAGCGGCGCTTGAGGAAGCTCGATGCCATATCCCCGATCATGCTCAAGGCGGCGGCGGACAATCCCAGAAACCAGGGCCATCCCAGAAGCACGGAAACCCCGGTACCGGCAACCAGTGCCCCCGCCACACCCCGCCGGGTTTTGTTGGGGCCCAGAAGCGGTCTGCCGTCCCGGAACACGCGCCCGCCATCCACGGGGCGGGGCCACTGATCGGAAAAAAAATGGGACAGCAGCGGGGGGACCAGATTGATCAGCCACAAGAGAACAAGACACTTCAACGGGATCCACATGATGAGCTATAAGACCTCTTTGTCCAAGGCGCCCAAGCGCCGGGTGATGCAACCTGCCTGGAGGTGACCGGTGGCGGCTTCTCAAGCCCTTGTTTTTAGACTTACCAAATCCAACCGCTACAGCTTCCTGGCCCTTCTGGCCTCCCTGGAAGCACTTGCGGAACCACTCGATCATACACCCGTCTATTGGTTGGACTCCAGGGCAAAAGAGATGGTCATGAGCCAAGTGGAGCGCCTGCTGAGGAGCTATGAACGCCTCCTCCTTTGCTATTCCTTCATGACGCCCCAATGGCCTTCGGTGCGTGAAGAGCTCCATCTGCTGGCGGCTGCCCCATGGAGGGACCGGATCTTCCTGGCGGCCGGGGGGCCCCATCCGGCGGGGGACCCCAAAAGGACGCTGCAGTCCGGCTTCGACGCCGTCTGCCTGGGTGACGGAGAGGCCGTCTTCGGCGCCTTGGTGAGGGCATGGTTGCGGAAAGAATCCCTGCAAACGGTGGCGGGTTTGTACCTGGCCGGGCCCCAGGGGCCGGTGCACACCGGCCGTGCTCCCCGGGTTGACCTGGACCGGGTACCGGCCCTTCCCATCGGCCACGGCAAGTTCGGGCCCATCGAAATCACGAGGGGATGTCCCTACGGGTGCAAATACTGCCAGACGCCGCGGCTCAAAGGCAGGAGAGTGCGTCACCGGAGCTTGGAAAGGATCTTTCAGGCCGTGGAGGCCATGGTGGCGGCGGAGCGCACCGACATCCGTTTCATTTCCCCCAACGCTCTGGCCTACGGCTCTTCCGACGGCCTCGTCTGGAATGGAGAGGCCGTGGAGGCCTTGCTGTCTGGGATTCGCAAGAGGCTGCCGCCCCACGGGCGCATCTTTTTCGGGACCTTTCCTTCCGAGGTGCGCCCCGAGTTTGTCCATGGCCGAGCGCTGGAGACGATCGCCCGCTATTGCGACAATCGACAGCTCGTCATGGGGGCCCAGAGCGGAGATGCCCGCATGCTCGAGCGCATGGGCCGGGGCCACGGCCTCCGGGAGGTGCGACAGGCGTGCCGCGCCATGGCGTCCCAGGGGTTTCAGCCCATTGTGGACTTCATCCTGGGCCTTCCCGGCGAGAGCGAGCAGGGCATGCACCGGTCCGTGGACTTCATGGAGGAACTGGTGGATGCGGGCGCCCGAATCCATGCGCACGCCTTCGTTCCCCTGCCCGGTTCCCCTTGGGCCGGCGCTTCACCTGAGCGCATACCGGAAGGCGTTCGGCAGCGCTTGGAACGCCTCATCTCGCATGGTAAGCTTTTCGGCCAATGGAAGGCTCAGGAAGAGATGGGAAAGGGTGCTTCACGGGCTTCCGTGCAGTGCAACTGAGGACCGATCATCGGCGTGCAAGACAAAGGAGGTACCGATGCAGGTGCTGGTGCTTTACTACTCCAAAGGCGGAAATACCCGAAAACTGGCCGAATACATGGCGGAAGGCGTGGCATCCGTGGAAGGCGTTCAGGCGCTGGTGCGTTCCACGCAGGAAGTGACCAAGGACGATTTTGTGAAGTCAGCGGGTGTCATCGCCGGTTCTCCCGTTTACTTCGGGGTCATGGCCACGGATCTCAAGCGTGTTTTTGACGATTTCGTGGGAGTTCGCAAGAAGATGGAAAACAAGGTGGGAGCCGCTTTCGCCACCTCGGGTGATCCCACCGGGGGCAAGGAGACCACGATCCTGTCCATCCTGCAATGTTTTCTCATCTACGGGATGATCGTGGTCGGAGATCCCCTGTCGGCCACGGGCCACTATGGCGTGGCCTGCGTGGGAGCTCCGGACGAAAAGACAGCGGAAAACGCCCGGAAACTTGGCCGCCGTGTGGCGGAACTGTGCCTGAAGCTGGCCTGAGGCTGTGCGATGGCCTTGCAGCAGTAGGGGCGGGTTCCGAACCCGCCCCTATTCGAGGCTGTCCCCAAAGCCCCAACGGGCCACAGGCCACAGTGGAATGTCAACTCGTTAGGAATGCAAAGAAGGGTACAACGTCCCGTTTTCGGCCAGACTGCTAAGGCAGCCGAATCTTGGGGGCGCGCCCGTCTTCCATGGCGCCGGCGTCGGGAGCCCGGTAAAGCACCACGTTGTGCCCCAGGAGTTGTACGAAGTGGGCTCCGACCCGCCGGGCCAGTTGCCGGGCCTGCTCCTTTTTCGGGCCTTCCTCACTGGAAAGATCCGCCCACTTGACCTTGATCAGCTCATGGTGAAGGAGCTGCTTTCGAATCTCGGAGATCACGCCCGGGGTGATGCCTTCTTGGCCGATGCGGGCCACGGGACGGAGTTTGTGGGCCAAGGATTTCAGATGCCCTCTCTGCTTGCCGCTCAGTTCACCGGAAGGAAGCGGGGTCCAATCCAACTCGGAAAGATCCACCCCCTCCTGCCACCACGGTCCTTTACGAGGTCTGGGGTCCTGTTTCATCGCCATCACGTACCCTTCTTCTTCCGCCCGGAAAGGCCGGGGGTTCAACACAAAAAAAGACCCGGCTTCCCAAGGAAGCCGGATCCGATCCACGCCCGTCCTTATTACCCTATTCCAGGTAAGGCTTCAAGGTTTCCTGCTTGCTGGGATGGCGCAGCTTGCGCAACGCCTTCTTTTCGATCTGTCGGATCCTTTCCTTGGACACCTTGAAGTTCTTGCCGATCTTTTCAAGGGTTTCGCCCGGCCGGCCGTTGAGTCCGAACCGGAGGCGCAGGATCTTTTCCTCGCGGGGCTGAAGGCTGGCCAGCAGCTCCCGGGTGAGCTCCGCCAGTTCATGGGCCTCACAGCCTTCCACGGGGGACTCGGATTCCTCGTCTTCGATGAAGTCGCACAAGCGCTGTTCGTCTTCTCCCACCGGCATTTCCAGCGACAGGGGCTGGCTGACCAGGTTGAGCACCATCTCCACCTTCTCTTCCGGGATGTTGGCCCGCTGACTGATTTCCTCCGGCGTCGGCTCGCGGCCCAGTTCCTTCACCAGCTCGTGGAACACCTTGAAGAAAAGGTTCTTGAGCTCGATGAAGTGCACCGGCAGTCGAATGGTCCGGGTCTTGTCGTAGATGCCCCGAATGATGCTCTGGCGCACCCACCAGGTGGCGTAGGTGCTGAAGCGGTTGCCTTTGGTGTGGTCGTAGCGGCCCACCGCCTTCATGAGCCCCAGATTGCCTTCCTGGATCAGGTCGTCGAAACTCATGCCCCGCCCGCGGTATTTTTTGGCGATGCTCAGAACGAGGCGCAGATTGGCCTTCACCATGTGGTGTTTGGCCTCATCGATGCGGGCCATGATCTGGTCACACTCTTCCCGCAGCCGGACGAACAGAGGCTCTTCCGGATGATCGTTGCACGCTTGGCGCAAGGTTCGGGAAATGACCTTCAGGATCTTGTCCCGCACCCCGGGGAAGCTCTTTTCCTGGGATAGGAGTGTGTCCACCTTGGCTTTCAGGTCCTGGAGCACGGGATGAGCTGTTGCGTGCTCCTCCACAAGGCGCACCAGGGCGTCCTGGCCGTCGCGGATGCGCTTGGCCAGCTCGATCTCCATCTCCGGTGTCAGCAGGGGATAAGCGGACACTTCTTTCAAGTAACAGGTCACATGGTCCTCATCGAAATCATCCACGGGATCCTCACTTGTGCGGTCCACATCTTTCAGCGACTCCGCCGATTCGTCGGATCCTGTCAGGGTCCGGGAGTCACGTTCCTTTTTCAGGTCGTTTTGATGCTCATCCACCGGATCATCCTCATCCAATTGATCTTGAGCCATGTCATCGGCCAATCCCAGGCTTCCCATGTCCAGGAGGCGCTCGAAACTTTCCTCCAGCTCACTTTCGGGGTAACACTTTTGGAAAGGATCATAGTCGTCCGAACGGTATCCTTTCATGATGACCCCTCCTCATGGGGAGACCCTAGGCCCTCTATGTCTCAATGTTCGTCACAATCGGATCACCACACCTCCCTTTTGGAATCTCCACAAGTGACAGGTCTCCCTCGGTCCTATGGTGTCTCCGAACACCTCCTTTAAGAAACCTAAGATTCGTTGACCGCCGGGTCAATGCGACGTCTTGGCGCGGATCAGGCCGTCGTCTGAGGATGGAAGAGATTCCCACCGGTGGTGGAGTGGTCGAAAGGGCGCGTTGAGTGAAGAAACGAGCGAGTTGAGAAGGAGTGGGCTGTCGTCATTCAGATACGAATTTCGACAACATCACCGTCGTGGAGCACGTAATCCTTTTGGACCATCTGTCCGTCAAAGACTTGCGTCCCCCATATTCTAGCAAACTTGAGCTTGTGGACAAAGTCTTTGTGAATTTTTTCCGCAAGATCCTGCAAGGTGCTTCCCTGCGCGAGGACGAAGGGCGCACTCCGATCCGGCTCCTTGCCGGGGGCTTTGGTATAAACCCGAATAATCCGGCAGACTTGAAAAGTGCGCTCCAACAGCTCGTGCAGTCCGTATCCGGAACGGGTGGAAACGGGCAGGCAGGGCAGAGGGCATTCCGCCAGCTCCACGAAGGCCTGGAAGTCTTCTCGGTCTCTTTCCGTATCCACCTTGTTTGCCGCCACCAGGGCTTTCTTGATGCAAGGTTTTTTGGGTAGATCGTCGGGAATGGGACATCCTTCCGGGTAGATACGCAGTCGAGCCAGGACGTCCAGGGTTTCTTCCAACTGGCCCAGGGGATCCGCCTGGAGGTCCACCAGCAAGAGCATCAGGTCACTTCTGCGGATCAGGTCGGCCATCCAGGGGTCCACGTAGCTGGCATTGATCGGGGGGGTGTCGATAAACTGGAACTGAATGTTTTCGTACGGCACCATCCCCGGGGTGGGCTTCCAGGTGCTATGGGGGAAATCGGCCACTTCCGGCTCCGCGTTGCTCAAGGCCGCCACCAGGGAGGATTTGCCCGTGTTGGGCGCCCCCGTGACCACCACCTGGGCGGCGCCTTCCTTGTCGATCTGGTAGGCGGTTCCCTGCTTGCCGCCGCCCTTTTTTTGTTGCGCCTGGGATTTGAATTTGGCGATCTTTCGTCGCAGATCGGCCCGGAGTTTATCGGTGCCCTTGTGTTTGGGCATGATGGTGAGCATTTCCTCGAGGGCTTCGATCTTGGCCTCGGGGGTCTTGGCTTCGCGGTAGCGCTTTTCCGCTTCGAAGTACGGAGGGGGCAGGTTGGCCGGCATAGTCCTCGTCTCCCTTTTTGTCGAGCGGATGGCGGTTTGGAAAGGGTAAGGAAGTTGTCTTTTCTTGTCAATTCAAGCAAAAGCGGATAGAGACCGGGGCGATGGGTTTTGCGTCGAAGGCGGAAAACGGTTGGAAAGGGGGCCGGCTTCCAAAAAGGTGGGCGCTTCAGTTCCCATGGTCATTCCTGGGCCGGCCCCCATGGGGAAGAGAGAAGGGAGGCTGTTTGGATGAAATGCCCGCAATGCGGCGAAAGGCTCGATTGGATCCGCCGGTGACGCCGGCACCTGTGGCGTTGCAGGTCGTGCAGGCGCGATTACCGTTTGGAAGAGCTCCACGAGCGCATGGATGAGGAACTGGAAGAGCAACTGGGTTGGATCCGGGCCGACAGGCTGTAGAAGCCTGTCCAGAAACGCCCAGGCTGTTGCCTTCGTGTGCGGACGGTGGGCTGGGGCCACTAGGTGTGCCCGTGCCGCCGGCTTGACGTTTCAGCAGGAGGGGCGGATTTCAAACCCGCCCCACCAAGGCTTTCTGAGAATTCAAAAAGCTCCACGGGGCCGGTGGAATGTCAACGGGTCAGAAAGCCACCAAAGAGCGGGAGGCCATTGGGGCACAAGCTCCTGGGACCGCCCGCCTGGTTCGTCCAGCCCCCGCTAACTCAACTTTTCTCGGATGATGGCCCGCGCCCTTTCCAGGGCCTCTTCCAGCTTTTCCGGCCGGCTTCCGCCCGCCTGAGCCATATCCGGCCGGCCGCCGCCGCTTCCGCCCACCACCTGAGCCACCTCCTTGACGATCTCTCCCGCATGGATCCTCGGTGTCAGGTCCTTGGTCACACCCACCAGCAGGAAGACCTTGGCGTCGTGGGCGGCTCCCAGCACCACCACGCCGCAGGAAATGCGCTCCTTGAATCGGTCGTTTATCTCGCGCAGTGCCTTGGGGTTGGTGGCTTGGACCCGGCTCACAAGCACCTGGACCCCCCCGATCTCTTGCGCCCGATCCAGAAGGTCGGCCGACTTTTGAGCGGTGAGGGAGGCCTTGAGGGCTTCCAGCTCCTTTTCCAGATCCTTGTTGTGGCTGAGGAGCCGTTGGACCTTGTCGGGGACTTCCTCCGGGAGGGACTTGAGGCGGCGGGCCGCCGTGGAAAGGGTTTCCCTTTGCTTTTGCCAGTAGGCCAGGGCATGACGGCCCGTCATGGCTTCGATGCGGCGCACCCCGGCCGCCACGCTGGTTTCCTGTACGATGACGAAGGTGCCGATATCTCCGGTGCGCTGCGTGTGGGTGCCGCCGCACAGTTCCTTGCTGAAATCCAGGATTTCCACGAGCCGTACCGTGTCCCCGTATTTTTCTTCGAACAGGGCCACCGCGCCCGATCGCACGGCCTCCTCGAAGCCCATGATCTTCACCTGGAGCGGTCGGTTTTCCCGAATGGCTTGATTGACGCGGCGTTCGATCTCCCGCAGCTCTTCTTCCGTCGGGGCCGCAAAGTGGGTGAAGTCGAAGCGGAATCGTTCGGGGGCCACCAGGGACCCGGACTGCTTCACATGGTCGCCCAGCACATCGCGCAGAACCCGATGCAGGATGTGGGTGGCGGTGTGGTTGAGCGCCGTGTCGTTACGACTTTGAGCGTCCACGCGCAGCGTCACGGACTCTCCCGTGGTCAGGGAGCCTTTTTCCAGCCGGGCCACGTGCACCCAAATGTCGCCCGGGAGGCGAAGGGTATCCGTGATGACGGCTTCGCCTTGCGGACCTTCCAACCGCCCTGTGTCGCCCACCTGTCCGCCGGCTTCCCCGTAGAAGGGAGTCCGATCCACCACCACCTCCACCTCGGATCCGGCGGCGGCGCTTTCCACCAGGTTCCCGCCCCGGACCAGGGCCAGAACCCGCGCTTGGGCTTCCAGTTGCTCGTAGCCCACAAATTCCGTTCGCACCCCCTGCGAGGCCAGGCTTCGATAGGCTTTGCTGATCTCCCTTTCGCCGCTTCCCTTCCAGTGTTTGCGGGATTGTTCCCGCTGCTTCTCCATCCTGTCCTCGAAGCCGGCCTCGTCCACCTGCATGCCCATCTTCCGGGCCATGTCGGTCACGATGTCGATGGGAAATCCGTAGGTGTCGTAGAGCTTGAAGATGAGCTCGCCCGGAACGGTGTGGGATCCTTCGTCGCGAAGGCGGTTCATCTCGTTTTGGAGCAACCGCAGACCGTGGTCCAGGGTCTCGCTGAAACGCTCTTCCTCGTGCAAGATGACCTTGGTGATATAGCTCTTGTTTTCCAGAAGCTCCGGATAGGTATCGGCCATGGATTCCATGACGGCCACCACCACCTGGTGGAGGAACGGGCGGTCGAGGCCGAGGAAGCGTCCGTGGCGCAGGGCGCGGCGGATGACGCGCCTCAGCACGTAGCCCCTTCCCTCGTTGCTGGGCAGCACGCCGTCGCCGATGAGAAAGGCGGCGGCCCGGCCGTGATCGGCGATCACCCGGAAAGAGGCATCCTTTTCGGGGTCGGTTCCGTAGCGGAGTCCCGAAAGGGCCCCGATGGCCTCCATCATGGGCGCGAACAGGTCCGTATCGTAGTTGGACGGGACCTTTTGGATCACGGCGGCGATCCGCTCCAGACCCATACCGGTGTCGATGCTGGGCTTGGGCAGCGGGTGCAACACGCCGTCTTCGGTCCGGTTGAACTGCATGAAGACCAGATTCCACAGTTCCAGGTAGCGGTCGCAATCGCACCCGGGACGGCAGTCGGGCCGGCCGCAGCCCATCGCCTCACCCTGGTCGATGAGGATCTCGGAACAGGGACCGCAGGGGCCCGTGTCTCCCATGGCCCAGAAGTTGTCCTTGGTGGGGAACTTGAGGATTCTTCCCTCCGGCAGGAACCTTTTCCAGAACCCTTCCGCCTCCTGGTCCGGCCCCAAGTTCATGGCCGCATCCCCTTCGTGGATCGTGGCGTAGAGCTTGTCCTGGGGCAGACCCATGTGTTCGGTCAGGAATTCCCAGGCGAACTGAATGGCTTCTTCCTTGAAATAGTCGCCGAAGGAAAAGTTGCCCAGCATTTCGAAAAAGGTGTGATGGCGGGCGGTGTATCCCACGTTTTCCAGGTCGTTGTGCTTGCCCCCGGCGCGCATGCATTTCTGGCTGGTGGTGGCGCGGGTGTAGGGTCGTTTCTCTTCCCCGAGAAAGCATCTTTTGAACTGGTTCATGCCCGCGTTGGTGAACAGAAGCGTGGGATCGTCGTGTGGGATGAGCGACGAGCTCTTGACGATGGCATGGCCGTGTTCCTGGAAGTATTCCAAAAACTTCTTGCGGATCTCGCGTGCTTTCATCTGGGGGCTCTCCTCTGCGGATACGATGTTGTCGGCGCCTGTGCCGGTTGTGGGGTTAGGAGCCGGCGGCTTCGGTTTCATGGAGCGTGGGAAGGGAATGGCGTTCGCGAACCCTGTTTTCAATCTCCTGCAACAGGTCGGTGTGTTCCCGAAGGAAACTTTTGACGTTCTCCCGTCCCTGGCCCAGGCGTTCGCCGCTGTACGAATACCACGTGCCGGACTTTTCCACGATGTTGGCGGCCACGGCCAGGTCCAGCAGGTCTCCCTCCTTGGAGATTCCACGCCCGTAGACCACGTCGAACTCGGCTTCCTTGAAGGGAGGAGCGATCTTGTTCTTGACCACCTTGACCCGGGTGCGGTTGCCTACCACCTCCTGGCCTTCCTTGATGGGCCCGATCCGGCGGATGTCCAGGCGCTGGGTGGCATAGAACTTGAGCGCGTTGCCGCCCGTGGTCGTTTCGGGTGATCCGTACATGGTCCCGATCTTCATGCGGATCTGGTTGATGAAGATGACGCAGGTCTGGGACTTGCTGATGGTGGAGGTGAGCTTGCGCAGGGCCTGGCTCATGAGCCGGGCCTGCAGGCCCACGTGGGGATCGCCCATCTCCCCTTCGATTTCCGCCTTGGGGACCAGAGCGGCCACCGAATCCACGACGATCACATCGATGGCGTTGCTGCGCACCAGGATCTCGGCGATCTCCAAGGCCTGCTCGCCGTAATCGGGCTGGCTGATCAGCAGATCGTCCACATTGACACCCAGTTTTCGGGCGTAATGGACATCCAAGGCATGCTCGGCGTCGATGAAGGCCGCCAGCCCGCCCTTCTTCTGTGCTTCAGCGATCACATGGAGGGCCAAGGTCGTCTTGCCGGACGATTCCGGCCCGTAGATCTCCACAATGCGGCCGCGGGGCACTCCGCCGATTCCCAGGGCCAGGTCCAGGGACAGGCATCCTGTGGAGATGACGGGAATTTCCACGGCATGGGACGCCTCGCCCAACCTCATGATGGATCCCTTGCCGCATTGCCGCTCAATCTGCGCCATGGCCACATCGATGGCCTTCTGACGGTCGTTGGGTGCCGTCATGCACGGTCCTCCTGCCTAATGCTCAGATGTTCAGATCGTTGTGCCGGTGCTCCCCAGGGGAATGCGATGAAGAGGGGTGTAGCGGGCACCGTCCGGCTTCAAATCGCTTTTATACAATACCACCTGGGACACGTCAAAAGCTACGCCCTCGAAGGATTGTCCCGCTAGGAGCGCCTGCTGCAATCCCTTCAGGTTTCGACTTCCCTTGACCCGGCCGATGGTCAGATGGGCCCGGAAAGGCCGGTCTTCCGGCGGAAAGCCCAGGGGGGCCAAAGCGCCTTCCACCTTCTTCTGAAGCGCTTTCAATGCCTCCAGGTCTCCCCGGACGCCCACCCAGACCACCCGCATCTTCTTGATGGACGGAAAGGCGCCGCATCCCGCGGGCTGGAGCGCAAAAGGGGGCAGATCGGAAACGGCCTGGGACAGGGCCTGGGCCATGGAGCCGATGCGTTCAGAAGGCACGTTTCCCAGGAATTTGAGGGTGAGGTGGATGCGCTCTACGGGAATCCACCGCACGGGATAATCCCCTTGCCGGAGGGGGGCCGCGAAGGCCTCCAGGGATTGCTGCACCGGTTCGGGCAGATCCAGGGCCACAAAGGTTCGGATCATGACGTGAGCCTCCTCCACAACAGGGTCAGCGCCGCATGGGCGGACTGCTGTTGGATCCGTTCCCGACTTCCGTGGAAGAGGCACCTTTTGACCAGGGTCTGATCCCCGGCGGAGCATCCCACGAAGACGGTTCCCACGGGCTTTTTGGGGCTTCCTCCGGTGGGGCCGGCGATGCCGGTGACGGCCAGGGCCGCTTCCACCCCCGTCTTTTCCCGGGCGCCCTCGGCCATGGCCCGGCAAACGGCATGGCTCACCGCCCCGTGGGCTTCCAGAAGTTCCGCCGGAACGCCCAACAGCTCCACCTTGGCTCGGTTGCTATAGGTCACGTAGCCCCGCTCGAAGTATTCGGAAGCTCCCGGAACGCTTGTGATCCTCTGGGCCAGCAAGCCCCCCGTGCACGATTCGGCCACGGCCAACCCCCAGCCTTTCTGCCTCAGGAGACGACCGACCACCACCTCCAGGGACTCGTCGTCCCGGCCGCTGATGTGTTTCCTTCCGAGCAAGGCCGTCACCTGGGCTTCCGCCTTGTCCAAGGCCTCATCCACTTCCGCTTGGCTTTGGCCCACGGCCAGGAGCGTCACCCAGTTTTCCCCCACCTGGGGAAGATAACCCAGCGCCACCCCCGTTTCTTGCCAATCGAACCGGCAAAGTCGTTGGTTGATCTCCGTCTCCATCATCTCCTGGACCCGGAGGATGCGCTTTCCAATGGCGGGTCTTTTGGGAAATCGGCGCATCAGGTCCGGAAGCACGATCTCATCCAGAAGGATTTCCATCTCGTGGGGAACCCCCGGCAGGAAGTAGCACGGCACCTGGTGGTGTTCCAGGAGGAAGCCGGCTATGGGTTGGCCCGGTGCCATTTGGGTGGCTCCCTGGGGCAGTTCGGCGAGCCGATGGACGTGCTGGTTCCAGGTCCTTCCCGCGGATCGGAGGCGTCCTTGGAGCCGCCGCAAGTCCTCTTCTTGGACTTCCAGGGGCCGGGAAAAGGCCCGGGCCACCGCATGCTTGGTGCGGTCGTCGTCCGTGGGGCCCAGTCCTCCCGTGACGATCAAAAAGGCGGATACGGGCAGGAGCTGGTGCAGGGCCGCCGCAATGGCGTCTTCCTGGTCTTCCACCGTGATCACCCGTTCCAAGCGGAATCCATGGGCCCGCAAGGTGACGGCGATGTGGTGGGCGTTGGTGTTGAGGATGTCGCCCAGCAGGATTTCATCGCCGATGGTCAATAGGGATCCCCCCACATACGGGGCCTTCTTTCCGGCCATCTGTCCTCCTCGGTCAGCCGATGCTGTCAATGCCTCCGCTCTCCTTGGCCCATTACCTGCGTCACGCATCCCCCGCCCGGGCCAGGCGCTTGGCCTCCTCATAGACGCGCAGGATGGAAACGTTGTTTTCCCGAGCCGCCCGTTTGCAGTCCTCGTATTCCGGTTGGATCCGGATCGATCCGTCCGGCGCACGGGCCTCCTTGACGGTTACGGGCCCCCAGGCAGTGGCCACCCGGAAGGTGCGGCGTGGCAGTTCCGCGCGTTCCACCGTGTGCCAGCGCACGCCCAGGGTGGAAGTGTCCGAAAAGAGGCGGCGAAGGATGGTGTCCTTCCTTTCGGGTTCCGCCAGAACGCGCACCAGCACGGCCGGCCGGTTCTTCTTCATGTGCATGGGAACCAGGCAAACATCCAGGGCGCCGTCCCGCAGGCAGCCTTCCAGGAGATGGTCGTAGAATTCGGGGTTCATGTCGTCGATGTGGGTTTCCAGAAGAAGCAGCGGCCGGGAGGAAAAATCCTCCGCCGTCCGACCCACCATCAGGCGCAGCACGTTGGGTGGGTTCGGCTCCGGATGACGACCCACGCCGTAGCCCACCTTTTCCAGGGTCATGGCGGGAATCGGACCGAAGGCGCGGCAGATGGTACTGAGGATGGCGGCCCCGGTGGGGGTGACGAGCTCCCGTTCCGCACGGCCGGAACGGATCGGCACCCCTTCCAGCAAGGCCACGGTGGCCGGCGACGGAAGGGGCAGGCGGCCGTGGGAACACTCCACGAAGCCGTGGCCCAGGGGAAGGGGCGAGGCCACGATCTCTTCGATGGCAAGATGTTCCAGGCCCAGGGCCGCTCCCACGATGTCCACCAGGGTGTCCACGGCTCCCACCTCGTGGAAGTGGACCTGGTCCGGGTCCATGCCATGCACCCGGGCCTCCGCCTCCGCCAGCCGCCTCAGGATGCGCAGGGACGTTTCCTTGATCGTGTCCGGCAGTTCCGATCGCTGCAGGAGGGATTTCAGGTCCCGGTAATGCCGGTGCGGCTGGGATTCCGTCTCCAGCACCACCAACCGGGTGCCCGTGATGGCTCCTCGGGACTCCCGACATGTTTTCAGGTCCCATCCCGGAAGGTTGAGCGCCCGCAGGCCGCTTTCCAATTTCCGTTTCGGAAATCCGGCATCCAGCAGGGCTCCCAGGATCATGTCCCCGCTGACGCCGGAAAAGGCGTCAAAATAGGCAATGCGCATGGGTTCAATGGGCCTCCGGTGGGAACGCTTTCTTGAGGGCCTGGTCCAGGTGATCCACGGCTACGAAGGTTACCTTCCTCTGGATGTGGGACGGCAGTTCCCGAACGTCGCTCAGATTGTTCCGGGGGATGAGAACCTGCTTCACGTTGTTTCGAGCCGCCGCCAGCGCCTTTTCCCTGAAGCCGCCCACCGCCAAGACGTCGCCCAAAAGGGAGATCTCTCCCGTCATGGCCACCGCGGGCGGCAGGGGTTTTTGGAGTAGAGCGGACACCAGGGACAAGCAGAGGGCCATGCCCGCCGAAGGGCCGTCCTTGGGGATGGCCCCCGCCGGCACATGGATGTGGATATCCGTCTTTTCGTGGAAGTCCGGTTCCAAACCCAGCGCCCGGTGACGGGTTCGAATGAACGTGAGCGCCGCCCGGGCGGATTCCTTCATCACTTGACCCAAGTGGCCCGTGAGGATCAGTTCCCCCTTGCCCGGCATGATCGCCGTTTCCACGCGCAGCACCTCGCCCCCGTGGGGCGTCCAGGCCAGAGCCATGGCCAGACCCGGAACGGCCGGCTCTGCCGTCGCGGGATTCTTCGCCTGGGGCGGCCCCAGCAGCTGTGTCAGGTGGGGCCGTGTGATCCGAAAGGGAGGCGTTCCTCCTTCCGCCAGCCGGCGGGCCACCTTGCGGCACAGGGTGGCCAGGGTCCGTTCCAGCTGCCGCACGCCCGATTCCCGCGTGTAGGATCGCACGATCTCCATCAGGGCCGGTCCGCTCAGTTCCAGCTGGTGGGGTTCCAGGCCGCTTTCCTGGATCTGGCGCGGCAGCAGATAGTCGGAGGCGATGGTCATCTTCTCCTTTTCCGTATATCCCGATAGGTAGAGGACTTCCATGCGGTCCACCAGGGCCGGGGGAACCCTTTCCAGGCTGTTGGCCGTGGCGATGAACAGCACGCGGGACAAGTCGAAGGGCACGTTCAGGTAGTGATCCGAAAAGGTGCTGTTCTGTTCGGGGTCCAACACTTCCAGGAGGGCCGCGGCGGGATCTCCCCGGGCCTCGGTGCCGATCTTGTCGATTTCATCCAGCATGAAGACCGGATTGTTGGTTCCGGCCGTGCGCAGTCCCTGGATGATCCGGCCGGGCAGGGCGCCGAGATAGGTGCGGCGGTGGCCCCGAATCTCCGCTTCATCCCGAATGCCGCCCAGCGAGATGCGCACAAACCGGCGGTCCATGGCCTTGGCGATGGATCGGCCCAGGGATGTTTTGCCCACGCCGGGCGGCCCCACCAGGCAGAGGATGGCCCCCTTCACCCGCCCTTTCAGGCTGCACATGCCCAGGAAATCCAGGATCCTTTCCTTGACCTTTTCCATGTTGTGGTGGTCGGCGTCCAGCACGGCGGCCGCTTGCTTCAGATCCAGCCGGTCGGCGGTGCTGCGGTTCCAGGGCATGGCAAGGAGCCAATCCAGATAGGTGCGCACCACGGCCGCTTCGGCCGCGTCCGCCTGCATCATGGCCAGCCGATCCAGTTCGCGCAGGGCCTCCCGGTGCGCCTCGGGAGGCATGTGGGCCGCCTCGATCTTGTCCCGGTATTGGGCGATTTCTCTTTCTTCGTCCCATTCGCCCAGTTCCCGGCGGATGGCGGCCAGCTGTTCGCGCAGGTACCGTTCCCGCTGGCGGCGCACAAGGGCGTTTTGAGCCTCCGATTCGATCTCCACCTTCACTTCGGCCTTTTGCAACTCCTCGTCCAGCAGGGCCATGACCCGGTGAAGCCGGGTCACGGGATCCGGCAGAGCCATCAGATCGCAGCATTGTTGCGGGTTCAGGTGAAGATTGAAGGCCAGAAGGTCCGCCAGGCGCCCCGGGGTACCGGCCCCCTGGACAACCGCGTCGGCGTCCGCGGAGTTCATGCCGCGCAGCATGAACAGCTTGATCCCCATGGCGCGGGCACGTTGCATGAGTTCCAGGGTCGCGGCGTCCGGGCGCTCCTCGATTTCCACCAGGGGCTCCACCCGGACCAGGACGCTGGGAGCGGTTCGCAGTACCTGGCGCACCCGGCCCTTGGCGATGCCCTGGACCAGGATCTTGAGCCTTCCGTCCCCCAGGGGGGAGCTGTTGAGGATGAGGGCCACACATCCCAGGGTGCCCTCGGCCACCGCCTCGTCGGAGGTGAGGCACGAGCCGGTGGCGGGACAGGTGGCGAGAAAAAGGTAGTTGCCCAGGCTCTGGGCCTGCTCCACCGCCGCCCTTTCCATGCCGTCCGAGATGAACATGGGCAGGATCATGGTGGGAAAAAGCATCATGTGGCGCAGTGGCAGCAAAGGTAGGTCTTCGGGCCAATAGGCTGTGGTCATGGCGTGTCTCATCACCCTCCGGCTTCCCCCATAGCAACGGGGTCATGGGTTGTCAATACGGGACGGCCTCCGGTCCGCGTCCCCGGTCGCTGAGCACAATGGACACCGTGTGTTCGTAGGGGCACGGCGCGCCGTGCCCCTACGTGCCCCTTCCTAAAGCCCCACGGTGTGATGTGTGGGTACGGATCAGCCCGGTGGAACTCCGCGCCCGCCGGGGATTCCGGGCAAACGGACGACTTGACAGAAGCCCTGGCCGATGGTAGGAACATCTGCACTCAGCATCGTCCGCGCGCGGAGGGATGGCCGAGTGGTTTAAGGCGGCGGTCTTGAAAACCGTTGGCCGGTTAGCAGCCGGCCCGTGGGTTCGAATCCTACTCCCTCCGCCAAGAGATTTGTCCAGTGGAGAGATGGCCGAGTCGGCTGAAGGCGCTCGCCTGCTAAGCGAGTGTACTCCGAAAGGGGTACCGAGGGTTCGAATCCCTCTCTCTCCGCCATCGCGTCCAGCAAGACCCCGCCAAACGGCGGGGTCTTTGTGCTCTTTGCGGGATGTGCCCCCATGGATCCTTCCTTTCCTGCGTGGCAGACCAAGCCCACCGATCGTTTCGTCCTCAAGTGGATCAAGGTACATCTTTCCGCCCGGATCACGCCCCATTTAGCCGAGCGCCAGGGTTTGGAGCCCTGGATGATCACCGTAACCTCGGCGACCCTCGGGGTTTTGGGGGGCATTCTCTTTGGACTGGGCTGGGGGTTTGCCGCGGGATGGGTGGCCGCAGCGGCCCAGGTCCTGGACGGAGTGGACGGGCAGTTGGCCCGGATCAAGGGGTGCCAGAGCACCGGGGGTGCCTTCTGGGATTCCGTGCTGGATCGTTATGCGGACGGCGCCATGGTGATGGGTCTGACCGTCTATCTGGCCCGGCCCCCCTTTTCCTTGCCCCCGGTCTTGCTTCTGTTCCTGGGAGGCGCCGCGCTCATCGGAAGCAACCTGATCAGCTACACCACGGCCCGGGCCGCCACGCTCCATCTTCCCATGGGACCGCCCACCCTGGCCAGCAAGGGAACGCGAACTTCCGCCATGATCCTTTCGGCCTGGGCCAGCCTTTGGTGGCCCCCGGCGCCCCTGGTGGCCCTTGTTTACCTGGCGGTGCACACCAACGGAGTCGTGGGGCTGCGCTTGCGCCGGGCCAGGGGGGCGTCCCAGGCCTTGGACGTCCCGTAAGGAAGGTGGTGGTGAGGAGGAAGGAACCGGCCCCACCCCATCCCATGCCTTGCCACCGGCGCCTGAAGGGGCTGTCTGAGAATCAAAAAACCACCACGGGGCCGGTGACATTTCAACCGGCCGGAAAGCCACAAAAGGGCGAAAGACCATTGTCAGACAAGCGCCCGAGGGCCATCCCATGGAACGGCTCTTGGCGAAAGCGGGCCGCCGAAGGGGGCTTGGACAGCGACGGGGAAACGGACGCATCGGGAGGAAGGTGCCCATGGAGCGGATGGAAAACGTGGGGGTCATCCATGGTCGATTCCAGATCCTTCACCACGATCACCTTCGATACCTCTTGGCGGGCAAGGAAAGGTGCGAGCATCTGGTGGTGGGGATCACCAACCCGGAGCCCGATCTCACACTCCACGACCCGGCCGATCCTTTGCGAAGCGATCCGGCCTCCAATCCCCTCACCTACTACGAACGGCAGGTCATGGTGCGCCGGGCTCTGTGCGAAGCCGGGGTGGCGCTGGAATCCTTCACCCTTGTGCCCTTTCCCGTGAACATGCCCGAGCGCTATCGCTACTACGTGCCGCTGGATGCGGTCTTTTTCCTCACCCTATACGACCAGTGGGGCCGGAAGAAACGGAGCCTCTTCCAGTCCCTGGGCTTGAAGATCCACGTGCTTTGGGAAAGGCCCAGGGAGCAGAAGGGGATCAGCGCCACCGAGGTGCGCCGACGGATGGTGCAAGGGGAGCCGTGGAAGCATCTGGTGCCCCAGTCCACGGCGGAGCTTGTGGAGCAGTGGGATATCGTGCAACGGTTGAGGAGTCTCCAGCATGGCGAGCGTTCCTGAGGGGTTGGTCCGAGCCCTCAAAGAAACCGGTGTGGAGGTCTGCTTCGGCATTCCCGGCGGGCCTTGGATTCTCTACTTGGAAGCCATGGAACGGGAGGGCCTGGAGTTCGTTCTGGTTGCCAACGAGGCTTCGGCGGGCTTCATGGCCGACGTGACGGCCCGCCTGACGGGGGGCCTGGCGGCCTGTCATGGAACCTTCGGCCCGGGAGCCGTCAACCTGGCCACCGGCGTGGGATGCGCCCTGCTGGATCGATCGCCTCTTCTGGCCTTCACGTCGGAGATGGGCGACGCCATGGTGCGGCGCGTGACCCAGATGAACATCAATCACCAGCAGCTCTTCGCCCCCCTCACCAAAAGGACATGGCGGCTGGCGCCTCGAAATGTGGCCGCCCAGATCCGGGATGCGGCGGCCATCGCCCGATCCGAAGTGCCGGGCCCGGTCCATGTGGGGGTGCCGGCCGATCTGGCCCACAGGGAAGCGGCGGAAGATTTTCGGGAACAGAGCGCCATCCGGCAGCCGGCGCCGCCGGATCCGGCCTTGCTGGAGACGGTCGCCGCCTTCCTGGCCGAAGCCAGGCGTCCGCTTCTGGCCGTGGGGCTCACGGCCCTTCGACGGGGCCTGGCCGGGGATCTTGGTAACTTCCTTTCCGCCCACCCCATGCCGGTGGTGCTCACTCCCATGGCCAAGGGGCTGATCCGAGAGGATCATCCGTGCCATGCGGGGGTGCTCTTTCACGCCGCCAGCGATGAACTGGCGCCCTTCATCGCCCGGGCGGACTTGGTCTTGGGCGTGGGCTACGACCCGGTGGAGTTCAATTACGAATCGTGGCTTCCCGACGTGCCGCTCGTCCATGCCGATACCCGATCGTGCGACGTGGACCCCGGTGTGCGTCTCGCCGTGGATCTGGTGGGGGATCCTGGCCAAACCCTGCGCTTTCTCGCCGACAGGCCCAGTGGCGCCTATGCGTGGGAAGCAGAGGACGTGGCAGAGGTCCGGCGGCGCCTCCAAAAGCGCTTGCAGCCCATGGGATCCGATTTCGGCCCGGTGGCGGCGCTTCGCACCCTTCGACAGGTCCTTCCTTCCGACGGAATCCTCACCTGCGACGTGGGGGCGCACACCCATTTGCTGGGACAGCTCTGGCCAACACCCGCTCCGGGGCGCTTTGTCATGACCAACGGCTGGTCTTCCATGGGATTCGGGATCCCGGCCGCCCTGGCGGCCAAAAGATGCCTGCCCGATCGGCCTGTGGCGTGCGTGACCGGTGACGGCGGTTTTCTCATGATGGCCGGAGAAATCGCCACGGCCCGTCGACTGGGACTTTCCGTGGTCGTGGTCGTTTTGTCCGATCGGAGCCTGAGCCTCATTCGGGTGAAGGAAGCCTGGAAAGAGATGGCCCCGGTGGGGGTGGATCTGCACGACGGCCTCCTGCTGGATGCCGACACCTTCCTGGGAGCTCCGGTCTACCGGGCTCAATGTCCGGATTCCATGCGCCGGGCCTGCGAGCGGGCCATGGAAGAGGAGGGGCCGGCGATTGTGGAGGCCCGGGTGGACGGAACCGAATACGATGCGCTCATCGCCAGGAGCTACAAATGATGGGAAGCGGGCAGCGAAACATCCTTCTTCTGGGCTTTGGCAACGTGGGCCGGGCTTTCGCACGGCTCGTGGCGGAAAAAAGGGACGAGCTGGCGGGGCGCTACGGGGTGTCTTTCGGATTTTCCGCCATCGTGGACATAGGAGGGGCGGTGGTGGACCCGGCCGGAACCCTTCCGGTCCTGGACATCCACCGCCATGTGGCGGCGGGAAAGGCCTTGGAGGAATTTCCCGAGCTGGGCCGCCCCGGTCTGGGAGCTCTGGAGGCGATCCGGACCGTTCCGTGTGATGTGATGGTGGAAGCCACCCCCACGTGCCTCCGGGATGGGGAGCCGGCCCGAACGCATGTGCTGGAGGGATTGCGTGCTGGGTGCCACGTGATCTCGGCCAACAAGGGCCCCTTCATCTGGGCCTATGATACAATCATGGAAGCCGCCATGGAAAGGGGGCTGGCGGTGGGGCTGAGCGCCGCTACGGCCGCCGCCCTGCCCACCCTGGATGTGGCGGAACTCTGCCTGGCGGGAAGCCGCATCCTGTCCGTGGAAGGCATTCTCAACGGGACCACCAACTACATCCTGACCCGAATGCACCAGACGGGATGTGCCTATGAAGACGGGCTGGGAGAGGCCCAGCGCCTGGGCATTGCGGAAACCGATCCCCGTCTGGACGTGGAGGGCTGGGACACGGCCAACAAGCTCATTCTCATCGCCAACCGCGTCTTCCACGCCGGTCTCACTCCCCGGGATGTGGCCGTGCAAGGGATCACCTCCGTGACACCGGAGCGAATCCGCCGGGCCCGGGATGAGGGCAGGGTCATCAAACTCATAGGCCGCATCGCCCCCTCGTCCCATCCGGTTCGCGTTTCAGTGGGGCCCGAAGCCCTGCCCGGCGATCACCCTCTGGCGGCGGTGAGCGGTTCGGAAAAGGCGGTTTCTTTCGAGACGGATTCCATGGGCCGCATCACCGTGTCGGGCGGCCACAGCTCGCCCCTGGGCGCGGCGGCGGCCCTGCTCAAGGACGCCCTGCGGATCGCCCTCTACCACGACAGATCCCTTTCCAGGTCCTCGAAGGCGTCCTCCAACCCATAGAGGCTCTGGTCCAGCTCGTTGAGCCGCCGTCCCAGGAGGTGCTCCCGGGCTTCGTCGCGGCATTGCTTCAGCCGATCCAGATGGCGTCCCAGGGGCCTTTTCCACCGGTCGGGCACGGCGGGATCTTGCATCAGGCGCACCAGTTCATCGACCAGGTGGTAAAGGGTGGGGCTCTCCTCCGGCACCCGTTCCTTGCCCACGTCCCGAAACATGGCGGCGCACCGGGGAAACGCCTTGGCCAGACCTCCCGATCCGTAGGCCGGTAGGAGCCGGATATCGATCTGCATGGTGCGACTCATGGGGTCTTCCTCCTGATTTTTCATTGTCTACCAATTTAATATGATTTAGATTGCCCAACTTGCATGTCCTAGTGTCGCCCTTCATGGGAGAGGGTGTGAACAATCCATCGGGTTCCCCCTCCCCTTGATCCCCTCCCACCGGGAGGGGAAATTGAGAGCATAGGCTCCCACCGGGGGGGGGAATCGGAGAGCGGGGCCTCCCACAGGGGGCGGAGAAACAAGGGGCGGAGAATACGGAAATCCATCGCTTTAACTGCGAATTAAAGTGCCGTGCTCGAAATGCCGAATAGAGCATTGGCCGGAATGCCGCCACCGGCGATTCCCTGTGACAAGGGCGGATTCCTTCCTCGGTCACCGGGATTTTCGCCTTTGAACCAATCATATCACGGCGGCTAGGGGACGGAAGAGAGAGACGATGACGCAGCTCAAGGTGTTTGTGCAGGAAGACGGCAAGGGGACCTTTGTGTGTCCGGATTGTGGCCTGGCCCGACGGATTCAGGCGGTGCATCTGCTCAATGCCAAGAAACCCATCCGGGTACGGTGCCGGTGCGGCAAGACCTTTTCCGTGCGTTTCGAGATTCGAAAGGCCTATCGGAAATCCGTTTTTCTCTTCGGCGAATATTGCCGTAAGGGAGAAGAACACAAGATCCCCCATGATCAGATGATTGTCGAGGACGTGTCCAAGACAGGTCTTCGCTTTCGAACGTTTCTTACCCATGGGCTGCGGCAGGGGGATCTGGTCCATGTGGAATTTCCACTGAACGACCAGCCCCGTTCGCTGATCCGTGGCCTGGCGGAAGTGCGCTGGGTGGACGGTAAGAACGTGGGCGCTCGGTTTGTGGATCTGGCTCCTCCCCACGAGAAAGCCCTGGGATTTTTCCTGATGCCTTGATCTTGACCTAGATCCGAGACCTGTCCGCGCCACCATTTAAGGGCGTCGTGGGAGGCTTCCAGAAGCGGACCCTTCCACGGCGTGCACGCCATTTCCTGGGGGCGGGGATCGGGAAAGCCGCCCGGTCCCCGCCTCATCTCATCCGATCTTCGACCCCGGCCGACGAAGCACGCGTCACCAATCCCCGTAGCGCCTTGACGGCACAGGAGCGCTTGGACTAGAGTGTCTCCAGTTTCATTGCCTTTCCGAACACATCCGCAGCCCGCTCGACGGGAGGACCATCATGAAGGTGGTTTACGTGCAGCCGGAGCGCTGCGTGGGGTGTGGTCAATGCCGGCTGGCGTGTGCCGTGGCCCATTCCAAATCAGGATCCTTGGTTTCTTCCATAAGGGAAATTCCCCGCCCGCGACCGCGCATCGGCGTGCTGCCCGCCCGGGAGGCCATCGCCTTTCCCAACAAATGCCGCCATTGCGATCCGGCTCCCTGCGTGGAGGCCTGTATGCCGGGTGCGCTCTTCCGAGATCGTGAAACGCACGCCGTCCGGGTCGACGCCAACCGTTGCATCGGCTGCCAGTCGTGCGCCATGGCCTGTCCCTTTGGAGTCCTCCGTTTCGGTCCCGATCCCAACGCCCCTGTGACCCGCTCCGTGGCCCTCAAGTGCGATCAATGCTCGAGCCGACAGGCGCAAGGGCGGCTGCCTGCGTGCGTGGAGGCGTGCAAAACGGGGGCGCTTTGTTTCGAAGACATCCATCGGGTGATGGAAAAAAGAGGCCGGGAAGCGGCCTTCAGGGCCACCCTGGGCCTGGGACGGGGTCAGGGGGATCTGCCGGATTCCCTTTGGGCTGTGTGGCGCAGGATGAAGACATCCGTCTGAGTTCTGTTTCCAGAGTGGGGAATCAGCCACCCTGTTGCTTGGACCAGGCCAGGGGTGGACGACCGGGTCTTCAGTAGAGGAGGGCGGAGGCCATGTTGTTGAAAAAGGAAGAGATTCAGGCCAGAACCATTACGGAGGACGGGCGGTTGTTCCTGCAGAAGGCCGCCCAGGACGGGCTGGAGACGGTCTGGGACCGGTACCAGGCCCAGCAGCCCCAATGCGGTTTTTGTGAGCTGGGCTTGAGCTGCCGCAACTGCTCCATGGGCCCGTGTCGGATCGATCCCTTCGGGGAAGGACCCCAACGGGGCGTGTGCGGCGCGGATGCGGACATCATCGTGGCGCGCAACCTGGGGCGCATGATCGCGGCCGGTGCCGCATCCCATTCCGATCACGGCCGGGATCTGGTGGAGGTGCTGCGCAAGGTGGGCGAAGGAAAGGCCCCCGGCTACGGGATCCAGAGTGAGGAAAAGCTGCGGAAGCTGGCCTCGGAGCTGGGCGTTGCCCAGGATGGAAAGAGCGCGGAGGCGCTGGCCGTGGCCGTGGCGGAGGCCCTGGAGGAGGAGTTCGGCACCCGCAAGAAGGCCCTGGCTTTCGTGGGACGAGTGCCGGAAAAGCGCCGAAAGGTCTGGGAAAAGCTGGGCATCACGCCCCGGGGTATCGACCGGGAGACCTCGGAGATGATGCACCGCACCCACATGGGTGTGGACAACGACTGGAAGAGCCTGCTGCTGCACGGGCTTCGCAATGCGCTTTCCGACGGCTGGGGCGGATCCCTCATTGCCACGGAAGTGTCGGATATCCTCTTCGGCGTCCCGAAGCCGGTGGCCTCGGAAGTGAATCTTCGGGTGCTCAAGGAAGACCAGGTGAACATCGTGGTCCACGGCCACAATCCCATTGTGTCCGAAATGATCTTCCAGGCGGCCCAGGACCCGGAGCTCCTGCAGCTGGCGGAGGAGAAAGGGGCCCAGGGGATCAACCTGGCGGGTCTTTGCTGTACCGGCAACGAACTGCTCATGCGGCGGGGCATTCCCATAGCGGGGAACCATCTCATGACCGAGCTGGCTCTGAGCACGGGCCTGGTGGACATGATGCTCGTGGACTACCAGTGCATCATGCCCGCCCTGGGAGAGGCGGCCCGCTGCTACCACACCCGGATGGTGTCCACCAGCGACAAGGCCCGCTATCCTTTCATGGAACACCGGGAATTCCGGCCGGAAAACGCCCGGCAACTGGCCCGGGATCTGGTGCAGGAGGCGGTGGAAAGCTATACCCGCCGGATTCCCGCCAAGGTGCTTTCGCCTCCCGGTGATGCGGTCAAGATGATGGCCGGATTCAGCGTGGAAGCCATCGTCTCGGCCCTGGGAGGCAGCGCCGGCCCACTGATTGATGCCATCAAGAGCGGCGCGATCCAGGGAGCCGTGGGCGTGGTGGGTTGCAACAATCCCAAGATCCGTCACGATTATGGGCATGTGACCCTCACCACGCGCCTCATTCAAAACGACGTCCTGGTGGTGGATACGGGCTGTGCCGCCGTGGCCCATGCCAAGGCGGGCCTCAAGGTGCCCGAAGCGGCGGAAAAGGCCGGTCCCGGTTTGCAGCAGGTCTGCCGGGCCCTGGGCATTCCCCCGGTCCTGCACATGGGAAGCTGCGTGGACAATGTGCGCATCTTCGACCTGGCCGCCGCCCTGGCGCATGCGCTGGGCACGGACATTTCCGATCTGCCGCTGGCCGCCGCCGCGCCCGAATGGTATTCGGAAAAGGCGGTTTCCATCGCCTGTTACGCCGTGGCTTCGGGGGTCTACACCGTGCTGGGAACGCCGCCGCCCATCTTCGGCAGTCCCAACATCGTGAAGCTCTTGACCGAGGATCTGGACGACCTCTTGGGCGCTTCGTTTGCCGTGGAACCGGATCCGACAAAGGCCGCTGACCTCATCCTGGAACGCATCCGGGCCAAGCGCGCGGCCTTGGGCCTGTAGGCTGACGGATTCCGCAGAACCGGGTGACGGATCATGACCATGACCACGACCACGGAGCGCCAAGTCATGGAACGAATACTGGTGCGATTGGAACGATGTGTGGGGTGCCGCTCTTGTGAGCTGGCCTGTCGGGTGGCTCATTCCTACAGCGGCAGCCTGGTGGAGGCGGTTGGGGAACGACCCGCGCCGAGCCGGCGCATCTACGTGGAGCCAGCCGAAGGGAGCCCTTCGCCCTTTCTTTGCCGCCATTGCGAAGACGCTCCTTGCGTGCGCTCCTGCCCCACCCAGGCCCTGGTGCATGACGAGGAAACGGGACTGGTTGTCTACGATCCCGAGCGGTGCATCGGCTGCCATGGCTGCCTCATGGCCTGCCCCTTCGGCATGATTCAGCCCAACCGCCGGGAGGGCTTCATCGCCAAGTGCGACCGGTGTCGGGACCGGGACCGGCCGGCCTGTGTGGAGGCCTGTCCCACCCATGCGCTGGTTTTGGAAGGGGATTTTCTAAAACGGCGAAGGAGGAACGCGGTGGAAAGGCTGTCCCGGGCGGCGGGCTGGGCCCTGGGAGAATCCCCGGGTCTCGGTGTATCGTAACCGCGGCGATTGCCGGCCGGGTCTTCCGGGCGTCGGGGCGGGTTCGGACGCCTCCCGCAGGGGGATCCAGAGGGCATGTAAAACGAGAATCGTTCGGTTGGGGCTTTTTTGTCCGGAGACGCAGTGGGTCTTTTGGGACCATCCGACCGAGGAGGAACGGGTGCCGGAATGAGTCCGTTACGGGTTCGAACCGTCTGCCCCTATTGTGCGGTGGGATGCCACCTGGATCTGCTCGTGGAAAACGGGCGGGTCGTGGGCATGGCCCATGCCGTGGATTCCCCGGTGAACGGAGGAAACCTGTGCGCCAAGGGAAACGCGGCCTTGGATCTTCTCAATCACCCGGAGAGGCTCCGCACGCCCCTTCGGCGCACCCGGTCCGGCTGGGAGCCCCTGGGCTGGGACGACGCCTTGGACCTGGCCGCCCAGCGGATCCAAGACGTGCTGCGCCGGCACGGTCCAAATGCCCTGGGGTTTTTGTCTTCGGCCAAGTGCACCAATGAAGAGAACTACCTTTTGCAGAAGCTGGCGCGCCTGTTGGGCACCAACAACGTGGACCATTGCGCCCGGCTGTGCCATGCCTCCACCTTGACGGGACTGGCTCCCGTTCTGGGGACGGGCGCCGCCACCAACCCTCTCACCGATCTGGCTCGCGCCCGGTGTCTTTTGTTTGTCGGTTCCAACCTGGCGGAAAACCACCCGGTGGCCTTCCGGTGGGTGCGCCGGGCCAAGGACCGGGGGGCCGTGGTTCTGGTGGCGGATCCCCGAAAGACGCCCACCGCCTGGATCGCCGATCTGCATCTGCCCGTGCGGCCCGGAACGGACATCGCCCTGTTGAACGCCCTGCTCCATGTAATCATCCGGGATGGGCTGGAAGACAAGGCGTTCATTCGATCGCGGACCATGGGCTTCCAAGAGGCTGCCCGGGCGGTTCGGGACGCCACGCCCCAGTGGGCGGAGTCCGTCACCGGGGTGCCGGCCCGGGACATCACGCGGGCGGCCCGCCTTTTCGCCCGAAGCAAGCCGGCTTCGCTCATCTATTGCATGGGCATCACCCAGCATCACAACGGCACCCAGGCGGTGCGCGCCTGTGCCGACCTGGTCCTGGCCACGGGGAACGTGGGCCGTGAGGGATCGGGACTCATCCCCGTGCGGGGCCAGGACAACGTGCAGGGGGCCTGCGACATGGGAGCCTTGAGCGCGCTCTTGCCGGGATATGGGTCCGTCATGGATCCCAGATCCCGCGCCGCCTTGGAAGCACTGTGGGGTTGCGCTGAGGGAACGATCCCCGATCGTCCGGGTCTGACCGTCACCGAAATGGAAGCCGCCGCGGGCCGGAGCCTGCGGGCCTTGGTGGCCATGGGGGAAAATCCCATGGTGACCAGCCCCAACGGGAATCGGGTGGCGGAGGGCCTGGGGCGGCTCGACTTTTTCCTCGTCATGGACCTTTTTCTCACCGAATCGGCCCGGTCGGCGCATCTGGTCCTTCCCGCCGCGGCCTGGGCGGAAAAGAGCGGATCCAAGACCAGTGCCGATCGCCGGGTGCAATGGTCTCCCCGGGCCGTGGATCCGCCGGGGGACGCCCGGGCGGACGCGTGGATCATCACCCGGTTGGCCCGGCGTCTGGGTCTGGAGCCGTTTTTTCCCTATAAAACCTCCGAAGAGGTGTTGCGGGAGATCAACCGGGCGGTTCCCCCATACGCCGGGATCACCCCCGAGCGGCTCCAGGGGGCTCCGGCCGGTCTGCATTGGCCCTGCCCTCAAGAAGGGCATCCGGGAACGGCCATCCTCTTCCAGGACGGATTTCCCACGCCGGACGGTCGGGCCCGCTTCTTTCCCGTGCCTTTCGAGCCACCGCCCGAGTCGCCCGATGCCGACTATCCCCTGTGTCTGACCACCGGGCGGGTTACGGCCCATTACAACAGCGGGGCCATGAGCCGGAGAACCCCGGCGCTGATGGATCTTTCTCCGGAGCTTTTCGTGGAGATCCATCCCGACGATGCCGCCCGGTTGGGGGTGCGTGCGGGACGACGCGTCGGCGTGGTCACGCGTCGGGGAAAGATGGAGGCGGTCGCCCGGGTGGCTTCGACCGTTCCTCGTGGTGTGGTCTTCGCGCCATTTCACTTTCCCGGGACGAACCGTCTCACGCTGGATGTGGTGGATCCGGAGGCCCGGATCCCCGCGTTCAAGGCGGCCGCCTGCCGTCTTGAGCCCGTAGAGGAAAAGAACGCCCGAGCATAGGAAAGCGCCGTAGAGAATCGCTCCATGTGGGCCTTTGCGATCTTTGATGGAGCGTTCCCAGGGGGAGCCGCCATGGATTCGTTCCTTTTCGTGGATTTCACCCGGTGTATCGCCTGCCACGCCTGTGAAACCGCCTGCGGCAGGGAGCACGGCGGGGCCGGCCGCCTGTATGTGATGCGCTTTGAAAACGCGGCGGTCCCCCTGGCGTGCCGCCAGTGCGAAGCGGCCCCCTGCGTGGCCATGTGTCCCGAGGACGCCTTGGTCTACGACGAGGGATCGGGGGTGGGCCTTGTGGTGGAACGCTGCACCCGTTGCGGTCTGTGTGTGGCCGCCTGTCCTTTCGGAGTGATGCGGTTGGGCGCCGGCCCGGGTGGGGATCCTGTCCGCTGCGACCGGTGCCGCCGTCGCCGGGAAGAAGGACGCTTGCCGGTGTGCGTTCTCACCTGCCCCACCCAGGCCTTGAGCGTCCAAGGGCGTGCGGTGGTGCAGGACCGCCGGAGGATCCACTTCACCGGGCTTCGTGTTTCCTGATCGCTTGACGGCGTGGGGAGGCTTTTTAATGACCGTCCCGGAATTTCACCAAAGGATCCATGTGGACACCGATCGCTGTCTCGGTTGCTTTGCCTGCGCTTTGGCGTGTCCGGAGGGTCTCATCGGCTGGGAAGACGGGGAGAGGACCCGACGGTTCCACGCTCCGGCCCTGTGCTCGGGCGATTGTACCCGGTGCCGGGATGCCTGCCCGGTGGACGCCATCCACTTGGAACCCATGAAAGAACCGGCTCCGGCTGCGGAGCCTCTCTGCTGGTCTCTTTCCCTGGCCCTCTGCCGCATGTGCCGAAAGCCCTTCACCACCCAACCGATCTTGGCCCTGCTCACCCGAACACTCCACCACACCGTGGGCCTCTCCCAAGGGGAATGCCACTGGGCGTTGTGCTGTCCCGCATGCCGCCGGGATCTGGAATCCCGCCGCTTGTTGGACGCCGCCCGGTGGAACCGTTGAAGCCGGTGGCCCGGGAACCTTTCCATTATCCCGCCTGAAAAAAGGATTCAACCGGCGGTATCCATCTGCCGATAGATTCAAATAAAGGGGCAGAGGCGGGCGTGCGCCCGCGGCGGCGGGCGAACGGCCGCGGTGGCGCTGAGCACTCCGTATCCACAACGCGGGAAGCAGCGTGAAGGGAAGACCATGAATCCACGCCAAAGAAAACGTCTGGTGCACCTCTTGGCAGCAATCAGCGTGATGATCTGGATATGGGTGGGCCCGGCCCTGGCGGCGGCACCCTTTGCGTCCAACAGGCTTTTGGAGATGAGCCTGGAAGAGCTCATGGACGTGGAGATCGTCTCCGTTGCCCGCAAGGCCCAGAGTCTTTCGGAAACGGCCGCCGCGGTCTTCGTGGTTACCTCTGAAGACATCCGCCGTTCGGGGGCCACCAACGTGGCGGATGTACTCCGCATGGTCCCGGGGCTGCATGTGGCCCGCTTCGATGCCAACGTCTGGCCTGTGACGGCCCGCGGTTTCAACGGCCTTCTTGCCAACAAGCTGCTGGTGCTCGTGGACGGCAGAAGCGTTTACACGCCCATCTTTTCCGGCGTGTATTGGGATGAGCAGGATTCTTTTCTGGACAACATCGAACGGATCGAGGTCGTTCGAGGCCCCGGGGGCAGTTCCTGGGGCGCCAACGCCTTCAACGGGGTCATCAACATCATCACCAAGAACGCCCGTGATACTCAGGGGGGATTGGCGACCGCTTTGGTGGGCACCGACGAAGAGGCTCGGGCGGGGTTCCGCTATGGGGGCCGCGTGGGGGACGATCTCTTTTATCGTTTCAATGTCTTGGGCCTGGACGTGGGCCCCGGCCGGAATATGGCGGGAAAAGAGGGTGCGGACGATTGGAGGCAGGTCCGGGCGGGTTGGAGGGCCGATTGGCAGCCGTCGGAAAAGGACGCCTTTCTTTTCACGGGGGGCCTTTACCGGGAAGAGGCCGGCGTGCGGAACTTGGTGCCCCGAACCTGGAGTCCGTACGTGGAGATCGTGGATTTCGAAAGGGAGGTGGGGGGCGGACACCTTCTGGGCCGTTGGACGCGGCGCCTTCACGACGGCGGGGAGCTGCAGATGCAGCTCTATTACGACAACACACAGAACGACAATAAAATTTTGAGCTTTGATGTGGATACGGTGGATGTGGATTTCCAGCATCGCTTCCGGCTCGGCCACCATCAGGAGATCACCTGGGGGATGGGCACCCGGTGGATCGCCTCGGAAACGGAGCCCGGCATCACCACGTCCTTTGCCCATTCGGATCGCACGGATTATCTGTGGAGCGCCTTCGTTCAGGATGAAATCAGCTTGGCCGATGGGGCCTGGCGCCTCACCTTGGGATCCAAGATAGAGCGCAACGACGAGACCGGCTGGGAGGTTCAGCCCACGGTGCGGTTGCTTCGAAGGTTGGGATCCGATCATTCCCTGTGGGCCGCCGTGAGCCGCGCCGTGCGCACGCCGAGTCAGGGGGAGGTGGAATCCCGCATCCAATCCGCGGTACTGCCGCCCACCTCCACGGTGCCTTTGCCCACGTTGGTCGTGGCTCGGGGCTCCCGGGACATGGACTCGGAAAAGGTCTGGGCTTTCGAGGCGGGCGTGCGCACCCAGGTCCATCCCAAAGTCTTCCTGGATCTGGCAGGGTATGTGAACCTCTTGGAAGATCTGAGAAGCCTGGAGCCGGCCGCGCCTGTCTCGGCCGGTTCCTATCTGGTGGTGGAGAGCCGGGCGGACAATCGGCTTCAGGGCCGCGCCTACGGCCTGGAAGCGGCCGCCGCCTGGTCGGTGGCGGAAAATTGGCAGATCCAGGCCGCCTACACGTTCCAGCACATGGACCTGGAGACCACTTCCGGGAGCCTGGATGAGGGATCCACGTCTGCGGAAAAGGCAGGCCCCACCCACCAGATGTCCCTCCGATCCTCCTGGAACCTTCCCAGATCCGTGGAACTGGACGCCTGGCTCCGGTGGGTCGATGAGCTGGAGGCCCTGGATGTGCCGGATTATTGGGCCGCGGACCTCCGCCTAAGCTGGAAGCCTTTGGAACATCTGGAGCTGGCCCTGGTGGGGCGCAATCTTTTGGACAACCGCCATCTGGAGTTCAAACAGGAAATCCTGCAGATCGAACCGACCGAGGTGGAACGCTCTGTCTATATGAGCCTTTCCTGGAAATTTTGACAACGTGCAGAGGAGAAAGCATGTGCCGGAACGTTGCAACGAGGTTGATCGCAAATGGGGTCGGTGTCTTCCTCCTTGTCCAGACCTTGTTCCTGGTCCTTCTGGGAGCTAACGGGGTTGCCGCCAGGGATATCACGACCTTGAGCCTGGAGGAGCTCCTGGAAATGGAGATCACCTCGGTGTCCAAGCATGCCCAAAAACTGGAAGATGCCGCCGCGGCCGTGTTCGTGATCAACCAGGAGGACATCCGACGTTCCGGAGCCACCACCGTGGCCGATCTGCTGCGCATGGTGCCGGGGCTGCATGTGGCCCGCTTGAATGCAAACGGCAATGTTGTTACCGCCCGGGGATTCAGTGATCTTTACGCCAACAAACTTCTGGTTCTCATGGACGGCCGTACCCTTTACAGCCCGATCTTTTCGGGTGTCTTTTGGAGCGATGTGGACCCGGTGTTAGAAGACATCGAACGGATCGAAGTCATTCGGGGGCCGGGTGCGAGCCTGTGGGGTGCCAACGCCGTCAATGGAATCATCAACATCATCACCAAGAAGGCTTCCGATACCACGGGGGTTCTCGCCAGCACCGTCTTGGGAACGGAAGACCGGGAAATCGTGACGCTTCGCTACGGCGATGGATTGGGAACGTCCGGGGCCTATCGGGTTTATCTGAAGGCGCGGGAACGGGACCCGAGCGTTACGGAGCAGGGGGACGACGCGGTGGACGACTGGCGGGCGGTGCAGGGAGGATTCCGCCTGGACTGGAATCCCTCCCAAAGCGATACGGTGACCCTGCAAGGCGATGTGCAGAGGCGTCGAGGGAGCGTTTTTGAACGGAGTCTGGGTCTCTCCCCTCCCGCCTACACATGCCACCTGTGTCACGTGTCCGACTTTGAACAGAAGGGCGTCAACCTGCTGGGAAGATGGAACCGGCAAGACCCGGCCGGAAACAGCCTGCAGGTCCAAGCCTACTACGATTACACGGGCTCCACGGGAAGTCAGTTCTTGGAATGGCGGGCCCAGGTCTTCGATCTGGAATACCAGCAGGATCACACCTGGGGGGAGCGCCAGCTTTTAACGTGGGGTGCGGGCGCCCGCCTCTACACCACCGACACTTCCGGAGGATCCAACTACTATTTTTCTCCGGAAGGCAACGACTGGTACGTTCTGAACGCCTTCGTCCAGGACGAAATCACCCTGGTTCCCGAAAAGCTCTTTCTTACCCTGGGAAGCAAGTTGGAATACCATGAAGATGTGGGCTTGGCGATCCAGCCAACCGCCAGAATCCTCTGGAAATACGCTCCTCGCCACACTCTCTGGGCGGCGGCTTCCCGGGCGGTGCGGACCCCTTCCCTGGGCGAACAGAAGGCCCATATCACCATGGTCACCCGAACCTCGGATCCCTCGCCGGCCGACCTGGTTTTCTTCAACCTGTCGAGAGAAAAGGAGTTGGATCCCGAAGAAGTCCTCGCCTTTGAAGTGGGCTATCGCGCCCAGATTGGAGACCGTCTTTCGGTGGACGTGGCAGGCTTTTACAATCGCTACGACAAACTGATTGCCGCGCTTTCACCCACAGGCGCCACCGTTTCCATGGATCCTTTGCCGCACCTGGAGACAACCTCCCTTCTCAAGAATGCCATGACGGGAGAAGTCTACGGGCTGGAGATCGGGGCGGACTGGAAGGTGACCGATCGATGGAAATTGCGGGGGGCTTACACCCTGACGCGCATGTTTCTCCACAACCAGGAAGAGACCCCACTTCTGGTCTGGGGCGAGGATCTGGAAGGCAAGACCCCCAGGCATCAGGTTTCGCTGCGGTCCCAATGGGATCTGCCGGGAAATGTGGAACTGGATGGATGGCTTCGCTATGTGTCACGCCTTCCGGAGCTGGACATTCCGTCGTACGTAACCGGGGATATTCGTCTTTCCTGGTCGCCCCGGAAGAACCTGGAGGTGAGCCTGGTGGGGCGGAACCTTCTGGATCCTGAGCATCCGGAATTTGCGGAAATGGCCATTTTGCCGTCGGAGTCGAATCAGGTGGAACGGTCCCTTTATGGAAAGATCACGTGGCGGTTCTGAGCGGGTGCGGGGAGCGACCATGAGGACCCGATCCATGCGCAAGATGAGACGGCGGAGAGTCCGCTGGGGCGTGTTGGCGTTTTATGTTGCGGCCGTGCTCCTTTGGGGCGCTTTCCCGCCGGCCGGAGTCGGCGCGGAGGACGCATTGCTGCGTGAAGAGGAAGTGAAGGCCGCCTTCGTCTTCAATTTTCTCAAGTTCGTGGAATGGCCCGAACAGGGGGCGGCTTCGGACCCCCTGGTTCTCTGTGTTCAGGCCACGCACCCACTTGCGGACACCCTAAAATCCCTGGACGGAAAGGAGATACGGGGGCGTCCCCTGCGTGTCCTGGATTCCGTTAAGATTTCGGATCTTTCTCGATGCCAGACCCTCTTTTTGGGATCGGGCATCGGGCCGGACCAGGTCGATGCCATTCTCAAGGATCTGAGCGGCCGGGCCGTGCTCACCCTGGGGGACAGTCCGGAGTTTTGTGCTCAGGGAGGCATGATCGGGCTGGTCAAGGAAGGAAACAAGATGCGCTTTCAGATCAACCTTCGGACGGCCCGGGCGGCCCGCCTCAAGATCAGCTCCAAGCTTCTCAAACTGGCCCGGCATGTGATCCAATAGGTGAAGGGGGATCCACATCATGCGTGCGTTCCAATCCTGGCCCATCCAAAAGAAACTCATGAGCCTCATGGTGTTCGTCAGCACCGTGGTCCTGGTGGCAGCGTCTTTTGGCTTTATCCTTTTCCAGGCCTTCCTGCTCTCGTATCGATCCCTGGTGCAAGTTTCCACACTGGCCCGTGTGGTGGGCCGTAACTGCATGGCGGCGCTGAGCTTCAACGACGCGGAAGCGGCCGCAGATACCCTCCGGTCCCTCAAGGCGGTGCCCGATGTACGCATGGCCTTCGTTTTGCTCCCGGACAATACCGTCTTCGCCTCCTATATCCGCGAGGGAGCCAACAAGAAAAGGCTCATGGATCGTGTGAGGCGGGAATCGAACGAAGCGTCCGGTTATGACCGGGGGACACTGGAGCATCTTTTCGAGGCGTTTGTGGATGGCGATCTGGATGTCCTGGAAACGATCGAGCTGGACGGCGAGGTCCTGGGCCGGATCTTCATTTCTCAGGACATGTCCCCGCTGGTGCAAAGCCTGGCAACCGGAGCGGCCCTCGGGGGCGGGCTCCTCGTGCTTTCGGTCATCTTGGCCTATGTCCTTGCCCGGCGCCTGCATCGGGGGATTTCCGGTCCCATCCTGGATCTTCGAAATGCCATGAGCCGGGTTTCCCAGGAAAAGGACTATTCCCTGCGGGCCCGAAAAGAAAGTCAGGATGAACTGGGCGCCCTGGTGGACGGATTCAACAACATGCTGGCCGAGATCCAGCGGCGTGATGCGGAATTGGAAAAGCACCGGAAGCACCTGGAAGATTTGGTGGCCCAGCGAACGGAAGAGCTCCGGAAGGCCAATGCGGAACTGGAGGAGACCGTCCTGGAACTCAGGGCGGCCAAGGAAGAGGCCGAAGCGGCGAGTCGCGCCAAGAGCCAGTTTTTGGCCAACATGAGTCACGAAATCCGAACGCCCATGAACGGCGTGTTGGGCATGACGGAGCTGCTGCTTGAGACCCCGCTCAGCGATCGCCAGAAGCACCTGGTGGACACGGTGCGCTCCTCAGGCCAGGCGCTCTTGGCCGTCATCAACGACGTGCTCGATTTTTCCAAGATCGAGGCGGGGCGCATGGAAATCAACTCCATGGAATTCGACCTCCGCGACCTGGTGGAAGAGGCCACGGCGCTGTTCGCCGAACCGGCCCAAAGCAAAGGCTTGGAGCTGGTCTGTGGGGTGGATCCCGAGGTGCTGGCCCGGGTGTGGGGCGACCCGGATCGAATCCGCCAGATCCTCATCAATCTCATCGGAAACGCCGTCAAGTTTACCGAAGAGGGCGAAGTCATCTGCCGGGTTTGTTGTATGGAACGACGGAGTCAGGAGGTCGTGCTGGGTTTCTCTGTGAGCGACACCGGGGTCGGCATCCCCAAAGACAAGCAGGCGCTCATCTTCGACCCGTTTTCCCAGGCCGACGGATCTACCACCCGGCGCTTCGGAGGAACGGGGCTGGGGCTGGCTATTGCGCGCCAGCTGGTGGAGATCATGGGCGGGGCCATGGAGCTCGAAAGCGAGCCGGGCCACGGGTCCACCTTTCGCTTTCGCCTCACCGTGCCGGTGGCGTCCTGGGAGGCGCCGACCGATCCCGCGGCCGTCCGCACCTTGCGCGGGCTTCGCGCCCTGGTGGTGGACGACCACCCGGTGAATCGCGAGATTCTCCGCCACACCCTTTCCGGTTGGGGCATCCTCTGCGATGAAGCGGAAAACGGCAGCGAGGCGTTGGGGAAGGCGCAAAAGCTGGCCGAGCGGGGGTTGTGCTACGACCTGGTCTTCCTGGACATGGACATGCCCGGCATGAACGGATTGGAAGTGGCCCGTCGTCTGAGAAAGGATTTCTCCTGCGCAACGGCTCACGCCGTCATGCTTTCTTCCATGATCAACCCTGTGGAAGAAGAGGCGGACCACGGCATTCGCTATTTCCTCACCAAGCCCGTTCGGACCTCTTCCCTCTACGACTGCCTGATGAGCCTGCTCAAAGAAGAGGCGGGAACCATGGCGGGTGGCGGGAAAGAGGACGTCCCTTCCGATGGGGAAGGCCCCGAACGGGGCGCCATTCCCGCCGGCAAGCGGGTGCTGGTGGTGGAGGATAACCCGGTGAACCAGGAATACTGCCGTGATGTTTTGGAACACTTCGGTTGTCGCGTGGACACCGCCTGGAACGGCCGCGAGGCCCTGGACAAGTTGCGACAAGGAACCTTCGACCTGGTCCTGATGGACTGTCAGATGCCGGAAATGGACGGCTACCAGGCCACCGCCGCCTGGCGGCGGATGGAAAGCGGGGAACTGGGGCGGAGTATCCGTACCCCGGTGGTGGCCCTCACGGCCCACGCCATGGAAGGGGATCGTCAAAAGTGCCTGGCCGCCGGCATGGACGACTACCTGAGCAAGCCATTCACGGTGGTTCAAATGCAGGAGATTCTGGCCAAGTACCTGGGGGGACGAACGGAGGGGGAAACGGCTGTAAGCGCAGGTCGAGCCTCCCAAGGATTGGAGGAGGTTTCCCCGGCCGATACGGACGGCGGGCTCCGCGTTCTCGACATGGAGGCCATTGACAATATCCGGGCTTTGAGACGACCGGGTCGCAACGACATTCTGACGCGCATGATCACCATGTATCTGGAAAGGACCCCGGAACTCATTGAGGAGATGCGCCGGTCGCTGGGGGACCGTGACCTCACGGTGCTCCGCCGGGCCGCTCACAGCCTGAAGTCCAACAGCGCCACCATGGGCTTGATGCGGGTTTCCGAAAGGTCCAAGGCATTGGAATGGATGGCCGAAGAAGATCGCCTGGCGGATCCGGATCGCCTGATCGATGAAATCGAGCGTGAGTTCGAACGAGGCCGCGCGGCGCTGGAGCAGCTCCTCCAGGAAGAAGGGCGCGCCTGATCCGGCCGGGAAACGCTCACCGCCCAAGAGGGTCCATTTCCAACTGTCACAACCAGAACGTGTTCCAGGCGCCAAGGAACCCCTGCCGGATCCATGGCAGGCCGTCCCTTGGCTTCCCCGCCGGTGTCAGTCCGCCAGCCCCTTTTTCTTTTCTTCGATTTCCTGGTGGATGGATTCCAAGGCGCGGAGGCGCTTTCGGAGTTCTTGGATCTCCTTGTCCTTTTCTTCCAGCCGCTTGGTGCAATGGGACGTCCGGGGCTGCTCCTTGAGCTTTTGGGAAAGTAGGGCGCGCTCCTGCATGGCGGGAAGGTTCTGCAGGAGGGGGGTCAGCAGACGGGGATCTTCGCAGTCGCGGCTCGGTTGGTATTGCTTTTTCCAGAGTTCCCAGACATTCACGGCGGACCGGAATTCTTCCGGACTTTTGGCCTGGATCAGTCGCATGCAGGCCATGGCGAAAAGAGCTTGCTGTTGCAGCCTGGGATCGGTTTCTTCGTGGCTCAGGCGTTCAAAGATGTCGTGGGCCGAGGCGAAATCGCCCTTTTCGAAGAAAATCATGGCTTCATGCCATTGGTTGAAGAATTGTTCTTGCGAAGAGGTGGCGGCCGGGCGTTCTTCGGTGGATTGTTGCGGCAGGAAATGGGCGCACCCCAGGGGTGAGATGGCGGCGAACGCCAACAGAAGTACCCCAAAAGACACCCGACGAAGGGTTTGAATCGAAGCGTCCATCATGGTCGACTCCCCTTGCAGGGCAGTTGGAAACAGAACCGGCTTCCCTGTTGCGGTTTGCTTTCCGCCCAGATGCTTCCTCCATGGGCTTCCACGATGTGCTTGGCGATGTGGAGGCCCAGCCCGGTGCCGTCGATGCGATCCTTCAAGGTGGAAGCCCGATAATACTTTCGAAAGACCAAGGAAAGCTCCGATTCCGGGATGCCGGGTCCCTCGTCCTGCACAGCGAAGATCACGTGCGCGCTCGCCTCGTCTTGGTGAACCTGTACGGTCACCTCGCTTCCCGAGGGGGAGAACTTGATGGCGTTGGACACCAAGTTCATGAGAACCTTTTGCAGGTGCTCCATGTCCCCAATACAGGGGGGCGTGACCCCCACTTCCGAGCGCATGCGGACTCCCTTGGCTTCAGCGGCAGGCGACAGCCGATGCAGGGTTGTCTCCACCAGATCCCGGGGATGGATCTCCACGGGGTTGATTTCCAGCCGTTGGTTTTCCAGCCTGGAGGCCTGCAGCAGATCCTTGAGGAGGTTGGCGATGCGGTCCACTTCCTTTCGGGCGATGGTCAAAAAGCGCTTCTGGCGGTCCGTGACCGGGCCCATGACCTCTTCTTCCAGCAGCCGCACCGATTCGCGCACGGTGGTCAGGGGATTTCGCACCTCGTGGCTCAACATGGAAATGAAATCGGAGCGCATGCGCTCCTCTTCCCGCAACCGATGGATCATTTCGTTGAAGGCGAAAGCCAGCTCCCCGAATTCATCCTTGGACAGAATGCGGATGGGTTCCGTGGATCCCTTGCGGGTCACAGAGCGGATGCCCCGCCGGAGCTCCCGCAAGGGGCGGCTCATGGATCGCGCCACCTGCCAGACGCCCACCAGACCGGCCAACAGGGACAGACCCAGGCCCGCCAGTCCCCACCGCAGAGCCGATCGGCCCCGTTTGTGCAAGCTCCGGGTGGCAATCTCCACCTGGCGCTCCTCCATCTGTTTGAACAGGACCACCCGCTGGATCCAACGGTCCAAGGTCTCTTCCGGGATCCAAAGCTTTTCCCACTCTGCATTGGCCATGCGGGCCTGGATCTGCGGCTGCAGGCGATCCACTTCCCGCTTCAGTTGCTCCCAGGGCACGGCGTCCTTGGTGCCGGCCAGCAAAGTGACCGCTTCGGCCAACTTGGAGCGAAAATCTCTCAAAGCCGTCGTAAAATATTCCTGGTATTGAGGATTTTTGAGAACCAGATATTTCTTTTCGTTTTCCTCCATGGTGAGCAGGTGATCCATGATGCCATCCGCCAGGTCGGTGACCCGGTAGCTGGTGTTCACGATCTGGTTGGAGATTTCCATGATGTGCTGGGTGTTCATGTAGAAAAAGGCGATGGTCCCATAGAAGATGAGGCCCAAGGCCGCGTACCAGACAAAAAGCTTTCTCATGATTCCCCATCGGGATTCCATCGCGTGTCACCTGCCTGCGTGAAAGGGACCCGGTCTCGGGATCCCGCGTTGCCCGAAAAAGCCTTGCATGAAAGAGGGCTTCAGTCGGTTTTCCTCTGTTGTTGTCGTGCTCCGGCGGTATGCCCGTTCATGGATTTGGCATGGGTTGGCCGCAGGTTCTGAGCGGTTGCGCTGGACCGCGATCTATGTCAGGGTGATGCTCGTTCATCATTGGCGATAACGGTCGGCCAGTCAAGCCCGGAGAAGGAGTTTGGACAGACGGGCTGGGGGTGACCGCACGCCGTTACCTGCGGCAGACGACCAGGGGATTGCGCGTTTCGGCCGCATCCGAGAAAACGGGATCCCCTCGGGGGGCCCTGCCGCAGGGTCGAACCCGAGCCATGGGGCAAGGCAGGGGACGAAAACTCCCCGTCCCTTGCGCCTGGTCCTTTGAGGCCACCACGGTGGGATTTTTAACAACGGAAACGGAGGCACGGGTATGGAGGCGCCTTTTCGTGTTCTGGTGGTGGGGGCCGGCGCCATGGGATGTTTGCTGGGCGCCCGGTTCTTCCAGGCGGGGGCTCAGGTGCTCCTCCTGGATGTGGACCAGGCCCATGTGGCGGCCATCTGCGAAAGGGGTTTGGAACTGCAGGAGCTCAACGGGGACCGACGAAAGGTCTACCTGCGTGCTTCGTGCGTTCGGGAAGACCCCGGGGGGCCGGCGGACCTGGTCCTGGTTATGCTGAAAAGCTACGCAACCGCCCGCGCTCTGGATCTGGTCTTCCCCGATGCCATGGGCCCCCAAACCCTCTTTCTCAGCCTCCAAAACGGGCTGGGTAACGGAGAAATCCTGGCGGAACTGGTGGGAAGGGAAAAGGTCCTGGTGGGCGTGACCGCTCAGGGAGCCACCAAGGAGGGCCCCGGTCGGATCCGCCACGGGGGGGAAGGTCCCACCTTTTTCGGAGCCTTGAGCGGGCGTCGGCCGGACACCGTCCAGGCCGTTCTGGCACTTTTTCAAGAAGCGGGCCTGGAAGCCACCTACCGGGAAGACATCCAAGTGCTCATCTGGGAAAAGCTCCTGGTCAATGTGGGAATCAACGCCGTCACGGCGCTGTGCGGGATTCCCAACGGGGCAATCGCCGATCTGGAGCCGGCCCGGTCGGTTTGCGAGGCCGCGGTGCGCGAAGCGGCCGCGGTGGCCCAGGCCGAGGGGATTCCGGTTTCGGAAGATGGGGTGCACAAGGTGCTGACCGTGGCCCGTGCCACGGCCGCCAACCGTTCGTCCATGCGTCAGGACGTGGAAGCCGGGCGGCGCACGGAAATCGACGCCATCAATGGGGCCGTGGTGCGCCTGGCGGGCCAACACGGGCTGGCGGTCCCCGTCAACTGGGCCTTGACTCAATTGGTGAAAGTAAAGGAGCAGAGCTATGGGGGAAAGGGCGTTCAAGCCTGAAGAGAAGGTGACGGTCCCGGGTATCATGGCCGCCAAGGGCCGGCGAAAGCTCACCATGCTCACGGCCTACGACTACCTGACCGCTCTCTGGGTGGACCGAAGCGGGGTGGACATGATCCTGGTGGGCGATTCCCTGGCCATGGTCATGCTGGGCCACGAGGACACGCTGTCGGTCACCATGGAAGAGATGTTGCACCACACCCGGGCAGTGACCCGCGGGACCCAAAGGGCGTTGGTGGTGGGCGACATGCCCTTCCTGTCCTACCAGGTGAGTGTGGAGCAGGCGGTGGAAAGCGCCGGCCGCTTTCTCAAAGAGGCCCGAGCCCAGGCGGTGAAGTTGGAAGGCGGTGCGTCTGTTTTGCCCCAGGTGGAGGCCATCGTGCGGGCGGGCATTCCCGTGCAGGGGCATCTGGGCCTCACCCCCCAGAGCATCGCCCAACTGGGCGGCTTCAAGGTGCAGGGGAAGGGGGAAGAGGCGGCCAAGCGGCTCCTGGACGATGCCGTGGCGCTGAGCCAGGCGGGCTGTTTCAGCCTGGTGCTGGAGGCCGTGCCCGCTCCAGTGGCGGAAAGGATCACCCAATCCGTACCCATCCCCACCATCGGTATCGGTGCCGGGCCCGCCTGTGACGGCCAGGTGCTCGTGACCCACGATCTGGCGGGACTCTTCGACCGCTTCGTGCCCCGATTCGTCAAGCAGTACGACCAGCTGGGTCAACGGCTGCTGGAAGCCGCCCGCCGGTATCGCCACGAGGTGGAAGCGGGCGCCTTTCCCGGGCCGGAGCACTCCTTTGGTCTGCCACGAAAAGACGGGTAGCCCCTGGAGGGCTGACGCACCGAGCGGCCGCTTTGGGGTTGCCCGGTCCTTTCGCGTTGCGCGCGGCCATGTCCCGGCGCCGGTGAAGCGTTCGGGAAGGGCGCGTCGCTTCCTGGAGGACACATGGAGCGGTTTTCGTAAGATTACAACTGCTTCCCCTGCGGAAGGCTCGCCGTCCAGGACGATACGGATAATCCCGCGATTTTTGGAACGGAAGATCTGTCTGCTTTCTGGAGATGTTGAAGCAAGGATCATCCGGGGCTGCTCTGCCGGAGCGGGCCGCTCCGCGGCTCGGATCCGCGCCATGGGAGGAGCATCATGAACCTTCGCC
>NZ_FWXF01000028.1 GCF_900176285.1 Desulfacinum hydrothermale DSM 13146 | reverse complement strand
TCAGCGAATCGAAGCGTGGCTGGATGCGGGCATGGGCTGCTGCGCCTTGCGCCATCCACGTCTTGCCGCCTTGATGCAGAATACCCTTTGGTATTTCGACGGCTCACGCTACCGGCTTCTGGCCTGGTGCGTGATGCCCAACCATGTGCATGTGCTGATCGAACAGCAGGCTCTCTTGTCCAAGATTGTGCAGTCGTGGAAATCCTACACCGGCCGGTGGGCGCTGGCGCATGCCGCCGAGCTGGGGATCAGCGTGCCCGGCAAGCGTTTTTGGATGCGAGACTATTGGGATCGATACATTCGCGACCAGCACCATCTGAATGCGGTGATCGCCTACATACACAAGAACCCCGTGAAGGCAGGGTTGTGTAAAGATCCGCACGAGTGGATGTGGTCCAGCGCGGGGTATAGACAGGAGATGGCGTGAAGGCATGGATCACTATAAATTGCGGCAACCTCCACCTTTTGCCTGCGTAGGTTCGGAGGGTGCGAACGTTTCCTCAAACATTCCGCTCAGTTCTCCCACCGAGGGCGACTCCTTTTCCAAAAGTCCCTGTTTTTCCGACTACCTCCGATAGTGGCCACCGTCTTTCGGTTCACCCTCGATTGCCGTGCGGTCCCACGGTCGTTTTCCTCCGCTTGCGCATAGGCTGCTCCTCTCACGTGTAGGCGAGAGGAGACCATGCGCTATTCGGAGGAACCGCCCTGGCACCTCACTGGACCACTTGGGCTGACAACCACTGGGCCATTATTGCCGGAAGATGACAGGCCCTGATCGGCGCGTATCCGTCGTAGTCCTGGTACGTCCGCGAAACACTTCCTTCTTTGTGTCGGAATTGTCCAGGCAGAAAACATCCACGTCCAAAGGCACGTGCCCCGTGGAAAGAGCTGTCACGGGAACCTGGGTCCTCTCAAGCGGTTCTACGCTACATGCGCCGGCAAGACGTTCGAAAACTATCGCGTGCTTGTCCAAACGTTGCCGCATGGTTTCTTGCGAAGGAACCTTTTGAATGTCCAGACCCTCTTTGAACCAGTCATCGCCGGGAACGCCCGCAGCGGCTTCAAAGCCACTCTTGCCGAGACACAGAAGCCCCAAGGTGGTATTGACCACATCCGCGTGCGAGGTCATCGGCCGTCTTGGAACTTCCCTTTCCAACTGCTCGCCCAGGCGCGTGGTGCCGCTGATTAGATTCCCCACAGGGGCCAAGCCCGCCTGTCCGCTTTAGGAGGCTTTGGAAGATTGTTCGATCTCAATTTTCCTTGATGAGTGCACCTGCCGGGTGGAAATGCGACAGGAGGCCCTATGGCATAAATAAGATGTAAATTCAATGAGATATCTAGCATAGGATAGTCTTATGCATAGGCGCAATTTCATGGATTAAGGGGTCGCTTCGGGGTGTTGTTACTTGGGTGTGGGGGCATTGTTGAAACAGAGACTTCGGTGTTCTTACCGATACCTCCCCAAATAATCTGGCTATCAATGGATTCTCTAGGGCTATTAAGAAAGCAAAAACCCCAGAAGATGCATTATCTTCAGGGGTTTATGTAAACATTTGCGCTTGCTGAGAGTTTGGACTGGTGGAGGGCTCGCCGCCGTCCAGCAAATCCGTCTCATGCGCGCTGATACATCGAAAACCATTTGATTACAACGTCTTACGATGCTTCAAGACACCATCCTCTGCGTCCCTTGCGGGAAATGCTTTTCTCCACATTTTCCCCAAACAGAGAACGGACGCGGGTTCGATTCCCGTTGCCATACCAAGTGCGGTGGTATCGTAACTCAAGTCTTTAGCTCAGGATCATTCCTTATGAAATCGAATTATCAGGATGCAAAGGACCAAGCTTGTTTCTACCATGTGCCAGACTTCCAGCTAACACGATCATGGCCGCTGTAGCCAATAGCGCGCCGATGAAAAACGCCGGCTTTGGACCGAAGTTAGCCCAAAAGACGCCGAACATCAGGCTCGCCGGCAGGGTGGCCAAGCCGACGGCGCCATGGTACCAACCGTATGCCTTTCCTCGGTCGCTGACCGCCACAAATTCCGCCACCAGAGCCCGTTCCGCTCCTTCCGTCATCCCGTAATAGACGCCATAGAAAACAAGCAGGGCGCATACCGTCCCAAAATTTGATGTAAAAGGCATTGCAATGTACACAACCGCATAAATCACCCATCCTGCAATAATTGCCGAACCACGGCCGATTCGGTCAGCCATCCAGCCGCCGGGCAGGCTGAAAGCAATCTTTGAAAGATGCAGCAGGACCCACAGGTTGATCACCCATCCGAGGCCTAAGCCGAAGCGCGTTTGAGCGTAAAAAATCAGAAACAAATCGGAACTGTTGCCAAGGGTGAACAGTGTTACCGCTATCAGAAAAAAGAAAAACCTGGGGGTAAGCTTTGATCGCTGGAGGGGCAGATCTTCCTTGTCCACATCCAGTGTCCTTGCAGGGCGGGGCCTTTCCCGCACCAGTCTCCACAAAGAGATGGTTGCCACAAAACCTGGAAGAGCCGCCAAGGCAAACAACCAGCGCAGGGCAATCATCTCCCTGGGTCCAGCTTCACTATTTCCATGTTGCCATAACATGGCGTGGCCCAGCATCAGGTATAAAAAGGCTGTCGCTGCTAACGGACCAGCCACCGCACCGGCGTGGTCCATCAGCCGGTGAAAGCTAAATGCGCGGCCGCGGACATCAGTGGTTACCGATTCGCTAAGCAGTGCATCCCGCGGAGCGGTACGTATTCCTTTGCCGACACGGTCGCAGAGGCGAATGCCCACGACCTGCCAGCCGGCGGTTGCGATGGCGGTGAATGGCCGGATGACACTGGAAATCCCATAGCCGATGAGGGCCAGTGGTTTGCGACGATGCAAGCGGTCACTGAGATGGCCGGCGTAGAATTTGAGTAGGCTGGCGGTGCTTTCCGCCAGCCCCTCCATCAGGCCGATATATACCGCGACTGCGGCGGTCGGCACGAAGCCGCTGAAAAATGTCGGAAGCAGTGGATAGATCATCTCGGTTGAAAGGTCAGTAAAAAAACTGACTAGGCCGAAGGCAAAGACGTTGCCTTGAAAAACCTGCTTCCACTGCGGGGATCTTGTCTCATCGCTTTTCATACCGGAATTTTCTCCCGGTTTCGGGGCAGGCTGACCGTAACCCTCGTCCAACCTCTTTCTTGACTTTCGAATTTCACCTTTCCCCCGTGCAGTTCTACAATTCTTTTCACGATGGCCAACCCCAAGCCCGAGCCGCCGAGCCGCGTTGACCGGGATTTTTCAACTCGATAAAATGGTTCGAACACCTTGGGAACTTCCGCCTCGCCAACACCGGCCCCGGTGTTTTCCACCTTGACGGTTATTTCCATGCCGGATTGATCGCCAATAACCCTGACCCGCCCATCATCCACGTTATACTTGATGGCGTTGTCTAGTATATTGGAAAACGCCCGGTTCAACTGATCCTCGTTTCCCTGTACAACGAGTTGCTGCGGAAGGCGAACGTCCAAACGGATATTGCGCGGTTCAGCCAATAAGCGGTAATCAGTGATCAAAGACCCCAGTAGGTTAACCAGATTAATCGATTCTTCTGTTGTGCTCGCCTCGATTTCAAGGGCAGACAGATCCAAAAGACTCTTTACGAGCCGCTCCATACGCAATACCTGTTCTGTCAGTTGCCCATGGCTTTGCACTCGTCGATCAGGCTGTATTTCACCTTGGATGGAACGTTGCGCATCAAGCGCCAACCGCATCATGGTCAGCGGCGTTTTCAATTCGTGAGAGGCGTCGGCAAGCAGCCTTTTTTGCCGAAGAAAGGCATGCTGCAGGCGGTCGAAAACCTGGTTGAGGGTTTGGGCCAACGCGTTGAATTCATCAGAACTTCCGCTTACCGGCACCCTCCGGTCGAGATGCTTCTCGCTGATATTCCGGGCCTGTTCGTTCATAAGCCTAATTGGCTTCAGGATGAAACCGGCGAGAAAATAACTGATCGCCAGTAGCAAAAGCACGGAAAAAGCAAGGGCGCTAACAACACCGATAAAGATATCCCATAGTTCTTCCTCGAGCTTTTCCACGGGCCGGCCGACTGTAGCGAGGAAGGTCTTTCCGCCGTATGCAATCTTGAAATTCCTTATTCGAAAGGTCACCTCGTTTCGCTCATCCTGGCCCAAATCGATTTTTCCCCGAGGGATAATGAGACTTGAGGTGACACTGACACCTGGAGCCGGCTCCGGAATTTTGATCAGCCTGGCCAGAGATGACCGGTAAATCGACTTGCCGGAATCCTGGTCAAGAACCACCAACCAATAGCGTTCGTTACCTATAAACGAAGGATCGTCCGGAGTTCTATTCTGCTTGCTTTTGGAAATAAAATGGACAGCATGCCTGGCCATGGCTTCCAGCTCGGAATCAATAATCTGAAACGGCTGTTCCAGCATTTCCCACAGAACGATGCAGGAAAACACCAGGCTGGACAAAAAACCGGCGGCCGTGATCAGGAGGGTGATTTTCTGACGAACAGTCATTGGGCTTCATCCTTGATAATATACCCTACGCCACGAATGGTTCGGATGATGGTACCATGTCCCGCGTCTCCGATTTTTTTCCGCAGGTTTTTTATATGGACATCTATAAAATTTGACATGCTGAAGGGATCAAAAGCGTCTCCCCAGACGTGTTCGGCCAGGCTGAAACGGGACACGGCCCGGTTTTTGTTGTAAAGGAGAAATTCCAGGATAGAAAATTCCCTGGCGGTTAGTTCCACCGATTTGCCTCCTTTGGTCACTTCGCGACTTGCGGTATCAAGCCGCAGATCCTGGACACCGAGCACCGAATCCGCCTGCCCCCCCGACCGCCTGAACAAGGCTCTGACCCGCGCCAACAATTCGTCCAGTGAAAACGGCTTGGCCAAATAATCGTCCGCACCCAGGTCGAGCCCCTTGATCTTGTCGTTTGTTTCTCCTCTGGCGGTCAGCATGAGAACAGGCCTTGTTATGCCCGCCTTTCGGAGTTCCTGAAGAACCGACAGGCCGTCCTTCTTGGGCAACATGATATCGAGTATGATCAAATCGACCGGGTTCTCGAATAGTTTGTCCAGCGCCTCTTCACCGTCAAGGGCGGTTTCAACCATGTAGCGCTGGCCTTCAAAGGCATCCCTGAGTTGATCCAGCAAAGTTTGTTCGTCATCGACGATTAATATACGCATATCGTCACCATTCCAAAAAAAACAAATTGTCCAGCACAAGCATCATGTTTATTAGAGCATGATTTACACGAAAATCCAACCAAATAGACATTTACAGGCTGGTAGTTTCCACCGAGATTTTTATCGCCTGCATGACGCCTTCATTTCCTATCTTTCATAGTGTCTGTTGCATCCATCTCTTGCCCAGTGCAAAAGGATATCTGATCAGTTTGCTTTGGATTTTCCGAGGACGACCACCCGTCGGTAGAGTCTTAAAACCTTTTCCGCGATCTTTTCTTCAGAAAAGTCCTCGGCAAAAGCCCGGCTGTTTTCGGACAGGGCAGACAACCGCCGGCGGTCCGTCAACAGCATTGCCACCGCTTTTGCCCAGCTCCCGGTACTTTCAGTGACCATTAAACCATTGTGGCCGTCTCTTACCGCATCGTGGACGCCGCTGGCCCTCACCGCCACAACGGGACAGCCGCCGGCCATCGCCTCGATCAGCACCATCCCCTGGGTTTCCGAGGTCGAGGCGAAGACGAAAAGATCGGCCGCAAGGTAACACCGGGCGACGTCGCGGGGGGGCAGATTTCCGGTAAAAAAAACCTGCTCCTTCAAACCGAGGGCGGCGGCCTTCTCCTCGAGCCGCGCTTTTTCCGGACCGTCTCCCACCAGCAGGCATTTGAACGGAATGTGAATCTGCTCTTTCACTTTCGCCAATCCATCGATCAGGAAGTCAAGATTTTTTTCCCTGGCCATGCGTGAAACGCTGATCAAGAGGGGTTCGTCGCTTGCGGCGTAGCGACTGCGCAGTTCGCGAACTTCCTGCGATGTCCAGCAGTTGTAATCCTCCATGTCGATGCCGGTGGGGATGGTCTCGATCAGGGCGCTGACCCCCAGGTTGCGCAGATACTCCTCGGTTGAAGGCGTGGGCGTGATAATGGCGTCGCAGTGGTTGGCGAAACGCTTGATCAGCAAATGCGCCGCGAGGTTTTTAATAGCCGTACCCGGAAAGGGGAGATAGTGCGTGTATCGCTCCAACCGGGTGTGGTAGGTCAAGACCACCGGCAGGCCACGTTTTTTAGCCAACCGCATCCCCTTTTTCCCGAGCCAGAAAGGATGGTGCACATGCACCAGATCGCATTCAAACGTCTTGAACGCCGCCTTGATCTTGCGGGAAAAAATATTGGCGATGGGAAATCCGGCCAGGTGCAAATTAAACAGTGCCGGACATCGCACCACGCTGCCATCTTCAGGGTCGCTCCATGGCTCCGCATATTCCGGCGCGAAAATCTTCGTCTTGCTCCCGGCCTTGACCAGCCCCCGGTAAAGCCGGTCAATGGAAAGGGGCACGCCGCCGATAAACGGCAGATAGTTGTTGGTAAACATGGCCACCCGAAGCGGACTTTTCGAAAGCTCTTCTTCATCGATACTGAAATCCCGGTACAAATGTTCCTGGCGGAGAATCAGTGAATAGAGCTTCAAGGCCACAAGGCTGATGATGCTCAGTACCAGCAACGAGTTGAAAAGCCTCATGTAAAAGAGCGAATGCAGATACAGCTTCAGCGTCTCCAGTTTTTCTCGGACCGTACCCAGACGGTCCCTGGCAGCGACGTTTTCAAATGACACTTGCTCAGGTCCCACGGTGACATTCACGAACTGGTAGGGTTCGCTGCGGTCGAGGAGCAAGCCGCCGCCCCCGCCCGTGACGATATACCGGACGCCCTGCTCCGCGCGTTCGTGAAAAGCGGGATAGCCGGCTGAAAAGACCGCTGTCACCCGGTAGCGGGAAAAGAGCCGCCGCAGATTCCGGCTTAACTTCTCTTCAAGGACATAGTGGGGTTCGTCCGGATCAAAGCCCGGCAAGGAAAACAGGGAGTGATTCAAAAACACGAATCGATACGGGTAGTTCCTCGCCGCCGTTAATTGTTCTTCTAACCAGCGCAGCTGCCATGTCCATGAGGTCCGCCCGGTGGAATCAAGAAAAATAAAGCAGGAATTTTCAAGATGGAAGGAGAAGAAATAGGGCCCGAAATGCCGGTAGAATTTTCCCGCCCCGAAATCCTCAATCTCGTTGTGCCCGGCGCACAGCACGTAGGGAATCTTCAGCTTTTTTAAACCGCGGTAGAGCAAACGGTATTTCCCTTCAGCACCGTCGTAAACCGCATTGCCAACCGATATCATGAACTCCGTGCCGCTTTCGCTCATAAGAGGGGCGATGCGTCTTTCGAAAATCCGCATGGAATTGCGGATATTGCCGATAACGGCGAATTTGTAACTGGTTTTATTGTGGAGTGTTGTCTCGATCCGTTCAATATTTTCGGCGTTGAGGGCCTCGTAATCCGTCTCGCGGACAAAAAGATAAATCCGGTAGCCGACAAGAACTGTCATCAACACCACGGTGAAAAGCAGGTACAGTGTTAGTATCTTTTTACGGTTCATTTAGACCCGCCTTGTCGCGCTGGAAGACTTCCCTGTACATCACTGCAATACCGATCGCCATTCCAACATAGATGGTCAACAAGCGCCAGGCCAGGGTCAGCAAAGTGATGTCCTGTTTTTGCACCAGTTGGGCGAACAGGAGCCCGTAGCCGCCTTCGGCAACCCCCGTGGCCCCCGGCGTGGGGGCGAAGTACATGAAAAAGGTTACCACCACTTGGAAGGCCAGCACGGTCAGCACCGGGACCTGGTACCCCAGGGCCCTGACAAGCACAATGGAAAAAGAGAAAAGCAGCAACAGGAAGAGCGCCGTAAAGAAAACGGAAAGGACCGCCCAACCGGGGCTGTTTCTGAAATAGCGTTTAAATCCGTCGGAAAACAGGTCCAGCTCCCCCGAAACCTTTAAAAACCAGCTTCTGAACCGAGGCCGCGGCACAAGGTTCATTGCATTGAGCAGAACCAATACCCGAAACATCCAGCGTTTGATAATCCGCATCTTGCAAAGAATAATCCAGAAAACGGCCAGGTAGGCACAGGAAACCCCTGTGATGCCGTAGAGAAGATTGCGGTGAAAAAACATACGAAACTGATTCGGCTCGGTCCAGATGATGACCGGGGTAAGCGTGAACAGGATCAAGGCCGCCAGGATGGTGCGAATCGATGTGGCCGCCGTCGCCTCCCCGATGGGCATGCCTTTCCGTCGCATAAAGTAGACCTGAACCACTCCGCCGCCGGTGGCCAGCGGCGTGACGTTGGATACGAAGATATTCACAAAGACCAACTTGACAATGTATGGAAACGCGATGCGAAAGCCCATCGCCCGGATGACACAGTACAAACGCAGGCCGTCAGCCAGAAAGTACAGCACCAGGAGAACCGCAAGACTGCCGATGACGTTTGCCGAAAGCAGGCTGGAAGGTATCCGTAGACGTCCGGCGGAAAAATAGTGGTGAACAAAGTAAAGGGTGGTGAAAGACAGGGCAAAAAACAGCACCGCCAGTCCGAAATAGCCGGTAACCTTCCGAGCAACATGTAATGGAAAATGCTGCAATCCTTTTATCATCATATCATCATTTGCTTTCCGCAGGAACCAGGCAAACGATAAGCCTTTCAGCTTGATGGAAGTACTGTGTTTTACCATGCCAGCAGCACCCCGCCCCGCCATTGCGCCCATTGGTGCTCTTGGTTGCTTCGAAGCTCTTGGCCCGTTCGGCGAACTTGCATTGCGGAGAACCTTTCACGTAGTGATTGCACCAACAGGTTCAAGGGCTCATCATAGTTGCCGGTATCTCTTGCCGTTGTGATCAAGCCCGCCAGGCTGCGGCCCCGCTGCTCCTCTACGGTTCCCGCGAAAAGATGAAAACCGTCATGTCCTTCTATTTTTACTTCAGTATCCCACAAGCGAAACACAAGACGGCTGTCGCCATCTATCCGGAAAAGACGCAAACGCTCCATTCTGCCGTCGTGAAGCCGCGGCAAAACCGGCAGGTGTTCAACCGGCGTGTTCGGAGAAAACATCCCAAGGAAACTTTTCAGGCTCAGCGGCTGCAGCTGCCGCCAGCCCTTATCCCTGAGAAAACGAGCCAGCTCGGCAGGCGACCCCGCCCACTGAACGGTGAGGGGTTGCTCCATCTTGCCTCCCATGTCAATGCGCCAGGCGGGCAGGTCGCGCCATCCGCGGGTCTGCCAAAAAGAGAGCGTCATGATTTTCTCCTCATGGCGAGGGGCGTAAAACACCAGATCCTTCTGGTGGCGCTGGGCCACATGCCAGCTCCCGGCAATGGCGATAATCAGGACAACCGTCAATGACAGCAAACGGTTGGGAACTTTCTCGTCAGCCGCCTTCAGCCAGGCGATTCCCATGAACGCTGTCCAGCTTGTGCCGATAAAATAGCCTCCCAGGACATCGGAAAGCCAGTGCGCGCCCAGATAGAGACGGGAAAACCCAATCACAAAGGAGATGAAAAGAACCCCTGAAAACAATGCCCACCGCCACGCTGCGGACAGCTTCCTGGCCAGCAAGATGGCAAGGAAGCCGTAGAGAATGACGCTCATGGTCGTATGGCCACTGGGGAAACCATAGGCCGAAGCCCCATGGTATATCGTCACCGGGCGCGGCAAATGGATGGCCCATTTGAGCAACTGAACTCCCAACAGCCCGCCCAGAGCCGTCAGCACCCAGAATCCCGCCGTCCGGTAGCACCGTTTGACGAGAAGAACAATCAACACCGCCCCGGCCAGCGACAGGTTCACAAAGGAATCGCCCAGTTCGGTTATGGCTACAAAAACGCTGTCACCCCATGCGGTCCGGAGAGACTGGAAAAAGTGGTAAACGGCCTGGTCGGCAATCACCAGCGGGTCTTTGGCCAGAACATCCTGCAGGACGCCCAGAAACGCCCAACCAGCGATAAAAAGCGTTACGGCCAGAAAGGCGACCGGCAACGCCTCTGCCTTCCCGCGGAAAAGCAGAAAGTGCAAAAATCGTTGTACGGGGTGCGCGAACCGGTGAGACGACGGCTTCGTGGTGGCCCACTGTTTCAGATTGTTGAGCCAGAGGGGCCCTTTTCGCGCAAACAAAAAGACCACCCGGCGACACCCCCAGATAAACCCCCATACGCCGGCGACCAGAATGAAAACGACCACGGCCAGCCGAGTACTGACAGCTCCGGCCATGGCCAGCGACGTGCCGAAAAAAACACCCGGCAGGATGTAAACAAACGCCCAGCCAATGGCCGATAGCACGTTGACCACCGCAAAATGCGCTGGTCCCATGCCCAGCATTCCCGCCACCACCGGGATAACCGGGCGCACCGGTCCCACAAAACGCCCGAAAAGGACGCTCTTACCCCCGTGCCGGTGAAAAAAGACCTCTCCCTTGTTCAACATTTCGGGATAGCGTGAAAAGGGCCAGATGCTCCTTAAGCTTTCCCTGTAATGATGGCCCAGCCAATAGCTGACACCGTCCCCGGCCATCGCTCCGGCCATGGCCAACAGAAGGACAGGCGCAAGTCCCAGGCTGCCCGTGGCCACAACCGCGCCCACCCCGAACATGATCACCGTACCGGGGACGAGCAGTCCGACCAGGGCTAGGGATTCGGAAAAGGAGACCAGGAAAATCGCCCCGTAGGCCAGCCCGGAGTGTTGGGTGATAAAGGCCAATACTATGTTCAAATAATGATGCATCCGGTTTATCTTTCCTTAGCAGCTCGCTTCGATATTCGAATCAACTGCCCCGTTATCGGATTGATGATTCGGAACAACCGTTCATTCAACGGCATCAACCGCCTGGCGGACAGCCGCAGCAATCCGGCACTTAGCAAGCTAACAAACAGACTGCCGGCCATGTCAAAGGGGAAATGGATGCCGCCGTACACCCGTCCCCAGGCGGTCAGCAGAGCGACGGCCAATAGCGGGACCCCGCACGCTTCCCAGCGCCGGGCAAAAAGCAGATAAAACGCGGCGGTAAACAGCAGGGTGGCATGATCGCTGGGAAAAGAGGTTTCCGGGCCGTGGGGAAAAAGCGGCGTACAAAGGCCGACCATGTACGGGCGGGGGTGGAAATAGAAAAGACCGATCAACTGGTTGACGAGAAGACCGATGATCGCCGCCTCGGTCGCTTCCAATAGGGCCGTCTTTTTGTTTTTGTCCACAAAGAACCAGAGGACGGCAAACAGAACCGCCAGGAAATAAGGACCGCCCTCGCCGAAAAAAACGGCCAGGCCATCCACGACCGGACGCGTCCCGGCTCCGGCGTGAATCCACTTGAAAATCTCTATATTCAAACTTGATTCCATCATTGACTCGACCGATTTTCTAAGCGTGAACGGCTCTGCCATTTACGCCAGTAAAAGAGCACGATGACACCGCACCCGACCACCAGGAACAGGGTGGCCCAGCGCAGGTTCTGCAACACAAGCTGTTCGTTGCGTCCGAACCAGTACCCCATACCGGCCAGCACCGACACCCACAGCCCTGCCCCCAGAACCGTGGCCGCGCAAAAAGCGAAAATATTCATGTGGGCCAGGCCCGCCGGCAAGGAAATATATTGACGGATTCCCGGCAGCAACCGGCCGATGAACATGCTGATATGGCCATGACGCTCGAAAAAGCGGTCGGCCTTTTCCAGGGAACCGGGGCTGACCAGAAGGTAGCGCCCATGTTTTTCGAAAAACGGCCTGCCGAATTTCATGGCCAGCCAGTAGTTGAATACAGCACCCAGAAGACTTCCCAGGGTTCCGCAAAGAATAATCATGCCGATGTTCATCTTTCCGGTGGCCGCGAGATAGGCGGCCGGCGGGATCACCACTTCACTGGGAAACGGGAAGAAAGAGGACTCCAGGGCCATGAGCATCACGATGCCCGGATAGCCCCATTGGCCGACGGTACTTGCAAGCCAGACGACAAACTGGTGAAACATGTCAGGACCTCCCCGTGTTACGAACCTTGCTTATATGAATCCTCCCTATCGAAACGATACCCGCAATGACCGCCGCAAATAGTCACCTCGTCAATGTCACGTTGATCTATTGGGAAAACCTTGCAGGCCCGCGGACGACAGTAGCCGTAGACATAGCATCTGCCTCGTTTTGTCAGCATGGGGCAGGTGAAGAGCAGATTGCAGCATGCGCCGCATTGCCGGCAATTGCCTTCGCGGACAAGAATTTGACCTCGAACATATTCCTTTTGGAAATGAACCAGCCAGAAACGCCTTACCTTGCCGGCGGTGTGGAACAAAAAACGGGAATCCTTAACCGCCTGTGTAATAGTGAAAAACAAACGATAGAAAAGTGTGGTTAAACTATAGGCCTGGTCAAACCACCTGTGCATTTCAAGGCTAACCAGCCGCATATTTGCTCCTGTTGAAAAGTTTCCAGGCCATCTCCTGAATATTTTTTTGTCATGCTTATCCCTTACTGCGACGCTGTCTGGGCTGAACCCCAATTTATTAGCCACAATCGGTACTGATTAAACCCGCTCCCTCCTGAGGCGCTGTGTTGTTTTGTTGAAGATCATCAAGGCGCAAATCAGCAAGGGAATCGCTGCGGCTACTGGCAACACCCGTCCGGCCTGAAGCACTGATTTCTGCCGGACGTGAAATTGAAGGGTCGGACTGGTGAACACCGTATTGCTGCCCGGGTCGGTAACACTGACCACCACCCGGTAGTCGCCGCCCTTTATCAGCCGCATGGGCCAGTCGGTCTGCAGCGATTCACCGGGTTTCAGGCTCGCTCCGGTGACGGCCTTGTGCGCGCTCCAGTCTTCCAGGTCTACCGGCTGTTCGTTGCCCGGATCAATTTCCACCAGGCTGATCCACGCCACCAGGCCCTCGATGGGGGATGACCCTGTGTTGGAGATGGTGCTCCAGAACCGCATGTGATCCCCCATTACCGGAGTGGCGGGGTTTTTCGCGTCGGACTGTAGGTTGAGAGAAACAGGGGCTTGGGCCGCCGCTGAAATGGACGCGGACAGCAGTATCGAAGCAATGACTGCAAACAATTTTTTTAATATTCTCATGACAAATTCCCCTTATTGAAAATCGGGCCGGCCGGCGCTGCGCCGGGCCAGGATCAGGCAACCCACCAGCCAGGCAATGACAAGAAAGAGCCTCGCCGTCTGGACTGAAAACGGTTCACTGTCGATGATGACGCTGTCGAAGGTGTTGAGCGCTCCGGCAAACGGGTTGACGGCGTCCAGAGCGCGGCCGATGACGGTGCCGCGCAGGCCCGGTCCGATCAACAGCGGACTTGCGGCCAGCATCAGTAAAGTGACCGTGGTGAGCAGCGATGTCATGACGCTGCCTGTGGGGGCCGACAACGCCATGGCCAGGTAGCCGAATCCGAGCACCACCGGGGTGCCGAAAAGCGCCAGGTAGAACAGTGCCGGGCCGAGATTCTGGCCGCTCGCGCCCACGGCCCAAAGATAGGGGACACTGGTCACGAACATGACTCCCCAGGCGATGAGCAGGCCCAGTATCTTTCCGGCCAGCAATGCGTTGGGGGCAATGGGGGCGCACAGCAAGGGCACCAAAGTACCACGCTCCTTTTCCCCGGCGTAGGCGTCGCTTCCCAGAATCGCCGCCAGCAGCGCCCCGGCAGCCATGATCGTTCCGGCCATCATATAGACCACCTGAGCGTTGTCGAGCAGACTCAGTTCGGTGTTACTCACCAGGAGCAAGCTGAAAGCCGACAGCAGTCCGCTGAAGGTCAGCAGCCATATGATACCCCTTTGACTGCGCAGCATTTGCGCGCCTTCTTTTCGGGCAATAGTCCACGTTGTGTTCATCATGCCACCTCCTGCCCCTGATGTCCCTCCTGACCGGTATGATTCATGTAAATCTCTTCCAGACTGGATGCCTCAGAACGGATTTCCAGGATCTTCCAACCGCGGCCCCACAGCTCAGCCCAAAGCGAGGATGGCCCTTCGGACGGTTTGACCTGGACCTGAACGCGCCACCAGCCGCCTTCGTGGCCCAACACGGTTATCCCGGCCGGAAGGTTGTCGGTGTCCGGGACGGTTTCCAGATGCAGGCGGTAGCGCTGACCGCTCTCCTGTTCCGCCAGCAGAGCGGCAATCAGACCTTCAAGCCGGGTGCGGCCGTTGTCGATGATCCCGATCCGGTTGCACAGGCGGTCCACATCGTCCAGCAGATGCGTGCACAACAACACGCCTGCCTCTCCGTCGGAAGCGAATTCCACCAGCAGATCATGAATCTCACGCCTGCCCTTGGGGTCGAGTCCGTTGGTGGGTTCATCCAAAATCAACAGTTTGGGGCGAGGCATTAACGCCCGGGCCACGGCCAAACGCTGCTTCATTTCTCTGGAATAGGTGCCGATAGGACGGTGCGCCTCTTTGCCAAGTCCAACCTTTTCCACTATCGTGCCCAGATCCCGGCCGGTCGGTATGGAGATCTCTGCAATTGAAGGAAATTCGGCTTCAGACTGTTTTTCGATCCGGATGGTGCCATTGCGGATGTCACTATCATCCGAATCCGCGAAACTCACCCCGGCGACTGCAATACCGATGGGCAAGGCCCCACTTCCAACAATAGCAATCCATTTTTTCTTCATGACAACACATCCTGTTGTTAGGTTGTTCCGGCAGCGATCACCAAGACGACCAACATTTGGCTCCTGCCGTTTGCTACCACTATAAAATCCCATCATGAAGAGAGCATGAACGGGAAAACGCGCCTGTGTTGCCACGTCGGCCGAAACGTCCGAAGTGGGTTGCCCTTCCAATAAAATGGACACATGATAGGTTGCGATCCAAAACTGCGGGAGGTGTCCATGAGTGAGAAGAACTTACCGAAACGTTGGTCCGCCAAGCGTAAGCAAGAGGTGGTGCTGCGGTTGCTAAAAGGGGAGAGTTTGGATTCGTTGAGCCGAGAGACGGCGCAACCTGCCTCGGTCTTAGCACGTTGGCGAGAGGAGTTTCTTGAAGGGGGGATGGCTGCTTTGAAGCGACGTACCCCTCTGTGCCAATGAAGGTGAGTCACCTACCCCTTGTTAAATTTGAGTTGGGCGGGTAGGAGAAAGAATCAGATGACATCAGTTCAGAATCGGCAAACAGGGGTAGGAATGGGGGTAACGGAAGGGGCCCGTAGGGCGTCTGGAGTTGCCCCCATGGGGGCCAATCTCAACGCACCGGATCCGGAGGTCATGGAAAAGAAACGTCGCCGCAAATTCACGGCTGCTTATAAGTTGCGCATCCTCGAGGAAGCCGATGCCTGCACATTGCCTGGGCAGATCGGCGCCTTTCTTCGCCGGGAAGGTCTTTATTCATCGCATTTGACCACGTGGCGCAGACAACGAGAGGAGGGGCAGCTCAAAGCATTGTCTCCCCGAAAACGGGGGCGAAAACCGAACCCGGACCGCCATCTCGCAAAACGGGTAGCCCAATTGGAGCGGGAAAATCAGCGCCTCCGAGACCAGATCAAGAAGGCGCAGACGATCATCGATAGTGGAGCATTGTCAGCAGGTCCTCAAGCAAGCATTCGAGGCCAATCCTAGCCGTTTCAAAGGCAACATACCCAGGCCTCCGGCATTGCCGACTGCCGCCTGGATCAACAAGCCTTCGAGCAATGCTGTAAGAGTCAAACTTTTTACCGGGGGTGTCTCATTTTCATTGACACATTCCAAGCAACTACTCATCGGCCGGGTGCGGCTGGTGAAGCCGGAGGTGGTGCCATGAAAGACCTACCTGGTAGGCTGGGATCCTCTGGTTCAGCGCGGAAGGTATTGCCGAGCCGGAGCTCGGCGTTCCCGGTGATGTCGAGCCCTGGCTCGCCGCCCCCTGGGAGCACCGGGCTGGGAACACCGGGCTCCAGCCCGGTAAAGAGAATCACGCTTACAAAGGATGGTACAGCCGGGGTTATCTGCCTCATTTGGATGCGCCGGCCTTGCTCCAATCCATCACCTTTCGCCTGGCCGATTCATTGCCACAGGAGAGATT
>NZ_FWXF01000008.1 GCF_900176285.1 Desulfacinum hydrothermale DSM 13146 | reverse complement strand
GCATTGTCCCGCTTTTCACGCTTTTCGAAGTGTTTATCTCAAATTTTGTCCAGCGTAGGGATCGCCGCCGCAAAAGCCTGAAAGCTCCTTCGGCCATAAGGGGTGAGGTGTGTCCAAAAATGTCTGAGATGGCATCGTCATGAGGGCTTTTCAGTCCTTGAAAAGGCAATGACCCGAAAAAGTGGCTGAACTGGGGCGTCGGTGACCCTCAAAATGGGTTCCGAAGCCATGCACGTCAGTCCACCCAATCAAATCTCACTGATTCAGGATTTGGGGAAAATCCCCAAGTGTCACACCTTAGTGCAGGGGTGTGACACCCTGCACTAAGGTGTGACACTTTAGGGTAGCTGAGAACGTGTCACAGATTCCCTTTCTTATTGAAAAACCCTCAAAACATCAAAAAAGGAACAAAAAATGCGAATTGGGATGGATATCGGATTCGGAGACGTAAAACTCGCCATCACCGCGGATGAAAATCAAGAACCCAAACTCTTGTCGTTTCCGTCCGTTTACGCCAAATACGTGCCTTCTCCCATGAACCCGGATGAAAACGGGATCATAGAATACGGAGACAAGCAATACCTGGTCGGAGACAAGGCCAAACGGGAACGGACCCAGATCTCCCCCGCCGATTTTGATGATATTGTGGAGGCGTCGGGAGTTTTCTGCGCCTATCTCCATCAGCAGTACGGAATCGACGATACCGGAATCGTGGTGGCTGGAGTGCCACCAGTATACTGGCACCGGAGAAACGAGTACCAAAAGCGCCTGGCCCGCTTCTGGGAACAGGTCGGCATCGTGCCGCAGGGACTGGGAATCGCACAGACAGTAGTACAGGAACTGGAACCCGGTACACGTCACCTGGTGATCGATATCGGGTTCAACACCGTGGATCACCTGCTTGTCGAGGTGGAGGAACCCGAAGAAAATGGCGGGCCCCCCAAGGTGCGTACCCGTCGTGGCGGAACCTGGCGGAACTGCGGCGTCACATTCCTCGTCGAACTCTTCCGGGCCGAAATGGGAGAAACGGGCCTGAAGGGGCTGAGATTCCACGTACTCAAAGATTTCCTGCGGACCGGTACCGCCAATTTTCACGGCGAAGTGATCGACCTGTCAGGAGCCAAACGGAGGGCGGCCGACCACTATAGGGCCACCCTCAGTTCCCGAATCAAGGAAGAATTCGGAGGCGACACGGACCACATCGACGGAATGATCGTGGCCAGCGGGGGAGTGCATTACTTTGATCCGAACCAAATCTTCGACACGCTACCGGTACGAATCCCAGAAAAGCCGGAATTTGCCAACGCCATCGGACAGATGATGCTGGCCTAAAACCGGGAGAAAAAACATGAAAACAATACGAATAACGATACGTCTCTCGGAGGAGGCCCACCAGATCATTATGCAGGTTCCTCCCAAGATCCGAAGCAAAATGCTGTCGGAAATCATCCTGAGAGCCAAGGATCGGGGCTGTGTTGACGCCATCCGCCAGCGCGAATCCAAGGAGCTGCTAAGATCCATAGGACTGTCTCTGGACGACATTCGGGATCTGATGGGAGAGGAGAGGCCGTCAACACCTTCTCCCCCATCGCTCCCGAACGGAGAACCGTATGTAAGACAAGCACCGAAAGAAGAACCTTCTGACAAACCACTCCAGGAAAAACTCGACAAACTGGTTGATTTCTAAAAAAAGCGGGAAGGTTCCGAATTTTCGGTTCCTTCCCGCTTTTTTATCGTAGCCACAGCGGAATGTGTCAATGAAAATGAGACACCCCCGGTAAAAAGTTAGACTCTTACAGCATCGCTCGAAGGCTTGTTGATCCAGGCGGCAGTCGGCAATGCCGGAGGCCCCTGGGTATCTTGCCTTTGAAACGGCTAAGATTGGCCTCGAATGCTTGCTTGAGAACCTGCTGACGATGCTCCACGATCTGAGGCGCCAACCCGTAATGGAACAGCTCCGGTGTGACCAGCCCCAGACCCGAGTGGCGATGTTCTCGATTGTACCAATTGAAAAAAAATTCCGGCAAAAGGAGCGGGGATCCTCGATGGAACCGAAACGTCCTGGAAATTGCGGACGGTACTTGAGGGTCTTGAACTGGGCCTCCGAACAGGGATTGTCATTGCTCACATAAGGCCGGCTATGGGTTTTGGTGACCCCCAAGTCCGATAGCAACTGGGCAACACACTTCGAGGTCATGGACGACCCCCGATCCGCATGAGCTGTAAGTTGGCCGTGAACAATACCCTGCTTTTTACAGGTCTCCTCAATGAGCCTCTTTGCCAGGGCCGCACTTTCCCGGTGGGCAACCATCCACCGACCACGTAGCGGCTGAAAATGCCCATGATCACGTACAGGTAAAAATAGGTCCACTTGACGGGGCCCAATAACTTTGTAATGTCCCACGACCAAACCTCGTTGGCGCGGGTCGCGAGCAGCTCGGGCTTCTCGTAAGCGGGCCGCTGCGCCTGCCGACGACGCTCCTTGACGCTTCCATGTTCGTCTTTGAGAATGCGATACATCGTCCGCACCGAGCAATGGTAGGTCCCCTCATCAAGCAGGCACGCAAAGATCTAGCGAGGAACAGCATCCTGAAATCTCTCGCAATGGAGCAGGTCTATCACGGTTTACCTCTCCTGATCCGAAAGAGCCAACGGCGGAGCCGGACGATTTACCTGTGTTCTGGTGGTTTTCAGTCTACGATAGAAAGTTGCTCGGGCAATGCCCAAAGCCTCACAAGCCTGAACGGTTCCCACCTCGGTTCGCAATTGGACCGCCGCTTTCATAAGTTGCTCCCGTCGCTTTCGTGATTGGGTTGGGGAACCCCCATGAGGTCTGAGATTTTTTTGAACCTCGATGATCGTCTGCGCCCTCTTGATCTGGTCTCGGAGGCGCTGATTTTCCCGCTCCAATTGGGCTACCCGTTTTGCGAAATGGCGGTCCGGGTTCGGTTTTCGCCCCCGTTTTCGGGGAGACAATGCTTTGAGCTGCCCCTCCTCTCGTTGTCTGCGCCACGTGGTCAAATTCGATGAATAAAGACCTTCCCGGCGAAGAAGGGCGCCGATCTGCCCAGGCAATGTGCAGGCATCGGCTTCCTCGAGGATGCGCAACTTATAAGCAGCCGTGAATTTGCGGCGACGTTTCTTTTCCATGACCTCCGGATCCGGTGCGTTGAGATTGGCCCCCATGGGGGCAACTCCAGACGCCCTACGGGCCCCTTCCGTTACCCCCATTCCTACCCCTGTTTGCCGATTCTGAACTGATGTCATCTGATTCTTTCTCCTACCCGCCCAACTCAAATTTAACAAGGGGTAGGTGACTCACCTTCATTGGCACAGAGGGATTGTTATTCTTGGAATGTGCCTTTTGATTCTTCACTACAAATTTTCAATGGATGCTGAGGACCCTTTTCAAGGGGCTGCGGGGCAAACCGAGGGCATTGTAAATTTCCACATGGATCGGCTCCGGCAAAAGAGTATTTCGACTGTGGATCATTTGTCCCTTGTCGTTGATCAGGCTGGTGATCACCCGCACCTGTCCGCTCAGATGGGTTCGCGGGGTGGGCCAGCGGTGGCGGATTTCAGGGGCATGGAGGGCTCTCTGGATGACGCACAGCAAATGGTGAGCAAGCACGCCACAAAGAGGTGTCCAGGCCCTTGGCGCGAAGAATCTCCAGGCTCGCCTCCGTGGCGATGCCGCATCAAGGACCCCCGTGGGTCTCCCGCTTGCTTGCGGGGTGGATCAGCTTTCCACCCAACGTTTCCAACGCGCTTCCAGGAGACCAGCCCGGAAAGGCCGGCGGGCCCGATAGGCCTCGGGAAGGCGTCTCCCGGATCCGTCGGCAGGACAGCCCATCTGGACGTGCCACGGCGCGCCAGAAGGCTGCGAAGCGGCGCGGGTGCTCAGCAAACCTTTTAGCTTGAACTTTCACGAGTTCAAAATTATCTAGTGTTGCTTAAAGGGCATGAAACGTGAGACGAGACGACAAATCGGACCATCAACCTTTATTCGTCCAGCTGAACATAGCAAAATCGATGCGCCACAAAGGACAAAGTTCCGTGCCAGAAGATGGGCCGCCTTTGGCGCTTGCTAATGGGTGCCATGGACCGCTGGTTGCAAGACCTGGCTGCCGCGCGGCGCCGGCAGCAACGCACGGCGATATGACAAATTGGCAGGACAGACGATTGGGACGCGCCAAAGGCGCACCCGAAGGGCGAGGGTCGGGGAGGACCCTATTCCAAGAGGGAGGGAACACGTAATGGCGGAGCCCCTGGCGGATCAGGTCCTGCGAAAGATCGACGAGGCTCGTGAGCTCTATCATCGCCTGATCCTGATGGTGGGCCCGGCGGGAAGCGGGAAGACGACCGCACTACAGGAGGTGTCGGCCTTCACATCCGCGCCTCTCATCAACGTGAATCTCGAGCTGTCTTGCCGGATGCTGGACCTGACGGAACGGAAGCGGGCTCTGCAGCTACGGCGGATCTTGGACGAAATCGCGGGTGCAGCCACAGGCGATCTACCTACCGCGCCCATCGCGGCGCAGGCAGGGCTGGTCTTGCTCGACAACATCGAGATCCTTTTCGATGTCCACCTGAAGCAGGATCCTTTGCGTCTGCTTCAGGGATTTTCCCGGAACAAGACGGTTGTCGTGGCATGGCCTGGAAGAGTCCTCAACGAGACTCTGATCTATGCGGAACCTGACCATCCGGAATATCGACGTTATCTACGGGAGGATCTGGCTGGCATCATTATTCTTACGCCAGAGGGGGGGTAATTGATGAAGTATAAAGACCTGATCCAGTTCGAGCCCATCGAGTCCGTAGTCCAGCTACGGGATGCCGATGAAGTTGCGGCGGCCCGCCAGCTGGTCAGCACCTACGTCATCTCCGACGAGATGGCCGAGAAGCTGATCGGCCTTGTGATCCCCCAACTTCAGTTCGACCAGCCCATTGATAACAAGGGCTTGCTGGTCGTGGGCAACTACGGCACCGGTAAGTCACACCTGATGTCGGTGATCTCCAGTATCGCCGAGCACGCGGAGCTGCTTTCCGATCTGGAAAATGAGCAGGTAGCCCAGGCCGCCCAGAGGATCACCGGCAAGTTCAAAGTGGTTCGCACCGAGATCGGGGCCACCACCATGTCGCTACGGGAGATCCTCGTTGGCGAACTGGAGGAGCACCTGGATGCCATGGGCGTGACCTACACCTTCCCGGATGCCAGCCAAGTCCCCAACAACAAGCGGGCCTTCGAGGAGATGATGGCCGCGTTCCACCAGGAGTATCCGGACCATGGCCTGCTCCTGGTGGTGGACGAACTGTTGGACTATCTCCGCAGCCGCAAGGACCAGGAACTGATCCTCGACCTCAACTTTTTGCGAGAGGTGGGTGAGGTCTGCAAAGACCTTCGCTTCCGCTTCATGGCGGGTGTGCAGGAGGCCATCTTCGACAGTCCCCGTTTCGCCTTCGTGGCCGATCAACTCCGCCGGGTCAAGGACCGCTTCGAACAGATCCTCATCGCCCGCCGGGACGTGAAGTTCGTGGTCGCCGAGCGCCTGCTCAAGAAGACGGCGACTAGCCAAGCCAAGATCCGCGAATACCTCACACTGTTCGCCAAGTTCTACGGCCGTATGAACGAGCGGATGGACGAGTTCGTCCGCCTCTTTCCGGCGCATCCCGACTACATCGACACCTTCGAGCGCGTCACGGCGGCCGAGGCGGTGCTGCCCACGGACCACGAATGGGTTCAGAAAATGCGGGGTGCGCAGTCCGAGGTGCACAAGTGGATAGAGGGAAAAGGCACCTCGCACCACGCAATCCCACACAAATCCGTCAGAAACTGACGGATTTGAAGAAGTCCTACGCGCGAGCCTATGTCGTCCTGCACCCGCGGGCCGGACTGGGCGTGAATGAGGACAAGCACAAGAGCAGGCTGATGGGCTACGAACGCATCCAAAAGCTAAAGAAACTCTCCACCATCGATCTGATGGCGCGCCAGCATCTCACCGATTTCCAGAACCGCCTGGCCGGCCTGAAGAGCTGCTTCGCGCTCACCGAGCAGGACCTCCTTGCAGCGCCGCTCTGGCCGCATTGCGGCTTCCGGCCCGGCGCCGAGGCGCCTTACGCACCCGCAGCGACCGTGCTCGAGCATCTGCATACGGAGCTGGACAAGCTCCTCGACGACTGGACCCAGACGCGGCTGGCCAACCTGGAGGGCCCGACCACCCGGTGCAATCTCGACCTGCTCAAACCCGAGGCAAGGAAATTGGTGGACGCGTTCCTCAAGGAACGTAAACTGGCCAACGAACTGAGCCACGATTTTATCCGGGCTCTCAAGGAGGTGCTCTCCGGGCTGGTCAAGGTCGCCGTCACACCTGAGGATCTTCGGGCAGCCCTTCTCAAAGGCGGCTCACCGGCGACGCCGGCGGAGATGAAGAAACGCTTTGAGGAATACCTCGATGGACTCACCAAGGGCCATGAGCCCGGCAAGGTGCGGATTGTGCTGGAATAGTCAATGAGATCATTCGAACGGAATTTTTTGGAAAAACAACCGATTCCACATTCACTTCTTCGGACTATCCGCCTGTTGGGCGAGTACCGGGGAAAAGAAACGCTGTTCACCCAGCAAACACCCCAGGTTCTCGAATCGCTGCGGCAAGTGGCTATTATTCAAAGCACCGAATCCTCCAATCGTATTGAAGGGATTGAAGCACCGCCTGAGCGGATCAAAAAGCTCGTAGAGCACAAGACGACACCAAAGAACCGTTCTGAACAGGAGATTGCCGGATACCGGGATGCGCTTGCGACGATCCATGCCAACCATGCCAATATGCCCTTCACAATTGGTGTCGTGCTGCAGCTCCACCGCGATCTCTATCAGTTTGTCCCACAGCAGGGCGGACGGTGGAAGATGACGGACAACGAAATCTCCGAAACACGCCCCGACGGAACAAAAGTGATCCGCTTCAAACCAACGCCCGCACATCAGACACCCGATGCCATGGAGCGGTTGCATGTCCTTTTCAAACAAGAATGGGAAAAAGGTGAAGTTGACCCATTGCTGCTCATTCCTGCCTATATCCTCGATTTCCTCTGTATCCACCCTTTCACCGACGGTAACGGCAGGATGGCACGGCTCCTGACATTGCTTCTTCTCTATCAGGCCGGTTTCGAGGTGGGCCGGTACATCAGTCTGGAACAGCTGATCGAAAACCAGCGTGAAGGCTACTACGACGCACTTTATAAATCCTCTCAAGGTTGGCACCAGGGCGAACATTCCTTGTTGCCGTGGTGGGAATACTTCCTGGGTGTGATGCTTCTGGGTGCATACCGGGAGTTCGAGCGCCGGACCGGTGAACTCACCTCAGCCCATGGCGCAAAATCCGAAATGGTCCTCGCCGCAATTCGGAAGCTGCCCCGCACTTTTCGCTATGCCGATCTAGCGCAGGCCTGCCCAAACGTCAGTCGGCCAACCATCAAGAGAGTGCTGGCCCGGCTTCGGGAGGATGGATCGGTGGAGTGCATTAAATCCGGTAGAGACGCCATCTGGGAGAAAAAGGGATCAAGAACCTCTTAATGGCATCAGAAACGGCTATCTTAATCGAAACGAACCTGAAAAGGCATCATGATGCCGTTAATGGTATCACAAATGGCTATTATCGATTCCCTGGAAGGCGAACCTGTCGGAGAGTGATCAAGCCACCTTACAAGTCAGCCATACCCAAAAGCGAACCGCATTACTGGACAAGTGATCATATTCGGGTTCCTGGTTTCTGGTTCAGAGTTCCTGGTTGAGGAAGAATGATGGCAAGCATAGAGAAATTTGAGGACATCGAAGCCTGGCAAAAGGCGCGGGAACTGACTCGGGAAATTTACAGGATCACAAATCAGGGCGCTTTTGCCAGGGACTTTGGTCTTCGCGACCAGATACGCCGGGCGGCTGTATCGATTATGTCCAATATCGCAGAAGGCTTCGGCAGAGGTGGAAACAAGGAGTTTATTCAATTCCTTTCAACCGCCAAAGGTTCGGCGGCTGAGCTTCAGGCACAGCTTTATGTTGCCTTAGACGCCGAGTACATAACAATAGAACAATTTCGACAACTATATGACCTGGCGCAGTCATCCGGAAAACTGACAGGCGGTTTCATCCGCTATTTGCAGAAGTCGGACCATAAAGGAGTGAAATTCTCATGAGCCAGCAAAAGATATCCGGCTTCGACCAGGAACTAGAAACCAGAAACCAGAAACCCGTCAAGTGCCTTGGCATCACATTTTCGAACGACGCGGCGCGGCGAGCGCACTTCCTCGGTCTGTTGCGCGAAGGTCTGGAGGAACTCCACGCCAAGCTCGGCGGTGTGCCCTCCAGGACGGTGGAGAAGCGCGCTAAGAGCCTTGATGCCTCCCAGCTCGACCGCTATTACTACGAGGCATTGAGGCGTGTCATGGAGTGTACCGATCAGACGTACGTAACCGGCTACAAGATCTGGCAGCACGAGCTGGAATGGCTGGAGCGCAAGGCGGCACGCCAGGGATACCTGTTTCTCGACGCGCCCACCGAACGATCCCCAGCGCCGCCGCGGGACTTCTACCGCTATTTCATCCAGCCCTCCGATCCGCCACACTTCAAAGACGAGAAAAAGGCCGATGGAGTATTCCTTCGCTCGACCAACACGGATGAAGAATTCTGGACCGCGCTCGTGAACTACACAGCGGCGCTGGACCTCGTGGCCACCTCGAGCGGCCCCGCAGAAAGGGATGAGCGATGCGTGATAAATCTTTGAGAACTCTAAGGATCAGGTTGAGAGAGTTCGCTGCGAAGAGAGACTGGGACAAGTTCCACTCTCCTAAGAATTTAGCAATGGCCTTGGCCGCTGAAGTTGGAGAATTAATTGAACACTTTCAGTGGTTGACGGAAGATGAAAGCAAATCTTTAGCCGGGGAAAAACTTGAAAAAGTAGAAGAGGAACTTGCAGATATCCTCATTTATCTGGTACGATTATCTGACAAATTAGGCATTGACCTTGTCGACGCAGCCTTTCGCAAAATCGAAATAAATTCAAGAAAGTATCCCGTTGAACGTGTACGCGGTAGCGCAAAGAAATATACAGAATATTAAATTGGAGTACTGGTCATGAGCCGTCAGCTTTTTATTTTTACTGCAGGCAACCCAGAAGCAAGAAAGCATTTAGAAGACACCATAGAAAACCATATCAATCTTGAAAGGATCATTGGTTTTTTCGGACCAGAAGAACAAGAAGAACTAAGAAACATTGATCGAAAGCATCATCTCTATGCTTGGGGTGCTGTGCCTGGCCCAAATAATGAGAGACTCTGGGGAGAAATCAAGCCAGAAGACTATATGCTCTGCGTGTATAATAAAACATATCAATATGTTGCTGAGGTCCTTAAGAAAACTAGAAATGAAAAATGCGCACGGGAGTTATGGGGTTCGGATGCGGATGGAAAAACTTGGGAACTAATGTACTTTCTTTCAAAGCCAAGAAAAATTCAAATACCAGTACAAAATCTGTCCCGTTATTTAAATAGGTCTTATAGGGGGTTTACCAAAATCTCGCAGGATAAAGTTCAGAATATCATAAAGGAGTTCGGGGACTTGAAGAACTTCATAAACAAACAATTGATCAATCCTCGGCCTCCAGCCGATCCCGAATCTCCTGAACCGCCTTCCCCTGTAGAGAAAGTTATAAACCATATTCAAAGCAGAGGCTTTGTTTACGAACCATGGCAAATAGCCCAGTATATCACCGCGATCCGTACCAAGCCTTTTGTCATTTTGGCTGGTATTTCCGGTACAGGAAAGTCCAAATTGCCTGCACTTGTCGCAGAGGCAACCGGAGGGAAGAGCAGACTTGTACCTGTACGCCCCGACTGGACAGACAGCTCTGATATTCTTGGTTATGTTGACTTACAAGGTGCCTTCCGTCCAGGGGCGCTCTTAGAGCTGGCCCTCGAAGCCATGAATGATAAAGAAAGATTCTGGACGTGTATAATCGATGAGATGAATTTGGCTAGGGTGGAGTATTATTTTGCTGAAATTCTTAGCAAAATTGAAGACAGAAAAGGCACGGCTGAATCAGGTTATAAGAGCGATCCTCTGCTTGGTCAGTCCATCAAAGTAAAGGACACAGAATGGATGAATGTCATTTTGCCGCCAAATCTTTGTCTGGTAGGCACTGTGAATATGGACGAAACTTCTCATGGTTTTAGCCGGAAAGTCCTTGATCGTGCTTTTACTATTGAGATTTCGGAAGTTCATCTTGACTCTTGGGAGCCTCTTGTCTCCGCAAACATGGGGGCTATAGTTGACTGGCCACCAACAAAGTGGTATCCGAGAGCAATTAGGTTACCCGAATTAAGAAACTTAAAAGAAGAAGAGGAACAAGAGGTAATCCGAGCTGTTGATGTCCTAAAAGAGATAAATAAGCTTCTTATTCCAGCGCAGCTCCAAGTAGGCTACAGAACTAGAGATGAGGTTGCTCTTTTTCTCATTCATGCAAATGAGATCCGAGAATCATTCACGGGAAGTAATGGCGAAAAAATAGATCCCCTTGACCTGGCGCTCCAGATGAAAATCCTACCCAGAATAGTAGGAGGAAGTACGGCGATCCGGCAGGTTGTGCTAGGCCTGCTCGGATGGGCAATGGCAGGCGAGCCGTACAAAAACGACGAGGACGCACGACCGATTTTTGAGGATTGGGAAAACGCAGGACGACCTATGGCGATTACAGAAGCCAAATATCCACGCTTTGCTGCTCGGCTGTGTTTGATGTGGGAGCGATTGCTCACGGAAGGTTATACATCATACTGGTTATAGTTACATATGGCAGAACTTTTTAGAATTGAAACGGATAAGGTTTATCTCCGCTGGAGTGGCCCCATTAGCTCTCCTGCATATTCGTCGTGGCTGCCTGAACCTCCGCCCGGTCGCCTTGTCATTTCTTTGCGCCGTCATGATGCAGTTTTCGGAACCAAAACCTGGCGCAATGAAGTTCCAACCGAGGTAGCCAATGACCCGTCCTTGCATATCGGGCCGCGCTTATATGAAGAGACAATTTATACTATTTATCTACAAAGCAAGACCGCTGACACTGTAGAGCTGCGACACAGCGATCCAACGATCTTGAGGGGGTTGAACCGAGCTGATGACGGCCGAACAATTTACGGCTCCATCAATTTTAGAGGGCAAATAGGAAGGACTCTTTTCACGATTTACGTGGGAGGAAGTTCTGAATTTGATTTCGAGACCGAAATATTTCCTAGCAAACTGGACTACACAACTGATTATAAGGCACTTCTTGCCGATGTCCAAGATATCTTGACGGCTCTGGTCCTCGAATATCTGAAGTCCACTTTTCATTTGGCCATCACCACACCCTCAGGAACACCCACACAACTTGAGTGGCTGATACTATTGCGTCACGTCATCGACAAGTTGGAACGTGGTATGCGTTATATCGAACAGCATCCCCACCAGGGTCTCTCACGTGAACGGATGTTGGTAAAGAGCCATTCCGTGCGACGGCCTGACCCAGTGATTTTCCGAGCCATAATCCAGGGGAAAGGTGCTGGGCCCCGTTTACGCGCCCCTGGTGGAATCTCAATACGGAGTAAGCTCCCTGAGGCACGTCCCCGCCCCACTTTAGACACGCCGGAGCATCGTTGGCTTGCTTTTCAGCTTACCAAAATAAGGAGAGAACTGGCACAAATCCAGGCCAAAGAAAGGGTAAGCGACCGATTCGGGCCTGAGAATGCGAGAGCCAATATTTTAGAAGAAATTGCGGCTTTCGAAAACCGGATTGCGCGTCTTCAAGAGACAGAACCTATTGCAGCAGCGGTTAGCCCACCGCCAGCTGGTTTTGCTTCACTAACATTGCAGACAGCTCCAGGATACCGTGAGGCTTACCGCTCGTGTTTGATACTACTACGAGGTCTCCGCCTAGAAGGAGGACCCGTAGGGCTTTCAGTCAAAGAAATTCACATTTTATATGAGTATTGGTGTTATCTCTCCATCATTCGTCTTTTGGCAGAATTGCTTAATGAACGGATCCCCGTTGAACGGTTACTTACTATAGAACACGACAGTCTCCGGGTACGATTACAGCGTGGACATAAGTCAGTTTTAAGCTTCAAAACAAATGATTCTCGGACGATAGGACTTACATACAACCCAACATTCAAAGGTGGAGGATTTATCCTCCCGCAACGACCTGACATAGTTTTGGCTTTGAATGATCCTGATTGGCCCACGGTGAGATTGGTCCTGGATGCAAAGTACCGCATAGAAACTTCACAGGATTACGTGGCGCAGTTTGGATCTCCTGGACCGCCGGAGGACGCGATCAACGTTCTGCACCGCTACCGCGACGCGATTTTGGAAGAGTCAAACCCGGATGGTCCCCGATCAGAAAGGTTGAAACGGAGCGTGGTCGAGGGTGCAGCGCTCTTCCCTTACGTAGATAAAGAAGATAACTTCTCCGGTAGCCGGTTTTGGATATCCCTTGAAAGAATGGGCATCGGGGCTATTCCATTCCTTCCAAGTGAAACCCGTTATGTTAAGGAATGGCTGCAAGCAGTTCTGCGTCGAGGTGGTTGGAAAACAGCTGATCTGTCAATCCCTCACGTGGCGTGCCAACAGTCGCGTACCTGGAAGGAAGCTGCGAAAGAAGCAGTCTTGGTAGCCGTTCTGCGTCCCAGTAATGCCGCGCAACATTTAGAATGGATTTGCAGAGAACGGCAGTATTATGCACCGCTCACTCCCTCGCAGCGGAGGCAGTTCGTTACTCGCTGGATCGCGATATATTCTCCCACATCATTACGTAAACCTGGAGCGGTCACTCACGTGGCCTCGGTAAAAAGTATAGAAGTTTTGAAGCGAGAGGATATCCAAACCCCATGGGGTATATCTCGATCTCCAGACGAACTACAGGTGGTCTACCACCTTAGTGAGGTGAAGCCACTCAAGAGTGTGATTGAAAATCGAGGTGGCGACGGGCGAGGCAAGCGCTTTTCCCAAAACCGATGGACATCCCGCTTGGGCCTTGAGCGAGCGAAAGAGCTTAGGGAATTGTTCCTGGAGACAGAACCCGAGTGGAGGTTGTACGAAGAGCTTCGGGCAGCTGGTGTTGATTTCACTCTCAAACCAGGTCGGCCAACGATACAAGATGAGGACACACCGGCTGGCCGTTGTTGGTTTTTCATAAAAAACGCCCTCGTGCAGTATCGGGGAAGTGCGGGTTTTCTAATAAGACGCACGCCGTCTCCTGATGAATACCGATCAACGGTGTCAGCAACATTGAAACGGCTTGTTTCAGATATGGATACATCACATGCGATATAAGCACGACATTACAACATTTTTTCTCGACATGTCATCGCGAGGCAACAGAACTACTTACTCTTCTACCGTAGGGTGGCCTTCCACATCCAGCGTGGCGTGGCAGTGCCGTTCTCGGCTGCGGAGTTCTACGCCGGTCTTACCCAGCGCTCTCCAAAACAGCTCGCCCTCCGTATCCGCAGAGCCGGCATCAATACGACCAAGAACTTGGAAGGATTTGACTTTTCCTTCAACCCGGGGATCAATCGCCAACAGGTTCTGGATCTGACCACGTGCAACTTTATCCGTCAAAAAAGGAATGTTCTTATTTGCGGACCAGCCGGGGTGGGCAAGAGCCACTTGGCCCAAGCCCTCACCCATGAGGCCTGTCGGCAAGGCTGCGCGGCGCTGTTTGTCAACACCTACCGGATGCTTGAGCATCTCAACGCCGGCCGGGCAACCAACACCTTGGAGCGCCGCTTTCAGACGTACCTTCGCCCGGATGTGCTGGTCCTCGATGACTTCGGCCTCAAGGCGCTGCACCCGTCGGCTCCGGAGGACCTTTATGATGTCATCAATGAGCGTTACGAAAAGGGAAGCATCGTAGTGACCAGCAATCGAGCACCTCAGGAATGGCCGGATCTTTTTGGCAACCCGCTGCTCGCTTCGGCGGCCCTGCGCGGCTCACGCCAGAGTGTTCGCGGATGCCTTTGAGGCGTATTGGAAGCGCGGCCGCACTGAACAACCCCGGAAAGGAGGCAAGAAGAATTCAGGGGTAGAAATTTTGTCACCCTTTGGGGTTCGATCGGAACCGACACCAGTAAGCTTCGGGCATGGAATGTGGAGCCCGTCAGAATCTCCATTCTGAGTTGGTTCCATCAAGTAGATGGACTCGATCGTCACTTTCTAAACGACGAGGAATCGCCCTAGCGCCACTTTACAAAGTGGACCAGTTTGGCCGACAATCGGTGGCCCCTTTACGGGCGACAATTGACACGGTACGAGCGGGCCCTGGTCTACCAGGACCTCGGCCAGGGCCGGCGGGCTGGAGCCGAGCTCGAAAAGCTCTACGCCGAAGATCCTGACTACGAGGATGTGGCAGCTCGGTTGAAACTTTGATCTGCGATATGGTTGGAGGGGGTATCTGCAATGACCCAGAATCTGGAACGGATCGAGTACCGCAAGGGACTGCTCGAAAAGGGAATGAGGGCCGACGGTCTGCCGGTGAAAGTCTGGCGCGGGGCCAAGATTCCTGCAGACGTGATAAAGGCGATCAATGAGGAGAATCTACTCAATCTTGGCGGTGTTTATGGAGACAAGAACGCCGGTGATCCTGTGGAATACGACAACCTGAAATTGATCCTGACCGACGACACGGTCGAGATCACGGTCTTCAACCGGGGGATCACGCTGTTCATGTCGGACGACGAACGGGTACGGCGCATCCACAGGGTCCTGTGCAAACTGGTCCAACCAGGGAAGAACACATGATGAACACGGAAAAGGTCGCATGGTCTGGAAGGATTGTATCTGTTCAGCCCCGCATCCGACTGATACGGTCTTTCGACGAGCGGAGTCACAGCTACCTGGGATATGTGCTGCGGCTTGATGGGACAATCGCAGATGAACCCGGCGAATTCATCATCGCCATCGGAAAGGCCGCACAAGCAAAACATCGATTTCAAGTGGGCATGGAGGTGAGCGGCCTGGCGATTCCCGTTGCTGATCCGCGGCGAGAGACGGCGGGATTCTACAAGGCAAGCGGTCTGAAGATACGCAAAGAGGCCGAGGATGATCCACCAGCCGGCCCGCCGTTTCTGGGCGTGCCGCCTGACCTGGAGACCTATCGCAGCCGTGGGCATCGGCGTCTGGACACCCGGACGTATGACACCAAGTGCACGCCCTGTATCTGGGGCTGTCGAATGCCGGTGGAGATGATCATCGACCAGTGGAATCCCTCCAAAAAACGGTACCGGTTCGAGACCTTTTGTTATGGCCCGAAAAGCTGCGCTTTTTATCGGGCGGGCCCGAAACGCAAGGTGCCGGGGCGAAAGGGTATGTCCTACACCGAAGAGGACTGGGTCGACGAAGACGCGACCGCTCACCGGGGGCCTGATGAATAGTCCGTTGCGACAGGCAGAAATGTGGGAACGAGCGCAGGGCTGCCTTCTGGGGCAGCTTGCGGGGGATTCCTTGGGAAGCCTGGTGGAATTCAAGACGCCCGAGGAGATCAAAGAGGAGTATCCCGGTGGCGTGCAGGAACTTGCACAGGGTGGAACCTGGGGCACCCTTGCAGGTCAGCCCACGGATGACTCCGAGATGGCGCTTCTGCTGGCACGTATGCTGGTCGAACAGGGCCGATATGACCCAGCGCAAGCCCGGAAGGCTTATCTTTTCTGGCTCCATTCGGACCCCTTCGATTGTGGCGCGACGATTTCCAGCGCCTTGCGGGGAAGACCCAATCCAGAAAGCCAGGCCAATGGGGCCCTGATGAGGATCAGCCCGTTGGGGATCTTCGGGGCCAATCATGATCTTGCCCATGTGGCACAGTGGGCCCAACAGGATGCCGCCATCACCCATCCCCATCCTGTGTGCCGGCAGGCCAATGCCTTGTTTGCCATGGCCATAGCGCATGCGGTCCGCCATGGCTGTGACGCCCAAAGCCTCTATGACCAGATTCTAGCCTGGGCCGAGGAGATGGAGGTGGATGCAAGCCTCCTGGAGGCGGTTCGAGGCGCAGCCGAAGGACCCCCGGCCGACTATGTTCGCCACCAGGGCTGGGTCTTGACAGCCCTTCGCAATGCCCTGTGGCAACTTGTGCACGCCCTGAATCTGGAACAAGGGGTGGTGGACACCGTGATGCGGGGAGGGGACACGGATACAAATGCGGCCATCTGTGGGGCGCTCCTTGGTGCGGTGTGGGGGCGGGAAGCCATCCCTGCGCAATGGCTCGACGCCATCCTGAACTGCCGCCCGGCGGCGGGCCTGCCCCATGTCCACCGCCCTCGGCCCAAGTGCTTTTGGCCGGTGGACGCCTTGGATTTGGCAGCAGGACTTGTGCGGTGCGGCTAGGCTGGGGCAGGACTAGTCTTTTAGTACAGCGCGACACGTGGTGAGGGACCGGCCGAAAGGAAAGCTCATTTTTGACTGAGATGCCGGCGCACGTGGCGGCCGGCACCTTCTGCCGGAACGCGCGCCGAAATTCCGACAAGCAGAACGTCCGCCTGGCGCCATCTATTGGCTGCCAACAGGTTCTTGGGATAAGGCTGACTTACCGGCCAGTTGTTCCAGGGCCAGCACCAGGGCATGGGTGCCTTTTTTGCCATGGCCCTGGGCCTTCACGGCCAGGTAGAGCTGATGGACCAGGGCCAGGCCGGGAAGGGACAGGCCCATGCGTTCCGCTTCCTTGAGCGCAATGCCCATGTCCTTGATGAAATGCTCCACGAAGAAACCGGGATCGAAGTTGCGCTGGAGGATCCGCGGGGCTAGGTTGTCCAGGGTCCAGCACCCCGCCGCTCCCCGCCGGATGGAGGTGAGCATGGTTTCCAGGTCCAGGCCCGCGCGGGCTCCGTAGAGCAGGCTTTCGCACACACCGACCATGGTGCCCGCGATGACGATCTGGTTGCACATCTTGGTGTGCTGACCCGCACCGGCGGGCCCTTGGTAGACAATGTTCTTGCCCAGAACCTGGAAGAGGGGCCGCACCGCGTCCACCACCGCCGGATCGCCGCCGATCATGATGGAAAGGGTCCCTTCGCGGGCCCCCACATCGCCTCCGGAAACGGGCGCATCCACCGCATGGACCCCTTGGGCCTTGGCGGCTTCGTAGATTTCCCGGGCCAGCTGGGGTTCGGTGGTGGTCATGTCCACCACCACGGTGCCTTTGCGGGCAGTCGGCAAGACCCCGTCCTTTCCCAGATAGACCTCCCGCACGTCCTGGGGAAATCCCACCATGGTCACGACCACGTGGGCATCGCGGGCCACTTCAGCCGGGGATTCCGCCCAGAGGGCGCCCCGTTGGAGAAGCGGCTCCGCCTTTTGCCGCGTGCGGGTGTGGACCGTAACGCCATAGCCGGCTTCCAGCAGGCGGCCGCACATGGCCGCTCCCATCACACCGGTTCCTATCCATCCGATTCGGGTCCGCTGGGGATCGCATACCTCGAGATCCTGCACCTGAACCTGCGTCATGACCTTTCCTCCCGTTGCTTCTTTTCCGGTCGAACCCATTGACCCACCGCCGCATAGGCCTGGGTGACCTCTTTCAGTTCCTTTCTCTTGGCCAGAAAAGCATCCTTCATGGTGCGAAGCCATTCCAGGTGCGCCTTGGCGTCGTCGTAGGTGAGAAAGAGCGGGTGGAGCCCCCGCCGGGTGTCCACCTGGAGCGAGCCATCGTCCCAGCGGATCGTGCCCTCGTTGCTGCAGACCATGCAGCGGATGCGCTGGGATCCTGCGGGCGTGTCTTCCTTGGGGGGAAGAAACCGGAAGGTGTCTCCGCCGCACAAGGGACACCGGGGGGAAGCCGCTTCTTCCGGCCCCTGAGTGAGCGCCGATGCCAGCCGCCGGGCGCACTCCTTGGCCTCGTCTTGCAGGAAGATCTCTCCGGGAAGGGCCCCATAGAGCACCTGGGAGCCGCGATGATCGGAAAGGATGAGTTTCAAGAAGCTGTCCACCATGAGCTTGGTGTAGCCCTCCAGGCCGGGCACCCCGGCGATGGCCACCCCCACGGCGGGCTTGGCCCACAGAGCGTCCATGTGCGCGTAGAAGCTCAAGCCCCGGTCCAGGACCTTCTTCAGGCTGGCGTTGGCCCCCAAAAAGTAGGTGGGCGCGGCCAGGGCCACGGCGTCGGCCGCCGTCAGTTCTTGCAGGAAGAGGTCCAAGTCGTCTCGCTGCACGCAGCGCATCGGCCCGAACAGGCACTGGTAGCAGGCCATGCACGGCCGGATGTCCAGCTCGGGAAGCCGTAGCATGCGCAAGCGCCACCCGTTGGGAAGATTTCCAAAGAGTTCCTTGATGAAAAGTTCCGAATTGCCGTACTTTCTGGGCGAAGCCACAAGACCCAAGAGCGTCTTCATCCCTTCCTCCGCGCTTTACGATCGGTCATCCATGTCCTGTGCCGCTTCCCACCATAGCCGGAAAAGCGGGTGCGGGCCAAGGGGCTGTGTTGATCGGCCGGTGTTCCGCCCGTTAAGATGCAACGAATCCCCATCCCAAAACACAAGGAGACGTCATGGTGGAAAAGGTCCTGATCATGGGAGCGGCCGGAAGGGACTTTCACAACTTCAACGTCTATTTTCGAAACAACCCCCGGTACCGCGTGGTGGCCTTCACGGCCACGCAGATTCCCGACATCCAGGGGCGCCTCTATCCTCCCGAGCTGGCCGGGACGGGCTATCCGGAAGGCATTCCCATCCATCCGGAAGAGGAACTGGCGGAGCTCATCCGGCGCCACAAGATCGATCTGGTGGCCTTTTCCTACAGCGACGTGCCCCATGTGGAGGTGATGCACAAGGCCTCCATCTGCATGGCCGAAGGGGCGGATTTCATCCTCATCGGCGCCACCTACACCATGCTGAGGGCCCGAAAGCCCGTGGTGGCCGTGTGCGCCGTGAGAACAGGCTGCGGCAAGTCCCAGACCACCCGTCGGGTGTGCGAAATCCTGCGGGGCCGGGACCGGCGGGTGGTGGCGGTTCGCCATCCCATGCCCTACGGGGACATCCGCCGCCAGGAAGTGCAGCGTTTTTCGTCCTATGAAGATTTCGACCGGCATCGGTGTACCATCGAGGAGCGCGAAGAGTACGAGCCCCTGGTGGATCAGGGCATCGTGGTCTATGCGGGGGTGGATTACGAAAAGATCCTTCGCCGGGCGGAAGAGGAGGCGGATGTGATCGTCTGGGACGGAGGCAACAACGACACCCCCTTCTACTTTCCCGACGTGCACATCGTGCTGCTGGACCCCCACCGGCCCGACCATGAACGGCTCTACTATCCGGGCGAAACGAACCTTCGGATGGCCCACATCGCCGTCATCAACAAGGTGGACACCGCCCCTGAGGAAGGCATCCGCCGCGTGCGGGAAAATATCGAGCGGATCGCCCCCCAGGCGACCATCCTTCTGGCCCAGTCCCCTGTCCTGGTGTCGGATCCGGAGCGCATCCGGGGACAACGGGTGGCCGTGGTGGAAGACGGCCCGACCCTTACCCACGGCGAGATGCCCACCGGCGCGGGCATGATCGCCGCCCAAACCTTCGGGGCCGCCCAGGTGGTGGACCCCCGCCCCTATGCCGTGGGAAGCCTTCGCGAGACCTACCAGCACTACCCCCACATGGGCCCGGTGGTTCCCGCCATGGGCTACAGCCCGCGCCAGATCGCGGATCTGGAAAAGACGTTGAACGCCATCCCGTGCGACCTGGTGCTCTTCGCCACGCCCATCCAGCTCACCCGCATCGTCACCCTGAAACATCCCACCATTCGGGTGCGCTATGAATACCGGGATCACGGAACCCCCACGCTGGAAGAGGCCCTGAGAGAACGCCTCCCGGCCCTCTTTGCTTCGGAGCCCCAGCCATGAGCCCGCACAGGCCCGAAAAACCCGTGCTGCTGGTGGCCCTGGGCGGAAACGCCCTCATCCGCAAGGGCCAGAAGGGAACCATCCAGGAACAGTTCGAAAACCTGCGGGTGCCCATGGCACAGATCGCGCGGCTGTGCACGACCCACCGAATCATCATCACCCACGGCAACGGCCCCCAGGTGGGCAACCTCCTGCTGCAGCAGGAGTCCTGCCCCCAGGTGCCCCGCCTTCCCCTGGAGATCCTGGTGGCCCAGACCCAGGGACAAATCGGCTACATGATCGAATCCACCCTGGACAGCGCTCTCATGGATCTGGGCATCGTCACCCAAAAGCACCTGGTGAGCCTCATCAGCTACGTGGTGGTGGACCCCAACGATCCCGCCTTTGCCAACCCCACCAAGCCCATCGGCCCCGTTTACCCGGAAGAGGTTGTGGCGGACCTTCCCTTTCCCGTCCAAAAGACCGCCAAGGGGTACCGGCGCGTGGTGGCCTCCCCCAAACCGCTCCACATTGTGGAACGCCGGGAGATCAAGCGGCTCATTGCCATGGACTTTGTGGTGATCTGCTGCGGCGGGGGCGGGATTCCCGTGATCCGGGAAGGCCGCGGCTTTGCCGGCGTGGACGCGGTGATCGACAAGGACCTGGCCAGCGCCAGGCTGGCCCGGGAGGTGGGCGTGGACCTTTTCTGCATCGCAACGGATGTGCCCGGCGTCTATCGCCATTACGGCCGACCCGACCAGGAACGGCTCGAGGATCTTTCCGCCGACGAAGCCGAACGGCTCGCTCGGGAAGGTGACTTTCCCTCCGGTTCCATGGGACCCAAGATGGAAGCGGCCGTGGAATTCGTTCGAGCCACGGGAAAGGAGGCCGTCATCACCTCCATCGAGGCCATCGAAGCGGCGGTGACCGGCGGGGCCGGCACCCGGATCCGGCCCACGTGACGCAGGTAAGAAGCGGGCCGCAATCAAGCCCGCCGCCGGCACCATCTCCACCAAGGTGCCGGCCGAACTGTTGGAAAACGCCGGGGATGGACGCTTTTCACAGCGCCGCCCTTTGGGGCTTGGGGAAAGCCTCCGGGCGTCCCATGGGCCACCGGACATGCCCCCGTCTTTTCATAGGCGTTCGGTGGCCCTTTCCCGCGGGGCCGAGATCCCGGGGCTGCGAAGGCCACGGAAATGTGCCGGCACCTTGCCCCGCAGAGACCAGGCTCAGGCTATCTCCTCGTTCGTCTCCCGACGGCGCAGGCCCCGCTCCACGGTCACCATGAAGTCCTGCACGTTGGTGAGGATGGACCGGGCGGTGAGCGACCCCCGGTTGGCCAGCTTCTGAACGGCGAACTCGGACATGTCCACCGAATAGAAATAGACGGGCCGCACCGTGCCGTCGTCCAGCACCCGGTAGGAGGGCGCCATGTTGCCCGTGGCGATGGCATGGAGCTGAGTGGCCAGGGCCACCACGGTGGTGGCACGGCGCACCTGATCGCGCATCCGGTCCTGGGCTTCGTAGACGTCGGCGATGACGCCGGGAAGCGGCCCATCGTCGCGGATTGATCCGGCCAGCACCACGGGAATCCCCTGGGTCACGGCCGCGTGCATCACCCCGTCGGTCACCACTCCCCGCTGCATGGCCTCTTCGATGGAGCCCAATTCCCGCAGCCGGTTGATGGCATCCAGATGATGGTAATGGCCCAGGGGAGCGGAACGCTTGGAATAGATTTCTTGCCCCAGGGCGGTCCCGAAAAGCGCCCCTTCCAGATCGTGGGTGGCCAGAGCGTTTCCGGCCAGCAGGGCGTGCACGTAGCCACGGCGGATGAGGGAGGAGAAGGCGCTTCGCGCGTCCTGATCGAAGACCACGGCGGGGCCCAGGACCCAGACGATGGTCCCGTGATTCCGTTCGTGGACGAGCAGATCGTAGAACTCGTCGTAGTCGATGGAAAAGGAGGTCTCCCGGGTAAGACGCGTGCGAAAGGCGAACTTGTCCCCGGTTCCGGACATCCCCTGAAAGGCCTCCGCATGGACAAAGATGCCCTCCTCGGCGTTTTCTCGGCGCCCCACCGCGACCCGGTCCCCCGGCTGCAGCCTTCGAAACTCCACCACATCCAACCTTCCGTCCGGCCGCTGGACCACCACGCAGTCCATCCGGGATTCGCGAAGTATCTCCCACCGGCCCGGTGCCACATGGAAGTATTCTGGAAAGACGGACGTGGCGTGATAGCCCTCGGGCGCCACGCCCGCTTTGCGCACTTCCCGGAAGGTGACCAGGGGCGCCTGGGCGAAGCGGGGATCGGAAAAGTCCGGCGGACTGTATTGGGGCAGACGAAACATGACGCGGCCTCCTTGCAGGTGGGGCTCTTGGAAACGATCGCCGAAGAATCGGGGCCTGCCCTTTTCAGCCCTCCCTCGGGCGGAAAGGGCTCCATCCGATTTCCGCGGCGGCATCGAACGAAAAAAACAGGCCGAAGCGCCTGGCTTGTCTTGAAACCATAGCAGGTCCCTGGGGAAAAACGAAAGCTCAAAACAGGGCTCATCGGGACGCCTATGGGCGAGGAAGGGCGAAGGCCGCCGTGAGGGGTGGAGTGTGAAGATCCAGATGCCTGCCCCGCGCCCCACACCCCCCATCCCAGACAGGAGCCCTGGGGCCGTGCCGGAACGCTTCGTAGCGCCGCCACCGCAACGCCGCAGGCCCCGAGGGCCCCCGGGGAGGGGAGCAGGGCCGCGCCACCCGTTGACGGCCATGTCCGGATCCTATACATACGTTCAATGCATTGCATTGAATCGACCAATAGAATCAAGGGGGACGGCGTCCATGGATCTTCGGCGTTTGGAGGTCTTTTGTAAGGTGGTGGAATTGGGAAGTTTCACGAAAGCGGCGGAATCGGTCCTGCTTTCCCAGCCCACCATCAGCGAACACATCCGCACCCTGGAGGAGCTGGTGGGTGAGCAGCTCGTGGACCGTTTGGGCCGGGAGGTTCTACCCACCCAGGCGGGCCGCATCCTCTACGAGTATGCGCGCAAGATCCTGGCTCTCAAGGAAGAAGCGCTTCAGGCCTTGGCGTCCTACCGGGGCAACCTGGCCGGAACGCTCCACCTGGGCGCCAGCACCATCCCGGGCACCTACGTGCTGCCCCGGTTCATCGGAACTTTCAAAAAGGAGCACCCGCAGGTGCAGATTCGCGTGCACATCGCCAACACGGCCAACGTGGCCGAGGGCGTTTTGGACGGCCGCCATGAATTGGGACTGGTGGGATCCCAATGGAAGGACCGGCGATTGCATTTCCATCAGATCTTTTCCGATGAACTGGTTCTGGCGGTTCCCCGGGACCACCGTTGGAGCGGACGCCCGTCGGTGGCCGTGGAGGAATTGGCGCAGGAGCCCTTCATCGCCCGCCATCGGGGGTCAGGCACCCGCATGGTGGCCTATCACTACCTGGAAAAACATGGCCTGGACCCGCGCCGACTCAAGGTGGTGGCCGAGATGGGCAGCACGGAAGCGGTCCGTCAGAGCATCAAGGCGGGCATCGGGGTGTCCATCCTGTCGCGACAGGCGGTGGCCGAAGACGCCGCCCACGGCCTCCTGGCCCTTGTTCCCTTGCAGGAGGTGGTGATGAAGCGCCCGTTTTTCCTGGTCAAACGTCGGGGACGCCAGCCCTCTCCCCTGGGCGCGGCCTTCGAAGCGCACCTGAAAAGACACAACCACACCCAACCGCCCTCCCAGGACTGATCGGCCCGCCCCGCTTTGACCCGCCTTTTTCCAAAGGTTCTGTTGCAACAGAAGGGGACGGGAGGATGGCGGTGAAAACCATCCTGGAGCGCCTGAGGATCCACGAGCAGACGGGGATGCTCCTGCTCGCCCTGCTGGGGGGACTGGGGGCCGTCTTCTTCCGCCATCTCAGCAGCGCCATTCAATGGCTCCTCCACGGAACCCGACTGGCCCTGCTGGAAACGGTGCCCCTCCTTCCCTGGTGGCGGGTGGCGGCCGCACCCATGCTGGGCGCCGCCCTCATCGGCCCGCTCGTCTACTGGGGAGCGCGCGAAGCCCGCGGGCATGGGGCCCCGAAGTCATGGAAGCGGTGGCGCTGCCGGGGGCCTACAGGCTGGTGGGCATGGGAAGCGTGGCGGCCGGAACCACCCACGCCTCCATCACGGCGATCCTCATCCTTTTCGAACTCACGGGAGACTACAAGATCATCCTGCCCATGATGCCGGCCTGCATCGTGAGCACGGTGGTGGCACGGCGATTCCAGAGGGCCTCCATCTACCCCCTGAAGCTGATCCGCCGCGGTGTGGACCTTTCCGCAGGAAAGGAACTGAACGTGCTCACGTCTCTTCGCGTGGCCGATTCCATGAACCGGCGCGTGGAAACCGTGCCCGAAGCGGCCACTTTTCGGGACCTCAAGCAAAAGCTGCTCGATAGCCCCTATCAGAATCATCCGGTGGTCAACGGCTCGGGTGAAGTGACCGGTATCCTTTCCTTCCAGGACATCCGGACACATATCCTGGACGACACCCTGGAGGATCTGGTCCGGATCCGGGACGTGTCCCGATCGCCCACGGCTACCCTCACCCCGACAGACAACCTGCACACGGCCATGACCCTCATGGACCGGCACAACCAGGAGATGCTGCCGGTGGTGTCGGCGCCCGGCAGCCGCCGTCTGATCGGCGTGCTTTCTCGAAGCGACATCCTCCGAGACTACAACCACGCCATTTTGCACGAGACGGCAAGGAAGAGCCCGGACGCACCGAAAGCGGGCTAGCCGTCCCCCTTTCGTCAGGAAAAGATGAGGGCGGCGGCCTTCTTGATTCTGCCCGCAACAGCCCCTTCGTGTTGCATCAAAAAGGCCCGGTCCAGCCGACCATCCAGTTCCGGCCATCGTTCCAGGAGGATCCGGGCCGCCATTTGGGCCGCTGTGCCGGTCAAACCGGCGCACTGATCGAAATGGCGCTGCGGGTCGTGGCGCACTTTCCGGGTGAGCACCCGGCAGCAGGTGGCCCCGAAGCGCTCCTTGAAGCCTTCATGGAGCGCTGCCGTGGCCGTCCGCACCTCCTTTCGGCTCCGCAGCCCCTTGACGGTCCCCCGCACCAGGCCCAAAGCCACGGTGGCGCCGCTCAGCGCCCCGCACAAGCAGCCGCTTCCACCCAAGCCTTCGGGAAGGCCGGAAGCCAGTCCCACCACCATCTCGTCGGAAAGCCCGCAGCGGAAAGCCTTGTTGAAGGTCAATAGAACCGCTTCCGAACAGTACCAGCGGTGATGCCGATAGAGATTTTCCGCCTTTTGCCGAAATAGTTCCGAAAGATCCCCCAAGGGAGCGTCGTCTCGTTTCACCCTGTCCTCTTTCTTCACCCCGATCGCTTTGAAAGCCGCCATGTTGCGCGTGCCGCCGGCCGCGACGGCTCATTGGGAAGGATCCCTTTTACCTGCCCATCACGGGCGTCCCAAACGGATGGTTTGGGACTGCCAGGTGGGACAGGCTTCTGGTGCCGATCTCTTCGCACCCGTCTGGTGAAGACAAGACCGGCACCGCCTTCACAAAAGACCTGGGAAGAGCGAAATCGCTTCGCCCCGCCCAGGGGGCCGGTCGCCCACGGGCGGCACATCCCTTGGGCGGCGTGGAACCCAGCACCGAGCAAGAACACCGTCAAGGCGGCCTACTTCACCTTCTCCACGGGATATCCCGCCTCCTTCCATGCCTTGATACCGCCCGGGCACCGGACCACGTTGGTGTAGCCCAACCGGACGGCCCACATGGCCCCGTTATGGCTTCGGGTGCACTTGGTAAAGCCACAATAAAAGACGATCAGCCGATCCTTGTCCGATCCCAGCAGCTTGAGAAAGGCGTCCTTCTGGGCCGGCTCCAGGCGCTCCAGTTCCGGGATGGGAAACTCCATCTGGACCGCTCCGGGGATGTGCTGCTTTTTGTAGCTGGCTTCATAGGGCATGGTGTCCACGATGAGCATGTCACGGCCCTGGTCGATCCATTGCTTGAGCTCTTCCGTGGTCACCACCTGGTAGCCGCCCCGCTCCACTTCCCGGTAGAAGTTGACGGCGATCTTTTCCGTTTCCACTTCCTTCTTGCCCCATGCATACGCGTTCTGTACCGAAGCCGCCAGACAACCCAGCGCCGCAAGACACACCAAGACAAGAACCGCTCTTTTCATACCAACTCCTTTCCCATGTCCTCCACCCAATGATTCTTTTCCTTCCATCGGTTCCACACAAGATGGGCCCCCAACAGGGCGAGCATGAGCCAGTCCCGGTAGAAGGCCTGGCGAAGCGATTCCTGGGACGCCAATTCATCGGCGGAAAAACATCCGCAGTCGATGGCGAGCCCCTTGAGAATCCCGAACCACAGCACGCCGATGAAGACGACGAGAAGACCCGCCATGGCCCAAAAGCTCCAGGCGGCGTTGCAAAGGGCGCCCACACCCACCCCGATCTCCACCAGGGGCAGCCCCACGGCCACCAGCCCCAAGGCCCATTCGGGCACCAATTCATAATGGGAGATGGTGTCGGCAAATCGGGACGGATCGGAAAGCTTCACCGCCCCCGCCCACAGGAAGGCGACCGCCAGCCCCACCCGCACAACGGTGAAAAACCACCAAACCGGGTTCCGGCGGCTAAGACAGGACGCCTTCGCTTCCAACATGCCGTCATCCTCCCTGCAAAAGGTGGAATCGTTGCCTGGCACCCCCCAAGGAACTAGCGCCTAAGCTTATGCACCCCGACCGGGCAGCTCAAATAGGTAATTGAAATGGATTCCCGCCGGTTGCATTGCCCCCTTCTATGGGCTTGACTCGCGGCCACAAACATGCAAATGAGTTGCATGTCTGTGGCCTTCATGGGACCCGGGGAGTGCAGCGTAAGAATCTTGTCATGAATTCAAAGGAGAATCGGTGAAGTATCGAACATTGTTCTTGATCGTGGCCCTTGGGGTCATGGCGGCTCTTCTTTTGGCATCCCACGAAGGATCCGCCAGCAAGCAGATCCAGGTGGTGGTGAGCATCCTTCCCCAGAAGTACTTTGTGCGCCAGATCGCCGGCGACCGTGTTCATGTTTCGGTGCTGGTGCCTCCGGGCGCCAACCCGGCCGTCTATGAGCCCACACCGGCCCAGATGAAGGCCCTGTCCCAGGCCGCCGTCTACTTCACCGTGGGGGTTCCCTTCGAGAGGACCTGGCTGCCCCGGATTCGCTCCGCCTTTCCCGACCTCCGCCTGGTGGCCACCGACCGGGAGATCCGAAAACGAATGCTGCCCCGCCACGTGCACGGGCAGCCGGAACAGGCCGCGCAGGCCACGGGCAGTGAAGGGGAGAAGGGCTTTCCGGATCCCCACGTGTGGCTGGCGCCCCACCTGGTGGAGGTGCAGGCGCGCGCCATCTTCAAGGCGCTGGCGGACCTGGATCCCGACCATGCCGCGGTGTACGAAGCCAATTACAGGCGGTTCACCCTGGACCTGGTGGATCTGGACCTGGAACTGCAGCGCCGGTTCCGGGCGGTGGGGCAGGCCAACCGCTTTGTGGTCTTTCACCCGTCCTGGGGCTATTTTGCCCACGCCTACGGCCTGAGGCAGTGGGCCATTGAGCTGGAAGGCAAGGAAGCCCGGGCTCCGGAGTTGAAACGGCTCATGGATGATGCACGCTCCTTGGGCGTGAAGACGCTTTTCGTGCAGCCCCAATTCGCGGCACGTTCGCCCCGTGTGGTGGCCCAGGCCATCGGGGCGGAGCTGGTCCCCCTGGATCCCCTGGCGGAAGACTGGGCGGACAACCTCCGGGCCGCCAGCCGCCGCATCAAGGAGGCCCTTCGATGAAGAGGGAACCGACCCGGGAAGTGGCCAGCCTGAGCGGGGTCACCTTTGCCTACAACGGCCATCAGGTGCTGGAAGGCGTGGACCTGGATCTGGAGGAGCGGGATTTTGCGGCCATCATCGGTCCCAACGGAGGCGGCAAGACGACCCTGATGAAGATCCTGTTGGGACTGCTGCGGCCCCAGCGCGGGCAGGTGCTTCTTTTCGGAGAGCCTCCACAGCGCACCGCTCACCGGGTGGGCTATGTGCCCCAGGACATCCACGCCAACAAGCACTTTCCCATCTCGGCCCTGGACGTGGTCCTCATGGGCCTGCTTCGCCCCGGTCGGCTTTTCCGCCGTTATTCCCGCGACGACCATCGGGCCGCCGAAGAGGCGTTGGACCAGATGGAGATGTGGCCGGAACGCCACAAGAGGATGGAGGAACTTTCCGGCGGACAGCGCCAGCGGGTCTTCATTGCACGGGCTCTGGTTTCCAACCCGCAGGCCCTCTTTTTGGACGAACCCACGGCCAGCGTGGACGCCATGGGCCAGACGGACCTTTACAGCCACCTGAAGCGTTTGAACGAGCGGATCACCATCCTGGTGGTCACCCACGATCTCATGGTGCTTTCGAGCTACGTCAAATCGGTGATCTGCGTCAACCGATCCCTCATTCACCACCACGCCCCGGAAGTCACGCCGGACATGCTGCGGCTGGGCTACCGGTGCCCCGTGGAACTGCTGGGCCACGGACATCTGCCCCACCGCGTGCTGCCGTGCCACGGAGGGCCGTGTTGTGAGTGAGTGGCTCCAGCTCCCCTTCGTTCAAAACGCCCTGCTGGGAGGTCTCCTGGCCGGAATCCTCTGCGGAATCATGGGCACGTACGTGGTGGCCAATCGAATCGCCTACCTGGCGGGGGGCATCGCCCACGCGGCCTACGGCGGCGTGGGACTGGCGCTCTTCTTTGGCCTTTCGCCGCTTCTGGGCGTGCTGGGCTTCACCTTGGCCGGCGCCCTGATCATGGGCTGGCTCTATTTGAGGGAACGGCATCGGGCGGATACGGCCATCGGGGTTCTCTGGGCCTTCGGCATGGCCGTGGGGGTTCTGTTCACCGACCTGACACCGGGCTACAACGTGGACCTCATGAGCTATCTTTTCGGCAGCATTCTGGCCATTTCACGAGGGTCCCTGGCAGCCATGGCCGCTCTCATCGTCGCCATCGGCCTTTTTGTGATCTGCTTTTACCGGGACCTGGCGGCCGTTTCCTACGACGACGAATTCGCGCGGGCCCGAGGGATTCCGGTGACCGCCTTGCAGCTCCTTCTCATCGTGTCCGTGGCCCTTTCGGTGGTGGTGCTCATTCGGGTGGTGGGACTCATCCTGGTCATCGCCCTGCTCACCATCGCCCCCTACATGGCGGAAAAAAGGTGCCGGTCCCTGGCGTCCATGATGGTGATGTCCAGCCTTCTCAACTGTCTGTTCGCCGTGGTGGGCTTGGGGCTGTCCATCCGATTCAACGTGACGTCGGGCCCTGCCATCATCTGCGTGGCCTCGCTGGCCTACTTTGCCTTCATGGGCTGGCTGGCCCTGAGACGCCGGGCTTGAAGGCCGACCGCGGCCCACAGGAGATTCCGCACTTGTTGGCCCACACCTGAATCTTTTGGGCTGCGCAAAGGGGAAGGATCATGTGTGAACGCTGCGACTACGGGGAGCTTCTCCACTCGGTGGGGCTTCGGGCCACCGAACATCGGCTGACGGTGCTCCAGGTGGTGGGGGCCGCCTCCGCCCCCTTGACGGCCCGGGACGTGTACCAGGCCGTTCAAACGGACCGGCCCATCAACCGAGTCACCGTCTATCGCGTCCTGGATTCCCTGGTGGAAAGCGGACTGGTGGAAAAGATGAGCGCCGGGGATCGAACTTTTCGTTACGGACTGGCGCCCAATGAGCACCATCCGCGGCACGCCCACTTTTTCTGCCGCCGGTGCGGCCTTATGACCTGCCTTCCCCCGGAAACCCTTCCCATTGCCTGGCAGCGCGCCACCGGTACCCTGCCCGGCGTTCCGGAAAAGGTGGAGATCCGCGTGGACGGCATCTGCGATCAGTGCTTGGAATCCCGAGAGCTGGTCCAAAAATAGTGTGAATGAACTCCTTTCCCGTAGCCCATCCCTTGGGGACGGCGCATCCCATTGGTTCTTCCGATCCATGCCAGAAGGATTCATCGAAACTTCCTATTTGTGTGTCCTGCCCTCGGTTCCTATGTTGCCCCTTGATTTCGTGATTCGCCCAGAGCAAGGAGGCATGCGATCATGACACCAAAGCGCATCGATTGTCGGGGGCTGGCCTGCCCGGCGCCGGTTTTGAAAACCAAGGAGGCACTGGACCAGGGGGGAACCGATCCGATCACGGTCCTGGTGGACAACGAGGCGGCCAAGGAAAACGTGCGCCGCTTTCTCAGCCGAAACGGCTACCAGGTGACGGTGCAGGCGGACGGCGAAACCATTGTGGTGGAGGGAAGCCGGGATGGTGCCCAGGCCTGTGAGATCTTCGTTCCCGAGCCGAACGAGGCCGAAGACGCCCGCGTGTTGGTTTTGGTGGGAACCCAGCGGATGGGATCCGGGGATGACACCTTGGGCGAGAAGCTCATGGAAAATTTCCTGGGAACCCTCCAGGAGATGGGCCCCGCCTTGTGGCGTCTGGTCTTTCTCAACGCCGGTGTGACCTTCACGGTGGACGATTCCCCGGTGCTGAACGTGCTTCAGGATCTGGAAAAGGCCGGCGTGCATATCCTGGTCTGCGGTACCTGCCTTTCCCATTTCGGGCTGCTGGAAAGAAAGAAGGTGGGAGAAACCACCAACATGCTGGATATCGTCACCTCCTTGCAATTGGCCGACCGGGTGATCAGCTTCACGTGACCCCGAAGGCCGCCCTTCCCGGATACCCACCCCGACGCACCCGTCCCGGAAGGGCGCGGCAAGGAAGGGCGTGACGGCGCGCGGAATAGGGGTGAGTGGCCGGCCACGACCCCCGCAAGGTGGCGCTTCCCGTTTGACAAACGCATGGCGAACCCGTAAGAAAGGGCGCGATTGCCAGGCAGAAGACGGGAGCACCCATGCCCACCACATCCGCCAAGAACCTGTTCATCTTCAATGTGCTGGACGGCCTGAGGGACGGCTTGTCCCAGTTTTCGGGCCCCAGCCGTGCCGCTCTGCTCTACGCCGAATCCGCCCACGATCCCATCCGGATCTGCGATCCGGAAAACCTGCTCCGGGGCCACGAACCCATGCTCCAGGCCCTTTATCTGGATTCGGACCAGTGGCGTTCCGAGGCGCCGGACACCCAGGGCATGCAGCGTTTCGGTCAGATCTATCCCGAAAAGAACCTGGAGTTGGCGGGATTGATCTCCTACGGCGGCCGCTCCCAATCCATCTTCTACCAGATGTGGTTTACCGAACACCATCCGGACATGTGTTCCGTGGTCCCCACGGAAAGGTGGTTGGAACATGCGGTGTGGCTGCTCAGCCACGACTTTGCCACCTCCAGCGCCTTCTATACCGGCTCGTCCCGATACGTCCTCCGCGAATACGCCACCCATGCCGTGCGGGACACCATCATGGACGGGCTCAACCTGATGGTCGGCTGGGACAACCGACTCCAGGTCTATCCCATGCTGGACGCCGTCCTGGCCATATCCAAGACGCCCGAGGAAGGCGCCTGGCCCCGGGGGGACCTGGTCTTTGTGGAGGAGCGCTTCCTGAAGGAGATTCCCTTCATCGCCCGCTTTCCCAAAGCGGAGCGGCCGGAAATGAGAAACACCAAACATATTCGAAAACTTCTCCAGGCCGTGGAATACTCCGACCGCCAACTGGTCTCGGACGGTCGCAGCCTGGTGGGCATCGCCCGCGGGGCCTTGCCCGATTGCCGTGTGACAGCCCAATTCCTGGGAAGCCATGGTTTTCTTCACCTGAACGGGAGCCCCATCTGCAGCTTTTCCGACGGCCGGTTCCATTCCACCAACCGCCGCGCCAAGCTGGTTCAGCTGGAGGAGGCCCTGCTCAGTTCTTCCCTGGATACCACCATGGCGCACACCCTGTTCCAGATCACAACCGCCATCGTCCATGGAGCGGAAGAGAAAAAACACGGCTGCACGCTGGTACTCGACCTGAACGAGCCCCCCATCACCCTGTCCGGGCAGGAACTGGACCGATCCCTGGACCTGAGGGATCCGGTCAACTTGGACCTGGCCAAATCCCTGGCCAAGGTGGACGGCGCGATCCAGATCGGCCGGGACGGCCGCCTGCATCGCTTCGCCTGCCTCCTGGACGGGCGGGCCGTACCCGGTGAAAATCGGGCCCGGGGCGCCCGGTTCAATTCCGCCTTGCGCTTCACGGCCGAAAACTCCCACATCCTGGTGGTGGTCGTCTCCGCCGATCGGCCGGTTTCCGTCATCCAGGACGGCGTGGAACTGACCGCCGTTTGCCAGTGGAAGCCCAGCTCCCGACTGAGCGCCACCCCGCCCACACTGGAAGATTGGATTTCCTGGGGATAAAGTCGTCTTTCCATCGCGTTTTCCTATTGGACCTGGCTTCAAGGAATGACTACTGAAGGTTCGGGCATGGATCGGCGCGGCTGGATGGGGCACTGCCGCGGCCCTTTACCGCGCAAACAGGATTGGCAAAGGAGGCTGGAGCCTTGAGAACGCCCAAGTTGGCACTTCCCAATTTCGTGGATGACGTGGACCGTTTGCGAGACCTGGCCCTGGAACTGGGGGCGGCGGGTATCGATTGGAGTTTTCGCCCCCACACCCTTCCCCAGACCCCCTTGGAACAAACGCGGCTCGCTCGCCTTCTGGCGCGTTTGCAACCGCTGGAAGTCCGCTATCACGCCGCACTGCCCCATCTGGACCCGGGGGACCGGGACCCGGAACGAGCCGAAGTGGCCCGGAAGGCGATGGAAAGGCTTTGCCGGGTAACGGCCCGCCTGGGAGGCCGCGTCCTCACCCTCCACGTGGGCCTGGGACGGTCCACCACCCAGGATCTTTCCTGGCACCGCACCCTGGACAACCTGAAATCACTCAACGACACGGCCCGCACCCTGGGTATCCGCCTCTGCCTGGAAAACCTGGCCTGGGGATGGACGAGCCGGCCGGACCTCTACGAGAAGATGCTTCGAAAAACAGGGCTTTGGGCCACCCTGGACATCGGCCATGCGGCCGTGAGCCCCTCCATCACCAGCCAGCAGTTCGAGATGGAGGACCTGGTCTCCCCCCATGCGGATCGGTTCCTCAACGCCCACGTCTATCACCTGGAAGTGGACGACCACCACATCCCGCCGGAACGAGCCTCAGACGTGTCCGACCGATTGGATTTGATCTGGGAGCTTCCCTTCTGCGACTGGTGGGTGTTGGAACTCCGGGACGAACACGATGTGAGAAAGGCCCATGGGGTGGTCCACACGTACGTGGACCAGAAAGAAGCCCTGGAAGCCCGCCAGGCTCAAGGGGTCTTCTTGCGGATGTAGAGCACCTTTTCGATCCTTGCCACCACCTGCTCCGATGCGTCCACCACCTCCACCGTGAAGGTGGGCAGGTACTTGCCCCGCTCCGCCACCTTTTGCCGGATTTCCTGAAGGATTTCCTCGTCCAGGTGGAAATGGGCCCGCACCGTGCCGCGACCGGGTTTCACGAACTCGATGGAAGCCGCCTTGTCCCAGACGATATAGTCAGGCCCCAGGTTCTTGATGAGCATGAGCATGTAGAAGGGATCCACCATGGCATAGAGGCTGCCGCCGAAGTGGGTCCCCACGTAGTTGCGATTCCAGAAGGTGAGCGGCATCTCCACCACAATGTCCCGGTAGTCTTCCGATACGCGTCGTACGCGGACTCCCGCCCCCAAATACGGGGGGTACATGTTGAGCAGCCATCGAAACGAACGGTGATTCATGGCCCCTCCCTCGCCTTGAAAGTTGGGCGTCGTGACGGAGCCCCGGACGGTGCAGGGGCGGCTTCCATCGAGCCAGCCCACTCGGGCGGCCCCCCCGGTGGTCATTCGCCTTGAGCCAAACGCACCAGCACGCTCCGAAAGAGAAATTCGTCTTCTTCCGGAATGTCCTTCAGAAACGATTCATTGGCTTCCCGGCTGATTCGGATGATCTCGCGAGCCACCCGTTTTCCATCGTCCGTGAGACAGATGAGGATGGATCGGCGATCCTTCGGGTTCTTGTGCCGTTTTACAAAGCCGAGGCGCTCCAGCCGATCCAGGATCCCGGTGAGGGTGGCGCTGTCCAGCTGAACCCGCTGGCCCAGGCGGGCGGAGCTGACCCGGTCCTGGTCGGCCAGAAAAGCCAGGACCAGGCCTTGAACGGCGGTCACCCCGAGGTGGGAGATTCGGGACGTCCAATATCGCACGCCGGCCTGGGCCGCCTTGGCCAGTTGGAAGAAGATGCAATCTTCGGGCTTTTTGAGCATGCCATGACCTCGCAGGGATTTTACTTGCATACAAGCAAATAGCCCGCCCGCGCCATGCTGTCAAGCGCCGGGGGCCGATTTTGCCTTTCCTTGCCGCTGGAAGGATCGGCCCTGTGGAAGGCGCAGGCCCGTGGAGGTCGTTTGACGGCCCCGTGGGATTCACCCCGTCCTTGTCTGTTGCCTGGGGCCTGGAGACGAACGGGGCGGGCAAAGCACAACGATTTATATGGCGGGGGAATGGCGCCGGCACGGCCCTCCTGGCCCTGTGGCGTGCGGGGTGCACCGCGGCCTGCCTCGTGCCGGTAAAATGGGCCGCGACCAGCCGAACCTGGGGCCCCTTACGGAAGGGCACCGTCCGGACTGGGAGGCTGTCCCGCAGTGGCTCTCCGGATGAAGATGTGGGGAACTGTCCATTTCCTTACCTGGCCACGGAACTTGAGCCCAGTGCAAAAGGGTCATCGTGGCGCTATGACGTGGCGCGCAATAGCCCATGGACCACACGACGTTCGGGGCTCATCCGAAGCTCTGAAGGGCTGGGCATCGAAAAATGGGCGATGAAACCCTTTTGGCTTCCAAGGGCGCACATTGGTTCGCGGAAAATCCCGGCAGGCGCCTTTCGGAAGCCGTGGTGACCGCCTCCTGCCTTCCAGGGCTTGGTCGGGCTTGCGAGGCGGCGGTTCGTCGGGAGGGTGCGAAGGTGGCGGCGGCAGTGGGTGGCAGCGTGACGCGACGGCGCTCAGAGAGTTCCCACAAGGCACAGGTGCACCTTCCTGGCGTTGTGAAGGACCTTGTTGGCGTGGCTTCCCATGAGAAAGGGCTTTTGTTCCTTGAAGCTGCGCTTTCCCATGAGGACCGCTTCGTACTCGCCCCTTTCCATCTCCCTCAGGAGATCCTGGGCGATCCCACGCTTGGCGGAAAGCACTTTGGTCTCGATGGATGAGTCCGCGATTCCTTGCAACTGCAAGGCATGGCGGGCTTCGTCCATGAACTTGTCCACAAGCCGACGGCTTTCCTGTTCCCAGTCTTTTCGCCACTCCTGGCGTTCGTTGCGTTCCCCGGCATCCAAGATATGGCCGTCGTCCCAGTACGCGGGGGGAAGGGGCGGCATGATATGCAAAAGGGTATAGGAGAGGCCCGGGGTGGGAGCGATCCACTCATTCACGTAGTAGGTGATGGCCCGGCATTCCGGCCTTCCTTCCACCGCCAGCAGGACCTTGCCGCTGGCCGGGGCTTCCGGATCCATGACCCACACGGTGCGGTGTTCGGAATAGTGAGCCACCCGGCTGGAGACACTGCCCAGCAGGAGGTTTTCCGCCGTGCTCAAGCCGCGCCGCCCCACGGTGAGGGTCCGGATCTTTTCCCGTTCAGCCGTCTTGAGAATGTCCATACCCGGATCCAGGCTGTCATAACAACACGTCTCCTCCACCTGTTCCTCCGTGTACCCCGCATCCAGGAGCGCTTGCCGGCATCGGCCGGTGATGCTCCGGCAGATCTTTTCCTGGGTATCCCGAGCGATTCGAAGCGAGGTGTCCGCGTCCCACAATTCCCCTGGATAGAGCAGCAAGTTCTGCTGGACACAGTGGAGCAGCAGAAAACAACAGTCCTTGCGGCCGCCAAGGAACGATCCGAACCGGGACACGGCCTGGAGGCACCGTTCGGATCCGTCCACCGCCATGAGAATACACTTTCTTTCCATCTCGGTTTCTCCTTTCGGGACGGACGTCCCCCTGGACATGGGAAGGCCTTGATGATCCGAAGCAGGTTCCACTTCTAAAAAAGCATAACCTGGTATCGCACCAAAGCCACCCCGGGTCGGGCCGTTCCCCCATGCCGCAGCAGATGGACGGCTGGGAGGCTGTCCGAAAATGGCCTTTCGCCTTTTGGTGGCTTTCTGACCCGTAAAAATTTCACCGGCCCCGCGGTGCTTTTTGAATTTTCAGACAGCCTCGGTGGGGCGGGTTTGGAACCCGCCCCGACGGCGCCCTGGCCAGGCCGCCCGAAAAGTCATGGCCCAAGCGGGGCTTCGCCGGAGCGGGATCACCCCGGCGGTTCGCCCCACGTGCACCAAGCCCGTTCCAGCCCAGACCGCCAAGACGCACCCGCCTGGTCGTATCAAACCACCCGGTACCCACGAAAGAAAACCAACGTGTCCGTTGACGGCCAAGCCCTTAGAGAAAGTCGGGCGGGAAATCGGACAGCCTGCGAATGACGGGTATGGACGGGAGACTTTGGAGGAAGACGCGCCCGTAGGGCTTGGTGGTGAGGCGGCAATCGAACAAAACCACCAGACCGCGGTCGGTTCGGGAGCGGATGAGACGACCGATGCCCTGCTTGAGGAGCAACACCGCCCGGGGCACCTGGTAGCGGTAGAAGGCATTTTCACCGGATCGCTTGAGGATCTCCAGGCGGGCGGCCGTAATCGGATCGTCGGGCACCTCGAAGGGCAGCTTGTCGATGAGCACGCAACTCAATGCCTCGCCGGGCACATCGATACCTTCCCAGAAGGAATAGGTGGCCAGCAGGACCGAGTGCAGCTGCTTTTTGAAATCAGCCAGCAGGGCCCTCTTGGGCCGTTCCCCCTGGCACAGGATCGGATAGGGCAGGGCGCCGTCTGCCACGAGTCGCTGGTGCACCTCGTGCATGTTCCGGTAGCTGGTGAAGAGAAAGAGGGCGCGGCCCTGCGTTCGCTCCAGAACGGCCCGGGCTTCCGCGGCCACCGCCTGGCAAAATCGGCGATCCTGAGGCGCCGGGAAGGGCTGGGGCAGGTAAAGCAGGGCCTGGCGGGAAAAGTCGAAAGGGGACGCAAAGATCTTTTCCATGGCCTCCGCGGGCACCCCCAGCCGATCCCGGATGAAGTGGAAGGAAGGACGCCCCTGCTGGGCCGTGGCGAGTGTGGCCGAGGTGAGGATGACGGCGCCGGTGCGAGAGAAAACCCTTTCGGAAAGAATGGGTGCCACTTCCAAAGGCGTGGCGTGCAGGGTGAAGCTTTTTCGCACCGGCGAGGCCTCGTACCAATACGTCAGGTGAGGATCTTCCTGGGCCGAAAGCATCTCCAGGTTCTGGGCCAGAGCCGACAGGCGTCCCCTGGCCAGGTCCACAGCGGGAGCAAGGGAGCCGTGGGATTCCAGGAACGCGGCCAGATCCCGCAGGGACTCCACCAGATCGGCACCGATCGTTTGGAAGGGCTTTCCCAGACGGGAAGGATCCAGGCGCACCCGGCCGCCTCTTTTTCCCGCCCCCTCCACCAGCACCTGGTGCAGGTCCCACAGCTTTCGGGACAGATGATCGCCGGTTCCCGCCACCCGGGTTCTCAGTTCCGCCGGCGCTTTGGGCAAGGCGGCGGCACGCTGGAGGTCCCGAAGCGTTTCCAGGACCTGGTAGCTGGAAAATTCCAGGCCAAAATAGAGGGCCGCCACATCTTCCAGGCGGTGGGCCTCGTCGAAGACGAACACCTCAAAGGAAGACAGGAGATCCCAGGCCCCTTCCCCTTCCACGGACAGGGACGCGAAGAACAGGTGGTGGTTGACCACCAACAGGTCGGCCCGAGCCGCCTCGGCGCGATTTTTTTGAACGAAGCACTCTTCGTGGTGGGGGCACTGGCTTCCCAGGCATTGATCGCCGGAGGCGGTCAGTTCCCCCCAAAGAGGCGCGTCCTCGGGGAAAAGGTCCACTTCAGCGCGGTCTCCCGACCGGGTCTGGGTCGCCCAGGAGCGCAGCTTTTGAAAGGAGGCGGCTTCTTCTCGGTTGAAAAAGGAGGGCTGGTAGCTGAATTCATGGTAGCGGCGAAGGCAAAGGTAATTCCTTCGTCCCTTGAGGACCTTCATGCGCAGTTTGGGAAAGAAGTGCCGTTGGAGGAAGGGGATGTCGTGTCCCAGGATCTGATCCTGCAAGGCCTTGGTGGCCGTGGAAACCACCGTCTTCTTTCCACTGAGAAGCGCCGGAACCAGGTAGGCAAAGGTTTTTCCGGTTCCCGTTCCCGCTTCGGCCAGAAGCGGGACGGACCGGCCGATCGCCTCCCAGACGGCTTGGGCCATCCGGCTTTGGGCCGGTCGGTGCTCATAGGCCTCCACGACCCGGGACAGCGGACCGTTGCGGTCGAAAAAGGATTCCACACTGGGGGCAGTGGCCATGGGGCGCCGTCAATCCTTCCAGAAGAGGTCCGATTTGAAAAAGGAATCGGACGTGCTTTCCTTCACCCCCAGTTGGGACGGGGCCGCTTCCGTCCGTTGGGGCACTGTTCCTTCCTTGAAAGCCATGTAGACCGGCTTGGGCGCCTTCTTGGAAAAGTGGGCCTTGGGCTGGACCTTGGCGAAGACGATACCCGGCGGAACGGAAAAATTTTTCACCGGCTTTCCCTTGAGCCAGGCTTCCATGAAGTAGAGCCAGATGGGAGCGGCGGCCCGACCTCCCGTTTCCCTGCGCCCCAGGGAGAGGCGATGGTCGTCGTGGCCCACCCAGGCGCCGGCCAGGGTGGAGGGGGTGTAGCCGATGAACCAGGCGTCCTTCAGGTCGTTGGTGGTGCCTGTCTTGCCGGCGGCGGGGCGGCCGAGGCGACGTACCCTCCGGCCCGTTCCCTCCTGGATGACCCCCTGGAGGATGTGGGTCACCAGAAAGGCCGTCTGGGGGGAGATCACCGCTTCCTGGCGCGGCGCGTGCTCTTCCAGCAGGCGCCCGTCCCGATCGTAGACCGCCTCCACCAGATAGGGTTCGGAACGCACCCCCTGGTTGGCGAAGGCCGAATAGGCGGTGAGAAGCTCCCACAGGCTCACTCCCGAAGCGCCCAGGGCCAGGGAGAGGGTGGGGGTGAGCGGCGATCGGATTCCGAGCCGGTGGGCGTAGTCCACCACGTACTCGATGCCCACCTGTTGGAGCAGCTTGATGGTGACCACGTTCCGCGAGTGGATGAGGGCATCTCGGAGCAGAAGGGGGCCCCAGAATTTCCGATCGTAGTTGGCCGGTTTCCAGGGCCCTTGCAGGCTGGGATCGTCTTCGATGATGGGCGAATCGATGAGCACCGACGCGGCGGTGAAGCCCCGGTCCAAGGCGGCGGCGTAGATGATGGGCTTAAAGGCCGAGCCCGGCTGGCGGATGGCCTGGATGGCCCGATTGAACTGGCTCTTGGAAAAATCCTTTCCGCCCACCAGGCAGTAAACCCGGCCCGATCGGGGATCCAGGGCCAGAAAGGCCCCTTCGGCGGCCGGCTCCTGTTCCAGCCGGACGTTCCACGTGGAACCCTCCCGGCCTTCCAGCCGCACGCGGATCACATCCCCCGGCGCCAAGGCCTTTTTGCGCGACTTGAAATAGCGCGCCGCCCATTTTTCCTTGGCCGGCGCTCGAAGCCGCGCGTTCCGATCCCCGCCCAGGGACACGCGGCAGCTTCCGCCGCGCCGGCAATCCAACACCACGGCCTCCACCACGGCGCCGGCCGTCAGATCCCCATACCTTTGCTCCAGTTCCTTCAGCAACCCGTCCCGTTGGGCCCCTTCCACATGCCCGTGCGGTCCCCGATAGCCGTGGCGCTTGTCCAGTTCCTCCAGGCCTCTTCGCACGGCCGCCTCCGCCGCGCGCTGGGCGTCCAGATCCAGCGTGGTGTGAATGGAAAGCCCTCCCCGGTAGAGGGCATCGCGTCCCAAATGGGCCTCCACCCGTCGCCGCACCTCCTCGGTGAAGCTGTTCCGCACATTCACCGACGAAGCCCCCGGCTCGGCCAGATCCAGCGGTTCCCGGCGGGCCTTTTCCGCCTCATCCGGCGCCAGGAATCCCACCTCCACCATGCGGTCCAGCACGTAGTGTTGCCGTTCTCGAGCCTTTTCCAGATCGCGAAACGGGTTGTAGCGGCTGGGCGCTTTGGGAAGGCCGGCCAGCAGGGCGGCTTGAGCCACCGTGAGCTCCGAGGCGCTTTTGTCGAAATAGGTCCGGGCGGCCGCTTCCACCCCGTAGGCACCCGAGCCCAGATAGATCTGGTTCAAGTAGAGGTGGAGGATCTCGTCCTTGGTCATGGATCGGTCGATGCGGTAGGCCAGGATGGCTTCCTTGATCTTTCGGATGTAAGTGCGTTCGGGGCTCAGAAGCAGGGATTTGACCACCTGCTGGGTGATGGTGCTGCCTCCCTGCACGATCTGGCCCGCCCGCACATTCTTGATCATGGCCCGCACGATACCCGCCACATCCACCCCGCCGTGTTCATAAAAGCGTGCATCCTCGGCAGCCAGGAAGGCCTGGATCACGTGGCGGGGAAAAGACGCCAGGGGACGCACGTAGCGCCGTTCCGTGTAGAATTCGCCGATGAGCGTCCCGTCGGCGGCGTACATCCGACTCACCACCGGAGGCCGATACTCCTTGAGCGACTGGATGCTGGGAAGGGACCGCTCCAGCTGGATGTAGGCAGCCGTCACCACAAACGCCCCCACCATCACAACCATGACGACCAGCGCCACTGCACCGATCCACCAGCCCCTTCTGGGGTTGGGCCCATGCGCCCTTTCACCTTCCCGACCGGGATCCTTTTCCATATAGTGCATGACTGTCCTCGCAGGGAACGGACCGGCCCGCACCCGTCCAAAGACTTCCGCGGAGGGCCCCGGATCCGCTCGTACCCCCGTGCTTTTCGGTCCGCGCCCTGATGCCGCTGGACCGGGGAAGGCCCATCCTAGCGGAAGGACCCGCGGAGGAAAAGGGGCAAGGCCCAAGATACCGCCGTCCTGCCGTCTTCCCATCCCCCGTTCCTGCGTCGAGATCCCCGTCCACGGATCGTTCTTACGCCAACAGATCCCGGTCCAGGGAACGGTACTGGATGGCTTCCAGCAAGTGATGGGCCTCGATGGACGGGCTCGATTCCAGATCCGCAATGGTTCGGGCCACCTTCAGAATCCGGTGGTAGGCCCGAGCGCTCAGATGGAGCTTTCCAAAAGCTTCGTCCAGGAGCCGCTCGCCCCGGGAATCCAGTTCACAAAACCGTTCCAGTTGCCGAGGGCCCATGAACGCGTTGGCAAAGATCCCCGTTGCGGCGAAGCGCTCCTGCTGGAGCCTTCGGGCCGCACAGACCCGTTCCCGCACCACAGACGACGCTTCCCCGCGGGCTCCATCGCGCAGGTCTTCCACCTCCACCGCAGGCACCTCCACGTGCAGATCGATGCGATCCAGGATGGGTCCGGAAATGCGGCTTCGATAGCGCTGGATCTGGTGGGCGGAACAGCGACACGCCCTTCGGGGCTCTCCAGCGTATCCGCAGGGGCAGGGGTTCATGGCGGCGGCGAGCATGAAGCGGGCGGGGTAGGTGAGCGTCATACTGGCCCGGGCGATGGTCACCCGACCGTCTTCCATGGGCTGGCGCAACAGGTCCAGGATATTGCGGCGGAACTCGGGCAATTCATCCAAGAAGAGCACCCCGTTGTGGGCCAGGCTCACCTCGCCCGGCCGGGGCACGTGGCCGCCGCCGATCAGCCCCGCGTCTGAGATGGTGTGGTGGGGGTGGCGAAAGGGGCGCACACGCACCAGGGGCCGGTCGCCCAGAAGCCCGGCCACGCTGTAAATCTGCGACGTTTCCAGCGATTCTTCCAGGCTGAGCGGAGGCAGGATGGACGGCAGCCGCTGAGCCAGCATGCTCTTTCCCGATCCCGGCGGCCCCACCAGCAGGATGTTGTGATTTCCCGCCGCCGCCACTTCCAGCGCCCGCTTGGCATGTTCCTGGCCTTTGATGTCCCTGAGGTCCAAGGCCGCTTCCGGGGGATCGCCCGTTAAGTCGGCCTTGCTTGGAACGTGGGGAGGCAATGGCGCTCCGCCCCCCAGGTGCTCCACCACCCGGGCCAGGTGATCCGCCCCATGGACCGTGAGATCGCCCACCACCGCCGCTTCGGCCACGTTTTCCGAAGGCACGATCATCTCGCGCCATCCCAGGGCCTTGGCTCCCATGGCCATGGGTAGGCACCCGTTGACCGCCTTGACCCGCCCGTCCAGGGAAAGCTCCCCCACCAGGACCGGCAATCGTTCCGGATCCAGTTCCAGCAGGCCGGATGCGGCCAAGAGCCCCACCGCCACGGGCAGATCGAATCCCGCGCCTTCCTTTTTGATGTGCGCCGGAGCCAGGTTCACCGTGATCCGGTCCATGGGAAAGGGATATCCACAATTGTGCAAAGCGCTCTTGACCCTCTCCCTGCTCTCCCGAACGATGTTGTCGGGCAGGCCCACCATGGAAAAGGAGGGCAGTCCGGTGGAGATGTCCACCTCCACTTCCACCAGGAAGGCCTCGATGCCGACGACCCCGAAGGTGTAGGTCTTGGCCACCATGCGCGTCGGTCCTGCTTTGAAAGGTGCTTGTCTTCTGCGGGAGAACTCCTTTAGAATCCTCATCTTCCGGAAGTGAACACGGGGGCCTTCGCTTCCACGGACCCCCCCAATGAAGACGGGATTCCTTCGAGCCATGATTGCCTGCTACTACGATATCCTTGGCGTCTCCAAGACGGCCAGTCAAGAAGAAATCAAGGGCGCCTTCCGGCGCCTGGCCCTGCGCTGGCATCCCGACCGGAATCCCGGAGGCGCCGAGGCGGCGGAAACGTTTCGGCGCATCCGCCGCGCCTACGAGGTCCTTTCCGATCCCGAAAAACGAAGGCGCTACGACCTTCGCCGTGGAATCGCCGGGCTCGACCATGGCAACGGCGGCTCCACCTTCCAGTGGACCCACGAGATGTGCGGCGCCGTCTCCGAGGCGCTCCACGACATCCTGGGCATCCATCCCCAAGGCGCCTACCCGGAAAGGAAGGTGGACCTGCGTTTCGATCTGGAGGTGACCCTCGAAACGCTCCTTGTGGGTGCAAAGGAGGAGATCCGATTCGAGCGGGTCCGCTACTGTCCGGAGTGCCGAGGCAACGGACATTCGCGCCGAAACGGATCAAGCACCTGTGGCCGCTGCCAGGGGTCCGGTGAAATCCTGGAAGAACAGACCCTCACGGTCACCATCCCGCCCGGATGCACCCACCAAAGCCGCCTCCGCATTCCCGGCGCGGGCGATCACCTCCATCCCCAAGCCCCTCCCGGAGACCTGGTCATCGTCTGCCATCTTTTGGAATTGCGTGATGCGTAGGAGACTGACCCGCACCTGCCTTTCGGGGGATTTGGGACCAGCGGAGATTCCACTGGGCCATGGGGCTCTTTTACGTTCGCAGAAAGCCCTGTAGGGCCGGGTTCGGAACCCGCCCTACGGCTGCATGGCCAGGCCGCCAGCACGACCCCGCCTGGTAGATCCAACCTTCCGGCCGCGCCAGCAGGGAGCAACCTGGGCGTTTTCGGACAAGCTCCCCGTCCGCGATCCCTGGAAGCGGCCCCGTGGGTTACCGGTCGGACCCGTTGGACGGATGGGCCGTGGAAGCTGCGTCCGTCCCGGCCGACAGACATCTCCATGGCTACAGATCCTCCTCTTTTGAAACCGTCACGGCGGCGGGCGTACCGGATGGCGCGCGGCCGGCCGCGCCCACGGCCCGAACCGCAATGTCCTGGACCTTTCCGTAGGCCGCCTCCACTTGGAGCGTCAGTTTTTCGATCTGGCTTCTTTGTGTTTCCACCAGAGATTCCAGCGAGGCGATCTTGGCCAACAGAACGTTTTTCTCGCCCTCGAAGCTCTTTTTCATGAGGGCTTCCCGGGCCGCCGCCTCCGCCTGGACACGTTCGGTGGCTTCCCGCACCGCCTTTTTCACCTCTTTTTCCAGTTCCTGGGGAAAAGCCGCCACCTTGGCTTCCAGTTCCTCCACCCGTTTTTCCCGCTCGGCCACCTTGGCCTCGCGCTCCTCCAAGGCCTGCCTCACCTCGGCCGTCTCCTTTTCGAATGCCGCCTTCTTTTCATCGATTTCCTTCTGCAGGCGGGCCAATTCGTCCTGGAGCGCATTGACCTTCTGTTCCCGCTCCCTTTTCAGGTTGTATTCGTATTCTTCCCGTTCCCGGACGCGCTTCTTCTCCTCTTCGCGCTTCAACTCCTTGATCTGTTCGGCCATGGCCTGCTTTTGCTTTTCCCACTCGGCCCGCTTCGTGCGGATTTCCTCTTCCAAGGCTTCCTTCCGAGCCGCCATGTCCTGCTCAAACTGCGCCTTCTTTTCCCGTTGCGCCTCCAGAAGCGCCGCCAGGCTGTGGGCTTCCCGCTCGATGCCGAAAATCTCTTCCAGCTCCTTTTCTTTGATCTCTATGGCCTTCTTGATCTTGGCATACCGGGTGGTCTCTTCCTCCAGACGCGCGGACATGGCATTGAGCGCCGCCGCCGTCTCCATCTTGAGCTGATTGATGGTCTCCAAGACCCTTTCCGTGGGAAGGGCGTCGGCCGTGGTCACCACCTCCCGCTTCTCCCTCTTTTCCTTTTCTTCCTTGGGCTTGAGGGTTTCCTTGGAGCGTTCTGCAAGAAGCTTCCGGAGTTTGTTGTAGGCCTCCAGCATCTCCTTTTTGGTGTTCGCTGAGGTGATCTTGGGAATCTCCGCCTGGTTGGTCATGATATTCTCCTTATGGCTTCCTCTCCAGTTCAGGACAAAGGTCCGCGGCACCCCCGTGCCCGAGAAGACTTGCGCCGGCCACCGAGCAGGCATTCCCTACTTAAGAAATTTTTTCAGTAGGGCGTTGGGCTGTTCGGGCTGGAAAGCCTCCGGATCGAACTCCTCCCCCCCCCATTCCATCATGTGTTCGTGGTCGGGGTGCGCCGGGTCGCGGCGCGCTTCCAGGAAGTACTCGTAGCCCCCAATCCCCCCCACGTCCTCCGGGGGACAAGCACGCTTTCCCTCGATCACCCGGGCCCGGGGCGCCTTGCGATCAAAGGGCAGGATCTTTTCCAGAACGATCTCATGGATCCAATCGTCCCCAAAGTCGTACCAATAGATCATCCGGTCCTCTTCCTGGACCAGCACATCTCCCAGTCGGTATTTCGCTTCATTCTTCCCGCGTGGCGGCTCGTCTGGAATGCGGGGTTCGAAAACCACGCCGTTGCTTTCAAACTGGTGCAAGTGCTGATTTTCCCAGCCCATGGCAACCTGCAGCACCAGATGGAACTGGTCCAAGCGCAGGCGGCTGTCCACGAGCAGGCGACGCCAGATGGGCGGTTCGCTTCCTTTGAGAGTGACCTTCACCTGATAGGTATGCCGTTCGGGCCGTACCATGGATCTTCTCCTTTTCGGATGTACACCATAAGCCTTCGCATCGGTCTTTTTCGAACATGCATTCAACCTTAAAAGGGCGCCCTGGAACAAGTAGAATTCTCTACCCGGCAGCCGGTCCTCCTTCCTTTGCAGCCAGGAATCGCCCTTTTCCGACCGGATCCATGGCCCCGCGTTCTCCGGAACAAGATGGTAAGGCTTGGGGAAAGCCCAGAAGGAAGGGAAGGAGCTGGAAAGGTCTGACCGCCGCCCTGGCGTTGGCATTCCAAGGTAGATCCGTCGGTCGCTTTCCCCGTGCGGCGTGACCAAAACGGTGCCCGCAGGCCGGGAATTGGCATGCGCATGGACCGGGCGCTCATGAGGGATGGATGGCGCGAAAGGGCTGATCCGTCGTGCAGGTCACGAGAAGCGTTGGAAAATCCGCAGTGAAGAATGCAAAACCATCATTCAGGTATTTCAATGGTTAGAGACGAACGTGACAAACGCTTTCTTGGGATTGGGACGCGACCCGGCCTTCGGCTTCGTTCACCACCTGCAAGCCCAGGTCCCGAACCATCTGCAGATCCAGATCGGGCCCACGACCGGCCGTGGTGAGATAGGGCCCCACCATCATGGCATCCGCTCCGGCAAAGAAGATCCAAGAAGCCAGATCCCGTAGGTTCCGCTCTCGCCCTGCACACACCCTGAGGGTGGCTCGAGGAAGAAGAAACCTGTAGACCGCCACGATTTTGAGGCACTCCAAGGGGGCAAGCGGGTCCATGGCCTCCAGGGAAGTCCCCGGAACCGGAACGAGAAAGTTGATGGGCACGGCATCCACGGCCAACCCGCGCAGCGTGAGAGCCAGCTCCACGCGCTGCTCGGGGCATTCGCCGATCCCGAAGATTCCGCCCGAACAGACCTGAAAGCCCATCGCCTTGGCCCTTTGGACTGTCCGCACATCGTCGTCATAATCGTGGGTGGTGCAAATCCGAGGAAAGTAACTCCGCGCCGTCTCCAGGTTGTGATGGTAACGCCTGAGCCCTGCATCCCAGAGACGCCGAAGGACGGAATCCGAGACGATCCCCAGGCTGGCACAGGGACTCACGCACCCTTCGGTGGCAATCCGGTGCACTGCCTCGCAGAGCCGCTCCAGCTCGGTCCCCTCCCCAATGCCGGTTCCGCTCGTCACAATGCCGAAGTGAGTGGCGGACAGGGCGGTCGCTTCCCGGGCTGCATCCACCATCTCCTGGACTTCCTTGAGCCCATAGACCGGCGCTTGGGTTCGGTGGTGGACCGACTGGGCACAAAAAGCACAGTCTTCCGGGCAGCGCCCACTTTTGGCGTTCATTATGCCGCACAATTCCACCCGGCATCCCTTGAAACTGCGCGCAATGCGGTTTGCTGCCGCCAGCAGATCGTACACCGCCGGTCCGTCGATCGCCATGAGGTTCAGAGCCTCTTCGGCGTTCACCTCTTGTCCGTCCAGAACCCGTCGTTCCAGGACTTCAATCCAGCCCATAAGCCCTCTCTTCGTCCGTCTCCCTTCCCCATGCCTGGGAGCTTGCCTGAAAACACCGGAAATGAGCACACTTCCCGTAGCCTGGCCCGTTCGAACTGCTCAAGCGCCCCGTCACTACCTCCCACTGATCTGTACCTCCCACCGAGCGGGGCCACGTTCCAACCCACAAATCCCTCCCCCTCGATGGAGGTTAGGAGGGGGTGATCCCGTCAGATCATCTCCATCCCCACTGCTCAACAAGGGCAAAAGATGGCCCCTTCCCACCATCCGACCCCTTTCCCTAACCCCTCCCACCAGAGGAACTTTTAGGCACCCAGCATGCCCCTAAAGCGTGTCCGAGAACGCCCAGGTCGCTCCCTTCTTCTACGAACGGAAGGTTTGGGCTGCCAGGCGGGCCCGTGCTGCCGGCCTGGGCTTTAAGCGGTAGACTCTGCCTTCGAACCCGACCCTACAAGGATCAAAAAGAGCCACAGAGAACAGTGGAATTTCCACTCGTTAGAAACCTCCCGAAAGGCTGAAAGGCCATTGTCGGACAGTCTCGTAGCATCTTCGGGGCCATTGCGTCAACCTCTCCCAAAACACGAAGTTGACGCACAAGAGAAAGCAAGAAGCGGCAAGGCGCCAAGCGACGCCCGTGCATGAACCCAGCCTCCTGTTCTCCCGCTCAAGTGGATTGGGCCTGTGACCAAATCGCCGCAAAGGCGTGATGAAACAGCAACACACCGCTGTCACCATGAGCTGAGTTCATGAATCCAGCAAGACGAGGGAGACAGATGAAAGCAGACCTGCATGTCCATTCCCGTTTTTCCACTCGGCCATCCCAATGGATCCTCCAAAAAATCGGTTGTCCCGAAAGCTTCACCGACCCGGCGGAAGTGCACCGCATCGCAAAGGCTCACGGCATGGATCTGGTCACTGTGACAGATCACAACACCATTCGGGGCGCCCTGGAGATCGCTCACCTACCCGATGTCTTCATCAGTGAGGAGATCACCACCTATTTTCCCGAAGACGGGTGCAAGGTGCATGTGCTGGCTTACGACATTTCTGAAGACCAGCACCAGGACATTCAGAAGGTGAGAGAAAACATCTATGAATTGGTTTCCTACCTGAATGAGCAAAAGATCCTCCACGCCGTGGCCCACCCCCTCTATGGCATCAACGACAAGCTCACCGTGGAGCACTTCGAAAAGATGCTCTTGCTCTTCGATATCTTCGAGCTCAACGGCGCGCGAAGCGGCTTCCAGAACCAGGTCCTGCGGGCGGTTCTTGAAAGGCTGGACCAGGACCATCTGGTCCATTTGGCGGAAACTCACAAGATCGTTCCCAAGAGCACCGACCCCGGCCAAAAGGCGGTGATCGCCGGTTCGGACGACCACAGTTCGCTGAACATCGCGCGGTCCTGGACCCAGGTGCCCCAGGCGCGGGACGTGAGGTCTTTCCTGACAGGGGTGGGCGACGGAACCGCGCAGACCGGCGGTATCCCGGCCACGCCTCTGACCATGGCCCACAATCTGTATGCCATCGCCTACCAGTACTACCGCCAGAGATTCCGCTTGGACCGTCATATTCACAAGGACGTGCTGTTCAGGTTCCTGGAAAAGGTCCTGGACGCAAATCAGGGAGAAACTTCGGCGTCCTGGTCCTCGAGAGTCTACGACCTGGCCCGAGCGGCACGTCGCCGATGGAGGAATTCCACACCGGAGGAGGACCTTTCCCCCTTAAAGGCCTTTTGGAAGACCTCCCGGCATCTGGTGACCAAAGACGCGCGCTTCGCCGCCGTGGTCCACACCTCCCGAAACCCTTCCTCTACCGAGGCGGAAAAGATATGGCATCAGTTCGTGGGCCAGGCAGCCGACTCCCTTTTGGTTCACTTGGTGGATCGAGCCGGGCGGCATCTGCGGGGCGCCAATCTGTTCGACACTTTCGGCAGCCTGGGATCCGCCGGGGCTCTCTACAGTCTGCTGGCTCCTTATTTCGTAGCCTACGCCCATTTCACCAAAGACAAAGTCCTGGCCGGGGAGCTTTCATGGCGTCATCACCTGCCCATGGAAGCTGAATCGTCCGATGGAAAAATCTCCATCGCCCACTTTTCGGACACGTTGCGGGACGTGAACGGGGTGGCGCAAACACTGCTCCAGCAGCTCCACACAGCCCGGCGCTTGGGTCACCGTCTGATGCTCTTCACAGCGGAGGAAACGGACCGAGGGGTGCCTGAAGGAGTGCTGAACTTCCGGCCTGTGGGCAGGTATCAATTGCCCGAATACCCGGAACTGTCCCTCAACATCCCGCCTTTTCTACAGATCCTGGCCACCTGTCATGAGCAGGGATTTACCCAGATCCATTCGGCCACGCCGGGTCCCATGGGTTTGGCCGCCCTGGCTGCGGCCCGTATTCTTTCCCTTCCCATCGCGGCCACCTACCACACCGCGTTTCCCCAGTACGTAAAGCACCTGACCGGCGACGAAACCCTGGAGGCGGCCACCTGGCGCTACATGATCTGGTACTACCGTCAGATGGATCGCATCTATGTGCCGTCCGTCGCCACCGCCCGGGAGCTCATCTGCCACGGCCTTCCCCGGGAAAAGATTCGGACCTATCCCCGTGGAGTGGACACGGAGCGTTTCCATCCACGAAACGCATCGGAGCGCTTTCGTCTGGAACATGGCCTGGACGGAAAGACGGCGGTTCTGTACGTGGGCCGCGTATCCAAAGAAAAAGAACTGGATCTTCTGTGCCGCGCCTACAGACGGCTTCTGGACACGCACCCGGACATGGCCTTGGTGGTGGTGGGAGACGGTCCTTACCGGGAACAAATGGAGGGATCCCTCCGGGGAACTCCGGCCGTCTTCACCGGCTATCTTTCCGGCGAGAACCTGACTGAAGCCTACGCATCCTGCGACTTTTTCGTCTTTCCCAGCACCACGGACACCTTCGGCAATGTGGTTCTGGAAGCCCAGGCTTCGGGCCTTCCTGTGGTGGTGAGCGACCAGGGCGGTCCGCAGGAAAATCTGGAGAAAGGACGAACCGGCCTCATCTTCCGCGGCGGGGATGAGGACAGTCTACTACAAGCCCTGGCGTGGATGGCGACCCATCCCATAGAGCGTCGCAGGATGAGCAGAGAAGCGCGCGCCCTCATGGAAAAGCGCTCTTTCAAAGAGGCCTTTCTGGCCACCTGGCACCTCTACGGGGAAAGCTTTGACGCAGATGAAGACGACAAGACCCTACGCGAAGCCGTGTGATGGCCAGGCGCAAGCGAGCCCTGCCATGAAGGACCAGGAGCCCTCGCTTTTCGTGCCCAACGGCGGGGCCGGCCCGTTGCACCCTTCCCGGTGGTTCAAGTCGCTGGGAAAAATCGCCGCCTTGGATCAACTGGATGAAGTCTATCGGTCCATGGCAGGCCGACGAGACTTGAAAGGATTCCTGGAAGAGGCCCTCCGGGCCCTGCAGGTTCAGGTCCGCCTTCACGGAACCACGGAGACCATTCCACGCCACGGGCCGGTGATCCTGGCTGCCAACCATCCCTTCGGGGGCCTGGAAGGGATCATCCTGGCCCGAATCCTGCTCGACATCCGCCCCGATGTGAAAATCCTGGCCAATTGGCTTTTGGCACAGATCCAGGAAGTCCGGCAACTGGTGATCGGCGTGGATCCTTTCGGACGCAAAGGCGCCATCGAACGAAACGTTCGGCCGCTTCGCCGATGTCTCAAATGGCTCGAATCCGGGGGAGCGCTGGTGCTTTTTCCCGCAGGCACCGTTTCCCACGTGCACATCCGGCGAAGGCGTATCATGGACCCCCCGTGGAATCCGACCGTGGCCCGCCTGGCTTTCCTGAGCCGATGTCCCGTGGTGCCGGTTTACATCGAAGGCCGAAACAGCCTTTTGTTTCAGCTGCTGGGGCTTGTCCACCCCCGGCTCCGCACCCTGATGCTTCCCCGGGAGCTGTTGAACAAGAGCGGCACCACGGTGTCCGTGACGGTGGGAACCCCCGTGACCTTTCGGGATCCACTCCCGGGTCAAGAGGCATGTCATGCGGCCGAGTATCTTCGAGCCCGAACCTATGCGCTGGGTTTGGGGCGAGTATCCGGTGGATCCCCTGGCACTCGAACGGGTTTTTCTCCCCACGCCACGTCGTCCCGGCCTCTGCTGCAACGTTCCCCCGTGGCGCCCTCCGTGCCGGCGGAACTGCTTGAACAGGACGTGCGGTGCTTGCCCGATACGGATTCCCTGCTCCAATCGGGTCCCTACCGCGTCTACTGCACCACCGCCCAACGGATCCCTCACGTGATGCGCGAAATCGGGCGATTGCGCGAGATCGCCTTTCGCAATGCGGGTGAAGGAACCGGCCGATCCATCGATCTGGACCGCTTCGATGCCTACTACGAACATCTCTTTGTTTGGCACCAGGTGGAACGTCACGTGGTGGGAGCCTACCGCATCGCAAGGGCCGATCAGATTCTCAGGCGGTTCGGACTTTCGGGGCTCTACACCCATACACTCTTTACATACAAGCCGGCCATTTGCCATCTCTTGCAGACAAGTCTGGAATTGGGCCGATCCTTCGTGCGCCCGGAATACCAAAAGGCTTACGCCCCTTTATGGCTCTTGTGGAAAGGGATCGGCCGGTATGTGGCCCGACGGCGGATCTACACCCACCTGATCGGGCCGGTGAGCATCAGTGATGACTACCACGTGTTATCCCGCCATCTGATCCAGTCCGTTCTGCAGGCCCACTACTTCAGCTGGGACCTGGGGCGCTGGGTTCGGGCGCGGAAACCACCGCGTTTCACCCCATCCGCGCCTTGGGACACCAGGCTCCTGTGCCGCGGCCTGGGAGACGTGGATCTTTTTTCGGAACTGGTGGCAGACCTGGAAGACCGGAAACGATCCCTGCCCGTCCTGTTGAGGCACTACCTCAAAGTGGGGGGAACGGTCCTGGGGTTCAACGTGGATCCCCGGTTTTCCAACGCCTTGGACGTTCTGGTCATGGTGGATCTCACCCAGGGAGATTACAAACTGCTGGAAAAGACCATGGGTAAAGAAAACGCACGGTCCTACCTGGCCTGGCACGCAGGGCGTTGCCGGACGGCCAAAGCTGCTTGATCAAACGGCTCCTGCACAGATCTTTTGACACCAGAATTCCCATGATCCTGCGTCCGCCTCACCTCTTCAGCGCTCCACGTCCAATGCGGATCTTTTGCCGATGAATGCGGCTCCCAGCGCCTTCAGGTTTCGCCGGAAGGCCGTTGCACCCCACGTGCGCCCGTAGACAAACGCACCGACCACGGCCGTGAAGGGCGCCACGGTCACCAGGCCGAAGCTTCCCACCAGGGTCTTCAAGATTTCCGATGCCACGTAGACATGGTTCATGAGATTGACCACCGGCACCCCCTGGGCCATGAAGGCCATCAGCAGCGTCATGTAACCGCCCGAATAGGCCAGCAGCAGGGTCGTGGTCATGGTGCCCACCACGGCCCGGCCCACATGGAGCCCGCTGGACAGCAACCGAGAGAAGGAATAGTCCGGCCGGGCCCGTGCCACCTCCTCCATAGCCGACGCCACATCCATGGCCAGGTCCATGAGGGCCCCGGAGGCCGCCACGAAAATGGCCGCCGTGAAGAGCCGCGCCAGGCTCAAATGGGCATATCCCGCGTAGAGCATGGTTTCGGAAAAGGGGAGCACCGCTCCGTTGGCGTGGAAAAGCGGCACAAAGACCACGGCCAGCACGCAGCTGGTGACCACTCCCAGCATGGCCCCCAGGAAGGCCGTCCAACCCCGCCGGCTGAATCCCGCCACCATGAAGATGATCACTGCGGTCAGGAGCGACGTGGCCGCCAAGGCCACGGGCACGGGATCCCAACCCTTTAGGAAGGCGGGGATCATGACACGCCATATCAATACGGCGGAAAAGAGGAAGGATCCCAAAGCCTTGGCCCCCGTCCAGCCGGCGAAGGCCAGAGGCAGCAGGCAAAAGAGGCCCAGAAGGCCCACTTCCCAACCGATGCGCCAATGGTCCTGAGCGGCCACAAAGACGATGCCCCCCTTGGCATTGAGAGACAAGACCACCAGAGCTCGGTCTCCGGGCCGGAAAACCTTGTCGATGTCCATTCGCCCCAGCAACTGGTTCACGGCCTGTACGCGCCTGCCTTCGAAAGGACCGTCTTCGATCATGAGCGAAAGCAGCTGGGAGCCCTTGCGAATCAGTCCCAACTGGTGGATCTGCGAATCATCCGCAGCCACGACGCGCCCAACGCATCGAACAGCCCGACCGTCCACGCGATCGCCATAGGGGGACGGAAAGAAGAAACAAGCCGCCGTGAGACAGACCAGAGCGCATAGGGCCGCCACGCGCCGCCGCCAAAGGCCCTCCATAAGACCTCCTTTCCTTGAAAAAGACGAGCGGAGACGGTTTCCGGCGTCTCCGCTGCCTTGCATGGGCCCTATTTTAAGACGGGACAGAAAGGGCTCAGGCCGCATCGGCCATGTAAACGACCTGAGGGCTCAACCCCATGACGGACATAACCTTCTTGGCCAGATCCGTGTTGTCAAAGTAGCCGTTGAAGAGTTCCGCACCCACCCCGATGGCCGATGTGGTGACGGGCACTCCCGTGTGCTTAAACGAAGTCCAGGCGAGTCCGGCGTTGTTGTTGAGCACATGGGTGATGGTCACGGTGAGCGGATCGTAGCTCCCATACAGGAGGTAGGTTCCGGGGTCGTCCGAGTGGATCCGTTCCCCGGCCATGGATCGTTCAAAGGCCTGCCGTAGCAGCGCTTCCTGGTACGGTTTGACCACCAGAGGATCCGATTGGGGATCTCCGGTGAACTTCAATCCGAAATGGGCGGTGATAACGGGCTTGATCTTTTCGAAGCTGCAGTCGGCACCGCATTTCTGTCGGAACTTTTTCAAGACCTCGGCGCTGAATTTCTTAAAGGACGTGTCCTGGTGCTTGAGCATGTTGAATTCCGTCTCATACTTGGTTCCGGCAAATCCCAGGGTGAGTCCGCCGCACTCATGATCGCCCGTCACCACGATGAGCGTTTCCCGGGGGTGTTTTTCGTAGAAACGCAGGGCCACCTGCACCGCCTCATCGAAGGCCAAGGTGTCCTGAATGGCGCTCACAGCATCGTTGGCATGGCAGGCCCAGTCGATCTTGCCACCTTCCACCATGAGGAAAAATCCCTGTGGATTGTCCAGAAGTTCCACGGCTTTTTCAGTGAATTCGCTCAGGGAGATGTCTTGGGGCCTTCGGTCGATGTGGTAAGGCAAGGCGGCGCTATCCTGAAGCCAGGGGTTGACGGCGATCACCTTGAGGCCGGGGGAACGCTTCAGGGCCATGAAGTCCTGCTTGTTGTTCACCAGGGTGTAGCCGGCCGCACGAGCCGCCTTCAGCACGTTGCCCTGGGGAGCCTTGGACTTCTTGCCCTCGGGATCCTTGAAACCGCCGCCCCCGAAGAAATCGAAACCGCTCTTGACCAAGGCCATGCCGATTTCATGATACATGCTGCGGGAGGGTACGTGCGCATAAAAGGCCGCCGGTGTGGCATGATCGATGCTCACGCTGGAAATGACGCCCACCTTCTTTCCCTGCCCTTTGGCCATTTCGGCCACCGTCTTGACCGGCCTCAGCTGGGGATCCAGCCCCACATAACCGATCTTCGTCTTAATTCCCGACGCCATTGCAGTGGCCGCCGCTGCGGAACCTGTGATGAAGCGGTCGAACGCGGCGGTGGTGGTGACCCCTTGGGCCGGGAAGGTGTCCACGGTGAGGGGCTTTCCGGTGTAGGCCGAGGCGGCCGCCCGCTGGGGAATGCCCATCCCGTCTCCAATAAAGAAGAAAATATATTTGGCCGTTTGGATGTAACCATCGGCTGCCCACGTCGCCCCTTGGGGCTGCAGAGCCAAAAGGGCCCCGAGCCCGAACAGGACCAGCACCTTGGAAAAATGACTCGCTCGCACCATGTTGACACGCATTGTGTTCCTCCTCCCTTCTCTTTCCCATGACGATTCTTTGGATCACACCGACCTTTTTAAGACCGAACCACCACGGATTGCACCGTGTGGGAAAGCGCCTCCGCACCCCGCGTGCTCAGCACGTGGTAAAGGCCCATGATGGAAGCCTGGGAAAAGACGTAGTTTCTCAATTGATTGAACCGGGATCCCTTCAGATCCGCCTCCGACATGCCGTAGTCTTTTACGGCGATTTGCTTCATCTCCTCGATCACCCACTTGGCGGCCGGTACGGTCAGCACCCAGTCGTGGTCTCCCAGATGACAGACGAAATTTTCCATGCGCCGCGGCACAGGCAAGGTCCTGCCATCCGAATCCAGCAGGCCTGTTTTCACTGGGTCCTTCCCGGTGAGGGTCGCAGCGGCCTTAAGCCAGCGCACCGGCGCTTCCTCATCCTTTGGAAAGCCCGGGTGGTTGTGGGCACAGGCCTGGGCCACGCACACCTCCACAGGAAGACCGCGGTGTAGGCTTTCCGCAATGCTGTACACATGGTGTTCGCCGGTTCCGGCCAGTTTTCGTTCAGTACGGGACTCACCGTTTGGTTGCCATTGGAAAACCCACGGTTTGTGCAGATCGTGGAGCACCTGCGAGGCGATCACCACATCCCGGTCCAGGTGGAAGCCATAGACGGTCTTGTAGTGTTCCCAGAGGCTGAGAGAGACCTTGGTGTTGAGCGCAGTGTGGGTGACGAGCCCGCCCGGGTAGGCGTGATGGCTCTGGTAGCCGCTGCCCGGGCCCGCCAGGAAAGGCCACGGGGATTTGCGGGGATCGTCCACCGGAGCAAGAAACTGGTCAAAGGCGATTTGATCCACCGCCCCTTGTGTCTGCAGTTGGGCGTAGACCTCTTTCCGATCCTTTTCCGAGCTCAGCGCCTCGGTAAAGGTGGGAGCCGGATTGTTCAGAATCTGGAAAACAGCCTGACGCAGAGAGTCGTTCCGGATCTCCGAAACAGCCTGGCGCAGGAAGTCCCAGGATTGCATGACGATTTCCGATCGTTTCGCCATCTCCAGGGGACTCAAAGCCAGGCATTCCTCCAGGGTGATCGTCCTCAGTTGCGCCGCTGAGGCCTGGGGCAGGGCGACGTGCAGCGCCGCCACTCCCCCCGCCATGAGCCCCAGTTGAAGAAACTTACGTCGTTCCAAAAGGATACCGTCGTGCATCTTTGCTCCTCCCAAATTCACAAAACCTAACGGGGAGAGACCGCCGCCCGCCTTTTGGGATCCACCACGCTCGGGGGAGCCGGCTGCAAGAACCGTAGGCCCGTCCCCGGCCACATGAACCGACGGCCTCCGTCATCGAGTCGGATATGTGTTTGCCTCTATCGTTTGACGGTGAAGAAAATGTGTCAGGAAGTTCAAAAAGAGGTGACAACGTGGGACGATTTCTAACCGTCTCTGGAGCCGGACAGCGGAGCTTCGGCCAACTCCCGATAAAGCTCCAATAGGGTTAAAAAGGTGCGGTTCCAGGAAAAGTGCGTGACCATGCGTCGATGCCGCTCCCAACGCGACGAGTCGGATTCCGGCGCCTGCAGTGCCTCGTAGGCCGCCTGGGCCAAGTCTTCCGGGTCGGGGGAGCGGGCCACGATGGGGCGCCTCTCGCCAGTCAGGATATCATCGGCGCCCCCGCCGGCCACCACCAAAACCGGCGTACCGCACGCCTGAGCCTCGGCGGCCACGTACCCAAAGGTTTCACTGGTTCCGGGATAGACACAAAGATCGGCTGCAGAATAGATGTGGGCGAGCCTTTCCCTGGAGGTACAAAAGGGCAGCAGGCTCACGTAGGGCCGACTCAGCGAAGCCTTCTCCAGTTTGGATCGCAATGGCCCGTCCCCCACGAACAAAAGATGACCGTGGACGCCTCGCCGGCGCAGAAGATCCATCATGGGGATGAGGCCATTGACGTGCTTTTCCCAGGCGAGACGGCCCACGTAAAGGATGAGCCGGGACGATCCCGAAACCCCCAGTTTCTGTCGCATGGAATCCCGCCCCCCTTGTGGTCGGAAGGTCTCAGGATCCATTCCCAGGGGAATGATGCGAGTACCCCGAACACCGAGCTTTCCCAAGATGGTGCACCCCTTGGCCGTGGCGGCTGCCGTGGCGTCCATCCGCGTGTAAAGACGTCTCAAATAGCCGTGCACATAGACCGAGGCCAGACGGGCCGACGTGGGGCCGAAATACTTGCGCACAGTACGCCCCAAGGCCCTGGGAAAATCGGAATGGTAGTAACCCACGGTGGGGATCTTGGCCTTGCGGGCGTATTCCAGCGCCACCCAAGCCGAATAGTAGGGGTCGCCGATCTCCACGATGTGGGGGGTTTCCGATTCAAGAATGCGAAGGATTTTCCAGCGGGAAAGTAACAGTCGGTAGCCTACGGCGCCCACCAAAGGCACCGAACGGATGGAGTAAAAGCGCGAACGGCCGTACGCCTGCACGCCATCCCGGGCTCCGGGAACAATCACGCAATGTTCCACGTCCTGCCGATCCGCAAAAAACCTGGCCTTGTCGGTCACATATCTCTTGATGCCGCCGCTCAGCGGGCTGTGGAACTGAATCACATCGCAGATTTTGATGGGTACCATGAGCTTCCTTTGCGCAGGACATGGAATCCGGAGCTGGCACAATGCGTCATCCACGATGGCGGTTGAATCTGACAGTTCCGTTACGAAACGCTGAAATCACGGTTTCGCGATCTCCCACTTTCTTTTTCCCATCCGGCCACGGAGTCCCCGAGATGTCTCAAAAACGACACGAAAAGGAAACAATTGGAGTCCACGGTGTGTCCAATTCTCACTGAAAAGCGGAAGGATACATCATGTATCGGGCATGAATCCCTGTTCAGGAGTCGCACTATGATGGGCCGATCATTTAGAGAGAGCGGAAAGCTACAGATGGGACCACCGGGAATGATCCTTGTGGTGATCGACGCCATGCGGCCCGACGCCCTATCGGACCGGACTACTCCCAACCTCTGCCGTTTAATGGACCATGGGGCCTGGACACTGAAGGCTCAGACCGTCTTTCCCAGCTTGACCCTTCCCGTGCACTTCAGCATCTTTACTTCGGTGCCTCCTTCGCGTCACGGCGTACTCAACAATTGTGATCGCCCCCAACCCGCCGGGGACACAGTGAGCCTCCTGGATGTGCTGGCCCGGCACGGCAAGTATTCCTCTGCTTTTTACAACTGGGAAAACCTGAGGGCCTTGGGAAAGCCGGGCTCGTTGCGCTACTGCCTTTTCTCCTCACCGGAAGGCGACCCTGACAGCGACTATCGAATGGCGGCCTCCGCCGCATCCTTCATCCGGCGCCGGCATCCCGACTTTTGTTTCCTTTACCTGGGAACGGTGGACCTGGTCGCCCACAGCCACGGTTTTATGTCTCCGGCTTACATGAAGCAACTTGAGAAGGCGGATGCGGCAGTGGGCTATCTGGTGCGCACTCTTAGCGAATCAGGCTTGGACCAACGGTACAATCTCCTGGTCCAAAGCGATCACGGCGGCAGAGGCCACGATCATGAGGCATCCCATCCTGAGGTGCTGACCATCCCGTGGATCTGCCGAGGCCCATCCATCCGTGAGGATTGTCCTATTGAAGGCCCCGTCTCGGTCCTGGATACGGCTCCGACCATCTGCCGGCTCATGGAATTGGCCCAGGAAGATCCACCGTGGGAAGGACGCCCGCTCCAACAGATCTTTGAAAAACACAAAACCAAAACGGCATGGACCATGGAACGGGCCATGTAAGAGTTCAACCTATTCAGCCCTTCATCGTGCACGCAATTGTCGCAGACCTGTCGCAAAACCGTCACCTGCAAGCGCGACTCTTCCGTTGAGATGATCATCGGCCGTTCGGAGCTTTGCGGGGGATTTCCATGCGAGAATGCCTGATATTGACGGGTTTCTGCCTCCTACTCGCCGCCATGATCGGCGCCCAAATCAAGCTTTTTCCCAATCGCCATCCCAAGACGGATCTTCTGATCGATCTGCTCAACCTACTGGGAGGGGGTCGTTGAATGGCAGCCATTTTGATTCATTGAGAATTAAGCGAGCCCTTTAGCTCCTTCCCGGTGGACCGAGTTGAGGGATTTGGAGGAAATCGGACCGCATGAACGATCAATCGATCTATGTGCTGGACACCAATGTTTTGCTTCACGATCCCAATGCCCTTTTTTCCTTTCCCAACGCCAGGCTCATCATCCCCTTGGCGGTCATTGAAGAGATCGACGATCAGAAGAAACGCCAGAACGAGGTAGGGCGGAACGCCCGGCTGGTATCCCGCTGGCTGGACGAGCTCCGGTCCCAGGGTCCCCTTTCCCGGGGAGTGTCCCTGGCCAACGGCGGTTCTCTGCGCATTGAGCTCAACCATATGGACAACTCCTTTTTGCCCCCCGCTCTGGCTCCACATAAGTATGACAACCGGATTCTCGCCCTGACCCAATCGCTCACCGGACAAGAATCTTCCCGGGTCGTTCTGGTCACCAAAGATCTGAACCTGAGGATTAAGGCCGATGTTTTGGGGATCGCCACCCGGGACTATGACAGTGATCGGGTGAACTACAGCGAACTGTACGACGGTTACCGCACCCTGTCGGTATCGGGATCGGAAATCGATCGTCTTTTCCGGGAGCACCAACTGCCCATCCCGGCCGGCGTGCACTTGTTTCCCAACGAATTCGCCGTGCTCACAAACCGGATCACCCCCTCCCAGTCGGCTCTGGCGCGCCATCGCGACGGCACTCTCACGCCGCTGCGGTTTGCTGGAGCCACCGTTTGGGGTATTTCCGCCCGCAACAAGGAACAAAGATTGGCCATGGAACTGGTTCTGGACGACACGATTCGGGTGGTGACCTTGGTGGGTCAGGCCGGCACGGGCAAGACTTTGCTGGCTCTGGCGGCCGGGTTGGAAAAAGTGGTGGAACAGCACGCCTTTCACCGGTTGCTCATCACCCGGCCCGTGGTACCCGTCGGTGATGACTTGGGCTACCTGCCGGGAAGCCGCGAAGAAAAACTCCGGCCCTGGATGCAACCCATCCACGACAATTTGGAATTGCTTTTCCAGGATGCCGACGACCCTTCGGAACCCATCGATCATCTGCATCAGCGGGGTGTGCTCCAGATGGAGACCTTCACCTACATCCGGGGCCGGAGCATACCCAACCAGTTCATCCTTTGCGATGAAGCCCAGAACTTGACCCCGAGCATGGTAAAGACCCTCATCACGCGGGTGGGAAAGGGAACCAAGATCGTCTTCACGGGGGATCCGGATCAGATCGACCATCCCTATCTGGACGCGGGCAGCAACGGGCTTACTTACCTGGTGGAGCGACTGAAATCGGAGTCCCTGGCGGGCCATGTCACTTTGAGAAAGGGTGAGCGGTCCCGCGTGGCGGAAATGGGTGCTGCGGTGCTCTGATGCGCCCTTGAATCCCAGAAACCAATCCGAGGCCGGCGGACAAACATTGTATGGAAGGTGGAACCCAACGTCTACAGGAGGAACCTACGGCACACCCAAGCGCCCTGATCCGAGGATGCCGGCTGGGTGCCTGGACCCAGGTGGGCGCGCGTTGCCGCTTGGAGAATACGATCCTGGACGATTACAGTTACGTGATGGAAGATTGCCAAATCGATTACGCGCGGATTGGAAAGTTCTGCTCCATCGCCGCCGCCTGTCGTATCAATCCGGGCAATCATCCGTTGCCACGGGCGGCCTTGCATCACTTTACCTATCGAAGCGCCCAATTCGGTTTGGGGTCCGATGACGACGATTTCTTCCGGTGGCGCTCCGCCCATTTCGTGCAACTGGGCCATGACGTATGGCTGGGCCACGGTGCCGTGATTCTTCCGGCAGTGCACATTGGAACCGGCGCCGTTGTGGGGGCCGGGGCCGTGGTCACCCGGGACGTGGCGCCTTTTACCATCGTTGCCGGAGTTCCTGCCACGCTGCTGCGGGAACGCTTTCCAACCAGCGTCCAGCAAGGACTTTTGCGTATCGCCTGGTGGGATTGGAGCCCCCACAAGCTCCGCCAAGCCCTGCCGGATTTCCAAAGGCTGGACGCCGAGTCCTTTGTTCGCAAATACGACCCCGAACGATGAGGATTAGAGAAAGGATTTTTTCATGAAGAAAGTACTTTACATCTGCCGTCACAACAGCGGGCGAAGCGTGATGGCCCAAGCGTTCACCAACGCCCTGGGCCGCGGTCGAGTGGAAGCGGAGAGCGCGGGGCTGGAGCCCCGGCCCGTCCTTGCCAACGTGGTTCAAGTAATGCGTGAGGAAGGTTTGGATGTGAGCGGACACCGGCCCCAAAGCGTTTTCGACCTGTACCGGGAGGGGCGGCGCTACGATGTGGTCATCACGGTGTGTGACGATGCCCATGAGGCGGAGTGCCCGATCTTTCCCGGGATCGCCCTCCGTGACCACTGGCCCTTTCCCGATCCCTCCCGTGCCTCCGGATCTCCCGACGAACAATTGGCCTACGTCCGCACCATCCGAGATGCCATCAAACATAAGGTCCTCAACTGGCTGGAATCGGACCCCCTCAGCCGTTGATGCATTCCGGGTGGCGCCAGGTCACATCCACCATGCGATCCAACGCGGCACCTTCTGGAAACCTCCTTTGTCCCCCCTGTCCCGAAAGGCGACCGCGTTTTTCCAATTCCCGTTGGCAGTCGATGCACAGCCGCGCCATGGGTTGCACTTCCAGGCGGGATTCCCCAATCGGGTCGCCGCAATCCTCGCAGTAACCGTATATGTCTTTTTCCAAGCGATCCAAGGCCATGTGTACCTCCCGCCGCAGTTGTCGATACCGGCTTGCAAGATGCCAGAGCCTCTCGCGTTGATGTTCCGCTTCCGCCTCGTCCGCCGGATCCATGGGCCCAGGCTGTCCTTCACAAGAGGCGAGCGTTTCCTGCACTGCCGCCAGCGACCGAGCGAGAGCCGTCTCCAGGGTCAAGAGCCTTGTCCGAAAGCGCTTCCGTGTGAAAGGATCCATCCGTTACTCCTTCGTCTTCGCTGTTTGCCGATGTTGCGAAAGCACCCACATCCACCGTTCTCTCAGCCACCCGGCATCGCAGTTCGGGGTCATGGTACACTCCCAAAAGGGCGGTGCCGCGCTCACGAGCCCGGCCGATCATTTCCACGACGATCTCGCGGTTGGCCGGATCCAGGGAAGCCGTGGGTTCATCCAGAAGAAGAACGGGGTACTCCCCGACCAATACCCGCGCGATGTTGACCCGCTGCTGTTCCCCTCCGGAAAAGGTGGTGGGCGACAGGTCCCACAACCGTTTCGGAATCTGGAGACGGATTAACACGGCCTCCGCCCGCTCCCGGGCCCGGCCCGGATCCACTCCCCGCTCCAGAAGCGGCTCCATCACAATCTGGCGCGTGGGCACTCTGGGAATCACCCGCAGAAATTGGCTGACATAGCCCAACGTCCAGCGCCGCAGCCAAAGAACACACGCCGCAGAGGCCGTGGTCACATCCACCACGACCCCACGATTTCGAACCAGAATACGGCCCCGGTCCACGGCGTAGTTTCCATAGATCATCCGCAAGATGGAGCTCTTGCCGATCCCCGAAGGGCCGGTGAGCGCCACGCTTTCTCCTTGGCGCACTGCAAGGGACAAATTGCGCAACACGCAAAGCCTGGCGCCGCCCTGGGTATGCAGGGTGAAAGATTTGGACACCGATTCCAGCCGCAGCATCCAACCGTTATCATTCATCTTTTGGTTCCTTTTTTGCCTGAGCCCCACTTGTTTTGACTTTTGCCACCCGCCTTGGACGCGCTGGGCCGGGGTTCAGGCCACCAGGCGCGAAGAGACCAGCAGTTGGGTGTAAGGATGTTGGGGATCGTCCAGGACACGGTCCATGAGGCCTTCTTCCACCACTTGTCCTCCCATCATGACCAAGAGCCGGTGGGCCAGCACGCGGGCCACCGCCAGATCGTGGGTCACCATGACCACGGAAAGGTTCATTTCGCGCACCAAACGCCGCAACAGGTCCAGAAGCCGGGCCTGTACCGAAACATCCAAACCCGTGGTGGGCTCGTCCAGGAAGAGAAGGCGGGGTTCCGTGACCAGGTTTTTGGCAATCTGCAGACGCTGCAGCATTCCTCCCGAGTAGGTGCAAGGGAGATCGTCCAGACGGGCCGGGTCCAGTTCCACCCGTTCCATCCATCGGCGGGCGGATTCTCGAAGACGTCCGTAATGGCGCATGCCTTCGGCCATGAGCCGTTCGCCGATGTTTCCCCCCGCGCTGACCCGCATGCGAACGCCTTCCTCCGCCCGCTGGAAGACCACACCGATTTGGGTCCGCAGGAGCCTTCGGCGAACGGACTCCTCCAGGGCGTACAGATCCAGGACCTCCCCCTCCCGCCGGATCTGTACCCGCCCTTGAGACGGTTCCTGCCAGCCGGAAAGGCACCTCAACAGAGTGCTCTTACCCGAACCCGATTCCCCCACGATTCCCAACACCTCGCCGGGCCAAAGATCCAGGCTCACACCGGCGCAACCGACCCGTTGGCCGTAAAAGTGGCTCAGGCGCACCGCACGCAGCACAGGCTCCTTCGCTGCCCATTCCGCTTGGTTGGAACTTTCGGACGAAAACGCCATGGAATCCCCCTCAAGACCGGCTCTTTTGGTTCATGATGCAAGGTTCATGAATTCCCGGACAAATCCCGTGCCGCTTTCGCTCTTCTTTGCGCGCACGCGTCACTATCGGAACAGACGAACCGGCGTCCGCCCACATCGTCCGTCACGATTTCATCCAGGTAGTGCTCGGTGGCTCCACACAAAGCACAACACCGCGACCACCTTTCGATCTCAAACGGCACATCCTCGAAATCCAGAGGCTTCACGTCGGTATAGGGCGGAACCGCGTAGATCCTCTTTTCCCTCCCGGCCCCGAAAAGTTGCAGGGCCGGCATCCGATGCATCTTGGGGGTGTCGAACTTGGGAATGGGCGAAGGGCTCATGACGTAGCGGCCGTTGACCACAACCGGATAGTCGAATGTGGTGGCGATGCGACCTGTGCGGGCCACGTCCTCGTAGAGCTTCACGTACATGATCCCGTAATCCGCCCAGGCATGTACCTTGCCGCATTCCTCCTCCCGGGGTTCGATGAACCGAAGCGGCTCGGGAATGGGCACCTGATAGACCAGAATCTGGTCTTCCCGCAAAGGCTGTTCAGGAATCCGGTGCCGCGTCTGAATGACGGTGGCCTCGCCGGTCCGGGTGGTGGTGGCCACACCCGCCGTCTTGCGAAAGAAACTCCGGATGCTCACCGCATTGGTGGTATCGTCCGCTCCCTGGTCGATCACCTTGAGCACGTCGTCCGGCCCGATAATGGATGCGGTGATCTGGATGCCACCTGTGCCCCATCCGTAGGGAAGGGGCATCTCGCGGCTTGCAAAGGGGATCTGGTGTCCGGGAATGGCCACCGCCTTGAGGAGGGTTCGGCGGATCATGCGCTTGGTCACTTCGTCCAGAAAGGCGAAGTTGTACCCCGGAAGCCCTTTCAACGCCCCCCCACGGGCGTATCCGCCTTCCGTGGATCGATTGGGCACAGTCAAACCGGGTGTTCTGCTCATGTCATCCCTCCCCAGCGGATCCGACGGAAGATGGACCCTGGTCGTCCGCGCCTTGAGATTTCTTCACGTCGCGTCGGCGCACGTGCACAAGTTCCGCCTGAAAATCCACGTAGTGCGGCAGTTTCAGGTGCTGAACGAATCCGGACGATTCCACATTGTCGCAATGGCGCAACACATATTCCTCGTCCTGAGCCGGATAACGCACCTCTTCGCCCAACTCCCGGGACCGCAGGGCCCGATCCACCAGAGCCATGGCCATGGCCTTTCGCTCATTGGCACCGAAGACCAATCCATAGCCCTGCACGAAACCGAACGGGCAGCCCCCCGTCTCCTCCGCACGGCTCAACATGGTGCATTCGGTCACCAGGATCGACCCGATCCGCACTTTCACGTCTTCTCCGGGCAGCTCCACTTCCACCGGCACGTATCCCATGCGAATCTCCCCCACAAAGGGATGCCCCTGGAATCCGAACCCCCGCTGGGCCGAATAGGCCAATCCCAACAGAAACCCCTCATCGCCCCGCGCCAAGGCTTGCAAACGGGCGCTGCGGGATGCGGGAAACTCCAAGGGCTCTTCGGTGATGTCTGGAACCGGTGGGTCCTGGTCCGGCTCCTCCTGCGGAGTCTCCACCAGGTCGTCGGAACCCACGATTTCCGTCAGCCGGGGTATTCGCGATGGAAGCGCGATCATCTTGTCCACCAGGTAGACCACGTTGGCGGCAAAGGCTTCCGGCTCCATCAATGAAAAGTCCAGTAAGCGATGGGAATAGTCGTAGGTGGGGCCCAGGACTTGGCCGCCGGGCAGGTCTTTGTAGGCGGCCGATATGCGCCGAAGAACACGCATGCTTCCCGTATCCACAACCGGAGACGGGCTGAACCGGGGAAGCGTGGTCCGGTAGGCCCGCAATAGAAAGGCCGCCTCCACCAGATCTCCCTGGGCCTGCTTCACGGCCAGGGCCGCCAAATTCCGATCGTACAGGGACCCCTCCGCCATGACCCGGTCCACGGCCAGGCCGAGCTGTTCCCGAATCTGCTCCACGCTCATTTCCGGCAACTGGGGGTTCCCCCGACGCTTCTCCGCCAGGAACCGATGGGCGTTGGCAATCGCCTTTTCACCACCTTTGGCCGCAACGTACATGATCACTCTCCCATTCGAGTGGTCCGCGGGATCGCCGCAAGGGATGCCCCGCACGTGAGGATCAGATCCACTCCCAGTGGGTATTCTTTTTCAAGGCTGCGCCGCCACGCCCAAAAGGATTCCGGGACTCCGGTCACCTTCAGAAAGGATTCGTCGCAGATCCCCGGCCCCGAAAGGGCAAAGCCCTCGCCCACGCTCAGCGTCGCCGCCTGAATCACTATGGTTGCACCGAGCTCAGGCCGTCTTTCGGTGCCCAGGCGGAAATCATAGGGAGGCTCGAGCTCCGTGGGTCGCGTAAGCAGGACCAGATCCGCTTTTCCCGGCCGTTCCGCCACGGGGCTTCCACAGAGACCGTGAATGCTTTCCCGCGCGGCTGACCTTTCCGGCAGATCCGTCCACAGGCTGACGGCATCGTCGGCCAGTGTCAGCAACACGCTCCAGGAAGCCTCGCACAAACCGTCGGGAACCTGCGGAAGAGGGGTAACCTTTAGGATTCGTCCCGGATAGGACATCACGGTCAAAAGGACCCGAAAAACCCTCTGACTGTCCAGTACAGGATCCCCAAAACCCATCGGTGGTCCGAACGCCACCGCCTGATGAAACACCATGATCTATTCTCCTCGAACCAGGGTGGAAAAGTTGACTTGGGTAGCCGCCACCCTGGCGGCTTCCCGGCGCCGGGCTTCCCTCAGGCGGCGCTCCAGCGGTCTTACGACCGATTCCAGGAGATGGGATCTCCGACGTTTGTCCTGCAGGGCGGCATCCAGAACGGCGGCGATCTCCGCGTGGCGCGGCCGGCAGCCCAGGACCATGGCCGTCCCCACGGCACTTCCGGGAATCAGAACCTTACAGCGGGTGACGGTGATCTCACCCACATGGAATCGCCGTCCTTTGCCGCCGATTCTTGCCTGAACTTTGATCAGACCGCTTTCCGGACCCTGAACCACTTGATAGTCCGGCTTTTCCCCGTATCGATCCCACAGTGTCTCCAGGTCGGAAGGCTCCGATTCGGCCAGGACGTTCATCCACCAACGACGTTCTTCATGGAATGGGGCTGATCGGTCCATTCGTTCTCCTCCCGGCAGCGTCCAAGGGCGCCCTCAACCCGCCCAATGAGGTCCTCCAGATTGCGGGCGGATTCTTCCAGGTGCTGCCAATAGCGACTTCGCAACTCCATGATGAACAGCCCGCCATAGCCGGGGAGCAGTTCCCGCAGCACGGCTTCCAGCGGAACGCTCCCCCAGCCCACCGGCATGTGACTGTCCCCCCGCCCGAAGGGAATCTGATGGGTCTGCTGCTTTTCGTGGTGGCCCACCACACCACCGAAGTTGTCGTGAACATGCACGTGGGCGATCAGGTCGCGCACCGAGCGGACCCCCTTCAAAAGGTCCGTACCATAGTAGTGCGCCGCCATGTGCGCATGCCCCACATCCAAAGTCACGCGAACGTTGGAAAGACCCAACGACCGAACCTGAACACCCAGGGACTCCAGGTCTTCGGCATAGCAATAGGGGCTGTGATGACGGTAAGGACGGACGTTCTCCACGCACAGAACCTGGTCGGGAAATTCCAAGGCCACGTCCAGGAGCCATTCCCTTTCCTGTTCCAGCATGCGGCAGCACGCCGCCCGGGACGGACGTTCATAACCGACGGCGAAGGCTTCTTCGGGGATGTATCGGCCCGCGTGCACCACCACACAGGAGGCCTCCAGACGGGCGGCCAACTCCAGAGTGGCCCTCAAAACATCCGCATGGAGCATGGAATCCGCGGGATCCATGAGATTGATGGGGTTGGGCGCATGGAGGCTCAACGCGACCCCCGCAGCCGGATCCATACCACTGTCATGGAGAATGCGGGCCGCTTCCTCGGCTCTTTTCACATCCAGCCGGCCGGCCCGAATGGCGTCCAGCCCGTGCGGAGGCACCTCCACCGCTTGCATGCCCGCCTGGCGAAGCCGCTTGAGGTCGTCGGCGAATCGGCTCAGATTCCCATCCACACGAACCTCGTCGATTTTGGAACCAATGATCACGACATGTCTCCTCAAATGAAACGCCGGCGCAAAGCGCCGCACCAATAGTCAATGATTGTCACGCTGACGATCACAAGCAGCATCATGGTGGCCACTTCCCGGTACTGGTATCCGTTGAGCTTGTCGAACACGAGAAAACCGATGCCCCCCGCTCCACAGAATCCCAGGATGGTCGCACTGCGCACATTGGACTCGAAACGCAACAAGCTGTAGCTGACCACCAAGGGCATCACCTGGGGCAGCACCGCAAAGGAAAGGACCTGAAGAGGAGCGGCTCCGCTGGCGGCCACCGCTTCCACCTGTCCGGACTCCACCGCTTCGATAGCCTCGCTGAAAACCTTCCCCAGAATGCCAAAGGTGTGGATAGCCAAGGCCATTACACCGGCGAAGGGCCCCAACCCGATGACGGCCACAAAGACCAGGGCCATGACGAATTCGTTGAAACCCCGGCAGAAGTCAAGCACTCGGCGCACCAAGAACTGACACGTGGTGCGGGCCCAACGAAAAATGGGTCTGTCGCCAGGCAGGAGCACCTCCAGGCTGTTTCGCGCCGCCAGGAAGGAAACGGGCAGGGCCCACACGATGGCCAGCAGACTACCCCAAACGGCCATGGCCACCGTTTCCAGAAGCGCCTTTGTGTAGGTGCGCAAAGGCCCTGCCCGCATCTCCGGCGGAAAGAACCCGCCGCGCTTTTCATCCACGATGCGCGCCAATTCCTTACGAACCAGCGCTTCCCGACGCTCCACCGGCATGGTTTCCAGCCGCTTCCGGGCTTGTTCCTGGGCCAGCCGATACAAGGCTGTTGGGTCTTTCCCAAGGCCCCGCTGCCGGGCATCCTGCTTCAATTCCTGAAGGATCTCCTGGGTGAGAACGATAAGCGGCATGCGCTCCGCTTGCCGTCGGGCATTCTGGAGTTCCTCCTGGGTCAGACGACGCCCGAAGAGGTAGGTCCAGGCGTTTTCTCTCTTTTGATAGAGCTTCACGGGATTGATTCCCGTCCACACATAAGTGACGGCCAGCACGGCGAAAACCGCCGTCGTGATCAGGGCCTTTTTCAGGGAACTCCAGGAGGGCCACCAGGTGGGCTGGGACACGGCAGTCTGCGTATCGGTCAGACTCATATCCTCATTTCCATAGGATTCCATCGTCCGGGGAATCCTTTTCAGAAGGTTCACTGAGGGCCCTTTTGAAAACACACAGCGAAGGATTCTCAAAAGGGCTTACCCTGCCTTGCGTGAGGGCCCGCCCCCCATCCGCATGAGCGGCATGCCGCGTACCGCGGATGGGGGCCCTGCCGAGCGGGCCGTTTTCGCCTGCACGGACCGGACCAGAGGCAGGCGTTCCCCTCAGGAAGCTTGGGCCAGCTGCTTTTTGAGCTGTTTCAGATATCGGATCACATCGTAGGTGGTGTCGTCTGCGGGCTGATAGCCCCCGATCTGAAGCTTCTCAAGCCCCTGCTGGTTGCTGTTGAACATCATGAGGGCTCCGGCGAAGGCGGCCTTCAGACTCTCCGGAAGATCGCTCCGCACGCACATGGGCGAGCCTGGAATGAGATCGGATTTCCATAAGATGTTGAAATCGTCCCAGGAAGCCTGGCCCTTTTCCGCCATGCGGTCCAAATCGATGTTGTTGGTGGCGGCCACCTCAATGGATCCGTTTTTCACGGCCAGGATGCTGGCTCCATGGGATCCGGAAAATTTGACTTCCTTGAAGTATTGGCGCGGATCCACCTTCAGATCCCGGTAGAAGAGCACGTTGGGAACCAGATAACCGGATGTGGAGTTGGGGTCTGTAAAGGCGAACACATGGCCCCGGGCATCTTCCAATGTCTTGATGCCGGAGCCCGTCCGGCCGATGATGATCCCGTAGTAGCCCGGTTCACCCTTTTTGTTTTTCTCGCAGGCCACCGCCTGCGCATTGGCCTTCTCTGATGCCTCCGTGTAGCTCTTGGGCCCCAGATAGGCGAAATCGATGTGCTTGTGGGCCATGGCCGTGATCACACCTGCATAGTCCGAAGCACTTTTGGCCTCCACCTTCACTCCCAATGTCTTTTCCAGATGCTCGATGAGAGGCTGGAACCGCTTGACAATGTCCGCCCCTCCTTCCGTGGGGATGAGCCCCAACCGAACGGTCTTGGGCCATTGCCCCGGATCGGCCCAGGCTCCGGAAGAAAAGGCGGCACACAGGGCAAAAGCAAAGATTGCTGCAATGACATACATCTTCTTAACACCGTCCATGATTTCCTACCTCCTTGATGGGTTCAAAATTAGGCGCAGGCGGGAAGCTCCTCCCACGCCACATCGCAACTACCCTGATAGATCCGTTCCACCAGCTCCGCTTCCAGCAGAGATGGAGGTCCGTCATAGACCAGCCGTCCGTTCTGCATCCCGAGGATTCTCCCGGCGTATCGCCTGACGAAATCCAGGTGGTGCAAGTTCACCAGGACCGGGATGCCCTTTCTTTCGTGGATTTGCCGCAGCAGATTCATCACCGTCGAGGCGCTTCGCGGATCCAGGCTGGCAATGGGTTCGTCGGCCAGAATCACCTCCGGTTCCTGGGCCAGAACCCGTGCGATGGCCACGCGCTGCTGCTGCCCTCCGGACAAGGTGTCGGCCCGCTGCAAGGCCAGGTGCTCGATCCCCACTTCCTGGAGACAACGGAACGCCAGTTCCTTGTCCCGTTTAGGGAAAATCCGAGCCAAGGAGAGGGTGTGGGGAACGGGTGCGCTTTGGAAACGCAGCCGCCCCGCCAGGACGTTCTCCAGCACGGTCAGGCGGGGCACCAGATGAAATTGCTGGAAGATCATGCCCACCCGCCGACGAACCCTCTGGAGCTTGGCGCTCGAGACGGTCGAGATGTCCTCACCGAGAAGCAGAACCTGACCGGAAGTCGGCTTGAGAAGCCGATTGAGGCAGCGAAGCAGGGTGGATTTGCCGGCACCGGAACAGCCGATGATCACGATGAAGTCTTCCACGCTCACCTGAAAACTCACTCCTTTGAGCGCCGTGGTTCCCGATGGATAGCGTTTGACCAGATCACGAACCTCCACCAAGGGAACCTGGTTCGCTTCCATTGGCACCGCACTATGGACACTCATGTTCATTCCTCCCTATAGTCGACACTCTTCGTTCCACGGGGAGAGGCGGCCGAAGGGCCTCGTCCGCGCCTTTTCCGCTTGGAACATGGCTTTCGTAAACCTTGCGCCCGCCGATCCACAGATGACTCACCCAAACCCAGGGTCCGTTCGTTTGGATAACCGCCACATCGGCAGGCCGGCCCGGCTTCAGGCTGCCGCACACGTGGCCGGGCCCCAGGATCTTGGACGGCCCTTCCGTTGTCTTGGCCAGATGATCCCGGAGACTTCCGCCCGCACCAGCGGCCAACACAAAGGGCGCCTGAAGAAGGCACTCGGGGTAGTAGTCGCTGACCAAGGCATCCACGACGCCTGCGGCCACCGCGGAACGTGCGCTCAGATGCCCGTTGGAAGAAACGCCACGAACCACGTTGGGCGCTCCTACAAGAACCCCCATGGAGCGCGCTTTGGCCTCGCGGGCCGCCTCCAGAGTGACGGGAAATTCGCACCCTCCGGCCCCCAGGCCCGCCACCAATCGCACCTTCTCGGCCGTATCGTCGTCATGGCTCAGGAGCGGGATCCCGTGGTCGAGGATCCGCTGGGTCACTCGTCTGACTTGACGCCAGCCTTCGGAGCGCAGATCCTGTTTTTCCCTGGCCATGGCCAACACTTCTTCGCGGCTGAGGCTGTATGTTCCCGAGTAGTACCGTTCGTAGGCTTCAAAGGATCGGAACTGGCCTTGGCCGGGCGTGTGGTCCATGATGGACGCCACATCCACCACACCATCGTCCAGCAATTCCATGAGCACCCCTGCGGCACGGCGAGATCCCACTTCGTAGCGCGCATGAACCAAATGACGAACCGTCGCGGCTTTGGAGCGCGCAAAGTGCCGAATGGTGCCAACCAGCTCAGCCGCCCGATCCGGGGATCGCAAACCCAGGTCGTTGTCCGCGAAACTCACTGCATGACAAAAGGTGCCGATCCCCGCCGCCGCCAACCTTCGATCCAAAGCCTGCAGGGCGAATTCGGGGTCGAAGTGGACCCCCGGGCGCATCTCGATGCACTTTTCCAGTGCATCGCAGTGCAGATCCACCAGTGCCGGCACGATCAGGGCGCTGTCCACATGGAGACTCTGACGGGAAGGGTCAGGGGCATCCACCGAGTTGTTCAGGGCAAGAATGCCCTCTTCATCAAAGAGGATGGATCCCTGGGAGTACAGGTTTCGGCCGTCGAAAAGCGGGCCACCGTAGAGAAGGGTCTTCATGCTCACTCTCCCCACAGCACGTTCACTTTTTCGCTCTCAAGATCCGCCTGGGGAGAAACGGCCTTCTTCTGGGACAAGTCCAGCCGATAGACTCGAGACATGGCCCTTTGCAGGCCGACCTTTTCGTAAAACCGGCGGCGCGTACTTTCCCTCTGCTCGCTGGTGATCACCTCCAGGCGCGACGCCCCCTGGCTCTCCGCCACGGCCATGGCCAGACCCACCAGGGCACTTCCCAACCCCAGGCCGCGCCACGGCGGCAAGACCACCAGTTCTTCGATGGTCGTCTGCACTCCGGCCAGTCGAAGAGTGGGCAGAGTGCGAAAGGTGACCATCCCGGCCACCACATCGTCGCCTGGCACCAGGGCCAAGATGCAACGGTAATGGCTGTCATCGAGAAGAGCTCGGTAAACGGGTGCCAGCTCATGGGACGGACAGGGATAGCCCAGGTGCAGCAGCAGGGCCAGCACATCCATCAGGTCGTCCGCGCCGGCATCCCGGAAGGTGAATTTCACTTCATGGCCGTGCTCGCTCATGGTAGGTTCCTTATCTTCTTTACAGTCCATTTTTTGACCAACGATCCATTGGATCACGGGGTGCATGAGACCACCTTTGTGTGACGGAATCGTTGGGACTTTGTGGAATGACTGTGACAATGGGCACTAATGAGGAAAGGAGACGCCGTGCCTTCAAACGCTCCATCGTGGACACATCTGGATGAGAAGGGCCGGTTGAAGATGGTGGATGTGAGCGACAAGGCCCCCACCTGGCGGGAAGCCAGGGCCGTGGGCCGGGTCCGCATGGCTCCCGAGACGCTGAAGCGGATCCTGGAGGGGGAGGTGGCCAAAGGAAACGTGCTGGAAGCCGCCCGCCTGGCGGGCATCATGGCGGCCAAGCGGACGTGGGAACTCATCCCCCTGTGCCATCCCATTCCGCTCACGGCCGTGGAGGTCTCGTTTGAGCCCGACGAGGATCTTCCCGGCATCCGCCTCCAGTCGCGCACCAAGACCTGCGATCGAACCGGGGTGGAGATGGAGGCCCTGACCGCCGTGGCCCATGCGGCACTCACCATCTACGACATGTGCAAGGCCCTGGATCGGACCATGTGTTTGGAAGGTATCCGGCTGGTCTACAAGAGCGGGGGGCGAAGCGGCACCTTTGCCGTCTCCGACGAGGCGTGATCATGACTTTGCGCTTTACAAACCGGCATGGCCTGTGCTAGCGACTATTTCCTTCAATCCACCGCGTGGAGGTTCCCCATGGACAAAGAGACACTGGCCTATTTCAAAGAGATCCTGGAACAAAGACTCCAAGAGCTCTACGCTGAGGCGGAAAAGACCGTTACGGGGATGACCGATGAGGTCGTGACGTTCCCCGATCCCACCGACCGTGCGTCTCTCGAGTCGGACCGGAACTTTATGCTGAGGATTCGGGATCGGGAGAGGAAGCTGATCTTGAAGATCCGGGAAGCCCTGCAGCGGATCGAAGACGGCTCTTTCGGAATCTGCGAAGAGTGCGGAGACGATATCGGCATCGACCGTCTCAAGGCTCGGCCCGTCACCACCTTGTGCATCGAGTGCAAGCGGCGCCAGGAAGCCATGGAAAAGGTTCGGGAGGCCTAGGGGCCTTCTGGACCGGCGGCCTGCTCAGCCGGCCGCACCCGCAGGATATCGCCCACGTAGAGGGCCCGTTGCCCGCCCCGATTCTCTTCCAGGACCAGCGCCCCGTCGGGCGCAATGTCCGTCACTCGGCCCACGACGGTCGTTTCCCCTGTCTGCACACGGACGTATCGGCCCAAGACGGCGGAACGTTCCTTCAGTCGTTTTAGGTACGGTGCCAGACCTTCCTGAACCCATCCCTCGTATAGGGTTTCCAGACGGTTGAGATAGCCGGCCAGCACCTTCGCCCGGGTCAGATGGGGAGGTCGTGCATAGGCGCCGGACATTGCTGCATCCAGCTCCAGCGCCAGCGAGGTGGCCGGGTACAGGAGGTCCCCTCCCAAGTCCTCCCGCGTCTGGAACACGTTGATCCCCGTGCCCACCACCAGGAACTGAATCCGTTCGGATTCCGACTGCATTTCCGTCAAGATCCCCGCCGCCTTCCGGTCGGAAAGGAGCAGGTCATTGGGCCATTTGATGCGGGCGTCCAGGTTCCACGCGTCCCGGATCGATTCCGCCAGGGCCAGGGCCGCCAACAGCGTCATTTCGGGGCCTCGGCGCGGCGGCAGCTCCGGCCTCAGGACGAGGGACACATAGATGCCCTTTCCCATGGGCGAGCTCCACGACCTTTGCAGTCGGCCGCGGCCCTGGGTTTGTGCTTCCGCCCCCACCACCGTGCCGTTCGGCGCTCCCGCGCGAGCCAGTTCCATGGCGCGCTCGTTGGTGGAACCCACGCTTTGGTGATGTTCCAAGTGGTGTCCCAACCACCGGGTCGTGAGTCGAGGGGCCAGCTCTTGGCGGCTCAGAAGATCCACGGGACCCGCCAGCCGATAGCCTTTCTTGCCCAGGCTTTCGATGGGGTAGCCCATGGAGCGGAGCTTTTGCACCTGTTTCCACACGGCGGTCCGGCTGATCCCCAGCTTCCGGCCCAGGGCCTCACCCGTGATCGGTTCGCCGTGGGCCTCGCTGAGAGCTCTCAGAATCGGCCGGTGGGTCGGTTCGGTACCTGCCACGCGGCATCCCCCTTTCTGGTTTGCTGGTTCGCCTCCCGCCGGATTCCCCATGCTCGGCACCGGCGAACGCTTTCAGAAGACACGGGATCAGGTCGCCGCCAATAACGCCGCCAGGGTGTAGCCCACCATCTCCACCACCTCATTGGCGGCGCCCAGTACATCTCCCGTGATACCTCCCAGCCATCTCTTGGATTGGCGTCGAACGGCCCAGACCGTGAGGGCCGCCGCCGCCAGGAGCCACAAGGTCCACGGCCCCAGGGCCACGACCCCCGCCGCCGTGGCGGTGCTCCAGACGATTTCCCGCCGGCCCACATGATCCACGAAGGGCTTTCCCAATCCGCCCTCCGAGCGCGCATAGGGGATTTTGTAGGCGCACCAGACCATGGCGCCGCGGCTGATCATGGGAACGACCACCAAGGGGCCCAGATGGGGACCTTGGAGGAGCTGCGCCAAGGCCGCCGCCTTGACCAGCAGGCCCAACACCAGGGCCATGACCCCGAAGGCGCCCACCCGGCTGTCTTTCATGATGGCCAGCCGCCTTTGGGGGTCGAACCCGCCCCCCACTCCATCGGCCACATCGGCCAGACCGTCCAGATGAAGCCCCCGGGTCAGCCATGTGGTCAGCGCCAGTACCCATATTGCCGAAAGGGCGGGGGGTAAGGCGGCCAAGCCCACGGCGGCCGCCGCCTGAAGGCACCCCAAAACGAGGCCCACCGCGGGAAAGAAGGCAAAGGAGCGGGCAAGATCCCGGGGCTCCAGGACGGCCGTCCCGCCCCCCGGAAGACGGAGTCGCGAGAGAAAGGCCAGTGCGGTGCGAAATCCTTGGATCATGTGCGTAAGGTCGCTCCTGCGCCTCGCCGGGACGGGCACCCCGTTTGACGCCGTCTCTCGCCTGGGCAGCGGCCTGGGCGGGGCGCTTCGAGGGTGCTTGGCATGTGGGGCTAAGGCTTTTGGGGTTTCAAGGTCCATGGAAGTCCCGCTGCCACCAGGGTCACCGCCCGGCACGCAGCGGCCAGACGCTGATTGGCCCAGCCCGCCAGATCCCGGTACGTGCGGGCCATGGCATTGGCGGGCACGATCCCGCAGCCCACCTCGTTGGATACGAGCACCACGGGCGATGCCGTGGCCTCCAGAACCCGGCAGAGCCGCTCCACCGCGTCCTTGGCCCCCGCATCCCCGCGGTCCGCCAGCAGGTTGGACAGCCACAACGTGATGCAGTCCACCAGGATCGGGGATCCCTCCCGGTCCAGTTCGCTCAGGGTTTGCGGTAGATCCAGCGGGCATTCCACGGTGCGCCAGTGCGATCCGCGCCGGGCCCGGTGGGCGGCCACCCGGGCTTCCATCTCGGCATCCAGCACCTGGGCCGTGGCCACATAGACGTGGGGAGGTGGGAAGGCGGCCACAAGGGATTCCGCGAAGGTGCTCTTCCCGCTTCGAGCGCCGCCCAGCACCAGGTGCGGGGTGAGCGGTGCGCTCATGATCCGCCCTCCTCGGACGGCTCCCCGTCCGGTTCGATCCCCAGCAGGGCCAGCAGGCGCTGGAGATCCTCCTGGCCGGTGAAGGTGATGGCGATGGTCCCCTTGTCCCCCCGGCGTTTGACGGACACCTTGGTCTGAAAGCGTCGGCTAAGGGCGCTTTCCAGGGAGCGGAAGGGCCGGGCGGGGCGCCGGGATCGGGTCGGGGCGGCCAGCATGCGCTGCACCAACGCTTCCGTTTGGCGAACGGACAGGTTCCTTTGCAGAACCTGATCGCGGGCGCGCAACTGGGCCTCTTCGCTGGGAAGGGCCAGGAGCGCCCGGGCATGGCCCATGGTGAGCCGTTCGTTGAGCACGTCTTCCTGGATGGCCCGGGGCAGGTGGACCAGGCGCAGCAGGTTAGCCACGGTGGCCCGCTTCTTTCCCACCCGCTGGGCGATCTCTTCCTGGGTGAGCCCGAATTGGGTCTTCAGGCGGTGGTAGGCCTGGGCTTCCTCGATGCAGTTCAGGTCCCGGCGCTGGATGTTTTCCACCAGGGCCAGCTCCAAGGCGTCGCGCTGGGTGGTTTCCCGCACGATCACCGGCACTTCGCTGAGACCGGCGGCCTTGGCCGCCTGCCAGCGCCGCTCGCCGGCCACGATCTGGTACGGACCCCCGTCAGCAGGGCGGGTGACCAGGATGGGCTGGAGCACCCCGCTTTGGCGGATGGAGGCCACCAGTTCCTGGAAGTGGTCGTCTCGAGCAATGGTGTGGCGCGGCTGGAAGGGATTGGGCTCAAGGCGGTCCACGGCGCAGTAGAAGACTTCCACGGCTTCGTTTTGGAGCCAGTCGGTGGACGGGAGCAGATCGTCCAGGCCGCGGCCCAGCCCCTTTTTCTTGTCATGCACGGTCCGCCCCCTTTTGGAGGATTTCGTGGGCCAGCGCGGCGTAGGCACGGCTGCCCGCACAGTGGCGATCGTAGAGCATCACGGGCAGCCCGTGGCTCGGGCTTTCGCTCAGGCGCACGTTCCTGGGAATCAGGGTCTCAAACACCCGGGCCCCCAGGTGCTTTCGGATTTCGGTGGCCACCTGGTGGGACAGGTTGTTGCGTCGGTCGAACATGGTGAGCAGGATGCCCCGAATGGCCAGGGACGGGTTCCAGCGGAGCTTGATTTTGCGGATCGTGTCCAGAAGGAGGCTCAGGCCTTCCATGGCAAAGTATTCGCACTGGAGGGGGATGAGCACCGAATGGGCGGCGCACAGGGTATTGACGGTGAGAAGGCCCAGGGACGGGGGGCAGTCCAGGATCATGAAGTGAAAGCGCTCGTCCAAGGGCTTGAGGCGCGAGGCCAGGACCGTTTCGGAGCCGGGCGTGGCGGTCAGTTTCCATTCGGTGGCGGCCAGGCTGGGATTGGCCGGGATCATCCATAGGCTCAGCTCGTCCAGGGGCCGGTGGAGCGGCGGGGCCCCGTTTTCTTCCAAAAGAACCCGATGGAGGGTTTTGTCGGGCTCGGAGATGCGCAGCCCCAGGCCGCTGGAGGCGTTGCCCTGGGGATCGCAGTCCACCAGCAGCACGCGGCGCCCGGTCTGGGCCAGGGCGCAGGCCAAGTTGATGGCGGTGGTGGTCTTCCCCACGCCCCCCTTCTGATTGGCGATGGCAAGGATGTGGGCCATAACGGTTGGAAAACGTCTCCTTTGGAAGTCCTTCCCGGTGTTTCACGTGGAACACACCTTCCGGAAGGTCACGGTCCGGAAGTCTCCTTCGGGGGCACCCGAAGGCTCCACGCGTCAAAGAGCTCGTGGTAGCGCAGGATGAAGCGCCGCCCCGAAAGGGTTCGCACCCGGTAGTAGCGCATGGGCACCCGCCGCGCGTCCAGGTAGCCCTCGTACCAGCGGTCCTCCACCCGTTCCACCCTGTGGGTCTCGTCTCTCCACACGAAGGCGATGGGTTCCTGGGCGCCGCGGTAGTCATCGCGGGTCTCAACCTGAATCCGCTCGAAGCGCACCGCTTCCTCCCCGCAGCCCCTCGGGGGGCCGCCGGACGCGATTATACTTTTCAGGCGCCCCCCATACAATTATTTTTAAGATGAATAGGAAAAAGAGAGCCGGGAGGAATGCGTCATGGCGGAAAAGGCACTGCTGGTCATCGATATGCTCAACGACTTCGTCCATCCCCAGGGGGCGCTCACCTGCGGCCCGCCGGCCCAGGAGATCGTGGAGCCCATCCGGGAGCTGGTGGAGCGGTTTGCGGCGGATGACCAGGGGCTCATCTACGTGAAAGACGCCCATCGCCCCGATGACCCGGAATTCCAAATGTTTCCCCCCCACGCCGTGCGCGGCACCTGGGGCGCCCAGATCATCGACGCGCTCCAACCGCCCCCCCGGGCCCGCATTGTGGAAAAGACCCGCTACAGCGCCTTTTTCAACACCCCCCTGGATCAGATTCTACAAGAGATCTCGCCCAAGGAAGTCTGGGTGTGCGGCGTGTGCACCTCCATTTGCGTCATGGACACGGTGGGCGATCTGAGAAACCGCGACTACCCCGTGGTGGTTCCCGTGCGGGCCGTGGCCGACTTCGATCCCCAGTTCCACCGCTTCGCCCTTGAGCGCATGGAACGGGTCTACGGCGCGCGACTCCATCCGTGACCCGCACCGGAATCCTCTCCAGACGGCTTTCGGCTCGACGTCCTCACGTGACGGGTCCAGGTTCACAGGTTCCCCATCCCGCTGGCAACGGCCGCCAACGGCCCCTCAAGGAGACTTCACATGCACCTTTGGAACGGCTACCGCCCCGAAATGGTCACCGACTACTACCAGTTCACCATGGCCGCCAGTTACTGGCAGGAAGGCATGGAGGGGCAGGCCACCTTCAGCCTTTTCATCCGGGACTATCCGCCCCAGCGGGCCTACTTCGTGGCGGCGGGCTTGGAAAGCCTGGCGGCGGCCATCCAGGAGTTCCGCTTCCATCCCGATTCCCTGAACTATTTGCAATCTCTCGGTAAATTCCCCGAAGGCTTCCTGGACTACCTGGCCCGCTTCCGGTTCACCGGCTCCGTGCGGGCCCTTCCCGAAGGCCGGATCTTCTTCGCCCAAGAGCCCTTGCTGGAGGTGAGCGCTCCCATCATCCAGGGGCAAATCCTGGAAACCCTGGCCCTCAACACCCTGCACCAGGAAACCCTCATCGCCAGCAAGGCGGCCCGCTGTGTGGCCGCCGCCCGGGGCCGCCCCCTGGTGGACTTTTCCCTGCGCCGCACCCAGGGCGTGGACGCGGGACTCAAGACGGCCCGGTCCAGCTACATCGCAGGCTTTCTGGGGACCAGCAACGTTCTGGCGGGCCAGCTCTACGGAATCCCCGTCTACGGCACCATGGCCCATTCTTACATCACCAGCTTTCCCCACGAAGCGGATGCCTTCCAAGCCTACGCCCGCGTCTTTCCGGACAACACCGTGCTCTTGCTGGACACCTACGACACCCTGAAGGCCGCCGAAAAGGCCGTGGCCCTGGCCAAGGAATTGCGCCAACAGGGCAAGGCCCTCCGGGGGGTGCGCCTGGACAGCGGCGATCTGCTCCACCTCAGCCAAAAGGTCAAAGACCTCTTCCGCAGCCACGGCCTGGACCATGTGGCCGTCATGGCCAGCGGCAACCTGGACGAATACCGCCTGGAAGAACTTCTCTCCCAGGGAGCCTGCATCGACGCCGCCGGAATCGGCACCCGTCTGGGGGTCTCCGCCGACGCTCCGTATCTGGACATGGCCTACAAGCTGGTGGAATACGAGGGGCGGCCCATCCTGAAACTGAGCCCTGCAAAAACCACCTGGGTGGGACGAAAACAGGTCTTCCGATCCTTCACCCCCACGGGGACCCTGCACGAAGACGTGCTGGGCCTGGCCGAAGAGCCCATGCCCGGCACCAAACCCCTGCTTGTGGAGGTCTTCCGCCAAGGAGAGCGGATCCGATCCGAAGAATCCCTGGAAACCATCCGCCGCCGCTTTGATCGAGACTGGAACCGCCTTCCCGAACCCTATAAGGCCCTGCGACCCACCCAACACTATCCCGTTCGGGTGAGCCGGGCCCTCCAGGACCTCCAGGATCGGGTGACGCGCGATCGCAGGCGAGACGAAGTGGGGAGTCCGTGATCCGTCATGGGTCACGTGGTTCGCGAGGCACGGACCCGCCATCGGATGAGACGTCGCCTTCCCAGCCCGTTGGGAAGCTCGTAGCAAAAGTCGTCCAGCCGCTCCAGTTGCTGCCGGTTCCAGCCGGCCGCCTGGGCCGGGTCCGCTTTGGCACCGGCCCAGTAGGCGATGCACCCGCTCCCCGCCCTGGCAAGCCGTGCCAGCAAGGCCATCCGCTCCGGATCCGGGCTCACGGCTCGAAAGGTGATGAGATCAAAGCCTTTGGCGGGGCCTTCTTGCCGGTGCGATTCGGCAAAGTCTTCGAGCCGACCGTGGATGACCCGCACATTGGAAAGCCCCAGGTCCGCCGCCGCCACCTTCAGAAAGCTCGTCTTCTTGCGGGACGCGTCCAGAAGCATCACCCGGCTCCCGGGCCGGCACACGGCCAGGGGAATGCCCGGAAACCCCGCTCCGCTTCCCACATCCAGGACCCAACCGCCCTCCGGCAGCACGGAAAGGGGAATGAGGCTGTCCAAAAGGTGTTTGGAAAGGGCCTCCTCTTGGCGTATTCGTGTGAGGTTGACGCGCCGGTTCCAGCGGAAGACCAGCTCCAAATGGAGGCAGCAAAGCGTCACCTGGCGCGTCCCCACGGAAAGCCCCAGCCGTCCCACCAGGTCGTTGAGCGTCTCCTCACATGCCTTGACCACGGCCCCCCCGATCTACTTTCCGATACAAAACCGCGAAAAGATCCGATCCAGCAGCTCCTCATCGGCTTCCAGGCCCAGGATGGCATCCAGTTCTTTTCGGGCCGCACGCAGTTCCTCGCTCACCAGTTCGGGCCACGCCTCCGGATCGGGCAGGGCGCAGGCCCTTTGGAGGGCTTCCAGGGCACGGGCCAAGCAATCCCGCTGCCGACGGTTGACGGCGAAGGTGGACTCCGCCGAAAGAAGCGCTTCCTTGAGCACCCGGTCTTGAAGGATCTTTTTCAGGCGCTGGGCATCTTCGGGGCGCAACGCGCACAATTCCACCACGTCGCCTTCCAGCCCGTAGCGGGTCCGGGCGGCTTGGGCCGTGGTGGGCCCACAGCGGTCCATCTTGTTCAAGACCACCAGAACCCGTTTTCCGGAGATCCTTTCGTGAATCCGGTCGTCGTCTTCGGTGAGCGGCCGGCTGTGGTCCAGGATCCACAGGACCAGGTCCGCTTCGTCCACGCTGCGCAGGGTGCGTTCGATTCCCATGGATTCGATGGCGTCTGGCTTTTGTCGGATGCCCGCCGTGTCCAGCACCCGCACTTCCACCCCCGCCACCCAGAAGCTGTCTTCCACCACGTCCCGGGTGGTTCCCTCCATCGCCGTGACGATGGCCCGGTCCCGGCCCACCAGGGCGTTCAACAGGGACGATTTGCCCACGTTGGGCTTGCCCACCAGCACCATGGAAAGCCCTTCGCGCAGCACCCGGCCCTCTTCGTAGTGGGAGACGATCCGTTCCAGGGCCGGGATCACCTGGGTTTCCACCCGGCTCAAGAGTCCTGCCAAGGCGGGATCGCCCTCTTCGGAAAGGTCCTCTGCAAAGTCCAGGTGAGCCTCCACCTGGGCCTCCAGCTCCATCAAATGCTCCCGCCACCGGCTCACCTCCCGACCGAAGTCCCCTCGAAGGTGACGGCCGGCTTGTTTCAGCGCCTCTTGGGAGCGGGAGTGGATGATGTCCGCCACCGCCTCGGCCTGGGAAAGGTCCAGTCGCCCCGAAAGGAAGGCCCGCTGAGTGAACTCGCCCGGCTCCGCCACACGGGCCCCCTGGCTGACCACGATCTCCAGCATGCGGTTGAGCACCGCGTAGCCGCTGTGGCAGTTGATCTCCACCACGTCCTCGCCCGTGTAGGTGCGCGGAGCGGCCATGTAGCTCGCCAGCACCTCGTCCACCGGTTCCAAGGTCTTCGGGTCCCGGATCCACCCATGGCAAAGCCGGTGGGAGGGAAAGGAGGAACGGGGCTTTCCGGTGCGTGTCACGAAAAGGGTGCGCAAAATGCGGAGGGCATCGGCCCCTGAAATCTTCAGGATCCCGATGCCCCCGATGCCGATGGGTGTGGCGATGGCGCAGATTGTGTCCCGACGGCAGGCAATGTCCATCGTGCGTTGATGCAGCCTCCGTTGATCAGGCGTTGGTCTCGGCTTCCGCCACGGAATTCGTCTGGCCCTTGTTCTTCTTCACGGGGTAGATGACCACCCGACGCAGGGTGCCTTCCCCTTTGCTCTTGGTCCGAACGCCCTGGTCTTCCTTGAGGGCCAGATGAATGATGCGCCGATCTTGGGCGTTCATGGGTCCGGTGGTGAGAGGCCGTTTCGATTTCTTCACCTTTTCGCTCAACTGCCGCGCCAATTCGGTCAGGCTTCCTTCCCGCTTGGAACGGTAGTTTTCCGTGTCCACCACGATGGGGATGTTCTTTCCCATTTCGCGGCTCACGATCTTGTTCACCAGGTATTGCAGGGCGTTCAGGGTTTTTCCCCGCTTGCCGATGAGAAGCCCCGAGCCGTTGCTGACGATGTTCAGGTAGATGCATTCATCGCGCACGTCCGCCTCCACGACGGTCGGCAGATCCACGTACTTGAGGATCTCCGCCAGGACTTCCTTGGCCCGCTGGGAGGCGGCATCCAGCGGTGTCTCCTTGGGGGTGACGCGGATCCGGGCCTTCCGAGCGCCCACGATGCCGAAGATGCCCGAAGACCCCTTGGAAAGGATTTCGATGTCCAATTGTTCCCGAGGCAGATTGAAGGCGTCACAGGCGTTTTGAATCGCCTCGTCCAGTGATTTACCTTCGAATTCCTGCGTTGGCATACTCTCCTCCGTTTGTCTTGCGCAGCGCATGGGTCGTGTCGACCAGCCGAGTGCGGAGGGCGCCTGGTTAGACGGTACGATTGATCCAGTACTGCTGCACGATGGACAAGACGTTGTTTACCAGCCAGTATAACACGAGTCCCGAGGGAAAGTTGATGAAGAAAACCGTAAAGATCACGGGCATCAAAAGCATCATCTTTTCCTGGCGGGGATCTCCCGACGAGGGGGTCATCTTCTGCTGTACGAACATGGAAACCCCCATCAGCAGGGTGAGCACGGGCAACCCATGTCCCAGATAGGGAATGTTGAAGCCCACGTCCAGCCGATCCGGTGCGGTCAGGTCGTTGATCCAGAGCCAGAAGGGCTGGTGGCGCAGTTCGATGGCCCCGTAGAGCATGCGGTAGAGGGCGAAAAAGACCGGAATCTGCAGCACCATGGGCAGGCAGCCCCCCAGGGGGTTCACCTTGTAGGTGCGGTAGAGCATCATGAGCTCCTGGTTGAGCTTTTCCCGGTCGTCTTTGTACTTTTCCCGGATCTGGGCCATCTTGGGCTGGATCTTCTTCATGACCTGCATGGACTTGTAGCTTTTGTGCGTCAGGGGCCAGAAGAGGATCTTGATGATGATCGTCAGGATGATGATGGCAATGCCGTAGTTTTGCGTGTAGTTGTTGAGCCATTTGAGAAAGACCAGCAGGGGCTTGGCGATGACCGTGAACCAGCCGAAATCCAAGGCCCGGTCCAGGTTGTGGTCAGCCAGCTTGAGATGGGCCATTTCCTTGGGCCCGAAGTAGTACTGGGCCGGAATGACCGCCTTGGAGCCGGGGGCCAGCTCAAACGGGTCCGTCAAGAGCACCATCTGCACCAGCCCGAGCTTCTGATCCACCAGACGGGGGACCAACTGGTAGTGGTCTTGCTTCAGGGGAACGATGGCCTGGAGGAAGTAATTGTCCTGGTAGCCCATCCATTGTACGGGTGGCTTGAACACAGGCGTTTCCTTGCCGAGCTTTTTCTCGTTCAAGTTTTCCAACTTGCCGTTCTGAAGAACGCTCACCCGCATCTGGTTGTATCGGCTCTGTTTGGCCTCGAACGGCACAGCATACGAACTGATTCCCACCCGGTCGGTAAACCCTTGCGCTCCCAGGTTCTCCACAATCACGTCCACCTGGACGGTGTAGGTGTCCGCTGCGAACCGAAAGACCTTGGTGACGCGCACCTTGCCCGGCTCTTCGGCCGTCAAGGTCAGCAACGCTTCCTTGTCGTTGGGTTGGATGGCAATCCGCTGCGGCGCTTGGCTTTCGAAGTTCCTCGTGGCCAAGGACCATTGCGGGTGTTTCAAGAAATCCACGGCCAGGGGATAGTATCCGGCGCCGTGGGCCGGGATGAGATCCATGGGGGGGGAATGGGGATCCACGGCCTGGCGGTGCTTTTTGAGCTGGAAGCTCTGGAGCCGCGCACCGGCGGAGGCCACCCGGGCCGTATAGAGGGGCGTGTCCACTTCCCACACCTTGATCGGCACGGGTTGAGCCTGGGCGTGGGCCTGGGGAATGGCCTCCAGGGAGGTCTTCGAATCCCCCTCTGTCTTTACGAACGGGGCCTTCCCGTCCTTGACGGCCGTCGTCTTCGGGCTCTGGGAGGCAGGCTCCTGTTGGGCCGTCTGCTGCACGGGCGCCTGCGGAGTGATCCGGGGAGCCACGAAGACTTCCCAGAGCAGGACCACTCCCAGGGACAATACAAAGGCGAGCAGTGCTCTTTTTTCCATCTAGCAACACTCCATTCGATGATCCGGTCTTTCCGGTACGGGATCGTAGCCGCCCGGATGAAACGGGTGGCACTTCAATAGCCGCTTCAGTCCCATCAGCGTGCCGTGCCAAGGTCCATATCGTTCGATGGCTTGAAAGGTGTAGGCGGAACAGGAGGGGTAAAAGCGGCAGTTGGCTCCCAGCACGGGAGAAACAGCAAGCTGATAAAAGCGCACTAAAGCAAGCAGTAGGTGTTTGATCATGACCGTCGTTTGGGATGCATCCCAAGGCACCGGTTGAGTTGCTCGGCCATTTCCGGCATTTTGAGCCGCTCGACACCGGGCCGGGCGATCACCACGATATCCTTTCCTGGCCCCGGAAGGCGGTGCTTGTGGAGCCGGAACCATTCACGAAGGCACCGCTTGATGCGGTTGCGTTGCACCGCATTCCAGAACCTTTTCTGGACAATGAGGCCCAACCGGTGGTGGTCCAATCCGTTGGGAGCCACATTGACCACAAAACGTTGGCAGGGAAGGCGCCGGCCTTCCCCTTTGACGCGAAGGTATTCCGAACGTTTACGAAGCCGTTCGTGCGGGCGGAAGCGATGATCATCCCGCTTGTTTGGGCCCATGGGAAGCCCCGATCGGGTCTCCGTCATCAGACGGCCAGGCGCTTCCGTCCTTTGGCGCGGCGCCGCTTGATGACCTGGCGCCCGGCCTTGGTGGACATGCGGACCAGGAATCCGTGGGTTCGCTTCCTCTTGATATTGCTCGGCTGATAGGTTCGCTTCATCTTCTTCTCCCCTTCGTTGGTCGATATGGTCAGGCACCGGGCCTCGATGGGCTTTTTCAAGCCAACAAAAATCCGCTTCCGGCGGCCCGTCAAAGACCCCGAAAAGCGAATTTTTGCTTATAGTCAAGGGGACCTGAGCTTGTCAAGGACGGAAAACCCCGGACCAGCTCCCGTCCCACCCTTTGGTGCCGTCCCCGCCGCCCCGGCACGCCCGAGCCCGAAACCATTTAGGATGCGGCAAAGAGCAGAAGCGGGGGATCGTAAAAGTCCGGCGGCTTCACCCCCAGAATCTGCATGCAGGTGGCCGCAATGTTCGTCAGACCCGGATCCGGCACTTCCGGGTCGAAGCGAACCTGCAGCTTGCCGGAAGGTTCGTAGACAAGGAACCAGACCGGATTGAGGGAATGGGAGGTCTTGGCCTTGGGTGTTCCGTCCGCGTGACGCTTCACCTCTCCCGTCTTCTTGTCCAGTTCGTACATCTCCTCGGCGTTACCGTGATCGGCTGTCACCAGCAACATCCCGCCGGCCTCCCGGACCGCCCTCATGATCCGCCCCAGGCACAGATCCACCGCTTCCACGGCGATGTGGGCCGCCTGGTAGATGCCGGTGTGGCCCACCATGTCCCCGTTGGCGAAGTTGAGACGCATGAAGTCGAAGCGGCCACCCCGGATTTCTTCCACCACGCGGTCGGTGATCTCCGCCGCCTTCATCCACGGCCTTTCTTCGAAGGGCACCTGATCCGACGGGACCTCCACGTATTCTTCCAGCTCGGGATCGAATTTTCCCGACCGATTGCCATTCCAAAAATAGGTCACATGGCCGAATTTCTGGGTTTCGCTGATGGCCAACTGCCGGATCCCCTGGGCGCACAGCAGTTCGCTGACGGTCTTTTCGATATGGGGCGGTTCCACCAGATAGCTCCTGGGAATGTGCAAGTCCCCATCGTATTCCATCATGCCCGCGTAGGCCACCTTGGGATAGGGATCCCGTTGGAACTTGTCGAAATTCTCTTCTTCAAAGGCCCGGCTGATCTCGATCGCCCGGTCGCCCCGGAAATTGAAAAAGATCACCGAGTCTCCGTCCCGGATGGGGCCCACAGGGCCCTGATCGTCGGCGATGACGAAAGGCGGCAGGTCCTGGTCGATGATGCCGGGGATTTCCCGGCGGTAGGTTTCAATGGCTTCCCGTGCGCTTCGGAAGGTCCGCCCCCGCCCCGCCACATGGGTTTCCCACCCGCGGGCCACCATGGACCAGTCGGCCTCGTAGCGATCCATGGTGACGGCCATGCGTCCACCGCCGCTGGCGATGCGATAGTCCACGCCCGCCCGGCTGTTCAGGTCCTGGAGATAGGCTTCGAAGGGATCCACATATTCCAGGGCCGAGGTTTCCCCCACATCGCGACCGTCCAACAGGATGTGGATACGGCCTCGAGGGATCTTTTCCACCAGAGCGGCCCTTTCCAGCATGGCCCTTAAGTGATCCAGATGGCTGTGCACATTGCCGTCGGAAAAGAGGCCGATGAAATGGAGTGTGCCGTTGTTTTCCCGGCAATAGTCCATCAGGTGCCGCCACGTCTTTCCCTGGAAAAGGCGTCCCGTTTCGATGGCTTCGTTGACCAGGCGGGCCCCCTGGGCATAGATTCGTCCGGCTCCCATGGCGTTGTGGCCCACCTCGGAATTGCCCATGTCCTTATCGGAAGGCAGGCCCACCGCCGTGCCGTGGGCCTTGAGCAGGCCGTGGGGGCAGTGGGCCAGAAGCCAATCCAGGTGGGGCGTATGGGCATCTGCGACGGCGTTGCCTTCCCGCCTTTCCGAAAAACCGATGCCGTCCATGATGACCAGCGTGAGCGGGCCTGTCAGCCCGTCTTTCAGCAGCTTTTCCCATTTCATGGTTTTTCAGCGTTCCTTCCACACCGGTTTGCGTTTTTCCTTGAAGGCCTTCACCCCTTCTTTGGCGTCCTCGGTGGTACAGAGCCGGGCGAAGACCTCGTTCATGTATTCGAAGGCCCGATGATATTCCATGTCGGCGGCGGTATAAAACCCGCTCTTGGCGATCTGCACTGCAATGGGACTCTTTTGGGCCAGGGTGGCGGCCCATTGCCGGGCGGCCTCTTCCAGATCCTGGGCCGGCACCACCTTGTTGAACAGTCCCTTGGCCAGAGCCTCCTGCGCCGACAACAACTCCCCAAACAGGAGCATCTCCAAGGCCACCTTGCGCCCCACGCACTTGGAAACGGGGATCACGGGGCCCACGCAATTGAGTCCCACATTGATGGCGGTCAGGCCGATGCGGGCCTTTTCCGATGCGATGGCCAGGTCGCAGGCGGCCACCAAGCCGGCCCCGTTGGCGGCGGCGGTTCCCTGAACCTGGGCGATGACGGGTTTTTTGAGACCACTGATGCTCACCAACGGCCGCTCCATGTGAGCGATCCATTGGCGCAGTTCCATGGGGCTCTTACCTTCCAGCTCGGTCACCTCGATGCCCGCACAGAAGTGCTTGCCCGCGCCCTTGAGAAGAATCACCCGGACCTTGGGATCCCGATCCAGGGCCTTCAGGGCTTCGTCCAGCTCCTCCGCCAGTTGACTGGTGAAGGTGTTGAGTTGGTCGGGTCGGTTGAGGGTGATGGAGCCCACAAAATCTTCGCCGATCTCCATGAGAATGGTCTGGTATGCCATGGATCCCTCCTCTTTTTGCGCCCTTCATCTACCTATATCGGTACCTGCGGGGCCTTTCCCCCAGGATCACCGTGACCCGATCCCGATCTCCTTCCCAGTGGACCACGTCCAGCCGGACACGGTTGCCCGGCCGGTAGCGTCGAAGCGCCCGCATGAGATCATCCGCACTGTCCACCGGCTCGCCGTCGATTCCCACAATCACATCCCCGCCCACGATGAGCACGTAATTGCCCACCTGGGCCCGGGCATGGCCGCCGCGAAGACCGGCCTTGTCCGCCGGTCCCCCTGGAACCACCTCCACGATCATAGCCCCGCGGTTCACGCTCAACTGCAAGGCTTCCGCAAAATCGGGAAAGAGAGTCATGAGGGTGGCGCCCAGCCACGGATACCCGTAGTAGCCCTTTTCGATCAGTTCCCGGACCACCTGTTTGACCGTGTCCACGGGGATGGCAAACCCGATGCCCACATTGGCGCCCGTGGGACTGAAGATGGCGGTGTTCACACCGATCATCTTCCCGGACGAATCGATGAGCGGACCGCCGGAATTGCCGGGGTTGATGGACGCATCGGTTTGGATCACGTCTTCCACCAGAGCACCACCCGGCGAGCGCAGCGTGCGACCCACCGAGCTGATGATCCCCGTGGTGAGGGTCTGGCCCAGGCCGAAGGGGTTTCCGATGGCGAGAACCTTCTGGCCCACCTTGAGGTCCCTGGAACTCCCCATGGGGATGACCACCAGGTCCTTTTTGGGCGCATCGATCTTGATGACCGCGATGTCCGTGTTGGGGTCTGATCCGATGAACTTGGCGGCGTATTTCTTGCCATTGGCCAGGGTCACTTCCAGTTTGCGGGCGTCCTCGATCACGTGGTGATTGGTCAGGATGTAGCCTTCCTCACTGATGATGGATCCGGATCCAGCGCCTTGTCGGGGAACGATGTTGAAGAAGAAGTCCCGCTCCAAGACGGTGCTCGTAATGTTGACCACGCCCGGGGACAATTGGCGGTAGAGCTCGATATTGTTCTTCTCGTCTTCCGTCAAAGCTCGGGCTTGGGGACAGGCCAGCGCCAGCAGGCAGGCCGCCGTCACAACCCCCATCCACCATCTTTTCCGCCAACGATTCATTTCCCATTCCTCCTCAGCGTAGACGGGCAATCCGTTTCCAGATCCAATAGGCCAGCAGGCCCGCCAGGATGTAGCCCAGGTACTTGTTCCACCAGCTCGTCATACCCGGCACCGCCGCTTTCACCCGGTTGACCGGAATGGCAAAACCGATCCCCACATTCGTTCCCGTGGGACTCAAAATGGCCGTATTGATACCCACCAGCCGGCCTTGGCTGTCCACCAGCGCGCCGCCGGAATTGCCGGGGTTGATGGCCGCATCCACCTGGATCAGGTCCTCGAGCACACGCCCTTGATCGCGAATGCTTCTCTTGAGCTGACTCACGTGGCCGGCGGTCAGAGTCTGCCCCAATCCAAAAGGATTTCCCAGTGCATAGATCTTTTGGCCCACCTCCAGCGCGTCCGAATCGCCCAGGGAGATCGGAACCAGATCGCGGCCTTCGGCCTGGATGCGGATGACGGCCAGATCGTCTTCAGGTGCCGTCCCCACCACTTCGGCCGGCCATCGGCTTCCGTCCGCCAAGCGCACTTCGATGGCCTTGGCACCCCGAACCACATGGTAGTTGGTGACAATCGTTCCGTCCGCGCTTAGAATCACGCCCGAGCCCGCACCCTCTTGCGGGACGGGTCGATAGAAGAAATCATAGAGAACCGTGGTGGTGACCACGTTGACCACCGAAGAGGATACCTTTTCATAGACGGCGATGGTATTCAATTCCTCCCGCAGCAGGCTCGATGCCGTGGAAGGAAGGAGAGCGACCGAAAAGAACAGCCCCACCAGGACGTTCCGAAACAAGGCTTGGTGCGCTGGAAGAAGGCTCATGAAGACATCTCGCAAATTCTCCGGAACCTTTGGAACACTGCTCATCAACACGCTCCGCGGCCAGGACGTACCATGACTTCGCAGCGTATCAAAAACCCACCAGGTCGGCAAATCCACAGCCCCTCACACACCCAATCCTGGAAAGCGCGCTTGGGAACGCTCAAATCCTGGCTCACCTGGAGTCCCTGGGTTCACCTTTTCCTGCTTTTCGTTGCCCAGGCGCTTGCGCTCCTGGCCTTCAAAGAGGCCAAGAACCAGGCAGGAAACCTGGACGTACACCTGACCGTGAGCGCCCTGGGCGGTGGTGCCCTCTTCTCTTGGGCCATGGTCCGCGGGAGCGCGCGTTGGACGGGCCGGAGATGGCCCCGCTTCGTTCCGGCCTTTTTCTACGGCCTCTTCATCTATTGTTTGTCCGGCCAGAGCCTGCAAGGCGTGGAGCTTCCCGTGCCTGGAGATTTTTTCCATCCTCTGGAATACGCCTCCCTGGCCATCTTCCTGGGATGGGGCTGGTCGGGCGTCGTGCCAGCGGAAGCGCCCGGCAGGCTCTTGGCCACCGTGATCCTCACCGGGGGACCCTACACCCTCCTGGACGAATGGCACCAAAGCTGGGTGCCCGGCCGCTGTCCCAGCCTGGGCGACTTCACCTGGGATCTGGCGGGCCTGGCCGCCGGCGCCTTCCTGGTGATCCTGCTGAGAAGGTTCTCACCCGGTTGGCGCCAAGCCGGAGGGCGAACCAGCACGGGTGGCACCGATCCGCCTGCCTGATCCTTCACCATTTCCGCCGCTGCCGCCGTCAAAGCCTTTCCAGCAAGGGCAACAGGAAGGCCACCGCCGCATGGGCGTAGAGCCCGGCGGCCACATCGTCGGCCATGATGCCCAGCCCGCCGTGAAGCTCCCCGTCCAAGACATTCACCGGCCAGGGCTTCCAGATGTCAAAAAGGCGGAAAAAGAGTGCGCCCAGCAGCAGGGAAAGCCCGGTGGCCGGCAGACCGATCATGGTCACAAGAAACCCCATGAGTTCGTCCACGACCACCTCGCCCGGATCCGCTTTTACCAAGATTTGCTGTGCCCGATCACACGCCCAGCAGGCCGCGGGAAAGAGAAGTACAAGGATGAGACAGGCCCACCCATAAGGAAGTTGCGCCACGACCCAGGCCGACGGAATCCCCGCCGCCAGGGTGGCCACCGTCCCTGGGGCCGCCGGGGATCGGCCGAGAACGCCCAGCCGCGCCAGACTCAAGGCCATCGCTTCCAGTCCGTCAACGCGATCCTTCATCCGTTCCATTGGCCCTCAGAGCACCTCGTCCACACCAGGGGCGCCAGGCCGCCGCAAATCTTTACGGCAGGTGCTGCCCGATGGCCCATACCACGTCCGCAGGCTCTTTCCCAGCCCGAAAGGGCTGGGCTGCCGGCCTTGCGTCCCCGTCCCACTCCACTTCCCAGAACCCACCTCGATCGACCATTGCCCACCCCGTCAGGGCCACTCGGGCGAGCGCTGTAGATCTTTGCCCGTGGGCGGAAAAGATCCGCTTCCGCCAATTTTCCTGGTTCTTGGAACCTCCTACCGGTATCATGACATCTTGTGGCGCAACAAGTACTTTCATACCCCAGTGGGCTTTGAAGAAGGAGGTCCCATGGGCCGAACGAACCAAACGGGCGCGCCCTCTGTCTCCGAGGATCCACGCATCGCCTTCCGAGTCATCGACCCAGCCGACTACGCCCGTTACGGCATCGACCCCAAAGACGTGCCCTTCGGAACCTACGCGGCTCAGGATCACCCGTCTTTTCTCATCAGCCGCCACGGCGGGAACGCCTACGGGTTCGGCCTGGTCGAACAGACCAAGCTCTCCAAGGCCGATTTTGATTTTCTGCAAAGCCTGGATCTGACCGACCCGCAAGAGATCGCGCGCCATGCAGAGCGCATTAACGCGATCTACAAGAAACTGGGTCTTCTGATCCGCTTCTCCAGGGAAGGATCGCGCTATTTCCTCATCCCCATCAATCTGGTGGCCCAATCCATTCAGGACATCAAGACGAAAGCGGACGAGATCGAGCGGATCATTCTGGAGCATGTCAAGGAGACGGGCACGGAACGCCTCGATATCGGCCTCATGACCTTGCCCAGCGATCTGATCTCCCATGAACTGGCGGCCCGACTGTCCAACCACCGCCTCTTCATCATCGATTCCCTGGACAAGGTGAGATCCTGGCGCATCGGCCTGGACGTGGTCATCTTTCCCCGGGATCCCTTCGAATACCTGCTGGACCAACCTCTGCCCAAGCCCGTCAAACGCCTGCCCCGCCAGCAAAGGATGCTCAATTACGCCGCCTACCTGGCAGGAAAGATCCACGACCTCATGGAACGGGACGGAATTCTCTTGGTGGTGGGTAATTGCGTCTTCTGCAACGAAGACCCTCAGGACTACCGGGTGGAATTCGAAACCGTGGAGGAACGCAAGAAATTCCTTCTCTTCTCGCATCTATACAAGACACACAGGCGCTATGAAAGCTCCAACGGCACCCTTGATGTCCATCCCCTGGACCTCCACTTCTTCCTCCATCAGCAGGATCTGAACAGCTCCCACCTGAAAGAGCTCACGGGCGGAAAACCCCTCCAGGACATTTCCCTGGAGGAGATCGACCGGCTGCCCCGCCTGGACCGGCCTTTGCCCCATCGCTACCGGAACCTATCGGAGCCGGCTTGGGAGAAGGTCTTTTCCGCCTACTTCGAAACCCAGCTGGTCCACAGCAAGTCCACCGAATCCCAGGAATCCCACTGGAAACAGAAAGTCCGGACGGATCGCCCCCTTCCCCACAACCTGGCCCTTTACCTGGGAAAACCCAAGCAGCCTTCCGCCACTCTCTCAGAGTTGGAAGAGGAGATTCGCCGACAGGGCCTCCTGGGATGCCAACTGCCCCTGGTGGCGGCCTACAGGAACTCCTTTCACTTCATTTACAACGTGTTCCAGACACTGCACCAGATTCGGGAGGGAGATTTTGTAAAAATCCGCGAGGTGGAAAGGGACCGTCTCATCAATCCCTTCCGTCGAAAGCGCACCGGCAGTCGGGATCTTCAGGCGGTGCTCCGTCTGCTCCGCCAGATCAAACGGTTGAAGCAGATCGAAGACTACCTGAATCCCGATCAAATCGAAGGAGACAGCACCCCGGTCCTGGAAAACATCGAAAAGCTCTCCCTGCACGGCTTTAACAAGACCCAGCTGAAGGAATTGGTTTCTACCGTGGTGGGCCACAGTTCCATGAGCCGTGTCGTCTTCGGCAAGATGCCGGCCCGGAGCCTGAAGCCGCTCACCGACATGGCGGCGACTCAAGACCCCTTGGAAGCCCTGGAGACCCTGCGGGTGTGCCGGCTCATGACCGTGGCGGAAATTGCCGCGGCCTTGGGCGAGCACTTCACGGCCGAACAGGCCCAAGAGGTGTTCCGCGTCTACAACGATGCCGTTCAGGTGGCCACCCAACCCCGCCTGGATTGGGATATGCTGGAGGATGTGCGGATCAGTGAGCTGGGAGGAGTTCAAAACAAGGCCCTCCGGGAAATGCTCAAGTTTTTCAACCTCTTCGAATTCTTAAACAATTGGCAGGAATTCCTGGACAGGGGCCCTCACGAAAAGGAAGTCCTGTGTGACTACAATCCCGAGCGATTGAAGAAGCTGGACAAGGTCCTCACTCTTGCCCACACGGCCAATCTATTCCGGGCCCGCTTCCGTGAGGATCCCATCCCCAGGCAGACCTTTTTCTTCCGGCAATTTCTCAAGACCGAATTCCACGGAACGGGTCATCTCTTTCCCAACTTGGGCCCGGAAGCGGGGTTTCGTCTGCTGTGGGTGGCGGTCAGCGTGAGCCAGCACAAGATTGTGAACTTTAATCCCATTTTCGCTTCGGTCCAACCGGATAAGAGGCCGGAGCGGCTGGAAAAGATTCGCAAGACCCTTTTGCAGCTCCCCCCGGAATCGGTGAATACGGACTATCTGGAAAGCATCCGGGCCCACCTCGCCCAAGGCCGACCGGCCTTCATCAAACACACGGGCATCCGCCTCATCCAAAACCCCACCACCCGGGCAACCGATGTCTCCTATGTGGATGTGCATGAAAACATGGTCCGCATGGAGGAATTGCTGGTCCACTTCGAAAACCGGAGGCTACACGACATCGCCCTAAAGGACGTGCAGGAACTGGAACGCCTCTTTGCCGAACTGGAAAGTTACAACGTCTATCTGTGCCAGGGATACTGCGAGGAGCCGGACGGGCAAAGCCGGGAAACAGACCGAGCGGTGCCCATCAGTCGGCGGTTGGAATCCATCAAGGAACGAATTCGCCACGTCTTTTTGTCCCAAATCTTTGTGCCGGAAGAGATCTACGACACGGTGGAATTGCTGGTGGACCACTGCCCCACCCTGCTCCAGTTTCTTCTGCCCGAATTCCACACTCTCAGCCGCTTCATCGAAAACTGGCCCACCCGTAAGAAACAATCCGTGGGGACCTATGTGATGCGCTGCCTGCACAAGTTCCAGGCCCTCATCACCAAGGACAGAGATTCCTTCCAGGATCAAAACACCTTCTACCAGCTGGCCAAGCTGGAATTCGGACCCCTGGCCGAGGAGGACATCGGGGTCAAACATCATCAGCTGGAGACGCTGGAACATCTGGTGGAGCGGCTCCAGCAACGGCCCTTGCTCTACCAGGCCTTTACGCTGGCCTTGCTCTTTCAGGATCTGGGCAAGATGGAAAGCTACGCGGAAGAGGAGGAGGTTCTGCGACACATCTGGACCCACGCGCAGCGCAGCGCCCACATCCTTGAACACCGGGCGATCCTGGATCAGTACGGCCTGGACGAGCCCCTGCAGCACCTGATTCTGGAGCTGGTGCGCCATCACGGGGCGATCGGGCACGTCATTCAAGGCGCCGAGCCTGCCTCGGCTCTGGAACATCTGAGCGCTGAAAAGGACGACCGTCTCCTGGACGCCTACGTACTCCATTGCGTTCTGGCCGCGGCGGCCGTGGAAGAAGGACTCATGACGGAAGACCTCCTGGATCTCTTCCTGGAATATCGCCACGAGGCCCTGCACATCATCAAGTCCGGAGGTACCTGGGAAGGTCATCTACACGACGTTCTCGCGGAAAAGGGCCGGGCCTTGGTCCACGATCCCCAGGCCGTTCCCCCTGAGATTTGCTTCCTGCTGAACGTGGACGGCACGTCTTGTCTCTTTCTGGACGAAAAGGACCGGGACGAGGAGGTGTGGCGCGGCCGCCAGATCGCCGCCTTCGAAAGGCTGCTCCGGCTCTTGGAAATCCAATGGGTGGATTTCAAGGACCTGCAAATGTTCCACATGAACCTTCCCGTGCCTTTCATCTACCATCAGAAAGGACTCAAGAGCATCGGCTTGCCGCATTTTACCCGTGCCCTGGAACGGGCGGCCAACGCGCTGCAGATCCTCAGGTCCCTGGAGCCGGAAGTTTGCTGTTACCTTTTGCATTGTCTGGACCCCCTGGGGAAGGCCCTTCGTGTTTACGATTTTCATCCGCTGACGCGCTATCTGAGCGTCGAAGAGAGCATCAAATTGCTCGTCATGGGCCTCCATAGCTATCATTTGCTCATCGAGGACACGCCTGCCCGCGGGCTTGTGAGCTTTCGCCCCCTCAGCCAGAGCGCCAAGCGCAAGCAAGAAGCCCTCAAAAACATCCTCAAAGGTTTTTCCCCGGAAGCCATTCTTAGGGCCCCCATGACAGAGGGGAGCCACAGGCGGCTGCTGGACGGCCTTTTATTTGAAACCAGCCCCTACGGACCAGGGGTGCGCATCGGGTTCCGCGACACCCTGCATGTGGACTCCCTCATTGGGGATTTGCGCTCCGCCCGCACCCATGAGGAATTGCGCTCCAAATATCGCTTCCATGTGAAGGAACTTCAGAGGGTTCCCTACGATACGGCGGAACAGCTGGAGATCCTGAAACAGGCCTACCAGGAACACTTCCGGGCCATCAGCCAGAAGATCCTGGAAGGGTTTCAAAGGCGATTGGCGGACGTGAAGGAATTTTCCGAGCTGGACCGGATCCAAGCGGACATGGAGCGGACAATCCAGGAGAGCGCCCTGTCCGAAGACCACGTCTTTTTGCTCCAGGAACTCTTCGATTTCCATCGGTCCCGCGTTCGGGACGAATTCCTCACTCGGGTGTCCGTCACCATCAATGCCTTGGATGATCCCGAGGCGTTGGACGCCTACTGGCAGGATCTGAAAAAGGAGCTTTTCCGATTCCGTCACCACGTGGGAAAGGAATACGAATTCATGATCGCTGCCTACATCGACGACAAATCCATGAAGGTCCCAAACTGAAAAGGGGCGGATCAGGAAAGATCTTCCAGGGGTGTTTCTTCCTTGAGAGGCAGGATGAAATAGAATTCATTGCCATATTTCTTGGGCTCACAACCCACCTGCCCGCCGTGGATTTCCACCACATTCTTCACGAAGTGGAGCCCATGACCGGTTCCCCGTTCCTGGCCCACGTTGGAGCCCCGGTAGCCTTCCAGGAAAAGGCGTTGTGCATCCTCGGCATCCAGGGGCTCGCCGGTGGTGAAGATATTGAACCGAACGCCGTGAATCCCCTCGCTGAAATGGTTTTTCAAGATCTTGCGGTTGTAGGAAATGAGTTTGACGCTTTGTCCCCGACTGTCTTGCACGGGCCGGGCATATTTGACCGCGTTGGAGAAGAGATTGTCAAAGACCTGGGAAATCAATCCCTTGTCCACAAAAAGAATCACTTCTTCGTCGGGGATCTCTTCCAGGCGGTTGTCCACCGTGATTCCGTTCTTTTCGAAGATGGGCCGGTAGCGTTCCACCAGCGGTTCGATGATCTCCGTCTTGAAATTACACGGTTGTTTCCGAAGTACGTAGGTGCCCTTTTCGAAGTGGTCGCGCCTGAGCAGCGTTTCCAGAAAGAGGCTGGTGTGCTCGTAGTGCTTCTGCAGGGCTCGGCATTCTTCCTCCAGGCTTTCAGTGACCGTGGCCAGCATGTGGTAGATCTCGCACAGCTCCCGGCAAAGCTCTTCGTCCTGCGTTTGGGTAAAGAGGATGAGGTCGCGCAGCCTCTCCCGGACGTCCTGGTAGCCCTGGAGCGATCTATTGAGCCGGCGGATAAAAAGCCGGTAGTAAAGGTTGGGTGAGATGACGTTGTGTTCGATATCGGCCACCAGCTGGTTGATGAACTTGATGTGATCCAGGTTTTGCTGGATCAGGAGCTTCTGGTGCAGGTTATAGCCGATGCGATTGGCCAGCTTTTCCAGGAAAAAACGCCCTTTCTCATCCACCTTCTCCTTGGGAAATACCTGGAAGAGGCCCAGCACATCCCCGTGGGCGCTGAAGGGAAGCCACTGGGTGAGAGCTCGATTGCCCCGGATGGGAAAGAGGACCGAATCCTGGGTTTCCTGGATCCGGTCGGGGATGGGAAGGGAAAAGTCGATCCGGTCCTCCGAACTGGTAACCAGCCCGTCCCTGCTCGTGGCCACCAGCTCCAAACGACCGCTCTTTCGATTGTGGACATACAGGCGGCTGTCCAGATCAAAGAACTCCTTGGGAACCGCCACACAGATGAGATAAAGATTCTCGAGACTTGTATATTCCTGCGCCAAGTCGAAGAACGTGGCGAAGGCTTCCTCCTGGAGCCTTTCAAAATTGTAGCGCTGATAGGCCGCCTTCTTTTCCCGAACGCGCCGCTCTATTTCCTGCAGAGTATCCTTGGACACGGCACCACCTTCCTGTGCGCTCCTCAGACAACGGTCAAGACGCCCGTGTCAGCTTCCCTGCGGCATGCCCAAAGGAAATTCCATCTCCGATTTGAGATCCCTTTCCATGAGATCGCGCACCGCCTGCCGGGGATCCTTGTCCTCGTAGAGCACCTTGTAGATCTGCTCACTGATGGGCATGTCCACCTCCATCTTGCGGGCAAGATGATAAACGGATTTGCTCGTCTTCACCCCTTCGGCCACCATGCGCATGTCCGCCAAGATATCCGAGAGCTTCTCGCCTCGACCCAGCCGGTATCCCACCGTCCGGTTTCGGCTCAGATCCCCCGTGCACGTGAGCAGCAGATCCCCGATGCCGGACAACCCCGCAAAGGTCATGGGATGCGCTCCCAGGCGGACCCCCAGCCGGGTGATCTCCGCCAGCCCCCGGGTGATGAGGGCCGCCCGAGTGTTATGGCCGTAGCCCAGGCCGTCACAGGTGCCCGCCGCCAGGGCGATCACGTTTTTCAGGGCCCCGGCCAGCTCCACCCCCACCTTGTCCTGGCTCGTGTACACGCGAAAAGCCGGGGCGTGGAAGATGCGCTGGACCGTTTCGGCCACCGCCAGGGAATCGGCGGCCACGGTCACGGCGGTGGGGGTCTTCTGCATGACTTCCCGGGCAAACGAAGGGCCTGCCAGGGTCACCACGTGGGCTTCCAAGGACGGATCCAGCAACTCCTTCCAGATGCCCGACATGGTGAGCAGCGTCTCGTTTTCGATGCCCTTGGTGGCCGACACCAGAATGGAGCCCTTTTTCAGATGGGGCACCATGCGCGAGGCCACGCTGCGATACACATGGGACGGGACCACCATGACCAGCACCCGATGGGAAGCAACGATCCCAGCCAGGTCGGTGGACGGAGTGATCTGTTCGCTCAGGCGAAAGCCTTTGAGATAGTAGTCGTTTTCCCGGGTACGGCGGATGGTTTCGCACAGTTCCGGCTCATAGACCCACAAATCCACGCCATAGCCTTTTTCCGCCAGAAGCTGGGCCAGAGCCGTTCCCCAGCTGCCGGCCCCGATCACCGCGATCCGTTCCCCTGTTCCCACGAGCCCTATTCCTCCTCGGATTCGGCCACCACGGCCGCATCCACGATTTCTTCGCCCTCGTTCAGATCCATCAGCTTGACCCCCTGGGTCGAACGTCCAACCTCCCGGATATCGGCTACGGCCAGGCGGATCAATCGGCCCGTGTTGGTGATCAACAGGATCTCGTCTTCCCGGCTCACTTGCCGAAAGGCCACCACCGGCCCGTTCTTGTGGGTGATTTTGATGTTGATCACCCCCTGGCCGCCACGGCCCTGCACCCGGTAGGCCGAAGAGGCGGTTCTCTTGCCGAATCCCTTCTGGGTGACCACCAGGATGGAATGACCGTCGATGATGGTGTCCATTCCGATCAATTCACTGCCGGCCAGCTCCATGGCCTTCACCCCGCGGGTGGAGCGCCCCATGGCGCGAACGGTCGTTTCATGGATACGGATGCACTTACCCGCCCGGCTCATGAAAAAGAGATCCTGCTTTCCGTCGGTCAGGCAAACCGAGATGAGTTCGTCGCCCTCGTCGATCCGGATGGCCCGGATCCCCACGGAACGGGGGTTGGCAAAGGCGCTCAGCGCCGTCTTCTTGACGATTCCCTTCCGGGTGGCCATGACCACGTGGTAGCCTTCATCGAAGGCACGCACCGGCATGACCGTGGCCACCCGCTCGCCCTCCAGCAAAGGCAGCAGGTTCACAATGGCTTTGCCGCTGGCCGTCGGACCCACCTCGGGGATGTTGTAAACCTTGAGCCAGTAAAGGCGGCCCAGCGAGGTGAACACCAGCAGGTAGTCGTGGGTGGAGGCCGTGAAAACGGAACGCACGAAATCTTCCTTGCGCGTGCTCATGCCCATGCGGCCTCGTCCGCCCCGGCGCTGGCTGCGGTAGATCTCCACAGGGGTGCGCTTCACATAGCCGGCATGGGAAATGGTCACCACCACTTCCTTCTCGTCGATCAGATCCTCCAGGCTCACATCCCGGGCATCGGGAACGATTTCCGTGCGGCGTCCGTCCCCGTAGGTGTTCACCAGCTCTTCCAGCTCCTCGTGGATGATTTGGTCCACCAGGGCCGGGGAGGCGAGGATCTGGCGGTAGCGCTCGATATCTTTCAGAACCTGCTCGTATTCTTTCAGGATCTTGTCGCGTTCCAGGCCGGTCAGCCGCTGCAGGCGCATGTCCAGGATGGCCTGGGCCTGCACGGCGCTCAATCCGAATCGATCCATCAACCGTTCCTTGGCCGTGGGCGGATTGGGCGCGGATCGGATCAGTTGGATGATTGCATCCAGGTGATCCAAGGCGATCTTGAGTCCTTCCAGCACGTGGGCCCGCTTTTCGGCCTGTTCCAAGTCGTAACGGGTTCTGCGGATCACCACCTGGCGGCGGAAATCGAGAAAATGGGACAGCATCCCCTTGAGATTGAGCAGTTGGGGACGATTGTCCACCACGGCCAGCAGGATCACCCCGAAGGTGGACTCCAGGGCGGTGAACTTGTAGAGCTGGTTTTCCACCACCTGCGGGTTTTCCCCGGTTTTGAGCACCAGAACGATCCGCATGCCCTCTCGGCTGGACTCGTCACGGATGTCCTGGATGCCCGTGATGCGCTTTTCCTTGACCAGCTCCGCAATCCGTTCCTGCAGCTTGGCCTTGTTCACCTGGTACGGAAGCTCCGTCACCACCAACTGCTGGCGCTTGCCCGCCTCCTCCAGTTCCACCCGCCCGCGCATACGCACCAGGCCGCGGCCGGTTTCATAGGCCTCCCGGATGCCCTCCTTGCCCACGATAAACCCGCCGGTGGGAAAGTCGGGTCCGGGGATATGTTCCATGAGATCCCGACTGGTCAACCCCGGATCCTTCAGCAGGGCCTGAAGCCCCCGACACAGCTCCGTGATGTTGTGAGGCGGAATGTTGGTGGCCATGCCCACGGCGATGCCCGAAGAACCGTTGAGCAGCAGATTGGGTACCCGCGTGGGCAACACGGTGGGTTCCTGAAGGGAGTTGTCGTAGTTGGGCGCGAATTCAACCGTCTTCTTTTCGATGTCCTTCAGGAATTCGTGGGCCAGGCGCGCCATGCGGATCTCCGTGTAGCGCATGGCGGCCGGGGGGTCCCCGTCCACGGAACCGAAATTGCCCTGACCGTCCACCAGGGGATAGCGCATGGAAAAGTCCTGGGCCATGCGCACGATGGTGTCATAGACGGCGGAATCCCCGTGGGGATGGTACTTACCGATCACATCACCCACGATACGAGCGGATTTCTTGTAGGGCTTGTTGTAGTCGTTTTTGAGCTCGTGCATGGCATAAAGCACACGCCGGTGCACGGGCTTGAGGCCGTCGCGGACATCGGGAAGCGCTCTTCCGATGATCACGCTCATGGCATAGTCCAGGTAAGAAAGCTTGATTTCGTCTTCGATGTTGATGGTCGGTTGCGTCATCGTTGTCGTCCATCATCCGTTCGTCGTGAGAGGTGAAGTGCTGCAACACTCACCACGCCACAGCACACCCGGCGTCCCCAACCGCGCCTTGGATCCAGGAGCCTCCTGCTTGCCTCGGCAGTTCCTTCCACGCTAGATGTCCAGCTCCCGAAAATCCAAGGCATTGTGCTGGATAAAATCCCGGCGCGGCTCCACCCGATCCCCCATGAGGGTCGTGAAGAGCTCGTCGGCCAGGTATTCATCGTCGATTCGAACCTCCAGCAGGGTGCGTTTTTCTGGATTCATGGTGGTTTCCCAGAGCTGCTCCGGGTTCATTTCGCCGAGACCTTTGTAGCGCTGGACCGTGATCCCCTTATAGGCCTCGTTTTTCAGATACTGGAACAGGGCGTCGGGATCGTCCACGGGAAACTCTCCGGACGCGTTGACCACCCGATAGGGACGCTCATCCAGGGCCACCAGCTGCCGCGAAAGCTCCACAAGCCTTTGAAGCTCCACGGATATGAGAAAATCATAACTGAGACGGAACCGCTCCTGGCCGTTGGTGGGCTGCCAGATCTCCAACTCATAGCCGCGCCGTTCCTCTTCCATGGCCATCTCTGCCACCGCATAGCCTTTCTTTTCCAGCTCCTCCTTGAGCCGTTCCATGGCGCGATGGTCTTCGGGGGCGATGTCCATCGATCGCATGAGGGTGGTGATCGTGACCAGCAGCTCCTCGCGGATGCCTTTGCGCGACAACCGCTCCAGCCAATCCTGGAAGCGCCGGTAGGCTTTCATGAGCCGCACCAATTCCTCGGGTTCCATGGGCTGATCCCCTTCGCCCAGAAAGACCTGGTGATGTTCTGCCGCCCGGGAGATGAGAAACACATCCAGGTCGGCATCGTCTTTCAGGTACCGCTCCCTCTTGCCCACAGCCACTCGGTAAAGGGGCGGTTGCGCGATGTAGAGGTGACCGCGCTCGATGAGATCGGGCATCATGCGGAAGAAGAAGGTGAGCAGCAGGGTGCGGATGTGGGCGCCGTCCACATCGGCGTCGGTCATGATGATGATCTTGTGGTAGCGCAGTTTATCGGGGTTGAATTCCTCCTGGCCGATGCCGGTTCCCAGGGCGGAGATCATGGTTCGGATCTCCTGGTTTTCCAGCATCTTGTCAAACCGGGCCTTTTCCACGTTCAGGATCTTGCCCCGCAGGGGCAGCACGGCCTGAAAACGCCGGTCCCGTCCCTGTTTGGCCGAACCACCGGCCGAATCGCCCTCGACGATGAAGATCTCGCTCTTCGCCGGATCCCGCTCCTGACAGTCCGCCAGCTTGCCGGGAAGGCTGTGATCGCTCAAAACCCCCTTGCGACGAGTGAGTTCCCGGGCCTTGCGCGCCGCTTCCCGGGCGCGCATGGCCTCCACCACCTTGTCCAAAATGGCGCGAATGACGCGGGGGTTTTCCTCGAAGAAGGTGCTCAGATTTTCATAGACCAGAGTCTCCACCAGTCCCTTGACTTCGCTGTTGCCCAGCTTGGTCTTGGTCTGGCCCTCGAACTGCGGCTGAGGGATCTTGACACTGACCACCGCGGCCAGCCCCTCGCGCACATCATCACCACTCATGCGCTCCAGATCCGCCTTGGCCACCTTGTTCTGGACGGCATACTGCTTGATACTGCGCGTGAGGCCCGCCTTGAACCCGGCCAGATGGGATCCACCCTCCTTGGTGTTGATGTTGTTGGCAAAGGTGAAGATCTTCTCCTTGTAGGTCCGGTTGTACTGCAGGGCCACCTCGATGGAAACGTCCTGACGCTCTCCGGCGATGTAGATCACCTCCGGGTGCAGGGGCTCCTTGTTCTGATTCAGGTGCTCCACAAACTGGATCAGCCCGCCTTCGTAGTAAAAGCTCTTCTCCTTGGCCGTTCGCTCGTCCTTGAGCTCAATGCGCACCCCTTTGTTGAGGAAGGCCAACTCGCGCATGCGCTGGGCCAGGATGTCGAAACTGAGGTTGGGATCGGAAAAGATGAGTGGATCGGGCTTGAAGGTCACCTTGGTTCCCCGGCGCCGCGTCTCCCCGGTCTGTTTCAAGGGCGTGCGGGTCTTCCCTCGCTCGTAGCGCTGGCGATAGACCTTCCCGTCCCGGCGGATCTCCACCTCCAGAAACTCACTGAGGGCGTTGACCACCGAAACCCCCACCCCGTGAAGACCTCCGGAAACCTTGTAGGTGGAATTGTCGAACTTGCCCCCTGCGTGCAGGCGGGTCATGACCACTTCGACCGCCGGGATCCCTTCCTTTTCGTGGATGTCCACCGGGATGCCGCGGCCGTTGTCCTGCACGGTGACGCTACCGTCCAGGTGGATCGTGATTTGAATATGGTCGCAGTGGCCGGCCAAGGCCTCGTCGATGCTGTTGTCCACCACCTCATAGACCAGATGGTGCAGGCCTTCGGTGGCCACATTGCCGATGTACATGGACGGGCGCTTGCGAACGGCCGTCAGTCCTTCCAAGACGGTGATCCGTTCGGCGGTGTATTCTTCTGGACCCTTCCGGATGTCCAACTGATCGGTTTTTCCCATAAAAAGACCTCAATCCTCGTTTTCGTCACAGCCATCGAACAACCGGTTCGAGCGGGCGACGCATGTGCGCTGGGCAAGGCAAACAGCGCACATGCCAAACGGTTTTATATATCCCATTTGAGCGAAAGGATCAACGGAAAAGTGGGCGGGGCGGTCGGTTTTTAATTTGTTATTTTAGCAGCTTAAATGCGTCTTTTACACCATCATGGGCATCACCAGCGCCAAGTGGTCCGGATTGTCCGGCTCCAAGAACAATCCGCCGTGGTACTCGTCCAGCCACTGGACCCGAACCTTTTCCGCCTGCATGTTCTGGAGCGCCTCGATCACGTAGCGGATATTGTAGGCCACGGTGAATTCTTCCCCGTCGTAGTGGATGGGAAGTTCTTCCTGGGCCGTTCCCAGCTCTGGATTCCCCGCTTCCAGGATCAACAGGTCGGGGCGGATTGTCATACGCACGGAAATCCAGGTCTGGTCCGTAACCACCGCCATGCGCTTGAGGGCCCCGATCAAGGCCTGCCGGTCCATCTCAAAAAAGCCCGAGGCCTCCTGGGGAATGATGAGATCGTACTGGGGAAAATCCTCCTCCAAGAGCTGAATGGACAGACGGGCGTTGGGGGTTTGTGCAAAAAGGCGGTTTTCGTAAAGGCCCAAGGAGATCTGATCCGTTTTTTCCAGCAGGCGCAGGATCTCCTGAATGCCCTTTCGGGGCACCGTAATCCCCTTGTTGTCCCCCATGAACTGAAGGGCCGGGAAGGGGATCTGGTCATAGGCCAATCGGTGACCATCCGAGCCCACCATACGCAGTAGATCCTCACCGACGGGATGCCAATAAAGTCCGGGAATGCTCAGGGAATCCTCTTCCATGGGCACCGGGTAAACGGTTCTCGTGAGTACCCGGCGCAGGGCCCCTGCCTCCACCTCAAAGGTTTCGTTGGAAACCGCGATGGAAAAGTGGGGAAAGTCCGCCGCCGGGATGGTGGCCAGCTTGTATTGGGTACGTCCCGCCGCCACCCGCAACCGCTCGTTGTCTCCCAGTTCACATCGAACGGTTTCATTGCGAAGCTCCTTGATCAACTCCAAAAACTTTCGGGCGGAAACAGTGGTTCTTCCTGCTAGACTCACCTGGGCCTCCACCTGGGTCTTCAGGCTGATGTCCAGGTCCGTGGCGGAAAGGTAGAGCTGCTGTTCTTCGGTGGCTTCCAGGAGCACGTGGCTCAAGACCTGCATGGTGCTCTTTTTGTCCGTGATCCCGACAACCTTGGTCAGGGCGGATAGGAGAGCTTCCCGGTCGATCTCCCATTTCATGGTTCCACTCCCGCCTGTGTTATGGGCTGGCTGATGACCTTTTTTTTCTTTTCTTTGTTTGCATAAGGGTTCGTCATCGTAGTCAAGGGCTGTTCAAATGTCAAAAGGATTGCCAACTTATTGCTATTAAAAGATAAACTCCTGAACACCTTGTGCTCTTTTCCTGGACCGAATGGACACCTCGTCCGCCGGTCCAGCAACCTTTCCACTGGCATCGACCCTTTTTGAACACCTCCAGCCGCCTTTTGCACATCCCGTCGAGAGGTTGTGACAGGTATGCAAAAAGCACAACTAACCTTAAACAATGAATTTCCAATGACCTTTTCCGCTTGACAAGGGGAAAAAGCTCAAGTAGGTTTCCGGTGAATGTGAAAAATATATCGTGATCGGGGTGTGCCCTCCGTTGGGCCGCTCCGGAAGCCGACTTCGCGTCTTTTTGTGCTCAAGCGCTCAGCGAATCCATTCGGGACCGATCCCGCCGCGAGAGGGCCCGGGATGGATCCGTGCAGGGGGTAAGCCGAAAAGGGCCGGGCCGCTCATTTGACGCGCTGGTGCCTTTTCCTCGAACCTTAACCATCAACTGCCACAGAGTTAGGAGGAAAACATGCCCTACGATCCGACTAAAATGGCCGACTGGCAGATTTCGGAAGCAGCCGAAAAGAACATGCCCACGCCCGATGAGTGGCGCGAGCGCTTGGGGCTGGAAAAGGACGAAGTGATTCCGGTGGGGCGTCTGTGCCGGCTCAACTTCATGAACATCATGGAGCGCCGCAAAGACAAGCCCGATGGAAAGTACATCGAGGTGACCGCCATCACGCCCACGCCGCTGGGCGAAGGCAAGTCCACCACCTCTTTGGGCTTGATGGAAGGCTTGGGCAAGCGCGGCGTGAGCGTGGGCGGCTGCCTGCGTCAGCCTTCGGGCGGACCCACCATGAACATCAAGGGAACGGCGGCCGGCGGCGGCAACGCGCTGCTCATCCCCATGACCGAGTTCTCCATGGGCCTGACGGGCGACATCAACAACATCATGAACGCCCACAACCTGGCCATGGTGGCCCTGACGGCGCGTATGCAACATGAACGCAATTATACCGATGAACAGTTGGATCGCTTGACCAAGATGCGCCGCCTGGACGTCGATCCCACCCGCGTGGAGATGGGCTGGATCATCGACTTCTGTGCCCAGGCCCTTCGCAACATCGTGATCGGCCTCGGCGGCCGCTACGACGGCTACACCATGCAGTCCAAGTTCGGCATCGCCGTAAGTTCCGAGATCATGGCCATCCTCGCCGTGGTGCGGGATCTGGCCGATTTGCGCGAGCGCATGGCCAACATCACGGTGGCCTTCGACAAGCGCGGCAACCCGGTCACCACGGGCGATCTGGAAGTGGCGGGCGCCATGACGGCCTTCATGGTGGAGTCCATCAACCCCACTCTGTGCAGCACGGCCGAATACCAACCCTGTATGGTTCATGCGGGTCCGTTCGCCAACATCGCCGTGGGCCAGTCGTCCATCATCGGCGACCGCGTGGGCCTGAAGCTCTTCGACTACCACGTGACCGAATCGGGTTTTGCCGCAGACATCGGATTCGAGAAGTTCTGGAACGTCAAATGCCGCTTCAGCGGTCTGAAGCCGCACGTCTCGGTGCTCACCACCACCATCCGCGCCCTCAAGATGCATGGCGGCGGCCCCAAGGTGGTGGCAGGCCTCCCGCTGCCCGAAGAATACACCAAGGAAAATGTGAAGCTGGTGGAAAAGGGCTTGCCCAACATGGTTCACATGATCAATGTGATCCGCAAGTCCGGTATCAATCCGGTGGTGTGCATCAACGCGTTCCACACGGACACCAAGGACGAGATCGAGGTGGTGCGCAAGGCGGCCGAGGCGGCCGGGGCCCGCTGCGCCTTGTCCGAACACTGGCTCAAGGGCGGAGAAGGAGCCCTGGAGTTGGCCGATGCGGTCATGGATGCCTGCAACGAGGAAAGCGAATTCAAGTTCCTCTATCCGCTGGAGATGAAGCTGCGTGATCGTGTGGAAATGATCGCCAAGGAAGTCTACGGTGCCGACGGGGTGGCCTGGACGCCGGAAGCGGAAGCCAAGGCCAAGATGTTCGAGTCCGATCCCAAGTACGACGACTTCGCCACCATGATGGTGAAGACCCACCTGAGCCTCAGCCATGACCCGGCGCTCAAGGGCGTGCCCAAGGGCTGGGTGCTTCCCATCCGCGACGTGTTGATCTACTCCGGCGCCAAGTTCCTCTGTCCCTGCGCCGGCGCCATCAGCCTCATGCCCGGCACCTCCTCCAACCCAGCCTTCCGCCGCATCGATGTGGACGTGAAGACCGGCAAGGTGATGGGGCTCTTCTAAGCGCCCGAGGCAAAACATGGACGGCGGGGACATGCCTCCCCGCCGCTTCTTTTGCAGGAAAGGAGAGGAGATTATGTCGGCGAAGCTCATCAAAGGGGCCGAGGTGGCCAAGGAGATTCGGGCGGAACTGAAAGAAGAGGTCCAACGAATCAAGGAAAAATACGGTGTGGAACCCGGCCTGGTGACGATCCTGGTGGGGGAAAATCCGGCGTCCCAGAGCTATGTGCGGGCCAAGCAGAAGGCCGCCCACGACCTGGGTTTCTACTCGGTGCAGGACAACCAACCGGCCGATATCTCGGAAGAAGCCCTGCTTGCCCTCATCGACAAGTACAACAAGGATCCCAAGATCGACGGCATCTTGATCCAGCTTCCGCTTCCCAAGCACATCAATGAAAACAAGGTTCTCTACGCCATCGATCCCGGCAAGGACGTGGATGCCTTTCATCCCTTCAACGTGGGTAAGCTCATGATCGGTCAGCCCGACTACCTGCCCTGCACCCCGGCGGGCATCCAGGAGCTGCTCATCCGCTCCGGCACGGAAACCTCCGGAGCCGAGGTGGTGGTGGTCGGCCGATCCAACATCGTGGGCAAGCCCATTGCCGTCATGATGATGCAAAAGGGCCCGGGCGCCAACGCCACGGTGACCGTCTGCCACACCCGCACCAAGGACGTTCAGTTCCACACTAAGCGCGCGGACATCCTGATCGTGGCCGCCGGTGTGACGGAATACGTCAAGGGCGACTGGATCAAGCCGGGTGCGGTGGTCATCGACGTGGGCGTGAACGAAGTGGGTCGCACCGCAGATGGCAAACGCATCCTGAAGGGCGATGTGGCCTTCGATGAGGCCAAGGAAGTGGCCAGCGCCATCACGCCGGTTCCCGGTGGTGTGGGCCCCATGACCATCACCATGCTCATGAAGAACACGGTGCGGGCCTGTAAGGTGCACAACAACATCAAGGAATAAGGTATTTTGTCGGGCTGAGGCCGCTTGGCTCTCAGCCTTCGTTCGATGGATGAAAAAAGGGGCGTCCCAAGGACGCCCCTTTCCTTTTTGTCTCCTTTTGGTCCAGCGAAAGGCTACTTGGCCGGGTTCGGCCCCAATTCCTTGATCTTTTCAACCATCTGTTCGGCCGCTTCCACGAACAGCTGGCCCTTTCCGGCCATCATGTGATAGAGAGCCACCCGCTCGGGTTCCAGCCCCAGGTCGGTGAGGACTCCCTGGACGTAGCGAACCTTCTTTTCCGCCTTTTCCACGCCGTGTTTGTATTGGCAGCTGTCCGGCTGGCAGCCGGCCACATAGACCCCGTCCGCTCCGGCTTCCAAGGCCTTGAGCAGATGCAGGCTATCCAGGCGGCCCGTGCAGGGCAACTGGATTACCTTCACGTTGGGCGGCAGGCTGAGGGCCATCTTTTCGGAAATCTGCGCCGCCGAGGACGCGCAATTGGAACAGCAAAAGGCAACGATTTGGGGTTCAAAGTCGCTCATGAGACCAACTCCTTATCTTGTCGTCCTGTGCCAGTGGATCGATGCATTCCTTTCCGAAGTCTTGTCTAGTGGGCCGATGATCCCTGCATGAGGCTTTGGGTCATCTGAAGGATCTGGTCGTCGCTTAGCCTGCGAAAAGAAATGGCCTTACCCGGGCATTCGCTCACACACATGCCGCAGCCCTGGCACAGCGCCGGGTCGATGAAAGCGTGGCCTTGGAGGCTGTCGATGAAAGGAATGCCAAAGGGACAAGTGCGCACGCAGGTCAGACAGACGGCGCATTTGTCGGGATCCACCTCGGCCACCGCACCGCCCACCAGCATCACATCCTGATCCAGGATGCGCTTGGCCCGTCCGGCCACAGCCCAGGCCTCCGCCAGGCTTTCTTCCACGGCCTTGGGCGCCAGGGCCAGACCGGCGAAGAAGACGCCTTCCGTTTCGCCGTCCACCGGGCGCATCTTGGCGGGCGATTCCGTGTAAAACCCGTCCTCGTTGAGCGACACCTTGTAGAAGGCCGCCAGGTCCGCCGCTTGTGCCGGAACGATGGCCGTTTGAAGCGAGATCACATCCGGGGTGAGCACCAGCTCGCGATCCAGAATGGGATCGACCACCGTCACCTTCAGCCGATCGCCTTCCACCTTCACCTGCGGCTTGGAATCCAGGTCGTAGCGGATGAAGACAATACCCTTTTCCCGGGCTTCCTTGTAGATGCGCTCGCGTTCCCCGAAGGTGCGCAGTTCCCGGTAGAGCACGTACACGTCCATGTCGGGATTCTGGGCCTTGAGGTCGATGGCCGAGCGCACGGCGAAGGTGCAGCACAGGCGGCTGCAGTAGGGCCGCTGGGCTTCCCGGCTTCCCACGCACTGGATGAAGACGGCCGAGCGCGCATCCTTGAAGGCTTGCGGATCGTCGATCATCTTCTTGGTGAAGTCGGACCACCGATAGATCCCGGGGTGTGTTCCGTATCCGTACTCGTCGGGCTTGATGGAATGAGCGCCCGTGGCCAGCACCACCACGCCGTGTTCGATTTCTTTCTTATCTCCGTTGTGCGCCACGGTGGAAATGAAGTTTCCGGCAAATCCCCGGGCTCCCACCACCTGGGCCGATGTGAGCACGGTGATCTTGGGATGGTCTTGCACCTTCTGGATGCGATCCTTCAAAAATTCCTGGACCGATTCCCCCTTCCAGGTGCTGCGTACCTTGACCGCATGACCGCCCAGGGTGTCCTTCTTTTCGATGAGTGTCACGGGAACGTCCATATCGGCCAAGGCCAGGGCGGTTTCCATGCCGGCCAGGCCGCCGCCCACCACCAGCGCCGCCTTGTGGACGGGCACCTGGGTGTAGGTCATGGGCTCCAGGAGACGAGCCCGAAGAACCGCCGTTCGGAAAAGATCTTTCAGACGCTCCAGATCGGCGGGCGCCGTGCCGAGAGCCCGCAGATCCACGAAGTCATAAAGGCTGGGGTTGAGTCCCGCCTCTTTCATGGCCCATTCCACCAGTTCCTGGTGCATGATGGGGGTGCAGCTGGCGTAGACGAGCCGGTTGGCCTTCTTGTCCGAAAGAAGCTGTCCCAAACGGGCAAAGGCCTCGCCGTCGGTCAGGTCCAAACGTTCCACGAAGGCAACGCCGGAAAGCCCTTGGACGAAGGAGACCAGAGGGTCCATCAGCCCGGAGAAGTCGGGGCCCTTGGATGGGCACAAGCTGATGACCACGCCGATGGCGGGCTCTTCACCGCTCACGTCCCGAAATTCCGGTGACGTTCCGTTGCTGGACGTTCCCTTGATGGCCGTTGCGGCCTTGGCGGCCGCCGCCGCCGCCTCCACCACGCTCTGATGCACATCCCGGGGTCCCGTGGTACCGCCGCACACAAAGACGCCGGGAACGTTGGTTTCGGCCGGCTTGAAGGTGTCCGTGGCCGCGTAATGATCTTCGGAAAGCTGGACCCCCAGCTTTCCGGCCAGTTCTTCCAGTTCCGCCGAAGGCCGAAGCCCCACGGAAAGAACCACCAGGTCGAAGACCTCTTCCTGTTTCTTGCCCTCTTCGTCCACGTATTCCAGGGTCAGGTTCTCCGTTCCCGCCGCCTTCTCGATGCTGTGGATTCGGCTGCGCACCAGCCGAACACCCTTTTCCTTGGCCTCGTTGAAGTAGCGTTCGTAGCCCTTACCGTGGGTGCGCATGTCCATGTAGAAGATGGTGGTTTCGGCTTCCGGCAGGGCATCCTTGAGCTGCACCGCTTCCTTCAGGGCGTACATGCAGCACACGGACGAGCAGTAGGGAGCGTCGCATTTGTTGATTTCACGGGATCCTACGCATTGGAGCCAGGCCACCTTCTTGGGAACTTCCCCGTCGGAAGGCCGCTTGGGGATGCCTTGGAACGGGCCCACCGGCTTTTGGAGCCATTCCAATTCCACGCTGGTGATGACGTTTTCGAACTGAGCGTAGGCATAGGTGTCGTAAACCGAGGGATCGAAGGGTTCCACGCCCAGGGCCAGCACCACGGCACCGGCATCCAGAGTCTCTTCGCCGCTGGGACCGGAAACCGTCACCTTGAAGTCGCCCACACTTCCCGTCACGGCGCTCACAGTGGACTCCGTCCACACCCTGATATCCGGATGTTGGGCGCACGCCGTGGCCCGATTGGCTGCCTTGCAGCAGCTGCACAGCGGGTAGAGCCGGTGCAGCTTGGCCACCGTACCGCCCAGTTCCGCTTCCTTTTCCACCAGATCCACGTGGTAGCCCTGGGCGACCAGGTCCAGCGCGGCGTTCATGCCGGCAACGCCACCGCCCACCACAAGCACATTGCCTTTGAACTTCTTTTCATTTGTACCCGCCATAGGATCCCTCGACTCTCTGTGGCCTTGCAGCCGAAAAAGGGTGAAAACTCAACCTAAAAAACACGACACCCCGGTCTCGACACATATCTCGGCGTCGAGCCGGCTCCAAATGTTTTGGCCAGGTTAGTCTAGCATACCGGTCTCTTTGGGCAGATTATCCACAAAACAGTCTCTTTGTATGTGAAAAAAGAAGCAACGTCAAGGTTCATTCCGGATTTCCAGGTCCCCTCTTCCAGGCCCCGGCCCGGCAGGTTCCAGGAGCGTGTGGAAAAGGGGCCGATGCCCATGAGCCCAGATTCCTGGACATTTCAACAGACGGCGGCTCGGGTCTTTTCCAGCAGCTGCACGTCGGTGAAGTGCTGGAGCTGGATGGCCTTGGACGGACATTCGGCGGCGCAGGCCCCACAGCCCTGGCACTTGGCCGGGTCGATGTAGGCCGCCCGGCGCACCCACTGGGCGACCGTTGCCACCACGGGCACCTCGTACGGGCAGGTGCGCACGCAGGTCAGGCACACGGCGCATCGGGCCGGATCCACCACAGCCACCCGGCCTCCCACCAGCAGTCGGTCCTTGCTCAGGATGGTGGCCGCCCGGGCGGCGGCTCCCTTGGCCTGGGTCACGGATTCTTCCAGGAACTTGGGGCTGTGCGCCAGGCCGCACAGATACAGGCCGGGGTTGGCGAAATCCAGGGGGCGGAGCTTCGCGTGGGCTTCCATGAAGAATCCGTCTGGGTCGGTGTTGAGCTTGAACAGCGCGGCCACTTCCTGGTTGTCCATGCGGGGCACAATGGCGGTGCTGAGCACCACCCAATCCGCTGCCAGCTCCAAGACCTCTCCCAGCCCTTGATCCAGGACCCGAACCCGCACGGCCTCCTCCGTGGGAACCACCTCCGGCTTGGCTTCCGGACTGTAGCGGCAGAACCGAACGCCGGCTTCCCTCGCCTTGCGGTAGAGCAACTCCCGTTTTCCAAAGGTGCGGATGTCCCGGTAAAGAATGGTGATCTGGGCTTCCGGATTGGCTTCCTTGAGCATCAAGGCATTGGAGACGGCCGCCGTGCAGCAGACCCGACTGCAATAAGGGCGTTCTTCATCCCGGGACCCCACGCACTGGATCATCACCACGTGCCGGACCTGGGCGGCCGCTGCGTCTTCGTCGGCGATCCTCTTGTGGAATTCACGTTGGGTGAGGATTCGGGGATCAGTGCCGTAGCCATAGTCCTTCGGCCGGTATTCTTCTCCGCCCGTGGCCACCACCAGGGCGCCGTATTCCAGCGTTTTCGCACCCTGGGGGGTGGACACCCGGCTGATGAAATGACCCGTATGCCCTTCGAAGGACAGCACCCGGCTTTCCAGCAGGACGTGGATGTTGGGGTGGTGTTCCACCTCGTTTACAAGCTGCCTTAGGGCGCCGGCCACATCCAGTCCCGTGGGGTGGCGGCGCATCCACTTGGCCGCCTCACCGCCCAAACGGTCTTCCTTTTCCACCAGATAGGTGAAAAAGCCTTGATCGGCAAGGTTTTTGGCCGCCGTCATGCCGGCCGCTCCGCCACCCAAAACCAGGGCGTGCTGAGTGACGGGAACGGGCAGTTCCTCCAGAGGTTCCAAAAAGAGCGATTTGGAAACGGCCATGCGCACCAAGTCCTTGGCTTTCTCCGTGGCCCTGGCGGGATCCGATCCGTGCACCCAGGAACACTGGTCGCGGATATTGGCCATCTCAAAGAGATACTTGTTGATCCCCGCCTCCTTCAGACAGTCCTGGAAGAGGGGCTCATGGGTGCGGGGCGAACACGAAGCCACCACCACCCGGTTCAGATTCTTTTGACGGATGATCTCCTTGATCTTTTGGGTGGAATCGGTGGAGCAGGTGAAGAGCAGATTTTCCGCATGGACCACATTGGGAAGGCCGCGGGCGTAGGCGGCCACCGCTTCCACGTCCACCACCCCGGCGATGTTGATGCCGCAGTGGCAGACGAAAACGCCGATGCGCGGGATGTCTCCCGGAAGGGATCGTTCTTCCACCTGAAGCGGGGGGGTGGTCCGGGTGTTTCTCGCCTCCAACAGAAGACTCTGGACCGAGGCCGCAGCGGCGCTGGCCTCGACCACCGTTTCCGGAATGTCTTTCGGCTCCCCGCTCACCCCGCAGGTGTAGATTCCCGGGCGGCTCACCACGGGATCCAGCGGATCGGTTTCCACGAATCCGAATCGATCGGTTTTCATCCCAAAGGCCTGGGCGGTTTCCATGGCGCTTTCCGGTACGCTCAAACCCACCGACAAAATCACCATGTCGAAGACCTCCGTGCGGAGGCGGCCATCCTCTTCCACGTAGGTCACTTCCAGATTGTTTCCTTCCGGGGTTTCGATGATGCGACTGATCTGGCAGCGAACGTAGCGCACGCCGTGGCGGGTTGCGGCCCGGTCCCAATAGCGTTCAAAGCCCTTCCCCATGGCCCGCAGATCGATGTAGAAGATGGTGGTTTCCACATCCGGTTCATGATCCATGGTGACGACGGCTTGCTTGGTGGCGTACATACAGCAGACACTGGAGCAGTAATCCTTTCCCACGGTCACGTCCCGGGACCCCACGCACTGGATCCAGGCCATTTTCTTGGGCACGGCCCCGTCGCTGGGGCGTCTCACATGGCCGTTGGTGGGGCCCGATGCCGCGAGGATCCTCTCGTACTCCAGAGCGGTTATCACGTTGGGATAGCGTCCATAGCCGTATTCCGGCTTCCGCCGCGGGTCGAAGGGGGCATACCCGCAGGCATACACCACTGCCCCCACCTCCAGGGTTTCCTCCACCGGTTCCATGGTGTGGTCCACCGCCTTGGCCAGGCAGACCTCCACGCACTGGTAGCATTCACTGCACACCCCGCAGTTGAGGCACCTTTCGGCTTCACGCCGGGCGGATTGCTCGTCAAATCCCAATTGCACCTCCTGGAAGGTGCGGGCCCGTTCGGCGGGATCCAGGCGGGGCATGGGCGTCCGTGGCACTCTGGGAACCCGAAGATCCGGCGCCGGGGCCGCCTGAACGTTGGGCCGGCGCCCGGCTTTCAGGTCCTGGCCGCGCAGGTAACGATCGATGGAAACAGCCACTTCCTTTCCCGCCGCAATGGCCTGGACCACCGTGGCGGGGCCCGTGGCCACGTCGCCTCCGGCAAAGACGTCCGGGATGTTCGTTGCATAGGTCAGCGGATCCACCATCAGCGTGCCCCAGCGGCTCACCCGAGGCCGACTGGAAGGGTCCATGGCCTCCAGATCATCCAGGTCGGTCATGAGCCCGATGGCTGCGATGACGCTGTCCACGTCCATGTGGTACTCCGATCCCTCCACGGGTATGGGGCGTCGCCTGCCGCTTTCATCAGGGGCTCCCAGCTCCATGCGGATGCACTGGAGCCCTGATACATGTCCGTCCTCGCTTCCCTCGATGGCGATGGGAGCGGCCAGGAAATGGATCTGCACCCCCTCTTCCAGCGCCTCTTCCACTTCTTCGGGATTGGCCGGCATCTCGTCACGGCTGCGCCGGTAGATGATGTGCACCTCATCGGCTCCCAGCCTGAGGCACGAACGGGCCACATCCATGGCGCAGTTACCGCCTCCGATGACCGCCACCCGCTTGCCGAGGGGCGGCTTTTCTCCGCTGTTGAGCTTCTTCAAGAAATCGGTTCCCGTGTAGACTTCGAGCAGATTTTCTCCGGGCACGTTGAGCCGGAGATCCCGCTGCGTGCCGATCGCCAGGAAAAGGGCCTGGTAGCCTTGCTTTCGAAGGTCCTCCAGTTGGAAGTCCCGACCCAGCCGCATGCTTGTTCGAATCTGCACCCCGCAGGCTCGGATGAAGTCGATTTCGGCCTTGAGCACCTGTCGGGGCAAGCGGTACTCGGGAATGCCGTAGCGCAGCCATCCGCCGGGTTCGGGCATGGCCTCAAAGACGGTGACTTCATGGCCTTTCAGCGCCAGGTAGTAGGCGGCGGTGAGACCCGCCGGGCCGGCGCCGATCACGGCCACCTTCTTGCCGGTGGGCTCCTTTCTTTCCGGCCGTTCCTCAATACCCTGGGCCGCTTCCCAGTCGCAGACAAAGCGCTTGAGAAAGTCGATGGCCACCGGCTCGTCCACCTGGCCCCGGCTGCAGGCGGTCTCGCAGGGGTGATGGCACACCCGACCGCAGACGGCGGGAAGGGGATTGTCTTTTCGGATGAGCTTCAAGGCTTCGCGGTATTTGCCTTGGGAGATCAGGGCCACGTAACCTTGGACGCTGATGCCTGCGGGGCAGGCGGCTTTGCACGGGGCCGTTCCTTTCTTGTCGATGGCGAAGCTGGATGGGATGGCCTGGGGAAAGTGGCGGTAGATGGCTTTGCGCTTGTTGAGTCCATGGTTGAAGTCCGCCGGGATCTCCACCGGGCAGACCCGCATGCACTCGCCGCAGGCGGTGCAGCGGTCTTCCAGCACGTAGCGGGGTTGCCGCTCAACGGTGACCCGGAAACGGCCTGGTTCACCTTCCAAGCCCAGCACGCGGGTGCGCGTCAGGATGTGGATGTTGGGATGGCTGGCCACTTCGATGAGCTTGGGAGAGATCATGCACGTGGAACAGTCGTTGGTGGGAAAGGTCTTGTCCAGTTTGGCCATGTTGCCGCCGATGCTGATGTCCCTCTCCACCAAGACCACTTGGTATCCGCTGTTGGCAAGATCCAGGCTCGCCTGCATGCCGGCGATGCCTCCGCTCACCACCATAACGGATCCGATGACTTTTCCACGTTCCGAATCGTGTGAACTCATGATGCCTCCGTTTTCCGTCTTCCACGGTGGTTGTGAAAGGTCTCCATTCCAGTCGGTTGGTCAGGTGAAAGTCGTCGTGCGTGATCCGAAACGAGTGTTGGGCCTCGGCCCTGTGGGGGCGGGATCCGGGTCTCCTCTGGGGGGCCACCCCCAGCCTCAGGCCTTCGCTGGGACCTTTTCTCCCGGCGGGCATCGTTCGTCACGGCTTTGATTCCTCGTTGTGGCGGGCCTTCGTGACGGCCGCCTACACGGCCAGGCCCAAGGCCTCCAGGAGCGGCATCGGGTCCACCAGGTGCCGGCGCGCCCAGCCGGCGGCACGGGGGTCTCCCAGGGCCAAAGCCATCAAATCGGTGAAGTAGAAGACGGGAAGGTGGAAAGCCTCTTTCCGTTCCCGCGCGACCCGTTCCTGGAACATGTCCAGATTGGCCTGACACATCTGGCAGGAGACCACGATGCAGTTGGCGCCCTGGGCCAGGGCCCGGGAAAAGAGCCTTCCGGTGAGGGTGGTTACCAAGTCCGGGCGGCCGACCGAGTGGCTGGCGCCGCAGCAGTCCGTTTTGAAGGGCCAGTCCAATACCTGGACGCCCAGAGCGGACAAGAGGTCGTCCATGTTGGTGGGGTTTTCCCAGGAGGGAGCGTTCGTCACCTTGGGAGGTCGATTCACCATGCAGCCGTAGTAGCAGACGGCTCGGAGTCCTTCCAAGGAACGCACCCGGTGGGTTTTCATCCATCGGATCCGTTTGGGCCGGGCGAGAAAATCGAGCAGGTCCACCACGTGCACGGAACCCTCATAGGAGAGCGAAAACCGGTGGGCTTGGGGTCCCAGGAGCGCCTTTTCCGCCGTTTTCAAGCGGTTGAAGCACAGGGCGCAAGGAACCACCAGCTCCGACAGGCCCTGCTTTTCGGCCAGGACCAGGTTGCGACCCGGGAGCTCCACGGCCAGCCGGCGGTTGAGGCTGTGGGCGGCCGTGGCCCCGCAGCAGTTCCAGTCGTCCAGTTCGCGAAGTTCCACGTGGAGCATTTCACACACGCCCTGGATAGAGGCGGCGTAATCGCGTGCCGTTCCTTCCAGGGAACAGCCGGGGTAGTAGCCAACAGTCTCCATGGTGTCTCCTTGTGCTCCCTATCTCAAGCGCCGAATCCCACATGGCCGCCGCCAAGGGGGAAAGGCCCGGGGGTCAGTTGGGCGCCTCTGGATTCTCGGAAGCGGACTGGTTCGATGGAGATGGGGCCTCCGAGGGTTGGGAGACGGGCTGCGGTTTGCCGGCGTTTTGGAAAATCCGCCGGATCTCTTCACGGGCCCGAACCCCTTGGGGCTTTAGGGGCAGGCGGCCCCTTCGGAGAAGCGCCCAACCCATACGGACGTCGCTCCACAGGGTTCCATCGGCCAGACGGTCCTTCCAGGCTCCGCTTGTGAGCATGTAGCGTTGGAGCAGTCCCGCTTCGAACACCCGGCCCCGGCGGGCCACATCGTCCAGGAAGGCCTGATGGAAGGCGCGCACCGTCCTGCACTCGGGGGGCACGATCCCGCGGGCGTGTGCTTCCTCCTTGAGATGATCCATGAGGCCCGCGATGTCGATGTCATTGGGACAGCGCGTCGTGCACGTTTCGCACGAAGAACAGACCCAGATGGTGCGGCTTGCAAGGACTCGCTCTTCCAAGCCCAAAATGAGAAACCGCACGATCTGGTCCGGAGTATAATCCATGGCAAAGGTCAGGGGGCAGCCGCTGGTGCACTTTCGACACTGGTAACAGACGGTAGGTTGGATCCCGCTCTTTTCGAAAACCTCTTGAGCCATGTCATAATTCACGCCAAGGCGAGCCTCGTTCAAACCGTCCTCCATAGGGTACCTCCCTTCAAACAAAAAAATCGAGAGCGGGCCGTGGCCCTGCTCCCGACAAACCCCATTTGTATCCGGTATTGCCTCCATGATCACGGCCGCAGGAACTCCTCCACCAGACGATCCCAGCTAAGGTGAGGCACATTGCCATAGATATCCTCGATCATCTCACCACCGGTGGCCGCCAGGGGCAGATCCGTGTCCGGGGCAACGAGCGATTCCAGCCGATGGGTTTCCGCGAGGAGCCAGTTTTGCGCCGCGTCGCCGGAATAGAGCTCTTGGAGGTCGCGCTTGAGATGCGTCGGTTGAATGACCAGCAGCCAGCCGTTTCCGTAAGGATCCCGCTTGGCCCGATCGGGCGCCTCCATGGCCTCGTGGTTTCGGGCCACCACCACCCCGTCCATGGGGGAAACCAAAAGAGCGATCTTGTCTTCCCGACGCAAGCTCCAGGCCGGTCGATTCTGCTCCACATGGGCCCCCAGGCGGGGAAGACGAACCTGGTTGAAGTATCCTAGCAGGCGCATGGCGAAATCATCAACACCTAATCGCACCAACCCACCGTGCTCCAACCGGGCCCATGTGTGGCGCCGGTGATAATAGGTCTGGTCCGCCAGATAAAAACCGGCCACATTCCGAACTGCCGGCCTTCCGATCTCGCCTGTAAGCACTCGGTCTTCCTGCATCTGATCGAACTCGCAGGTGGCACAGTCGTAGGCGTTGCCGCAAAACCGGAAAGGCACACTCGTGGAGAGCATGTGACGGCATTCCTTTTGGCCATAGAGCTTGGCCAAGTAGGGCTTTCGCCAGCTTTCCAGCCGACCGTCCCCCGCTTCCAGGCGTCTGCTCATGGCCTTGTCGAACGCGCAGGTCAGACAATCGTAGGCATTGTCGCAGAGCTTGAAATTGATGACCCCCGCCTTCATCCACACACAGGGATGTTCCTCTTCCAGGCCGAAGACCTGGATCCTTTGCCTCTTTCTGGCGACTTTTTCCTTCATGGCCTCACCCTCCCCGCGTTTAGGATTTTCTGCATCGCTGAGTGTGAGCAATTTCCATTCCAGGCAGCCGAAAGAAAATACGCGCAGAGGTCCTCGTATGGGTGTGCGGTCCCCTCGCTGCCATGACAAGGCGCCATGCTCCGGGCCATGGCGTTCTGGGAGCCCATGGGGGCGGGGTGCATCCCGCCGACCCCAAAAAACGACAAGCCATTGGAAATAAAGGTCGTTTCTGTCTCGAGGCTGTCAAAAAAGAGGGTAAAAGGTCCCAAGAAGCGTGTTTTCCACCAACCGTTCGGGGCCCCACAGGCCTTGCGCACCGATCTTGCTTTTTTTTTCCTCGCCGTGGGAAAAAGGACGCGGCAAGGGAAAAAAGGCTTGGTTTCCCGGGCCGTCGGTTGTCTAATTCTTGGCCAGGTGCCGTGCGCCTTTCCCTCCCCGAGCTGGGCGGACGGGGCGGGGGAGCACTTGATGAAAATTACGACAGCCTGTTTATTTTTTCGGCATGGCGGTCGGCTCTGGAAAGGGGGACATCCATGGAAGAGGCTTCCCAAAGGCCCATGAAGATCGCGGTCATCGGCGGTGGGAAGCGGTGCCGGGCGTTTTTGGAGATGATGGATGCCCGCCGCTTTCCCCGCCTGAAGGCCCAGATCGTGGCCGTGGCCGATCCGGACGATTCGGCGGAGGGCGTTCGCCTGGCCCGGGCCATGGGGATTGAGACCACGGCGGACTACCGGGACTTTTACAAGATTCCGGACTTGGACCTGGTCATCGAGTTCACCGGCAATGAAGAGCTCCTGGAGGACTTTCTACGGCATTCGCCCGCCAAGGTCCGGGTGCTGGAGGCGGCCATTTCCCGCCTTTTCGGGGACCTCATCCGGTTCCAGGAAGAATACCTTTTCCGGGAACGCCAGCTGGAGCTCATTGAAGGCATTGCGGACAGTATCTTTTCCAGCATCCGGGACCGAGTGCTCATCATGCGCCCCGATCGAAAGATTCTGGACGCCAACGACGCCTTCCTGGAATGGGTGGGCATGGACAAAGACGACGTCATCGGCGCCTTTTGTCACCAGATCACCCACAGAAGCCTCACCCCTTGTGCGGAAAACGGACTGCACTGCCCGCTGGATGAATGTCTGCAGAGCGGGGGAACCGGCCATGCGATCCACGAACACTACGGCCACGGCAACGCCGTGCGCTATTGCGAGATCACCACGGTGCCGCTCAAGAACCGCAAAGGCTCTGTGGAACTGGTCCTGGAGGTTCTGCGGGACATCACCGACGAATTGGAGCAGAAGCTGGAACAAAAGACCCGGGCCCTCAAACGGGACCTGGCCCGGCTTATCCACGAAGACAAGATGATCGCTTTGGGCAAGTTGGTGGCCAGCGCCGTGCACGAAATCAACAACCCACTTTCCGGGATCCACGCCCTGGCCCGGCTCATGAGCCGGCAGTTGGAACAGGGGCTGAGTCCAGAAGACCTGGAGCAATTCAAGTATTACCTGAATCTCATCGATACGGAATCGGCCCGGTGCAGCGCCATCGTGGGGAATCTCCTCTCCTTTTCCCGCCAACAGAAGCTGGAAAAACGGCTCTTTCAGCTCAATGAGGTGGTGCATCGCGTGGTGTTGCTCAGCCAGCACAAGATGGAACTGCAACACATCGAGCTGGTGCTCGATCTTCAAGAAGACCTGCCCGAAATGGAAGGCGATCCCGGCCAGATTCAGCAGTGCGTGATCAACCTGCTTTTCAATGCCATGGAAGCCATGCCCGAGGGGGGGCGCCTGAGCGTTCGGACCATCCACGACCGGGATCGTGGCGAAGTGCGGCTGGAAGTGGCCGACACGGGCGTCGGGATTCCCCAGGAGAAGATGTCCCAGATCTTTGAGCCCTTTTACAGCACCAAGAGCCAGGACAAGGGGGTGGGACTGGGGCTTTCCGTGGTCTACGGCATTGTGAAAGAACATCGCGGCACCATCTATGTGAAGAGCCGAGTGGGCGAGGGGGCCTGCTTCATGGTCCGTTTCCCGTGCCAAAAGGATACTGGGAGGGAATAGGGAAGATCATGACGGGACGTTTCAAGATCTTGGTCGTCGATGATGAACTGATTGTTCGAGAATCCCTGGTGGGCTGGCTCAAAAAGGGCGGCTACCGCGTGGAGGCGGCTTCCCGGGGACAAGAAGGCCTGGAGCGCCTGGAACGGGAGGACTTTGATCTCATCTTCCTGGACATCAAGATGCCCGATGTGAGCGGTATGGAGGTGCTCAAGCAGGTCAAGGAGCGCTACCCGTCCACCATGGTGGTGATGATCACGGCCTACGGATCCGTGGAAACGGCGGTGGAAGCCATGAAATTGGGCGCCAACGACTATCTCATGAAGCCCTTTGAGCCGGAACAGCTCACCCTGCTGGTGGAAAAGCTCCAGCAACACAAGCGACTCATCGACGAAAACATCCTTCTCAGGGAACAGATCGCCACAGCCGTTGCCGAACGCTACCAGGACATCGTGGGCGTTTCGGAGCCCATGCAGGCCCTTTTCCAGCTCATCGAGGAAGTGGCCGCCGTGGATTCGCCCGTCCTCATCCGCGGCGAAACGGGCACGGGCAAGGAGCTGGTGGCCAAGGCCATCCACGCCCGCAGTCCCAGGCGTTTCGGCCCCTTCGTGCCCATCAACTGCGGGGCCTTTACGGAAGGCCTGCTGGAAAGCGAGCTTTTCGGCCACGAGGTGGGATCTTTCACGGGGGCCGCCAAGGCCAAGAAGGGCCGCCTGGAGATCGCCCATGGAGGGACCCTGTTTCTCGATGAGATCGGGGAGATCCCCATGAAGATGCAGGTGGATCTTCTGCGGGTTCTGGAAGAGCGGCGTATCCACCGGGTGGGCGGGACCCGGGAGATACCGGTGGATTTTCGGCTTATCTCCGCCACGCACCGCAACCTGACTCACGAGATAGAGCGGGGCCATTTCCGACAGGATTTCTATTTTCGGCTGAACGTGATCGAGATCCAGGTGCCCCCGCTGCGGGAACGTCGGGAAGACATTCCGGTTTTGGCCGAGCACTTTCTGGCCAAGTTCCGCCGGGAGACCAACAAGCCGGTGGAGGGCTTTGACCCGGAGGCTCTGGATCGGCTGTGTGCCTACGATTGGCCGGGCAACGTGAGGGAGCTGGAGAACGCGGTGGAGCGTGCCGTGGTGCTCGCCAAGGCACGCAGGCTCCAGCGGGACGACTTCGGCTTTCTCTTTCGGGGGGGCGCCCCCGGCGAACCCCATTCTCTTAAGGAGATGGAGCGGCTTCACATCCAGCGGGTTCTTTCCCTGTGCGGAGGCAACATCAGCCGGGCCGCCAGGCTCCTGGAGATCAATCGGACCACGCTGCACAACAAGATCAAAAAGTACGGTTTGCGGGTGAACGGGTGACGGACGGAACCCATGCACACAGGAGATCTCCCGGGGCCCGGGGTGCGGTCGGGGTGGTTCCTTTGGGGAACGTGGGAGGGGTGGCGCTGCGCATCGTGGCGGCCAACGTGCAAGCGGTGTCCGGACTGGCCACGGATGTCCTGGAGCCGCGCCCGCTGCCCCCATCCGCCTATCTGGGCGACCGGCGCCAATACGACGCTTCCAGGATCATCGCTCACATGGCCGGCTGGAGCGAACTGAACAGCCATGCGCGGATCATCGGGCTGGTCTCCGTGGATCTTTGTGTACCGATCCTTCAATTCGTCTTTGGGGAAGCTCAGATGGGCGGGCGCCTGGCCCTGGTGTCGGGGGCGCGGCTCAGGACAAACCCGGACGGCAGCGAAGTGCCCTTGGATCGCTATTACGAGCGCCTGGTGAAGGTGGCTTTGCATGAGCTGGGCCATACCTTGGAGATCTACCATTGCGATACGCCCGGGTGCCTCATGTGTTTCAGCCCCTCTGTCAGCCACCTGGATCGCTCGGACATCCGTTTGTGTTCCCGGTGTCTCTTTCTGTTCAATCGGGCGGTTCATGCCTTGGCTCACCCTAAGGAAAAGCCCCTATGAACATGAAATGAGACTCGTGAGAGCCCCGGGAGCGGACGGTTCTTTCAGGGGGCCACCGCGGATCACCTGGCCTGGCAAGAGACGGACAGCACATGGGGCTCTCAGCTTGACAAAGGAATACCCATCCGATATATGCTGAGTGCGTGAAAATTGTCCCATTTCGCCACCTTCTCATGTGCAGCCGTCCTCCACCCGGCGCCTTCGGGCCCAGAGGGCGATGGCGGCCAAGGACGTGATGGGGCGGGCATGGACGGACCGTTATCTGAACCCCCACCAGAAGAAGCAGGATGATGGATAACTTCGAGCCTCGCATTGTGGCTTTCTGTTGTATGTATTGAGCCTACACGGCGGCGGACCTGGCAGGTTCGATGCGATTGGATTATCCGCCCAATGTGCGCATAGTCAACGTGCCGTGTACCGGCCGGGTGGACATGCTGCATCTGCTCAAGGCCATTGAGGACGGCGCCGATGGAGTTTACGTGGCCGGATGCCACGAAGGCGAATGCCATTTTCAAAACGGCAATCTGAAGGCCAAGCGACGAGTGGCGGCCGTCAAGAAGATCTTGGAAGAGGTGGGCTTGGAGCCGGAGCGGGTGGAGATGTTCCATGTATCGGCTTCCGATGGTCCCGGTTTTGCCGCCGCCGCCCGGCAGATGACCGAAAGGATCCGGGGTCTCGGCCCGTCACCAGTGGGGCCGATGCCGGACTGTGATTTTGGGGGCAGCGATTCCGAACAAGTAGCCCTGGGCGTTTGAGGTGATGCGTCCTTTTTTCATCCGTTCATCGCCCACGGGGCGCGGAGACGGCGAAACCCAGGTAAGTATGGTGGTGCGGCTCCCTTCGGGCGCACTAGAGAGGATGTGACCGGTCATTTGGTAAGGCATGCTGGGAGGTATGCCGGGGGAGGAAAGGACCCATGGTTGTTGCAGAACGCAAACCCATCGAAGAGATCCTTGCGATGGTCGCCGACTTTAAGAAGGTCCTTCTGGTCGGTTGCAAGGGTTGCGTGACGGTCTGCTGTGCCGGAGGAACCAAGGAGGTGGGCATCTTGGCCTCCGCCCTTCGGATCGCCAGAAAGAAGGCAGGGAACCCCCTGGAGGTGGTGGAACACACCTTGGAACGCCAATGCGATCCGGAGTATGTGGATCAATTGGGCCCCATGCTCCAGGAAAACGGCTTTGATGCGGTTCTTTCCATGGCTTGCAGCGTGGGACCGCAGTTCATCGCCAAGAAGTATCCCATTCAGGTCTTCCCCATGCTCAACACCACCTTCATCGGCGGCGCCCTGGAACATGGTGTGTGGGCGGAGTTCTGCCAGTCCTGCGGCAATTGCATCATCCACAACTTCGGCGGCCTGTGTCCCATCGCCCGGTGTTCCAAGAGCCTGATGAATGGTCCGTGCGGCGGCTCGGCCAACAAACAGTGCGAAGTGAGCCCGGAGATCGATTGCATTTGGCATTTGATCTACGACCGCATGGTGGAGCTGGGCCAGGTGGAAAAGCTCCGTAACGTCTTTCCCATCAAGGATTGGTCGACGAGCCGGGATGGTGGTCCACGCAAGATCGTGAGGGAGGATTTGAAGCTATGAAAGCCGGAAGCAATCTGGAAAAGGTCTTGACCAGCGGGCATTTTGCGGTCACTGGCGAGCTGGGTCCTCCCCGGGGTGCGAGTGTGGAGGCCGTGGAGAAGAAGGCCAGCTACCTGAAGGGCGTGGTGGACTCCATCAATGTGACCGACAACCAGACCTCTGTGGTGCGCATGTCCAGTGTGGCCGTGTGCAAGCTGTTGGTGGACATGGGGCTGGAGCCCAATTTGCAAATGGTCTGCCGGGACCGCAACCGCATCGCCATGCAGAGCGATCTGCTGGGTGCGTACGCCCTGGGAATCCGCAATGTTCTGTGTCTGTCGGGCGATCACAACAAGTTTGGCGATCATCCCCAGTCCAAGAACGTCTTCGATGTGGACTCGGTCCAGCTCATTTCCATCGTGAAAATGCTTCGCGATGAGGGCAAGATGCTGAGCGGCCAGGAATGCGAAGGGGTGGCCAAGTTTTTTATCGGCGCCGCGGCCAATCCCTTCGGCGATCCCTTCGAGTTCCGCGTCACGCGCCTTGCCAAAAAGATCGATGCCGGCGTGGACTTCGTCCAGACCCAGTGCATCTACAACATGGATAAATGGCGTAAATACATGCACATGGCGCACGAAGAGGGTCTGACGGAAAAGTGCTACATCATGGCCGGTATCACACCTCTCAAGTCCGTGGGCATGGCCCGCTACATGGCCAAGTTCGTGCCCGGCTTGGATGTGCCCGACTACTACATCGAGCGTCTGAAAGGCGTGGAAAAGAAGAAACAAGCGGCGGAAGGCATCAAGATTGCCGTGGAACAGATCCAGGAAATGCGGGAGATGCCCGGCGTGGCCGGCATCCACCTCATGGCCATCGAATGGGAACACAAGGTGCCTGAGATCCTGGAGGCGGCGGGCCTCTTGCCGCGGCCCAAAGTGGATTGATCTCCAAGCGGCTTCATCCAAAATTAAGGCCACCAAAAAAGGCGGGAGCACCCCGCCTTTTTTGGTGGCGCCGGCCCACCGGGACATGGCTGCACCAGCGGGTGGGTCCAATCGGTTGGAGGCGGTGCGCCGGTCTCCGCCCTCGCCCCCGTCCGGGATTTCTTGAAAAGAGAAAGAGTTGTGGGAGCTTGGTTCCAGAGGCCTGCGGTTGACACTCCCCAAGGGCCTGAATAGGATGATGCGGCTTGAAGATCTCAAAGACAGACCGATCAAGGAGGACACGAGTGGGCCTGACAATCGCACTGGGTGGCAAAGGCGGAACGGGCAAGACGACCCTGGCGGGGCTGGTGATCCGCTATCTCATCGAAAGTGGGCGAAAGCCCGTCCTGGCCGTGGATGCGGATTCCAATTCCAACCTCAACGAGGTGTTGGGGGTCCCTGTGGAAGAGACGCTTTCCGATGCCCGGGAAATGATGAAAAAGGATGTTCCCGTGGGCATGACCAAGGACATCTTCATGGAGATGAAGATGGAGCAGTCCCTTGTGGAGGGGGATGGCTTCGACCTGATCGCCATGGGCCGTCCGGAGGGTCCGGGCTGTTACTGCGCGGCCAACAATCTGCTGAGCAGCCTGCTGGACCGATTGATGAAAAATTACGACTACCTGGTCATCGACAACGAAGCAGGGATGGAGCACTTCAGCCGGTTGACTCAAAAGGACGTGGATTTGTTGCTGCTGGTTTCCGATCCCAGCCGCCGGGGGCTCATGGCGGCCTGTCGTATCGCACAGTTGGTGGACTCCCTGCCCATGCGGGTGGGCCACCGCATCCTGGTGGTCAATCAGGTTCAGGAACCGCCGCAAGGCTGGCCTCAAGACGTGAGAGATCTCTTCGGTGACGGCATCTACGTTCTTCCGGCCGATCCCATGCTGGCCCAGTTCGATATGGAGGGAAAGCCCACCAGCCAACTGCCGGCCGATGCAGCGGTGGTTCGGGAAGCCTACGCCATCTTCGACAAGGTGCTGCCTCAGGCCGAAGCGGCGGCTTGAGGCGCCTGAGCGGAAGACAATGGGGTGACGCCGGCCCGGGCGCCGGATCCATGAACCGGGCCGCGGTTTTGCCCCGGGTGCGAAAGGGGGCTGTCATGACGGTCATCAAGAGGGCCTTAGTGAGTGTGACGGACAAGTCGGGGGTTGTGGAGTTCGCCCAGGGCCTGGCCCGCCATGGGGTGAAGATCCTGTCCACGGGGGGAACGGCGAAGATGCTGCGCCAAGGCGGCCTGCAGGTTGAGGATGTGAGCGACTTCACGGGGTTTCCGGAAATTCTCGACGGCCGCGTCAAGACGTTGCATCCCAAGATCCATGGGGGGATCCTGGCAAGACGCGATCTGGAAGAACACCGGCGCACCATGGCCGAGCAGGGCATCGAGCCCATCGACATGGTGGTGGTGAACCTCTACGCCTTCGAGCAGACGGTGGCCAAGCCCGGGTGCACATTGGAAGAGGCCATCGAAAACATCGACATCGGAGGGCCCACCTTGATACGGGCCGCGGCCAAGAACAACGCCCACGTGGCGGTGGTCACCGACCCGGCGGATTATGAAGGCGTTCTGGAGGAGATGGAGCGCAGCGGCGGTTCCCTGTCCAAGGAGACGCGCCTTCGGCTGGCCGCCAAGGCCTTTTGCCTGACCCATGGCTATGACGGGGCCATCTGCAGCTATTTGAAACGGGTCTGTGAAGGGAGCTGAAATGCGCCGCCGCTTCCGGTGGAGGGTGTGCGGGCTGGACGCCAAGAGCGGGGCAAGATCCCCGCTTTTCCATTCCGCCTGAAGGGGCGATGGGGACGGCGGCATCGCACGATCACAGCGTTAAACGGACAATGGAAGGGAGAGCATGAAGGTTCTTGTGGTCGGCAGCGGCGGGCGGGACCATGCCATCGCATGGAAATTCACCCAAAGCGATCGGGTTCGCAAGGTGTATGTGGCTCACGGAAACGCGGGGATCTCTCAGACGGCGGAATGCGTGGACGCCCGGACTCCGGAACAGATGGCGGCCTTTGCGGAAAAGGAAGGGATCGACCTGACCTTCGTGGGACCGGAAAGCCCCCTCTCGGCGGGCATTGTGGATCTGTTTGAAAGTCGGGGACTGTCCATCGTCGGGCCCAATCAAAGGGCCAGTCGGCTGGAATCGAGTAAGTGCGACACCAAGGTCATGCTGCGGGAACTGGGGATTCCGATTCCGGAATTCCAGGTCTTTTCGGATCCCCACAAGGCTCGCGACTACGTGCGCTCCGTGGGATATCCGGTGGTGGTCAAGGCCGATGGGCTCGCCGCCGGAAAGGGCTCCCTGGTCTGCGATGATGTGGCCGATGCCGAAGAGGCCATCCACCAGATCATGGAAAAGAGGATCTTCGGCGAAGCGGGCGCCCGGGTGGACATCGAAAAGCGCCTGTACGGACGAGAACTGTCCTTTTTCTGCTTTTCGGACGGCTACACCCTCGTGCCCATGGTGGCGGCCCAGGACTACAAGCGCGCCCGTGACAACGACGAGGGAAAGAACACCGGCGGCATGGGCTCCTATTCCCCCCATCCGTGGTTGGACGACGCCCTGGTCAAGACCATCATGGAGCGGGTGGCCGAGCCGCTCATTCAGGGCCTTCGGGAAACGTACCACATCCTGTATCGTGGGATCCTCTACCTGGGGCTCATGTTGGTGGAGGAAGCGGACGGCATCATGCCGTACGTGTTGGAAATCAATATCCGCTTGGGGGACCCGGAAGCGCAGGTCATCCTACCCCGGCTGCAAACGGACCTGGTGGAGGTGTCGGAGGCCATTCTGACGGGAAGGCTCAAGGAAATGGAACTCCAGTGGGATCCGCGCTACCGGTTGTGCCTGATCGCCGTAAGCGGCCGAACCAAGGGGAAGAAAGGCTGGTACAAGGGATATCCCGAACGCTACAAGATCGGAGTGCCCATCCGAGGGCTGGATGCGGTGGACCCGAGCTGTCTGGTCTTCCATTCCGGGACCGGCTGGGGGCAGGACGGGGAGCTCGTGACCACGGGAGGCCGCGTCCTTTGCATCGTCAGCACGGGCGAAAGCCTGAGTGAAGCCCGTGAGATCGCCTACCGGGAGATGGCCAAGGTTTCCTTCCAGGGGATGTATTATCGAAGTGACATCGGCAAAGAGTAGATCCGTCGGGGGAGAGGATGCAGGTGCACGAAAACAAGGCACTGGTGGGCATTCTGATGGGAAGCGATTCGGATCTGCCGGTGATGGAGGCCGCCGCCGAAGTGCTTCGCCAATTTGGGGTGCCCTTTGAGATGGCGATCTTGTCCGCCCATCGCACTCCGGAGCAGGCGGCCCGGTACGCGGCCAATGCGGCTGAGCGCGGCCTCAAGGTGCTCATCGCAGGTGCCGGGTGGGCCGCCCACCTGGCCGGAGTCCTGGCGTCCAAGACCGCGCTTCCGGTCATCGGGGTTCCCATCGATTCTTCACCGCTCCATGGTATGGACGCCCTTTTGGCCACCGTTCAGATGCCGCCGGGCATCCCGGTGGCCACCATGGCCGTGGGCAAGGGGGGGGCCCGCAATGCGGCGCTTTTCGCCGTGCAGATCCTGGCCACGGCCGACCCCGTCCTGGCCCATCGCCTCCAAGAGCACAAAGCGGACATGGCCCAGGGGGTGCTCCAACGAAACGAAAAGATCGACCCCGCCGTGCGCGTCCGGTTCCAAGAGCTTGATTGAAAACGCCCAGGTTGCAGCCTTCTTGTGCGAGCGGAAGGTTGGGACTACCAGCCGGGCCGTGGTGCCGGCCTGGCGTTTCAGCCGTAGGGGCGGCTTCGGAACCCGCCCCTACAAGGCTCAAAAAGAGCCACAGGACCGGTGGAATTTCAGTCAGCTAGAAATCCACCAAAAGGCTCAAAGGCCATTGCCAGACAGGCTCATAAGAAGATACTGGCGAACTCCGATAAACGCCCCCCCTGCCCTTCTTCTTTCGCTCACAGGAAAGATCGTGTTATTGAAAAAGAGCAGGTTGCTCATTGGAAGGAGGGTCCCTTAAGGTGTGGGCTCCGGGGACATGGGCTGCGTAAAGAACTTGCGCCGGTGGCGAATCGATCAGGGGCGGGTGCCGGAAGAGGCCTTGAGGCTCGTGGGCCGAGGGGGGGTGCTGGTCTTTCCCACCGAAACGGTCTACGGGCTGGGGGGCTGTCCCATGGATGAGAAGGTGATTGGGAGAATCTTTTCCATAAAGGATCGCCCCGTGGGAAAGCCCCTGCCGCTGGTGGCTGCCCATCTGGAAGCAGTACGAAGGGCGGTTGCCTGGTGGCCGTCGTGGGCCCAGGCCCTGGCCGATGCCTTCTGGCCGGGCCCTCTAACACTGGTCTTGCCGGCGGCTCCCGGGTTTCCCCGCGATCTGGTTTCCCAGCAGGGGACGATTGCCTTGCGCATCAGTTCCCATCCGGTTCCCAAGCGACTGGCGGATGCCTGTGGAGGCTGGATTGTGGCCACCAGCGCCAATCTGTCGGGAGAGCCCCCGGTGCGCGATCCGAACAAGCTTTCCAAAACCCTGCTCCAACGCGTGGACGGTTTGCTGGACGGAGGCCTGCTGGAAAAAGAGGTGCCGTCCACGGTGGTGGAGCTCTTTCCGGGCGAAATGCCGAGATGGCGGTGCGTGCGCCGGGGGGCGGTGGACCCAACGGGCGTGGCGCGGATACTCGGTGTGGAACCCGCGGGGTCCGCTGATTAGGGCGTGGATATCCTTTTGACTTTTCTTGCCATCACTTCGATCTTTTTCCTGGCGGCCGGTCTGCTGGCCTCGTGGGCCTGGCGGCGGAGCCTGGAGGGGCCCAAGCGAGTGGTGCTGACGGGCGGCGGCACCGGCGGCCACGTGAACCCGGCTTTGGCCGTGGCCGAGGCCATCAAGGCCCGGGAGCCCGACACGCGCTTCTTGTACGTGGGAGTCCGGGGTAAGGCCGAGGCCGTGATTGTCAAGCGGGCGGGCTACCCCTTGGCGTTCGTCTCTTCCCGGGGGTTTCCCGGGTTGCGCCCATCCATGGCCTTGATTCGGTTTGTCTTCGCCGTGGGATGGGGGATGCTTCGGGCGACGGGACTTCTCCTGCGGTTCCGACCGCATTGGATCCTGGCCACAGGCGGCTATGTGAGCGTTCCCATTGTGGCGTCGGCCATCCTGCTGCGACTGGTTCGCGTAGCCCCGGTGCGCATCTATCTGCACGAACAAAACAGTGTGCCGGGACAGATGAACGGGCTCCTGGGTCGTTGGGCGGACCGGGTGCTTCTCACCTTTCCCCAGACCCTGTCCTACTTTCCCAAAAACGGTGTGGTGGTGGGCTACCCGGTGCGCCACGCCATCGGGTCCGTGTCCCGCCAAGAGGCCCTTCAAAGGCTCGGATTCCGTCTGCCGCCCCACCGGCGGGTTGTCTTCGTGTTCGGAGGTTCCCAGGGGGCGCGAACCATCAATCGAGCCCTGGTGGAAGCCCTGGCGTACCTGGCCCCCCATCGGCATCGAATCTTCATCATCCATGGAACGGGACTTTCCCAGTCCGCCGACTACCATGCCGCGCAAGACACGGAGCAACTCCTTAGAGAACTCTATCCGGCCGAAACGCTGGACACCTTTTCCGACTTCTATTATCGCCAGGACTACTTTCACAACATTGCCGATGTGTACGCGGTGAGTGATCTGGTGGTGTGCCGAAGCGGCGCGGGCAGTCTCAACGAACTGGCTCGGCTGGGCAAGCCCGCCTTGCTGATTCCCAAAGCCAATCTTCCAGGGGATCATCAGGTCATGAACGCCCGGGCCATGAAACAGGCCGGAGCGGCGGAGGTGCTCTACGAGGATGTCTTGCTTGCGGACGGAAAGGTGGAAATCCGGGTGGACAGCCAGGAACTGGCAACCAGGATCCTGTCGCTTCTCGACGACGAGGAACGGCTCCAGCGGATGGCCACCAAAAGCCGCGGCTTTTTCCGCCGAAAGGCCACGGCCCGGATTTTGAGCGAACTTTACCGGGACAAGCTCTACGACAACGGTTATCCGTTGCAGGCCGTGGAGACCGGCCCCGCCTTCTTTTCCAATGCCCAGCTGCTGCGCCGTCTCCAGGCGGCCTACGCGTCCGATCGCCGCGGCTACGATCCCGCCGCGGTGGTGGGCGATTGGGATGACCTCACCTACTACAGGCATCGAGCGGCGGCCTTGCTCGCCGCCTCTTCGTGGCAGGCCCGCAACGTGGGCGTCAAGCTCATCGGGCTGACCCGCTACCGGGAGAAAATACCCGCCCTGCTTCATCTGCTGTGCGACCGCACGCCCGCCGGCCGCGTCCAGCGCCTCCTGGGAGGCGATTTTGAGCAGGTGGGCTTCATTCGAAGAAATATCGTCACGGCCCTTTCCGTCATCGGCCATTTGGATTCCCAGGTGGAACAGGCCCTGCTGCAGGCCCTAAAGGATCCCTACTATGAGGTGCGAGCTGAAACGTGCCGGGCCGTGGTGGCCTTCGGGGAGCAGTTGGCGGGCAAGGACGCATGGGTGGACGCCCTGCTTGAGCGCCTCGGGGATTCCTCCTTCGAGGTGGCGATGGAGGCGGCAAAGGCTTTGGGCGAAGTGGGGGTGGACGGACGGGTCTTGGAGGCTTTGGTTGGATTGAATCAAGCGTTTCACTGGCAGGTGCGCAACGCCGCCCTCATGGGCATCAAACGATTGCTGGAGCGACGGGTCTTCAGTCCCAGTGAGGAGGTGCTTCGGGCCGTGAATCGGTTTCTGCTCACGGCGCCTGATTTTCGCCCCACCTTCACCATCCGGGAAAACTACAATGCCATTGTGGCCTTGTGTCGTCAGGCAGGGGCGTCCCGGGAAGAAGTGCTTCCGGATCGATCCAATCGGGTGGGGGCAAGGAAAGACGCATGATTTTTGAGCTCGGCAGAATACTTCAGGACCATTCGGACTACTTCTCCTTTCTGCGGCTGGTCAACTATATCACTTTCCGGGCCATCATGGCGGCCTTGAGCGCCGCGGTCTTCATGTTTGTCTTCAGTCGCCCCTTCATCTTTGAAATGCACCGGCTGGGTTTTCAGGATCAGGACAGGGACACGGGCCTGGCCGTCCACGACAAGAGCGGCACTCCCACCATGGGGGGGCTGCTGATCATCGGGGCCATCGTCTTCTCTCTCGGCCTGTGGGGAAACTGGACCAGCCCCTTTTTGCTCTACCCGCTCATTGCCATGCTGTGGCACGGGGCCATGGGTGTTTGGGACGACTATGCCAAGATCCGCCGAGGCAGCGGCAACCGGGGTATGTCGGAGCGCATGAAGTTGCTGCTGCAAAGCCTTTTCAGTGCGGGGTTCGCCTGGGCCATGGTGGGCCCTTTGTCGCCCATGGGTCCGGAAATGGCCACCCGCATTTACGTGCCCTTCATCAAGTACCCCCTTTTCAACCTGCACCCGGTGCTCTACGGGTTTTTCATCTTCCTTTTTGTCATCTTCGTCTCCAATGCCGTTAATCTGACCGACGGCCTGGACGGCTTGGCCATCACGCCGTCCCTTTTTGTCATCGGGGTCTTGGGGGTGTTCGCCTATGTGGAGGGCAATACGATCTATTCGTCCTATCTTTTTTATCCCTACCTGAGGGGGGCGGGGGAATTGACCGTTTTCGCTGCGGCGTGTGCCGGAGCCGGTCTCGGCTTTCTTTGGTACAACGCCTATCCGGCTCAGATCTTCATGGGGGATACGGGCTCCTTGGCCATCGGCGGGACCATGGCGGTCATCTCGGTTCTTTTGAAACAGGAGTTCCTCTTCCCCATTCTTGGCGGGCTTTTTGTGGCCGAGGCCCTGACCAGCCAGATCCAGGACAAGATCGGCGTTCGGTGGCTGGGGAGAAGAATCTTCTATCGAGCCCCGCTTCATCATGATCTCCAACACAAGGGCATTGCCGAAACCAAGGTGGTCATTCGCCTGTGGATCATTTCGGGGCTGCTGGCCCTTTTGGCCTTGGCCACCTTGAAGATCCGATAAGGCACCATGATGTAGGAGGGAAAGAGGTGGTGAGGAGACAGGGAGCCTTCTGGATCCTTGGAATCGCCTGGTGGGCCGGTGCCGTGCTGGTGGCTTCCAGAGCGTGGGCCAACGCTCCGCTTCACATCGATCTCTACGGCAATCTGTCGAAAGGATGCCGAACGGAACCCCTGCCTGTCTCCTTGGAGTCTCTCCGACACCGGTGGACCACTTTGGAAACAGAAGATCCCAACTTTCCCACGCAGGGACCGGATACCTACCGCGGGGTGTATCTGGACGGGTTGCTCGAAGAATTCGGTGTCGCTCCGGATGCGCAAATCACCCTTTTGGCAGAAGATCAATACCTGGTGGCCATGCCCCGGAGCCGGTTCGCCGAGATGAAAGCCTTTCTCGCCTTTGAGCGCGGCGGAAAACCCATTCCGCCCATGACGGGGGGCCCGATCAAAATCGTCTTTCCCAGAGACAGCCGGGCGGATTTTTCCGCCTACCTCTGGTATGTGAAGGCCATTTGGGTGGGAGATGCCTGTGGGGGGTCCCTGGAAGTGAGGGATGCGGCCGGGCGCGCTCATCCATACACCTTCCCCACCTCCAAGAAAAAGCTTATTTTTAAGCGCATCCCCACGGCCGTGCCCAAAGGCTACCGGGAGGGTTGGGCTTCCCCCCCGACCTTCAGCCAGGTGAGCGGCCTGTGGCTGCGGGATGTGCTGGGCGGACATCCCTCTGGGGCGTACGCTGTGGAGTTCATCCCGTATGTGGGAAAGTCGCTCCATCTTCCCTGGAAGCTGGCGGAACGTCTGCCGATCCTGATCGTCAATGGATGCAACGGGCAGCCGGTGCCGGTGGCCTTCGGGGGGCCGCTCTGGGTCTTGCTCCCCACGGCCGAATATGGGGAACTGGCCCAGTGGGTGGGGGAAACGTCCGCCCTTTTCTTTCTCAAGGCGGTGCGGCTGCATCCCTGAGCGGCCGGTGGGAGTCGTGGGTGGAGCGGGAGGTCTTTCCACCGAAACCATTTTTCGCTGCATGCCTTCGCTACGGAGGGAATCCATGAAGAGGTGGAAACTCCAAAATAAACTGGCGGTCTCCGTGGCGCTTATCATCGTCTGCGTGAGTCTCGCCTGCACCTTCTTGATTTCTTGGTGGCACAACAGGCTCCTCAGCGCTTCCGCGCTCCAGGGCATGGCGGCCACGGCGCAAAATACGGTCCGGCGCATCTCGCCCTTTGTCTACAGCCAGAGCTGGGCCAACGTCCTCATTACCCTGTCCAATGATTTTGCCAATCGGGAGGACCTTCTCTATTGCCGCGTGACGGACCCGCTGGGACGGGTGCTCCTTTCTGTGCCTCGCCAGGAGATGGAAAGCCGAGAGCCTTTCTATATGGATACTTCGGTCGATCCCCACAGGGTGCGGCTCGACCGGACTTTCCAGATCCTGGCCTCCAAGTTTCCCCAGAGACTCATTGTCCAGGAAGCCCGGCTGGACCGATCCGTTGTCCACCAGCAACACCTGCGCGGGCGTGCAGGCGAAAAAATCTTGGATGTTCGCGCCGACGTGATCCACGGGGATACCGTGTTGGGGCATTTGCGCATGGGCTTTTCCCGGCGTCTCGTGCTGGAAGCGACCCGGCAAAGCCGCCGCGCTCTCTTGATCCTGGCCGGCTGCCTCTTGTTCACGGTGCTGGCGGGGATCTTCTTCGTGGTGCACCGTGAAGTGCGTCCACTCCAACGGATGACCCAAAAGCTCAAAGACGTCCTCCCAGGGGGCCCCGAGACCATGGAGGACGGCGTGCGATCTTTGGACCTGTCGTCCGTACGTGCCACGACCCGGGAGGTGGACGATCTCAAAGAAGCTTTTGTGTACATGCAAAAGAGCCTGGTGGAAAGTTACCGACGCCTGGAGGCTCAACAAGAAAAGCTCCAGGAGGAGGTCAAGGAGCGGACGGCGGAGTTGGTGCGCATCAACCAGGCGCTCCAGGAGGAGGTGAAGGAGAGGACAAGGAGCCAGCAGGCCCTCAAGGAAAGTGAAGAACGGTTCCGCTATCTTCTGACGACCATCCCCATGGTGGCGGTCCGGGGCTATGGACCGGAGGGGACGATCCATTACTGGAACAAATCTTGTCAAGAGATCTATGGGTATACGGCGGAGGAGGTCATCGGAAGCAACGTCTGGCAGGTTCTGAACCCGGCGGAGGACACACCCCCCGAGAGGTCACACCCCGTTCCGGCCTCGATGCATTCCCTTCGGCCTGAGGAGCCCCGGGAAAAGACGTTTGTGCGCAAAGATGGCACGCCGGTGGACGTCTTTTCCAGCACGATTGTTCGCCAAACCCCCGATGGGCCGCCGGAGATCTTTTCCTTCGACATCGACTTGACCCCCATCCGACGGATGGAAGACGAGCTGGAGAAGGCCAAGAAATTGGAAGCCATCGGTCATCTGGCGGCCGGGCTTGCCCATGATTTCAACAACCTGCTCACGGTGATCCTCGGCAATATCAATATGGCGCGCCTCTGGTTGCCGCCTACAAGCCCCGAATCGGAACGACTCATGGCGGCGGAGAAGGCATCTGTGCAGGCGAAGGAGCTGACGCAAAAGCTCATCACCTTTTCCGAAGGGGGCGTGCCCCGAAAAGTGGAAACGTCCATCCAGAATCTGATCGAGGACGCCGCCTCTCTGGCCCTGGCCGGTTCCAACGTGCGTTGTGAGTCCCGGGCCGAGGACGGCTTGAATTCGGTGAGGGTGGATCCGGACCAGCTGCGCCACGCCCTCTACCACGTCTTGAAAAACGGCCGGGAAGCCATGCCTCAGGGCGGCACGGTTCAAGTGGAAGCGCGTGTGCTTGCGGTAGGAGACGATGAGTGGGCCCCCTTGGAAAAGGCGGGCCTTACCGCCGAAAAGGTGGTGCGCATCCAGGTTCGGGACAGCGGCCAAGGGGTACCGCCCGCGGTGGTGGACAAGATCTTCGATCCCTACTTTTCCACCAAGCCTCGGGGGGCGGACAAGGGACAGGGTTTGGGCCTGACCATCGTTCACTCCATCATTCGGCGACACGGAGGGGTGGTGCTCGTGGAATCCACTCAGGGTCTGGGGACCACGGTGTCTTTGTACCTGCCCTTGTCCGATCCTGGAATGTAAGGAGCTGTCCGCAAACGTCCCGGCTCTTCCCTTCCTGTGGAAACGGAAGGCTTGGCACAGCCTGGCGGGCGTGTTCCGGCGGTCTGAGAGTGAAGAGGCTTTGCGCTCGGGGGGCGACACCCCGGGGGATCGCCCCGGCAGAAGGCGGGCGTTGGGGGACCTCGTTTCCAGAAGGCCCCTTTTGGGGCGAGCTTCTGGTCAGCAGGCTGCGCCCGCCGGCCGGCTCGGGCGGCCCACGCTTTCGTAGTGAAATCCCAGCTCCGCCATCTGTTGGGGATCGTAGACGTTTCGAAGGTCGATGAAGATGGGGCTTCGGAGCAATCCCTGGATGCGAACGAGATCCAGGGCCCGGTATTCGTTCCATTCGGTCAAGAGAACCACCGCGTCGGCGCCCCGGCAGGCTTCGTAGGCCGACGGGCAATAGGTGATCTCCGGGAGGTGCTTGGCCGCCTCTTTCATGGCCTGAGGGTCATGGGCCCGGATGGAGGCCCCGTGTTCCATGAGGGCAGGAAGGATGGTGAGGGCCGGGGCCTCCCGCATGTCGTCCGTTTCCGGCTTGAAGGCCAGTCCCAGCACGGCGATCACCTTGCCCGCTTCGTTTCCGGCCAAGGCGTTTCGGATCTTCCGGACCATCCGCGCCTTTTGGGCGGCGTTCACCTCGGTGACCGCCTCCACGATGCGGCACGCCACCCCGTGTTCCTGGGCGATGCGCAGCAGGGCTCGAGTGTCCTTGGGAAAACACGAACCCCCGTAGCCGGGGCCGGGGTGCAGGAACTTGGCCCCGATGCGCCCGTCCAATCCCATGCCCTTGGCCACGGCGTGCACATCGGCGCCCACCTCCTCGCACAGATTCGCCATCTCATTGATAAAGCTGATCTTGGTGGCCAAAAAGGCATTGGCGGCGTACTTGATCAGCTCGGCCGTCTCGATGGTGGTGAGGACAAAGGGGGTTTCGATCAAATAGAGGGGCCGGTAGATGGCTTTGAGCATGTCTTCGGCCCGGGGATCGTCCGTTCCGATGACCACCCGATCCGGTCGCATGAAATCACCGATGGCCGCTCCCTCCCTCAGAAATTCCGGATTGCTGGCCACATGGAAATCGGCTTTCGGATTGGCTTCGGCGATGATGCGTGCCACCTGACGGGCCGTGCCCACGGGGACCGTGCTCTTGTTGACCACCACTGTGTAGCCGCGCAGCTGTGGGGCGATCTGGCGAGCCACTTCGAAAACGTAGGTCAGATCGGCATAGCCGTCCCCCCGCCTGGAACTGGGGGTCCCCACGGCGATGAAGATGACGTCCGCCTCTCCGACCGCCGGTTCCAGCGAGGTGGTGAAGGTCAGGCGTCCCGCCTGAGCGTTCTTGGCGATCAAGGGTTCCAGACCCGGCTCGTAGATGGGAATCCTGCCCGCCTGGAGCGCATCGATCTTTTCCCTGTCCACATCGATGCACGTCACCTGGTGTCCAAATTCGGCGAAGCAGGTGCCGCTTACCAATCCCACATAACCCGTCCCGATGATGGCTATTTTCATTGTCCGGTCGCTCTCCTTTGCTGTAAGCTACCATGAAACATTCGGGACTCATGACCATGCCCCATACTTTATCATCGGCAAGAACAGAATGAAAGATACCGCCGTGATACGCCACCTGTCCATCGGAGCCAAGATCTTTTGGGCCATTGTTGCTGTGGCCGTCCTGAGCGTGACCGCGGTGGGGCTCCTCGTTTATGGCAAGGGAAGGGAAATTGTGCGCCACAAGACCCTGGAAGAGCTGTCCCTGGCGGCGCGGGTCCATGCCCACTATTTGGAATATCACCTGGAAGATCTCCTGCAGGAATTGGAAACCCTGGCACCGTCGGCGCCTTCTCCGATGACGGCAGAGGCCCGGACTCCCGGGATGGAAACGGAAGGTGCTTTCCCCCAGTCCTTTCTGCACCGGGCCCGTTCCCTTCGGAAGCGCTTTCCCTGGGTCCAGGGGCTGGCCCTGCGGGATGGTGCCGGGCACTTGGTCACGGCCGTCCCCAATGGGAGTGTTCTCTCGTCCCGGTTTCCTCCCTACACGCCCCTGCCTCTGACGCACCATGGGGTCCTGGTCCACTTTCCCGTTCCCAAAGGCGCCCCGGAGGCGGCGCAGCCCTTGGAAGTGGGAATCTGGATGGAAGGGGCCGACTCGACGCGATGGTTCGTAACGGCCTCTGTGAGCCTGAAAAAGATTCTTCGGATGGTTCCGATCCCGGAGCATCTGGGCAGATCCCTTTTCGTGGCCTTGGCAGGCGCGCCGGGGGCGCGCCCTGTGATCCTATCAAGGGAGGTGTCCGTTCCCGCCGATGTGCGCACCCTTCTGGACAAGGTGTTCCAAGACTCCGAAGGCCGGACGCCCACCACCGTGCCCTTTGGGGGCCGTCCTTCCCGTGCCTTCCTGTGGGCCCGGGCCCGTCTGGTACGCCTGAATTGGCCCCTCATGGTGGCCCTCCCCGCCACTTCGACCCACGTACCCTTGTCCGATCTGTTCCAGGTGGTTGTGGTGGGGATTGCCGTGGGCACCGGCCTGGCTTTTTTGGTGGCCCTCTATGCCTCTTCGGCGATCGTCAAGCCGATCAAGAGGTTGACACAGGCGTTCCGGGAATTCAGCAAGGGAGATTGGCAGGTCCAGGTGCCGGCCACCTCTTCGGATGAGATCGGCGAGCTCACGGATGGATTCAATGAAGGGGTGCGCTTCCTGGCATCCCAGCATGCCAGGCTGCGTCGTTTTCGCGCCCTGGTGCGCCACAGCCCCGATGCGGTGCTCCTTTTTTCCGCATCGGGGGGGATCACCTATTGCAACGAGGCGGCCTTCGACCTGCTCGGTTACCAGCGCCGGGAAGATCTGGCCTTGAAGACGCTGGCCGATTTCGTCTGTCCCCGGGAAAGGTCCCGGTTCGAGAAGATCGTATGGCCCGGTATTCTGGAAGGCCGCTGGGAAGGGGAGTTGAGCCTGTGCCGCCGGGATTCCCGGCCTGTGGTGACGTGGGTGCGGGCCGGAACCATCCCCTCCGACGGGGACGGGCCCCAGTTGCTCTACGCCGTTTTGCGGGATATTTCGGAGCGCAAACGCTATGAAAAGGCCCTGCAGGAGGCGGAAGAATATTATCGAAGTCTTTTCCGTTCCAGCCAGGACGCCATCCTGGTAACGGATCCCCACGACATCATCGTGGACGTGAACGAAGCGGCCTTTGAAGCCATCTTCGGCTACACCAAGCAGGAAGTGGTGGACCGGTCCATCACCGATCTATACGACTCGGCCGCTGCGGCCTTTGGTCCCGCCGGCGAGGTGTGGGGCGGAAGTCCCGGCCGCTTGACCCTGCGTTGGAAAAGAAAAGATGGCACCGTTTTTCTGGGAGAGACCACGGTGGATGTGTTGGAAAACTCCCGTGGGCAGCGCCGGGGGTATCTGCGCGTGGTGCGGGACGTGAGCGAGCGGGTGGCCTTCATGGAAAAGCTGGAAAAGGCCTACAACGACCTCAAGGGGCTGGACCAGCTCAAAGACCGGTTCCTGGCCGGGGTCAGCCACGACCTGCGCTCCCCCTTGATTCCCGTGCGTGCCTTTCTCCAGAGGCTCTTGGAACGGCGCTGGGGCCCTCTCAATGACAAGCAGGAGGAATTTCTTCGCTATTGCCTCATCGGGGTGGACCGGGAACTCATTCTGGTGGAAGAGCTTCTGGACTACACCCGACTGCAGTCGGGCCGCCTGGAACTGCGCGCCGAGGAACTGGACCTGCAGGACGTGATCCGCACCAGCCTCTTTCTGCTCCAGGTCCAGGCGGAAGCCAGCCGCCTGCGGGTGCAGGTGGACCTGCCCCAGGATCCCGTGATGATCCGCGGTGACTACAACAAGCTGCTGCGCATTTTCAACAACCTCTTTTCCAACGCTGTCAAATACAATCGGCCGGAAGGCCGCGTGTCCGTTCGGGGCCAATGGGTGGGCGGAGGTCGGTTTCGCGTGGAAATAGAAGACACGGGGGTGGGCATCCCTCGGGAGTCGCTGGACCACATCTTCGAACACTTCTACCGGGTGGGGGGAGAGCGTGCCGGGGAGGTGACGGGCGCCGGTCTTGGACTGGCCGTGGTCCGTGAATTGGTGCGTCTGCACGAAGGCAGCCTGGACGTGCACAGCACCGTGGGAGTGGGCAGCGTCTTTGCCGTCACCTTTCCCACGACGGAACGCGGCGATCAGGCCCCAAAAAGGGAGAACGGCTGAGGCGGGAACGAACTCATCTTGGACGTGGATGCGGAAGCCAACGGCGAAAGGAGGCAATGTGGCGGAGGTGTTTCGATTTTCCAAGAAGGGGGATCAAGGACAGACCAGTCTGCTGTCCGGTGAACGGGTTTCCAAGGGGAGTCTTCGACCGGAAACCTATGGCACGTTGGATGAGGCCAGTTCCGCCCTGGGGCTGGCCAAAGCGCTGGGGGCCGATGAGAAGGTGCGGGAGATGATCCGCACCGTCCAGGAGGACCTGGTGACGTTGGGCGCCGAACTGGCCTGCGAGGACCCGGCTCGTTCCCAGTGGCGGGTGGAGCAGCAACAGATCGACAGGCTGGAACGCTGGATCGAGGAATTGCAACAGGAGGTGCCCCTCCCCCGCCACTTCATCCTGCCCGGAGCCAATCCGGTGAGCGCCGCGCTGGACCTGGCCCGAACCATCGTGCGCCGGGCCGAGCGCTGTGCGGCCCGGGCCCGGCAGGCGGGACTTGAGATACGCTCCGAGGTGCAGGCCTACCTGAATCGGCTGGCCGATTTTCTTTTTACGCTGGCCCGGTTTACCGAACAAGATCGTTAGAAGAAGAAAAAAAGAGAAAAAAAGAGAAAAAAGGAAAAAGAGCCCCTTCTTTCCCTTGGGGGCTCTTTCTCTTTTTTTGGGGGCTGACATCGCCCCCATGCGGCTCTTGCCTTTTGAAGGAGCCCTGTCTATGAATTACTAGCACTCACCGGCAATGAGTGCTAATCCGATGGGCGCCCCCAGGGCGCGCACTCCGTTGCGTGGCACATCTTAGCAGGAGGAAAGGAGAGCCAAGATGAAGCTGCGTCCGTTGCATGACCGAGTCATTGTCAAGCGATTGGAAGAGGAAGAAAAGACCCAGGGCGGCATCATCATCCCGGATACGGCCAAGGAAAAGCCCCAGCAGGGCAAGGTCCTGGCCGTGGGCAAGGGCAAGCTCCTGGAAAAGGGGGATGTGGTGCCCCTGATGGTCAAGGAAGGCGACCGGGTGCTCTTTTCCAAATACGCGGGCACCGAGGTCAAGGTGGAAGGCGAAGAACTTCTCATTATGCGAGAGGATGACATTCTGGCCATCCTTGAATAGGCGCATGGATGAGGAGGACGGAAGATGGCTGCCAAAGAAATCAAATACTACAGCGAGGCACGAAGCAAGATCTTGGCGGGTGTGGACATCTTGGCCGATGCCGTCAAGGTGACCTTGGGGCCCAAGGGGCGCAACGTGGTGATCGAGAAGACCTTCGGTTCCCCCACGGTGACCAAGGATGGTGTGACGGTGGCCAAGGAGATCGAACTGGAGGACAAGTTCCTCAACATGGGCGCCCAGATGGTCAAGGAAGTGGCCAGCAAGACCAGCGATGTGGCCGGCGACGGCACCACCACGGCCACCATCCTGGCCCAGGCCATCGCCCATGAGGGCTTCAAGCTGGTGGCGGCGGGCCACAACCCCATGGCCCTGAAGCGCGGCATCGACAAGGCGGTGGAAAAGGCCGTGGAGGCCCTGAAGGATCTGAGCAAGCCCACCAAGGATCAGAAGGAAATCGCCCAGGTGGGCACCATCTCCGCCAACAACGACGCCACCATCGGTGAGATCATCGCCGAGGCCATGAATAAGGTGGGCAAGGAAGGCGTCATCACGGTGGAGGAAGCCAGGGGCATGGAAACCACCTTGGACGTGGTGGAGGGCATGCAGTTTGACCGCGGCTACATCTCGCCCTACTTCGTCACCGATCCGGAAAAGATGGAGGTGGTCCTGGAAGAGGCCTACGTCCTGTGCCATGAAAAGAAGATCAGCAACATGAAGGATCTTCTGCCCCTCTTGGAGCAGATCGCCAAGATGGGCAAGCCCCTTCTGATCATCGCCGAGGATGTGGAAGGCGAAGCCTTGGCCACCCTGGTGGTGAACAAGCTGCGCGGCACCTTGAAGGTCTGCGCCGTCAAGGCTCCGGGCTTCGGTGATCGGCGCAAGGCCATGCTCCAGGATATCGCCATCCTGACGGGCGGCCAGGTGGTTTCCGAGGATCTGGGCGTGAAGCTGGAAAACGTGACCGTCAACGAGTTGGGTTCCGCCAAGCGGGTGGTGGTGGACAAGGACAACACCACCATCGTGGACGGCGCCGGCACCAAGGAAGCCATCGAGGGCCGCGTCAAGCAGATCCGCACCCAGATCGAAGAGACCACCAGCGACTACGACCGTGAGAAGCTGCAGGAACGGCTGGCCAAGCTGGTGGGCGGCGTGGCCGTCATCCGCGTGGGCGCCGCCACGGAAACGGAGATGAAGGAAAAGAAGGCCCGCGTGGAGGACGCCCTGAACGCCACCCGGGCCGCCGTGGAAGAAGGGATCGTGCCGGGCGGCGGCGTGGCCCTGCTGCGTTGCCAGAAGGCCCTGGACGATCTGAAGTTGGACGGCGAAGAGCAATTCGGCCTGGAGATCGTGCGCCGTGCCCTGGAAGCGCCGCTGCGCCAGATCGCCAACAACGCGGGCCATGAAGGTTCGGTGGTGGTGGAAAAGGTCCGCGAAGGCGAAGGCTCTTTCGGCTTCAACGCTGAACGTGAGGTCTACGAAGACCTGATCGCCGCCGGCGTCATCGATCCCACCAAGGTGGTGCGTTTCGCCATTCAGAATGCGGCGAGCGTGGCGGGGCTCTTGCTCACCACGGAGGCCATGGTGGCCGAAAAGCCCAAAGAGGAAAAACCGGCCCCTGCCGGCGGCGCGGGCATGGAGGACATGTATTAAACGCCAAGGTATCTGATCGTGGCCCAGGAACCCGGACTCCGTCCGGGTTCTTTTTTGTTGCACTCCCGAGGCGGAGTTGCTAGGAAAAGGGCGACGTATGCCCGAAGGCGGGCGGAGACGGGCGGGCGCCATGCCCGCCCGCAATTGTCTTGGGCCCGGGGGCCGCCCCGGCCAATGGACAGTTTGGAGGAAGGAGGAGCCGGCTATGGCTCGAGTGACCGTTGAAGACTGTCTGAGGCAGGTGGAAAATCGGTTTGCCTTGGTGCACCTGGCGGTGCGACGCGTTTTGCAGCTTCGCAAGGGGGCCGCCCCCTTGATCGATGCACCCAAGAACAAAGAGGTGGTGGTGGCCCTGAGGGAGATCGCCGCCGGGAAAATCCGCCCGGACAACATCCTGGAGATGGAGGGCCTGGACGATCTGAGCCTGGAAGCTCCCCTGGAGGGAACGGCGGGCTCCACGACCCCCGAGATCCAGGAGGTGGTTCAAGAGGCGTCTCAGGGCGATGCTGCGGCATCCGAAGGCGAGATGCGCGTGGTGAATGAAGAGGACGCTGGGGCCGATTCGGACGAAAGCTGAAATCCATCTCCACCTTCCGAGGGACGGGGCGATCATGGCCGGTAAAGGGCTGCTTTCGTGTTTGCAAAAAAGGGACCTGCTCAACCGCTCGGCGGTTTCTGTGGACGAACTCCTGGACTGGGGGCGGAGGTACGAGCAGGAGGGGCGGATCCATGACGCCGTGGATTTCTATGAAAAGGCTCAAGCCCGAGAGGAAATGGAGCGGCTCATGGATGTGGCCGTGCAAGAGGGCGATAGCTTCTTGCTCCGGCGCTTGTCCCATATCCTGGGCATTGATCCGGAACCGCAGATCTGGCGCTCGCTGGCCGACCGGGCCCACGAGCTGGGCAAAGAGCTCTTTTGTGAACAGGCCTTGAAGCAGGTGGAACCCCAAGAGCCTTCCCCCGACCCTGCTTGACAAGCAGGGACGCCATGCTTAGCTAATAGGCTGCACATGCGTCTTACTGGCCAAACTTGAGCGTTCAGGTGGTTATTCCCATGGAGCAGACCCGCGACTATTACGAAATCCTTGGCGTATCCCGCGACGCCAACGATGAGGAAATCAAGAAGGCCTACCGAAAGCTTGCCCTCAAGTACCATCCCGACCGCAATCCCGGAGACAAGGAGGCGGAGGAGCGCTTTAAGGAAGCAGCGGAGGCCTACGAGGTGCTCCGCGATCCTCAAAAACGTCAGGTCTACGACCAGTATGGCCATGCCGGCCTCAAGGGCACCGGATTTTCGGGCTTTGAGGGCTTTGATGATATCTTCAGCTCCTTTGGGGACATCTTCCAGGAGTTCTTTTCCTTCAATTTCGGTGGCGGGCAGCGCACCAGATCCAGCGCTCGTCCCGGAAACGATCTGCTCTACGAACTGGAGATCTCCTTTCAAGAGGCGGTTTTCGGGACCGAAAAGGACCTGGACATCGAAACGTTGAACACCTGCGACCGGTGCGATGGAAAGGGTATGGAGCCCGGTTCCAGCGAAAGCCTCTGTCCCTTGTGCCGCGGTCGGGGACAGGTGGTGCAGAGCCAGGGGTTTTTCCGCATCAGCACCACCTGCAACCGGTGTCAGGGGTCCGGGCGGATCATCACAACGCCCTGTCGGGACTGTCATGGGCAGGGCAGAGTCCGGAGCCGCAAGAAGGTGCACGTCAAGGTGCCGCCCGGGGTGGATTCCGGCACCCGTCTTCGCCTGCGTGGCGAAGGGGAAAGCGGGTATCGGGGGGGAATGGCCGGCGACCTCTATGTGCGCTTACGGGTCCAGCCCCATGAGTTCTTTGAACGGGACGGCAATGATCTCTATGGCAAGGTGAAGATCTCTTTCATCCAAGCCATCTTGGGCGATGAGATCGAGCTGCCGACCTTGGAAGGAACCAAGACGATCCACATTGAACCTGGAACCCAGCCGGGGACCGTTTTGCGGTTTGCCGGGGAAGGGGTGCCCTCCTTGCGCGGCTATGGGAGGGGGGACCTTTTTGTGGAAGTGGACGTGAGTATTCCCACCCAGATCACCGCCCGCCAACGAGAGCTCCTCGAAGAATTCGTGGCCATCGAAGAGGCGAAGAAGGACAAGAAGGTTCGCCGGTGGCCGTGGAGCAAACGTCGTCGGAACAAAGACGACGAGGTCGGGGAAGCCGCCCGCTGAGATCCCATTGCGTGTTTAGTGCACACCGCGTGGCCGGCAAGCCAGGCAGGATGTCTCTTGAGACGGAAACCCGGCTGAAAGGAGGAAAGACGGTGTGGTATGAACGCGAACCCGGTCAGTATGAAGATTTCCATGCCACGGCCCTCTATTGCCCGCGATGCCGTGAAGCCATGCCCGTTCGCAGCCGGCTTCTGCTGGTCCTGCCCGACGGGGAACTCCACGAATACCTCTGCCAGGTCTGCTCCACCTCCGTGGGAACCAAGACGGTGAAACAGGGGCCGGAGGGCCGTCTCATCGTGACATGATCCGCCCGGACCCGCTCAAATCGGAATCGGATGAGGTGACTGCGATGATTGAAGTGCAGGGTTTGACCAAGTTCTATGGAGCCGTTTCCGCGATCCAGGATGTGACCTTTCACATCGACAAGGGAGAAGTGGTGGGTTTTCTGGGGCCCAACGGAGCGGGCAAATCCACCACCATCCGCATCCTCACCTGCTACATGCCTCCCACCGCCGGGCAAGCCCGGGTGGACGGCCTGGACTGTGTCGACAAGTCCCTGGAGGTGCGCCGGCGCATCGGGTATCTGCCTGAAAATGTTCCTCTATACAATGAAATGACAGTGCGCCGCTTTCTGCGCTTCGTGGCTCAGGCCAAGGGGGTGGAGGCCCGGGCCATGACCCGGGAGGTGGACCGGGTGATCAGCGTGTGCGGGTTGGAACGGGTCAAGAACCGCATCATCGCCAACCTGTCCAAGGGATATCGCCAGCGGGTGGGCTTGGCGCAGGCGCTGATCAACAATCCGCCCGTGCTCATTTTGGATGAGCCCACCATCGGCCTGGATCCTACGCAGATCGTGGAGATCCGGCGCCTGATCAGCGACCTTCGCGAGGATCACACCATCTTGTTGAGCAGCCATATCCTACCGGAGGTGGCCCAGATCTGCCAGCGGGTCCTGATCCTGAACAAAGGGCGTATCGTGGCCACGGACTCTCCCCACGCTCTCACGGCCCAATTGCAAAAATCCGCCAAGATCGCCCTGACGGTGCAGGGAGACGGAGAGCGCCTGGCCCGAGCCTTGGAAGCCATGGACGGCATTCTGACTGTGCAGTTGGAAACCAACGGCCATTCCAGGATCACTTTGGAAACGGATCGTTCCCGGGACCTCCGACCTGAAATCGCCCGCAAGGTGGTGGAGGAAGGCCTGGGGCTGCTGGAGCTCAAGTCCATGGATCTCAGTCTGGAGGACATTTTCATGCAGCTGGTGACGGAAGAATCCCCCGCGGCGGAGGGTGAACGGGAGGCTTCAGAGACAGCGGAGGAAGTGCAATGATGCGAGGATTCTGGTCCGTGTACCGAAAGGAGCTCTATCTGGTGTTTGCGTCGCCCATCTTCTTTGCGGTGGCCTTCATCTTTTTGGTCCTCAACGGCTACTTCTTCTACAGTTCGGTGGCCTACTACAACATGGTCAGCTTCCAGGCGGGCCAAAATCCCTTCATGGCCCAGCAGCTGAACGTGATGGACGTGGTGGTGCGTCCCCTGTTCATGGATCTGAGCATCGTCCTGCTCCTGGTGGCTCCTCTCCTCACCATGCGGGTTTATGCGGACGAAAGAAGGACCGGCACGGTGGAACTTCTCTTCACGCTGCCGGTGACCGACGGCGCGGCGCTGGTGGCCAAGTTCCTGGGGGTCCTCAGTGTCTTGACGCTCCTGCTGGCGGGGACACTGCCTTCCATGGCCCTGCTGGGTTTTCTGACCGATCTCAATTGGAAGGCCGTCTTGAGCGCCTATCTGGGCTTGTGGCTACTGGGCGCCGCTTTCATGGCCCTGGGGGTCTTCACGTCTTCCTTGACCAAGAACCAGATCATCGCGGCGGTCCTTTCCTTCGGCGCCCTGTTGCTGTTCTGGGTGGTCAGTTGGATGAGTTCCGTGCTGGGGCCCGGGGCGTCCCGGTTCATCGAATACCTGTCCATTATCCGCCACTTCGACAGCTTCTCCAAAGGGGTGCTCGATTCCAGGGATATCACCTACTATCTGATCTTCATCGCCTTTTTTTTCTTTGTGACGCTGCGGCAAATCGAATCTTACCGCTGGCGGGGTTGATGGGAGCGCGTGGCGCTGCCGCCTAGGCCCCAGAGACGAAACCACGGAGGCGCATGGTCATGCCCAAGCAGAAAAAAGCTCGAAGGAGCCTGGTTTACGGATCCAACGCCCTTGTCTCCACGTTGGTTTTTCTGGCGATCCTCGTTTTTGTGGCCCTTATTGCCCAACGTCATCCGCTGCGCGTGGACCTGACGGAATCGGGGGAATTCAGCCTTTCGGAACAGTCCCGAAAGGTGGTGGAATCCCTCCAGGAACCGGTCACCATCAAGGCCTTTTTCGCAACCGCCTCACCCCAGAGGCTCAAGACCAAGGACCTGCTGGAGACCTACCGCTACCACAACAAGAAGATTCGCTATGAATTCGTGGATCCGGATCGAAGACCGGAGGTGGCCCGGCAGTACGAGATCCGCGACTACGGCACGCTGGTCCTGGAAGGCTTCGGCCGCAAGGAGACCGTGCTCCGGGCCGATGAGGAAGCCATCACCAACGCACTGCTCAAGCTGTCCCGCAAGAAGAAAAAGAAGATCTACTTTCTGACGGGACATGGGGAGCATTCGCTGGACGAGATCAACAAGGTGGGCTACTCCACGGTGAAGTCCGCCCTGGAAAAAGAAAACTACACGGTGGAAAAACTGAACCTGCTGCAGCGTGAGAACGTACCCGAGGATGCGGCCGTGCTCATCGTGGCCGGACCGCACAAGCCGCTGTTTCCCGAAGAGGTGGCCTCTCTGGAAGCCTATGTGAAACGGGGGGGCAAGGTGGTCGTCTTCCTGGATCCCGGCTTGGACGGGGGCTTGAAGGACTTTGTCCGGTCCTTAGGCATCCAGGTGGGCGACGACATGGTCATCGACAAGCTGAGCCGGGTCTTCGGCGGCAGTTACCTCATGCCCGTGGTGACCCGCTACGGCGCCCACAAGATAACCGAAGGGTTCAACGTGGCCACCTTCTATTCGGAAGCCCGTTCCGTGCGCCCCGTGAAGAAGCCGCCTGAGGGCGTCACCGTGGTCACCCTGGCCACCACTTCGGAAAACGCTTGGGCGGAAACGGATCTGGATCGGCTCCACAGAGGGGAGGCCAGTTTCGAGGAAGGTCAGGATGCGCCCGGTCCCGTCCCCTTGGTCGTTTTGGCCGCGGTGGACACCAACAAGCTTTCCAAATCCAGTTCCACGCAAACGGCCCAAGAGAAAGCCGGGCGGGAAGGCCGGGATGAAGCCGGCGTGGCCCATGCCGCCGAAACCCGGCTCCCCACGGGCTATCTGGTGGTGGCCGGAGATTCCGATTTTGTGGACAACACCCACTTCGGTCTGTCCGGAAACGGCGACTTTTTCCTGAACACCATCCACTTTCTGGCCGAAGAGGAGACGCTCATCACCATCGAGCCCCGCAAGAAGGAAGGCCAGACCCTGATCCTCACCCAAGATCAGGCCCGACTCGTCTTTTGGGTACCTCTGGTGCTCATTCCGGCTTTGGTGCTGGCTGTCGGTCTGGGGGTCTATCGGATGCGGAGGGCGCAGCGATGAAGTGGCGGCACACGGTTGTTTACGTGATTGTGTTGGCCCTTGTGGCAGGCTACTACTATTACTTCGAAGTGGTGAAAAGGAAAGAGGCCGAGGAGGCCGAAAGAGCGTCCAAGAAGGTCTTTGCGGTTTCCAAAGAGGCGGTTCAGGAACTGGTGATCGGTCAGAAGGGCAAGGAACCGGTGGAACTGGTCAGAACCGATGGAGCCTGGAAGATACGAAAGCCGCTGGAAACGGAAGCAGACGGTGCCGCCGTGGAGTCGGTGGTGAGCACTCTGGTGGAACTGGAGAAGGAGCGTTCCGTTGGGAAAGTGCCGGAAGATCTCAAGCCCTTCGGTCTGGACAAACCGGAGCTTACCCTTCGGTTCCGGGCCGGGGAACAGTGGCACGAACTGCGCCTGGGATCCCCCAACCCGGCCCAGGACAGCCGCTACGCCACCCGGGACCAGGGGGGCGATCTCTTCCTGGTGGCCTCCGGCACCTGGGGCGTTCTCAACAAGGGGCTCAATGAGCTGCGGCGCCGTGAGCTCTTCACCTTCGAAAACGATCAGGTGACCCGCCTGATCGTGGCCTGGGATCAGGGAGCCAAGGTGGAACTGAAACGGCTCCAGGACGGCGACACATGGCAGGCCCCCCAGGATCCCCAAAAGAAGATCAAGGCCAGCAAGGTTGAAAACGTCCTGGATCAAATCCGCTGGCTTCGAGCCAAAGACTTCGTCGATACGCCGGGAACCCACCGTGGTTCCGGCCTGGATCATCCCGCGGTGACGGTCACCTTGCATCTCAAGGGCGGAGACCAACGAACGCTCCAGGCCCAGGAGCCGGCCGCAGGGGCCTCTGTGCTTCGGGCGCTCAGCTCGGAGCTTCCCTTCGTGGTGGAAGTGGACAAGGACTTCCTGGAAGAGCTTCCCCGCAGTCTCCATGACGTGGAGGACCGTTCCGTCTTCACTGCGGACTCGGACGCCATTGCCCAGGTGGAGTGGGTGCTGGGGGAATCCAAGGGGCGGGTGGTTCGACTGAAGGAAGGCGAGTGGGGGCGAGCGCGGCAAGGCGCTGAGCCCGAACAATTGAAGGAATCCTGGCGTGTTCGTTCCCTCTTCTGGGAATGGGAGGATCTGGAATACGAGGGCAAGGATCCCAAACGGCAAAAACCGAAAGATAAAGACCTGGCCCGGTTGGTCTTCCGCGATCAAGACGGCGGCACCCTGGCTGCCTTTTCCTGGAAGAGACTTCCGGAAAAGGACAAGCCGGAAACCGTTGTGGTGTGGACGGATCAGGGGGAGGCCCTTCTTGTAAAGGCCGAAAAGATGGAGCAGGTGGAAAAGAAGCTCAAAGACCTCATCCACGCTTCGTGATCGGGACAAAGGCCGCCTTGATCACCGTGGGGGCAGCGTCCGGGACCTGCCCCCACGATCGGTTCCTATTCCCGGCCTCCCCGGTAGGACGTCTTGCCCAGGGGAAGCGGGGTGCAGTTGGGCGGTAAGCTTCCCGTTTCCACCACCACATCGATGGTGATCCCGCCCCGGGCATACCAGAGCCCCACCACGCGCAGGTACTTGGGATCCAGGACCTCCTGCAATCGTTTGTGAATGGTGACGGTGCAGGCTTCATGGAAGGTGCCGTGGTTGCGAAAACTGCCCAGAAAGAGCTTGAAGGCCTTGCTTTCCACGAGCCGGGGGCCCGGCACGTAGTCCACCAGAAGGACGGCAAAATCCGGCTGCCCGGTAACGGGGCAGATGGTCGTGAACTCGGGGGCCGTGAGGCGGACCACATAGTCCGTGTCGGGATGGGGGTTGGGAAAGGTTTCCAGAACGGCGTCCTCCGGCCTCTTGGGCGTTTCCACCTTCTTTCCCAGAAGGCTCAGCTCTTCATGGATCTGGTGCGTCACCGATGACTCCTTTCTTTAGGTTTTTTCACTGAAAGCGCTGCTTGAGACCTTCCTAACCCTGAAAAAAGATTCCCGGCTCACTGCTCGAGACGGAATCGCCCTGCCCCATGTTGGATCGATCCGGAAATCGGGTGCAGGGGCTCAGGCGTTCGCCTTTCCGGCTCGGTCCGCCGGCAGGGTGGTATCGGACGGGGTCCTGGGGGTGACCCCCACCGAGTCGCACTCGGGTATTTCTCCCTTGGTTGGGATGCCCAGATCTTGGAACCGCCGGGCGCTCACCAACACCCTTCTTTCCAGGGCGCCCACCGTCCGGTTGTAGCTGTCCACGGCCCGGGTGAGGTGGGTTCCCATATCCTGGAGGTAGCTGGTCATGCGGGCAAGCCTTTCGTGCAGCTCCCGGCCCAGGCGGCTGATCACCTCCGCGTTGCGGGCCATCTCCTGCTGCTGCCAGCCGTAGGCCACGGCTCTCAAGAGCGCGATGAGCGTGGTCGGGGTGGCCAGCACCACTCGCTGCTGCATGGCCGTCTCGATGAGATCGGGATCCTGCTCCAGGGCCGCGCTGAAAAAGGCCTCGCCGGGAACGAAGAGGACCACGAAATCCGGGGTCCTGGCAAACTGGCTCCAATAGTTTTTGGAGGCCAGCTGCTGCACATGGGCCCGCAAATGTTTGGCGTGGCTTTGCAGATGTTTTGTTCGATCCTCTTCGGACACGGCTTCCACGGCCTCCAGATAGCCTTGAAGAGGTACCTTGGCGTCCACCACCACCAGGCGTTCGCCCGGCAGGTGAACCACCAGATCCGGGCGAAGGGCACCGGGGCCCGGCACGGCGGCCTGTTCGGTGAAGTCGCAATGGCGGGACATGCCCGCCAGTTCCACGACTCGGCGCAGGGTGAGTTCACCCCATCGACCTCGAACCTGGGGCTGGCGCAGGGCCTTGACCAGTTTGCCCGTCTCCTGGATGAGCTGGTTGTGGGCCGTGCTGAGGCTTTCCACTTGCTGGGAAAGCCGAGCGAAGGCCTGCTGGCGTTCCCGTTCCATGGCCTGGACCGCCTGGTCGTATTTGCCCAGGGCCTGGGAAAGGGGAGAAAGGAGGGTTTCCATGCCCTGCTTTTTCTGCTCCAGATCGGCCGCCGCGGCCTTCTGGAACTGACCGAGGGCGTTTCGGGCCAGGTCCAGGAAGATCTGGGTGTTTTTCTGGAGCGATTGGGCCGCCAGGGCTTCAAAGGCCTGGCTCATCTTCTCCCGGGCCTGCTCATAGGCCGAAAGCTGTTCCTGGAACGCCGCCCGTTCCTTTTGCAACGTGGTCTCAAGGACGGCCATCTCCCGTTCCAGCCTGCCCAGCTCCTCTTGCAAGCGTTTCTTGTCCGCCCGTTGCTCGGTCAATTCCCGTTCCAAGCCGGGGATTCTTTGGACTTCCTGGCCAAGGGCGGCCCGTTTTTCCGTTTCGGAAAGAAGAGCCTGGCGGATTCGGTCCCCTTCCTGGCGAAGGCGCTCCAGCTCCCTTTCCAAATCAGCCCGCCTCTGCTCTTCTTCCAAGGCCTTCTGTTTCCAGGTGTCCCGCTCTTGGCAAAGGCCTGCTTCCCGATCCCTCCAGTGTCTGCGGTGATAGAAAAAGAAAGCGAGACCGATGAGAATCACCAGGCCCAACATGGACCAGGTCCAAACGTTCAGATCCAGTTCCATCGTCGGATCTTTCCTTTCTCCGCCGTTGGGATGCGGACCTTGCCCATGCGCTCTTCTGTACCCGCTGTCAGCCGCAGATCAAGGCCACAGCGCGGTGTCTCGGGGAATCATCTTTCGGGGCGCCCGCCGCATCTCAAGGTAGACCACGCCTATTTTAAGAGCTTCTTGATCTGGTGTTGGTAACGTCGAAAGATCTCTTCGGCCAGTCTTCCCAGATCCTGGGAAACGAGAGGATAGGCGGGCAGTTCCAGGGGTTCGGGCAATTGGAATTCCTTGGGATCCACGGGGTGAATGTAGAGTTTCTTTTCCACGGACATGATTTCGTCGGCGGAAAAGTTGCCCCCCAGGAAGTGCTTTTGTTCCAGGGCGCACACATCCAGATTCTTGAGAAAGTTCAGGATGGTCAAGAGATCGAAGTTGTTGTGAAAGCCCTGGATGTTGAGATTCAAGGCCCGGCACTCCAGCTCGAAATCGGCCATGGCGTCTTGGTAGTGAGCCATCCACTCCTGCAGACGTCGGTAAGATTCGAGCAAGAGCTTGCGGTACTTGGACTTGCCGGTGAAGGCGGAAACCTTGATGAAACGAACGCCCCTGGAAAAGGGCTTGTCCAGGCAGTCGCGCCAGAAGGAAGGGGAGGGGATCTTGAGCAATGCGACGAGGCGGGAAACCATCTCCGGGTGGATCATGAGGTAGCCCAGGCGGGTGATCCTTTTGCCCACCTGTTGGGCCAGGGATCGCACCTCTTCCGCCTGGGCTTTCAGGTCTTCCAGTTGCATCTCAACCACGCGGCGCTGGGTCAGGTAGTTTTCCAGCACCTCTTCTTTGACCTGTCGGGTGAGACAGGAGAGGAGATCGTCTTCCACCGTGTTGCCTCCCGAGGTCGGCGGCGGGGTCATGGCCGCGCCGGCCGCCGTCGTTGGAAAAGGGGCTGGGGATGCACGGTATGCTTCCCCGATCCAGTGGGAGATGCCCGGTCTCAGGGGGTCGAGCCCCCCCAATCGGCCACAAGAGCAAGCGCGGGAGACCGGTCCTTGCGGGTGAAGCAGACGCCCGCTTTCACAACCCCTCACAAGCCGCGTCGGGTTTGTGGGAGGTCTCGGGATGACGTGTCTTCCCACCAGAACCAGGATGCCAGTCCAGTTCGAAAGACGTCAACCCGGCCCTTTTCAGACGAGCCCCTGGCGGCCGCCTCAGGCATTCTCCCCGGCCCGCCCGTTTTCCTTGTCATCGAGCAGGAAGGTGCGGGGATTCAGATGGAACCGGTCTTTCTCGGGCTGATAACCGTCATGGTCTTTGAGCACGACGATGGAGATGGCCTGGGGCTCCGGCTCCAGAAAGAGTATGGCCTGGAACAAGTCATCCAGTTCGTGGCACGGGTAGGTAATCCCCTTCTCATTGACCACATCCATGTGCCGGTGCGTGCGGCACGAAAACCATACGGCCGCTCCGCAATCCTGGGCAATCTGCTGAATGGCCTGCAGCTGCTTGCGGCCGACCCGCTCAAAGTCCAATCCGTCCACCACAATGAGATCCGGACTGAATTGAACCTGGTCGGCCAGGTTGCGCATGCCTTCCTGGAGCTTGGACGGGGTGAAGGTGTGGTGCATGTAGGACATGATGAACCTGGAGGAGATCATGCCTTCCTTGGTCGTTTGCAAAAGAGCCGGGTTGCTTCCCGAATCCACCAGGTTCCGGTAGATCTCCTCATACCAGACCTTGATCTTGTCGGGCAGTTCGTCGATGCAGGCGTGCAGAACCTTCTTGCCCTGGGAAAGGGCTTCCAGGGCAATGTGGGTGAGCACGGCCGTCTTGCCGACGCCGGCCCTTGCCAGCAAAACACCCATCTGTCCAGGCTCCAGGGGGCGGCCCAGGCAGGCCTCGATCATCCTCGCTGTGGAGCCCTGTGGATCATTGTGTGCGGTCATGAACAACACTCCTTGTTTGAGCCGATTCCGCTTTCAGCATACACCATGCGCCTTCAAAAGTCAGCGTGCTGAGGCATGGGGGCCGGAGCACGGGTTTTGGATGCGCAGGAGGATTGGGATGCACATCTCCGTAAGGCGTCGGTGGTGCGCCGTGAGGCGTTCGTGTCCTCCATCACGATTTGCATGGTTTCTGTCACGGTGCACGGAAGTGACTTCCTATGCCTCTTGCTGCCTCTGGCGGATGATCTCTTCCGCAATGTTTTTGGGTACGGGGTTGTAGCGGGCGAACTCCATGGTGAATTCCGCCTTGCCCTGGGTGGAGGATCGCAGCACCGTGGAATAGCCGAACATCTCGGACAGCGGCACTTCCGCTTCGATAACGGAGAAGTTGCCGTCTTCGGCGGTACTGACGATGATGCCGCGCCGCTGATTCAGCGTGCCCAATACGGCACCCTGGAATTCCGTGGGGGTTTCCACCACCACGCGCATCACCGGTTCCATCAAGACGGGACGGGCCTTGGCGTAAGCCTGCCGGAACGCTCCGATGGCCGCCTGCTGGAAGGCCAGGTCGGAGGAGTCCACCGGGTGGGTGGCACCGTCGTTGAGGGTCACCCGCACACCCACCACGGGACACTTGGCCAGGCTGCCCTTCTTGAGACAGGCTTGGAAGCCCTTGTCGCAGGAGGGGATGAATTCCTGGGGGATGACACCGCCGGTGATCTTGTTGACGAATTCGTATTCCCCTTCTTCCAGGGGCTCGATGAAGCCGGCAACGCGACCGAACTGGCCCGCTCCGCCGCTCTGTTTCTTGTGGGTGTAGTCGAAGTCGGCGCGCTGGGTGATGGTTTCCCGGTAGGCCACCTTGGGCTGGCCTGTCTCCACCTCCGCCTTGTATTCGCGACGCATACGCTCGATATACACATCCAGGTGCAGCTCGCCCATCCCGCAGACAATGGTTTCGCCCGTCTCTTCGTCCAGGTAGGTGCGGAAGGTGGGATCTTCCTTGGTGAAGCGCGTCAGCGCCTTGCTCAGGTTCATCTCCGCCTTCTTGTCCTTGGGCTTGACGGCCAGCGAGATGACCGGTTCCGGCACATGAATGGAACTCATGCTCAGCTTGTGGGTGCCGTCGGTGAAGGTGTCGCCGGAGGCGCAGTCGATGCCGAATAGAGCCACAATGTCGCCGGCGCCCGCCGATTCGATGTCTTCCATCTCATCGGCGTGCATGCGGGCCAGGCGGCCCACCTTGACCGCCTTGCCGGTGCGCGAATTCACGATGGTGGATCCCTTGTGAAGGGAGCCTTGATAGATGCGCACATAGGTGAGCTGTCCGTAGCGCGTCACTTCCAGCTTGAAGGCCAGCATCACCAGGGGCAGATCCGGGGAGGCCTGGAGGGGTACCTCCTTTTCCTCGTCGCCCAGGTCCAAAGCCACGTTGGGAATATCCGGCGGGTTGGGCAGATAGCGCAGCACGGCGTCCAGGAGCGGCTGGATCCCTTTGTTCTTGTAGGCGGAGCCCAGAAAAACCGGCGTAAGCTCCAGAGACAAGGTACCCCGGCGGATGGCATCGTGAATGAGCTCTTCCGTGACCTGCTCTTCCAGGATCGCTTCTGTCAGTTCGTCGGAAAAGAGCGACACGGTGTCCAGCAGTTCTTCCCGTTTTTCTTCCGCCAGCGGCATCAGATCTTCGGGAATGTCCCGTTCCACCACCTCTTCGCCGCTGGGCCCCTCGAAGGAGAGCGCCTTCATGCGCACCAGATCCACCACGCCGTTGTGCTCGTTTTCCAGCCCCAGGGGGATTTGAACCATAACAGGGGTGTGGCCCAATTTGGTGCGCAGTTGCTCCACCACCTTGAAGGGATCGGCACCCGTGCGATCGCACTTGTTGATGAAGGCGATCCTGGGCACGTTGTAGCGCTTCATCTGCCGGTCCACCGTGACCGACTGGCTCTGGACCCCCCCCACGGCGCACAGCACCAGGATCGCTCCGTCCAGCACGCGCAGCGACCGCTCCACCTCGATGGTGAAGTCCACGTGCCCCGGTGTGTCGATGATGTTGATGAAATGATCCTTCCACTCACAGTAGGTGGCCGCGGACTGGATGGTGATGCCCCGTTCCTTCTCCAGTTCCATGGAGTCCATCTTGGCCCCCACGCCATCCTTGCCCCGGACTTCGTGGATGGCATGGATGCGTCGGGTGTAGAAGAGAATCCGCTCGGTGAGGGTCGTCTTGCCTGAATCGATGTGCGCGCTGATGCCAATGTTTCTAAGCTTGGTGAGATCCTTGATCATGGGTTTCATCTCCAAAAAACGAGAAAATCTTGGCTCGTTGCTCTGCAAAACAAAAACGGGCAACAACAGGTGTGCCCGTCGGGAACGGGTGCTCCTATCAAAAGTATGCGCAAAAGGAAAGAAAAAAAAGAGCCGAAAAGGATTTTCTTGTATCAGAGGCGATGGGAGGGGATGGCCAGCTTCTGGCCCGGGCGGAGGGTGGCCCGGGTGTCGAGGCCGTTGGCGCGGCACAGAGTTTTGAGCGGGACACCGTATTTTTTGGCGATGGCCCACAGGCTTTCGCCCGGGGTCACGGTGTGGACCGTGGCGGGTGCCTTGCTCGAGCCGATTCGGTAGCCCACGATCAGCCGCATGCCCAGCTTCAAAGGCTTTCGGCTGTCCAGGTTGTTCATGCGGCAGAGCTTGTGGATGCTCAGGTTGTGGCGCTTTGCGATGGCCCACAGGGAGTCTCCCCGGCGGACCCGATAGATCTTGGGCCCCCTTTGCTCTCCTTTGGGAGCGGAGGGGATGGCCAGCTTCTGGCCCGGGCGGAGGGTGGCCCGGGTGTCGAGGCCGTTGGCGCGGCACAGAGTTTTGAGCGGGACACCGTATTTTTTGGCGATGGCCCACAGGCTTTCGCCCGGGGTCACGGTGTGGACCGTGGCGGGTGCTTTGCTCGAGCCGATTCGGTAGCCCACGATCAGCCGCGTTCCCTGCCTCAAGGGCTTTCGGCTGTCCAGGTTGTTCATCTGGCAGAGCTTCTGAAGGCTCAGGTTGTGGCGCCTTGCGATGGCCCACAGGGAATCGCCCCGGCGGACCCGATAGATCTCGGGCGTCTTTTCGGATTTGGACGTGGGCAGGTGTTCCACCAGATCCCTGTGCTGGACGGAAGCCAGCTGCAATGGCTTGCCGCTCAGAAGGGTTCGGGGTTGCAGGCTGCTGGCCACGTGGACCGGCTCCAGCTCAAAGCCCCTTCGGTAGTAAACCAGCTGCATCCCTGGACTCAGCGGGCTCGCCTCGGTCAGGTTGTTCCAGCGGAGCAGGTCGTCCAGGCGCACCCCGAAGCTGCGGGCCAGGGTCCTCAGGTCGGGCTCGGTCCCGTGCACGTAATAATGGACGGTCTTGGGCAGAAAGGCGTTCTGGGCCAGCTCGATCAGGGCGGCCCTGTGGGGATCCAAGCGCCGGAGTTTCCCCGCTAAAGTGGACCAAGGGGCATAGAAGCGCACATGCAGGTGGTCGCGGTGGCGGCGCGCATGCCGGATGATGGCCTCTCGGTGTGCCTTGCCCACGTTATAGAAAAGCCTGTCCAGGTACGTCTTGTCCCAGCCATGGTCCAGCGCGTAGCGGTACAGGAGCCGCTGGATGCTCCGATCCATGAAGATGTACTTCACTCGGCCGGTTTGGAGCAGTCCGTCCACCAGTGTCCACGTCTTGGCCACGTCCAGGTTGTGTCTGTTCATGGGGACGAAATGTGGGAGGAGGCGGTTGCCCTTGGCGTACATGCCGATGTCGATGTCCCGCCCGTTCTGGTGGGATCGATGGCCCCGGAACCATCCGCCCCGGCGCCGGGAGATGTCTCCGATCTGCACATCCACCGTGTGGGGATAGGCGGTGCGGACCTTTTCGATGGCGTCCAGTACTCCGCCGATGAGTTCCGGGGTGGCGTAGGACCTTTCGGGACCACGCAACCGGTATCCCCCCAGGTCTGCGGGAAAGCGGATGCCACCCTCCAGTCGACCGCGAAAGGGCTTACCGATGGATCGGGTCAGGGCCCACCCCTCTGGCGCGGCCGCGAGGCACACAAAAAGGGCGCACAGCGCCACAGCGGCGCTGCCGACCCACCGGCGCCTTCCCGCGGCTGGAAGCGTCGCAGGGCGACCCATCTTATCCTTGCAATCGGTCAGGGGCGTTCTCCCTCGTTCGGGGCTTGCCAACGATTCTTTGGTAACGGCGTGGCTTGGCGGCCGCGGCGCATCCTGGCACCCCAGCACGCCCGTGTCCATACGGGTGAAATCTTTCTTTAGCTAGGAAAAAACCTCGATCGTGTCAAGTCTATTTTTTTACTGGGAATTGGGCGGAGGGTCCCCTCTGCTGCCCGGATCGGCAGCAGCGGCACCGGGATTCCGAACACTGCTGGCAAAAGTGGCAGTCGGGGCAGGGGTGCTTGCGGAAGGTGGTTTCGGCGGAACACACGGGCTGGTAGACCAGGGGAAAACCCGCCCGTTCTTGGAATCGGCCCACCCGGTGGGTCCGTTGGGATTCGTCTTCCATGGGAACCTCCCAGTAAAGGTTGAAGAGATTTGGGCTTCCTTGTTACCTTCCAGAACCGCATGGAAGCGGTTCCAAGGGCCCATGGGAGCCTACGCCCAGGCTGCTTCTATGTTGTACGGGCAGAATCTTGGGGCAACCGCCGGGGCCGTGCTTCCGGCCTGGCGTTTCAGCCGTAGGGGTGGGTTCCGGACCCTCCCCTACAAAGCTCAAAAAGCGTCACAAGGCACACTTGAATTGCATTTGTCAGAAAGGCCAAGAGTTCATTGTCAGACAGCCTCCTACAGGAAAGGGGCGGCGCGGAAGGCATCCGGACCGGCTTTGCCGATTTGTGGGAATACACAAGTCGAAAGCAGCGACTCGGCGCGGGCCCCATCTTTGACCGGAAGGTAAGGAGGCGCAGGCGGCTTGGCAAGGGAGACGGGATGACCACGGGGGCAAGGGGTGGCTCTGAGATGGACCACCCCTACTTCATGGGGCTGGCCTTGGAAGAAGCGCGCCTGGCCTTCGCAAAAGGGGAAGTGCCGGTGGGGGCCGTTCTGGTGAGCCAATCGGGCATCGTGCTGGCCCGGGCTCACAACCAACCGGTCTCGTCCCGGGACCCCACGGCCCATGCGGAGATCCTGGCGCTCAGGCGGGCCGCCGGCCTGCTGAGAAACTACCGTCTTCCCGGCACCATCCTGTATGTGACGCTGGAGCCCTGTGCCATGTGCCTGGGGGCCGCGATGCAGGCGCGGGTGGAGATGGTGGTCTTCGGTGCGCGAGATCCCAAGGCGGGGGCCATGGGCGGCGTTGTGGACTTGACAAACCTCGGGGCTTTCCCGCATAGTATCCAAGCTGTTCACGGGGTCCGGGACGAAGAGTGCGCCCGGATGCTGGTGCGTTTTTTTCGTGAACGGCGATCTTTGAAAAGTGGAGCCTGCGGAGAGGTACCGAAGTGGTCGTAACGGGGTCGACTCGAAATCGACTTGTCCTGTGAAGAGCAGGGCACGTGGGTTCGAATCCCACCCTCTCCGCCATGAGGGCCCCAGAGGATTTTCTTTCGATTGCGGAGAGATGCCCGAGCTGGCCGAAGGGGCACGACTGGAAATCGTGTGTACGCCCACAAGGCGTACCGAGGGTTCGAATCCCTCTCTCTCCGCCATATTCGAAACTCGCCGGTGAGCTCCCGAACCGATGGTTTCCGGGAGCTTTTCCGTGTGGGGACGCGGCCGTCGTTCGTCGGCCCGTAAACACGCCGAACCCATGGAACCTCATCGAAGCCATGTCCTACCTGGTCCTGGCCCGCAAATGGCGCCCCCAAGTCTTTGATCATGTGGTCGGGCAGCCCCATGTGACCCGAACCCTGCAAAACGCCATCAAGACAGGGCGCATTGCCCATGCCTATCTGTTCACCGGGGCCCGGGGCGTGGGCAAGACCTCCGTGGCCCGCATCCTGGCCAAGGCGCTCAACTGCCAAAAGGGAATCTCGCCCGTTCCATGTAATGAGTGTTCCAACTGTCGCGAAATCTCCCAGGGAAACGCCGTGGACGTGTTGGAGATCGACGGGGCGTCCAACCGGGGCATCGACAGCATCCGGGAACTGAGGGATACGGTTCGCTACCGGCCTGCCAAGAGCTCCTACAAGATTTACATCATCGATGAAGTGCACATGCTCACGACCGAGGCCTTCAATGCCCTTTTGAAGACCTTGGAGGAGCCGCCGGAGCACGTCCTTTTCATCTTCGCCACCACCGAGCCGCACAAGATCCCCGGGACCATCTTAAGCCGTTGTCAGCGCTACGATTTTCGGCGCATTCCCACCCGGCAGATCCTGGCCCATCTTGCCCGGATTGCCCAGGAGGAAGGGGCCGATTTTTCCCAATCGGTCCTGTTTGCCGTGGCTCGCGAGGCCGACGGCAGCATGCGCGATGCCCAGAGCCTCATGGAGCAGCTTCTGGCCTTTCGGGGCGAGGATCTGGAGGATCGGGAAGTCCTGGATCTGCTGGGCGTGGTGGATCGGGAGACCGTTCGGGAGGCGGCCCAGGCCGTCTTGGATCGGGATGTGACCCGGTGTCTGGACTTGGTGGATCGTCTCCATGGGCGGGGCATCGATCTGAGAAGGTTCTGTCAGCGGCTATGCGAGTATTTTCGGGATCTCATGGTGCTCAGCTTTGGGCGGGCCCGGGGCGGTTCCTGGCTGGATCTTCCCCAGGAGGAACTCCAAGGCCTGGAGGCGTTGGTGTCCCGAACCTCGGGCGAGGCCCTCTTTTCCTACTTTCAGATGCTGGTGGCGGGCGAAGAGGACATCCGCCGGGCCAGTCTCCCGCGGGTGGCCCTGGAGATGCTGCTCCTTCGCTTGGCCACTTTGCCGTGCCTGGAATCCATCGACGCGGTGCTGGAAAGGCTGGAAGGCCTGGTCTCGGGGAGCGCAGCGCCCCTAGTGGAGGACAGCCCGCCCCGGTTTCGTGTGGGAAGAAAAGAGCCGCCGAAGGAGGGGCTTTCTGGGGCTCCCAAGCCTCCCTGCGAAGAGCGCTGCCAGGGCCCGGCCGCTCGCGAAGAACGGCGGAACAAGGTTTCCCAAGAGGCGTTTGCAGGAGTCCGGGAAGACGAGCCGGAAGGGGCGGGGCGCACCGTTTCAAGGGGGGACGCTGCGGGCCAAGAGGAATCCGTTGACCCCGATTCGGGGTCGCTGGAGCCGGCGGACGTGGTGCGCCATTGGTCGGATTTTTGTCAATGGGTGGCCGCCCGCGACCAGATCCTGGGGGCCAAGCTCTCAAAGAGCCGGGCGGTGGAGGAGCCGCAGGGGGTTCTGGCCGTACAGGTTTTGGAGGTCTTTGAAACCAGCGTTCAAAATGGGGACAGCGAACGGACCCTGCGCCAACACCTGACCCATTATTTTCGTGGGAAAAAGGCCGCCTTTCCGATAAGGTTTTCCGCAACGAAGGCGGCCATCCCTAAGCCTTCGCAAGCTGGATCGAGGAAGACCAGTCCCACGCGGTTGGCCCTCAATCATCCGGCGGTCCAACAGGCCATCGAAGTGCTGGGGGGCGAGCTGGTGGAGGTGCGCTCCCTGAAATCCAAGAAGAAAGACCGCTGAGTCTTGCGGTCGGGTCGGTCCCGGCCGAAGCAATCTTCAAGCAAAAGGAGGCTCTCATGCCCAAAGGATTCAACCCCATGCAACAGGTGAAAAGCCTTCAGAAGAAGCTGGCGCAGATGCAAGAAGAGCTGGCCCAGCGCACGGTGGAGTCGTCCGCCGGCGGCGGCATGGTGACGGCGGTGGCCAACGGGCGCCAGGAGTTGGTCAAGATCACCATCGATCCCCAGGTGGTGGACCCCGAAGATGTGGAGATGTTGGAAGATCTGGTGCAGGCCGCCGTCAACGACGCCCTCAAGCGGGCTCAGGAAATGGTGGCCCAAGAGATGGGTAAACTGGCCGGAGGGCTCAACCTTCCCGGCCTGAACCTACCCGGCCTTTTCTGATCGGGGGCGGCCATGGTGACCAAAGCCCACCCACCCACCCTGCGGGAACTGATCAAACACTTGAGTAAGCTGCCGGGTCTGGGCGAAAAGAGCGCCTCCCGGATCGCCATGCACCTGTTGCGGGCTCCGGCCGCCGACGCCGAGGCCCTGGCGCAGGCGATCCTGCGCCTCAAGCGGGAAATCCACACGTGTCCCCGGTGTTTTCATTTCACCGATGGGGATCTGTGCGCTATCTGTGCCGATCCGGCCCGTCGGACCGGGGAGATCTGCGTCGTGGAAACCACCGCGGATCTTCTGGCTCTGGAGGAATCCGGAGCCTTTCGAGGCCTCTATCACGTGCTCCAAGGCGCCCTGGCGCCCTTGGACGGTGTGGGCCCCGACGACATCCGCATCCGGGAGCTGCTGGAACGGCTGGAGCGGGAAGAGGTCCGGGAGGTGATCTTGGCCACCAATCCCACCAGCGAAGGGGAAGCCACCGCCAGCTACCTCATGAAGCTTCTGGAACAGCGGCCGGTCCGCGTGACCCGCATCGCCTACGGCATCCCCATGGGCGGCGATCTCAAATATATCGACAAGGTCACCTTGGAACGAGCCCTCCGAGGCCGCCAGCAAGTGCACTAAAGCCCGAATTGCCTTGACCCCCTGTGCGAGCCTCGTTATATATCGACCAACTCACTGGGCCGTGCACCCGGGGCGGATGGAAAGACAAAGGCGTCGCATACGCCCCGCACCGATAGGAACCTGCCGTTCAATGCGGTCCTGCCTGTAAACAGTAGAAAGATGGAGTTCACCCATGGTTGAGATTCGTTTTCACGGTCGAGGTGGACAGGGCGGTGTGACCTCTGCGGAGCTCACGGCCTTGGCCGCCATCGAGGAGGGCAAGTACGCCCAGGCGTTTCCAAGTTTCGGCCCGGAACGTCGAGGGGCTCCGGTCATGGCGTTTGTGCGCGTCAGTGACCAGCAGATCCGGACCCGGGAGAAGGTCTACAGCCCCAACATGGTGGTGGTGCTGGATCCCACACTGCTTGAGATCGTGGACGTGCAGGCCGGGGTTCCGGACGACGGCATTCTCGTGGTCAATACCAAGATGAGTGTGGACGAGCTGAGAAAGAATGCCGGGCTCACCCGGCGGCTGGCCGTGGTGGACGCCAGCACCATTGCCATCGAGACCTTGCGGGTGCCCATTACCAACACCACCATGCTGGGAGCCCTCATCAAGGCGACGGGGGTCATCTCCGTGGACGCGCTTCGGGGACCCGTCCAGAAGCGGTTCGGTCCCATTGCGGAAAAGAACCTGCAGGCCTGCATGCGGGCTTATGAAGAAACGGTTGTGGAGGGATAGCGGTGGCCAAGGAAACAGGGATTGTCAGCTGGAAGGAGCTGGAGCTCGGATGCACCTTGACGGAGCCCGGCAGCGCCGCTCAGCTCAAGACCGGAGACTGGCGCTCCATGAGGCCGGTGACCAACTTTGAGCTCTGCAACAAGTGCGGCCAGTGTTACATCTTTTGCCCGGACATGGTCTATTCCAAGAACGAAGAGGGATATTACGAGGCCGACTACTACTACTGCAAAGGCTGCGGGATCTGCGCCCGGGAATGTCCCAAGGACGCCATCCAGATGGTAGAGGAGGGAGACTAAGATGGGCAAGCGAGTGGGTATGGAAGTCTCCATCGCGGCGGCCGAGGTGGTCGGACTGTGCGATGTGGACGTGATCGCGGCGTATCCCATCACGCCGCAGACGCATATAGTGGAGCACCTTTCTGAGCTGGTGGCCGACGGACATCTGGACGCGGAATTCATCCCCGTGGAATCGGAACACAGCGCCATGAGCACCTGCGTGGGGTCGGCGGCGGCGGGAGCCCGCACCTTCACCTCCACGTCTTCCCAGGGTTATGCCCTCATGGCGGAAATCTGCTACATCGCTTCCAGCATGCGCCTTCCCATCGTCATGGCGGTGGCCAACCGGGCGCTGAGTGCTCCCATCAACATCTGGAACGATCATGCGGACATGATGATGGCCCGGGACACCGGCTGGATCCAGACGGTGGCCGAAAACGGCCAGGAGGTGGTGGACCTGATCCTCCATGCCTTCCGGGTGGCGGAAGACCACCGGGTGCTTCTGCCTGTGATGGTCAACCTGGACGGCTTTACCTTAAGCCACATGATCGAGCCCATCATCCTGCCGGACAAGGAAGAGGTGGATCGTTACCTTCCGCCCTACAAGCCCAAGTTGCGTCTCGATCCCCAAAACCCCATGACCTTCGGGCCCGTGGGCATGCCCGAGGTCTATACGGAAGCCAAGAAGGCCCAGGACGAGGCCGTGAAGGAATCCAAGGCCGTCATCGTGGAGGCCTGGCAGGAATTTGAAAAGCAGTTCGGCCGCTCCTACAAGCCGGTGGAAACCTACAAGGCCGAGGATGCCGAGACCCTTCTGCTCACCATGGGAAGCATCTCGGAGACGGCCATGACGGCCGTGGACAAGATGCGTGCCGACGGTCAAAAGGTGGGCCTGGCCCATCTCAGGCTCTGGCGGCCCTTCCCGGCCGAGGAACTGGTGGACGCCGTCAAGGGGGCCAAAGCCCTGGCCGTTGTGGATCGGGCCCTGTCCTTGAGCGGCGGGTGTGGGCCGGTGTGTGTGGAAGTGAAATCCACCCTGTTCGACCGGGGTCTTTCTCCGTACGTGCAAAACTTCCTGGCGGGCTTGGGCGGCCGGGACGTGACGGTGGAAGACTTCGAGACGATGGTGGCCAAGGTGGGCGACGGCCTGGCCAAGGGCCTTCCCATGGGATACGAAATCGTGAATGCGAGGGAATAAATGGGCATTGCAGCGGAAGCACTCAAGGATTTCAAAGGCTTTCATCCCAAGAAGCTGCCGGAACGGGAACCCCTTTCTCCGGGGCATCGGGCGTGCCAGGGCTGCGGTGAGGTCCTGGCGCTGCGCCAGGTGATGAAGGCGTTGGGAGAAAATGTGGTTGTGGCCAGCGCCACGGGCTGCATGGAGATCATCTCATCACCTTTTCCGCAAACGGCCTGGCGGGTGCCCTGGATTCACGTGGCGTTCGAAAACGCCGCGGCGGTCATCAGCGGGGTGGAATCGGCCTACAGGGCGTTGAACCGCAAGGGCAAAATCAACCAGCCCGACGTGGTCTTCTTGGCCTACGGCGGAGACGGCGGCACGGCCGATATCGGGTTGCAGTCCCTGAGCGGTGCCTTGGAACGGGGCCACAACTTCCTCTATGTCTGCCTGGACAACGAAGCCTACATGAACACGGGCATCCAGCGTTCGTCCTCCACGCCCTACGGCGCCATGACCACCACGTCGCCTCCGGGCAAGAAGAGCATCGGACAGCGCACGTGGAAGAAGAACGTGGCCCATATCGCCGCGGCCCACGGCATTCCCTACGTGGCTACGGCGTCACCGGCCTACGCCCTGGATCTCATGAACAAGGTGAAAAAGGCCGCCGCAGTGCCCGGCCCGGCCTATATCCACATCTACTCGCCCTGCCCCACCGGGTGGCGCCACGGAACGGATCTGGCCATCGAGGTGGCCCGCATGGCCGTGCTCACCAAGGTCTTTCCGCTCTATGAGGTGATCGACGGCAAGTGGATCCTGTCGCGGAAGGTGACCAAGCCCAAGCCCGTGAGCGAGTATTTGAAGCTGCAGCGCCGGTTCCGACACCTGACGGAAAAAGAGATCGAGGCGATCCAAAAGCGGGTGGACGAAGAGTACGAACAGCTGCTGGCCATGTGCTCGCTGGGTGCCGAGCCGGCCGAAGGCGAGGAATCTTCCTAAATCGTCCCGACAGCTCACCGTCACGGCCATGGGTGCAAACCGAGGTCCGCGCGGGCGCCGGCCGTGCGGACCCTCTTGCTGTGCGGACGGAAGCTTGGGGCGACCAGCCGGGGCCGCGCTGACGGCCTGGCGTTTCAGCCGATAGAGGCGGGTTCCGAACCCGCCCACCAAGGCTTTCTGAGGATTCAAAAAGCACCACGGGGCCGGTGAAATTGCAACGGCTCAGAAAGCCACAATAGGGCGAAAGGCCCAATGGCCCTCCGGCACCAAATCTTTAGGCTGCCCTTCAAGGGGGCGTTCGGAGTCATCCGAGCGCCCCGCTTTCTTTGGAACCTGGCGATGGAAAAGCGCAGCCGGGCCCTTTCCCCCGCCGTGCAGGTCTTTTTGCCCGCCCTCATTCAAACTCCTGGGAAGAACGGAGGCGCTTTAGTTCCCGCCAGAGGGTCGTTCGGCTGATGCCGAGCTTTTCGGCCGCTTTTTTCTTATTGTTGCCGCATTGGCGAAGCACTTCCAGAATGTGGTTCTTGCGGATGGACTCCATTCGCTCCGAGGTTTCCTGATCTTCCAGGCGGCATTCGTCCAGAATGCCGGCTATCAGGTTTTCATCGATTTTCATGTCGCAGGTGACACAAAGCCTTTCCATGACATTTTGGAGTTCTCTGATGTTTCCAGGCCAATGGTAGTCTTGGAGCATTTGCATGGCCTGCTTGGAAATGGAAATGTCCTTTCCGAGCCGGGTCGTGTTGAGGTTGATGAAATGCCGCACCAGGTCGGCAATGTCTTCCTTGCGGTACCGCAGAGGCGGGATGTTCAACCTCAGGATATTGAGCCGGAAGTAGAGGTCTTTTCGGAAGTCTCCCCGTTCCACTTCCCGTTTGAGCCTGCGGTTGGTGGCGGCGATAATGCGCACGTCGATGGGAATGACCTTGTCGGATCCCAGAGGGCGGACGGTCATCTCCTGAATGACGCGAAGGAGCGTGGTCTGAAACCGGGGGGACGTTTCACTGATTTCGTCCAGAAAGATGCTACCGGTGTGCGCCTGAGCAAAAAGGCCGTCTTTGCCTCCTCGACGTGCTCCTGAAAAGGCTCCGGGCTGATAACCGAACAACTCGCTTTCGATCAGGGTGTCGGGAATGGCCCCGCAGTTGACGGCCACAAAGGGTCCCGCGCGGCGGTTGCTGGCCGCATGGATGGCCTGGGCGAAGACCGTCTTTTCCATGCCGGGAAACCTCATTCGGTCCTGTATCATCGGGGAAATCGTGGCCATCATTCCCGGAGCGGGCGGCAATATCGCCAACCTGGTGGCCTACAACGAGGCCAAGCGCGCCTCCAAGCATCCGGAAAAGTTCGGAACAGGCCTTCCCGAAGGCCTGGTGGCCACGGAATCCAGTAACAACGTGACCGTAGCCGGGAGCATGGTGCCTTTGTTGACCCTGGGCATCCCGGGCGCGCCACCGGACGCCGTGATTCTCGGTGTCCTGATGCTCCACGGACTCCGCCCGGGCATTGAACTCTTCACGGTGAGCGGTCAGCTGACCTACGGGTTCATCCTCTCCATGGCCCTTTCGGCCATGGTCATGGTGCCGGTGGGGCTCTTGGGCGGCCGGCTCATCTACAAGGTGATCTTCAAAACGCCCTACTATTTCCTGGTGCCCACCATTGCTTTGGCCACCATCCTGGGGACCTACGGGGTTCGAAACAGTCACACGGACGTGGTGCTCATGCTCGTGCTCGGGACCCTCGGCCATCTGCTCAAGCAACTGGGGGTGGCACCGGCTCCGGTCGTGCTGGGGCTCATTCTCGGCAACATTGCGGAAATGGGATACGTGCAGACCATCTTCAGTGGACAGGCCTCCCAGTACCCTTTCCTGAAGCTCTTTGAAAGCGGTCTTTCCCAGATCCTGATCGCCATGACCGTGCTTTCCGCTGCGTGGCCCTACCTTCTCGCCTTGAGGCAGCGGATCCAAGCCCGGAAGGCGTCCCCTACGGAGGACCGGCATGAATAGGGAAATCAATACGGACATCGCCAGCGGCCTCATCGGCCTTCTTCTGACGGGGCTCTTCTATTTCGGCCTGGAGGATGTCTTGTGGATGAGCATCATCTTTCCGGAAGTGGCGGGCGCCATCATGGACCTCCTGTCGATCATTCTGATCATCAAGGGGTTGGTGAAGCCTTCACGGAGCCCTGTTTTCAAGGAGGGATCCAACCTGAGATGGATCGTGACCGGCGTGCTTTTCTTCTGCTGGGTGATGGTCATGCCGGTCCTGGGCTTCTTTGTGAGCACGGTCCTCTTTATGTCCCTCATCGTCATCTATCTGGCTCGGGCCCGCACATCCGTGACGATCAAGAAGATCTTGGTCTGGGTGCCCATTGTCATCGCGGAGGTCACCTTCTTTTACGTCATTTTTACGAGGTTTTTGTACATTCCGTTGCCCGAGGGGATGTTCTTCTAAGTTTTGTAACCATTGAATGATGAACCGTTTTCGGGCAAGCCCCCGTCGGCGGGGCTTGCAGGGGAATAACTTTGCGCCAAAGGAAGGACCATGCACGCCATTGAAAAAATCCTTGCACGAGCTGCCGGCAAAGAATCCGTTCGGGCGGGCGAGATCATCAACTGCCGGGTGGACCTGGCGGAAGTGAACGATCTCTATCCCCAAACCATCCTTTCGTTTCGGGAAATGGGAGGCAAGCGGGTCCATTCTCCCGAGCGGATCGCGTTCATTCTGGATCATTACGCGCCGGCATCGACTGTCCAGCAGGCTGAAAACCAGAAATTCATGCGCCAATTCTGCCGCGAGCAGGGGATTGAGCTTCTTTTCGATGTGAATTCCGGCGTCTGCCACCAGGTCATGGTGGATCACGGGCTCGTCTATCCCGGCATGGTGCTGATCGCCACCGACTCCCACACCACCACCCACGGTGCCTTTGGGGCCTTCGGCACGGGAGTGGGGGCAACGGATCTGGCGGTCATCATGGCCACGGGGCACCTGTGGCTGCGGGTGCCGGAGGTCATCCGCATTCACCTGACCGGCCGATTGCCGCTGGGCGTGTATGCCAAGGATGTGATCCTGTACATCATCGGCAAGCTGGGGGCCGATTATGCCATCTACAAGGCGGTGGAATTCACGGGGCCGGTGGTGAAGGCCTTGTCCGTTTCCGAGCGCATGGCGCTTTGCAACATGACCACCGAGATGGGCGCCAAGTGCGCATACATCCAGCCCGACGAGGTGACGCTGGACTTTCTCAAGGGCAAGGTGAGGCGGAAATTGGAGCCCGTGGTCACGGACCCGGATTTCCAGTACGCCGAGGAGCTCTTCTTCGATGTGTCCGCCGTTTCGCCCCAGTTGGCGGTGCCCAGCAGCGTGGACAACGTGCGTCCGCTGTCCGAGCTGGTGGGAACGCCGGTCCATCAGGCGTACTTGGGCAGCTGCACCGGCGGCCGGGCGGAAGACATTGCGGTGGCCGCTCGGATCCTGAAAGGACGCAAGGTCCACAAGAATACGAGGCTGGTCGTGGTTCCCGCCTCCCGGGACGTCTTCCTGGAAGCGCTGGAGCGGGGGGACGTGGCGACGCTGGTGGAAGCCGGGGCCACGTTCGTAACACCCGGCTGCGCGGCCTGCCTGGGAACCCATGAAGGGATTCTCGCCGCCGGGGAGACGTGCATCGCTTCCACCAACCGAAATTTTCCGGGCCGTATGGGCCATACCCAATCGGCCGTCTATCTGGGGTCACCGGCGGCGGTGGCGGCCGCGGCCCTGAACGGTGAGGTTACCGACCCTTCCCAAATACTTGCCGAACTGGAGCGGAAAGCGTCATGAAAAGAATCATTGAGGGCAGAGCCCATGTGTACGGGAACAACCTGGACACGGATCAGATCTACCCGGGTCAGTACCTGGAGCTGGTGGCGGCCGAGGATATCGCCCGGACCGGCACGTGACCTCGGCCACCAAATCCAACGGCATTGTCCACACCATGCCCTTCTGGGATGAGCGGTTCAAAGCCATGGCCGAGCAGTATCCGGACGTGCGGGCGGACCAGTACCACATCGATATCTTGACGGCCCACTTCGTGCTCCATCCGGACTGGTTCGACGTGGTGGTGGGGAGCAATCTGCTGGGAGATATCCTTTTCGACCTGGGGCCCGCCGTGGCGGGGGGTATCGGGATTGCGCCCTCGGCCAACCTGAACCCGGAGCGCCGCTTCCCGTCCATGTTCGAGCCGGTCCACGGCTCGGCGCCGGACATCGCCGGAAAGGGCATCGCCAATCCCATCGCCACCCTGTGGTGCGTGCAGATGATGCTTGACTTTCTAGGTGAAACCAAGGCGGCCGAAGCCCTGATGCAGGCCATCGAAACCGTCACGGCGGACGGGATCCTGACGCCGGATCTGGGCGGCACGGCGAAAACCGTGGAATTCACCGATCGGGTCATCGCCCGGATCGAAGGATGAAAAGTGACGGCCGCCGCCATGGGCTCCGCCATTTGAAACGGGCGGCGGCTGTCCGAGGAAAAATCCCCTCCTGAAAAATCATTGCCGACTCGCGACGAAGGCTCGAATCAGGCGATAATTCACCTTGTATTCCACGGTCTCCACATTGTCCGCCTTCATTTCACGAATCAGCCGCTCCCTGTTGGCCTTCAAATAGGCCGCTTCCTCCTGGGCCTTTCGTGCGCATTCCCGCAGATGGCAGCCCACACTATGGGCCAGGTTCGCCTTTCGATTGCAGTTTGCGATGCGTTTATCCACACACTCGCGGTAGTAGGCGTCCTGTGCCGAGCCCCCGAAAGCCAGGGACATGGGTAAAAGCATCATGCCAACGGCCAGCAGGATCACAAGCGTTGTCCTTTTCATGGCGGCCTCCTTGATACGGGTGAGGAAAGATGCATCCTTTTTGCCTGCCACCATGAAGAACAAGATTCATGCCGAATCTGTAACACATGGACATCGCAACATATATCCTGTTGGCCCCTGTCTTAAGACCGGTGCTCCAGGAGGCCATGGTCAACGAAGTTGTCGATGCGTGCGCCCAGGGGCGTTGGAAGAAGGCGTGCGTCCAGGGCAAACTCGGGCTTCCGGAAAGGTTGGAGACCGTGAGCGGCGTCTTTTCGGCGCCATGACAACCAGGTTGGCAGCCGACAACTTGGTGGGCGGTTGGCACCGACTATCCCCCAAAGGGCCAGCCCACGGACCGCTTCCAGGCGGTCTGAGAACGCCGCGGTTGCTCCCTTCTTGTGTGGACGGAAGGTTGGCACTTTCAAGGGGGCTTTTGCTCTCGGCCTGGCCATGCCGCAGTAGGGGCGGGTTCCGAACCCGCCCCTACTGGGCTGTCTGAGCATTCAAAAAGCACCACGGGACCGGTGAAATTTCAACTGGTGAGAAAGCCACAAAAGGGCGAAAGGCCGTTTTCGGACAGCCTCCTAGAAAGACCCGCCCAGCCCATAGCGCTTGATCTTTTTGGCAAGGCCGTAACGACTGAGTCCCAACATCTTGGCTGCTTTCGTCTGGTTGCCTCCGCAGAATTTCAGCGCCTGGGCAATGAGGGTCTTTTCCAGTGTCTCCACTTGAGCCTTCAAAGGCTGTGGATGGGTCGGGTCCGAAAAGCATTGCTTGGACCTCAGCCTGGGGCTCAGGTGGTGCAGACAAATGGGCCGACCGTCTTCCGCCACGGCCACAGCGGATTCGATTTCGTTTCGAAGTTCTCGGACATTTCCAGGAAAGGGGTAATCCAGGAGGCACTGAAGCACGGGCGGGTCCAATCCCGGTATGGTCTTTCCGTATGTTTGGCCGAATTCCTTGAGAAAAACGGACACGAGACGAGGGATATCTTCCTTGCGCTCTCGAAGCGGCGGCATGTGGATGACAAAAACACTGATGCGGTAGTAGAGATCGGACCTGAAACGGCCCGCTTCCATTTCTTTCTCAAGATCCTTATGTGTTGCGCAGATCAACCGAAAATCCGAGCGAACCTTTTCTTTGGACCCCACCGGGCGCACATAGCCGTCCTCCAGGGCTCTCAACAAGCCCGTTTGAATTTCAACGGGCAGATCGCCGATCTCATCCAGAAAGAGCGTCCCGCCATGGGCTCGCTCGATGAGTCCCTTGTGATCATTGATGGCGCCCGAAAAAGCGCCCTTGACGTGCCCGAACAGCTCGGACGCAAAGAGTCCCGGGGCAATGGTGGCGCAATTTTCCACCATAAACGGCCCAGTCCTTCTCGGTCCCCCTTGATATAGGCATTGGGCCAGCAGTTCCTTGCCCGTTCCGGTCTCTCCCTGGATGAGGACCGTGATGTCGGAGTGCAAGGCGTGCTGAGCACGCTGCAAGAGGCTCAGAACGGCAGGGCTGGAGCCGACGATCGGTTCAAACGCGCGGTGGCTTTCCGCCTCGCCGAGCAGGCGGTCCCTCTCGTCCCGTACGCGATCCACCTGTCCGGTGTGCAAATCCAGCAGTGCCTGGAGATCCACATTGGTCTTTTCCAGGCTCTCGATGAGCGAGGCCCTTTGGATGGCCAAGGCCAAAATGGCGGCCAAGGATTTTCCCAATTCCACGTCCGCCGCCTGGAATTGGCCATGGCGCTTGTTCACGCATTCCAGAACGCCCACGGCACCATCTTCGAGCACCATGGCAATGGCCAGAAGGGATCGGGTCACGAAGCCGATGGCCTGATCCACTCCCGGAAAGTGGCGCCCGTCTTGAAGCACATCGGGAACCAACAGGGGCTTTCCAGTCTTGAAGGCGGCCCCTGCGATGCTCCCCTCCAAGGGGACGCGTATTTCCTTCATGATGCGGGGCGAAACATTTTCCGGGTACTTTGCCCAGACGATCCCAAGGGTCTCACGGGGATGGTCGGGAAGCAGAATGGAGATACCCTCCACATCCATGAGCCTGGAAAGCTCGGAAAGGATGTGCGACATGAGTGAATCCAGATCACTGGATCCATAGACGCGGAGGCTGAGATTCAGCAAAGCCTTAATGGCTCCGGCCGTTCCGGCAACTCCGTTCTTGGAGGGGGGACTCTCGGCAACCATACACCTTCCCCTTGGGGCCTTGAGGCAACACAACGGAGAATGGATGAGATGGCGCGCTCAATTCCTCCGCTCATTCGGGTCCTTGCCGAAACAGGATCGCGGAGAATCAGGTCCTATGAAGTGGGAGCACAACCGTCTTTCCTCCCTTATATTTGAAAACATAGCCTGAAATGGGGCCGACTGTCAAAGTCGATTTCAGGGCAACCTGGGATATGATGCTTCCCCGGGCCGATTTGACAAAGGAAGACCGTGGCCGGAGCCTGTGCCACGCCCGGTGAAATGGAAGCAAGCTGTGCGGGGGGCTTGCCGGGGGATAACCGATGAAGGCGACGGTTCGTCGCGTGGGGGAGAGCCGGTTGCTCTCCCCGCTCTCCCAAGCTCAAGCGGCGCATGCACCGGGAAGCAGTCCGAATGCGCTTACGCCGGTGCCTGTGCCGCAAGGTCCTGGGGAAGCCGCCTCCGAGGAGCCATATCGGGCCCCATCCTCGGTGCTCCCCCATCCGATGTTTTGACAATGGCTTCCAGGTGTTGCAATCTCTTCTATTTTTTTCTTGGAATTTTTGGGGGTTGGGGTTTGAATGCATTGCACTGGAACGAAAAGTTAGGTGCCTTGCTGCAATGCCATCCATGGCCTATTGTCTTGGTGATCCGCAATATGGGATATTGGGTCTGCGGGTGATTAGCATCTCGAACACCATAACCACATACCATTTTGTTGTTTGCAATCCAGTGGCGTACAACTGGCATTACGATTATATATCCGCCGTAATTAAGATCGCCTTTCTCCCATCCCGAAGGAGGAGTGAAATCTTTGACAGTGTCCAGCCTTCCTCTTACTTCCGAGGGACAGGTGATCGTTTCCTGAAGTGGGCCCGCCTTCACCATGGTTGCGTCTATCATGAGTATTGTTAATGCGATTAGTGTTATGAAATACTTCATCTCCAAAGCTCCTTTCTGTTAAATGTTTGCTAATACACTATATTGTTGATGCACATCTTGTTTGGGTCGTTTGTGGTCATTCTGTTATTGACTGGATTGGAATCTTCGATAGGTGCACTGGGTGATACGATGGCTCGGATTCCTGTGCTTAATTTAATAAGTATTGGGTGATTGACTAGCGTAACAAGGGTGTCTCTAGGTTGCGTCTGGCAAGAAAGATTGCTGAACCTTTTGCTAATGGTAATATTTTTGCCTTGAATTAGGTCATAATAAGTTACTCGAACGGTCCCCCCGGTTTTTTTGACACGATTGGAAGAGTGACACATAATACCTACTGTTAAATCATGTAAATACAAGGCGCCTACCCTTGTAAGGATATTGCTGCACGCACTACATTCACTGCCTTCCCAGGTTTTGTTCCCTATTCCGAAAATTTCAAGGTCGGCTTTTAGCTTTAATGGGAATGCTTTATTCTGAGATGGCTTCTGAATAGGTTTAATTTTCTGCTGAGCAAAGACTGACCCCAAAGGAAAGACCACAAAAATAACCAGTGTCAATAAGAGGCCTGTTTTTAATATCTTGCGTGTCATTTTGGATCCTCCTATTTGTTGGATAATTGGTTCGTGGGGCACCAGAAAAAGGCAATCTCAACCTATCGTAATTATTTGTGATACTTTCTGTGATTATATCACCTCCCTTATAGGTTTTAATCTGGCCTTTCGACTATTTCAAATGAATGGCCAGGTCGATCTGGTTGCCATGAAAGATGTGATAGCCGAGCTTGAGGGGCCGAAACCGCTTAATATCCTTGAGCCAGAGGCGGGAGGAGACATCCTCTCGCCGTCGGGCCCAGGTGCCTGCGAGCCTGGGAAATGAGGTGTTGTCAAGACCGCGATGGCATCCGAAGGGCTTGGTCTTGACAGCGCCTCCGCCATGCTAGCGTTCGTCCGGAAGGAGGCCGCCGTCCTGGCCTCAACATGAAGAAGCGACTTTTGCTTTTTCTGACGCTTTCACACAAAACAGCGAGGAGCGCGATTCTGCTCCGCTTTGCCTGCGCGGAGATAAGTGCTGGGAGGTAAGAAAGCGTATTCTAACGCTTTTTGTGTAACAGGTATGGGGAAGTGGGTCAAGCCCGTGCTTGTCTCGTTTTTTTGATCAGGTTGGATCAAGAATGGGGTAAGGCGCTCGCTACGGCGGGTTCATTGAGCGGGGGCGGGTGGACGCGTGGGCCAACCGCTTGTGCGACGGCATCTCAACCCTTCGTCAACCACCTGGTCCACAATCGGCCGAAACAGGTTGTATTGTCTCTGACAACGCTCATCCTGGACGGTTTCCTTAATCCGTGAAATTGCACCTATGCATAAGACTATCTTGTGGCGGATATCCCATTGAATTTACATCTCATTTATGCTATAGGACCTCCTGTCACATTTTCACCCGGCAGGTGCACTCATGAAGAAAATTGAGATCGAACAATCTTCGAAGGCCTTCTACAGCGGACACGCTGGCTTGGCCCTTGTGGGGAATCTGATCAACGGGTACACGAGCCTGTGCGAGCAGTTGGAAAAGCAAGTTCCAGGGCGACCAATGATCTCGCACGCAGATGTGGTCAAGACCTACTTGGGGCTTCTGTGCCTGGGTAAGAGTG
>NZ_FWXF01000039.1 GCF_900176285.1 Desulfacinum hydrothermale DSM 13146 | reverse complement strand
CATCTGGTTTTTCTTTTCGAGCGATTGTCCCTATTGTCGCATGCAGTACGATCCAGTTAAGCACCTGGCAGAAGACTACGGGATGATTGTCTATAACGTATCGCTGGACGGAAAACCTCTGCCGGGGATGGAACATTATGTTGTCGACCAGGGGCAGTCGAGGGCGCTGGAACTCAAGGTAGTCCCTGCTGTAGCCCTCGCCATTCCTCCGGATACAGTTGTTGTCATCAGCCAGGGGCTTCTGTCTGAGTCAGCTATGGACAACAGAATCTTGTTGGTTGCCGAACAGCATAATCTGATCTCCGAAAAATACCGTCGCCTGATTAACGTGAATGACCGGGGTGTTCTGCCTCCCGATGTCTTGAGGAATGTGCCCGAGGAGGACATGGATGATCCCGCCCGGATGGTAAAATACATACGAAATGAGCTGATAAAACAGTATTGGTAGGAGGTATGACCGTGTTTCGTGTGTTGCATATCATTGTTTGTCTGTCGGTTGTCCTGACTGCATCATTTTCCTTTCCTGTTCGGGCCGGAAGTTTGGAAGATGCGCTTAATTCCATGTTTAGCACGGCAGCGGGAGAACCGCAGGTATATGAAAGTCAGCGTCGGGGTGGTCTAGTGGGTGGATACTTTAGTGCCAAGGCACCCGTGAAAAGTATAAACGTGATAAATTTTGCCGCACCGCGTATTGATGCCGGATGTGGCGGGATTGACATGTTCTTTGGATCGTTTTCCTTCTTGAATGCCCAAGAATTACAGCAGTTGATTCGAGCTATTGGTGCCAATGCCGTTGGTTACGCCTTCAAATCAGCGATTCAGGCAATGTGCGGGCACTGTGCGGCTGTACTAAACGATTTGGAAGCCAAAATCAATGCACTAAATCGAAATCTTAAAAATACGTGTTCATTAGCACACATGGTGGTAGATACATTTAATCCGATAAGTACGAAAAACAAGGCAGATGAAACCGGAAACTTAATCAAGGCATCCAAAAATACAGTGTCTGATGTGTTTGAGTCGATTATGGGCCTTTTTAGCAATCCGCAGTCCAGCATTGAGGATTCGCCCGAGGCAAACCCGAATGCAGGAAACCTGATCTGGAAGGCACTGTGGGAAACGGGAGCAGCTGGTATTATTGGTGATCCCAGATCGGCTTATAGTCCCCGCAATAGTGCCGCGCTGCAAATGGCGCAGTATTTGATGAGCATGACAGGTACCGTGATTGTGCCGGTTACTCCGGACCCGAACACAACGGATTGTAGTGGATCGGAACGGTGCAGTGTGCGCGCAGTACCGTTTGGACCAATTTTAAGTTTTCGTGCATTGGTAGATGGTAGTGACGAGTATCCAAATGCCACATACTATCGTTGTGACAATACTGACGGTCCCATGTCGTGCCAGCATATAACGGAAGCTGCTTTCACCTTTGAGGGTATTAAGCAGTGGGTGGATACGGAATTAGATGCCATCATCTCTGCTACTAGCAATGGAGTTGAACTGACAGGCCAGCAACAATATCTTATTAGTATTATCCCGCTTCCGATATTGCGTTATTTGATGGATGTGCAGTCGGATGCTGCAATGATGAGTTATGTGAAGCAGTTTGCACTGGATATGATAGTGGATTCTGTTGCCGTGAATTTGGGGCATGCGATTATAATGGCTGCGCAGAATGCGTTTAACGGTGTGGACGATGTCTCCATTCCTCAAAGTTATTATGTGAATTTAGACAGTTTGCGGAAAGAAGTATCTAAATACGAACGCTCCATGCAGGACAGGTTAAAAATCAACAACGAACTTGAAGCAATGGTGAGAAATCTGCGGGCAAACCAGATTACTCCTATTCGATAAAAATCCTTGTTGCGTGTGGGGAGGAAGATTATGGGGCCTACGATATATGTCACTACTGACGGTGAACTGGTATTCGAAGCGTTGAAGGCGGTATCTTCTGTTTTTAGCAGCAGCTCCCATATATGGTCGGGGGCTGGGTTGGCTGGTGTCGGTTTTGCGGTGGGAATGGGGCTGTTGCTTACCTTTGCCATTCAGGTTTTGAGCGGTTTTCTGGAAAACCGGATGATGCGGTTTGAGCCGCTCATTCTGGGATTTTTGATTTACGCAGCAATGTTTGTGCCCAAAACGTCGGTAAACGTAGAAGATATTAGCACTGGAACGGTCTATGTAGTAAATGATGTGCCTATCGGAATAGCTTACTCTGGTGCGTTTGTAAGTGGCATTACCCGTAGGATTACGGAAGAAATAGAAAACGGATTTGTGTCCGCTGGATTGCTTCAAGAACACAGTGTCTCTTCTGGAGGGTACTTGCAACCACATCTTGTTTTCCTGGCCATCAGGAATGCGTACGAAAAAGGATTTGAAACACAGAAAATGTTTTATCAGAATTTGGCTTATTTTATGCGTAATTGTGTGCATGGCAGAAAAACATTCAATGCCAAATATCTTAATGAAATATCCAATCCCGCCGATTATCTGTTTAATTCTGGGAATTTTAATGTTGGATTGAGTTTCGAAGTTGTTGATATGGGAAATGGTCTATCAACCATAGGGGTTAGTTGTGGGGATCAAGCTAGTTATTTGTCACAAAAAATGCAAGATTTTTTCTACTTGCCTGTATATAATGGCAAAAGCGCATTTGAGAATATGCTTCATAGCGACTTTAATAACAGTAATGGAAATGTTCTGCAAGTAATGGCAGATGGTGGTTGGGACTGGAGTGATGTTCAGAATGCCATACATGCCCTGCTCGGCTCAACCCTTATGGATAGTTATGACTTTATGAATAAACTGTTCATTGGAAAATATGCCTCCATTGCTGCTACGTGTGGTGCCATATCGGGATTGAATGACTACAAAGACTGTATACAGAAAACCGTTACCGAAACACAAATGGAAGAACAAATACGATCTGAAACTACAGGTCAGGCGGCAGGATTTCTCAAGTTTATGCAGCCAACAATGGCAGCTTTTCAGTTTCTTTTCTTTGCATTATCACCCTTGGTTGCAATTGTGGTGGCAATGGCTGGGGCGCAGTCTATCAGACTTCTCACTAATTATTTTATATTCGGTGTTTGGACGCAATCATGGACAGCTGTGGCAGCAATCCTGAATTTCATGATCATTACACAGACGAAAAACGTACTCGCAGGTAGGTTTGCGGGTATGAACGCATTGAGCATGGAAAATCTGGTATCTGTGTTCGACACCGTTCAAAATAAGTTGGCGGTAGGCAATACTCTTTTGGCAGCCACTCCCGTGATTACCCTTGCAGTACTTACCGGATCTACCTATGCGCTAACTCAGATTGCGGGACGTTTTGGAGCCATTGGCGGCGACAAGACAGACGAAAAGCTGCTGTCCCCCTCGTATGCGGCCACCCAGGCACAGGTGACGGCCACCGGAAAAACGCAGGATATAGCATCGGTGGCTCCGGATATTGGAGGCGTGGCCATTCCGAGATCTCCGATACTACAGCAAATGGCACCTTTCATTAGTGCCAGCAGCGTTATGAATCGTGCATCCGGTGTAGCGCAGACGTTAGCGCAGGAAAGCCAGCAACAGGCTTCCCGTGCCATAAATACTGCAATGGAGAGGGTCTCTTCGCTGGTTCAGAGTGTCGGTAAGGGTAGTTCTGTCGGGTCGGAACACAGTAGTTCGCTTGCAAGCGCCATGCACGCTGTCGACAGTTATCTAAGGAACATCGGCACACAGTTCACCCTAACGAACGCTGACAAGGCGCAGCTGGCTACATTGCTGGCCATGCGGAGCAGTCTTGGATTGGGTCTAAATGCGCTGGCATCAATTGGTGCGGGGATGGAGTGGTCTGCTTCGGGAAGAAAGGCGATGGAGAAGGCATTACAATATGCCTTCAGCATGAGTGGCAAGTCACAGTTTTCCGAAGCAGATGAGAAAAAATGGAATGATATTCAAAAAATACAACAAAGCATGAAAAATTTCTGGAATGAATCTGCCGAGAGATCAAAAGCATACAAAAGTGCGGAACAGGCCGCACTCAGATATTCCAAGCTACAAAAAATTGCCGACACTGCATCCGATACTGCCAGTCTGGTATCTGGCATAACACAGGGACAGAAAATTAACTTGTATGACATGGCGTCGCAGATGTTCGGTCGTTATGGTGAAGGAAAAACTGGTGAGATGATTTCCAGTTTGCAGACTTTTGCCCAATCTGCCGGTGCGGATGTGGGACAACGGTATATGCAGCGAACTCAGGAATTATCAGATTATTACGGAAAGCTGGGATATGATCCTCGTTCCGCATCGTATATGGCACACGTGCAGGCACTCGGAGAGCTGCCGGGTATGGCGAGCGGTGAGCACAAGGCTGAGGCAGTCGAGGCTGTGGGTAAGGGGTTGAGGCTGCTGTTTCGTGTGGGTACCGAAGGTACTGCAGGAATGGCGGAAATGTTGAGACACAGTGATAGTGTGGAAGGCAGCGTACAACGGGGAGTAAGCTGGGGAGAACAACTTGGAAACCGAGTTGATTCTAATCTGGCATCGGGGAGCAACGCGATAAACAGCGGTTGGGGACATCTGGCGAACGATTACACTAACCAGCTTCAGGGGTTTGCAGGTACACAGGAGGCAATGAAGCGAGAGTATGGTCGTGGAGCCGCAGAGATTGAAGAACAAAACTACAATTCTCAACATGCACAAGAAGCCAGAAAAGAAATCCCGACGTTATTGGGATTTCCAACCGGATCTGGCAGTCAGGGGCAAAATGTAACTTCGGGAACTACTGCAGGTCCCGGTTTTGGTCCCAAGGCTGTGGGCAACGCATTCTTAAACGGGCCGGCGTATGTGCCGCAAAAGTCGCACAGTTGGTTACCTGAGAAGGAAAAACCGGTATCGTTGGATGCGGTGAATAATCCGGCAGTAGACATGTTGGTGCCTCACAGCAATACAGTACTCCTTTCCGATCCTTCCTCTTTGCAATCCGGTACTTCTGCATCACAGATGGGAGGACCTGCGGAGGGTGGCTCCGGAAGTTCCGGAGTTAGTACGCCTGCCGGCAGGATCGTGGGATCTGGCGTACCTGGTGGAGTGTCCGGACAGACGGACAGTGGTCAGATTGGCGTTTCGACGCCAGAATCGGCAGGTGGCCAACCTGTGGCT
>NZ_FWXF01000048.1 GCF_900176285.1 Desulfacinum hydrothermale DSM 13146 | reverse complement strand
GTTGCCCGCAAGGCCGCCGTTTTCAGGCCGGCGGCCTCCAAACGCTCCACCAGGTCCGGGATCAGATCTCGTGTCCCTGTATGTTCCAGGCACACCAAGACCTTTCTTCCCGCCTCCTTCTCGCGCTGGACGATTTCGATGAGCCGCTGTTCTTTCGGCAGCACATCGCACGGTATTTCCGGCGCCTCGGCGATCAGATCGTCAGTCGTGGGATGCAACACCTTTTCGCCCCGCCGCGCCCCGTCAGGATAGGCCAAGAGCGCTTGGAGCATTGCACCTAAGAGGGACCGGTCGCCTCGCGCCAGGGCTCGTTTCACCTCGCCCTCAAGCGCGTCCTTGAACTTTCCGTATTCACCTGCGAGGTCTGAAGGCAACTCCACCGTTTCCACGTACTCGGAAAACGGCGGGAGGTTATCGGCCACATCCTCAAGTCGCATGAAGACGGAACGTTCCAGGAGGAGGTCCGTGAGAATCTGGGGGCTTATTCCCGGTCGTTCCCGAACGGTAACCCGAGACGACCGCCCGATAGAGGCACGACCGTCTTTATCGGATGTTTTGATGACCTGTTCGGTCACGCCATACCGTTCGGAAAACGCCTTGATGCTGTGGTAGTCCACGATCTGACTCATTGTGCGTGGACTAGTCCGCCACAGCAGGTAGAATAGGCCGGAGCTGTAGCCGCCCATCAGGGTTCCAGTAAGGCACAAGGTGTGCTTGGCGGCGTTGCAAAAAATGGCAAACGCCTGTCCCTGTGCCGTATCCCCGGCCTTGTACTGGTGCACCTCGTCCGCAATGAACAAGTTGAATGCCTTGCCTCGCGGGAAGTGTCTTTTGACGTATTCCGCCTTGCTGTAGCGGCGGAATCGGTTTCCATCCGCCTGCCACAGAGGCTCCTTACACCGCTCGCACCGAACCCGTCGTGACCGGACATTGGGCTCGCTGTCCAGGGTGGATCCGCACCGTGGGCACGTCCAGGTGATGTGGTCACGGTGTTGGAAAGAGGCGGCTCCACTCGTTCGGGCATAATGGAGCTTGGCTTGCTCCTTACCCAGCACGTAATACTCGCGTTGGGTCGGCTTGGTAGACTTTAGCTCCAGCAGCATGCCCAGGCCGGAGCGGTTGAGGTTTACAACGTGGGCGTCAGGGATGGTTTCCTTGATTTCCCTGATCCACTTTTGAACGAGGTGTCCCGGACACATGATGAGTGTGCGGGACTTCGGAGGACACAGGAGGAACGATGTGGAGATAGCCATCATTGTTTTTCCTGTGCCCATTTCGGCTGTGAGAAACAAGCCCCTGTGCTTGCGCACCTTGAAGCCTTTAGTGAGCGCCAAGACCGCTTCCGCCTGCTTTGGAAAGGGCGTTCGCAGTAGCTTGGTGAGACGCTCCCGCATTGCTGCCTCGAAGGCCCCCTCCGCATCCGGGGAATAAAGAGGCTGAGAGCGAGAAACATTCGTTAGCAGCATGTTTCCGTACTCAGCCAAGAACTCCTTCAGACTGCCAACCATAGGTCTTCCTCCGTAATGCAGGGGAAAACCCGCACTCCCCCCTGATCGCAGGGAGAAACGGGTTCCCCCTGCGCTAGGGGTGAGTATCAGCTAGCTGACTGTCAAGGCTCCCGATTTCAAGGAGTCCAGGATGTGGGATTGGAATACCTCTGGCATGGGAAGATCGACACGTCGGACAACGTTAAATTCCTCGCGCGTAGAAAAGCACGTGAGATTTTCGTTGTCCGTGAATTCTTCCCATAGCCAGTTTTTCCACTCCGGACATAGTGGCGTCGGGTACACGGCGTCCAGAGTGCGATACAGGTGTTCCTTTGCTTCATCCTCGGTCTGTCCCCACACCAGGTATGTGTTGGAGTATGGAGAGCAGAACTCGTTATCGCTCCAGGGTGAAAACACCATGGGATTCCACATGAGTTTGTGTGCCACTCTCCCCTCGTCCAGGACTACGGATGTTTGCCGCATAGGGCTTCCACCTGGCCTTTGCATGGTGCATAATTCATAGGGAGTTGACATGTTATACTCATGCAGTAATACGGAGTGTCCTTGGAGTATCGTTGCGCTTACTGCCCTTACGGCGGTAGGCGATCCGTAAAGGCTGATAGCGTGCAGATATAGAGTGCAATTGCCATTTGGCCTGTGGTCATAGTGCCCAACATAAAAATCTGTGAAAACATCTACAGCTCCGTGGGGAGCTTGTGATCTTACAGTCCGAAACGCTTTCATCCCCTTCCTCCCGTTAGCGCAGTTCAAGGATTTCAGCTTCGCTCGCATCGAGCAGATAGACCACCGGAGAGGGCGATTTCCGAATGATAGTCGTTCGGTTTCCCTTCTCGTCGGTCGTATCTTCCACCTCTTCCTCGATGACCCGAGTCCGGCCCTTGATCACAAAGACCTTCCCCTGGTCGTTGTTCCGAATCACCGTACCGTTACAGACTCCGGCGGCCACAAGTGCCGCCAGGTGGCCTCGGCGTAACGGTGTAAGTGGTTGTACGGATCCGAAGGTAGGAGGTGAAACAAGAGCGAAGAAATCTGCATAACATCTTGAATTGCTAACGGCATTATATGCTGTTTCGGGATCAATTCGCTGACTCCGTATGGAGAAGGGACGATCCCCATGACGGCGTTCAACGCGAATTGTTTTGTCGAGCGTTAGCTCGGGGACAGCAGATGGGCCTTCAAGCTCGATGCGGTACATGAGGCTCATATTGTCCTCGATGCTTTTTTTGTTTGCTCGAGCTTTCCAGGCAAAAACTGTCAATTGTCGCCCGTAAATGGGCCACCGATTGTCGGCCAAACTGGTCCACTTTATAAAGTGGCGCTAGGGCGATTCCTCGTCGTTTAGAAAGTGACGATCGAGTCCATCTACTT
>NZ_FWXF01000037.1 GCF_900176285.1 Desulfacinum hydrothermale DSM 13146 | reverse complement strand
GAACCGCGGGTCGTACCCGTCGAACCGATATTCTCCCGTCGTCGGGTCGCTCCAGGTAATGGCTAAGGGTCGCATGGTGTGCCGATCAAAGAGTGTTACCCGTCGATGGGCCGGTTCGCCCGCCACAAGTACAGTGCCCTGGATAACACCGGCGCCCCGGCGCGCCGGGACAGCGAGAGTTTTGTTCCAAACGAGCCGGATAGACCGAAAAGTTGGGGAGATTAAGGCTTGGTCAAGTGCGGGCGAGCCTGCCTTTTCTAAGAAGATGGACGCCGTTATTAATGGCTCTGGATCAGCGGGTGGAAAGATCAACACGTGCTTGAAGCGGGCGTCGATGGAGTCCCCGACGTTCCGCACCGCTGCGAACAACGCTAGTTTTACATCAGCAAATTCTGGAATGGTTATATCTACCGTTTTGTCTTCGTATGTAAAAGAAAACGTATCGCCCCGCCGGCTTAATATAAGTAGGTGAGGCCCAAGCGTTGCCGCACTTGTGTCAGCGTCCGTGAGCTTAGTTATAGAATTATGCACTTCTTTTGTAACGACCACGTTGTCGTTTGCATACCCGCCATAGCGTCTAATGTATGTAAACAGACGATTGTCAGCATCAACATTAACGTCTAGCCCAAAACTGTACCCATAATTTGAGTTGGACCCGGACGCGTGTGCTGAAACTATATCTACTAAAACATACGCGACAAAATCCCCGGAAAGCCCCGTGGCGCTACGTATCGCCTGGCCGAACCAACCTGAATGTTGGCCCTGCACAGTGCGAACGTCTATTGTGCCCGTGCCGCTTATCTCCAGTTCGGAATCATGCTCACTCACACTGAGGTCGGACGCTTCCGTATAGTAGGATCCTAACTGTTCCACACAGTAAGAGTGGACCGTTGACCCCCAAAAAGCATCAATAACCCCGTCGTCGAAGTAATCTGCGGGCGAAAAAACGTCCAATTGGTTTGAAGCGTTCGTGGCGTTCGAGTTCCCCGCATAGAAATAGATAGTCACCGTGGCGCCATCTAAGTTTGTAGGGATTTTAACCCATACATAAGCGGTACGGTCCGGCGCTGTACCCGTTACATGAGAAACCCAAAAACTGCACTCGGTCCCGTCTTCCAACGCGAAGCGAAAGTCACCACCGTCGTTTTCGCCAGAAGGAAAGAGGCACTGCGGCGGTGCTAGTATGTCGTGTTCAGCGTTGAGTGATTCACCAATTTGGAAAAGAACAGGATAATTAACCCCTGCACCCGCTGCGCCGCTTAGCGCTATTTTTCGGCGATACTGCCATCCTTCAAGCCATGCCATCTTAGTCCCTCCAGGACCCTAGAATATCGACCAACACTTGGCCCTCGCGGAGCCCGGTTTCCCCGCCGCTGAAGTTCCACCGGGAGGCAAGATAACGCAACCCGATGAGCGGCCGGTGCCCCGGTATGTCGTTTTGAATTATTACAAGGGAATCTAAAGGCTTGTCATGCAACGGTTCGTAAAGCCCGGGTAAGTACCCGCGGGGGACACCCGCGTTTGAAGCATATTCAAAAATCGGGACGCTGTTTGTTAGGATACTGTTGGTTACCGGGCACGGAAATGTAATGTCATCGTACAAACCCAGTGGCCGCGGGTATATATCCCGTGCGTAATAAGCATTATGGGCCCTTAAATCCGTACCCACTACACAGCACCCGACGCCAAACTGTGTACCGGTAATATCCCGGGCCAAGTAGCCCCCAGGTGCCATGTTATCCAGTGCCGTAATGGTCAGTAATCCACCGCTGTAATTTGTTTCGGTTGAAGACCCGTGTCCCCCAATGACACAAGCAAAAAGATCAGCGGAATTTATCGGAACAGCATCACCAAACACGTAGATGAACGGTTTGTTCTGCGCTGGGTCGGCGTTCACCCAAACGTAGAAAAGTCTACTATCCGCAATCACCGCCCACGGTCGGGGCGTGGCGTCCTCATAACTTTTGACCCACCACGTCCATTGATCATCCGTATCAGACCAGGGAAACGGCTCAAAGCGCGTGTCTATGTCTTCGACAATGCCGTACCCTTTCACCGCGGCACGGTTTGAAAACTCACTTTCTGTGTCATCAACATAAAGGTAATAACCGAAAGCCGCCGGGTCGGTAGAGCGGAACACACGCCGGAGATTGTCGGCGCTTGCGAACGTCTGCTCCCACCCAGCACTTGCCATCTTTACCGCGATGGTGCCCGTGGCCGGCGTCGTGGGCGTCAAACCGTCGGGCAGGGTGAAAGTGAAGGTGGTATCCGTCACGGTCTCGATCCGATGGGTGCCGTTGTAATCTGTTTCGTTGGCGCCCGCTAGCTCGATAACCGCATATTGTGGGAACGAGTGCCCGCCCTGGATGGTGACGGTTACCGTGGAGCCCTCACGGGTCACCGATGTGACCGTGGTGCTGCCGTAGCCAGTGACCAGGCAGGCGTTGAGTAGCTCCACCATAGAGCCGTTGGCGCCCGTCAGTTCGGGCGCACCCGGGTCTGTGTAGCGAAAAACCTTAACATCCGTCGCAAGTCGTGCCATACGAAAACCTCCGTACTAGGGCGTGTTTACGTCGCCGCGAATCTGGATTCGGAACTGATCGCTGCCGCTTTGCGCCTCGCCCTGAAGAACCGTCCGCGCCACCCACACAGGGTGATTCGCCGCGATGGTGTTAAATCGTAAGACGTTGCCGGTGCTCCACCCGGACCCCCAACCGTCGGCCCGGATAGTAAAATATGGCACTTGGGTCTCAGGATTCATGGGCGCAAAGTCGGTGTTTATGTCGCCCAGGGCGATCTGGCCGCTGAATTCGCCCACCAGCTTGAAGGCCGTGGAAGATGTGAAAATGATGGCCCAGCGTTCTTGGATCGTGCCTTTGTTGGTGACCTCAAGCGGGTAGAGCGTGTCGTTGTAGGTGCCGCCCGCCTCGCTTCCGATCCGGTCATCTGACCATTCGCCGGTCCACGTGGCCTGGTCAAAAATATTGGTCACACGGGCGAACATATCGCCCACAATGTATGCGCTCGACACGTAGCTACCCGTCGGGTAGTCGTGGCTAAGGGGTCGCGTCAAAGTCAAGGTGCCGTTAATCTGCAAGTCGGACACAAGCGCCATGTCTTCAATCCGGTCTTCCAGCGTCAAGGGCGCCGTGAGCCCGCTAACGTCCGTAAGCGTCACCGTGCCGGCATCCAAGTCCACCGTGTACCGATCCGTCGGCACTGGATCACCGTTGGCGTCGTACAATTTGGCATAACTCAGCCGAACTCGGCCCGTGTCGATCACCTGCCCATTGGTCGGGGTGCTGATGGTGGTGGTCTGCGTGTGATGGATCACCACCACGTCGCCCGTACGAAAGATCGGCACCCGGCCGTCCTGTGGCAACCGAACTGGGTCAAGCCCCAGAATGTCCGCGGAAAGTGGCATGTAAACATACACAACCACGTTGTAACGGGCCGTGTTGGGGACCACGAGTCGCGGCACCCAAACCGTGCCATCAGGCAGAACGTCTTCTTGCCTGAACCACCCCTGTTTTTCTTCGTCGGTCAATTCCGACGCCACTCGATATTCACCGAACCGGACGGAAACCACGCCAGTTTGCACTTCAATGGACCCCTCCATCCCGGCGCCTTCAATGTCGCCATCCAGGTTCGCCGTGCCTGTGAGAAGCTCACCGTCTGCCGCGGTAACCGCAATGGTGAAACTGGCCGGGCGCACTGGGGCCGCTACGGTGCGGAAGGATAAGGCAGAGTCAAGCCGCGGCGTGATCTCCAACAACAAAGAGTCCAGCGAGAACGAAAAAGAACCCCCAACCCATGCGGACAACGTAGCGTCGCCGCTACTGTAGTCAATCGACCCGACTACAGTACCGACACCTGTTCCAGGGTCCGGGTCCATGTGAATTTCGCCCTCGTTGTCGACGAATGTGTGCCCCGCAAGGGAGAACTGCACCGAACCAGGGACCACCGCCGCGTTGGTAGAAGGTGCCAAGCGCACGAGCAAGTTCTCCGCTGGCATGGCCTCCGTTTGCTGGGAATAACTCATGCCAACGGGGCGATAGTCTACGTTTATGGTGACAGTGCCGCCCCCGGCGTAAGAGTGTGACGTGGTAGAGTCCCATTCGTAATGGTCAAACTCTTCACCGCACGTGGTAGTGAAGCCATCAAGCCCGTTCCACTGGGACCTACATTTAACTTCATAAACGGAGTGTTGCGCGTAGTAATTTATCTCCGTGGGAAGAGTGATTGTTTTGTTCGCGAAATCAATACTACCAAACGGCAGAGAACCATCCGGGGCGCTGGTAAGACCAAGCCTAAAAGCTCCCGAACTAAGCGCTACCACCTCCAACATCGAGCCGTTGGGCATCCGCACGGGGCCCGCCCCCGATGGCACCACCACGCCCTGGCACACAACCTTGAATCCCGGGGTGCTTTGATTATCAGTGGCTGCGGCGACCGTGTATTTTATGCGGACACCTTCAGCCTCCGGCTGATCGGTCAGGGTAATCGTAGCTTCCTCGTTCGGCGCCGGAACGTTAGAAAACACTTCTTGAGCAGGCGTCACAACGCCGCTGTAAGTAATCTGCGGCGTCTCCGCCGGGTCCGGCAGGTAGCTAGGCGTGAAGACCACCTGCCCTGCGCCGTAATCCACAAAACCGGACCCGTCACCTGACAATTCGCCCGGGGTGGTGCTGTCCATGATGGTGCGTTGCGCGCCGTCTGCGTTGTATGTGATGGTAATGGAACCGGGCTGAATGGGCGGTTTCGCCACTGTGTACGAGTAGCTGGGTAAATCCACGTCTGCTTGGTCCCCAACCTGATAGAGCGTGTCCGTGCCCCACCCAAGCATGATCGCCGTGTTTATGTCGGGCAAGTCCTGAACCGTGACGTTGACCGAGCCAGTATCGTAGTTGACGTTGCCGCTGCCATCGCCGGTCAAACTGCCGTCGCCTGCTTCGTCGTAGATGGTATGCCACTTGTCACGGCTGCGATAACTAATCTCTAGCGTACCGGGCGCCGGCTTGGGGATAAGCTGAAAAACATAGTTATATTGCCGGTTTGTGTCTTCGATCGCGTAGCTGCTCGTGTAACTCACTTGACTGATCGAAACGGACCGAGCGCCGCCGGAAAGCGTCACCGAACGAAAGCCCCCCGCCTGCAAGTCCAGCATGGCGGATTCAGCCTGGGTAGCCGGGACCAGGGGCGCCTTGTAGTCGTTCACACGGACGGACAGATCACCAAACGACGCGCTCGTGGCAAGGGGCGACACACCGTAATACTTGACCGCCTCCACCACGCTTGTTCGATGAATTTTTGTGG
>NZ_FWXF01000041.1 GCF_900176285.1 Desulfacinum hydrothermale DSM 13146 | reverse complement strand
CCGGCCTTTCGGGCAATGTCCTCCTTAAGTGCCGCCTTTTTGGCCTCATTCTGCAGTCGGAAAAAGCCTGCTCGCATAGCGTTGCTGAAGGGAAAACGAGTCTCTTCGTTAAGTAGAGGATCCAGTCTCGATACGCGGTAGCTCACCTTCGCAAAATTCTGCGCTTTGTCCATCATAATGCGATGGGCATACAGATAGGCTGCCACGTTCTCGGGCGTCGGATCGTCAATGGCGGTATCGAGAAGCTTCGGGAGGTTTTCCCTGATCCACCTGACGGAAAGCGGTTTCGGTTTCTCCGGTTGGGATACCAAAACCGACTGCCGTTCGAATTTCTTGGGAGATTCCGTTTCCTGAACAGGTAGACTTGCCGGCGGTTCTTTCTGTTCTTCCTGTTTTTGTTCTTGGTCTACAGGATCTTTGTAAAAAAACCATCCCTCTTCTTTGCCGGAATATACCGATTCATCCAAAGTATTAGCAGCTCGAACTTCACCGCTAGGCACATGCAATGCCATCGTGATACCAATGCTCCATGCCACCATGTACGCCACTATGTGCAGATAGAGCCTCATCGCTGTTTTCCACCATTCAAGATGTATTCATTTACCTCTGCGGATCAAAACACACTTGGTTTTCAGGATCCGGAACGGCTTCATACCAAGGCATATATTCCATGTCCGTATAGCATACCGAACGTTTGGCCATGGTATCCTTAATATCGGCCATCCTGTCTGTGTGGTCTGCGTATCTCTCGTGCAGGAGGTATTCCCCGGATACTTGTCCGTCCGGACCTGGAGGATCAATTCCATAAGCCCGTTTGGATCGTGGATAACTGGCCGACCAGATTTGGCGAGCCCGCTCCATGCTGGACGGCACCAAACCGCTTTGTTGCAACCGCGCCACCCACTCACTCAAATCCACACGAGACCAGTCTACTTGTTCGAGTTGTTGGGGAGTCAGACCGGCACAATTGGGATCTTTGGGGGATCCAAAACCTCCCAGTTGTGGGCGAATCTGTTGCATGATAATTCGTGCTAGCGGACTCTTGTAGCAACAGTAGGCCGTTTTCTTAACAATACATCCGATAAGAAACACTTTTTTGGCACAGTATGTGCCGATATATACGCAATTCCCAACCTTGCGGTCTATACCCAATCTTAACTCATCCTCATCGCATTTGAATACGAGGTGCCCAATAATTTTTAGAACGTTGTATGCCAAAAACGCCATATTTATTGCGTTGATTATCGTTGATATAGTTGAATTAAGTGCAATTTGGCCACCAGATGTAGTAAACAACGAATCCGCAAGTTCCGGCATTCCAAGAGTATCCTTTATGTAATGATAAAATGAAGACATTACCTGTTGCTTTACGCTGTTTATGCCAATGTTTTTTGCCGCTTCTCGGGCAACAGTTTCGGATGCCGTACCGGTAACTTCATAACCCAGATGAGTAATTCCGTTGGCAAGTGGAGACACAAGCGTATTGTTTAGAAGTTTGAACCCGGATTCAGTAAGGTGACCAACAGGTTCCAGGGCTTCGGCGAATGCGCTGTAACCGGGAATATCGGCCAGTGCACTTAGGGCCAGCGGATTATTGGCTATCTTTGCTCCATACACAACCAGCTTGACATAAGAAAGAGCATCTACTCCTGCCGCCGCCTTGGCCCCCTCTCTGCAACAATCTGGAGTCAGTCCAATTTCGTGGCCAATGGGTGTTTTGCATTTTCGGGTTTTACCTGAAAAAACAACCGGTGTGCATGGTTCGTCAACGGAAGTGGGTGGATTGCCTGTTTCAGCACATGCCAAATCGGACTGCATCATCTGGATTAGACCGGTGGCCGCAATGGCCCGATCTAAATCACCATTCGATTCGCTAGCCGGGTTATGACATTCTGTGCCCATACACCGAATTGTAGAACTGCACAGTTCGCTGCCGGCGTTAGCGGATGCTTCCTGTTCTTCATATTCAATATCTTCACCGCAGTCATAGATTATGTTGCCGACATAGCAAGCTCCCGAAAACTGCCCCACGGCACCTTCTTCACATTCTGTGCGAATGTAGGTACAGGCTGGGTCATTGTAATATCCGTGATACTCGCAATCATCCACACCACCGGGAAATATGTCGGGATGCGAATCAAGTCCTGTACCGTCATTCTCAATGCAGTGTATTTCTCCCTGCGGATCTGTATAGCATTCTCCGCTATTACCAATTGCATATTCACACTCCATGGGAGGAGCATTTCCAGCCCAGCATGTAGCCGGGACAACGGGTTGTCCGTTAATATCCGGCAATACTTCCAGCAGATCAAATATACCATGTGCAGGCCCGGCATTCTGACAAAAATTAACTCCGTCAATAGTTACACATGTGCGTTCATCAGTACAGTTAATCGAATAAGAGCACCACCCATCGCGTGCGTGTGCCATAAAATCTGTACATCCATCTATTGTATTGGTTGTGATGGCATACAGATCAGCTGTGATTTCCACCAGTGTACTTCCGTCAGGGATAACGGTTCCCTTCATGGTCCATCCGTCGCCAGATGTCCCATAATCAGCCACTGTTCCGGAACCGGATGTGAAATGATGATTATATACAAAATCGCCAGAAGAAAAGGGAGTACATTCCACTATAATGTACCCGTTATCCAGCTCAATTCTTTTGGTTTCGGCAGAACCTACAGTTGGACAACTAAAATTTATGGGTTCCGCAACGGATACCTGATGTTCTCCCGTAATTGGAGGTGGATTTCCTTGTCCATACTCATATTCATATTGCGTTATGGCCGCCACAACACGACTGGCCACTTTTTCAAACTCGAACCTTCTCTGAAAAGACGTGCATCCGTCCTGCCCAAGATACACTCCGGAACATGAATAATAATCCGGAACATGTACTGTTTTGGTGGAACGGGATGCAGATGATTCCTGCCAAGTACAACCTCCAAAAATCTGCGTTATCGGATCAGTACCATCATATATTGCATTTGTTCTGGCCAACATGCTAACCAGGGAATAATCATCTGTCAGATCAGGTTCGGGATTGTCATAGAATGAAGAGTATACAACATCGAATGCCTGCTGCTGTGAAGTATTGTTTTCGGTATCAAAAAAGGCTCGCACCCCCATCGCCTTAATATCACACAGGTCCACTCCATCGTAGATACACTCAGCAGGAGGATAAGTAGGGCAGTTTTCATTCACATAGTATTTGTTCACTCGATACAAATGCGCACTCACAGTAAAGGAATGAGAGCCGGAAAGATATATAGAACCGGTGCTGCTAAACCCATCATCAATAGTGCCATAAGATGTGATATTTCCGCTTTCTCCATGCTCTCCCTTAACATTATGATTGATGGTAAAGGAGCTATCTCTGGGGGCGGGAAACGGAGTGTTCTGAAACTTCAGAATTAGCGCAGAACCATTTCCGGATCGGGGCCGAAGAGTGGTGTGCCATGTACGATCCGCCCCGATTGTGGGAACGGAAAATTCAATTCGCCCCGTATAGGTGGAAGGAGTCAAGATTTCATTTCCGTTCTCATAATACTGTTCCCAAATTGTGGCAGTTAGTACAACCCGCTCCGATACGGGTGCGAAATGTATCACGGGACATCCATCTTTCATCAAGTTGGATCGAGCCTGTAGGGCTTCAACTGCCAGAGATTCCGGATCATCATATCCGTATGCCATACTGTTCATGTCATCCGCTTCGGCCCCAGGCGCAAATTCTTGGACATATATGGTATTCGAAGAGCTAACCCTACCACCAGGATCAATACCCAATTTAACATCTGGCAGGTTTGCTGAATTATGAAGCAAGTTCAGCCCGAAATTCTGACCCTGCATGGCAGACTCAACCACCTCGTCTGCCCGTACTTTTGTGACCGGCAGGACAACCTGCCCAGTTACCATGCAGAATATGACTGCCACCGATACTATCCTGCGCATCCCGACTGCCTCCATTATGTCCATGATAGTCGAATGCCTACTATTTGCCAAACACAGAAAAGAATAAAACTGTACACAGAAAAGCAAAACTTTAATCCATTTGTGGTGGTGTGTTTGTTTATGGCAGGCAATACTGCGCTCTCAGAAGAACAAACACGTCATGCCTTCCCTGTAAGTCTCAGCCCAAGTTGGATCCAGAACAGTTAAAGGACAATGCCGTTTGTACCGATTCAGGTTCACTGAAGCCATGTCCGGACCGGACAACGAAGCGAATTCAAGTCAAGAAGGAGGAGAAAATTCAAAGATGAGAAAGAGAAATTTCCACTTGGGAACCAAACTGCTTTTCATGGGTTTGTGGAGCGTGGTGGCCATCGCCGTGGCGCTCACCTGGGCGGCCTGGAAGATGGAATCCCTCATGATGGCGGAAAAAAGGGTGGCCACCCGGCATGCGGTGGAAGTGGCCTATTCTATGTTTGAGAAATACCATGCGGCCGCCCAATCCGGAAAGCTCAGCGAAGAGGCTGCGAAGAAAGCCGCCTTGGAACAGATTGCGGCCATGCGGTACGAAGGCAGCAATTATTTTTGGGTCAACGACATGACCCCCGCCATGGTCATGCACCCCATCAAGCCTGCTTTGAACGGCAAGGACATGAGCAGCTTCAAAGATCCGAACAACAAGCTCCTCTTTGTGGAGTTTGTCAAAGTCTGCCGGGAAAAGGGCGCGGGGTTTGTGGATTACATGTGGCCCAAGCCCGGTTCCGACAAACCGGTGCCCAAGGTGTC
>NZ_FWXF01000026.1:2500-30234 GCF_900176285.1 Desulfacinum hydrothermale DSM 13146 | reverse complement strand
AGACTCAGAAACTGGGCCTTTTTCAGCCTGGCGGCCACCGCATCCGGATTCGGGCAGCAGTATTCTACCTCCCTAATCCGGTAGGAGGTGTATACCTTCCCGGCCAGACGGCACCTGGATGTCTGGACAATTCCCATGTCTTGAAATCTTCGTATGATTGCCCGCAGGTGCGAATAGCTGATTCTGAGTTCGGATGCCATTCTGGCCTGTGTGGTCGGTTGTCCGGAAAGCAGACGCATGGCTTCATAAGTCAGAGCCTCTTTGTTTGTAAATACAATGAGTTGTGTATCTTGTGCGTTTGCCGTTTCACCTGCCGTTTTGGGTGCCGATTCAGGTGCTTTTTTGACTGCCGTTTTGCCTGCTGATCTAACTGCCGTTTTGGCTGCCGCTTCACCTGCCGTTTTGCCTGCCGTTTTGGGTGCCGTTCTGACTGCCGTTTCAGGTGCCGATTTGGGTGCTGATTCAGGTGCTTTTTTGGGTGCCGTTTTGCCTGCTGATCTAACTGCCGTTTTGGCTGCTGCTTCAGGTGTCTGATTGATACGGTCCAGGATTTGTTTGGCCTCCCGGATACCGTCAGAATGTGGATCGCCGGCTTCGCGCACGAAATCCAAGAAACTCCGCCGTTTGCGCCTTTTCTGTGAGGATGTCGTCATTTTTCCCCTATGCTTTCTTTTTTTAGGCAGTTTTCAGGATTTCAAGAAACTCTCGTGCCAGACTGCGATATGCTTTGGCTGCCTTTGAATTGCTCCGCTGCTCAAATACAGTCCGATGCAAGTATTCCGCCTGCTGTACGAGTGTGGCCATCGGAATTATGGTCTCGAAATACTGACCGGAGAATTCGGTTCGAATCCTTTCGATGACATGGCGTGCAATTAGGGTCCTCTGGTCGGCCCGATTAACTACAAGTCGCAAAAATTTAAGAGCTGGGTTTATATTTTCCGGATTGCATCAATCAGATCCAATACCTTGCGCAGTCCATCCAAACTGTACCCAGATGCGGCATCTATGGGCACAATGGCAAAATCGCTGGCGGCCAGGGATATGGTCAACCAAAGCCCGATGGACGGTGGGTTGTCGATCAGTACCACATCAAACAGTTTTGAAGATAAGATGCGGGGCAGACGCTGTTGTAATATCCGGAAACTGTCGGGGCTTCTCCTGCCCAGAGGTATGTCCAACGCGCTGCTTTCTTCAATGTTAGGTATGCGGGATACATTCGGATGGCGGGTGGAAACCACAAATGTATCACCATGTATCCTTTCTCTGATATCCGGATCCAATAAATCGTACATTGTGTGGGTGGCAATATGGGACTCTCCTGACAGCAGAATGCTGGTAGCATTTGTAAATCCACCGAATTGATAGACAACTTTTTAACCTAAATTTATCAATTTGGGTTCAAGAAATTCCATCTAATGGGCTAAAGTCATGGCCTTAATCAGTGAAATTGTGCCTATGTATAAGACAATCTTACGGAAGATATTATGGTGACCCCCAACTAGACTGGACCAGCAATACCCTCTGTGCCAATGAAGCTGAGTCACCTTCATTGGCACAGAGGTAGTGCTGAAATCAATGTATTCAAACTAGCTCCCCGGGACGGACTCCCTTCGCTTCGCTCAGGGTGAACTCACCGCCGTGGTGTGAGGTGGGTCGGAACGTCACGAGGGCTTTTTGTGGCAGAGGGCGAGTTTTTTTTCGCGGCGCCATCCCTTGATTTGCTTTTCTCTGCGGGCGGCGGAGAACTTGTCGGGGTGGGGTTCGTAGTAGAGGAGTTGGGCCTTGTGTTGGGTCATGCGATGTTGCAGGTCGGTGGTGATGCCGGTGTAGAGCTTTCCGCCGCGTTGGCAGATGTAGACGAACCACATGAGTTCACCCAATAAAAAAGGCCCGGCCCAATCAGGGCCGAGCCGGATGTTTCTGGCTCCCCGGGACGGACTCGAACCGCCAACCTAGTGGTTAACAGCCACCCGCTCTGCCGATTGAGCTACCGGGGAATGGGAACCGCTTCTTCCGAAGCGCCGCGTTTGAGTAGCAAACGCCTGGAGGTTTGTCAAGGGAAAAGGAACGGTTTGCGCGGGAGTCGGGCTTGCGTCCATGCCGGCGATCTCGTAGGGTGCATTTGGGAAGTCCCGCAACGGGGACGTAAACCCGGGTGATGCATCTCTAAACAAGGGAGGATGGAACCATGGCCGAAAATATGGAAGCGGCACTGGAAAGGCTGCGGAACCATGCCCCGCGGCTCATGGAGAGCTTTTTCCAACTGCACGATGCGCTGATGGAAGACGGCGTCTTGGACGCCAAGACCAAACGGCTCATCCAGGTGGGCATCGCCACGGCCCTTCGCTGTGAACCCTGCATCCGTCGAAGTGTGTCGGGGGCCGTGGAACTGGGGGTCACCCGCGATGAGATCCTGGAGGCGGCCGGCGTGGCAGTGCTCATGGGCGGAGCCCCTTCCATGGCCTATTGCGCCCATCACGTGATGGACGTGCTGGAAGAGTTGGAAAAGGAATCGCCCAGGAAGTGACGGGAAGACGAGTGGAGTCCATGGCACCGAAGAAATGGACTGTTCTGTCCAGCGAACGGTGGAACGGAACCCACATCGTGGGGTTCCGAAAGGATCGGGTGGTATCGCCCCGCACCGGAAGGGAGCACCAGGTCTTCGTGCTCGAATCCCCCGCCTGGGTGAACGTGATCCCCATCACGGCGGACAACCAGGTGGTCCTGGTTCGCCAATACCGCCACGGGATCCGCGATCTGACCCTGGAAATCCCCGGCGGCGTGGTGGACCCGGGAGACAGCCCGGAAGAAGCCGCCCGCCGGGAACTGCGCGAGGAAACGGGTTACGAAGCCGAAAGGCTTGTCTCCCTCGGGCACGTGCAGCCCAATCCGGCCATCCAGAACAATCTGTGCTACACCTTTCTGGCTCCCGGGGTCCGTCGGGCGGGCCCTCCGCATCTGGACGACATGGAGGACATCCAGGTGGTCACCCTCCCCCTGGCCCGGATCCCGGAGATGATCGACCGCGGTGAGATCCGCCACGCGCTCATCGTGGCGGCCTTCTGCCGTTTCTTCCTGCGGTACCCGGATCAAGGCCTGGACACAATCGTGACCACCGCCTGACCCCTGGGGTCGCCCAGGGACCGGTGCCACAGGGGCTTTCTTTATCCGGGGATGGAGCCTTCTCCGCGTAAGGGCGCCGGTCCGCCCAACGCACCCCATGCTTCAGAGCACAGGGGGGTGCGGCTCCACCTCTTCGAACCGGTTGGCTTCCCGGTTCTTTCGCACCCTCCGGGGATCGAAGATGCGGCCGTTCATGGCGATGTAGACCCCGGGCGGCAGGGTCTGCACGGCGGCCATGGCCGCGCCCACGTTGAAAGGGGCGTCGCTCGACTTGATGCGCGCGGGCTCGATGGCTCCCGTGAGCACGATCACCTTGCCCGGCATGCCCTGAAGTACCTGGGCCGTCTCCTTCATGGTGTCGGTGCCGTGGGTGATGATGATGCGCCCGGACGGGCATTCTTCCACCGCCCGGCGGACCAGGGCCCGATCCGCATCGGTGAGGTCCAGGCTGTCCTTTCGCATGAGGGGGCGGATTTCGTAGGCCGCCGTCACATTGGCTTCCCTCAGGATGACTTCCACCTGGGGCTCCCCCACCTCATACCGGCTCTTCTGGTCGAAGTAGACCTTGTCGATGGTCCCGCCGGTGGTGAAAATAAAAATCTTTTCCATCATGGCGCTCCCGTTTCGCGAAGTGGCACGGTGCTCAAAGGGTCTCCCAAGATAGACGAATTGGGCTGCGGATAGCAAACCCGAACGAGCCCTTGTCGCCGAGCTTGCAAGAGAAACGGAAAACCGATAAACCCCCTTCACGGAAGCCCGTGACAATGAGAGACGAAAGCCGTCACGGGCGCCGGGTGAAAAGCGGTCGGGATCTCCAGGTTTCAGCCATCGCGCCTGGGGGCCCTGTGACGGTCGCCTTACCAAGACTTTCCCATGCATCGGAGACGGCCGGCCGGCGCTCCCACACAGAGCGCCACGGGGTGCACCGGGGCCAGGGAGGACGGAAGGACCTTATGAGCAAGGAAAAAGAGAGCGTAACACCGCCCAACTTCATCAAGGACATCATCGAAGAAGACCTCAAAAGCGGCAAATACGGAGGGAGGGTTCACACCCGGTTTCCTCCGGAACCCAACGGATACCTGCATATCGGCCATGCCAAGTCCATCTGCCTCAACTTCGGCCTGGCCCAGGAATACGGCGGTTTGTGCAACCTCCGCTTCGATGACACCAATCCCGCCAAGGAGGACGTGGAGTACGTGGAATCCATCAAGGCGGATGTGGCCTGGCTGGGCTTCGACTGGGGAGAGCGCCTTTTCTACGCGTCCGACTACTTCGACCGGCTCCACCAGTACGCCGTGGAGCTCATCAAGAAGGGTAAAGCCTACGTGGACAGCCTGAGCCCGGAAGAGATCCGCCAGTACCGCGGAACACTCACCGAACCCGGCAAGGACAGCCCCTATCGCAACCGTTCGGTGGAAGAAAACCTGGATCTATTCCAGCGGATGCGCGCGGGCGAATTCGACGAGGGCCAATGCGTCCTCCGGGCCAAGATCGACATGGCCTCCCCCAATCTCAACCTGCGCGATCCCGTGATCTACCGCATCAAGAAGGCGGCTCATCACCGCACGGGGGACAAGTGGTGCATCTATCCCATGTACGATTTCGCCCACTGCCTGTCCGATTCCATGGAAGGGATCACCCACTCCATCTGCACCCTGGAATTTGAAGATCACCGGCCCCTCTACGACTGGTTCCTGGACGAACTGGGGGTCTACCATCCCCAGCAGATCGAGTTCGCCCGCCTGAACCTGAGCTACACGGTGTTGAGCAAGCGAAAGCTCAACCAGCTGGTGCAAGAAGGTCATGTTTCCGGCTGGGACGACCCGCGCATGCCCACCCTGTCCGGCCTGCGGCGCCGGGGTTACACCCCCGAGGCCATCCGCACCTTCTGCGACAAGATCGGAGTGGCCAAGCGGGACAGCCTGGTGGACGTGGCGCTTCTGGAACATTGCATTCGGGAGGACCTGAACAAGCGGGCCCCTCGGGTCATGGGGGTGCTGCGGCCCCTCAAGATGGTTCTCGTCAACTATCCCGAGGACCAGGTGGAAGAACTGGAGGCGGTGAACAACCCCGAAGACCCGTCCATGGGCAAGCGCCGGGTTCCCTTCTGCCGTGAACTCTACATCGAAAGGGACGATTTCCGCGAGGATCCGCCCAAAAAATACTTCCGCCTGGCCCCGGGCCGGGAGGTGCGCCTGCGCTACGGCTACTACGTGCGTTGCGTGGATGTGGTCAAGGATCCGGACAGCGGAGAGATCACCGAAGTCCATTGCACCTACGATCCCGCCACCCGCGGAGGGTGGTCGCCCGACGGACGCAAGGTCAAGGGAACCATCCACTGGGTGTCCGCCCGCCATGCCGTGCCCGCCCAGGTGCGCCTCTACGACCGGCTCTTTACCCGGGAGGATCCCAACGATGTGGAGGAAAGCCAGACCTTTCTCGATTTCATCAATCCCCAATCCCTGGTGGTGCTCAACGAGTGCTGGGTGGAGCCGAGCCTCAAGGAGGCTCAGCCCGGGGCTCGTTACCAGTTTGAACGGCTGGGTTATTTCTGCGTGGACAGCCGGGACAGCGCTCCGGACCGGCTGGTGTTCAACCGAACGGTGCCCCTTCGCGATACGTGGGCCAAGATCGAAAAGGCGATGAAAAAATGAGTCCAGAACACGCACGCACAGACGAACAAAATCCTCAGAAGATCCTGGTCTTCCAACAACAGGGAAGCGGCGAAGCCAAGATTGCGGGGCTGCGCCGCTACGGCGGTTCCCGCTTTCAAGTCCGGGTCCATTCCATCGACGAGCCCCTCCCGCCCCTTCTCGATGACACCGATGGGTACCTGCCGGAAAGGATCCAAGCGGACCTGGTCCTGGATTTTCTCAAACATCCGGACCTGTCGGAGGATCTGGCCAAGCGGTGCGCCGACCAGGGGATCCCCGTGGTGGCGTCGGGAAAGAAGATCAAAGGGCCCCGCATCTACATCCCCCCCACCTGATGCGGTCTTTCCCGGCCGGGTTGCCTGGGAGACTACGAGGTGTTCTTTGGGGCGCCGGAAGTGAAGGTGGAGCTGCGCGACGGGCGCATCGCCCGGGTGGAGGTGGTGCGCGGGGCTCCCTGCGGCGCCACGTGGGAAGCGGCCCAGCGCATGGTGGGCTGCCCCGCTGCCGAGGCGCCGGTGCGATACAGCCTGGAGACCCAATACTTTTGCTCGGCGGACCCGTCCAACTGGGATCCGCTCTATGGAAAGAGCCCCGTCCATTTCGCCGCCGAGGTGCACAAGCACGCCCTGCGAAAGGCCTTGGAAGACCTGGGCCTGGACCTGGACGCGGAGTCGTGAAGGACGGTGCCCGAGCGGATGGCAGCCCGGCCCGGCGAAAATTGGGGCTACTTTCTTAAGTGGGAACGTGTTAAAAAGACAAAGTTAGCGATCGCCAGGGGGCGTCCTTTCCCAGGGGAAAGGGCTGAGAAGTTACCCCTCGAACCTGATCCAGGTCATGCTGGCGGAGGGATTGGCGAGCGGATGGCGAAGAGAAGACCTCCCCGGCCGCTTTCCAAGCGGCCTTTTTCGTGCTCCTCTTGAAACCTCGGCTCCCCACCATCCCTCCTCCACGGAAAAGCGGGAGGAGAGACACCCATGAAAACCCAGCTGGATTTTGCCAAGGCGGGGATCGTCACCCGCGAAATGGAGCGGGCCGCCCGGAACGAGGCGGTGGATGCCGACACACTGCGCGATCTCATCGCATCGGGCCACGCCGTGCTGCCCAAGAACCGCCACCATTCCTTTGAAACCGTCCGGGCCATCGGCCGCGGGCTCAAGACGAAAGTGAACGCCAACCTGGGCACCAGCGGCGAGTGCGCGGACATGGACCTGGAGCGGCGCAAGCTGCAGGCCGCTCTCCGGGCCCGGGCCGATTCGGTCATGGACCTTTCCACGGGGGGCGACCTGCAGGCCCTGCGCACCATGTATCTCCAGGAGGCCGGAACCATGGTGGGGACCGTTCCCGTCTACGGAATCGCCACGGAGATGGTGCGAAAGGGCGTTGCCCTGGAAAAGATGGACGGCGACGTGCTCCTTCGGGGGATCGAGGAGCAATGCCGCCAGGGGGTGGACTACATCACGGTCCATTGCGGTGTGACCCTGGCCTCGGTGCGCAAGCTGGAGCACTTCGAGCGCATCATGCCGTGCGTGAGCCGGGGTGGTTCCATCCACATGTATTGGATGCGCAAGAACAAGAAGGAAAACCCGCTCTACGAAAACTTCAACGACCTTCTGGAGATCGCCCACGAGCACGACGTGACCCTGAGCCTGGGAGACGGATTCCGGCCCGGGACCATCGCGGACGCCATCGACGGGGCGCAGATCGAGGAACTGATGATTCTGGCCGAGCTGGCCCGCAGGGCCCATGAGCGGGGGGTTCAGGTGATGATCGAGGGACCGGGACATGTGCCCCTGGAGCACATCCAGTCCCACGTGCAGCTCCAGAAAAAGCTCTGCAACGGCGCGCCCTTCTACGTTCTGGGGCCGCTTCCCACCGACATCGCCGCGGGCTACGACCACATCACGGCGGCCATCGGGGGGGCCCTGGCCGGGGCCGCCGGAGCTGACTTCCTGTGCTATGTGACGCCGGCGGAACACCTGAAGCTTCCCGATGAAGACGACGTGTATCAGGGGGTCCTGGCCGCCCGCATCGCCGCGCATGTGGCGGACCTGGCCAAGGGAATCCCCGGGGCCAAGGAGCGGGACGAGGCCATGTCCCGATGCCGCCAGGCCCTGGACTGGGACGGGGTGGTGGCGGCGGCCCTGGATCCGGACCTGGTCCAACGGAGGATCCAGGTCACCCAAGACAAAGAGGCGTGCAGCATGTGCGGAAAGCTCTGTGCGGTCAAGATCGTTCGCAAGGCGACTGCCTGAAAGGAGGAGGAAAATCATGGCACTGGACGAGAGGATCATCACCCGAGCTATCATGGACCGTTACATTGCCAAGCTCAAGGAGGCCATCGATCTGGACGTGGCCATTGTGGGGGCCGGACCTTCCGGGCTGGTGGCGGGCATGCTCCTGGCCGAGGCGGGCAAAAAGGTGGCTCTGTTCGAAAGAAAGCTCAGCGTGGGCGGCGGTATGTGGGGCGGCGGCATGCTCTTCAACGAGATCGTGGTGCAGGAAGAGGCCAAGACCATCCTGGATCAGGTGGGCATCCGCGCCCAACACTACACGGACGGCTACTACACGGCGGATGCCGTGGAATCCGTCTCCACCCTGACCAGTCGCTCTGTGAAAGCGGGGGCCCGGATCTTCAATTGCGTGAGCGTGGAGGACGTCATGATGCGGCCGGAACGGATCATGGGGCTGGTGCTCAACTGGTCGGCGGTCGAGATGGCGGGCCTGCACGTGGATCCCCTGGCCGTGCGGTGCCAAGTGGTGGTGGACGCCACGGGGCACGACACGGAAGTGGTGAAGGTGGTGGAACGCAAGGTGCCGGGATCCCTTTCCACCCCCAGCGGAAAGCGCGCAGGGGAGCGGTCCATGTGGGCCGAAGAGGCGGAGCGGCTGACCTTGGAAAACACCTGCCAGGTCTACCCGGGCCTCTACGTGGCCGGGATGGCGGCCAACGCCACCTTTGGCGGCCCACGCATGGGTCCCATCTTCGGCGGGATGCTTCTTTCCGGGCAAAAAGTGGCCCGGCTCATCCTCGAGCAGCTCCAATCCTGAGCATACGGCCGGGGTGCCCCGGTCTCAGCCCAGTTCCGCCAAGCGCAGGCGCTGGATGTGGGGGGGGAGGCGCTTCCAGATCCTTTCCAGGAGGGCGTCCTCTTCGTCCTGGTCCAGATCCGGAGGAAAGCCCACCCAGGCCTGCCGTGCCGTGTCCAGGAAGTGCCCGGCGGAAGGGACCGACGCCTCCTTTTCCCGAGGGCGTAAGGGGAGGCGCACCAACACCGGCGGGCCTTCCGCCTGGGCAAACCGCACCAGGAGCTGCACCGACCGGATGGGATCCAGGGTGGAAAAGTAGTCCCGATCCATCAGGTGGCTTCGGACGGCCAGAAGGCGGTCCGCCCAATCCTCAATCGCCTCCCAGTCCAGCCGGTCTTCGTCCACCACCAGGGTCACCATGGTGTGGGGGTTGGCGCGCAATGTTTCCAGCAAGGCGTTTCCCGGATGGGCCCTCAGGGCGTCGCAGGATTCCAGCTCTACGATGAGGACGTTTCCCGGAAGGTCCGCAGGGGCCGCCGGCGCCGCGCCTTGTTGGGCCGCCTCGCGGGAAAGGGCCGCGACGGCCGGATGCCTTCCCAGGACCACACGGGTTCCATGGGGGGGCGGATGCCGGTCGTCCGGTTCCAAGGCGGCTTGGGGCACCTCCACGGGAAAGAAGTCGATGCCGGTGGCCTGTTCCGCGTACTCGAAGGCGTGGCGCACGTCGTCTGGAACCATGTGCGGGGTTTGGAGCACGTAGTAGGGGGGCTCGGCAAGGTATTGGATCCCCAGCTCCGGAGCTTTTCGGCGAAGGACGGTTCCGGGCAGCAGGCTCAGGGGGTAGAGACTCAGTTCGTCGAAAAGATCGTGTTCCACCACAAAGTCCACCGCCCGCTTCACATCCTCCACGGTATCGAAGGGAAGCCCCACCATGAGGTCCACCATGACCCCAATGCCTTCGCGGCGCAGACGCCGGACGGCCTCGAGAAACCGGTCCGGATCGAAGCGGCGTCCGATGGCCTTGAGGGCCTTGGGGTTGATGGACTGGAGCCCCACTTCCACCTGCTCCAAACCGGCGCGGGCCAGGGCGGCGATGAGCGCATCGGTGGCGTCCTCGGCGTTCAGTTCGGCCTGGAATCGGATGGGAAAGATGGAGCGCGCTTCCTCCATCGCCCGGATCAGGGCCTCCAGGTTCGGGCGCCGCGCAAAACAAGGATCGAGAAAATAGACTTCTTCCACCCCCCGCTCGGCGGCCCATAGAAGCTCCCGGCGGACCCGGTCCAGGGCGAACGGCCGAGGGTGGGGGTAGCTCTTGTGATAGTAACAGTAGGCGCACCGGTAGGGGCAGCCGCGAAGGGTTTCCAGGATCACCGTGTTGGCGGCGGAAGGCCCCAGGATGCCAGTAAGATAGGGGGAAGGGATGGCGTCCAAAGAGGTCAGGGGGGGACGGGGCGCCGTGGTGACCCAACGGTCCCCCCGGCGGAACAGGAGACCGGGGATCCGAGCCGGGTCCGAGCCGTTCTGGAGAACCGCTTGGAGCCATTGCGAAAAGGTCTCTTCTCCTTCGCCCACCACACCGAAATCGAAGACGGGGTGCCCCAGCAAGAAGGTGTTGTCCGGGTTGACTTCCGGTCCTCCCAAGACCACCATGGTTTCCGGTCGGATCTGCTTGATGCGCGCGGCCAGATGGATGGATCGTTCCACGTTCCACACATAACAGGCCAGGCCCACCACGTCCGGCCGCTCGGCTTCGAGCCAGGCCAGCAGGGCCGTGTCGCCCGCTGCGTTGGCCACGTGCGGGGGCGCCAGCACCAGGTGGGCGTCGGGGTTTCGCTCCCGGGCGTATGCGGCCAGGTAGGCCGGGCCCAGGGGGATGTTTTCCGACGGGTAGTCCGTCTCAAACGATGGAACGGGCAGTTGCATCAAGACGACTTTCACGGTGCCTCCCAATCTTTCCACCCACCTTCCCGTGTGTGCGGGGATCGACTGAAACGGATCAATATCACCCCGGAAAGGCGTTCGTGTCCACACCGATCTTGGGGAGACAAACCCGTTGCAGTTCGGCCGGTGAAGTGTTAGGTAATCGGGACCAGTTTCGACTCCACAGAGAAGGGAATTTCCTATGGTTTTGAACCGGATCCTGGGTTGGTTCTCAAACGACCTGGCTATCGATCTCGGAACGGCCAACACGCTCGTTTACGTGCGCGGCAAGGGCATCGTGTTGTGCGAGCCGTCGGTGGTGGCGGTTCGCCGCTCCAACGGGCAAAACAACCAGGTGGTGGCCGTGGGCAAAGATGCCAAGCTGATGCTGGGCAAGACACCGGGCAACATCGTGGCCATCCGGCCCATGAAGGACGGCGTGATTGCGGACTTTGAAGTGGCGGAGGCCATGCTCCGATATTTCATCCGAAAGGTCCACAACCGCCGAAGCCTGGTTCGGCCCCGGATCATCGTCTGCGTGCCTTCCGGAGTCACCCAGGTGGAGCGCCGGGCTGTGCGCGAGTCCGCCGAATCGGCCGGAGCGCGGGAAGTCTACCTGATCGAGGAGCCCATGGCGGCGGCCATCGGCGCGGGCCTACCCATCACGGAACCGGTCTGCAACATGATTGTGGACATCGGAGGCGGGACCACCGAGGTGGCGGTGATCAGCCTGGCGGGCATCGTCTACAGCCGCTCCGTGCGCGTGGGCGGAGACAAGATGGACCTGGCGATCCTCCAGCACATCAAGCGCAAATACAACCTGCTGATCGGGGAGAGGACGGCGGAGCAGATCAAGCTGACCATCGGCAACGCCTATCCCAACGAAGACGTGGAAACCATGTCCATCAAGGGACGCGACCTGGTCAGCGGGATCCCCAAGACCATCGAGATCAATTCGGAAGAAGTGCGGGAATCCATCCAGGAGCAGGTGGACAGCATCGTGGAGACCATCAAGATCGCCCTGGAACAGACACCGCCCGAACTGGCGGCGGACATTGTGGACCGTGGGATCGTTCTCACCGGCGGGGGGGCGCTGCTGCGCAACCTGGACCACCTGCTGCGGCTCGAAACGGGACTTCCCGTCACCCTGACCGAGGATCCCCTGTCCACGGTGGTGCTGGGATCGGGCAAGGCCTTGGAAGACATCGAAGTGCTCAAAGAGGTGCTCAGCTGAGGTCTCCCGGGGGCTTCCCACCCAACCCGTCCGCATGGGCCCTTCCTGAGAGAAGTCCGGTGACGCCTCCGTAAGAAGCCTTTCAAAGGTGCATTGAAGTATGCCGGATTGGTTGCGCAGGCTGCGCTATGTCCTCGTCGCCCTGCTGGTCGGCGGGGTCTTCTTTTACATCCTTTCTTTGAGTTTCAAGGTGCCCGATCGCATGGATCCGCTCCAGCGGGGGGTGGTGGAAACCCTGGGTCCCCTGCTGCGGGCGACCCGGATGGTGGGCCAAACCCTGGACGGCTGGCTCAAACACTACGTCTACCTGCGCCAGGTGCAGCGGGAAAATGAGAGGCTCAGGGGCGAAGTGGCCCGTCTGAAAAGCGAGCTGACCCGCTACCGGGAGGCCTTTCTCGAGAACCAGAGGCTTCGGCGTCTCCTGGACTTCCGCGAAGGGCTGGACCTGGAGACCGTTCCGGCCAGGATCGTGGTCCACGACGCCACCGGCTGGTTCCAGACGGTGATGATCGACAAGGGCTTCAAGGACGGCATTCGACCGGACATGCCGGTGGTCAACGAGGAAGGAGTGGTGGGGCACGTCTTGGAGGTTTCGGACAGCTTCTCTCGGGTCCTGCTGGTGACGGACCGGGAAAGCGCCGTGGACGCCCTGATCCAGCGAAACCGGGTGCGCGGTATCCTGAGCGGCGAGGACGGGCAGAATTGCACGCTGCGCTACGTGCGGAGCAATCAGGACGTGCGCACGGGTGATCTGGTGATCACCTCCGGAAAAGACGGTATCTTCCCGGGGGGACTCCGGGTGGGGGTGGTACAGCAGGTGAGCCGGGAGCCGGCGGCGCTCTTCCAGAAGGTGACGGTCGCGCCCGTGGTCAACCTGGCTTCCGTGGAAGAGGTGCTGGTCATCACCTCCGTGCCCCAGGTGCAGGGCCTTTCGGGGTCGATGGATGCCCGCAACGGGAAATAGGCGGCGCGCATGGGCGTGATCGTTCCAAAAGAGAACCTGCGGCCTCATTGGGCCAGTCTGGCTGGGGTCTTCGTGGGCTACACCTTTCTCGTTTTCCTGATCCAGGTGCGGATCTTTGCCCAGCTGGATTCCCCCTATTGGCGTATCAATGTGATGGTGCCTCTGTGCGTGGAGATCGCATCCCTCTTTCCCCTGGGCGGCGCGCTCGCATGGGCCTTCGTGTGGGGATATGTGGTGGATGTGTTCAGTGGACGGTTTTGGGGCGGGCAGGTGGGCACGTTTTTGTTTGCCGTGGGGCTGCAGGCCGTGGTGGCCCGCCATTTGGATCTGGAGCGGCTCCTGTATCGGATGGTGGTGGCGGGGGTGTGCGTGGTGCTCCAGGGCCTGATGCTGGCGGGCGTGGCCCTGGGCGTCGGGCACCTGCCCCAGGCCCTGCCCATGATCCTGTCCCAGGGGGTGTTGTCCTGCCTGGCGGCCCCGCTGGTCATGCTGCCCGCTCGGGCCATCATGACGGATGGACAATCGTGAGGAGGCGGGCCACGGTGTTTCAAACCAGATCCAGCGACCGGAACCGCCCAACCACCCGGCGTCTCGTGCGCCCGGACGCCAAGGGCCTTCAGCTCATTCAATGGGAGGCCAGCGAAAGACGCCTCTTTGAGCGGCAATGCCGCATCATCCTGGCCGTCTTCCTGGCGGTCCTGGCGGGCTACGTGCTGCGTCTGTGGTACTTGCAGATTCTCAGTGGAGCGCACTTTCGCGAACTTTCAGAAAACAACCGCATCCGGTTCATGGCGGTTCGCGCACCCCGGGGACTCATTTTCGATCGCAATGGGACGCCCCTGGTGGAAAACCGCCCTGCCTATCACCTCATGCTGGTCCGCGAGGACATCAAGGCGCCCCACGAGGTGGGCCAGATCCTGGAGGAACTGGCCCGTATCTGTGCCATCCCCGAGCAGGAACTGAGACAAAGACTGGAAGCCAACAAGACAAAAAGGGCCTTCGAGCCGATTCGGCTCTTGGAGGACATGGACCGGGACACCCTGGCCAGGCTGGAAGCCCGGCGCATGCGCCTGCCCGGGGTCTACATCGAGGTGGAACCGAAGCGCCGCTACCGCTGGAATGGAACGGCCGCGCACCTCATCGGTTACCTGGGGGAGATCTCGGAAAAGGAACTGCAGAGCCGGGATTTCAGAGACTATCAGGCGGGAGAATACATCGGCAAAGGGGGTGTGGAAAAGACCTTTGAGCCATTCCTCCATGGGGAGGCCGGCTGGAGACAGGTGGAGGTGGACGCCCTGGGCCGACACATACGGTCCCTGGACGAAAAGCTCCCCATCCCCGGCCGGAACGTGTGGTTGAGCATCGATCTGGATGTCCAGCGGACCGCCGAGGAGTGCCTGGAACAGCGCGTGGGGGCCATTGTGGCCGTGAGCCCCAAGACGGGGGAAGTGCTGGCCATGGCCAGCAGTCCCAGCTACGATCAGGAAAAGTTCGTCAGGGGGATGACGGTCGACGAGTGGAACGGCCTCATCAACGATCCCTTTCATCCTCTGCTGAACCGGGCCATCGCCTCTTCCTATCCCCCCGGCTCGACCTATAAGCCGTTTGTGGCCCTGGCTGCCTTGGAGGAAGGGATCGTGCAACCCGATACGGATGTCTTCTGCCCGGGATTCATGCAGCTGGGACGGAGGCGGTTTCGGTGCTGGCGTGATTGGGGCCACGGCCACGTGAATCTTCACCGGGGGATCGTGGAATCGTGCGATGTCTATTTCTACCAAACGGGACTCAAACTCGGTGTGGACGCCATCGCCCGATATGCCAGGATGTTCGGTTTCGGCCAGAAAACGGGCATTGACCTGCCGGGGGAGCGCAGCGGCTTGGTTCCCACCCGCCAATGGAAGAAACGGACCAAGGGGGTGAGCTGGCAAAAAGGAGAGACGCTCACCATCGCCATCGGTCAGGGCTTCGATCTGGTCACCCCGCTGCAGCTGGCCATGGCCTATGCGGCATTGGCCAATGGAGGCACGCTGCTCAAGCCCCGAATCGTCGATCGCATCGAGGCCGGCTTCCCGGCGGATGGCCTTCGGGCCCCGTCGGGATCCGTCCGTCGACAACTTCCAATCGACAAGAAGAACTTGGAGCTGGTCCGCCAGGCCCTGCAGGGGGTGGTGGAAGAACCCCGGGGGACGGCACATCGCATTCGGGTTCCAGGGGTTCGGATGGCCGGGAAAACCGGGACAGCCCAGGTGGTGCACATGCCCGAGGGGATGAGCCGCAAGCTCTGGGAGAAGATGAGCAAAGATCTGCACAAGGACCATGCCTGGTTCGTGGGATACGCTCCAGCGGAAGACCCGGAAATCGTGGTGGCCGTCCTGGTGGAACACGGCGGCCATGGATCGTCGGGTGCCGCCCCCTTGGCGCAAAAGGTGATTTTGTCCTATTTGGAAAAGATGGGACGGGTGCCAACCGAAGGGGCGAGCGGCTCTGGGCCAAACGCCGCGGGGGAGTAGGAAACCGGTGATTGACAGAAGACTCGTTGAAAACTTCGACTGGTGGATTTTGCTGCTTTTTTCCGCCATCAGCTGCCTGGGACTGGTGGCCCTTTACAGCGCCCTCTACCTGCAAATCCAGGCGAACCCATCCCACAACCTTTTTGTCAAGCAAATCGTTTGGTTCGCCATGGGATGCGCCTTGTTGATGGGGGCCCTCCTGGTGGACTACCAGAAGCTGCGCGAATGGGCTCCCTGGATCTACGCAGTGGGCGTGGCGGCCCTGGCGCTGGTTCTGATCGTGGGGGGCGAGGTGAAGGGGTCGCGCCGCTGGTTGGAATTGGCGGGCTTGCGCGTGCAGCCGTCGGAATTCATGAAGATCGCCGTGATCATCCAATTGGCCCGCTACTTTTCCTCGCAAGACATTCCGCCCTATCCCAAGCTGGGCCAATTGGGGCCCGCCTTGGCCATGGCCTCGGTGCCCGCCCTGCTCATCCTGCTGGAACCGGACCTGGGAACGGCCCTGTGCCTGCTCATTGTCGCCGGAACCATGACCTTCTTCATCGGTCTGCGCTGGCGCTACCTGGTGACGGCGGCGTTCATCGGCCTGGTGAGCCTCTACCCGCTGTGGCATTACGTGCTCAAAGACTACCAGAAACAGAGGATCCTTATGGTTTTGTCGCCCGAAAAGGATCCCACGGGCAGGGGCTACCACATCATCCAGTCGAAGGTGGCGGTGGGTTCCGGCATGCTGTGGGGGAAAGGGTTCCTGAACGGTACCCAGAACAAGCTGAAGTTCCTGCCCGAAAAACACACGGACTTCATCTTTTCCGTCTGGGCCGAAGAGTGGGGCTTCCTTGGCTGCGTGGTCCTGATCGCTCTTTTCGCCCTGCTCATCGTGGTTTGCTTCCGCGTGGCCTTGCGGTCCAAGGATCGGTTCGGCTCCTTTTTGGTGGTGGGCCTCACCTCCCTCATCGCCTGGCAGTTGCTCATCAACATGGGCATGGTCCTGGGTTTGCTGCCGGTTGTGGGAATCACTCTGCCGTTCGTAAGCTACGGGGGGTCGTCACTGCTCATGGTCTGTCTGGCCGTGGGGCTCATCGAGAATGTGTCCATGAGACGCTACGTTTTTCGGGCCCGCTGAAGTCCGCAACATGTCGGGATCTTATCCCAAAATGGCATTGTGATTTTTTTTACTTTTTTCCTTGCCAACCTCCACTGGATGTGCTAATCACTGGCACCATCTGGCCCATGGGGTGAGGGCTGCGGTCTGAAGGGGGACCTGTGCACCACGCGATTGTGCTAGTGAGTGCATGTGCATACGGACGGAATGTCGTAACAAAACAATACATCACACGAGACGTGAGGGTGACGGGAAATGATCAATATTGATGTGACCTTGTTGATCCAGATGGCCAACTTCCTGCTCCTTTTGTTCTTGATGAACCTGGTGCTCTACCGGCCCATTCGGCGTCTGGTCGCTCAGCGCAATGAGCTGGTGGCCCAGCAACGCGAAAGCATCGATCAGGCTCACTCCACGGCCGAAGCGGCGGTGAAGGAGTTCGAGGACAAGCTAAAGGCTGCGCGGGAGGTGGGTCGGCGCAAGGTCCAGGAGCTCAAGGACGGTGCCTATCAGTATGAAAAGGAGCTGCTGGAAAAGGCCAACCGGGAGGCCGCTCAGGAGGTCCAGGCCGTCCGGGACAAGGTGCGGGACGAGATCGGCGCTGTGAGGGCGGAATTGGAGCGGCAGATTCAGGACTTTTCCCGGGAGATGGCACAGAGGATCTTGGGGCGCAGTCTCTAGGCGTGATGGTGTTGGATTCTAGCGGTTTTGAGGGGCGTTCAATGGCGAGATATCGAACGACGGGTCTGTGGGTGTTCGTGGTGGGGGTGTTGACCGCTTCGGTGGCCATGGCGGCCGAAGGAGGACACGGGGGCGGCCTGCCCTGGAGGGACTTTTTTCTGCGGCTCATGAACTTTGCGATCATGGTGGGTATCCTGTACAAGCTGCTGAAAAAGCCCCTTGGCAATTTCTTCGCCTCGCGCCGCGAAAACATTCAGCGGCTCCTGGAAGAGCTGGAACAGCAGAAGAAGGACGCCGAAGGTAAGGCGGCGGAGTATCAGGCCAAGCTGGCGGCGCTGGACAAGGAAACCGAGAAGATCGTGGCCGAGTATATCCAGGAAGGCGAAGCCGAGAAGCAGAAGATTGTAGAGGCTGCGGAAAGGCAGGCGGCTTATATCAAGGAGCAGGCCAAGCTGGCCATCCAGCAGGAGATCAAGGCGGCCAAGGAGAGCTTGCAGGAGGAGATCGCCGAGCTGTCGGTGGGGGCGGCGGAGGATCTCCTCAAGAAGAATATTCGGCCCGAGGATCAGGATCGCTTGGTGGATGAATTCATGACAAAGGCGGTGGAGACAAAGTGAAGAACCTAATTGTTGCCAAGAGGTACGCCAAGGCCCTGTTCGGTCTCTCCCTGGAGGACGGGAAGCTGGAGGAGTACGGCAAAGAGCTGAGCGATCTGACACGGCTCCTCGAGCAGAATCCCGACCTGATGGACGCCCTCTCCAATCCCCTTTACCCGGAAGATGTCAAGGTGTCGGTCTTCCGTGCTCTCGCGGAAAAATCCGAGATGAGCGCGGTGCTCAAGAGCTTCGGCGATCTTCTGGTGAGAAAGGATCGGGTGCGCCACCTCCCGGAGATTCGAGACTACTATCAGAAACTGGTGGACGATCACAACCATGTGGCCCGTGCCAAAGTGTCCGCGGCGGTCAAACTGGATGAAAAAGCGGTCCAAAAGATCGCCGACACCTTGAGCAAGGTGACGGGTAAGAAGGTCGTCGTGGAGTTTCGACAGGATCCCGAGCTGATCGGGGGTGTCGTGGCTCAGATCGGCGACTTGGTGATAGATGGGAGTGTGAGGTCGCAGTTGCAGGCAATCAAAGAATCTTTGAAAAGGGGTGAGCTGGGTTAATGGAAATCAGAGCAGAAGAAATAAGCCAGATTATTCGCGAGCAGATCAAGGACTACGAGAAAAAGGTTGAGCTCAGCGAGACCGGGCGTGTGCTTTCCGTGGGTGACGGTATTGCCCGCGTGTACGGTGTGGAAAAGTGCATGTCCATGGAATTGCTCGAGTTCCCTACGGAGCACGGTTCCATCTACGGCCTGGCCCTGAACCTGGAAGAGGACAACGTGGGTGTTGCCATTCTGGGCGAGGACATCCACATCAAAGAGGGTTCGGAGGTCCGCAGAACGGGGCGCATCGCCGAGGTGCCCGTGGGTGATGCGGTCATCGGCCGCATCATCGACCCGGTGGGTAACCCGCAGGACGGAAAAGGCCCCATCGAGGCCAAGGAGTTTTCGCGTATTGAGCGGATTGCTCCGGGTGTTATCGCGCGCCAACCGGTGAATGAGCCCATGTACACGGGCCTCAAGGCCATCGACGCCATGACCCCGGTGGGCCGTGGGCAGCGTGAGTTGATCATCGGTGACCGCCAGATCGGTAAGACCGCCATTGCCGTGGACGCCATCCTCAACCAGAAGGACAGTGGCGTCATCTGTATTTATGTGGCGGTGGGCCAGAAGAAGTCCACGGTGGCTCAGGTGGTGGAAACGCTGCGCCGCCATGGGGCCATGGAATACACCGTGGTCGTCTCGGCCTGTGCTTCCGACCCGGCGCCCCTTCAGTACATCGCCCCCTACGCCGGATGCGCCATGGGCGAGTACTACCGGGACCACGGCCGTCATGCCCTGATCATCTACGACGACCTTTCCAAGCAGGCCGCGGCCTATCGCCAGGTGTCCCTGCTGCTGCGCCGCCCGCCTGCGCGTGAAGCCTATCCCGGGGATATCTTCTACAACCACTCCCGATTGCTGGAACGCGCTGCCAAGCTCAACGACGAGCTGGGAGCCGGCTCCCTGACGGCCCTGCCGATCATCGAGACCCAGGCCGGCGACGTTTCCGCGTTCATTCCCACCAACGTGATCTCCATCACCGACGGCCAAATCTACCTGGAACCCGGTCTCTTCTTCGCCGGCGTTCGTCCGGCCATCAACGTCGGTCTGTCGGTGTCTCGCGTGGGGGGCGCGGCCCAGACGAAGGCCATGAAAAAGGTGGCGGGTCGTCTCCGCCTGGATCTGGCCCAGTATCGCGAGCTGGAAGCCTTCGCCAAGTTCGGAAGCGACCTGGACAAGGCCACCCAGGCACAGCTCAATCGCGGTATGCGCCTGGTGGAACTGCTCAAGCAGCCCCAGTACCAGCCCATGCCGGCAGACAAGATGGTCATGTCCCTCTACTCCGGTACCCGCGGCTATCTGGACCCTGTTCCAGTGGAAAAGATCGGCGAGTACGAAGCGCAGATGCTGTCGTTTGTGGAACGCAAGTATCCTGAGATCTTCGAGGAGCTCAAGGAAAAGAACGACATCGACGACGAGCTGGACAAGAAGATGGCCAAGGCTCTGGACGAGTTTGCAGGGGTCTTTCAAGCTTAAACCGCGCAAGGGGCAGAGAGGCTGATATGGCAACCCTACGGGACATCAAGAGAAAAATTGATGCCGTAAAGAAGACCTCGCAAATCACCAAGGCCATGAACATGGTGGCGGCCGCCAAATTGCGCGGCGCCCAGGAAAACATGGAGCGCTTCCAGGTCTACGCGGAAAAGTTCCGCGAGGTTATCGGGAGGCTCGCAGCCGGCGTGGAGCAGGATGGCACCTTTGAGCTCATGACACCTCGCGAAGAGGTGAAGAAGATCGAGCTGGTGTTGTTGACTGCAGACCGGGGTCTGTGCGGCAGCTTCAACAACAACCTCATCATCACGGCAGAGCGCTTTATTGAGCAGAAGAGGTCCGAAGGGGTCGAGGTTTCCCTGACGGCCGCAGGACGCAAGGGCCGGGACTACTTCAAAAGGCGTCGCTACGCCGTCCGCCAGGAGCTGACCGGGCTGCTGAACAAGCCCAATTACGACGATGCGTTCCAGCTCGGCCGGCAGCTCATCGAGCTCTTCCTGGACGGGGACGCGGACGAAGTCTATGTGATCTACAGCCATTTTCGCAGCATGATCCGACAGGAGCCCACGGTGCTCCGGCTATTGCCCATTGTGCCGGAAGGGCAGGACGAGTTGGAAGGTGGCCGCGAGTACATTTTTGAACCATCGCATCAGGAGCTGCTCAACGACCTGCTTCCCAACTACGTGTACAACCAGATGCTGGATTGTTTCTATCTGACGGCGGTCAGTGAGCACGCGGCGCGGATGACGGCGATGGAAAACGCCACCAACAACTGTAAGGACCTGGTGAGGGATCTGACGCTGACCTACAACAAGGCGCGCCAGGCGGCCATCACCAAGGAGCTGATGGATATCGTTGGTGGCGCGGAGGCGCTCAAGAAGTAGTCGATGGTTCGGACAGACGAAGGAGGTATCGGGCCACATGAATATGGGAAAAGTCGTACAGGTAATCGGTAACGTCGTTGACGTGGAATTCGAAGAGGGAAAGCTCCCGGCCATCCTCACGGCACTGCTGGTGAGCAACCCGGGGCTCAGCGACGAGGAAGACAATCTGGTTCTGGAAGTGGCGCAGCATCTGGGCGATAACGTGGTGCGCACCATCGCCATGGACCTGACCGACGGTTTGGTGCGTGGCATGCCGGTCAAAGACACCGGAAAACCCATCCAGATGCCTGTGGGAGAAAAGGTGCTCGGTCGCGTACTCAACGTGGTGGGTCGTCCCGTGGACGGTAGGGGTCCCGTGGAGGCCGACCAGTACTTTCCGATTCACCGCCCTGCTCCCGACTTCACGGAACAGGACACCTCGGTGAACGTCTTGGAGACGGGCGTCAAGGTCATCGACCTGCTGGTCCCCTTCCCCCGCGGTGGTAAGATGGGCATGTTCGGCGGCGCCGGCGTGGGCAAGACCGTCATCATGATGGAAATGATCCACAACATCGCCATGCAGCACGGCGGTATTTCCGTGTTCGCCGGCGTGGGTGAACGTACCCGCGAAGGAAACGACCTCTACCTGGAAATGAAGGAATCCGGTGTTCTGCCGCGTGCCGGCCTTGTCTACGGGCAGATGACGGAGCCCCCGGGAGCCCGCGCCCGCGTGGCCATTTCCGCCCTGACGGTGGCCGAATACTTCCGCGACGTGGAAGGCCAGGACGTGCTCCTCTTCATTGACAACATCTTCCGCTTCACCCAGGCGGGTGCCGAGGTTTCCGCCTTGCTCGGCCGCATGCCTTCGGCCGTCGGCTACCAGCCCACGCTGGGAACGGACCTGGGTGAATTGCAGGAACGCATCACCTCCACCACCAAGGGCTCCATCACCTCGGTCCAGTGCGTGTACGTGCCCGCCGACGACTTGACAGACCCGGCGCCGGCCACCACATTCGCCCACTTGGACGGTACGGTGGTGCTCTCGCGCCAGATCGCCGAGCTGGGTATCTATCCGGCCGTGGACCCGCTGGACTCCACCTCGCGGATCCTGGATCCCAACGTGTTGGGTGACGAGCACTATTACACGGCGCGCCAGGTGCAGCAGATCCTCCAGAAGTACAAGGACCTGCAGGACATCATCGCCATCCTCGGTATGGACGAGCTCTCCGACGAAGACAAGATCACCGTGGGCCGGGCCCGGAAGATTCAGCGCTTCTTGTCCCAGCCGTTCCATGTGGCCGCCCAGTTCACAGGCGTGGAAGGCAAGTATGTGAAGCTGGAAGACACGATCCGCGGCTTCAAGGAGATCGTGGAGGGCAAGTACGATGACCTGCCGGAGCAGGCCTTCTACATGGTGGGCAGCATCGAAGAGGCGGTTGAGAAGGCCAAACAGATGGCAGCCGCTTAACCCAGCTAGCGAGTGGTGACAAACATGGCCGACAAACTGCTATTGGAGATCGTAACGCCCGTAAGCAAGGTTCTGAGCGAAGAAGTGGACATGGTCGTGGCCCCCGGCGAGATGGGCGAGTTCGGTGTGCTGCACAACCACATCCCCTTCTTGAGCAAGCTGAAAGTGGGGGAGCTGCGTTTCAAGGTGGGTAACAGCACGCGCTATGTGGCCATCATGGGCGGCTATGCCGAGGTGTTGCCGGACAAGGTGACCATTCTCGCCACGGCGGCGGAAGAGGCCACGGACATTGATGTCATTCGGGCTCAAGCGGCCAAGGAACGGGCCGAGCGGCGGCTGCGCGAAGCCAAGGACCGCGTGGAATTCGCCCGGGCCCAGGCAGCGCTACAGCGGGCCATCGCCCGACTGAGGGTGGCCGAAAAGCGCGGTTAGCGCGGCGGCGAACGAGAACCTGAAAAGGAAGACAGCCCCCCCGGCAGCCCAGGGAGCCGGGGGGGCTTTTTTTGTTGCAGGATCAATGGGCTCTGACTCATATTGAGTGAAATCGTGTTGGCAAAAACCGTTGGCAGGCGATGAGGGGGAATCCATGTGTGGCATCGTGGGCTACATCGGTCGGAACGACGGGGTCGCCGTGATCGTGGAAGGACTGAAGCGTCTGGAATATCGGGGCTACGACAGCGCCGGCGTGGCGATGATCGGAAAGGATGGAAAGATCGCGGTGGTCCGATGTCAGGGCAAGATCAAGGAACTGGAAACACGACTTGAGGAACAGCCGCTTTCCGGCACCGTGGGCATCGGTCATACGCGCTGGGCGACCCATGGAGCTCCCAGCGACGCCAATGCGCACCCTCACCGCTCCGGCCCCTTCGCCGTGGTTCACAATGGCATCATCGAAAATTATGCGGAGCTCAAAGAAGGCCTGCTTGCCAAGGGATATGAGTTCACTTCCGAAACGGACACGGAAGTCATCGTCAGGCTGTTGGAAGACCAGTGGAAAGAGTGCAACGACTATGAGGAGAGCGTGCGGCGGGTGCTCCGGCAGTTGCGCGGTAGCTATGCCGTGGTCTTTTTGAATGAACAGGATCCGGACGTCCTGGTGGGGGCGCGCCAGGAAAGCCCGCTGATCCTGGGGCTGGGCCCCGACGGCCACTACTTCGCCTCGGATATCCCGGCGATCCTTCAGCACACCCGCGATGTGGTTTTGCTGGACGACGGGGACGTGGTCTTCGTGACCCGGGACGGGTACCGGGTGGAGTCGCTGGAGGGACGGGCGCGTCATCCGGAAGTCACCGTGATCGATTGGAATCCCATTGCGGCGGAGAAGGCCGGGTATAAGCACTTCATGCAAAAGGAGATCTTTGAACAGCCCAGGGCCATCGTGGACACGCTTCGCAGTGTGGTGGATCTCAACCGGGAGGTCCTTCAGGTGCCGGAGCTCAATCTGGATGCCGGGCTCATTGGGAAGATCAAAAAGATCTACCTGGTGGCCTGCGGCACGTCCTACCACGCGTGCCTTGTGGGTAAATACATGCTGGAGGGCGTCTGCCGAGTGCCGGTGGAGGTGGACCTGGCCTCGGAATTCCGATACCGGGATCCGCTGCTCGGAGAGGACGCCCTGCTCATCGTGGTGAGCCAGTCGGGTGAGACGGCGGACACCCGCGCCGCCCTCAAGGAGGGCATGGAAAAGGGGGCCCACTGCCGGGCCATCGTCAATGTGGTGGGAAGCAGCCTGGCCCGGATGGCACAGGGCGTGCTCTACACCCATGCGGGGCCGGAAATCGGCGTGGCTTCCACCAAGGCCTTCACCACCCAGGTGGTGGCCTTCTACCTGCTGGCCCTCTACTGGGCCAGGACGGACGGGACCCTGAATCAGGCGGGGTTCTCCAAATACCTGAAGGAACTGCTCACCCTGCCAAGAAAGCTGGAAGAGGTCCTGGATCGAGCGGATGTCCTGCGGGATTGGGCCCGGCACTTCCGCAAGGTGGACCACTTTCTCTATCTGGGGCGAGGGATCCTCTATCCCATCGCCCTCGAGGGGGCCCTGAAGTTGAAGGAGATCTCCTATGTGCACGCGGAAGGCTACGCGGCGGGGGAGATGAAACACGGCCCCATTGCCCTGATCGACGAAAACATGCCCGTGCTGGTCCTGGCTCAGAAGGGAGACCTGTACGAGAAGATGCTCTCCAATGTCCAGGAGGTGCGGGCCCGAGGCGGGCGTGTGCTCGCCGTCGTGGAAGGAGAGCCCGACCCGCGGCTGGGCGAGGAGGCCTGGCAATTCACGGTGCCGGAAGCAGGCAAGTGGCTGGCTCCCGTCGTTTTTTCAGTTCCTTTGCAGCTTTTGGCCTATTACGTGGCGGATCTGCGGGGAACCGACGTGGATCAGCCGAGAAACCTGGCCAAGAGTGTCACCGTGGAGTGAGGACTGGGATGCATCCGGGGAGGTGACGGCGGCCCTTTGCGGCTCCCTTCTTGGACGGCGGCCCGGGCTGCCGGGCACATGCCGCCGGGTTCCACAGATTCGGCTTGACTTTCCCATGGGATTGGGAATAGAATCAAACCGCGTGGAAAAGTTAATTATTTAGAATGCTTGCGCGGCAAATGGACCGGCGTGGCCCAAGGAGTCAAACGGGAAGGGCCGTGCGGCGCAGGGAAAACGAGGCCGGCAACAGGACTCAGGAAGCGATCACCATTCGATGCGATGGCGTTGAGTTGCCGGATCTCCCCTTCAAGCTTCTCCTGCCGCTTCGGCTGGCGGGTGGAGATATAGAGGTGGCGAAAGAACTCAGTCTGCGGCGGCCGTGGCGGACGAGATGGAAACCGCCAGGGTTGGGAGGTTTCGCAGAAAGTTTATGCCTGTATGGCCTGGAGGAAATACCGAAGATGCCCCTGCGGTGTTCGTGATTGGTAGAGCGTTCCTGAGCCAACACAAACAAACGGGGAGCTCCCTCTTGTTCTGGTGTGCAGCTCGGTTCGTCCGAACTGCCTAAAGGAACAACGGAGCGCCCACCTTGCTAGATCGGTTCAAGACCGACTGCCAACACGGCATCCTGCGGGGGCACCTGCTTCCGGGTGTCCCGGCCCCAAGGCCATCCTGGGCGCCCTCACCGTTTTGCCCTTCCCAGAGGCCCTTCCCTGCCTGCATCCATTCTGCTGCGCACCTGACGGTTTGTTTGTGACAAGTGCTTTGCGCTGGATCAAAGCCCCCGGTTTGATCCGGGTCGAAAGGGTGTGTCGGCCCATGGGAACTGGCTGATCTCATGGCCTTGGGCTGGCAGGGTGGGCATCCGCCAGAAAGGATAACGCATATGGGGACAATGGGATTCGTGCTTTTGACGTTGGGGGCCTTGGCAGTGGGCGTCGTGGCCGGCGTCCTGGCCAGGCAGCAGGTGGTTGAAAGGAAAAGGCGCCAGGAAAAGGAGCTTTCGGATGGCCTTCTGGAGGAGGCCCGCAAGGAAGCCGAGACGATCAAAAAAGAGGCGATCCTTCAGGCCAAAGACAATATCTTTCGCCTGAAGGCGGACTTTGAAAAAGAGAGTAAGGAGACCCGAAAAGAGCTTCAGAACCTGGAAAAGCGCTTGCTGCAAAAGGAGGAAAACCTCGACAGGAAGTCGGAGTCGCTGGATAAGCGCGAAGGCACCATCGCCAAGAAGGAAAAACTGCTTGCCGAAAAAGAGAGGGAACTGGAGCAACGGTCCCAGGAACTGAATCGTCTGATCGAGCAGCAACGGGTCAAGCTGGAGGAGCTTTCCGGGGTGTCGGCCCAGGAAGCCAAGGAGCTGCTCATTAAGAGTATCGAGGAAGAGGCTAAGCACGAGGCGGCCCTTATCGCCAAGCGCATTGAAACGGAGGCGCGGGAGCAGGCGGACAAGAAAGCCAAAGAGATCATCGCCTTGGCGATCCAAAGATACGCAGGGGATTATGTGGTGGAGAAGACCGTCTCGGTGGTCAATCTGCCCAACGATGAAATGAAGGGAAGGATCATTGGGCGCGAGGGCCGCAACATCCGGGCCTTGGAGGCCACCACGGGGGTGGATCTCATTATCGACGACACGCCGGAGGCGGTCATCCTCTCCGGGTTCAACCCCGTTCGCCGGGAAGTGGCCCGGCTGTCCTTGGAGCGCCTCATCTCGGATGGGCGCATTCATCCCGCGCGCATCGAAGAGATCGTGGAAAAGGTGACCCAGGAGATCGACACGGCCATTCGGGATGCGGGGGAACAGGCGGCCTTCGATGTGGGGGTCCACAGCATCGATCCGGAAATCGTCCGCCTGCTGGGCAAGCTCAAGTATCGAACCAGTTATGCCCAGAACGTCCTGCAGCACTCCCGGGAAGTGGCCTTTCTGTGCGGGATGATGGCCGCAGAGCTGGGCCTGAACGAAAAGCAGGCCAAGCGGGCGGGGCTGCTCCACGATATTGGAAAGGCCGTGGACCATGAGGTGGAAGGCCCCCACGCGATCATCGGGGCGGACCTGGCCAAAAAGTATGGGGAGCCTCCGGAGATCGTTCACGCCATTGCCGCCCACCATGAGGACGTGCCCGCGGAGAGCATCCTGGCCGTTTTGGTCCAGGCCGCCGATGCCCTGTCGGGCGCCCGGCCCGGGGCCCGCAAGGAACTGCTGGAATCCTACGTGCGGCGCCTGGAGAACCTGGAAAAGATCGCCACCGCCTTCAACGGCGTCAATAAGGCCTACGCGATTCAGGCCGGCCGGGAACTGCGGATCATTGTGGAAAGCGAGTCGGTCAGTGACGCCGACACCGTTTTGCTGAGTCGCGATATTGCCAAGAGGATCGAGAGCGAACTCACCTATCCGGGTCAGATCAAGGTGACCGTGATTCGTGAGACGCGGGCCGTGGAGTACGCCAAATAAGACCAAGAGCGAAAAGGCTCACGTGCGGGGGCTGGACAAGGAGCGAGATCGGTGATGAATGTTTTGGATATTCTGGTTGCGCGTGGGTTCGTGGAGCAGATCACGGATGCGGAAGGCGTGCGGCGCCATCTGGAAAATCCCGTCAGCTGTTACATCGGCTTTGATCCCACCGCGGATAGCCTGCATGTGGGCAGCCTCGTGCCCATCCTGGCATTGGCGCACCTGCAGCGCCACGGGCACCGCCCCATCGTGCTGGTCGGCGGTGGCACGGGAATGGTGGGAGATCCCAGTGGCAAGACCGAGATGCGAAAGCTTTTGACCCGCGAGCAGATCCGACGCAACGTTGAGGCCCTCCAGGCCCAGCTTGCGCGCTTCATCCGCTTTGAGGATGGCCAGGCTCTCATCCTGGACAACGGAGACTGGCTCCTGGACCTCAACTACATTGAATTTCTCAGGGACATCGGACGACACTTCAGCGTCAATCGGATGTTGGCGGCGGAAAGCTACCGAATGCGCCTGGAGACGGGCCTCAACTTCATTGAATTCAACTACATGCTGTTGCAGGCCTACGACTTCTACTATCTGGCGAGCCATTACGACTGTTTCGTCCAGATGGGGGGCAA
>NZ_FWXF01000016.1 GCF_900176285.1 Desulfacinum hydrothermale DSM 13146 | reverse complement strand
ACCATGACGACCTGGTCCCCGACGCCGTGGCCCGGACAACTTAACCAACCACAAACCGCCTGGTCCATACGTCCGGGCGACCCACACTACTTATAGGAGGGGAAAGCATGCAAAACATGATGGACATGGTCAAAAAGCAGGTGGAGACCGCCATTCCGTTCGTGGCCCGGGCGGGTCTCCAGGTTCTGGAACTGAAGCCCGGCTACGTGAAGCTCAGGATGCCCTTCGAGGGCAATGAAAATCACGTGGGCACCATGTATGCGGGGGCCATCTTCACGCTGGCCGAGATTCCGGGGGGAGCGGTGGTCTACAGCACCTTCGATCCCCAAAAGTACTATCCGGTGGCCAAGGAGATCACCATCCGCTACAAGCAGCCCGTCAAGACCGACGCCACCATTGAGGTGCGGCTGAGTCCGGAAGAGGTCCAGAGGCTTCAAGAAGAAGCCGACCGGGAAGGGAAGGCGGAATTCGTCATCGAGGCGGACATTCTGGATGCCACCGGTGAGGTGGTGGCCATGAGCCGCGGGATCTATCAGGTGCGAGCCGTGGGGATGTAGCCAGGGGAGATCGCAGCCGCAGGGCGACCGGGGCCCGTGTGCGGCCGAAAGGGCCCTGGGCCCACGTTATGGGCCGCAGGCGAACGATCGCCCTTGCGGCGGACTCCTGAGAAGGGAGGACGGCGTGGTTCTGGAAGGTATCTATCCCATCGTGCCCACGCCTTTCGGGCAGACCGGGGCAGTGGACCTGGAAAGCGTGGAACGGCTCACGCACTTCATGATGGAAAAGGGCGTGCAGGGCCTGGCTGTTCTGGGCGCGCTGGGCGAAGGCCACAAGCTGAGTGAGGCCGAACGGCGTTCGGTGGTGGAGTCCTTTCGGCGTGCTCTTCCTTCTCACAAGGGATTGGTCGTGGGTGTCAGGGCTCCGGCCACCGATCTGGCCGTGACCCAGGCGCTGACGGCCCAGGCATTGGGTGCCGACGCCCTGCTGGTGGGGCCGCCACCCGTCCAAAAGGAAGAGGTGCTCTTCGCCTTCTACCAACGGGTCCACGATGCCGTGCGCCTTCCGATCATCATCCACGATTATCCGGCCGAAACAGGCATCTTGATCTCCGTGGACCTCATGGCCCGCTTGCACCGGGAATGTGAACGCGTTCAGTACGTCAAGCTGGAAGATCCGCCCACCGGGCCCAAGATGGAGGCCGTCTGGAAAAGGGCCGGAAAAGACCTGAAGATTTTCGGCGCCCTGGGAGGTCTATACGCCCTGGAAGAGTTGGAACGGGGCGCGGTGGGGATCATGACTGGATTCGCCTTCCCGGAGCTCCTGGTGGAACTCTACCGGCGGGTGAGGACGGGGCGCCTGGAGGAGGCGGCCGAACTCTTCTATGACATGGTGGCCCTCATCCGCTTCGAATTCCAGCCGGGAATCGGGGTGTCCTTGAGAAAGCACATCCTGGTGCACCGGGGCGTCTTTCGAACCGCCACCGTGCGCCACCCCGGGCCCGAGGCCGATCCCACCACCCTGGCCCAGCTCTTTCGCATCGTGGACCATCTCAAGCGAAAGGGCTACGACCTCAGCGGATGATACGGGCCGGCCGTCGACCGTAACGGCGGTGCGACATCCTGGAAAAATCTCCCATCGGCGGGAATTCTCCAACCTATTTGACCGTGATCAGGTCCTTGATGGCCTCGTATTTCGTTGCGCTGATTCCTTGAACGTTCCGGAGGTCTTCCTTTTGTTTAACGAGCACGATCAGCTGCCGAAAATGAGTTGGCATTTTCGGTCAGGTGGCGCTATTTGTTGGGTGCGTGTTGGTTTCATAATAAATTTTTGAATTCTTCTACAGTTAATCCAACCTGCCTTATGATCTTCCGCAATGTGCCTTTTGCTACTTCACGGTGGTCTGGAACAACAACGCGCCGATGGGGAGATGCAATTTGTCGTAAAATTATGTGGCTACCTTTCTGTCTGTCGTATTCATACCCTATTTGTAAAAGAGCTGTTACCAACTCACGCCCTGATACTTGTGGAAGCGTGCTCACATTGCAACCTCCACAATTTCTTCATCTATGGAGGGTGGAATAGGTTCATTGTGAGCCTTCAGGCTTTCAATATAAACTTCTATTGCCTCCTGAATATTTTTTAAGGCCTCTACACGTGTTTTTCCTTGAGAAATACATCCAGGTAGAGAAGGTACTTCCGCTACAAACACTCCATCTTCATCCTGTTCGATGATGACTCGATATTTCATGTCTGACTCCTATTTGCATTATGATCTCCCAATTCTTTGTAGGAGACAATCTCCGTTTATCCGGGGCGGCTTATGATCAACCCGTTTCGCTGGCTCTTATTAGTATAACACCTTCGCCCTGAAGTCGATGGAGGAGGTGGAACGGGGTGCTTGGAGAAGGCGGTCGAACTCTTCTATGACATGGCGGCCCTCATCCGCTTCGAATTTCAGCCGCGAATCGGGGTGTCCTTGAGAAAGCACATCCTGGTGCACCGGGGCGTCTTTCGAACCCCCACCGTGCGCCACCCCGGGCCCGAGGCCGATCCCACCACCCTGGCCCAGCTCTTTCGCATCGTGGACCATCTCAGGCGGAAGAGCTATGACCTCAGCGGATGATACGGGCCGGCCGTCGACCGCAGCGGTGGTGCGACATCCTGGAAGAATCTCCCATCGGCGGGAATTCTCCAACCTATTTGACCGTGATCAGGTCCTTGATGGCCTCGTATTTCTTGGGGCCGATTCCTCGAACGTTTTGGATGTCTTCCTTTTGTTTGAACAATCCGTTCTGTTGCCGATACTGCACAATGCGTTGGGCGATGGCCGGGCCGATACCGGGAAGGCTCTGAAGCTGCTCGGCATGGGCCGTGTTGATGTTGACGGGACCTGCCGCGGCGACCGTCAGGGCTGCAACGCCCAGCAGGACGGCAAAGACGATCGCCCCGCACACCCAGAGGGGGCGTTTGCGAAGAAATGGTGGCCGTCTCATGGGAACACTCCTTGTTAAGGGGCTAGGAGGCGGATGGGAGATCCCAGGATGTCCATCGGATCGATGCTTGCATCATATCCGGGCGGGCACGTGACGGCAAGCGGCACCTGGAAACCCTGCAGTCCCGGGCCTGCTTGGCGTGGTGTTCGAGCGGTCTTCAGTGGAGCCGACCGGGAAGCGGGCAGAGGTAGATGACGTTTCGTTGCTGCAACGGCGTGAGGTCCGCCAGGGAGCAGGGGTCCTGGCACAGGAGCCACCGGATTTCTTCCCGCTCCAAGGGCTTGGGGCTTCCCAGGGTGCGATGCGCCTGCCTCCAGCCCGTGGCGTCCTCCCACGATCCGGTGAGAAAGCGATACACATTGGCTTCCGGGGGAAGGTGGCCGTAGGCGGCCCGCAAACGATCGGCGATGGTTTCCAGGTCGGCCTTCAAAGCGACGGCCGGCGCCTGGACCACCGGGTAGTAGCGCTCAGGACCCAAGTCTTCGAAAAGGAAGACTTTTTTGTAGAACGGGACATGTCGGGGATTGACCATGACGCATAGGTCCGTGACGCGCTTTTCCAGGGCGTGATGGTAGGCGGCGCGGCACAGGATCATGAAGAGCCGCTGCCAGCAGAAGTCCCGGCGCGTGGCGAGAGCGCTCAATTCGGCCAGTCGTCGGCCTTTGTCTCTCAAGGCGTCCATCTCGTCCCGGTAGAGCTTGTCCATGGGAAGGCCGTAAAGGTCGGTGTCCAGCACATGGGTCAACGTGGCGACCACTTCATGGGCCTTTTTCAGGACGAGCGTGGACGAGGTGGGCAGCACGTGATGGAGTCCGTAATGCATGCCCGTGGGATTGGGGCGCTCGAGGTAACCCAGTCGCAGGTATTCCTGGTGCACCACGGAAAAGGCGGCCTTCCGTTCTTCCACGGTATCCGCCCATTTGATGCGCAGCCGATCGTCCATGTCCGGCTCGAAGGAAAGAAGCCGGCTTCTTCGTATGAGAGTCAAGCGGCGGTCTTTGACCGGCTTGATGATCATGGGATTCTCCTTTGGGAAGGCACAGCAGTGGCTTCTCGTTGCAAGCGGCGGGATGAGGTCCGCAACCTGCCCTCCACTGACAGAATCCACGGGCGATGTCAAGGTATTTGGTGGTTCGACGGGGCCCGGTCAGGCCCAGGGAGCCATGTCTATCTGGGGATAACTCTCGTGCAGGTAGGCTTGTTGTTCGGGGGTGAGGTTCTGGAAAAGAGCGGGATCCAGTTCCATAAAGTGCCGCACCACCTGGGCGCGTCGGCCGTTCATAGCCGGCGGGCCGGCCGGCTTGGAGCTCTCCGCCGGAAGGTCCGCCTGGGCCTTTTGCGGAAGGAACCCCGTCATTTGGTGGAAATAGGCGTAGAGGTTGCAATCCAGCTCCAGGGAATCGTAGGTTTTTTTGAGCCGGTCCGCAATGTCGTCCATGTTCACGCGAAGCGCCACGGCCGGAGCGTCCACTCGGGGATAGTGGCGCTCGGGACCAAGGGGTTCAAAGAGAAAGATGGTCTTGTAGAACCGAACATGCTTGGGGTTTACGGCGATGCACAGGTCGTTGACGCCCCGGTACTGGGAGTACTGGTACATGACCTGGGCCAGGAGCATGAACAGGTTTCTCCACCGAAGCTTAGGTGGGGTGACCAGGGCCGAAAGCTCCACGATCTTGCGGCCTTCTTTTCTCAATTCGTCCAGTTCCTTGCGATAGATCACGTCCATGGGAAGGCCGAAGGAGGGGGTGTCGAAGATCTCCGTGAGGGTGGACAGCACGGTGAGATAGGACTTGGCCACGAAGACAACCGTTTCCGGAAGCAGGGAATGGATGCCGAAGAGCATGCCGTGGGGCTTGGGTTCCTTGAGATATCCCGTCCGAAGGTAGGTGTCGTGGACCAGGCGAAACGCCTGTTCGTATTCGTCCACCGTTTCTGCGATCTTGATGGACGGCCGATCGATGTCGTCCAGCTTCCATTGGAGCAGTCCCGACCGCTTGATCCGGATGGTGCGGCGCCGCTCTATTCCGTTGGGGGGAAGTGTGTCGGCCACGGGGCACGCTCTCTTTCTGGGTGGACGCAACGGCTCGGGGCACCATTGCCGTCGAACCGACTCTAGCCCGAGGATCCCAGGATCTGGTGCGAAAAAGGGTTCCGGAACCTAAAGCCGTGCTGCGGATACGGTCTGTTGGGCCGACCCGCTGGCTGGTCCCTGCGCGTACAGAGCCCCTTCACGCTCAGGCCGTCTCCCAACACTTTGCCCCACAAGGGCTTTCATGATCAAGGGGCCGGTTCCATTTTTTTGTAGCCCCAGGGCTTCAACCCCGCGGGAAAGAGCCCTCATCGCCCCATGACCTGGCAGGAAACGCCCCATGGGCCGTTTTTTCTAAGCTTGTTCCAGAACGCCCAGGTTGTTCTTTTCTTTTAGAGACGTGAGGTTGGAACGACCAAGCGGGCTTGTGCTGCCGGCCTGGCCAGGCCGCCTTAGGGGCGGGTTCCGAACCCGCCCCCCTCGATGCTTTTCCCATCACGGGACCGCGGCCTTTTCATCACGAGGCCGCGGCCGCGCATGACGGGGTTTTCTTGGAAGTCCGTTCCTGAAAGGCCCGGGGGTCAGCTTTTCACCTGCCCCAGCAGCTCCTCCGCCTTCTTTCTTTCCGGGAAACGGGTGTCTTTGGCAAGGATTTTTTCCAATTCTTTGCGGGCCCGTTCCTTATCGCCTTTTTGAGCCAGCGCCACCGCCAGGTGATAGCGCACGGAGGGGTTGTCGGGAATCTTAGCCAAGGCGTCTTCGAACTGGGCGATCGCACTGCCATAAGCTTTCTTGTGCACGTAGATCCAGCCAAGGGTATCGGCCACGGCGGGATCGTCCGGCATCTTCTCCTTGGCCATCTGGGCCAGGGTCAGGGCCTTGTCGATGTTGCCCCCCTGTTCCACCAGCAACCACGCCAGGTTGTTGGCGGCCGGCGCGAAGTCGGGTCGCAGCTGCAAGATCTTCTCGTAGTAGTCCTGGGCCTTTTCAGCTTCGCCCTTGGTCTGGTGGAGTATCCCAAGGCTCATGAGGGCCCCGATGAACTTGGGGCGCTTGGCCGCCACGGCCTCGTAACTTTTGATGGCTTCGTCCAGTCGGCCGGTGGCCGTGTAGATCCGGGCCAGGTGGAGGTAGGGTGTGGGCCAGTCCGGGCTGTAGTTGAGGGCCTCTTGGTAAAGGGATTCTGCCTGCGCCAGGTCCTTTTGGGCCAGAAAGACGGCGGCCTTGAGAGCCAGGTAGGCGGCCTTGATCTGCGGTTGCTCTTTCAAATCGGCCAGGTTCTGGTCGCAAAACGCCGCGGCCTTGTCGTATTCGCCCTTGAGGATGTGCACGAGTACGATGCTTCGTGCCACGGGAAACGATTGGGGCGCCACTTTCCAGGCCGCTTCGTATTGCTTCAGGGCGTCATCCAGGCGCTTTTCACTTTGAAAAAGAGCCCCCAGGGCCATGTATCCCGCAGGGTTGTTCGGTTGCAGTTCCTGGACCTTCCTGAAGGCCTTCTCGGCTCCGTCCGGATCCTTTTCCGCCAGGGCGATGCGACCCAGAAGCATGTGGGCTCGGATGTCGCGGGGGGCCCGCCGAAGGGCCTCTTCACAGTGCTTTCGCGCCTCGCCCACGTTGCCATCCCGAAGCAGAAACTCGGCCATGGTCATGTTGGCCCGCGGGTGGCCGGGTGCCAGCTTGAGGGTCTTTTCCAGCGCCTCCCGGGCCAGGTTTTCTTCACCCAGGGAGATGTGGCACATGGATTTCACAAAGTGGGCTTCGGCCAGGTTGGGTTCATCCTTGAGAAGCCGGCTCAGGATGTCCAGGCTTTCCCGGTACTGGCGCTTCTTGGCCAGGATTCGGGCCTTCATGAGACGCGCGTAGGCGTCTTTTTTCGACTTTTCCAGGACGGTCTGGATCTCCGCCAGGGCCTCATCCAAACGTCCCTGGTCGTAATAGATGCGAATGAACTCGCGGTACGGTCGCAGGTCGTCCGGATGTTGGTTTCGGGCTTCCTGGAGAACCTGCAGGGCTCTTTTCGTTTCGCCCTTGGCCGCCAGGAACCGTCCCAATGCCAGGCGCGGTTCCACCTTGTCCGGGGCCTGCTCCACGGCCTTCAGGAGGGTTTCTTCAGCCTTTTCCGGTTCGGACCGGCTGACATAGAAAGCGGCCAGCGTGGTGTAGTAGGCCGGCTGATCCGGCGCCTTCTCCACGGCCCGGAGGAGCTCCCGTTCGGCGTCTTCAAAGCGCTTCTGCTGGATGTAGAACCGGGCCAGATTCAGGTCGTGCTGGGGCTGCTTGGGGAATTTTTCAATCACTTGCACGAGCGCGTCTTCGGCCTTTTTCGCATCACGCAGGGCCACGTAGAGCTGGGCCAGGGCGTAGAGCGAGCGGGGGGTGGCATCAATCTTGGCGGCGTCCACAAGGGTCTTTTCCGCCTCTTCCAGTTTGCCGGTGGCCAGAAAGCAGCGGGCCAGCAGGATGGAGGCTTCCGTCTTCCGGCTGTCCAACGCCAGGGCGCGCTGAAGTGTGTCCATGGCCTCCTGATATTTCTCTTCCCGGAGCAGGAGCCCTCCTTCCAGGATGAGTCCTTCCACGTTGTCCGGTTCTTTTTCGAGAACGATCTTCAGGGCCTCCCGCGCCTTGTCCGGCTGGTTGCCCAGGGTGTAGAGGGTGGCCAGCTTGAGCTGGGCGTCCACGTGATCGGGATTCAAGGCTGCCGCCTGGTGAAAGGCCTTGAAGGCGTTACGGACATCCTTGGCCTTCAGATAAGCTTGTCCCAGCAGGTAATGGGCGTCGGGGGCTTTGGGGTTTTCCTGGAGGGCCGTCTTGATCTCCAAGATGGCCTCTTGGGTGCGGCCTTCGTCGAAGAATTTCTGTCCGCGGGTGAAATGTTCCTGAAACTTCTGCTCCGAACTGCTGCAACCGGCCACCGCCAAGGCCAAAAAGAGCACCAGAAGGGCGGGCAGCCCCAAAAGGCCCGTCAGGGTCCGTCGTGACCGGGACGGGTGACAACCGCCATGGGGGGTGGGGCCTGTGGGATGCCTGGGGTCCGAAACGTGTGAAGGCCGTCCGCCTGTCGTCTGAGGGGCGCTTACGGATGAAAGATCCCGAAAACGATCGGGGACGTGCCGGCGATGGCGAATGGAAAAAATGTGGCGCATGGATCTCTTCCTCTCTTCTTCTCCTATGGGGTCCGTAAAAAAAGAATTGTCTCGGCAAGGGGCTGGGAAAACGGCGGTCGAAGCATCAGGAACTGCGGGTCGCTTGGGTTGGCTTCTTGATGGTAGGCTCGAGCGGTAGAACCAACCGGAGTTGATTTCTTCCCGACTCGCTTCGCACCTGGAGCCTGGGCTCGTGGTCTTCCAGGGCCACCAGAGCGCAGTAGAGCCACAGGGCGGCTCGCAGGTCCCGTTGGCTGAAGGATTCCAGGTCCAAGATTCCCTCCGGGGTGAGCTCCAAGAGGTTGCGATCCAACGCCCGGGCCCCGTCTTCTAAGATGCTCAAAATCAGCTGATGGTCATCCACTCGGGACTGCACCAGGATCCGGGAGCCCTTGTTATAAAAGGCGCTTCGAAAGGAAAAGGCAAGGAGCCCGTCGAAACAGACCACAAAGTCCCGGTGTTTTCCGAACACAAGGGGCAGGGGCGACTTCTCATACATGATGGCGGGAAGCGGTGCCTCGGTGAGGCCCGCCAGCGCTTCCTGCAGGCTTTTGACGGAATCGGAAATGGCTTGCTCCAGATCCACCAGGTAGCCGGAGTTTTGGCTCAGGGCCAGATGCTTATCGCGTATGGCCCGGAACATGGTGGCGAGAGCGCGCAGGTTGGATCCGGTCCGTTTCAGGTCCTCCACGATCCGATCCACTGCCTCCGGATCCGCCACCTGGGAGGAACGAAGCTTTTCCGCCCGGTAAGCGCTCAGTTCCACCCGGGCGGCACAGCTGGCCCAGTGGCTCTGGGCCGCTTCCGAAAGGGCGCCCACCACCCGGCCCCACAGGCTCCAGGGATAGGTCTCCCGGATGCCATGGGCGATCAGGGGGAACCTCTCCCGCAGCCTCCTGGCTCGTTCCACCTCCCCGTCGAATTCCTCGCATATCTTGATGGCGTAACGGACCGGTATCCGGGCCTGCAGTTCTTCGTCCAGCTGGATGCCACACCTGGGCTTGTCTTCCGGGGTCTTTAATTCCAGGGACGTCCAGCAGATGGTTCCCGTCACGTTGACCACATCGCCGTTCAGGGCGACCCCGAGCAAGACTCGGGTGCCGGGCTGGGGAGACCGCGCCGCCAGCGACTGGATACCCAGCCCCCGAAGGCTGAGATCCACGAGCGAGGCCGCATAGCTTTGGTGCTCATCCAGCTCGGTCACGTGGGCGGGAAGGCGAACCGGGATCCGGAAATGCTTGCGCCTGTCTTTGACCCCGCCCGCTCCGCTTGCCGCCACCCCATTGGTCGCCCCCACGCTCTTCCTCCCGGTTTCCACCCCGATGTTGCAGATTCTGGCCTCTCTTCTGCCGCCCGGATCTTCTTCTGGAGATTTTTGGACATAGATCGGGGAAAGAACTTAGCAAGTAAGGTGCCATGAACAAGGATTCCATCCAGGCGGCGGCCCCGGTTCGGTTCGGGGCGCGCATTCTGAAAAGATTTCGGAAAGTAACGGGAGCCGAAGTGGGATCCGAGACGTGGGGACACCGCGACCCCGCACCGCCAAGAGGCGCTCCGGGATGCAAGGAAATTCCTCCACCAAGGGACTTTTGGTGCACAGGGCGTGCAAACCATTTCACATGGTTTGGAAAACCCCACATCAGCAAGAATGGCAGCCATTTCAATGCATTCCTTCCCATCACCGGGCCATGGTGCGCAAAACGGTGCATGTTGTGTGCACCGTTTTGCGCACCATGGGGTCTGGGGGCCCGGGATCCAGGGGGCGGGTCTGGTGTAACCTTTTGACAAAGCATACAAAAGTGGATCGACCCGGGCGTTGGCACGATTATGGCTTAAACCCGTGCAGCGGATCGGGCCTGGTGGGGCCCGCTCGGCAAACGGCAAGGGGACGGCGGTTTGGCACAGAACCGTCGGCGCATGAGGGCCTTGGCTCACACGAGAGCAAAAACCATGGACATCCCCAGGGGGAAGCCGATTCTTATCTGCGCACAGCAACGCGCCTACGGGCTCTACCTGAACAGCCTGGTGAGGCAGTTGGGGGTGGAGACTCAGCTGGTCCGGGGCCAAGACCTGGATCGGGACCTTCTGGAAAGGACCGGCCCGCTCTTGACCGTGGTGGAGGCACCCCGGGACGAGATTCCCGCCGTTTTTCGGTCGCGACGACGCGAAACCCCGGGGGTCCTGCTGGTGGCCGAGTGCGAAGACGGCGCCGCGGGGCGGATCGAAAAGCGGGCGGACTGCACGGTCTTTTTCAAGCCGATCCACCCGGAAAAGTTCACCCGGTGTGTCTGGGAGCTCCTTTCCAATCGCGTGGACACGGGCTCTGTGCGGCCCCTGTGCGAGCCCTACCTCATCGGCAACTCCCCGGCCATGGAAGAGGTCCGTCGGACCATCGCCAAGATCAGCGCCACGGACCTGACCGTGCTCATCGGCGGCGAGACGGGAACGGGCAAGGGGCTGGTGGCTCTGGCCATCCACAACAACTCGCCCCGCCGATCCGGGCCGTTTCTGGAAGTCAACTGCGCCAACATCCCTTCCTCGCTCCTGGAAAGCGAGCTGTTCGGGTACAAGAAAGGCGCCTTTACGGGGGCCTGGGGGGACAAACCGGGCAAGTTCGACCTGGCGGATTCGGGCACCCTCTTTCTGGATGAGATCTCCGAGATGGTCCAAGCCATGCAAGCCAAGCTCCTGCAGGTGCTCCAGGACGGGGAATATTCGCCCATCGGAAGCGTGGAAAACAAGACGGCCAACGTGCGGATCATTTCGGCCACCAACGCGGCACTGGAGCAGCTGGTGGAACAAGGGCGCTTCCGAAACGATCTCTATTACCGACTCAAGGTGATCACGCTTCACCTGCCCCCCTTGCGCGCGCGCAAGGAGGACATCGGGCCTCTGCGGGAGCATTTCCTGGAAAAGTACGCCCTTCTCTACGACAAAAAACCCCACGCCCTTTCCAAGGACTTTTGCTCGATGCTGGAGGAACACGACTGGCCGGGAAACGTCCGGGAGCTGGAAAACGTGATCAAGAGCGTGGTGGCCCTGGGCAGCGAGAGCCTGGCCCTGGAAGGCCTTCAGCGAACTCGGATCGGGGGCCCTGCTCGAGAGAAGGAAGAGGACCCGGCGTTGGAGTTTCGTCGATCCATACGCCACCGGTCCCTTCGGGAGATTTCCCAGCAGGTGGCGGAAAGGGCGGAGCGCAAGGCCATCGAAGAGGCCCTGGCGCACACGCAGGGCAACAAGAAGGCCGCCGCCCGGCTGCTCCAGGTGAGTTACAAGGGCCTGCTCGGAAAGATCAAGGCCTACGGTCTGTAGCCAAGGCAAAGACCACCCACAGAGGGATGAAACGACATGCAACTGCCCAAACTGGATTTGGAACCGTATGTGGACATGGCCTGGAGACGCAAGTGGTGGATTCTCATCCCCACGCTCCTGGGGCTCGCCGTCGGCTTGGTGGTGCTCCAGGTTTCTCCCAAGATCTACCGGGCCTCCACCCTGATTCTGGTGGAGCCCCAGCGCATCCCCACGGGCTACGTGCGCCCCACGGTGACCCAGGATGTGGCCAGCCGGCTTCGCACCATCTCCGAACAGGTCAACAGCCGCACCAACCTGGAGCGCATCATCGAGGAGTTCAAGCTCTACCGAAAACCCGAAGACCGGGTTCAGGATCTGATCTCCAAGATCCGGCGCAAGATCAACACGTGGCGACACGGCGAGGAAGCGGCCGTTAAGAAGGAAGAAGAAGCCGTGGCCACGGCGGACCTGGTGGGCAAGCTGCGGTCGCGGATCAGCATCAACGTGGACCGAAGCGGATCGTCCTTTCGCATCTCCTTCCGCTGGCACGATCCCACCACGGCGGCGGCCGTGACCAATGCCATCGCCTCCCAGTTCATCGAACAGAATCTGAAGGTGCGCGAAGAGATGGCCATGGGCACCACCGCCTTTTTGAAAAACGAGGTGGAGAAGCTCAGGCGGGATCTGGCCGAACGGGAAAAGGAAGTGGAGGACTTCAAGCAAAAGCACATGGGCATGTTGCCGGACCAGTTGGAAAGCAATCTGAATATCCTGAACCAGCTCCAGCAGGAGCTGACCACGCTGCAGCAGCGGATCGATGAGCAGAAAAAGCAGGAATTGCTGTTGCAAGATCGGATCCAGGACCTGAAGGCGGGCAGGCTCAGTCCTTCCTCCGCCGTCGTGGCGGGCGAGCGCCAAAAGACGCCGGAGGCTCAGCAGCTGGAAGCCCTGGAAGAAAAGCTCAAGCAGGCCCGCGTTCGTTACACGGAAAAACATCCGGACGTCATCGCCTTGAAGCGCACCATCGAGCGGTTGCGCCAGGAGGTGGCCCGGGTGGGCGTCTATGTCCAGGGGGACGACCTGGAGGGGCAGGGTCGGTTGAGCCCGCGCCAGATTCTGGAGCTCCAACTGGAGAAGCTGCGTCAGGAGATGGAGGCCAACGAGGTGCAGCTTTCGGCTCTGAAGGAACAGATCGCTCAATACCGGGAACGGGTGGAAAAGACGCCCGCCGTGGGCCTGCAGTTGGGCAATATCCTACGGGACTACAACACGGTCCGATCCCGCTATTCCAGCATGGTGGCCAAGTTGCTGGACGCGCAAATGGCCGAGGAGCTGGAAAAGCGGCAAAAGGGAGAGCAGTTCCGGATCCTGGATCCGGCGGTCGCGCCTTCCCAGCCGGTGGAACCCGATGCCAAGAAGGTCATGACACTGGCCGTGGTGCTGGGCTTGGGGCTGGGCGGCGGCCTGGCGTATGCCCTGGAGCTCCTGGATCCTCGGTTCTACCGACCGGAAGAGGTGGAAAGCTACCTCAACACCCGGGTGTTGGTCAGCCTGCCCGGGCTGAAAGACGAGGACGACAAACGTCGTTGGTGGAGCCTGAGGTTCAGGAAGAAAGCGGCCTGAAACGGGGATTGGATGTACCCCACTGCGGACAGGATGGATCATGGGCAAGATTTACGAAGCACTGGAGCGGGCCAAGCGGTCCCCGAAACAAGATGTTCCTTCCCCACAAAGAGTGGTCACCCCGAGCCTGCCCAAGTCCACCGGAGGACTGGTGGTCCTGGAAGAGCCGGGGTCTCCCACGGCGGAATGTTTCCGCTTTTTGCGTTCCGTGTTGGTCCGCCCCATGGAGGGGGATCCGCCCCGGACCATCCTGGTCACCAGCCCGCTGGTGGGAGACGGAAAGACGTACGTGGCCTCCAACCTGTCGGCCGCCATCAGCCAGGGCCTGGACGAGTGGGTCCTGCTCATGGACTGCGACTTGAGGTATCCGCGTCTGGACCGCATCTTCGGCTTGAACAGCAGCCACCAGGGCCTGTCCACCTACCTGACCAACGACACGCCCCTGGATCAGCTTTTGAAAAAGACCGCCGTCCACAAGCTCACCCTCCTGCCGGGCGGAAACTCCACCCGCCAGCCCACGGAGCTGCTCACGTCGGAGAAGATGCTTCGGCTGATTCGGGAGGTTCGCGACCGCTACGAGGACCGGTTCGTGGTCATGGACAGTACGCCTTTGGAACTGGCGCCGGAAACCTTCGTGATCGCCAATGAAGTGGATGCGGTGATCCTGGTTGTCCGGCGGGGTCGCACGCCGCGAAACGCCGTTCGAAACGCGGTGAACCGCATCCGCCGGGACAAGCTGCTGGGAGTGGTCTTCAACGACTACGACAAGAGCTCCAAGGTCTACCGGAAATACGAATACACCCGTGTGTTCGGGGAGCACGAAGGGGAAGAGCAATCCACGACAGGCGGCGGGGAAAAGGCCGATCAATAGATTTGTTTCCAACAGAGGCTGAAGGCTCATGCTCAAGTTCTTTCACACCTACTTTCCCATTCGGAATCTCCTCTTCTTCCTGGGCGAGGGGGGGCTCATCTTCGGCTCGCTCTTGGTGGCCTCCCACGTGGCCTCGGATTTGTGGTACCCGGTGTCGGGGGCCCGTCACAGCATGGCCTTGCGGATGCTGATCACCACGGTGGTGGTGCAGCTGAGCCTCTATTATCACGAACTCTACGAGATGAAGGCCCGCGAGAGCGTCTTGGAGCTGGCCATTCGTCTCCTGCAGGCCCTGGGGGTCGCTTGCATTCTGCTCGCCGCCCTCTACGCCATGGACGCCAAGCTGATCATCGCCAACAAGATCTTCTTCCTGGCCCTCTTTCTTCTGGTGTTCGGGCTCCTGTCCTGGCGTTTCGCCTACCAGTACATCTGTGAACGCAAGCTTCTCACCGAGAGCATCCTCCTTCTGGGAAACGGGCAGATGGCGAATCTCATCGCCCGTGAGATCAACCGCAACCTGGACAGCGGCTATGTGGTGCGGGCCCTGGTGGAACCTCAGGCCGCCACGGACCGGCATCCCGTGTGGAACTGCCCCGTTTACCGGGATTACGACACGTTGTGCGAAAGGGCCCTGGAGGACGGAATCCGAAGGATCGTGGTGGCCCTGGATGAACGGCGGGGGAACTTCCCGGTCCGAGCCCTGCTCAGGTGCAAGATGATGGGCATTTCGGTCTTGGACGGCGTCTCCTTCTTCGAGGCCCTAAGCGGTCGGATTCCCGTGGAAAAGGCCAATCCCAGCTGGCTCATCTTTTCCGAAGGGTTCCGGCGCCATCGACTGCTGACAGTGGGCAAGAGGTGCTTGGACATCGCCTTCGCCCTCATCGGGCTCGTGCTTTCCGCCCCGATCATGCTCGTGGTGGCCTGCGCCGTGAAATTCACGTCCGAGGGACCCGTCTTTTTCCGTCAGGAGCGGGTGGGGCAGTACGAACGGCCCATCGTGGTCGTCAAGTTTCGAACCATGGTGAAGGACGCGGAAAAGCAGACGGGGGCCGTCTGGGCCAGCGACAGCGATCCGCGGGTAACCCCCGTGGGGCGCGTGCTTCGAAAGCTGCGCCTGGATGAACTGCCCCAGTTTTGGAACGTGCTCAAGGGGGACATGAGTTTCGTGGGACCCAGGCCGGAACGGCCCGTCTTCGTGGCCCGTCTCAAGGAGCAGATCCCCTTTTACGGCGAGCGCCATGTGGTCAAACCCGGCATCACCGGCTGGGCCCAGGTGAATTACGGTTACGGGGCCTCCGAGGAGGACGCCCTGCGAAAACTGGAATACGACCTTTTCTACATCAAGCACATGTCGCTCTTTCTGGATCTGTACGTGATTCTCAAAACGGTTCAGATCGTGCTCTTCGGCAAAGGCGCCCGCTAACGGGTGGATGTTGGATCGCGGGATCTCGCTTCCCGTCGTCCCCGCGAAAGCGGCTTCGCAAAAGGCTTTTGAGTCAGTCGGTTGATTTTGTCGGTGGGGGAGGCCCTGGAACCGAGTTGGGCGAAGCCTGCCTTTCGGCCAGGGCCCCCTCCCCACCTCACGCATTCACCCCCCCAATGAGGAGGACCCCATGAAAAGACGGACATTATGGATCACGGCACTGGCGGCGGCGATGGTCTTCTTGGCGGTGGGCCTTGTGCAAGCCAAGGACGCCGGGGAGGTGGTGCCCGGTCCCGAAGAGGCTCGGCCTCCCGATGTGGGCAACTACCTGATCGGCAAAGGCGATACCCTGGAGATCTACGTGTGGCGGGAACCTGAGTTGACCCGGCAGACCCAGGTGCGCCTGGACGGTATGATCTCCCTTCCCCTACTGGATGACATCCAAGCGGCGGGCCACACCCCCATGGAGCTCAAAAAGGAGATCCAGAATCGTCTTTCCGAATATCTGGAAAGCCCCGTGGTGAGCGTGATCGTAACGGGCTCGGCCAACAACAAGTACTACATGGTGGGTGAAGTCAATTCCCCGGGAGAGCAGGACCTGATCAAGGACCTCACCGTTTTGCAGGCCCTGGCCCGGGCCGGCGGGCTGACCGAATGGGCCAATAAGAAGCGAATTGTCATCCTGCGGCGGGAAAACGGAGTTGAAAAAAGGATGGTTGTCAACTACAACGATATCCTACACGGTAAATCGCCGGAACAGAACATCTACATTCATCCCAACGACACCATCGTGGTTCCATGACACGGCTTCACTTTGACCGCAGGGGACAGGAGGGGCTATGGGACGCTGGATGCTCGGGCTGACGTTGGCTCTATTCGTATGCGCGGTGGCGCCCGTTTCGGCGCAGGCGGGATACCGGCACCAGATCATTCCCAACCTCTCCGTCAGTGGTGAATACACGGACAACGTGAACCTGACGGAAAACGATACGGACTCCGACTGGATTCTGGTGGTGACGCCCAGCCTGACCTACGAGGTGTCGGGGCGCCGAAACGGCCTTCGGCTCAGCTACGCGCCGGGGGCGGCCCTCTACGCCAAGAACGGAGACGACAACACGTTGCGCCACAGCCTGGATTTCAACGCCTGGCACTCCTTGACCAAGAACACCCACCTGTCTTTCTACGACCACTTCCTGAGAACGGAAGACCCCAACACGGACGAGGTGGAGCGGCGGGAGACCCGGTTCCGTTCCCTGGGGCCGGCGGAGGAAGGGGAGACACCGCCGCCGGTGCTCAGCCCGGAAGAGCTGGGGCTGCAGCCGGACACCACCCTTCGGGAAGGCCGCAAACCCTACATCACCAACACGGCCGCCGCGCGCCTCACCCACACCTTCGGCCGCGGCCACAGTCTCTTTCTGGGCTACCTCCATTCCCTCACGGAACATGAAAGCCGGTTGGAAGAAGACAGCATGCGGCACAATCCCACCGCGGGCATCACCTACCAGATCAATCCGCACCTGAGCCTGGCCGCCTCGGGGGGCTACACGCGGGGGACCTTCGATGCGGACCCGCGCTACCTGGACGATCCCACGGAGGACTTCGACCGGTGGAACGGATCGTTGCGGCTCAACCGGGCCTTCAGCCCCCGGTTCAGCGCCTATGTGGACTATTCCCAGATCCTGCTCGATTCCGAGGGAGACGGGGACGACTACGTGGTCTACCACGCGTCCGTGGGGGGCACCTATGTGCTCAGCCCCAAATCCAGCCTCACGGTGGGTGTGGGCTACTTCTTCCAGGACAACCAGGACGAAGAGGACGAAAAGGGCCTCACCCTGAACCTCAACTACAACACTGCGGACCAGTGGAAGGCGGGGCGGCTGGTGGGCAGTTTCAGTGTGCAGAGCGGCTTTCGGGAGGCCTTCTTTGGGACGGAAAACCTGGGCTTTTCCTCCTTTTACGGGGCGACCATGAATCTTCGCTACGCCATGACCAAGAAGATCTCCTGGTCCAGCTACCTGACCTACCGGCGCGACGACTACCTGAATGAGACCCCGGAGCGAAAGGACAACGCCTACCTGGCCGGAGTCGGCGTGCAATACCAGATCAGCCGCCGCTTCAGCCTCTCGCTCAGCTTTTCCCACCGCACCATCGACTCCAACCTGGACGAAGAAGACTCCCACGAAAACCGCGTGGGGGTGGACTTCAGCATGAACCTTTCGCCCGAGCTGAAGCCCATCAGCTTTTGAGACGTGACATCGTGAAGCGTGAGGTGGGTAGCTCGGATGGGGGGAAGGGAAAAGGGCACCGCAAGGTGGTGCTGCTCACCTTCGATGTGGAGGACTGGTTCCAGGTGGAGAACCTGCGGTCGGTCTTTCCTCCCCACACTTGGGGTGGCTGCGAACTGCGCGTGGAGCGGGCCACCCGCCGCCTTCTGGACCTTCTGGACCGCCTGGAAGCCTTTTTGAAAGGAACCCCGGCCTCAACCTACCGCCGAAAGATCCGGGCCACCTTCTTCGTCCTGGGTTGGCTGGCCGAGCGCATCCCCTGGCTGGTACGCGAGATCCGGGACCGGGGCCATGAGGTGGCCTCCCACGGTCACGGACACCTCCTGTGCCGGGATATGGAGCCCGGGGCCTTGGAAGCAGACATCCGCAGAAGTCGGAACGTGCTGGAAGACGTCCTGGGGGAACCGGTTGTGGGCTATCGGGCTCCCGGATTTTCCATCTCTCCGGCGCTCCTCCACATCCTGGCTCGGGTGGGGTTTCGTTACGACTCCAGCTACAACTCCTTCGGAGCCAATCCCCGGTACGGCCGGCTGGATCTGGCCGCCTTTCGAAAGCGCGGCGGGCTCTATGAAACTCCGACCGGCTTGGCGGAGATCCCCGTGAGCAACCTGTCTTTCAACGGGCGAGTGCTTCCCTGGGCGGGCGGGGGCTACTTTCGACTCGCGCCCCTGAAGATCTTTTCCCTCGGAGTCCAAAACATGCTGCGCCGTGACGGCCTCTATGTTTTCTACCTGCACCCGTGGGAGCTGGATTCGGGCCAACCGCGGGTCCCGGTCCCGGACGTTCTGGGGCGCTTTCGTCACTACGTGAACCTGAAAAGAACCGAAGCCAAGCTGGAAGGGTTGGTGAAGGCCCTGGATCGTTCCAGCTTTCTTTCCTGTTCCGACTACTTGGAGCTCTTGGGGCCCTGATCGGAGCCCTCATCCCCCTATGCTGAAAATTCGAAACTACGTGGCATCGGACCGAGCGGCTTGGGACGCCTACGTGGCCGCCCATCCCCGGGGAACGCCCTTCCACACCACCGCGTGGAAGCAGATGGTGGAGCTCTCTTTTGACCACCGCAGTACTTACCTGGTGGCGGAGGAGTTCCGGCGTGTGGGCGAAAGCCCCGCCCTGGTGGGGGTGCTGCCGCTTTTCGAGATGCGAAGCCGCCTCTTCGGGCACTACTTCCTGTCGGTTCCCTTCGCTGAAAGCGGGGGAGTGCTGGCCGATTCTCCCCAGGTGGAACGGGTCCTCATCCATGACGCCACTGCTCTGGTGGCCCGACGGGATGCCGCCTACCTGGAGCTTCGCAACCGGCGTCCTGTGGACGGCCTTCCCACCAAGGATCTGTATGTGAGTTTTCGAAAGGAGATGGCTTCCGATCCCGATCAGAACCTGAAGGCCATCCCCAGGAAATCCCGGCGCATGGTCCGGGTGGGCATGAAGCGGGGGCTGTGGTCCGAGACGGGATCCCATCTTCTGGACACGTTCTACCAGATCCTGGCCGCCAACTACCACCGGCTGGGAACCCCTGTCTTTTCCCGACGGCTCTTTCGAAACCTCCTGGATGCCTTTGGCCGGAGGGCCCAGATCCTGGTGGTGCGTACCCGGCAGGGGGTGCCCGTGGCGGCGGTCTTGAGCCTGTTCTGGCGGGATGCGGTCATGCCCTACTACGCGGGTTCCCTCTTTGCCTACCGGCACCTGGCTCCCAACGATTTCATGTACTGGGAGCTCATGCGCCGAAGTTGCCTGGCGGGTTTTCGCTGGTTCGATTTCGGTCGGAGCAAGAAAGGCACCGGATCCTACGCCTTCAAGAAGCATTGGGGCTTTGAGCCCGAACCGCTGGCCTACCAGTACGTACTCCACCGGACCCGGGCCCTTCCGGACGTGAGTCCGGCCAACCCGCGCTACCGCCTGCTGATCCAGATGTGGCGGCGCCTGCCCCACGGAGTCACACGGCTTGTGGGCCCGCCCATTGCGCGGCATTTGGGGTGAGTGGAGAGTGGTGAGTGGAGAGAGGGAGCTTGTGAAGCGGAAGTTCCATCGCCCCCATAAGGATCTGGAGGTCTGGAGGCTGGCGATGGACCTGTGCCAAGAGGTGTACACGCTGGCGGCACTCCTTCCTGAAACCGAAAAGTATGGCTTGGCGAGTCAATTGCGGCGGGCGGCCGTTTCCATCCCCAGCAATATCGCGGAGGGGGCGGCCCGGAATTCAACCGCTGAATTCATCCAATTTCTTGGGATGGCCCGCGGCTCACTGGCTGAATTGGATACTCAACTGCATTTGTGTTCCAGGTATTTGGGGCTGTTGGAACCCCAAGCCGTGGAGACGGCCTTGGAGCTTGTGGAACGCATCAGCAAGATGATCAACAGCCTGCGGCGGACCCTGAGGGGCAAGACGCGTGCGTAAATCCATGGAAAGAAGGAGTCCCTTGACCCCCGACCACTCCCCACTCCCCACTCCCCACTCCCCACCCCTGCGGATCCTTTACCTGGCCCATCGCATCCCCTATCCGCCCAACAAGGGGGACAAGATCCGTTCCTACCACCAGGTGCGTCATTTGGCCCGACGGCACGTGCTGGACCTGGCGTGCCTGTGCGATGTGGAAGAGGACATGGCCTTTCGGGGGGCCCTGGAGCGCTGGTGCCGACGGGTGGCCGTGGAGCGGGTGGTGCCCTGGAAGGCCAAGGCCGGGAGTGTGATCGGCCTGGCGCAGCGTGCCCCGCTTTCCGTTCCCTACTTTCACCGGGAGTCTTTGCAGCGGCGCGTGGACCGCTGGCTATCCCGGGAAGACTACGATGTGGTCCTGTGCTTTTCTTCTCCCATGGCCGAGTATCTCTTCCGGAGCCGGTCGGAGCGGCGGGAGCGGCCCCTTTGGATCATGGACTTTTGCGACATGGACTCGGACAAGTGGCTTCAGTATTCCAAACGGGCCTCCGGGCCGGCGCGCTGGATCTATGGGCGCGAAGCGCAGCGGCTCCTGGACTACGAAAAGAAGGTACAGCGGCGCTTCCATGCCTGTTTTTTCGTCTCCCGGCGGGAAGCGGCCCTTTTCATGGAGCGGGTGCCGGAGGCGTGCAACGTGCGTGTGGCGCCCAACGGAGTGGATACGGACTACTTTCGGCCCCTGGCGGGCCGTCGATTTCCGGGGGACCGGGCGGCTCGGGACGGCGGGTCCTCCAAGTTGGTCTTTGTGGGCGCCATGGATTATGCGGCCAACGTGGACGGGGTGGTGTGGTTTGCCGAACGGATCTTTCCCAGGATTCGAAGGGAAATTCCCGGGGCCTCCTTCTGGGTGGTGGGGTCCCGGCCCCACGCGCGCGTCCGGGCCCTGGGGGCGCGGCCTGGGATCAAGGTGACGGGGTTTGTGCCGGATGTGCGCCCGCACGTGGCGTCGGCGGCCTGCGTGGTGGTGCCCCTTCGGCTGGCCCGGGGCGTGCAAAACAAGGTGCTGGAAGGCATGGCCATGGGACGGCCCGCGGTGGTCACACCGGCGGCCCTGGACGGCATCGAGGCGCAGCCCGGCCGGCACGTGCTGGTGGCCGAGGACGAGGACGGGTTCGCCCGCCGGGTGCTCGGCGTGCTGCGGGACCCCGATCTGGCGGAAGAGCTGGGCGGCCGGGCGCGGCGCTTCGTCAAGGAGCATCACGGTTGGGAGGCGGGCATGGATCGTCTGGAGCGTGTGCTGGTGGAGCTTCACCGGCGCCGAAAAGGGGACGTGCGATGAAGCTGTTCGTGGTGGCCGGAGCCCGCCCCAATTTTATGAAGGTGGCCCCGTTTCTTCACGCCATCGCCCGGCACAACCAGCGGTGCGTGGCCGGAAACGGCGCCTTGGAGCCCTTGCTGGTGCACACGGGACAGCACTACGACATCATGATGTCGGAGGTCTTTTTCCGGGAGCTGAACATCCCCACCCCGGACGTCAACCTGGAGGTGGGATCGGGAACCCATGCCCGGCAGACGGCGGCGGTGATGGTGCGTTTCGAAGAGGTGTGCCACAGGGATCGGCCCCACTGGGTCATTGTGGTGGGTGATGTGAATTCCACCATGGCCTGCACGCTGGTGGCGGCCAAGCTGGGGATTTCGGTGGCCCATGTGGAAGCGGGGCTTCGAAGCTTCGATCGCACCATGCCGGAAGAGATCAACCGGCTGGTGACGGACGCCCTGGCGGATCTTTTGCTCACGCCGTCTGCAGACGCCGACGAAAACTTGGCCCGGGAAGGGGTGCCTCGGGAAAAGATCCACCGGGTGGGAAACATCATGATCGATTGCCTGGTGGCCAATCTTGCCCGGGCCCGGGCCCGGCGGGCTCCGGTGCGGCTGGGGGTGGAACCCGGCCGGTATGCCTACGTGACCCTCCACCGGCCGTCCAATGTGGATTGCAGGGAATCCTTGGAAGCCATCCTGGAAAATCTCGTCCGGCTTTCCCGGGATCTTCCCGTGATCTTTCCGGTGCACCCGCGCACGCACAAGGCGCTGGAAGCCTTCGGCCTGGACCACGTGGGCGCTCCGGGCCTCCACAAGATCGCCCCCGTGGGCTATCAGGATTCGTTGTGTCTTACCGAAAACGCGCGGCTCGTCCTGACCGATTCGGGGGGGCTGCAGGAAGAGTCCACCTATTTTCGGACCCCGTGCCTCACGCTTCGGCCCAACACGGAACGGCCCGTGACCGTCACCGAAGGGAGCAATCGGCTCACGTCTCTGGAAGCCCTGGCCGGGGATATCCAGGCGGTGCTCAACGGTCCGGAACGCCTGGGGCGTGTGCCCGATCTCTGGGACGGCCGCACGGCCGAGCGCATCGTCCAGGTCCTGCTGAAAAACGGGACCCCCTAAACCATCTGCCAATCCCCCATTCACGATGCAGGACTCGATGATTCACGAAACCATGAAAATCCTTCACATCCTGGACCACAGCCTGCCGCTTCAAAGCGGCTATGCCTTCCGCAGTCGAAACATCCTGCGGAGCCAGAAAGGGGCGGGCTTGGCCCCACTGGCCCTCACCTCGCCCAAGCACGAAGCCTCCTGGAAGGGCCTGGCGCCCTCGGTACATGTGATCGACGGCATTGTCTATCACCGAAGCGGGTCTTTGGACGGGCGGGCGGGAGGCATCCTGGGCGAAGGGGCGCTGGTCTGGCGCCTTCGGTCCCGGATCCGCCGACTCATGGGCCGGGAGCGACCCCATGTGCTACATGCCCACTCGCCGGTTCTGAACGCCCTGGCGGCCTGGGTGGAGGCGCGTCGGGCCGGGATTCCCATGATTTACGAAATCCGGGCCTTTTGGGAAGACGCCGCGGCGGATCTGGGCACCTACGGGGCGGCCTCGGCCAAGTACCGGCTGGTGCGGGCCTTGGAGACGGTCGTGTGCCGCCGGGCGGATCGTGTGGTGACCATCTGCCGGGGGCTCCGCGACGACCTTCTCTCCCGGGGTATCCCTGGGGAGAAGGTATGCGTGGTTCCCAACGCGGTGGATCTTTCGGAATTTTCGGTTTCCGGCAAGGCACGGACGGGGCAAGACGGGCGCTTTGGAAAGGCCGGATCCAAGACGGTGGCCTTTATCGGCTCCTTTTATCACTACGAAGGGCTGGATCTTTTGATCGAGGCGTGCGGCCGCCTGGTGGATCGGCATCGGGAACTTCGCCTCTTGCTGGTGGGGGGCGGGCCCATGGAAGGGCCCCTCAAGGATCTGGTGGCGCGCCGGGGGCTTGGAGAATCGGTGGTCTTTACGGGGCGCATCCCCCACCACCAGGTGGTGGAAGCCTACGGGGCGGCGGATCTTTTGGTCTATCCCAGAAAGTCCATGCGTCTTACCGAGCTGGTAACGCCGCTCAAGCCCCTGGAGGCCATGGTCCTGGGAAAGCCAGTGGCGGCCAGTGCCGTGGGCGGTCATCGGGAACTGATCCGACATGGGCAGACGGGGATCCTCTTCCCACCCGACGACGCTCAGGCCCTGGCCGCGGCCATCTCCACGCTGCTCGATTCGGAGGCCTTGCGCGAGCGGCTGGCGCGCCGAGCCCGGCAGTGGGTGGTGCGGGAGCGCACCTGGGATCGCAACGGCGCCCTCTACCGCGCCCTCTACACCCAGTACGTCTCCTGATCCCAGCCACGCCCCATTGACGACTTCACGATTTGCGACTTGACCCCATCGCCACTCTCCAAACCAAGACGAGGCAGCCCATGATCGCCGTCATCAAAGAACTCTGGACCTACCGGGAACTCATGACGACTCTGGCCTGGAAAGAGATCGTCGTCCGCTACAAGCAGGCCTATCTGGGCATCGGGATCGCCGTGCTCAAGCCCTTGCTGCTCACCGTGATCTTCACCATGGTCCGAAGCTTCGTGGGCATCGACACGGGCAAGATCCCCTATCCGGTGTTGACCTTTGCGGCGCTCCTTCCCTGGACCTTTTTCCAAGAAAGCGCGGCGGCCAGTGTGAACAGCGTGGTGGCCAACGCCGGTCTCATCAAAAAGATCTATTTCCCGCGGGTGATCTTTCCCCTGACCGCCGTGTTGACCAAGTTTGTGGAACTGTCCATCTACTTTTTCCTCTTGGCCCTTTTCATGATCTGGTACCGCATGGCCCCCAGCGCCCATGCCGTGTGGGTTCCCTTCCTTCTGGTTTATACGGCCCTGGTGTCCTTGACCATCAGCCTAGTGGGAGCGGCCCTGAACGTCTACTACCGGGATGTGGGGCAGATGCTTCCCGTGGGGATCAACTTGCTCATGTACGCCTCGCCGGTGATCTATCCGCTTTCCCTGGTCCACAAGAAGCTCATCGTGCAGCAGGCCGCCGGGGACTGGTCCCACCTGCTCTACACCCTCTACACGCTCAACCCCCTGGCGGGCATCATCGATACCTTTCAGGCGGTGATGCTCAGAGGCGACCCGCCCGACTTTCAGGTCCTTTGGCCCGGGTTTGTCGCCACCCTGCTGCTCCTTCCCTTGAGCTACGCCATCTTCCGGCGGGCGGAAGCCTATTTTGCCGACGTGATCTAGTCCGGTATCGGCGAGTGGAAATCTTCAGGAACCGCTTGAAAAGAGGTTGAGACGTCACATGGCCATCATCGAAGTGGAACACTTGACCAAGGAATATCGTCTGGGACAGCTCACGAAAGTCGGCGACACGTTCAAGGGGATCGCCGCCCGCCTTCGCGGTCGAAAGCCACCGGAAAGAAAGGCCTTCAAGGCGCTGGACGATGTGACCTTTTCCGTGGAGGAAGGGGAGGTGGTGGGCATCATCGGCCCCAACGGTGCGGGCAAGAGCACACTGCTCAAGATCTTGTGCGGTGTAACCCGCCCGAGTTGGGGAAACTGCATTGTCGGTGGCAAAGTGGCGCCCCTGATTGAAGTGGGGGCCGGGCTGGTTGGAGATCTGACTGGACGAGAAAACATATATCTAAACGGAACAATACTTGGACTGGGGCGAAAAGAAATAACTTCAGCGCTCGGACAGATTATAGAGTTCGCTGAGTTGGAGGAGTTTATTGACACTCCGATCAAGCGGTACAGTTCTGGAATGAAAGTGAGGCTAGGTTTTTCAATTGCTACGACCCTCAAGTCAGAGATTCTTATAATGGATGAGGTCTTGGCGGTAGGAGATATGGCATTTCAGCGTAAATGCTTTGACCGAATGGAAAATCTAATAAAGACAGAAGGTAGAACTATTTTGTTGGTGAGCCACAATATGAGACAGGTCGAACGGTTGTGTTCTCGAATAGTGCTTCTTAACAATGGAAGGGTCATCGAAGATGGAAACCCCAAAAAGGTTTGTGATCTGTACTTTGAACAAAGCAGTAAGAAGATCATGGGCGAATACAATGTGAGTGGCGGTCAAGCTAGGAATCTTCGTATGACGGGAGAAGTCATACTGCATAGTTTAAGTTTGCTTAACGAAGAGGGTGAAGAATCGGACGCTATGAGATCCGGATATCCGATGGTCATCCAAGCCTGGTTCGACTGTGATCGCCATATTGAAAGCCCTGAAGTTGTCTTTGGATTTCACACACCAGATCTTATATACATCGCCTCGATGGATTCCGCCAGGCTTATGAATAAGCCTAATTTTCGAGAGGGGAAGAACCTCGTTCAGTGCGTTATACCAGAACTTCCACTAATTCCAGGAATCTACGGACTACGGGTAGGTGTGCTTGACCGATATAGAAGAGAGATGTTCTATGGCGAATCTATTAAAACCTTTAGCGTCTTACCAGGCGATATTCCCGTTTCGAAAACGGCGGCGCTTGGATTTATTGACATTAAACATGAATGGCATATCAATACCAATTCAGTTTCTTTAAATGACGACGTCACCTCAGATACAGCAACAGAATCTCTAGCTCGGTAAAGGTAGGCAGATGAATTATTTAATAGCTCGACTTAAATCAGGTTACTGGCGGTTGCGGGAGGCTCCTCAAATGGGCTCTCGTTTTTTAAGGAGACCCTTCAAGGTTTTGGAGCCTGAGGGGCCTCATGCGTGGCTGTTCCAAATGTCACGATTATCAAAGATAGTGAAAACATTAGATTACTGGAGTTTGCCGTGGCCCCAAAAAATCTTTTGGTCATATGTCTATTTGTTTGTAAATTTTTATAAAGGAAAACTCCCCTTGGGTAACATAATGTTTTTTGGTTGTGTGGGTATGTCTAAGTTGTTGGGCCAGCATTCTTATTATTTGGTCACGGTTGATGGTTCGAAACTCTATCTGGCGGTGGAGGATCCACGAGCATTCCAAGCAATAATTGAGTTAATAGACTCGGGTTCTGATGCGTATTCTTTAAAATATTTTATTGGGAAAGGTAATACGTTTATTGACGTGGGGGCAAATTATGGAGTTTTCTCGGTTGTTGCATCAAAATTAGTTGGTCCAACTGGCATGGTCGTATCGATAGAGCCACAGCCTTTATTGGCGAAATTGGTCAAGAAAAATTTAGAGGCGAACGGCGAGAGTCCTTTTCAGGTTTTTGAATGTGGTTGCAGTGATAGAGAAGGCTCCACAGAGCTATTTGTGCCTCGCGGTAGCTCCGGGGCAGCTGGCGTTTATAAGTCTTTTTCAGCAACTGGAGAGCATAGAGTATTGAAAGTAGGTCTTAAACGCCTGGACGATTTAGTGCTATCTTTACGGCTGCCAGGATCCCTTTTTGTAAAGCTGGATGTGGAGGGTCACGAATTAGCTGCTCTGAAGGGCTGCAGGGATCTGATCAGGGAAAGAAAACCGAAACTAATGATTGAGATAAATAATGATGCTATGCATAGCGCCGGGGTATCCATTGAGGACTATGTCGCATTTCTAAAGGCAATGGGATATAAATATTTTGTATGGATGGACAGACCGCTGCAAGCGGTTCAGCTTGATATTTTACCAAAGAGTCAAATATCCCTTAAAAACATAGTCGTTATTAAATAGACATATGTGAAAAACGCAATCTTACCGCTATGTGACCAAGTGTTATATATAGGTGTCGTGTGAATGTGCAGTTATATGTATCAGCTAAATGCGTAATGTTTATGTGACTGTTTGGGGGATGGGATGAATCTCAAAAGTTTGTATTGGCGCTACTTCGAAAAGATGAAACAATTAAATAGGATCATGGGGGAAGTGGCTGAGTATGTGTATGCCATTCTCTGCTTGCTAAAATTATATGTATGGGATAGAGCTAATGAAGATTCGACACGGTGCAGGAAGGCATGTTATGATATATTATTCATATCCTATTTTTCATATCCATATGCGAGTGATTATGGGACTCAGCGCATAAACAAATTTATCAAGTACCTGAATGAGTGTGGCTTGAGTCAGATTTTGGTAACTACTAAACCCAGGTCTGGAAGAATTTTGGACGATTCAATAAATGAACTCCCTGAAAATATTCTTGTGGTTCGAACTCCAGAGATGGCGGCTACTGAGCTCAGAAGAAAAAAAGTTTTAGTGCCTGATGATTATATAACGTGGTTTCGAACGTGCAGAAAAGAAATAGAAAACATTTTGCGTCATGGATCAGTATCTGTTCTTTTTGCCACTGCCCCTCCTTATACTAACTTGCTGATAGGCTGTTATATTAGTTGCAAGTATGGTATTCCAATAATATGTGATTTTCGTGACCCGTGGAATAAGATCGATGTCAGTACATGGGGCATGAGAGGTAACATTAGAAAGTTGTTAAATGCTAAATTGGAGAGGTTTGTGTTAAAGGTATCAAAGTACGTTATAATGGCAGACAATGAAACGTACTACAGAGAATACTTTCTGTGCTCCCGCAGTTTGGAAAATAAGATAGTAGGTATTCTTAATGGGTACGATGAAGATGATTTTGCTAGAATAGAGGGAGTTGTGAAACGCGATGATAGGCAACTGACAATATCGCTTGTTGGGAATATTTATTCAGAAAATAGCGTGACATATATATGCAATGGATTTAATCTATTGAAGATCAAGAGGCCAGATATTTTCCATAAGGTGGTTTTGGAATATGCGGGCCCAGCTTCACACCATATGCGTAGAATTAGCAATGAAGTCGGTGTGAAGGTCGTTGATCACGGGTATGTCTCTCATGAAGAGGCTATAAAGGTGAGGATGAGATCAGACCTGCAGATCTTCGTCCAACCGGAGAATTTTAAAACTCACGTAATGAGCGGAAAAATATACGAGATGATTAGGACGCCTGTTCCGATAATGGCCTTGGTTAGCGAGGGTAGCGAAGTAGCACGTCTGATAAGAGAAACAAATACAGGCGAGGCTGTAGGGCAATGGGATTCTAGCAAATTTGCTGAGTCAATAGTGCGTGTATATGAATGGAGAGCTCAGGGCCGTTACGAACATTCACCTAATTGGAAAGCCATAGAAAAATACTCAAGACGCGATCAAGGGAAAAAACTGTATGCGCTGATTGCTGAATTTAGAAACCATAGGTAAGGAAATGTGTATATTCGTCGATACATACGAAGTATCGCCAAAGAAAGTGAATAGTACTGAAAGCTAGACTACCTACATAGCTCAGAATTAGACTATTTGTGGGGATGAATAGGTCGCATCATGGCCCTCTGAATCGGTGAGGAGTGATTGCCGAGCCTGCAGTTGACGTATTGGAAAGTCGGTTTTGCGCTCAATGATAACCCGACTTAGTGGTGTTTGCAGAGCCTGAAAAGCCATCCTAAAATAGCAATTTCAGGGCCGGTTGCACAACAAACAGCGAAGAGGCAACAAGCACGGCATCCCTGCCTATGTGGTGCATCGGAAAAAGGGGTTTCGCGCGACGTGGTTCGAGAACTCCACGCCCATCGTCTACCGAAAGGAGGGCTGGTGTCGGCGTAGTTTTGGAAAGATCAAGAAGAAAGTGAAGGCCTTTACGGCCGCGCAGGGGGCTGAAGACCGTATGGAGAAAATCCCCATTGAGGGGGGGCACAAGCCCTTCATTGGTGAGGATGATATTCTCGTGATCCCGGAAGTGTACGGGCCGAACCTGGCCGATCTCTATGGCCAAGGGATCAAGAAGGTTATCTTGAACCAAAGTGGATACCTAACCTTCAGGGGCTATTCTTGGGATGCCAAGAGTTTGACCACCCCTTACGGCCATCCGGATGTCCTCGCCACACTGGTCAACTCCAAGAATACGGAGGAATATGTGCGATATGCATTTCCTCATCATCCGGTCCATCGGTTCCGGCTGTCTGTGGACCCTAAGCTTTTCTTCTATGAGCCGAACAAGAAGAAACAAATTGCCTTTTCGCGGATCAAGAACCCGAGGGATGCCATGCAAGTGGTTAGCATCCTCAAGTTTCGTGGAGTCCTTGGGGAATTCGAGCTGCGTCCTTTCATCAATATCCCCCAGTCGGAAGTGGCACGCCTGCTGCGGGAATCGCTTATTTTCTTGAGCTTCGGCTACCCGGAAGGGTTCGGACTTCCGGCGGCGGAAGCCATGGCGTGCGGATGCATCGTGGTGGGATTCCATGGGGGTGGGGGCAGGGAATTTTTCGACCCCCATTTCAGTTACCCCATCGAACAAGGCGACATCATCGGCTTTGCCCGCACGGTGGAAGGGGTGATCCGCCAGTACGAGGCGGATCCCGCCCCACTCGTGGATCGAGGGCGCCGGGCGGCGGAATACATCGCAAAGACCTACAGCCCGCAGCGGGAAGAAGAGGATCTTCTCAAAGCCTGGAACGCCGTCTTTCTCTCTGTGGGGAAAGTGCTTGCCCCCTAAAACCCAAGGCAGGATGCGAAAAGCCCCACGCCGTCACGGGAACCCCGGCCCTCTCAAGCAGTTCTAAGCTACCAGCGTCGGCAAGGCGTTCGAAAACCCTAGCGTGCTCGTCAAAAGGTTGTTGCAAGGTTTCATGTGAAGGAACCTTCTGAATGTGCAGAGGCTCTTGGAAACCGTCATTGCCGGCCACCTCCGTAGTGGCTTCAAAGCCATTCTGCCCGGGCACAGAAGCCCCAAGTAGGTCTTGAACACATCCGCATGCGAGATCATCGACGGTCCAGGAACTTGCCTTTCCAAATGTTCGCGCAGGCTCGCGGCAACGTTGATCAGATTTCCCACAAAGTCTAAGCCCGCGTGTCCGTTGGAGAAAGATTTGAGAGATTGTTCGATCTCAATTTTCTTCATGAGTGCACCTGCCGGGTGAAAATGTGTCAGGAAACCGTATATCAAAAATGAGCTGTATTTTTAGTAGTACATCTGCCGTAAGATATTCGTATTCATAGGCGAAATTTCACGAATTAAGATCTGAATTTAGTAAGATAATGTGTTTTCCTCTGTAAAAATTATGGGGATTTGACATGGAATATCAAGGAAAAGTGGGTTTCGTCATCGGCACGGGCCGGTGCGGGACGCTATTTTACACAAAGCTGGGCGAGCTGGAACCTGGTGTGGCGGCCTCTCACGAGCGATTCCCCTTGAATGAAACGTTTCACCGTTACTGCAAGTGGTACGATCTCCCGGTGGATTCGGAAGGTTTTCTTCAGGCCAAAGAACGGGAGATTCGGGATGACCTGAAGCGGGCCGTCTTTTCGCTCGAGGCCAGTCCCCATTTGTCTCTTTCCGTGGTGGAACTCCATGAGCGGTTCGGCGCCAAGTTTATTCTCCTGGTGAGAGCCCCCCACGAGGTGGTTTCCTCCTTTCTGAAAAAGGGCTTCTATCGCCAGCCCTATGTGGTGAAGGATCCCTCCCTGGCGCCCAGCTATCAACAGATGCCCAAAGATCTCTTTGAAATGTTCCTGGCCCGGATTGCGCCCACCGGGCCGTTCTTTCCTGTTTGGAACAGCATGACGCCCATCGGCAAGATCGCCTGGTTCTACCGGGCGTATACAGAAAAGACTCTGGAAAAACTTCAAACTTTACCCCAGGGAACCTACAAGGTCGTTCGCATCGAGGATTTTGATCACTCCGCCTATCTGGAGGCCTCCCGGTTCCTGGGCTACGAGCCCCTGGTGACCAAGGAGACGTTTCAAGCCCTTGCGGACAGCCGCCCCCACTCATTTGATAAGAAGAGAAACATCTGTCAGTGGACAGATCGGGAGATCGTCGAGTTTGAGGAACAGGTTGCGCCCATCGCCCAAAGGTTTGGCTACCCCTTTCGAATCGACGACCTCATGAAGTCAACCTACGGTACCACTGATCGTGAGCAAGTGCGACAGGCGACAGTCCCTATAAAAAGCGGACCTCCGTTTTGGCGCCTGAGAAAAACGACTGCCTCTTTCCTTTCCCGAATGTCCTCCCTGGTGGATGTGTCATGAAAGCCTCCTCGGGCAACCCGACCAGATTGGAGAGGTCTTCCGCTCCGGTGGCTTTCGTGACCGGTAAGGTGGATTCGCTCACCTTCACCCTGCTCCATGCCATGACCTTCCAGGGTATGGAGGTGAATTTCCTCTATGATCGTGCAGAGTCGGGCCGCAGGCTTTCCGAAATATCTCGGATGCCCGGAGTCCGATTGTCCTGTGTGGGAAACGGCCGAGTTGACGAGGCAGGTGCCGGGAGGCGGGTTGTCGTTCAGGGCCATCCCCACCTTCCTTCCCCGAAGGCTCTTGAGATCGCTGGGCATCGGGTGCGCGAGCCCGTGACCTTTATCACCGCAGGGGATCGGGGCCAGCCCCGTTGGTCGGCCCTCAAGGTGCAAGTAAAAGAATTCATGGCGTTGCGCCGGGCGGGGATTCCCGTGGGCCGGGTGGTGTACAAAGATGGCTACCGGGGGATGGATCTTTATCGTGCTCTGCATAGACCCCGGTTTATCTGCGGCTTCGATGTGCACTCCCAGTTTCTGACGAATCCGAGACTGTTCGAACTCATTTTTTCCCCCAGTTGGCTCCCGGACGAGCCGCGTAGCTTTCGCATCAGCTTTCTGGGCAGCCTGGATCCCAGGGGCGCCGAGGGTTTTTGCATGAGCTTCGACGCCACTTCAACGGGGCCGAGATGTTTTGGCACGAATACACGGACTCCTCCGGGTCGGGTGTGTCGGCGGCCGACTACGTGCGCATCTTGTCCCAATCGGATTTTGTGCTGTGTCCTCCAGGCTATTCCCTGGTGACCCATCGCCCTATCGAAGCCCTCTTGAGAGGCGCCGTACCGATCCTGAATGAAAAAGAAGTGGATCTTTACGGCTTGGAGATGAGGCATGGGGTTCATTGCATTGCGGTCAAGGATGATCGATGGGAAGAGGCGGTTTTGCATGCCTTGGACCTGCCTCGGGAAAAGGTACGCTCCATGCGGCGCCGGATTCATGCCCTTCGAGACCGACTCAGCTACCACGAAACATCCAAGGCCATGTGCCGAAGACTCGGGCTTGAGTGTCGCAAGGCTCCACACGAGCCCTCTACTCACCAAGGCATTGTACGAAAGGCTTGACGTGAATCCTAAGGCCAGAGTGATCGCCTTCTATCTTCCCCAATTTCATCCCATTCCGGAAAATGACCGGTGGTGGGGGAAGGGCTTTACGGAATGGACCAACGTGGCCAAGGCCAGGCCCCTCTTTCCCGGCCACTACCAGCCCCGGATCCCCGCGGACCTGGGATTTTACGATCTTCGACTTCCCGAGGTCCGCGAGGCCCAGGCGGAGATGGCCCGCCGATACGGCATCGAAGGTTTCTGCTACTACCACTACTGGTTCGGAAACGGCCGGCGGCTGCTGGAGCGGCCCTTCAACGAAGTGCTCCGTTCGGGCGAACCCCGCTTTCCCTTTTGCCTTTGCTGGGCCAACAAGAGCTGGAGCGGAATCTGGAAGGGCGCGTCAGACGAGGTGCTCATGGAGCAGACCTATCCGGGCATGGACGATCATGCGCAGCATTTCCGCTTCCTCGCCCGGGCCTTTGAAGATGAACGCTACATCCGGGTGGACGGAAAACCGCTCTTTATCGTCTACCACCCCGATGAGCTGCCGAACGCGCGCCGGGTGACCGACTCTTGGAGGGAAACCGCCCTGAAGGCCGGCTTCAAGGGACTCTATCTCCTGGGGGTTTTGCATCTGAGCGGTCGGGACCTGAGACCTCTCGGCTTCGACGGGGCGGTCCTGCAGCGTCTGGCCCCGTTTTACCGTAACGTCTACGGCGAGCCCGGTAACGGCGCCTGGGGACCGGTGAAAAAGGCAATCCACCGGGTTCCGCGGGACCTGACAGTCTATTCCTACCGCGACCTGGTACCCTTTTTCGTTCCCCGCAAGCGTCCCCCCTTTCCCGGCTATCCGTGCATTCTACCCAATTGGGACAACACCCCGCGAAGCGGCACCCGGGGTCTGGTCTTTCACGACTGCGATCCGGGCCTTTTCCGCCTGAACGTCCGGGACGCCCTCCGCTTCGTCGGCGAACGGAACCCGGAAGAGCGGCTCGTCTTTCTCAAATCGTGGAATGAATGGGCGGAGGGAAACTACATGGAACCTGATCTGCGATACGGACACGCCTACCTGGAAGCCCTGCACGACGAGTTGAAGGCCTTCTCCAGCTCTGGAGGCGCTCTGTGAGCGTGAAGGGCCTCACGGTGGCCGTGTGCACCCACAATCGGCTGGAACTCCTCCGGCGTGCCCTGGCTACCGTCCGCCGGGCGAAGCGGCCCCGGGGCCTCCGAACGGAGATCCTGGTGGTGGCCAACGCGTGCACAGACGGCACGGAAGAGTGGCTAACACGGGAGGCGGCTTTGAGCGCGCATGCCAATGGGTGGCCGTTGCGCTTCGTGAGCGAGCTCGCGCCGGGAAAGATTCACGCCCTGAACCGACTGAGGACTCTGGACATTGAAGATCTCATCGCCTTCGTGGATGATGACCACCGGGTGGACCGGCTATGCTTCGAGAGTCTGGTGGCGGCGGCCCGCCGCTTCCCCGAAACAGGGCTCTTTTGCGGAAGGATTCTGCCGGATTGGGACGGCCGGGAACCTGCCTGGGTGCACGATACGGGGCCATACAGGTTGTACCCACTTCCCGTGCCCCGCTTCGACCTGGGTGAGACCGCCCGAACCCTTGGGCCCCAAGGGCCCTATCCGGGCGGCGGCAACCTGGCGGTGCGCCGGGAGGTGTTGCAGCGCGCCGGTCCCTTTCGGGCGGGCTTCGGCCCCGTGGGGCACAACCTGGGCGGTGCAGAAGACATCGAGTGGGTGCGCCGGGCGCTTTCCCGAGGCGAACGGCTTCGCTACGTGCCGGGCATGATCCAATACCACTACGTGGATCCGGCCCGATTCCGCCTCCGTTATCTCCTGCGCAAGGCCTACGAACGTTCCGCCTCGGTGGTCCGGCTGGAGGAGACCGGGGCTGCAGGCGTGCTGCCGCCCCTCCACATGTGGTCCAAGGTTCTGGACCGGCTGGCTCGGCTGGCAGCCCACGCCGGCAACCCAAGCGCGCGGCGCTTTTATGCCATGCGCCTCGCCGGCGCCCTGGGGGAGCTCAAAGGGTATGGGTTGCGGCGAAAGGATGCGCGCCATCCGGCGGTCTTTCTCTCCCAGTGAGGATCCGGGAACACGCCGGCTGGGCCTTTCCATCTCTATCTGGGGCGTTTTCATGTCCCTAACCCCTTTACAGGCAAGCACCTGGAGAGCTTTTCAAAATATGACTGCCAGACTCGGGCGGCGCTGTCTGGAAACCCCCGGTGGGAAAACGGTGGACGAATGAACGGTCTCAAGAAGATTCTCAAGTTGAAGGACCCGGAAATACGGGCCAAGAACCTTCGAGCGCTCCGTTATGGGGTTCGCGGGCTGGCCTGGAAACTCCTCCGGCCCCACATGCCGGATCCCGTCTTCATTGTGGGCTGCTCCCGGGCGGGGACCTCGGTGACCTACGAGACCATCCGGCTGTCCCGCCATCTGCTTTCTTTCGGCTACGAACTGCCCACCTTCTGGAACGGGCTCTGGGGTCCGCACCACAACGGATGGCATTCGGAAGGGGCCGAGCTCCAACATGCCAAGCCCGAACACCGGGACGCCGCCTTCAAATACTTTTACGAACGGCTGGGAGCAGGGTGGGTGTTGGATAAGACCTGCATCAATGTCCTGCGGGTTCCCTACCTCTACCGGCTTTTTCCCAAGGCCTGCTTCATCTACATCCATCGGGACGGCCGCGACAACGTCAATTCCCTCATGGAAGGCTGGAAGCAAACCCCGCGGTTTGCCCTGCACCAGTTTCTGGGGCCTCTGCCGGCATCGGTTCGCATCGACGGGGGCCGCTACGACGATTGGTCTTTTTTCCTTCCCCCCGATTGGCGCCGCTTCAACAACGCTTCCCTGGAGCGGGTGTGCGCCCACCAATGGGTGAGCGCCAACCGGGCGGCTCTGGGCGCCCGGCGGCTCGTGCCTCCAAGGCAGTGGATCCCAATCCGATACGAGGACTTTTTTGTGGATCCCGTGTCCGTCTTTCAACGCGTTTTCGAGCGGCTGGATCTTCCCTTCGAAGAGCCCATCCGGCGTCGGTGCGAGTCCCTGCTGCAGCACCAGACGAGCCTGGTGAGCGGCCCGCCGCGCCTGGCCAAGTGGAAAACCCAGAATCCTCGCGCCATCGAACGGGTTTTGGACGTTCTGGCCCCCACCATGAGGGAGCTGGGCTATGAGCTCTAGTGGGCCGCTGGTTTCGGTGGTGATTCCCGCCTACAATGCGGCCTGGTGCGTGGAGCGGGCTCTTTGCAGCGTCCTGGGTCAGGACTACCCTTGCCTGGATGTGATCGTGGTGGATGATGGAAGCACCGACGCCACCCCCCAAATCCTGGAGAAGTACCGGGGCCGGGTGCGGGTGGTCCGAAAGGAAAACGGAGGACTCAGCAGCGCCCGAAACGCCGGAATCGCCTCGGCCCGGGGCGACTACGTGGCGTTTCTGGATGCGGATGACTTCTGGTTTCCCCAAAAGCTCTCCCGCCAGATGGCCGTGATGACGGCCGACCCCGCCCTGGGCTTTACCTCCACGGCGGCCCTGGTGGTGGCCGAAGACGGCTCGCCCCTCAGCGTGTGGCGATGTCCATCGAAACAAGGCTGCCTCACCACCGCCATCTTTTCCCGTCTTTCGGCCGTGCCGGGAAGCGGCTCGGGGGTGGTGGTACGAAGGGACCTTTTCTCCCGCGTGGGACTCTTCGACGAACGGCTCCGAAGCGTGGAAGACGTGGACATGTGGCTTCGCCTTTCGGCGGTCACCTCCTATGCCTGCCTGGAGGAACCGCTGGTGGTGATCGTCCGCCATGGTTCCGGGATGAGCCGCAATGCGCAGGTGATGCGCGCATCCATGCTGGCCGTGCTTCGAAAAAACCGGGTGCTGCTTCCGCCTTCGCTTCGGGGCGCCTTCTGGCGGGCGGCCTATGCGTCGGCCCTGGCCGACGCGGCCAAGTGGGAGTACCGAAAGGGGAGAAAGGTCTGGGCCTTGACCCTCCTTGCCCGGGGGCTGTGCCTTTCCCCGTGGAGATCGGGGCGGCTGCTGGCGGGACTGGGCGCGGCCATGCTGGGCGCGCGGGACGTGTGAAGCCGCGCCCGAGGCCGCCTCACGGATCTTTCCATCGGGGGCGGTTCGGAGTCCATTTCCTGGGGTACGGTGGCCTCCGGCTGGCCCTGAAGAAACAGAGCCTTGAAAACTGGGAGGCTGTCTCACAATGGCCTCTTGGCCTTTTGGGGCTTTCTGATCAATGCCATTCAATCGTGCCATGTGAGGTTTTTTGAGCTCTGTAGGGGCGGGTTCGGAACCCGCCCCTGCTCCCGCAAGGCCGGGCCCGTAGCGCGTGCGCGCTTGGTGGCCCCAGCCTTCCGTCCGCTCAAGAAGGAAGCAACCGAAGCGTTCTCAGACAAGCTCCTGGGGAGACAAACATGGGCAGAAGTGCAACGACGCCGCCTCGGGTCTCGGTGATCATGCCGTGCTACAATGCCGCGTCCTACCTGCGTCAGGCCTTGGAGAGCGTCACCGGCCAGACCCACGGCGCCGTGGAACTGATCGTGGTGGACGATGGATCGACCGACGAGAGCCGGGATATCTTGGCACAATACCCCCGGGTCAAGGTGTTGCGCCAGGACCGTCAGGGACCGTATCCCGCGAGAAACCTGGGACTGAAGGTGGCCACCGGAGAATACGTGGCCTTTCTGGATGCCGACGACTATTGGGCTCCCACCTTCCTGGAAGAAATGCTGGCGGCTCTCCAGGGTACCGACGCCGCCTTGGCCTATTGCGGCTGGCAAAACGTGGGCGCGGTTCGAAGCAGCGGCGAACCCTACGTGCCGCCCGACTATGAAAAGGAAGGCAAAGTGCACGCCTTCCTGCGTTCCGCTTCCCCCTGGCCCATCCATGCGGCGCTGATACGAAAGGAGGCGCTGGATGCGGTGGGCGGCTTCAGCACGGCCCTGCGGACCTGCATGGACTACGACCTGTGGCTTCGCATCGGCCTTTCGCATCCCATCGTGCGGGTTCCCAGGGTACTGGCCTACTACAGGCACCACGGGGCCGGGCAATTGACGGACAAGCAGGGCAGGCAGGCCATCAACGTGTGGCTCGTCAAAAAGAGATTCATGGAGAGTCGTCCGGACCTCTGCGCTGCCGTGCCTCGGGATCTTCTGAAACGCTACCTCCACGGGGCGCTCTTGGCCCGCGGCTACCGTTGCTACTGGCAAAGGGACCTGGCCGGCGCCCAGACGGTGTTTCGCTTTGTTTTGAGGCATGGTTCGTGGGGCGTGCGGGACGTGAAGTACCTCTTTCCAGCCCTCCTGCCCATGGGGATGTACGCCCCGCTATTGAAGTTCCTGGATCGGCGGCACACCAGCCGGGCTCGTGCCTGATCTTTCATCTCCTGACCAAGGTGAATAGCATGATTCCTTCCGACCTCCTTTTTCGATCTTCCTGGGTGCCGTGGCGGGTGGCGCGCCGGATGGAGACCTGGGCGGAGGGGCCGCTGCGACGGCGTGCCCCCGCCCTGTACCGGGGTCTTCACTGCGGCCGCTTCCAAAACCTGGTCCAGCCCGTCACCTCCGGCCCCTTGCACCACTTCTTCGGCTACTACGACAAGTCTCCCTGGAATCTTTCCGGAGACAAGCTGCTGGCCTTGGAAGTGCCCTTCGACGACCGTCCCCCCACGGCACGGGATCAAGCCGTGGTGGGTTGCCTCCTTTTGCACGAAGGAAATCGCTTCCAGGCCTTGGGGGAGTCCCTTGCCTGGAACTGGCAGCAGGGCTGCATGCTCCAGTGGCATCCCGCCGACCCGGACACGTGGATCTGCCACAACCACCGGGAGGGGGGAAAATTCGTGGGGCTGATACGGAACCTGAAAGGCACGGTGGAGGCCCGCTTCGACAGGCCCTTTTACGCCATGCATCCGGACGGTATGGGCGCCATCAGCCTCAACTTTTCGCGCCTTCACCGGCTCCGGCCTGGTTACGGCTATGCGGGCGTGGAGGATCCCTGGGCGGAGGATCCCCTGCCGGATGGCGACGGATTGTGGTGGATGGACCTGCAGAAGGGATCGTCGGAACTGATCCTCTCCGTGAAGGAAGTGGCCCGGGTGGAACCGCGCATGTATCCGCCGGATGTTCCTCACTGGGTGAACCACGTTCAGTTCAGCCCCCGTGGAACCCGTTTTGCCTTTCTGCACCGCTGGGTCCATCCCCGCCGGGGATGGGCCACCCGGCTCATGGTGGCGGAGGCCGACGGAACCCGCCTCCGGCCCATCATCACAACGGGCGTGGTGTCGCACTACGACTGGAAGGACGAAGATCGCCTGCTGGCATGGGCCATGGGGGCGGAAGGGCGCCCGGCTTTCCACCTTTACAACGTGGAAAGCGGCGAAAGCCGGGTGGTGGGAGGCCATGTCATGCAGGAAGACGGGCATTGCAACTTTTCTCCCAACGGTCGATGGATTCTCAACGACACCTACCCGGACCCCTACGGAATGCGCACCCTCTATCTCTACGACCTGCACGGAAAGCGACGGATCAATCTGGATAGGTTCCTTTCGCCCGCCCGGTACCGGGGAGAGATCCGCTGTGATCTCCACCCACGATGGAAAAGGGATGGGACGGCTGTCTGTATCGATTCAACGCATACCGGGAGCCGCCAGATGTATGTCGTCAACCTCCATCCGATCTTGTGAGGTCGCCATGAAATACCCGACTCAGGCCACCAGCTTCTTTGGAACCCTCTACCGGGCCCATGAACGGCTCTTGGGACGTCCCACCTTTGCCTATCTGGCGGAGCTGGAACGGAGCCAGTGGGCATCCCGGCAGGAGATCGAAGCGATTCAACTCCACAAGCTCCGCGCGCTCCTGAAAACGGCCCTTCGCCACAGCCCCTGGCATGCGGAAAGGATCCGGCAAGCCGGGTTGGACGAAGGGGCGTTGGATGCCATGGGCCTGGACGATCTGGCACGCCTTCCCACCATGACCCGCCAGGATGCCCGGGAAAACCGGGACCGCATCGCCTGGCTCGGGGTTCCCGGCGGCGCCTACCTTTACAACACGGGGGGGTCCAGCGGCGAACCCCTCATCTTCTACTTCGGTAAATGGCGACAGGCCTCGGACACCGCCGGCCGCTTCCGTGCCCAGCGCTGGTGGGGCGTGGAGGTGGGGGAGCCCCAGGTGTGGCTCTGGGGAGCGGGGCTCCACGCCGGTCCCACGGACAAGATCAAGCTCCTCCGGGACCGCATGGTCAATCAGCTTTTCCTCAACGCCTTCGAGATGACCCTTGCCAACATGGACGCCTACATCCAGGCCATCCGGCGATTCCGGCCCAAAAGCCTCTACGGCTATGCCAGCAGCCTGAGTCTTTTGGCCGCACGAGCCCAGGAAAAGGGCGTGGACATGCGCCTTCCCGGTCTCAAGGCGGTCTTCACCACGGGAGAGCCCCTCTATCCCCACCAAAGGGATTTGCTCCAGGAGGTCTTCGGCGTCCCGGCGGCTAGCGAATACGGAAGCCGAGACGTGGGCTTCACGGCCCATGAAAGCCCGACGGGCCGGATCCTTCTCATGAGCGAAAGCATCATCCTGGAGGTGCTGGACGGCGACGGGCATCCGGTGAAGCCCGGGGAGCTGGGGGAGGCCGTCGTCACGGGCCTCTGCTCCCAGGCCCAGCCCTTCATCCGCTATCGAACAGGAGACGTGGTCCGATATACGGGCCAAACCTGCCCGGAAGGACGGGGTCTCCATGTGCTCGGCGAGGTTTCCGGAAGAACCACCGATTTCGTCACCCGATCGGACGGAACCATCATGCACGCCCTGGCCGTGATCTACGTGCTCCGGGCCACCCCGGGGGTCGCCCGGTTCAAGTTCATCCAGCACGCGGTGGACGACGTGGAGGTGTGGGTGGTGACGGGTCCACAATGGAATGAGGAGCGGCGGACTCAGGTGGTGGAAGGCCTCAAGGCCCGCCTGGGGGAAAACGTCCAGGTGGGGATCCGCCTGATGGAAGACATTCCGGCGGAGGCGTCGGGAAAGCACCGCTACGTGGTGAGTCACGTGCCCCTGCCGGAGGCGCTGCGGGGAGTGGTGGGGTAGGGAGTGGGAAGTGGGGGAGGAAATGGAGAGTGTCATGGGGCAGAGATGGACGAAGGGGGTGCGGATGTTTTGGGATGCATGGTGCCGCTATCGGCCGTGGCGCCCGGACCACCTTCGGCTCCTCGGCCGCCATATCCTTCCTTCCCGAAACGGAGTGCCCCAGGACGACCGGGTGCACCTCAAGGCCGTACTGGACTGGGTCCGCCGGGCCCAGGATGTGCGTCGCGGCCTGCCCGACCAAGGCGGGATGTCTGCGGGTTGGAGCTTCGAAGACGGCTGGCTTCCCAGTTATCCGGAAACCAGTGGATATCTGGTGGAGACCCTGCTGGTGGCGGCAGGGGTGCTGAACGACACGGACCTTGTGTGCCGGGCCGGGGAAATTCTGGATTGGGAACTTTCCCTGCAGCAACAAGACGGGGCCTTTCCCGGTCATTTCGGTGAGGCGGGGAGCCGGCCGGTGATCTTCAACACGGGCCAGATCGTCCACGGACTATTGGCGGGCTATGGCCATTTGGAACGGACGGATTGCCTGGAGGCGGCCGTGCGAGCGTGCCGCTGGATGGTGGCCTCCCAGGACGGGGACGGGTGCTGGCGCCGCAATGTCCACAACGGCGTGCCCCACACCTACAACACCCGGGCTGCGTGGGCCTTGGCCCGAACGGGATGCGTCACGGGTGAAAAGGACCTGGTGAGGGCGGCCGAGAAGAACTTAGACTGGGCCTTGGGGCAACAAAACTCGGAAGGTTGGTTTCACGCCAACGCCTTCGTGCCCGGCCGACCCCCCTTCACCCACACCATCGCCTACGCCGTGCGCGGCCTGCAGGAGTCCGGTCTGCTCCTGGGGCGGGACCGGTACGTGGCGGCGGCGCTTCGAACGTCCACCGTGCTTGTGAGTCTCCAGAAAAAGGACGGCTCCCTGGCCGGGGCCTATGACCCGCAGTGGCGGCCCCGGGGCCGCTACGTGTGCCTGACGGGTCTGGCTCAGATCGCGATCATCTGGAAACGATGGGTGCAGACCGGGCTGGACCACGACGGGCGCTTTGCGCAGGCCTTTCACAGGGCCTTGGGTTATCTCAAGCGCCGCCATCGCCTCACCGGTTCCGGCGGTCCGGAAGACGGGGCCGTGGCCGGATCCTATCCGCTCTGGGGCGCCTATTCCCGGTTCGAATTCCCCAACTGGGCCGCCAAGTTTTTCGCCGATGTGTTGTTGATGAAGATGGCCGATCGGGCCATCCCATCCGATCCTCAAGCCACGCAAGGGGGCTCCCCATGTCCCGTCTTCGCATCATGATCCTGTGCGGCCGCTCCCCCCGGCACCTGCACGTGGCCAACCGGTTGTGCCGAGCCGCGGAGCCCCTGGCCATCGTCCAGGAAACGGGAAGCCAGATCCAAACGGAAAAGCTTCGAAAGTGGGCTCGCAATCCACGCCTTCTCTGGCAAAAGGGATGGCGTTGGATCCGCGACCGGCGCCGCTACGGGGGCGGAAAGGAGGCAGCCTTCTTCTTTCCCCATGGTCAACCCCGCCTGGAACGCCCCGATCGGCTCCACCAAGTGCCCCACATCAACCATCCCCGGGTTTTGGATCTGGTGGACAGGCTCGACCCCGATCTCATCACCGTCTTCGGCACCTCGCTCATCCGCGACCCACTCCTGGGCAGGGGCCGCCTGGGCATGGTGAACCTCCACGGAGGGCTCAGCCCCCACTACCGGGGAGCGGACGGGACCTTCTGGGCCCTCTACCATGAAGAACCGCATCGGGTGGGCTGCACGATCCATTTCATCGATACCGGCATCGACACGGGCAGGCTCATCGCCCACGTGTGCCCGGAAGTGCGGGAGGGCGACGACGAGCTCACCCTCTTCTGGCGGGGCGTGCGGGACAGCGCAGAAGTCTACGCGGAGCTTTTGGATCGTCTGGAACGGGGTGAGCGCCTGGGCGCGGTCCAGGGGGAACGCGGGCGTCTCTTCCAGGTCAAGGACCGGATGTGGCGACACGAAAGGGAGTTGGAACGAAAGATGCGCCAAGGCCTTCTTCGCGGCGTTGGGCTGCCCCGGAGGGTGACCTGGTATTCGGCGGAAGGAACGCCCATGGTGGAGGGTGTGCCGTGAGCCGCTTTTTGGTGCTCATGTATCACATGGTGAGCGAGCCGAAGGAGCCGAGGGACGCACGCTTTGCGTGCCCGCCCGGCCTCTTTCGAAGGCACATGGAGTATCTGGCCCGGCATGGCTATGCATGGGTGAGCCTGGAACATATCCATGGGGCGCTCACGGGCGGGACGCCCCTGCCGGAGCGGGCGGTGGCCGTCACCTTGGACGACGGGTATGCGGACAACTACGAATACGCCTGGCCCGTTCTCGCCCGTTACGGGATTCCGGCCACCATCTTCCTGGTGACCGATGCGGTGGGCCGCACCAACCACTGGATGGAAGGGCGGGGGTTTTCCAGCCGGCGCATGCTCTCCTGGTCCCAGGTTCGGGAAATGAGCGATCACGGTGTGTCCTTCGGCTCTCATACGGCCTCCCATCCACGGCTGACGGAACTTCCCGCCCATCGGGTGGAAGAGGAGCTCACTTGCAGCCGCCGCGTCTTGGAAGACAAACTGGGACGTTCCGTGTTTAGCTTCGCCTATCCCTACGGGCTGGTAAGTGAGGGGGTCAGAGACGCGGTGGTCCGGGCGGGCTACGGCCTGGCATGTTCCACGCGCTCGGGTTTCAACCGCGTGGAGACGGACCGGTTTCAGCTTCGGCGCATCGAGGTGTACGGCACCGACGGGGTGTGGCGCCTGGCCCAAAAGATTCGGTTCGGCATGAACGACGCCTCCCTGCTTTATCCCGTCAAATACTATTGGAACCGGGCCCTGGCCCGGTGGAACGGAAGAGACCTCTGATGGACCTGTCCGTCGTCATCTGCACCTACAACCGAAGCTACAACCTGCCCCGATGCCTGGAAGGCCTCGCACGTCAGCAGGATGCGGCCCAGATTTCCTGGGAGGTGGTCCTGGTGGACAACAACTCCCGGGACAATACGGCCCGGGTGGCAAAGCGCCTGGCGAAAAGGCTTCCCCTGGATCTGAACTACGTCTTTGAAGGGGAGCAGGGCCTGAGCGCGGCTCGAAACCGGGGTGTCCGGCAGGCGCGCGGGCGCTTTCTGATCTTCATCGACGATGACATCCTGGTGAGCAGCCGCTGGCTCCGATCCGCGTGGGATGCCTTCCGAAGCTCCGGAGCGGACGCCGTGGGAGGACGGATCCATCTGGATCCCGGTGTTCCCCTGCCCCGGTGGATCGATCGGGAGCTCCGCGGTTTTCTCGGCCACCAGGACTACGGGGAAAGCCCGCTCTTCTTGGACGGCATCACGCGCTATCCCTTCGGCGGGAACATGGCGGTCACCCGGCAAGCCTTCCATCGGGTGGGGGGCTTCGACACTTCCTACGGCCGCAAGGGCGAAGGCAAAAAAGCCGGGGAGCTCTTCAAGGGAATGGAAACCAATTTCTTTAGACGGCTTGCCGGCCTGGGGGGGAAGATCTTCTATGAGCCCGCCATGGTGGTCTACCACCGGGTGGAGCCGCACCAGCTGCGCCGTTCTTACTTTCGCAAGATCCACTTCAATGCGGGCTACCAGAAGGGCTACCTGGACGGATTGCCCGCCGGGAGGAGACTGGCCGGTGTTCCCCTCTACCTGCTGCCCCAGACGGCAAGAGCCTGCCTGAAGCTCCTGGAAGCAGCACTTCGCCTTGATCCGGCCGGCACGCTCCGCCGGCAGATGATCCTGGGCCACTTCCTGGGACAGATCGCCGGGAGCATGAACCGGCATCGGAAGATGAGAGGGGATCGGGGCGCATGAGAGACATCGTTGTTACGGCCGTCATCTTGGGGCTCATTCCCTGGATCCTGGTCAACCCGGTGGTGGGGGTGCTCACCTGGTGCTGGCTGGGTTTCATGAACCCGCACAAGCTCTGCTGGGGATTCGCCCAGACCTTTCCCTTCGCCCAGGTGGTGGCCATCGCCACCCTGGCCGCGCTCATGACCTGGAAGGAGCCCAAAAAGATCCCGTGGACCCGGGAGACCAAAACCCTGTTGGTCTTCACCCTGTGGATGTTCGTGACCACCCTTTTCGCCCTGAATCCTGAAGGTGCGTGGGAACAGTGGAACAAGGTGTGGAAGATCATGTTCATGACCTACGTGACCCTCATGGTCATGAACACCCCCAAGCGGATCCACATGCTCCTGTGGGTGACGGCCCTCTCCCTGGGCTTTTACGGTGTCAAGGGAGGTATCTTCACCTTGATGACGGGCGGAAACTTTATGGTTCTCGGTCCTCAGGCCACCTTCATCGGGGTTCGCGGCGGCATCGCCCTGGCCCTCAACATGACCATTCCCCTGATGCGGTATCTCCAGCTCACCACATCCCAGAGATGGATTCGGATCGGCCTGGGGGTGGCCATGGCCCTCACGGGGCTGGCTGTCATCGGGACCCATTCCCGGGGCGGGTTTCTCGGGGCAGTGGCCGTGAGCTTCTTTCTCATCCTGAAGACGCGGCGCAAGTTTTTCTATACGCTCCTCTTGGCGCTCACCGCCTACGGGATCCTGTCGTTCATGCCCTCCTTTTGGGCCGAGCGGATGCATACCATCGAAACCTACGAAGAGGACGCCTCGGCCATGGGCCGGATCAACGCCTGGTTGTTTGCCTTCAACCTAGCCAAGGCCCGGCCCATCGGAGGCGGCTTCGAGTGCTTCCGCGATTGGCTTTTCGATCGGTACGCCCCCAATCCAGGCGAGGTGCACGACGCCCACAGCATCTTCTTCGAAGTACTGGGGGAACACGGCTTTGTGGGCCTGGCCCTCTACCTGGCCTTGATCCTCATGACGTGGCGTACGGCCACATGGATCAAAAGGCAGGCCCATGGGGTTTCAGAAACCCAATGGCTGGCCGATGCGGCGACCATGATCCAGGTGAGCCTGGTGGGCTATATGGTGGGCGGTGCGTTCTTAGGTTTGGCCTATTTCGATCTCTTCTATCACCTGGTGGGCCTTGTGGTGCTGTGCCGGGTCTTGGTGGAGCGGTACCAGTCCGGTGAGGATGTGAGGATCGGCGATTACGCGTTTTTCTAGGAATGTGGAGCAGTTTGTTGCTCCGGTGAAGGAGTGCCTGGGCCGGATGGCGGCCGTATTGCGGGAGCCCGTCTTGTCGTGGCCGGTGTTGATCATCGAAAGCGACGACTGGGGGCCGGGGCCTTCGGAACATGCCGGGGTCCTGCGACGGGTCCTCGCGGTGCTCACGCGGTACCGGGATCACCGGGGAAGGTTTCCCGTTCTGACCCTGGGAATCGTTCTTCGAGCCCTGTACCGGTCCACGGGGATAAGTGCGCCTCACCAGACCACCACCCAATGGGTGGGCTTCCGGGATCCTGTCACACGCCAGCTGGCCGACACCATTCGGGAAGGGTGCCAGAAGGGGGTTTTTGCCCTGCAGCTTCACAGCTGGAACCACCTGGGGGAAGGGGCCTGGCTCCCGCGTTCACCGGTTCCTGGGAGCGGGAGGGAGGGAACCTTTCGCAAGGGGTTTCTTTGTACCGAATCCCTTCCCCCTGAATGGCAGAGTTCGTGGCTGGCTCACCAAGACGGCGCGTCGGGGAAGAGCCGGTCGAAACGGCAGGAACAAAAAGCCTACCGGGAAGCCGTCACCTTCCGGGAGGATTGGCAGATGGTTCCCAAAGTGGCGGTTCCGCCCACCTTCATCTGGAACGATGCGGTGGAAAAGGGTTGGGCGGCTGCCGGCGTGCAGGTCATCGTGACTCCGGGGAGGCGCTGCCTGGCGCGAGATGCCGACAACCGCCCCCTGCCCGAAGGGAAAACGATCTACAACGGAAGCCGAAGCCGCTTTGGGCCGATTTACCTGGTGAGAAACGTCTATTTTGAGCCCCATCGGGGCCACGGTGCGGGAAAGGTGCTGGAGGCCCTGGGGCGGGATCGGCAGGCCGGGCGCCCCACGCTGGTGGAAACCCACCGGTGGAACTTTATCAAGGACGAGGAAACCTGCGAACGGACGTTGGAGGAGCTGGAAAGGCTCTACCGAACCGCCTTGGAAAATCACAAGGACCTGGTCTTCCTGAACACCGAGGAGCTGGCGGAGATGATCCAATCGCCCCGCTCTCCCCTTCGGGAAAGACGGCTCCTGGCCCGGCTCCGGGCCTACCTTTGGCGTATCTGGCAGGACCGGTCTTTGCGCAAGTGGGTCTGCCTCACCGGCTGCTGGGTGCCGGGCTTTGTGCTGCTCAAGGTGGTGGAAACACTCCTAGCGAATTCCCCAAGAAGAGGCGGCCGCAAGGCGTTCTGAGAACACTCCATTGACTTTTTGCTTTCGTAGCGCAGCCTTTGAGGACCCCGAAACATTCGCCTCGATCTGGAATCACTCGGACCCGCCCATCGCACGTCGTGTCGTGAGACAGCCGAACTTTCCCTTCCGTGGAAGGCGACCTCGGCCGCGAGGATGGCCCAACAGCTGACTCACATGGAAAGAAGCTTCATCAGGGTTGTGAGCCCCAGTTTCAATGGAGGTTCGTCCTGTTGTCGCCGGGCTCCACGTTCTCGTCTTTGACCAGAATCCCAACGTTGTGCCTGAAGAAGGACTGCCCATGGAGTGCTTGAAGGCAAAGAAACACCAGCCCTTGCCCGTTCTGGTGCTGGCCGGCGGCCTGGGAACCCGGCTGCGCCCGGAGGTTCCGGACCGGCCCAAGGCCCTGGCCCGGGTGGCGGGCGAACCCTTTCTGGGGCGGCTCCTCCGGTGGCTGAAGGCCCAGGGTCTGGAGCGGGTGGTCTTGTGCGTGGGATACCTGTGGGAGCGGATCGCCGATTATGTGGGCGACGGCGCCCCGTGGGGCCTGGAGGTGGTCCTTTCGGTGGAAGAGACCCCACTGGGGACGGCCGGGGCGTTGAAGAACGCGGAAAGGTACGTGCAAGGTCCCTTCTTTGTCCTGAACGGGGACACCTTCCTGGATGTCTCTCTGGCCGCTCTGGCCCGTTTTCATGAAGAAAACGGCTGGCTCGCCACGCTGGCCGTGACCCACGTGGAGGACGGCGTTTCTTTCGGCGTCGTGGAAATGGATTCCCGGGGGAGGCTCCTTTCCTTCAACGAAAAGAAGGGCATTCCGGGAAGGCCGGCATGGATCAACGGGGGAGTCTATCTCCTGGAACGACGCGTCCTGGGAGCCATCGCGCCGGGACGGGCCGTGTCCCTGGAAAAAGAGGTGCTGCCCGGCCTTTTGGATCACGGCGAGGCGCTGGGATGCTTCCCCGCCCGCGGCACCTTCCTCGATATCGGGACCCCGGATCGGTATCGCAAATCCCAGAAAGAACTGGAGCACCTGCCATGATCTTTCGAAGCAAGGCCCCGCTTCGCATCAGTTTCGCCGGCGGCGGAACGGACGTGCCCCCCTATCCCCAAGAAAGGGGGGGCGCGGTCCTGAGCGCCACCATCGACAAATACGCCTACGCCTCGCTGATCCCCGGGGGCGACGGCCACATCGAGGTCCAGTCCCTGGACTACGACATCGTGGCCAAGTACCACACAGACGAACGCCTCCCCTACGACGGGGAACTGGACCTGGTCAAGGCCGTCATGCGCAATCTGGGAACCCCCAGCGGCTTCCGTCTCTTCATGCACACGGACGCTCCTCCCGGATCCGGCCTGGGAACCTCCTCCACGGTGGTGGTGAACCTCATCGGGCTCTTTCAGCGCTGGCTTCGAAAACCCTTGGTTCCCTACGAGATCGCCCAGCTGGCCTACCGCATCGAGCGGATCGAGCTGGGGATTAAGGGCGGCATGCAGGATCAGTATGCGGCCACCTTCGGGGGATTCAATTTCATCGAGTTCTTGGGAGAAACCGTGGTGGTCAATCCCCTGAGGATCCCCCGGGAGCTCATCAACGAACTGGAATACCGGCTCCTGCTTTGCTACACCGGAAAAACCCGCCTTTCCGCCAATATCCTGGACCGCCAGATTTCCAGTTACCAGCAAAAGAAGAGGGACGTGGTGGCCGCTCTGGACGCCACCAAGGAGCTGGCCTTCGAACTGAAGCGGGCCCTTCTGACCGGGAAACTGGACGATTTCGGGGATCTTTTGCACCAGGGTTGGGAGATGAAAAAGCGTTTCGACAGCGCCATCACCAACGCCCAGATCGACACCATGTACGCAGAGGCCCGCAAGATGGGCGCCCTGGGGGGGAAGGTCCTGGGCGCCGGCGGTGGAGGCTATTTACTGCTTTTCTGCCCCTTCGACCGCAAACACCTGATCGCCGAGCGCCTGGAACAACTGGACGGCCAGGTGGTGGAATTCAGCTTCGAGCAAAGCGGGGTGCAGAGCTGGCAGATCGGGGCCCATGTCCAGTGATTCCCAAGCGCTAAGGGAGTCAAGCTCAACTGACGGCCTGGGGGATCGGGAGTTCATCAAGGGGGAACCTGAGTCTTGGAATCTGTCCGACAATAGCCTTTCGGCTTTCTTGGTGGATTCCCAACTACTTGAAATTTCGGTGTTCCACGTGGTTTTGGGGCTCTCAGACAGTCTTATTGGGGCGGGTTCGGAATCCAACCCTGCTCCCGCAAGGCCAGGCCGGCAGCACGGGCCCGCCTGGGGGCCCCAACCTTCCGTCCGCACAAGAAGGGAGCAGCCTGGGTATTCTCGGACAAGCCCCTTGGGGAGGAATGCGGAACCCTTGGCGGATCATGGTCTTCCACTTTGCCGGGAGGAACACGGGGAGCTGGCGGGAATGAGAGACAGAAAAACTCTCGGACAAGGTCATGGAGGGCGTTCAATGGCCCAGCAAAGGGTGGACAAATGTCTGCGGTTGGCATGGCTGGACACGTCGCCAGCTGGGCTTTCGCCTTCCCAATACACTCGAGGTCAAAAAAGCTCGCAAGTGGGAAACCCGCGCACCTTTGCTTGCCGGGGATGGCGCGTTCAGACGGATTTTATTGACGCCTCGCCTTTTCCACTGAATCCGTTGCGAAGGCAGCACACATTGTATGCCGGCTTCGACCCCGTGCGGGCGCTACGCCTTCTGCTCTCCCGGGAAAATTACGATGGCGTCATCGCGGTGGGGGAATCGTCGGCTCTTGTCTATCTGTGGTCTCGCGACTTGACGGGAATAGGTGGACCGGTCGTTCTGTATGATCCTCCTCTGGACTATGGGTGGCGTGCACGGCGATGGGTATTGGATCAAGTGCTGAGCCGTTGCGACGGGGTGTTGGTTCGTGGTTCCAATCAGAAACGCTTTCTCCAACGTCGCTACGGGAAGCGGTGCCGCGTTGAAGTCGTCTATCACGCCATCGATACCGACTTCTGGGCGCCCCAAGAAAATACCCTCGGAGACTACGTGTTTAGCATCGGGGACGACCCCGGTAGAGACTTTCAGACATTGTTGCGGGCGGTGAAAGGCCTTCCTGTGAAGGTGGTTGTTAAGACAGGATCCCACCGTCTTCCGGAGTCTGCGAGCCTGCCGTACGTGAAGATCATAAGAGAAAGGGTGTCCTTCGACGAGCTGAAGAAGCTTTATGGCGGGGCGCGCTTAGTCGTGCTTCCCCTGAAGGATACGATTCACGCCGGGGGAGTGAACAGTCTTCTGGAGGCCATGGCCATGGGAAAGCCCATCCTGGTCAGTCGTTCTCAGGGAATCACAGACTACTACATCCGAGGGCAAACGGCCGTGGATTTTTCACCGGGGGATTGGGAGGGCCTGCACAGGGCCATTCTTGATCTATGGGACGATGAGAATCGGTTGCGCGATCTGGGAAGCAGTGCCCGTCGGTACGCACTGGAGAGATTTTCCCGCCCCGTTTTCAACCAAGGCTTTTACTCTGCGCTTCTTAGAATCTTCGCAGGGGAAAAAGAGCATAAGTTTTGAGGGCTAAAAATGCGAGGGCAACTCCAGCAACATGGCGAAAGGACAATGAAAACGCTTGAAGCACGCCCACGTTATCTGGTGATTACCGAAAAATTCCCGCCTCGAAAAGGCGGCTCCAACACGACCTTCGAAGAGGTCTACAAGCGCATCGGAGACGGGGGAACCCACATCGTGACCGCCGATCAGCCGGGAGCGGCGGCTTTCGATTGCCAAAGCCCCAACACGATCCACCGGCTGAAGCTGGAGCGGCATCCCTGGTTGCGGCCCGAATCTTTGGCCATCTACGGGCGTCTTCTGATGAAGAGCTTGAGACTGAGCCTCACGCATCCCTTCGACGAAATCCACTGCGGGCGGGTGCTTTCGGAGGGCTTTGTGGGATGGGTCGTCTCCCGCCTGCGGAGGCTTCCGCTTCTCATCTACGCCCACGGGGAAGAGATCACCACGTGGCGCACCCCTGCCAAGTATCGGCTCATGCGTTTTACCTATCGCAGGGCGGATGCCCTGTTGGCCAACAGTCGCTTTACCCGGGATCTGCTCTTGGAGATGGGGGTGGCGAGGGAAAAGATACACGTGGTCTATCCCGGGGTGGACCTGGACTTTTTTCGGCCCTGCCCCGACAAGAAGAGGCTTCGGAAAAGGATGGCCCTTGAAAACGGCGAGCGGATCATCCTTTCTGTGGGCCGTCTCACCCGAAGAAAAGGATTTCATCAGGTGATTCAAGCTCTTCCAGTTCTCATGGAACGAGGTGTTAACGCAACCCACGTGGTAGTGGGAATCGGTCCGGATGAAAACTTCCTTCGGGAAACGGCCGCCCGGTGCGGCGTGGCCGATCGTGTCCGCTTGCTGGGGGCTGTCCCCAACCAGGAGCTTCTTTTCTGGTATCAGGCGGCGGATGCGTTTGCCATGCCCAACTACGATGTGGGAAACGACACGGAAGGCTTCGGCAAGGTCTACGTGGAGGCCTCGGCGTGCAAGACGCCTCCCATCGCGGGCCTGACCGGAGGCACAGGCGATGCCGTGATCCACGAAGTGACGGGCCTTCGCGTGGACGGCTCCTGCGTTTCGGCCGTCGCCGAGGCGCTCTATCGTCTTCTTACGGACATGCGGTTGAACCAGACGCTGGCGCAACAGGGCTATGAACGGGCTCATCGGGAGTTTTCCTGGGACGTTTCGGCCCGAAGGACGGCGGCGCTCCTGAACGGGAGGAAGTGGACATGACGCAAGGGACCGGTGTTCCCTCTTTTCAACGGCTGGTCAACAAGGTGCGTCGCATCATCGAAGGCCCGCCGGTGCGGGAAAAGACGATTGTCAAGGTGGTGGATCCGTCGGCGAGGAAACGCTGTCCCCCGTGCTTCTTGATCGGAGTCTACCGCTCCGGCACCACGCTCCTTCGTTTTGTGTTGGACAGCCACAGCCGCATCGCCGTGCCGCCTGAGACCAATTTTCTGAGTGGCCTGGCCGAACTGTATGGTTCCCAATGGATGCGCAAGGGCCTGCGGGGGGTCGGCGTGGACGAGGACGGCCTCCTGGAACGCCTCCGGGACTTCGCCTGGACCATTTACGACGACTACACCTTGGCCAAGGGAAAAGCGCGCTGGGTGGACAAGACTCCCTCCTACGTGGATATCCTGGACTTCATCGATCTTCTCTTCGGGCCCGAGTGTCGCTTTATCATGCTCTACCGCCACGGCCTGGACGTGGCCCAGTCCATGGCCGTGGCCTATTCGAACAACGGACTGGCTGGTCCCGCCAAACTCTACGCGGATCTCTACGTCCGTTCCCCCCGCCTGGCCTTCACCCTCTATTGGGCGGATCAATGCCGCAAGATGATGGACTTTGAGCGCCGCCATCCCCAGCGCTGCCATCGGATCCGCTACGAAGACTATGCGGCGGACCCCAAGGGGTATTTGCCGGCGGTTTTTGAATTTCTAGGGGAAGAGTGGGAGCCCCATGTCCTGGACTATCACAAGACTTCCCACGACTTCGGACTCCAGGACCACAAGATCGAAACGGCCCGTGGTTTCAAGCCGAAAACGGGGACGTACCGGCATTGGGATCGGGCCGAAACCGCCGAGGCGGCCCGGATTGCCGCCACCGTTCTGGAACAGTTGGGTTATCGCGTGCCATGAGTAAAAAGGGACGCGTCGTCCTGGGCTGCCTGATCTTGGGGGGCGCATTGTGCTTTGCTTCGCGTGCCTTGGCCGGAGCGGAGTCGGCTGGAGTGCGGACCCTCACCTGCTTTCACAAGGGCATCCCCGTGGCTGAAGACGGCCACTTGGGGTTTCGCCCGCTGGACAGAAAGGTGATGGACTGGGTGCCCGGTGACGATGTGGACGGCACAGGGCGTGCTTTGGTGCGGTTGGCGCCGGGGCATCGGGCCCTCTTTTTCCAGGCGGGGCTGCGGCGGCTCTATCTGCTCAGCGGATCGACCCAATACCTTCCTGGAACCGCCCATCTGCTCGCATTCAGCGTCCGCATCCCTGCCGGATCCCCCCTTCTTTCGCCCAACGGGGTCAGAACCTTCGGCGTGTGGACCTATCACTGGAGACCGGGAGACGAGCACGTGGGAGGTCCCAACAACCGCGGGCTTGCCACCGATTCCATGATGCACGGATACGCGGAGTTTTCCTTTCGCCCGGAATGTGCGGGCCGCTGGATTCGGGTCCGGCTCTCGGAAAAGGCCTTTCAGAAACAGCGGGATTACTACCATTGGTACGCCGCTTCCGGTGTTTCGGCCCCCTACGATTTCTGGGCCACGTTGAGACAGCTTCAGTTCGTCGCCTTGGAAGATGGGGGCGCCGAAAGGGTGGATTGGGAATTGGACTGCCTGGGCTTGGAGCGGCGCGCCCCGCTGGTGGAGGTGCACCCGTCTTTTCATCGATCCACGGCCCGGGCGGGGGAGGGGCTGTCGGTGCCCATCCGGGTCACCAACCCCACCCGGACGGACCGTTCTTATCGATACTTTGTTTCCAGCACCCTGGGGGCCGACCGGGAGACCCTTCACCGGCTGGTGTGGAAGACGGACAGCCTGGTGCCCGCCCGTCTGGCGCAAAGAGCCGTGAAGGCCGGCGGGGGGATGGGGGCGGTGCGCCTCTATGATGCTTCCCTCCAGCCGGTGGGCTATCATGAAATCCGTGTTCGTGCGGGCGAAACCTGGCGAGGCGTCCTGGTCCACCGGATCCATCCGGCCATGCTGGGACCTGTTCGGCGGATTTCCTACTCCGAAAGGACCTTTTCCGTGCGGCGGGACACCCTGATGACGACCCTTATCTTCTGGGATCCCCATGAACCCCCCGAAGGAGACGATGCTTGCTTGGTGAATCCGGGAAGCAACGCCGATCAGACGGGACATCGAGCGCCGCCGGGGTTCCCGGTGCAGCAACCCATGCCTCCTCCGGGATGGCGAAGCCGCGACGTGCCCCTTTCCCGGCCCGGCGGGGTGGTGGTGACCGTGGTGGACCTGGAAGGAGACGTACCAAAGGACCGGAAGGGTTCCGAAGAATGAAGATTCTCACACTCTCTTCCGTCTATCCCAACCCGGCCCAACCCACTCTGGGCCTTTTCGTTCGGGAACGGATGCAGCGGGTGGCGGACGAGGGCCAGGAGGTGACCGTCGTGGCCCCCGTGCCGTACTTTCCCGCCGATCCCCTCATCCGGTCCGTCAAGAGAGGCTACCGGCCCGCGGTTCCCGGGCGTCTCCGGCCGTCGAACGGCGCCGTGCTCCATCCCCCCTTCCTGTGCCCTCCGGGGGTGTTGAAGAGCCTGGACGGGTGGCTCTACGCCCTGTCGCTCCTCCCCGTGCTCCAAAGGGTGCACGGCCGGTCCCCGTTCCAGCTCATCGACGCCCACTTCACCTACCCGGACGGAGTGGCCGCGAGCCTTTTGGCCCGTCGTTTCGGCGTTCCGTTCACCGTCACCCTTCGCGGAACCGAGGTGCCCCATGCGCGCGAAAGGCTCAAGCGAGTTCAGATGAAGCGGGTTTTCCGGCGCGCGGCGGCCCTCATGGCCGTGAGCGGCTCCCTGGCACGGCTCGCCGTGGAGCTGGGAGCGCCTCCCCAAAGGGTTCACGTGATCCCCAACGGCGTGGACACCGGCCGTTTCCGTCCCCTGCCCCAGGAGGAGGCCCGCCGCGGTTTGGACCTGCCGGTCCAGGGCCCGGTGCTCCTCACCGTGGGGGCGCTGGTGCGTCGAAAGGGCATCCACCGCGTCCTGGACGTTCTGCCGCGCCTGTGCCGACGTTATCCCGATCTGGTCTACGTGGTGGTGGGAGGCGGATCCGTGGAAGGGGACATGAGCCGCGAGCTCCATCGGATGATTGGAGAAAGGAATCTGGGCCAGCACGTGCGGATGGAAGGGCCTCGTCCCCCGGACATGCTGCCGGCCTACTATTCGGCGGCGGATCTCTTCGTGCTGCCCACCACCAACGAAGGGTGGGCCAACGTGCTCGTGGAAAGCCTGGCCTGCGGCACGCCGGTGGTTACCACCCACGTGGGCGGAAACCGCGAAGTGGTGTGCCGCGATGCTCTGGGGATCGTCCTGGAGACCCTGGATCGGGAGGCCCTGGAAGAGGCGATATGTTCCGGGCTGGAGCGATCCTGGGATCGGGAAGCCGTGGCCGCCCACGCGGCGAGCAGGGACTGGAGCCGAGTGGCTTGCGAGGTGATCCGGGTCTTCCAGAAGGTCGTGGCCGAGCACCAAACCTCCGAGGTTGGTAAAGGAAGGACATCCTGATGTGCGGTATCGCCGGCATCTTGCACCGCGATGGAACTCCCGTGGACCCGGATCTTCTGGTCCGCATGACCCGGATCCTGACCCATCGGGGCCCCGACGATGAGGGCTACTACGTCCACGGCCGCCTCTGGTGGCCACCTCCCACCCAATGCGCGGCATCGCCCAAGACGCTCCCAGACTCCACGTCCTCACGGCTTCAGGACGTCCCGACCTCACGCCCCCTCGACTCCCCCCTCTCCGCTGCCCACTCTCCCATCGCGTTGGGCCATCGCCGTCTTTCCATCATCGATCTCCACTCCGGCCGCCAGCCCCTGGCGAATGAAGACGGGTCCGTCTGGGTGGTCTTCAACGGGGAAATCTACAATTTCCTGGAATTGAGGGCCGAGCTCATGGGCCGGGGCCATCGGTTTCGAACCCGCACGGACACCGAGGTGATCGTCCATGCCTACGAGGAATGGGGAACGGGGGCGGTGAGCCGGTTTCGTGGCATGTTCGCCCTTGCCCTCTGGGACGCCCGCAAAGGGCGTCTGTGGCTGGTGCGGGACCGGCTGGGGAAAAAGCCGCTCTACTACGCGGAATGGGGCAAAAAATTTTACTTCGCATCGGAGATCAAGGCGATCCTGGAGGCGCTGGAAGGAATCCCCCGGGTGGACGAGACGGCCCTTTCCGACTATCTGTCGCTTCAGTACATCCCGGCGCCCAAGACCATCTACCGGGATATCCGAAAGCTTCCCGCGGGTCACGAGGCGGTGATCTCGGCATCGGGCATGGCCCTTCGGTCCTACTGGGACCTGTCCTTCCAATCGCCAGCCCACGGGCGCCGGGAGGAGGATCTGGCGGAGGAGCTTCACGGCCTTTTGCAGGAAGCGGTGCGGCTTCGCCTCATCAGCGATGTGCCCCTGGGGGCCTTCCTTTCCGGCGGCGTGGACTCCTCGGCCGTGGTGGCCCTCATGGCGGCTGCGTCCCAAGAGCCGGTCCTCACCAACACCATCGCCTTCGACACGGAAGACTACGACGAAGCCCCCTTCGCCCGACGACTCGCCCGGCATTTCTCCACGGATCATCACGAATTCCGAGTGACGCCCCAAAGCCTTCCTGTCATCGACACTCTGGCCTGGCACTACGATGAGCCCTTTGCCGACCCGTCGGCGGTTCCCACCTATTACGTGTCCAAGATGGCTCGCCAGGTCGTGACGGTGGCCCTTTCGGGAGACGGTGGGGACGAAAACTTTGCAGGCTACAGCCGCTACCGGTTCGATGTGGCAGAAGAGCGGGTCCGGCGGATCGTGCCCCGGGTCCTCCGTCGAGCTCTTTTCGGCCCCCTGGCCGGGTGGTTTCCCAAAAGCCCGGGGGTGCCGCGCTTCCTTCGGGCTGGCACGGTGCTTTCCAACCTGGCGAGGGATCCGGAGGAAGCCTACTTCGCCTCCATGTCCGGCATGCCGGAAGAAGACAAGCACCGACTCTTGAACGGCCGCCTGCGGGGCGCCCTGAAAGATTACCGCACGAAGGATCTCTTTCGGGATCTTTACCGGAGGGCGCCGGCCCGGGACCATCTGTCCCGACTCCAGTACATCGATTTCAAGACCTATCTTTGCGAAGACATCCTGACCAAAGTGGACCGGGCCAGCATGGCCGTCTCCCTGGAAGTCAGGTGTCCCATTTTGGATCACGTTTTGGTGGAATTCGCCGCGGGCATTCCCTGGCGTTTCAAGCTCAACGGGCTGCAGGGCAAGCACATCTTCAAGAAGGCCGTGCGCCGGAGTGTGCCGGCCCACGTGCTGGAGCGCCACAAGAAGGGGTTCGCCGTTCCCGTGGGGGCATGGTTTCGGGGAGAACTGAAGGAATACGCCCGGAGCCTGATCCTGGAAGGGGAGGGCACCCGGCGTTTTTTGGACGGCCGGGTTGCGACCTCCCTCTGGCAGGAACACCAGCAAGGGCGAAGGGACCGCAGCATGGAACTGTGGACGTTGTTGATGCTCAACGCCTGGGCGAGGCGGTTTCTCTTATGAAGTCATCATCGGATGGGCGTCCACGGGTTGTGCACGTGCTTTCCTCCTTCCACACGGGAGGCATGGAACGGGTGGTGGCGTCCCTGGTGGGGGGATTGGACGGCTATGAACACGTGCTGGTGTGCATGAGCCGGGCGGGGGCCGCCGTGAAGCTCCTGCCCCGGCAAACGCCGTGGGTGGAATTGCGAAAACCCCCCGGCAACCCGCCCCTTTTTCTGCTTCGCCTGGCGGCGGAACTTCGCCGGTGGCGCCCGGATCTTGTGTGCACCTACAATTGGGCGGGGATGGATGCTGTCTTGGCCGCCGGCCTGGGCCGGGTTGGTCCCGTGCTCCATAACGAGCACGGGTGGGTGATGGAGGATCTGGACGGACGGAACGGAAAAAGGACATGGGTGCGCCGCGTGCTCTCGTCCCGGATGGATGCCGTGGTGTGCGTTTCCAAGCAGATGGAACGGTGGCTATCCCAGAGGGTTCGCGTGCGGTGCCCGGTGGTTCAGATCTACAACGGGGTGGATACGGACATCTTCCGCCCGGGAACGGCATCCAGGGCGCTTCGCCGGGAACTGGCCCTTTCCCACGACGCCTTCCTGATGGGGATCGTGGCCAGGCTGGACCCGATCAAGAACCATGGCTGCCTCTTCCGGGCCGTGGAACAAGTCCGTCGCCGCCATCCCCATGTCCATCTGGTCGTGGTGGGCGACGGTCCCTTGAAGAAGACGCTCCAGGACCAAGCTGGAGGCGGGATCCATTTTGTGGGCGAGCGGGCGGATGTTCCCGAGATTCTTCGCGACCTGGATCTCTTTGTCCTCCCGTCCCTCAAGGAAGGCGTTTCCATGACGATCCTGGAGGCCATGGCCGGCGGCGTGCCCGTGGTGGCGCTCAAGGTGGGTGGAAATCCGGAGATCGTGGAAGACGGAAAGACGGGCCGCCTCGTGGAGGAAAACGATCCGAGGAAGCTGGCTCAGGTCCTGGAAGGCTACGTCCTGGATCCACAAAAGGGAAGGGAGCAGGGCTTGCGGGGGCGGGATGTGGCGGTGAAGCGTTTCAGCCTGAAGGCCATGATCGGTTCCTACGATGCCTTGTATCGTTCCATGCTGGAAAAGGGGAGGGCTTATGGAACGGCATAAGGGGCGCAGGAAGCGGCTGCTCGTGACGTTGGCGGGAGGGGGCTTTTTCTGGGAAACGGTGGCGTTGCTGTCCCAATTCGACAAACGATTCTGCTACCATTACCTCACCACGCGCCCCCTGCCCAGAAGCCTGGAGCAGTTGGGGATTCCCAAGGGGACCGAACACCGGGTGACGAGCCTGACCCGGCTGGGACGGTCCCTGAAAAGGCAGGCGGGGGAGGATCTTCTGAGATCCCTTTGGGAAGTGGGACGCGTGATGCGCCGGGTGGACCCCGATGTGGTGATCACCGTGGGCTCTTCCCTGGCCGTTCCCCTGTGTCTGTGGGCGAGACTCATGGGCCGGGAAACGATTTTCGTGGAAAGCATCACCCGGGTGACGGTGCCTTCCCGCACGGGAAGGATCTTGGATTTTTTCCGGCTCTGCGACGGGCTCTACGTTCAGTGGCCCGAAAGCACTGGCATGTACCGGAACGCCCTTTATGGAGGAAATGTCCTATGATCTTCGTCACCGTGGGGACGACCCTGCCCTTCGACGATTTGATCCGGCAGGTGGACCGCCTGGTGGAACGCGGCGAGATCCACGAACCGGTGGTTTGCCAGATCGGAACGGGAAGCTACCGGCCCCGCCACTGCCAATACTTTGACTTTCAGCCCACGCTGGATCCCTGGTATCAGGAGGCGTCGGTGGTGGTGGCCCACGGCGGGACGGGGACCGTCTTGGAGCTACTGGGCCTGCAAAAGCCCTTCGTGGCCGTGGCCAATCCCCGCGCCGTGGACGATCACCAGGTGCAGTTTCTCAGGAAGCTGGAGTCGGTGGGAAGCGTGCTGTGGTGCCGGGACCTGGAAAAGCTTCCCGCCTATCTGCTGGAAGCCCCCGGCCATCGGGCCCAGGGGCTTCCTTATTGTTCGCTGGCCCGGCATTTGATGGAGCGCCTGGAAGACAACCGGAACGGGCGGGCAGCCAAGGGCCCGGGGTCCTTTCACGTGGAGCGGTTTCCATCCGGAAAGACCGAAAGGAAAAGCGCATGAGAGCATTGCAGTGGGTCTTGGTGGCCGTCCCCCTGGGGCTGCTCTACTACGAACCTTTGCGGAGCCTGGTTGATCAGTGGAGCCAGGATCCCAACTACTCCCACGGGTTTTTGGTGCCGCTGGTGTCGGTCTACTACCTGTGGGACCGCAAGGAAGAACTCCGGCAGACGCCGAACACCGGGGCCTATCCTCTGGGCATCCTTGTGCTGGTCGGATCCCTGGGGCTCTACGTTCTGGGCCGCATGGGCGATGAGATGTTCACCGTGCGCCTGTCCCTGCTGGGTGTGTTGTCTGGGATCGCCCTGGTGCTGGGAGGGCGGGAATGGTTTGGCAAGCTGCGCTTTCCCATTTTCTATCTCTTTTTCATGATCCCGCTACCCTACTTTCTCTACAATGAGATCGCCGTTCCTCTGAAGCTCTTCGCCGCCCGGGTGTCCACGGCCGCCCTCCATGCCATGGGCTACACCCTGCTTCGGGAAGGAAACGTTCTGAACCTGCCCGGCCTCACCCTGGAGGTGGCCGACGCCTGCAGCGGTATGCGCTCCCTCATTTCGGTGCTGGCCCTGGCGGGAGCCATCGGCTGGTTCTTTCATAAGAAAGGGACGCATCGTGTGCTGCTGCTGGCATTGGGAGTTCCGATCGCCATCGGGGTGAACGTGGTCCGGATCGTGGTCACGGGCGTCCTGGCCCATCTCTTCGGGCCCGAGATGGCCCAGGGCTTTTTCCATGAATTCGCCGGTTTGGTCATATTCGGAGTGGCCCTGGCGCTGCTCTTTGCCACGAGTTTCATCCTGGGGCGATGGGAAAGGAAGGTGACGCCATGACAACAGTGCGCGGATGGATACCCGCCCTGGTGGTGGCTCTGCTTTTGTCCGGTGCGTGGGCGGCCACGAAGGATTTCGAACGGATCCCCGAACTGAAACCCTTGAAGCCCTTGGGTTCCATCCCAACCACCCTCGGCCCCTATGCCGGGCATGATCTGAAGGTGGACGCCTACGTCCAGAAGGTGCTGGAGCCCACCGACATGCTCTTCCGCACCTACACCGATCCCGCCGGTACCACCGTGGGGCTCTTCATCACCTTCCACGGCAAACAGACCAGCGAATTCCATCCCCATTCGCCCAAGCTGTGCATGCCCGGATCCGGCTGGTTCGCCGAAAAGGTGGAACGGCGAACCATCGACCTGGGAGGCGGGCGCAAGACCCGCGTCATCGCTTCCGTCTATGAACGGGCCGGGGAACGGGAGGTCTTCTTCTACTGGTTCCAGACCGGCCGGCGGACGGTGGCCAACGAGTATTTGCAGAAGCTCTGGATGGTGGTCGACGGGCTGACCCGTCACCGGACCGACGTGGCCTTCATCCGCCTTTCCACCCGCGCGGAGGGGCCGGCCACGGAACGGGCCCAGGCGCGCCTGGAGGACTTCCTACGACGGCTCCAGCCCCATTTGGACGCGGTCCTGCCGCACTGACGAGGGCGGTTCGCCCTGGCCCCCCACCGGGCCCCAAAGGGGGCGGGCCGCTCATAAGGGCGGCTCTTTTTTTGCGGAAACGCCGGTGGTTTCTTAATCCGGCAGCGTTTTCGAGAATCTGCTTTCCCCGGGAACGCGGACGGGAGGGCTCCTTGAGAGGAGGTATTCCCTGAAAAACAGGCAAGGCATTTGGCCCTACGGGTGGCTCTTTTTGGGGGCCGCCCTTTTCATCTCCTATGGGAGTCTCGTTCCGCTGAACTTCCATCCCGTGGGCTGGGCGGAGGCCGTCTCCAGAGTAGCGGCCCCATCCTTTTGGGACTTTCGGATCCGGTCCAAAAGCGATTGGGCCGCCAATTTCCTGATCCTCGTGCCAACGGCCTACTTTGCCCGTGGTTTTTTCCGTACGCGAATGTCCTTCCTGGGAGGCTTCGGTGCCGGTCTCGTGGCCCTGCTCGCCTGCAGCAGTCTTTCGTCGCTCATTGAGTTTGCGCAGATCTTTTTTCCGCCCAGGGTACCTTCTTCTTCGGATCTGCTGGCGCAGGTGTTGGGCGCCGGTTGCGGGATCGGTCTTCACGGGTGTGTGGGAGGGCGCCTGGAGCAGTGGATGCGCTCCTTTAGGAGCGAATCCAGATGGGAACGTGTTGCCAGGTATGGCCTGGTTGCCTACATGTGGGCCTTTTCCCTCTACCAGTTGATGCCTCTGGATTTGACGCTCAGTCCGGGGGATCTCTTTCGAAAGTGGCGGGCCGGTCGGATTCATATGGTACCCTTCCGCTTCGCCTACGACTCCGCCGCCGAAGCCCTCTACCAATTCGCCACGGATATGGCGCTGTGGGCCCCCGTGTGCGTCCTTTTCCTACTGGGCTCCCGCATGTCCAAAACGACGGCGGTCCTCTCCACGGTGGCCCTTTCCGCCCTGTTGGAAGGATTGCAACTCCTCGTCTTGTCCCGAACCACCGACACCACCGATATCGTGGCGGCGGCGGCGGCGGCCGTAGCGGTGGCCCTCCTGTGGCGGCCCAGGCAGACTTCTGCCGCCTGGGGGAGGGGCTCCAGAGACTCCCTCCTGGCCGTGTTGGGCCTGGTGGGCTTCGTTGTCTGGTGCCTCGTGGTCGTGTGCGTCTTCTGGTATCCGTTCAACTTCACCCAAAACGGCATGGAAATCTCCGCCCGCCTTCGGGAGTTCTTCCGAGTTCCTCTGGTCACCTACTTTTATCGAAGCGAGATCATGGGACTGACCGAGATCCTCAGGCGTCTTTTGTGGTTCGCGCCCCTGGGGGTTTTCGCGTTTGCCATGGTGTCTCCCTTGAACCGGTGGGGGGTGGGGCGTTTGAAATGGCTGATCCTCATCCCGCTTCTGGCGGCCGTCGCCTTTGGTGTGGAACTTGCCCAGGTGGCCTTGCCTGGCAAGGTGGCCGATGCGACAGATGCTCTGCTGGGGACCCTTGGGGCCGTCATGGGTTCGTGGGGGGCCTCGCGGTTCGTACCCCTGTTGCTTGAGCAACGGCTGGAGAGGAAACCGTGAGACGATTCATTCCCTGGTTCGCGGGCGTAGTGGTGATTTGCTCTCTGGCGGTCTGGGTGGGGCAACGGCACCCGGGGGTTCCCTATAACGTGCGCGAAGCCTTAGGCCACACGGACTGGCTGCGAGGCGGTTTCTTTTGGGCCATCGTCCTTTATACGGCCCTGGGTTCTCCCATGGCGGTCGCCCGTCTCTTGGTATCCGTGGATGGCGTGCCCGTGGGATCGTTTCTGTCCTTCACGACCATCCAGTCCGTGTTTCTGGCCGTTTTGCTGGTCTCGGGGGCTCCGGTCGAATCGATCCACGACCTGGTGGGAAGTCCCACGTTGGGCTGGCCCCATTGCGTCGAATTGGCCTGTCGATTGGTCGGGTTGGTAGCCGCTCCGTTTGCCATTCTGAACAGTGCGGCCCTGCTGGCCCTTGGAGGGTCGAACCGGGTGCTCCATTGGGACATCCTGGGTGCCATCGCCCTTGCCTTGACCGCGTGGTATGGGGTGGTGGTCCTTGGGGCCAATACGGACAACATCACCGAATTACTTCCCAACCAGGGACACAGTATGCGACTCGGCGCCCTTGCCTTGTGGTTCTTCCTTATGGGGATCGGTAGCTCCTTCCCGGCAGCTTTAGCGGGAAGCGGGCGATGGGCTCGATTCTTTTTCTTCCTGGTGATTGTCGCCGCGGCCGTGCCGGCGGCTTGGTGGCTGCTTCAATGGGGGACCGAAAGCCGCGTGTTCAAATACGGCCGGACCTTTTCCGCGTTCCAGTTTCTTCTCAGTTCCGGTCGGGAGAGGTTGGTGGAGGGGCGGATGCTTTTTCTTCGCTACGCTTTGGTTCATCTGGGCGCAGCGATTTTGGGGATGATCTGCCAATTTTCCGTCTTGGCTCCGGGTTGTGAACGGCCCTCGCACCGCGCCGATGCGACCAACCAGGGGCGTGTCCGAAAAATGCCCGATTGATCCCTTTGGGTAGTGACCTGGCGGTGTGGTACGACAAGCAAGGGCGGGCTCGCCGAAGCTGGGCCGAACGCGGGAGACGGTCGCGTTTGGCAGGGCGTGCCGCCGGGTCGGCCCTATTGAGCGGAAGATCCCCCACCGTGGCCTGGGCCATCGGGTAGGGGCTGCCTGATGGGGCTGGGAGGTCCCTTCGCCGCGGGGCGGAAGCCCACGGCCCACAATAGTGTGTGGGACGTGGGGCGCGTTGGGACGAAAGACGGTTCTCGGACGGCCTCCGTGGAGCCGGTATGGCGGCACTTGGTGAGGTGTCAGGTATTGCTCTCAGCCGGTGCGGGGCCGGTGCCGAGCCGTTCGTTGATGCCGTCGATGATCTTCTGGGCGAATTCCGTATCGATGTAGTCCGGGGTGCTGGTGGGGTGGGCTGTCGTGCGGGCTTGGATGCCCACCGAGGCCGAATCGGGCCCGGAACGGTAGACGTAGACCCGGATGTATCCCAGTTGGCGGGTGGATCCCTGAAGAGTTCCCTGTTCGCCGTCGAAGGAGCTTCCGTGCACCGTCACTCCCAGGGTGCGGAGGGTTTCGGTGGCAGCGTTCCAGACCGCGCTGACCGGCGCTGCGATGTTGGCCGACAAGTCCATGGTGCGCCGCGCGTCCATGGCGCTCTTGAGAGTGTTGCATCCTGTTTGGAAACTCAAGCCGATCAGGAGAAGAAGCCAGAGGATCCGACGGGCCGCATTCATCGTTGTTCTCTCCTTGCTTTGCTGAAATGGGGGTTTGGAGCCGGCATGCCGTGAAGCGTTTGTTTTCCTCACATGAATCATATTTGCAGGGGCCTTGTCAAAGGCCAATGTGGGGGCGGGAAAGGAGCACGTCTGTGACGGTATTCAGGTCCTTGGCCACCTTGGGGGGCTTTCTTTTCCTTCTGGGGTCCCTTTCGGGGCCGCTGGCTTCCCGGGATGCCTTGGCCATGCTCACGCCCCGCCAAACCCTGGTCATTGCCAACCGTCGTTCCTCCTCGGACGTGGATCTGGCCCGTTACTACATGGCGCGGCGCAAGATCCCCCCAACCCACCTGGTCCAGGTGGATGCCGGAAAGGGACGTGGGATCGGCCGGGCGTTGTACCGGGAGAGGATCCTGGGGCCGGTCCTTTCCGCCGTGCAGGCATTGGGATCGGCGCCCATCCGATGCCTGGTGCTCATGCCCGGACTGCCCGTTCAGGTGGACGCCCCGCCCAGGCCGCTGGAAGAGCAGCGGCGCCGAGAGGTGCTCAAGCGGGAAGAGGCCAATCTGAAAAAGCGCATCCGCGATCTGGAAAAGACATCGCCTCTGCGCCAAGACCTCCAAAAGAGGCTGAAACAGATTCAAGAGGCCCTCAGGAAAATGAGGCGGCCCGTGGCATCCGCCGCCCTCGATTCCGAACTGGCCCTGGCCCTCGTCCCTTCCTATCCCTTGGAAGGTTGGCTGCCCAATCCGGCCTACGTGGGTGGGGGAAAGGGAGACCGCTGGACATCCCCCGGCAGGATCCTCGTGGTGGCGCGTCTGGCAGGCGCATCGCCCCAGGCGGTCAAAAAACGCATCGACCAAACGTTGAAAGCCGAAAGCAGAGGTCTTCGCGGCATCGCCTACTTCGACGCCCGGTGGCCTGCCGCTCAAGGGGATAAGAAAAGGAAGCGATCCGCCTACGCCCTTTACGATCGATCAATCCACCGGGCCGCCGAGCTCGTCCGAAAGAGCGGGCGCCTTCCCGTGGTCGTGGATGATCGGCAGACCGTCTTCCAGCCCGGCCAGTGCCCGGCCGCGGCCCTCTACTGTGGCTGGTACAGCGTGGGAAAGTATGTGGACGCGTTCAGCTGGGTTCCCGGGGCCGTGGGCTACCACATCGAGAGCAGCCGCACGTGGATGAAGAACCTTCAGGCCCGGGGGGTGGCCGTCACCCTGGGGCCCCTACGGGAACCCTATCTCCAGGCCTTTCCTTTGCCCCATGTCTTTTTCGGCCTTCTCATCAGAGGGGATCTCACCGTGGGCGAGGCCTACCTGGCCAGCCTGCCCTACCTTTCGTGGCAGATCATCCTGAGGGGGGATCCCCTGTACCGGCCGTTCGCCAAATGATGAGCGGAAAACCGGTTCGGCCGGATCCCATGGCGGGAAAGGCAATCCGTCCATTCCCGCGGTTTAGACATCACCACACGGGACGGTTTCCACGCTTTGTGCTCTCGGCGTGCTGTGATGGGCGCCGTTTCTCGGGTTGTTTAAACATTTCCAGTGACTTCAGAAGGTGCTTTGCACGGGGTAGATGCCGGGGGGTACCAGGGGAAGGGTAATGGTCCGTCTTGTCAGTTGGGGTGTTGTTCTGGGGCGTGCTCCTAGCGGGGCGACAGGTCCATGTCTTTCAGTTTGTAGAGCAGGGCGCGGTAGCTGATCTTGAGGATCTTGGCCGCCTCGCGCCGGTTCCAGTTGGTTTCTTCCAGGACCTGCTTGATGAGCGCCCGTTCCACCCTCTGCACGGCCCGGTCCCGCACCTCTTTGAGTGACGGGAATTGTTTTTCCTCGCGCGGATTGTGGTTATCGGCCAGTGCTTCCTGGGCGGCCTCCTCGATCACGGCCTCGGGCGAAGGGGAAGGGTCGTCTTCGGGCGCCGGGTTCCGGTTCAACCCGCCGCTTTCCAGCTCGGCTTCGATCTCTTTCGATTCTCCCATGACCAGAAGGCGCTTCAGGTAATTTTCCAACTCCCGAACATTTCCCGGCCAGTGGTAGGTCTGGAGCAGCTTCATGAGCCGCGGGGACAGGTCCGGCTTGGGAAGACGGTGTTTTTTCGACAGGTGCTCCAGAAAATAGTGCACCAAGGGTTCCACATCTTCCGGGCGTTCTCTCAGGGGTGGAACCACGATGCTGATGGTGTTGATGCGAAAGTAAAGATCTTCCCGGAAATTTCCGGACAGGATCTCCGCTTCCAGGTTCCGGTTGGTGGCCGCAATGACCCGAGCCCGGGCTTCGATCTCCCGGTGGCCTCCGATCCGGGGAAATTTCTGGTCCTGGAGGACCTGGAGCAGCTTGGCCTGCAAGGACTGGGGAATCTCACCGATTTCGTCCAGGAAGATGGATCCGTCGGCAGCGGCCTCGAACTTTCCCATCCTCTGCTTGTCCGCTCCCGTAAAGGCGCCCTTTTCGTATCCAAAGAGTTCCGTTTCGATCAGCTCCCCGGGAAGGGCGGCGCAGTTGACCTTGATAAAAGGCCTCTTTTTTCTGGACGAGTAATAGTGCAAGGATCGGGCTACCAGTTCCTTGCCCACCCCGCTTTCGCCGGAAATGAGCACGTTCAGATCCACGTCCGCCACCTTGCGGATGATCTCACGGATCTTCTCCGTACTGCGACTGACTCCTATGATGACAGGTCCATCGTCCGGCATGGTTTCATCCGATCCTGATGGGTGAGGCAAAGCCGCTCCTTGTCCCCAGGCGACACGGGCCATGTAAGCCATGATCCTACGGGGATTCCGGCTCGTCAGCCGCGAGAAGCTCCTGGACCGCGCCCAGAAGGTTTTTCAAGTCAAATGGTTTGGACAGGACGCGGTCGGCGTGCTCTCTTTGCGCCAGTTCTTCCGGGGAATTTCCATACCCGGTGATGCAAATGATGGGCAGGTCAGGATTGCGCTTCTTCACGATCTTGAGCAGACCAATGCCGCTCACATAGGGGAGCATCACGTCCACCACGATGAGATCGAAGGACTCCTTTTCGATGGCCTCCATTCCTTCCAATCCATCGGCCGCTTGGACTACCTGATAGCCGGTTTCCTCCAGAAAGTTCTGTAGGAGGTCCCGCAATCCTTCGTCGTCTTCAATGACCAAAATGCGCTTCATGGCCTACCCGCCGTTGATTCTTGAGGTTACGGCAACCGCTTTCCGAATCGTCCCGCGGAAGGAAAGAGGTGGAAAAAACTTGCAATAAACCTATTCGCTCCGACCCCAAAAGTCAAAGGAAAAAGGGGGGAGGTGTGAAATAGTTTGCACTTCTTTGGCGGGGGGGGCCCGACTGCCTTGCATCGGGTTGCGGCCGGGCGCAAAGGTGCGCAGGAGCCAGCGGCGGCCGTCGCTTTCGGCAAAGAGGGCCCCTTGGCGGTCGGTCCGAAGGACGGGGATGGAGCGGGTGCGGCAGCGCTGGAGGAATGCCTTGGCCGGAAAATGGAACGGATTGAGATGGCCGCAGGAGACGAGAACGGCTTCCGGACGGAGCGCGTCCAGAAGGGCCCCTCCGGTTGAGTGGGCACTGCCGTGGTGGGGAGCAACCAGGATCCAGCGGCGGACGTCTCGAGGCACACGGCGAAGGAGGTGCTGTTCCACCCTGGAGCTGATGTCGCCGGGGATGAGGATTCCCGTCTTTCCATATGTGACGGCCAGGACCACGGAGACATCGTTCAAATCGCCGCCGTCCCACAGCCTTTCAACATAGCCTCGGCTGGGGTGCAGGATTCGGACTCGGCAATCGCCCAGCGGGAATCCGGTGCCGTCTGGGCCGTCCTGGGCCGCCGTCACGGGGGATGTTTCCCGGGGCCCTGCCCGGAAGATGGGAGCGTTTTCCACGATGGGGACCACGGGAATCTTTCGTTTTCGGCAAATGGCGGCCGTTTGTGTTTGCCCCGTCGGGTTGCCGGCCAGCCCGCTTTCCAGATATCGGCTCACCCGGAAGTGTTTCAGGATGAACTTGAGGCCGTTTCGATGGTCCGCCTGGTCGTGGCTGAGAACCACCCAGTCGAGCTTTTTGACGCCCAGGGCCCACAGGGCGGGGGCCACCACGGCCCGGCCCACATCGAAGGTTTCGTCGTAAAAGCCCCCGCCGTCCACCAGCATGGCGCCGTCGCCGCCGCATTGGACCAAGGTGGCGCTTCCCTGGCCCACGTCCAGCACGGTGACCCGCAGGGAGTTCGCGCTGGGGGTGATCGGATGGGGCACCCACCAGCCCGCCGCCGCGAGAAGTCCAAGGGCCGCCAGAAAGGCGGCCTTTTTTTTCGGCGTAAGCGCCGAAAAAAGCACCAGGGCCCCGCCGTAGTAGGCCGCCAACAAGACGGCGGGCATGCGCCCCACGTGGGCATAGGCGAAAGGAAGCCCCGCCAAGGCATCCACCGCCCGAAGGGCTCCCTGGAGCACCCCGCCGGAGATCCGGATCAGGGCCGATCCCGCAACGGACCATAAGGGATGGACGGCCAGGCCCACCAGACCCAGGGGCAGCACCAGGCATCCCATGACGGGAACCACCAGGGTGTTGGCTGCCAGCCCCACCAGGCTCAATCCGTGGAAGTGATAGGCCGTCAGGGGCCAAACCGCCGCGGTGGCCGCGGCCGACAGCAGGAAGGCGTCCACGAAAGGTCGCAGCCAAAAGGCCCTTCCGGACCGGATGTGCGGCCAACGCCGCCCCATCCACCCGCTGAGCCGGGGATAGAGCAGCGCGATGCCCAGAAAGGCGGCAAAGGAAAGCTGAAAAGAGGCGCGAAAAAGATTCCAGGGATCGGAGGCCAGCAGCGCCACGGCCGCAGCGGCTACGAGAGAAACGGGGTCCGGGCGCCGGAAGGACCAGACGGCGACCACCGCCAGGCCCAGCATGCAAAGGGCCCGTTGGGTGGGCAGGGCCAGGCCGGCCAGAAGGGCGTAGAGCGCCGCGGCCGCCAGGGCGGCGGCCCACCCCGCGTGCACATCGGGCAGGGTTTCCAGAAGCCTTGGAACAAGAAGGCGCAGGCCGAGGCGTGTCACCCAAAACGCCACCCAGGCGACGATCCCCACGTGAAGGCCGGAGATGGCCAGCAGGTGAAGCACGCCGGCATCCCGGAACCGATTGAGGCTTCGGGCCGGGATCATGTGCCGGTATCCCAAGAGAAGAGCGCAGCCCACCGCCGCCCCATCGCCTTCCAAAGTCTCCAGGATCACTCCGCGGCTTCGCTGACGCAAGCCGTCCACCCACCGGAAGACCATTTCAGGAAAAGACGCCACGGTGTGGACCACCGTCCCGATGGGGGATCGGGAGACTTTCAACGAAGGGCGTTCCATGAGGCGGTCTGTTTTGACAAAGGCTCGGGCGAAGAAACCCTGCCGGGCCTGATAGGCCACGTAGTCGAACCCGCCAGGATTTTGGAAGTTATGAAAGGAGCGCAGCTTGAGGCGCGCTTTCAAGATGTCGCCCACTCGCCAAGCGCTTTCCAGGTGCTTGACCACCAGCCGCACCCGCACGCCCTGCGGGCAGGGATCGGTGCCGGGTGACCTTGGAAGGGGGGAGTGTTCGCCTGTCGCGATTGCTTCCGCCGCTCCAGGAAGTTTCCCTGCCGTTGTGGGGCGGTTTCCCCTTTTTTTCCTGGGGGAATGGAGAGGAGGTGCCAGGCGGAGGAGCGATAGGGGAAGGACTGTCTTTTCCGGATAAAAATCGGGGAAACCCGATACGACGGCCGTCACCGTCTCTTCTGGGCCGTCCAGGTGCGGTGCGAGCCACTGGGGAAAGCGGCTTGTCTCCTTCGCACGGTCTTGAAGAAGGAATCCCAAGCCAAAGGAGGCGCCCAGCACCAGAGCGGCCAGGATCCAGTGCGTTCCGCAAAAGATGGGCAAAGGGCGGTGATTTCGGAAAAGGATCGGCGCCAGGATACGTCCGAGGAGGGGAATCGCACCGGCCAGGGCCGCAACCCACACCATTCCGGCCGACCCCAGGTGCCGTGCGACCAGACCGGCCGCCAGCGCCAGGGCCACGGGCACCAAGGGCCGCGGCCCCAGCGGGGCCCTACTCCCGTTCCCTCCAGATGCGGGCTCCCACGGCCCGGAGTTTTTCGTCCAGCGCCTCATAGCCGCGTTCCAGGTGGTAGATGCGGCTCACGTCCGTGCGGCCCCGGGCCGCCAGGCCCGCCAGCACCAGCGATGCGGAAGCGCGCAGATCCGTGGCCATCACGGGGGCTCCGGAAAGGCGCTTTACTCCGCGCACCACGGCGCTTCGGCCGTCCAGATGGATGTGGGCCCCCAGCCGCTTCAGTTCGCTCACGTGCATAAAGCGGTTCTCAAAGATCTGCTCCTTGATCACACTCACCCCGTTTCCCAGGGTCATGAGGGCCATGAATTGGGCCTGCATGTCCGTGGGGAAGCCGGGATAGGGCCAGGTGGTGACGTCCACGCTTCGGATGCCGTCCTCAGGGGCCGCCACCCGCAGGGTATCGCGTCCGACCTGGATGGAAAGGCCGGCCGCCTGGAGTTTTCGGATCACCGCGTCCAGGTGGTCCGGGCGGCAATGGGTGAGCTGAAGGCTGCCGCCTGTGATGCCGGCCGCCGCCAGGTAAGTGCCCGTCTCGATCCGGTCGGGGATGACGGCGTGAGGCCCGCGGGGCTGCAATTCCTCCACTCCCTGGATGCGAATGACGGCCGTTCCCGCCCCTTGGATGCGGGCTCCCATCTCCTGGAGGTATTGGGCCAGGTCCATCACCTCCGGTTCCCGGGCCGCATTTTCCAGAACCGTTTCGCCTTCGGCCAGGGCGGCGGCCATCATGAGGTTTTCCGTGCCGGTGACCGTCACCTGGTCGAACGTGAAGGTGGTTCCGTGCAGTCGTCCGCAGCGAACCAGCACGTAGCCGCCTTCCAGCTCGATGTGCGCTCCCATCTCCTCCAGGCCCCGAAGGTGCAGGTTGATGGGGCGGGCCCCAATGGCGCACCCACCCGGCAGAGACACCCGAGCGCGACCGTAGCGGGCGGCCAGGGGGCCCAGAACAAGAACGGACGCTCGCATGGTCTTGACCAGTTCATAGGGTGCTTCCGGGGTGGCCACGGCCGTGGTGTCCAGGCGGAGTCCGTGATTCCATCGGCCGGCGGCTCCCATGTGGGTGAGCAGGCGCTCCATGGTGCGGATGTCCCGGAGCCTGGGAACGTTGGTGAAATGGTGGACGCCGGGGGCCAGGAGGGAGGCCGCCATGAGGGGGAGGGCGGCGTTCTTGGCTCCGCTGATTGCAATGGTGCCCTGCAGGGGAAGTCCGCCTTCGATGACCAGTTTGTCCATGAATGTCAACCTTCCGTGGAATCGGGATGGGGGAGGGGGGATGAGAAACGAGCGCCCCGATGGCGCCGGGTGACGCAAAGAATCCGCGGGATGTGGGCGTAATCGCGCACCACCTCCACCTTGGCCGCTTCCGGAAGCTGCCGGGCCTCCCGGGCCAGGACTTCCTCCTGGCCCTGTCCGAACTCCATCAGGAGCATACCTCCGGGAAGGAGGAGCGGGAAAGCGTTTCGGAGGAGCTTTCGCGGCACGTGCGTCCCTTGGGGCCCGCCGCCCCGAAGGGCCGTCTCCGGCTCCTGGTGGGTTACTTCCGGAGCCAGGCCGTCCCATTGGGCATCGCCCACGTAGGGGGGGTTGGCGCAGATGAGGTGGAAGGGCGGGGGGCTCGGCCGAAAGGCGGCCGTCAGGTCCGATGCCACGAAGGCGATACGATCCGCCACGCCGTGGCGTCGGGCGTTTCGCCGGGCAGTCTTCAGGGCGCTTAAGGAGATGTCGCACGCGGTGACGGCCCAACCCGGCCGTTCCGTGGCCAACGCGATGGCGATGGCCCCGGATCCCGTGCCCACGTCCAAAACGCGCAGGGACTCCTCTTCAAACGCCTCCAGGGCCAGCTCCACCAGACGCTCCGTTTCCGGGCGGGGAATGAGCACCGCCGGGTTCACCTCCAGCTCCAGCGACCAGAATTCCTGTCGTCCGGTGATGTACTGGGTGGGCTCATGGGACGTCCGCCGTTTGATGAGTTCCCGGTAGCGGGCCAGTTCGTCGGGATGCAGCGGCTGGTCAAAGCGCAGGTACAGATCCACGCGGCGAAGACCCAGCGCGTGGGCGAGCAGGACTTCCGCGTCGGCCCGGGGCTGTTCCAGGCCCTTGCCCCGAAAGTATTGGGTGGTCCATTGCAGGACCTTCAGGATGGTCCAGGTTTCTTCCATGGATGCAGGCTGAAGAAGGGCCGGCTGTTTCAACTGAGCGGGAAGGAAAGGCCATCCGTTGCCACGGGCAAGTCCAGGCAACGCCCCGAGGATGCCATTACGTTCCTTCCTGCAACGCTTCGGCTTGGGCGGTGGCCACGAGCGGGTCGATCACCTGGTCCAAGGCGCCTTGCAGAATCTCTTCCAGTTTGTAGAGGGTCAGGTTGATGCGGTGGTCGGTCACCCGGTTCTGGGGGAAATTGTAGGTGCGGATTCGCTCGCTGCGGTCTCCGGATCCCACCTGGCTCCTGCGGTTCTGGGCGATCTTGGCTTCCTGCTCGGAACGTATCTTGTCCAGCAGGCGGGCGCGCAGCACCTTCATGGCCTTGGCCTTGTTCTTGTGCTGGGACTTTTCGTCCTGGCACGTGACCACGAGTCCCGTGGGCAGATGGGTGATGCGAACCGCCGAGTCTGTGGTGTTCACGCTTTGTCCGCCCGGTCCGGAGGAACGGAACACGTCGACGCGCAGGTCGTTGGGGTCGATGTCCACGTCCACTTCTTCCGCTTCGGGCAACACGGCCACGGTGACGGCGGACGTGTGGATCCGTCCCTGGCTTTCGGTTTCCGGAACACGCTGGACCCGGTGCACGCCGCTTTCGAATTTGAGACGGCTGTAGGCGCCCTTGCCGTTGATGGCCGCGATCACTTCCTTGAAGCCGCCGATGCCCGTGGGATGGCTGTCCAGCAGTTCTATCTTCCACCCTTGGCTTTCGGCATAGCGCGAATACATGCGGAAAAGATCCGCGGCGAAGAGGGCGGCTTCGTCCCCTCCGGTGCCGGCCCGAATCTCCAGGATCACGTTCTTTTCATCGTTGGGATCCTTGGGGACGAGCATCTTTTTGAGATCCAGTTCGAGGGATTCCATCTCCTCTCGGAGCTGGGCCATATCCTCCCGGATGAACTCCCGCATTTCGGGATCGTCTTCGAGCCGCAGCAGTTCCTGGTTCTCCCGGAGCCGCTCTTCCAGCTTGCGGTACCGCCTCCAGGTGTCCACAACGGGGGACAGCTCGGCGTGTTCCTTGGCAATCTTGCGGTACTCGTCGGGATTGCCCAGGATGTCCTGCCGGCTCAGTAGGGCTTCCAGCTCTTGATGCCGCTCTTCCAACGCGGCCAATCGGTCGAACATGGCGTCCAGGATCCTTGATCAGTGATCCGTTGCCCCGCGGTACGTCGTCCGTGCTTCCGGATCGGGAAACCGCGGCCCGCCTCACACCTCAAGTGGTCAATCGGAATCGAGGCGCAAAAAACCCGGACTTCTGCATGGACGGGCAGGCAGTCCGGGCGGCGGCTAGTTGTTTTGTTCTTCTTGCTTTTTCTGAAATTTCTCGTACTTTTTCAGGAACCGTTCGATCCGGCCCTCGGTATCCACCAGCTTTTGCTTGCCGGTGAAAAACGGGTGGCACTTGGAACAGATTTCCACGCGGATGTCTGTTTTGGTGGATCCGGTTTCCAGTTCGCTGCCGCAGGCACAACGAATCACGGTCTGATGGTATTCGGGGTGAATGTCCTTTTTCATGATTGCCTCCGTATGGGTTCTCGCTTCAAGAGCTCCCAATTATAACGCGGAAGGATTGTCTTTCAAGTGAATTTTCGTCGAGATCCCTATTTTGTGTCCCTGAGTCCCTACGTATCGCTGGACCACAACCTGTCGCTTTTCGCACCGCTGGAGGACCCGGAGGTCCGTGCTCTCCTGCGGGGGGCCCGGGGGGTGGTGCTGCCCGGCTACGTCTCCCCCTGGCGCTATGTGGCCGTGACCCGGCTGGCCCGCCGGTGGTTTCCGCGCCTGGAGGCCGCGCGCTCCCTGCACGGCAAAGCGCGGCAGATCCTGGCCTTTCGGCGGCTGGGGGTGCGGCATCCGGCCACCTGGGTCTTTCGAAACCGCCAACACGCCTGGAGCGTTTTGCGCACCTGGGGCAGCCCTTGGGGCTTTCCCGCGGTCCTCAAAGGGGACTCGGGCGGCGGGGGCAGCGCTGTCTTTCCCGTCCACGATCCGGCCGGGGTATGGGAAAAGCTGGAACGGCTTCCGGCCCAGGAACCCGTGCTGTTCCAGCAATGGATCAACCACGGGGGGCGGGATCTGAGGGTCGTGGTCTACGGGTCCACGGCCGTGAGCTACTTCCGGGTGGGAGGTGGCGGCTTCTACAACAACGTCTCCAAAGGGGCGGCCATCGACTACGAGATCGCCCCGGAAGACCAGGAACGCGGCATCCGGGCCTGCCTGGATCTGAGCCGCCGGCTGGGAATCGACCTGGCGGCCTACGACCTCATGTTTCCCGACGCCGGGCCGCCCGTCTTTGTGGAGATCAACTTCAACTTCGGCCGCAAGGGCTTGGGGGGCGCTCCGGGACACCGAAAGTACCTTCAAAGGGCGGTGGAAAGGTGGTGCCGGGACCTGACCCGCGATCCGTAAACCATAAACCGAGACCGCAGGGGCTTTGGGCGCCGAAAACCAATGGGGGGCGAAAGGTTTTTCGCCCCCCATCCTTTGCGTCATGGGTGGAACCCGCCTGTTGCCTGCGCCATGGGCCACCGTGGCGCCGCCCGGCCAATGGAGCAGGGAAAAGTTCCCTTTGATTGCCTCTGTGCCTCTTGGGCGAATTTCCCCATCACCGGTTCATGGACGCCAGAAAGTCCGCGTTGTCCTGGGTCCCCTGCATCTTGTCCAGCAGGAATTCCATGGCATCCACCGGATTCAGCGGAGACAAGAGCTTTCTCAGGATCCAGATCCGGTTCAGATCGTCCGGAGGCAGCAGCAGCTCTTCCTTGCGGGTGCCCGACCGGTTGATATCGATGGCCGGGAAGATGCGTCGATCCGCCAGCTTGCGATCCAGGTGGATCTCCATGTTGCCGGTGCCCTTGAATTCCTCGAAGATGACCTCATCCATGCGGCTTCCCGTTTCGATGAGGGCCGTGGCCATGATGGTGAGGCTTCCGCCCTGCTCGATGTTGCGCGCGGCACCGAAGAAGCGCTTGGGGCGATGCAGGGCGTTGGAGTCCAGACCACCCGAGAGGATCTTGCCGCTGGGGGGTACCACCGTGTTGTAGGCCCGGGCGAGCCGCGTGATGCTGTCCAGCAGGATCACCACGTCCCGACGGTGTTCCACCAGGCGCTTGGCCTTTTCGATCACCATCTCGGCCACCTGCACATGGCGCTGGGCCGGCTCGTCGAAGGTGGAACTCACCACCTCGGCGGCCCGCACATTGCGCTCCATGTCGGTCACTTCTTCCGGGCGTTCGTCGATGAGCAGCACGATCAGGTAGGCGTCCCGGTGGTTTTTGGCCACGGCGTTGGCGATGTTCTGGAGCAGCATGGTCTTGCCGGTGCGCGGCGGAGCCACGATCAGGCCGCGTTGGCCGAAGCCGATGGGGGTGAGCAGGTTCATGACCCGGGTCGAATAGTTGTCGGCGTCGGTTTCCAGGTTGATCCGCCGGTCCGGGTAGATGGGCGTCAGGTTGTCGAAGAGGATCTTGTCCCGGACCGCCTCGGGGGGTTGGTAATTGATGGCTTCCACCTTGAGCAGGGCGAAGTAGCGTTCGTTATCCTTGGGCGGGCGAATCTGGCCGGAAACCGTATCCCCCGTTCTCAGGGTGAAGCGCCGGATCTGGGAGGGGCTCACGTAGATGTCGTCCGGGCCCGGCAGGTAGTTGTAGTCCTGGGTACGCAGGAACCCGAAACCGTCCGGCAGGATTTCCAGGACCCCTTCGCCGTAGATGAGGCCGCTTCTTTCCGCCTGGGTCTGCAGGATGGCGAAGATGAGCTCCTGTTTGCGCATGGAGCTGGCCCCCTCGATCTGGAGGGTGCGGGCCATGGTCAAAAGCTCCTTGATGTTGCGCTTCTTGAGCTCCACCAGGTTCATTTCCTGCCGGGGCAGGGTTTCCCTTCGTTGCGATGCGTTGAGCGGTTCGTTGTTCGAGTGGTTATCTGCCATAACTCCTTTCCTTTTCCTGGACGGGCCGCGATCCCAAAAGGGTGCGGTGGGAAACCAGGTCAACCATGATGCCGATTGGCTCGTTCCTTGATATGCCTTGGTTCGAAAGAGAATCTTTGTCAGGCGTGGTTCATGGGGCTCTGCTCACCCGCCACTCATGGCTCATGGGTCATTGCGGCTTTCGTGCTTTCCTGTCACACTCCGGTGTGATGGCCGTTTACTGAAAGGAAGATCCATCGCATGCCTGCCGCCGTGGGTCGATTGTGATCTTTCGCCTTGATGCTTCGGGGATTGGAGACAGGAAAAACATCCTGGGGAAGGGTCCAGTCTCGTGCGTTGGCGTGCCCCTGTCTCATAAGAAATTCAGGGAGGGAATGTCAAGCGATTTCGATTCGTTTTAGAAGCCGAGCTTGGTCCAGAGGCTTTTGCCGTCGTCGCCCCGATTGAGACAGGCGCGGCAATCGGCCAGGATCTCCTGAATCTCCTTGTGGTAGCCCAGGTCCTTGACCGCCTGGGGGTATTCCATGAGCAGGCGGGTGAGCCGCAGCCGTGCCGCCTTATACTTTTCCATGCGGTAGTAGATCCGGCCCACCTGGAATTCGTGTTCCGCCAGGCGCTTTCGGCACGCGTGGATCTGCTTTTGGGCCTTGGTGGCGTATGGGGACGTGGGAAAGGCCTGGGTGAGGCGCTTAAAGGCCTCCATGGCCAACCGGGTCTCTTCCATGTCCCGATCCGTGGACTTGAAGCTCAGAAAGTGGCACATGCCCAGCTGGTACAGAACGTAGGGCACCACTTCGTTGCGCGGATGCAGCCGGATGAACTCTTCATAGGCCAGGGCGGCGTCGGCGTACTTTTTCTTGAAAAAGTAGGCGTCGCCCACCTTCAATTCGGCCAGGATGGCGTACTTGCTGTACGGGTAGCGCTCCTTGAGCTTTTGAAAAGCATCCAGGGCCTCGTCGTAGTCCTTTTCCCGCATGGCCTGGACCCCGTCCCAGGCCAGCTGCTCCGGTGTGCGCTCGATGGTATCCCCGGATTGGAACAGGTCGTCGAAGTAGTAGCTCAAAAGATTGGTGCCGCAGCCCGAAAGCAGGCTGCAGGCCATCACCAGCAACGCAGCACCGATCAGGCGCCGATGCGTCTTGCCAATGAACAAACCGCTCATGGGCAGGCTCCTGGAAACCGCCGTGATCTTCATCCGGCGTGGGACAGGGATTCCACGTGGCGGCCGGCGTTGAAGGCCGCCGTCGCCCCATCGCCCACGGCCGTAACGATCTGTCGCAGGCTTTTGGAACGCACGTCGCCGGCGGCGAAGATCCCGGGCACGGCCGTGACCATGGCGTCATCGGTGACGAGGAAGCCTTGGGGATCCCGTTCCACCTGTTGGGGTACGAAATCCGCGTTGGGAAGGAGGCCCACGAAGACGAAGACTCCCGGCACCGGCAGCGATGAAGTCTCGCGGGTGACCACGTCCAAAAGGGCCAGTTCCGAGACCCCCTGGTCTCCCCCCCTGATTTCCTCGACCACCGTGTTCCAGTGAATGGTGATCTTGTCGTTTTGAAAGGCCTCTTCCTGGAGGATCTTGACGGCGCGCAGTTCGTCCCGGCGATGGATCAGGTGAACCCGCGAAGCGAATTTGGTCAGATAGATGGCTTCTTCCACCGCCGTGTCCCCTCCGCCCACCACGGCCACTTCCGCGTTCCGGTAGAAGGGACCGTCGCAGATCGCACAGTAAGAGACACCGCGGCCGGTGAATTCCGCTTCCCCCTTGACGCCCAGCTTCCGCGGCGTGCAGCCCGAGGCCACGAGGACCGCCTTGGCGCGCATGTCTCCTTCGCTGGTGTGGATCACATGGATGGGCCCGTCCGTTTCCAGGCCGGTCACATCGGCGTTTTTGTGCTGCATGCCGAACTTTTCCGCCTGGGCCTTGAAAAGTTCCACCAGTTCGAAGCTGCTGACGCCCTCGGGAAAGCCGGGGTAGTTGTCCACCTTCTCGTAGGAGAGCAACTGGCCCCCGACGCCCACCTTTTCCAAGACCAGCGTGTTGTAGCGGGCTCGGTTGGCATAGAGGCCGGCGGCCAGTCCCGCCGGCCCGGCACCGATGATGACGATATCATACAGATCACTAGAGGTCATATGGCAAGGTCTTTCGCGCAAAAACGGCCTCACGGGCGCCGTGGGCGTCTTGGTGAGGCCGATTTGCCTGGGCGAGGATTCAGGAAACCACCTTTTCCACGGCTGCGGCGATCTGGCTCTTGGCCACGGCGCCCGTGATCTGCTCCGTCACGTTGCCGCCCTTGAAGAGAATGAGCGTCGGGATGGCTCGGATGCCGAACCGCGCCGGCGTGTTGGGATTTTCATCCACGTTGCACTTGGCCACCTTCAGCTTGCCGGCGTAGTCGTTGGAAAGCTCTTCAACCACCGGGGCGATGGCCCGGCAGGGGCCGCACCAGGGGGCCCAGAAGTCCACGAGCACGGGCAGGTCCGACTTGAGCACTTCCTGCTCGAAATTGCTGTCATTGATCTCAATCACATTCTTCCCAGCCATTGGTCAAAGCCTCCATGGAAACAGTGCGACGGACATGGGCGCATCCGCTGAATTCCCCCATGCCTTTTCAACCCATGATGGGCGGACTATAAACCAGACCGATTTTCCTTGTCAATCGCGCTCGGCATCGGCCACCAAAGGACCGGACGATTGATCTCACCTTCCAAGAACCTAAACGCTCCCTGCCCCGTTGTCCACCCGAAAATCGGCCGGCTTCTCCATTTTGTTTCGAAACCAGGGAGCCATTGACTATAGTGGTGGCGGACGGGATGGGATGGCGCCGGCCGCACCCGCGGCACATCGCTTGTTGCGGGGTCCGGACGGCCCATCACGAACCACGGCTTGCCGTGCGGCTTGATGGTCAGAAGCTTTCAGGAGGATGCTGCCAGTGGCCCGGGACAAGGCTCTCTTTCGGTGTCAGGAATGCGGCTACCAAAGCCCCAAGTGGCTGGGACGATGCCCCGGCTGTCAGGCGTGGAACACCTTGGTGGAGGAGGTCCCCGCCGTGTCCATGGGCAAGAGGTGTGCGGGTGCCGAAGGCCAGGCGGCCGGCGCCGTGCCCCTGGGGGCGGTGGCCACCAGCGGTGATCGACGGCTTCGAAGCGGGCTGCAGGAGTGGGACCGGGTGCTGGGCGGAGGCCTGGTTCCCGGTTCCCTGGTGCTGCTGGCGGGAGACCCCGGCATCGGAAAATCCACGTTGCTCCTGCAGGCCCTGAGTTGTCTGGGCCAAACCGGGCCGGTTCTCTACGTGTCCGGGGAAGAGAGCCTGAGCCAGATACGGCTGCGGGCGGAACGGCTGGATCTGAGCTTGTCGGAAAACCTCCTGGTCTGTGCCGAAACATCCGTGGATGCGGTGGTGCCCCTGTTGGAATCCAAACCGTTTCTGGCGGTGGCGGTGGATTCCATCCAGACCATGCGTCTGGATCTGCTGGAAAGCGCCCCGGGATCGGTTGCTCAGGTGCGCGAGTCGGCGGCCTGGCTCCAACGGGTCGCCAAGGAAAAGGAGATCGGCGTCTTTCTGGTGGGGCACGTGACCAAAGAAGGCGTGGTGGCCGGTCCCCGCGTCCTGGAACACCTGGTGGATGCGGTGCTCTACCTGGAAGGGGATCGCACCCACGCTTTCCGGCTCCTGCGGGCCGTGAAGAACCGTTTCGGATCCACCAACGAAATCGGCGTCTTTGAAATGAAAGAAAAGGGCCTGGCGCAGGTGCCCAACCCGTCGCGCTTCCTGCTCGCCGAACGGCCCGCCGGAGTGCCCGGATCGGTGGTGGCCTGTGCCATGGAAGGAACCCGGCCGCTGCTCGTGGAAGTGCAGGCCCTGGTGTCTCCCACCGGGTGGGCCCAGCCTCGGCGTGCCAGCATGGGTGTGGATGCCAACCGCCTGTCCCTGTTGCTGGCCGTGCTGGAAAAGAAGGTGGGCCTGAGCTTCGCCCAGCAGGACGTGTTCGTCAATGTGGCCGGGGGGGTTCGCCTGAGCGAAACGGCCGGGGATTTGGCCCTCGTCCTGGCGCTGGTCAGCAGCACCCTGGACGTGGCCCTTCCCGAAGACCTGGTGGCCTGGGGCGAGGTGGGGCTGGCGGGGGAGGTGCGGGGCGTGGGGCACGCCGCCCGCAGGTTGTCCGAGGCCATGTCCCTGGGGTTCGGAACCGTGGTGTGCCCACGCACCAACCTGGATCAGATCCATGGAACGCAAGGGACGAGCTGCCTGGGCGTCCGGTCCCTGCAGGAAGTCCTGGATGCTTTCTTTTCGTAGACGCCGAGGGGGCCAGGGTCAGGCCGGGGCCGACCCCTAAGCCTGTTCCAACGCCTGGCGGATGTTTTTCCTGTAGGGCCTTTTCAAGATGCCCACTTCCGTGATGATGCCCGTGATCAACTTGTTGGGGGTCACGTCGAAGGCCGGGTTGTGGGCCGCCATCTCCTTGGGGGCCACGCGGCGGCCGTTGAAGTGGGTGACCTCCTTGGGATCCCGCTCTTCAATGGGGATGGCGGACCCGTTGGCGATCGTGGGGTCGATGGTGGACCGTGGGGCGGCCACATAGAAGGGGATACCGTTGGCCCGGGCCAATGCGGCCAGCGTGTAGGTGCCGATCTTGTTGGCCGTGTCTCCGTTGGCGGCGATACGGTCCGCCCCCACCACCACCACGTCGATTTTTCCCTGCTGCATGAGGCTTCCCGCCGCATTGTCGGTGATGAGTGTGCTGGGGATGCCTTCGTGGAGGAGCTCATAGGCCGTGAGGCGGCTTCCCTGCAGGAAGGGTCGGGTTTCGCAGCAGGTCACGTGCACGGTGGGGTCCGCTTCGAAGGCGGCACGGATCACTCCCAGGGCGGTCCCGTAATCCCCGGTGGCCAGGGCGCCCGCATTGCAATAGGTGAGAATCCGAGCCCCCTTGGGGATCACCTGCCGGCCCCAGCGGCCGATGGCCCGGTTGATTGCAATGTCTTCTTCCAAGATCTGCTGGGACTTTTCCCGGATGAGCCGCTGCAGGGTCGGCACATCCGCGTCCGGATTTTCCACCGCCACGGAATAGACGGCCTCCACGGCCCAGCCCAGGTTGTTGCCCGTGGGGCGTGCGGCCCGCACGCGGTCGCAAAGGCCCACAAACTTGCGGCGAAAGGTCTTGGGATCGGCCGCAGTGATGGATTGGGCTCCCAACGCCAAGGCCATGGCACCCGCGATCCCCACGGCGGGCGCTCCCCGGATGGCCATCTTCTTGATCGCTTGGATCACCTGTCGGGGGGTGGTGCAGCGGAGCACCTTGTCCTTGTGAGGCAGAACCCTCTGATCCACGATCATGACGGCGTCGCCGTCCCAATAGATGGGTTGTAAAGACCTTCGTGCCATACGATTTCCCCTCCAACGCCGAGGCGCCGTGCGCCGCTCGGCCCAGCTCAGCCTTTCAGTGCCTTCAGGAGCATCTCGTTGACGAGCCTTGGATTGGCCTTGCCGCGTGTTTTCTTCATGACCTGGCCCACGAAGAAGCCCAGAAGCTTCTCCTTGCCTTGCCGAAAGCTTTCCACTTCCTTGGGGTTTTCGGCCAAGACCTCCCGCACCACCGCGTCGATGGCGCCTTCGTCCGACACCTGCTCCAGCCCCTTGGCCTCCACGATGGCCTTGGCCGACGCTCCCGTTTCGTACATCTCCTTGAAGACCGCCTTGGCGATCTTGCCGCTGATCACGTTCCGGTCCATGAGCTGGAGGAGTTCGGCCAGGTGGGAAGGCGACACGGGGCAATCCTCGATCTCCCGTTCATCCCGTTTCAGCTCCCGCATGAGCTCGCTCATGATCCAGTTGCTCACCGTCTTGGGCTGGGGAAAGTCGGCGACCACCGCCTCGAAGTAGTCGGCCAGGTCCCTGGAAGCCGTCAGGACCCGGGCGTCGTAGGCGGGCAGGTCGTATTGGCGGATGAACCGCTCCCGCTTGGCGTCCGGCAGCTCCGGAAGGCCGGATCGCACCGCGTCCACCCAGGCCTGGTCGATTTCCACGGGGACCAGGTCCGGATCGGGAAAGTACCGGTAATCATGGGCTTCCTCTTTGCCGCGCATGCTCACCGTCACGCCCCGGCCCGGGTCCCAGAGCCGGGTCTCCTGCACCACCGCTTCTCCCTTTTCCAGAAGCGCCCGCTGCCGACGCACCTCGAACTCCAACGCCCTTTGAACGTTGCGGAAGGAATTCATGTTCTTCAGTTCCGTCTTGGTGCCGAAGCCGCTGGAGCCCGCCGGGCGCAGGCTGATGTTGGCGTCACAGCGGAAACTTCCTTCCTCCATGTTTCCGTCGCAGATCTGCAGGTAGCGCAGGATGTCTCGGAGGGTTCTCAAGTAGGCCGCGGCTTCCTCGGGGCTGCGCATGTCGGGTTCACTCACGATCTCGATCAGGGGCACGCCCGTGCGATTGAAGTCCACGTAGCTCACCGGCTGGGCCTCGTCGTGGATCAGTTTCCCCGCGTCTTCTTCCATGTGGATCCGGGTGATTCCGATGCGCCGCTGGCCCGCTTCCGTTTCAATCTCCACCCAGCCGTCCACCCCCAGCGGCAGCTCGTACTGGGAAATCTGGTAGCCCTTGGGAAGGTCGGGATAGAAGTAGTTCTTGCGGGCGAAGCGGCACCGGGGAAGGATCCGGCAGTGGGTGGCCAGGGCCATCTTCATGGCATATTCCACCACGGTGCGATTCAAGACGGGAAGCACGCCCGGCATTCCCAGACAAACCGGGCAGGTGTGCGTGTTGGGCGGAGCGCCGAATTGGGTGGAGCAGCTGCAGAAGATCTTCGTCTTGGTGAGGAGCTGCGCGTGGACTTCCAGGCCGATGACGGTTTCGAACTGCATGGGGTTTGCCTCGTTTGCAATCCAGTTTGTTGTGGAGCCGACGTGAACGCCAACGGTCCCTTTTAGCACCGAATGCCCTCAGCGTGCAATGGGAGGGGGCCGGGGGAAGGGCAAAGGTGCTTTGACTTTAGGAATGTTTTCTTTTAGAAAAGATGCCCAGATAGGGGCACCGGGATGTGCGGTGGTTCCAAACGGGTTCGAGTCTCATTGTCAAGCGGCAGCACGTTTCCACTGTTTTCCAAAAAGAGAGGGTGACCATGAAGATCCACGAGTACCAGGCGAAGGAGCTGTTCCAGAAGTACGGGGTGCCGATTCCGCGCGGGAAGGTGGCCTTGACCGTGGAGGAAGCCAAGGCCGCGGCCGAGGAACTGGGGACGCTGCCTGTGGTGATCAAGGCCCAGATCCATGCCGGAGGCCGGGGGAAGGGCGGCGGTGTGAAGCTGGCTCAAACGGCCGACGAAGTGACTTCCGTGGCCGACAGCATTCTGGGCATGACACTGGTGACCCACCAGACGGGCCCGGAAGGGCGGCTGGTGCGAAAGGTTCTGGTGGAGGAAGGCCTGGAGATCGAAAAGGAGCTTTACCTGAGCCTTCTGCCCGACCGGGCCACGGCCACCATCGTGCTCATGGCCAGTGAAGCCGGGGGGATGGATATCGAGGAGGTGGCGGCCGCCACGCCGGAAAAGATCGTGAAGGTCCATGTGAACCCGCTCCTGGGCTTGCAGCCCTTCATGACGCGCAAGCTGGCCTACGGGCTCCGTCTGGAGGCCGATCTGGTCAAGCAATTCATCCCCATGGTCAACGCCCTGTACCGACTGTGCATGGACTACGACGCGTCCCTGGTGGAAATCAATCCCCTGGTCATCACCAAAGACCGACGCATCCTGGCCCTGGATGCCAAGATCAACTTCGACGACAACGCCCTCTTTCGGCACAAAGACATCCTGGGCTACCGGGACCTGGACGAAGAAGACCCGTTGGAGGTGGAGGCGTCCAAGTACAACCTGAACTACATCAAGATGGACGGCAACATCGGCAACATGGTCAACGGAGCCGGGCTGGCCATGGCCACCATGGACATCATCAAGCTGGCGGGGGCCGAGCCGGCCAACTTCCTGGACGTGGGAGGCGGTGCCAGCGCCGAGATGGTGGAAAACGGGTTTCGGATCATCCTGAGCGATCCCAATGTGAAAGGGGTGCTCATCAATATCTTCGGCGGTATTCTGCGCTGTGACGTGCTGGCCCAGGGCGTGGTGGAGGCCACCAAGAAAGTGAACGTGAAGGTGCCCGTGGTCATCCGCATGGAAGGGACCAACGTGGAGCAGGGACGGGAAATTCTCTACAAGTCGGGCCTGAATCTCATCGTGGCAAAAGATCTTTCGGATGCGGCGGAAAAGGTAGCGGCCATCGCCAAGGCCTAGGAGGGGGGCACCATGAGTATCTGGGTGGATGCATCGACGCGAGTCCTAGTTCAGGGAATCACCGGCCGGGAAGGCCAGTTCCATACCAAACAGTGTGTGGCCTACGGTACCCAGGTGGTGGCGGGTGTCACCCCGGGCAAGGGCGGCCAAGACGTGGACGGGATTCCCGTCTTCAACACGGTGGAAAAGGCCGTGAAGGAAACCGGCGCCAACTGCTCCATGATCTTCGTGCCGCCGCCCTTTGCGGCGGACGCCATTCTGGAGGCGGTGGACGCCGGGGTGGCCCTCGTGGTGGCCATCACGGAAGGGATCCCGGTCCGCGACATGCTCACGGTCAAGAATTATCTCCAGGGCTCGGGCACGCGCCTCATCGGCCCCAACTGCCCGGGCATCATCACGCCGGACCAGTGCAAGGTGGGCATCATGCCCGGCCCCATCCACAAGCCCGGTCCGGTGGGGGTGGTCTCGCGTTCCGGAACCTTGACCTACGAAGTGGTCCATCAGCTCACCCTGCAGGGGATCGGCCAGAGCACCTGCGTGGGGATCGGCGGGGACCCGGTCAATGGAACCAACTTCATCGACTGCCTGCAGGCCTTTCAGGAAGACCCCGAGACCCAGGCCATCGTCATGGTGGGGGAAATCGGGGGATCGGCCGAAGAAGAGGCCGCCCGATTCGTTTCCCAGCAGGTGACCAAGCCCGTGGTGGGCTTTGTGGCGGGCCTCACCGCCCCGCCGGGGCGCCGCATGGGCCATGCCGGCGCCATCATCAGCGGATCCAGCGGAACGGCCCAGGGAAAGATCCAGGCCATGAAGGAAGCCGGGATCACCGTGGTGGAAAATCTGGGCAAACTGGGCGAGATCTGTAAGGAGACGTTCGGGTTTTAGACGATCGGGGGCAAGCAACAAAGACCGGGGGGCGAAGGATCCTTCGCTCCCCCAAGGCCCATTCCTGCAAAGAAACGCAACGGGCGGCTCCTTTCCCGGAGCCTGTCCGAAATGATAAATGCCTTCACCCCACAAGGCCGTCCTGCACGCAAAGAAACCAATCGATCCCACAAGGGCCTTTCAGCCTTTCGGGGGGCTTTCCCACCCGTTGAAATCTCACCGGCCCCATGGTGCTTTTGGAATTCTCAGACAGTAGGAGGCTGTCTGACAATGGCCTTTCAGTCTTTTCGGGAGATTTCTAACTGGTTGAAATGCCACTGTGCCCTGTGGCTTTTTTGAGCTTTGTGGGGGCGGGTTCCGAACCCGCCCCTATCTGCTGCAGGCCGGTCCCACGGGCCGGTCTGGCCGACCCAAACCTTTCGCCCGCACTAGGATGGAGCAACCTGGGGGTTCTCAGGCCGTTTCCTAGCCCTAAATTGAGCGATTCCAGTGCACGCACGGTCTAATGAACTGGGCATCATTCCCAGAGAGCCTATTTTGCCGTTCCGGAGATCGTTTTTCGCTTCTGGGCAGTCTGTTTTTAGCTTGATATGGTCATAATGATGCGTTCGACAACAGATTTCGACGAGTTTGGACACACCTGTCCGTCGGGAGGGTATTTCTAGGGCCTTGCGGGTTGCTTGCTACCAGCAATATATGGGGGGTTTACACCCTCGTTTCCGTTGGCAGGGCGCAAGGATTCTCTCGGTCGAAGGGCCAGCGTACAGGGTTGTTGAGGATATATTGACTAGTAGGGGCACGGCGCTGCCGTGCCCCTACTGTTCAGGGATTCCTCATCACGGATAATGTGCTCGTAATAGTTGCGTTGCCACACAACACCCCCCGATGTGCCCTGCAGGCC
>NZ_FWXF01000011.1 GCF_900176285.1 Desulfacinum hydrothermale DSM 13146 | reverse complement strand
GCACGGATGATTGTGGGGATGGAACCGGGCACCGGTTTGCCGAATTGTTCCACGGTAGGGGCACGGCGCCGCCGTGCCCCTACATCATCCACAATCCAAATGATGCCATGGATGTGGTTGGGCATCACCACGAATTCGTCTTCATGCAACACCACATACGGCCGTACCTGAGCGGTTTTGAACCATTCCGCGCGGACGATTTTCCCATAGGCGTTCAGCCGCATTTCGCCGTCCACGATGCGGCCGAACAAACACGCCCGGTCCTGGGTAACGATGGTGACGAAATAGGCGCCCGCCTGTGAATCGTTGTGCCCTTTCAGACGGATGCTGCGGCGATGGTGTGGTGTCGGGTCGTATTTCATACCCTCGTTCTAAGGTGGACCCCACTGTCAAGGCCAATTGTGGAGCAAATGAAGGTGTTGTCTCAGTTCTTCACAATCCAGCTTCCCAGTTCGTCCGCCACCGCCCGCCGCGACAGGCTCATCGCCAATCTGGTTCTGGGAACCGGCATCCGGCTCCTGGAGTTCGTCTCCCTGGACGTCGACGACGTGGACCTGGGCGCAAAGCACCTGTACATCCGCCCCAAAGCCCAGGTGCCGTAGGTGAAGTCCCTCGAGTCCAATCTCCACTCCCTCCTACGCAGGTACCTCGCGAAACGCCACAGGCAGGGGACCACCGACCAGGCGATCTTCCTCTCCAAGCGTAGGATGCGCCTCTGGGCCCGGCGGGTGCTAAACCGCATCAAGTTCTGGCTCGCTAAGGGGGGCCACAAGGACATCGGCCCCCGCGGCAGGCGGCACACATTCGCCACCCACTTGTACACCACCACCTCCGACCTGCTTGTGATCAAGCGGCCCTCGGCCATCGGGACATCTCCACTCACGGAGATTTATACTCACCTGGTGGTGCTATGCTTCAGACGGATCCCCCGAAGAGGCTCTCGAGCGGCTTCGCTCCAGTAAAACAACCACGAGAATCCCGTGCTCATCCTGGAGCACGGGATTCTCTGCAGTAAGAGTTCTGCGTCTTCAGGTTGACAAACCCTTCTTGATGATACATTGTTATAACAATGGTACACCATACGACGGAGGCAAGACCATGATCAAGACTTTGACAAAACATGGAAACAGTCTGGCGTTGGTGATCGACCGTGCCGTCCTCGATCTTTTGAAGATAGACGCTGACACCCCGCTTGATATTTCCACTGACGGACAGGTGCTCATAGTTTCCCCCGTACGTGACACCGAGCGGCAGAAAAAATTCAAAAAGGCTTTGGAGACAACGAACCGCCGTTACGGTAAGGCTCTCAAGAAACTGGCGGACTGACGCATGACACCCGATTTCCTCAGTCTCGCCGAAGTGTTGGAAATCCATCGGGACCAGATTGAACGATACGGAGGAAGACCCGGTATCCGGGACCTGGGGCTTGTCCAGTCCGCCCTTGCAATGCCGGCAGCCGGGTTCGGCGGTCGCTATCTGCACGGTGACCTTTTCGAGATGGCTGCGGCCTATCTTTTTCATATCGTACGGAACCATCCCTTTGTGGATGGCAACAAGCGAACTGGTGCGGTGGCTGCCTTGGTATTTCTTTCCTTGAACGGTATGGAAATCGAAGCCGGCGAGGATATGTTCGAACAAACGGTACGTGCTGTATCCGAAGGAAAGATGGATAACTCCTCGATCGCCGAATTCTTCCGGGAACACTTCGCTGGTTAGAGTTGGTGTTCCAACAGTCATAGAAATTGGCGCAGTCGGCACCCGGCTCCAGACCGGATCTTTACCCACACATACCACCGTGGTTGTTTGCAAGAGCTATTGAACCTAAATGAATCTATGTTCATTGGCTGTAAGTATTGTTCACATCTCGGTTGCTGTATCGAGCTTTTGGAGTCCTTGACACAAGGTCTGGGTTCCTGGGGGTCCATTTCGTGTTCTACCCAAGTGCCCCCATTCGCCTCACCCAGGCCATGGCTTCCGATAACGAAGGAGGCTTTTCAGGTACGTAGTCGGTCTTGTGGACATAAAAATAGAGAGCCTTCCATTCGATCTCTCTAAAGAACGCTCGCAGGGCACCACAGGGGCCTCACGGCCCAGCATGGTCAGATGATAGATCCGCCACGCCGCCACCATGTCGATACCCAGACAGCTCTGGAGCCCATCCGCACTTGCCAATTGCCGGTTTTTGATGCGGCATCCGCTTTTAAGGGGCCGATGGTACACTTCAATTCCCCGCCGAGCCGAGTACCACTCCACCCGCTTTTGGGCATCCTTAAAGTTGTTGACAGGCAAGGAACCTTTGTCGGAGACGTGGATCTCCATGAGAGGATTCCTCGCCCCTTCAAAGCCATGGGGCTTTTGCCTTTTGAGAAGCCGAACGAGTCCACACCGGTCCAGTTCTGCCAAGGCCTTGCGACAGCTCATGTCTTGGAGCCGACCCCTTGGCGAACGCCAATCGAGCCATTGGCCATACGCAGGGAAGCCTACGGCACGAGATCCCAGGCTCCCCGTCCATCTGGGCCTGAATCCTCGCACACAAACACTTGTTGAAATTTTGGCCGCTGAAATTCAATAACCCTTGTTTGACACTAACAACCACGGTCATTTAAGTGTGTGCCAGGCTCAGGGAGATGGGAGGCCCGTCCCGGCTTCTCTCCCCCCTGGCCCATCACGGATGGCGGGTGGCGATCAGAGAATCCACCGAATAGCAGGCCAATGCCACCCAGATGAGTCCGAAGGTCCAGACCTGGGCCGCTGTAATGGGTTCATGAAAGCGAAAGACCGCCAGCAAGAAAAAAGAGCTGGGGGTGATGTATTGCAAAAAGCCGAGGGTGGCCAGACGGATCCTGCGCGCGCCCAGGTTGAAGAGGAGTAGGGGCACGGCGGTAAAAAGGGCGGCGGCCATGATGAGAAGATCCATGGCCGGCCCGTTCCTGAGAAAGACGCCCCGGCCGTCGCGGTAGAGGCCCCCCAGATAGACCACGGCAAAGCCCGACAGCAGACAGAGTTCCACCACCAGCCCGGTGAGAGCACTCACGGCCACCTTCTTGCGAATCAGGCCGTAGAAGCCGAAGGCGAAGGAGAGCGACAGAGCGATCCAGGGGAACCGGCCGTAGTCCAGCGTCAGATAGGCCACGGCCGCTGCAGCCAGTAGGACGGCCACGACCTGAAGACGCCGCAGCCGCTCCCTGAGAAAGACCACGCCCAAAACCACATTGATGAGGGGATTCATGTAGTAACCCAGACTGGTTTGAAGGACCTCGCCATGGTTGACGGCCCAGATGAAGATGAACCAGTTGCATCCGATGAGGCAGGTGGTGAAGACCAGGGTTCCCAGGGCCTTGAAGGAGCGAAAGATCGACCGGAATTCCTCCCAGCCTTGGAAGACCGTGAGCACGGGAAGGAGGAAGAGAAAAGACCACACCACCCGGTGCATGACGATCTCCAGGGCGGACAGGGCGCTCAGACTCTTCCAGTAGAGAGGACTCACCCCCCATATGGCAAAGGCCCCCGCCGCCAGAACCGCCCCCAGGGCCGGCGAATCGGCGCAGGCCCGTGTTCCAAGACACCTCCAGGCACTCTTCATCAGGCACGATCCACTTGCGGAAAAGACAGCGAAAATGATAGGCAAAGGCCCGCCCACAGCTTGAAGATCACGAGCCGACGGGCATTATGAACACGGTGACACCCATTGTCAAAACCATCACGTGGGAGGAAGGGACCGAGAGCATGGCGCAGATCATCGAATGCGTACCCAATTTCAGTGAAGGTCGTCGCCAGGACGTCATTGAAGCCATCGTGGAGCCCTTCCGGCGCCGACGCGGCTGCGCCCTTTTGGACTACCGGGCCGATGCGGACCACAACCGGCTGGTGGTGAGCCTGGCGGGGGCCCCGGATCCGATCCAGGAAGCCCTTTTGGAGGCGGCCAAGGTGGCCGTGGAACACATCGATCTCAACCAGCACCAGGGGGGCCACCCCCGTATGGGAGCCGTAGATGTGATTCCCTTCGTGCCGCTTCGCAACATCACCATGGAAGCATGCGTGGAGCTGGCCCACCGGTTCGGCAAACGCTACCATGAAGAGACGGGCGTTCCGGTCTATTTCTACGAAGAAGCGGCGCTTCGGCCCGAACGACGGCGCCTGGAAGTGGTGCGAAAAGGCCAGTACGAAGGACTGAAGGAGGCCGTCACCCAGCCGGAACGGCACCCGGACGTGGGCGAACCGAGGCTGCACCCCACGGCGGGAGCCACGGCGGTGGGGGCCCGAAAGATCCTGGTGGCGTTCAACGTGAATCTCGGCACCACCGATGTGCGCGTGGCCAAGGAAATCGCCAAGGCCGTGCGCTCTTCCAGCGGAGGACTCTGCCATGTGAAGGGAATCGGGCTATCACTGGAAGACCGGGGCCTGGTGCAGGTGAGCATGAACGTGGTGGACTATGAAAAAAACGCCCTCTATCGCGTGACGGAGCTCATCCGCATGGAAGCGAAACGGTGGGGGGTTCCCGTGGTGGAGACGGAAGTCTATGGCATGGTGCCCGCCGCCGCCCTGCTGGAAAGCGCCGCCTACTATCTGCAGATCGCCGGTTTTTCGCCCGACCAGGTCATAGAGCTGAAGATGTTGGAGATGCTGGGGAGTGACGGCTCATGATGGACAAGCTCTTTCGAAACGCCACCCTCGTCACCCCGACGGACCCGGGGCGCCCCAAGGCGGGACCGGACCAGGGAGCGGTGCGGGTAGTGGAAAAGGGAGCCCTGTGGTGCCGGGACGGCCTGATCCGGGCCGTGGGTCCCGAGGAAGAGGTGCTCCGATGCCTGCATCCCCACGAGCCGGATCAGGAAGTGGACCTGGAGGGGCGCTGCGTCATTCCGGGATGGGTGGATCCCCACACCCACCTCTGTTTTGCCGTCCCGCGGGAGCGGGAATTTTCCCTGCGCCTTCAAGGGGTGGAATACCTGGAGATCCTTCGCCGCGGCGGCGGTATCCTCTCCACGGTGCGATCCGTTCGGGAAACGGACGAAGAAACGCTTTTTCGAGCCACCCGGCAAAGGGCCCTGTCCGCCCTCCGGTGCGGCACCACCACGGTGGAAATCAAGAGCGGGTACGGCCTGGATACGGAAACGGAGCTGAAGATGCTCCGTGTGATCGGTCGCATCGGCCGGGAAACGCCTCTGGACGTGGTGCCCACCTTTCTGGGGGGCCATGCGGTTCCGGAAGAGTACCGGGATGCCCCTGACGCCTACGTGGACCTGGTCGTGGAGGAAATGATCCCGGCGGCGGTCCGCCAGGGCATCGCCCGGTTCTGCGATGTGTTCTGTGAAAAGGGCGTCTTTTCCGTGGCGCAAAGCCGAAGGATCCTGCAGGCCGCCTCGGCCGCCGGCCTGGGAACCAAGATCCACGCCGACGAAGTGCACGATCTGGGCGGTGCAGGCCTGGCGGCGGAAGTGGGGGCCGTGTCGGCGGAGCACCTGCTGGCAGCATCGGAAGACAACCTGCGCGCCATGGCCCGGGCCGGCACCATCGGCGTGGTTCTTCCGGCCACGGCCTACAGCCTTCGAAAACTGTTTGCGCCGGCCCGCACCATGGTGGATCTGGGCGTCCCGGTGGCGCTGGCCACCGACTGCAATCCCGGATCTTCCTACACGGAATCCATGCCCTTCGTGTTCGGCCTGGCCGTACTGCTCATGGGCCTTTCGGTGGAAGAGGCGCTGACCGCATCCACCTTGAATGCCGCCTACGCCTTGGGGATGGCCCACAAGGTGGGCAGCCTGGACGTGGGCAAGCAGGCGGACTTTCTGGTGCTGGAAGGCGAAACCCCGGCCGTGATCGCCTACCATGCGGGCGCCAACCCGGTGGTCCAGGTGTATAAGAAAGGGGAAAGGGTCTAAGGGGAGATCCCTGGGGAGGCTGTCCGAGAACGCTTGGGTTGCTCCCTTCTCAAGCCGCCGGAAGGTTGGGGCGGCCAGAGGGCCCGTGCTGCCGGCCCAACTTTGCGGGAGCAGGGGCGGGTTCCGCCCCCCTACTCTCAAAAACATCACATGGCACAGTGGAATTGCATTTGTCAGAACGCCCCAAAAGGCCGAGAGACCCTTGTCGGACAGGCTCCCAGTGCCTCACACTGTCTTCAAGGGAGGAGAATGGGTGAAAGATCTCAATCAACTGACGGTGACGGAGTTTCTACAGGAACTGGCTTCGGAAAACCCGGTCCCCGGAGGCGGAAGCACCGCGGCTTTGGCCGGAGCCCTGGCCGCAGCCCTCACAGCCATGGTGGCCAGGCTCACGGTGGGTAAAGAAAAGTTCAAGGACCGCTGGGAGACCCTGGAGGCCATCGAAAAGCGGGCCGCCCAGGAGATCCCGCGTTTTCAGTCCCTGGTGCAGCGCGACACCGAGGCTTACCAGGCGGTGGTGGATGCCTTTCGTCGGCCCAAGGAAACCGAAGAGGAGAAGCGTGCCCGGAGCGCGGCCATCCAGGAGGCCTTCAAGGAGGCCGCCCGCGTCCCCCTGGAAACCCTGCTCGCTCTCGAGCGGTTGGTGGGCGATGCGCTGGAAGCGGTCCGGTCCGGGAATCCCAACGCCTCCAGCGATGCCGGCGCCGCCGTCCAGATGATTCAGGCCGGAGCCACCGTGGCCGCCTACAACGTCTGGATCAACCTGGGTTCCATCAAAGATGAAGCCTTTGGGGCGGCCGCCCGGGAAAAGACGGACGCCGCCCTGGCAACGATCCGGGACGCCGCCGCCCGCTGTCACGATCTTCTGGCCAAGGAGTTGCTGTGAGCCTGCGCATCGGCTCCATACACGTGGACCCGCCCCTTGTCATGGCCCCCATGGCGGGGATCACCGACCGGGTTTTCCACCGGATCATGGCCCGGTTCGGTGCCGGCATGGTGGTCACCGAAATGGTGAGTTCGGAAGGGTTCCGCCGTGGAGATCCCGCCAGCCGCCGCCTTCTGGCGCGGGATCCAAAGATGCCCATCCCCGTGGCGGTTCAGATCTTCGGCCGGGATCCGGAGGCCATGGCGGAAGTGGCCCGAGCGGCCGAAGACCACGGGGCCGCCGTGGTGGACGTCAACGCCGGATGTCCCATCCGCAAGGTGGCCCGCCAGGGAGCCGGAGCGGCCCTGCTCAAGGAGCCGGATCAGCTGCTGCGCATCGTAGAGCGCGTCAAGCAGGCCGTGGGGGTCCCTGTTACCGTCAAGACCCGCCTCGGCTGGGACCGGCAGAGTCTGTGCATCTTGGAAGTGGCCAAGAGGCTGGAAGAGGCCGGAGTGGACGCCGTCACGCTGCATGCCCGCACCGCCCGCCAGCTCTACGGGGGCCGCGCGGACTGGAGCTGGATTCGGCGAGTCAAGGAAGCGGTCTCCATTCCCGTAATTGGCAACGGAGACGTGGTCTTTCCGGAAGATTTTCACCGCATGATCCAAGAAACGGGCTGTGAGGCGGTCATGATCGGCCGGGGCGCCCTGGGAAACCCGTGGCTTTTCCAGGTGATCGCCTGGCAGCTGGGCCGATCTCCCCACGTGCCCGCGGCGCCCGACTGGGAAGACTTCCGGCGCACGGTCCGCGACCACGCCCTGGAGTTCATGGGCGAAAAACCACGAGCCGTCGGCATCCTGCGCAAGCTCCTCGTCTGGTATTCCAAAGGATGTCCCGAATCCTCCTCTCTGCGCGGCCGGATCATGGCGGCCCGAAACGCCCGGGAAATGCTGGATCTCTTCGACGCCTGGCTGGATGAACAGGCTGGCAAGGGCCTGGATTTTCTCCATTGCAAGATCCACAAGCGCCCCCTCCTGAAACATATCGACCTGGAAGGACTGCCGGGACGTCACTCCACGGCCTGGGAAAGGATGCCCGCATGAAGGTGTTGGTGGCGGAGACCGCCGGGTTCTGCCGCGGCGTACGGACGGCTTTGGAAATGACCTTGGAAGCGACCCGCTCGAAGCCGGGAGAGCCCCTGCGCACCTTCGGGCCGCTCATCCACAACCGCCAGGTCCTGGCCATGCTCGAACAACGGGGCGTCACGGAAGCTCGAGACCTGGAGGAATGCCGGGACCAATGGGTCATCGTGCGGGCCCACGGCATTCCGCCCGATCAACGCCGACGCCTCAAGCAGATCGGCCGGGGTCTCATCGACGCCACGTGCAAGAGGGTGGCCCGCGTGCAGGCCATCATTCGCAAACACGCGAGAAAAGGCTACCACATCGTCATTGCGGGCGACGAAGATCACGCCGAAGTTATCGGCCTCATGGGATATGCGGAAGGCCGGGGCACCGTGATCCGGAAACCGGAACAGGTGGACACCCTGCCCGCCTGGGATCAGGTGCTCCTGGTGGCCCAGACCACCCAGAACGAAGAGGTCTTCCAGGCCATCGTGGATCGATTCCGAAAGAAGTTCCCCCACGGGATCGTGGAAAACACCATCTGCAACGCCACCCATGACCGGCAGCGCGAGGTGCGGGAGCTGTGCCGACAGGTGGACGCCATGGTGATCGTGGGCGGCTACCACAGCGGCAACACGGTGCGGCTGGCGGAGGTGGCCCGCGAATGCGGCGTGCCCACCTACCACGTGGAAACGGAAAAAGATCTGGATCCCGGCCGCATGGCCCGGTACGCCACGGTGGGAGTTTCCGCCGGGGCCTCCACGCCCAACTGGATGATCCGGAACGTGGTCCGCTTCCTGGAAGGGATCGAGTGGGAATTGGAAGACAAGGGCACGGGATGGAAACGCCTCCTGGAGATGCTCGCCTACAACAACCTGGGCTGCTCCCTGGCCGCAGGGCTCTTGGTGGCCGCCGTGTCGGCGCTCACGGGCCTTCCCATCCAGCTTCCCCACATGATCATGGCCGCCGCCTACGCTTTTTCCATGCATACCCTGAACCGCTACCTGGACCACGAGGCCCTCAAGCTCAACGACCCAGAACGGGCGGCCTTCTACCAGAGGTGGCGAAAGGTGTTTACGACGGCCAGCATCCTGTCGGCCCTGTCGGCCCTCTTGCTGGCCGCCGGCCAGGGACCGTGGTCCGCCATCGTGCTGCTCCTGCTCCTGGCCTTTGGATCCCTCTATGCGGTGCCCATCTTTGAGCGCCGTTTCTTTACCCAGCGAAATATCTTGACCATCAAGGACATCCCGGGATCCAAGACCTTCATGGTGCCCTTGGCCTGGGCCTGCGTCACGGTCTGGGTTCCCCACCTGCACCATCTGACAGACGGCTTCGGCCGACTTCTCTGGGCCTTCCCGCTGGTCTTTCTGCTGGTGCTCCTGAGAACGGCCCTGCTGGACTGCCTGGACATTCAGGGAGACCGCCTGGTGGGCCGGGAAACCATCGTGGTGCTGCTGGGAGAACACAAGACGATGCGGCTTCTTCTGACAGCCGCCGTGGCCCTGGCCGTCTTGCTGGTGGCAGGCCTTCGGCTGGGGCTCACCACGTCCTTCGCCCTGTTCTGGCTCCCCGCCGCGGCCGCCTACGGTGTCTTTGCCAAGGTATCCCGGGGAAAGCGGTTGAAAGACGCCCCCGTGCTGGAAACCATGATTGAGCTGGTGATCGTGGCACTGGGGGTTCTGGGGGCTTTCTGGCTGTGGATGGAAAGCTTCTAGACGGAAAACCACCGTGACCGACCTGGTGAGCGTCATCATCCCCACCCACAATCGGGCCCACATGGTCCGGGAGGCGGTGGATTCCGTTCTGGCCCAGGAAGGCGTCCGGATGGAAATCATCGTGGTGGACGACGGCTCAACAGATGAGACGCCGGAGGTGTTGGCCCCCTACCGGGACCGCATCCTTGTGATCCGACAGTCCAACCGGGGGGTGAGCGCCGCGCGCAACCGCGGCGTGCAGGCCGCCCGAGGCCAATGGATCGCCTTTCTCGATTCCGACGACCTGTGGCTGCCGGGAAAACTCCGGGCACAGCTCGATTTTTTTGCCGCACACCCCCGCTGGCTCATCTGCCAGACGGAAGAAGTGTGGATCCGAAACGGAAGACGCTGGAATCCCAAAAGATACCATGCCAAGCCGTCGGGACACTGTTTTGACCGGCTGCTGGAAAGGTGCCTGATCAGCCCATCGGCGGTGATGCTACACCGGAGCCTGCTGGAGCAGGTGGGGCTCTTTGACGAAGACCTTCCCGCCTGCGAAGACTACGACCTGTGGCTCCGGATCGGATGCCGCCACCCCATCGGCCTGGTACCGAAACCGCTGGTGATCAAGCGCGGAGGCCACGCCGACCAGCTTTCCGCCTCGGTCCCCGCCCTGGACCGATACCGGATCCGGGCCATCGCACGCCTTCTAAAAACCCGAGAACTGTCACAAGAACAGCGCGCTCAGGCCATCGCCGTGCTCCAGAAAAAGACGCGCATCTACGCCCAGGGATGCCGGAAAAGGGGCCGGGAAGACGAAGCCCGTGCCGTCCTTTCCCTGGCCTCCCGCCTGCAAACCTGACCCGTCCCCACGGGGCAGATGGCCTGCCCCTGGGGACCGGCGATCCCTATCCCGGCCCCGAAAGGCGCCCGCCTGAGCCAAGCGCCTAAAAGGCCTTTCGAATCTTTTCCAGCACCGCCTCCATCTCTCCGGGGCCATACTGCTTGGCCGGCCAGGGAACCTTGAACCCGTCTCCGGTCTTTCGCGGCATGAGATGAAAATGGACATGAAAGATCTCTTGGCCGGATATTTCGTAATTGTTTTGCAATATATTCATCCCTTCGGCGCCCATGGCCTTGAAGACGGCCGAGGCCACCTTGGGCAGTGCCGCCCCACAGGCCGCCGCCTCTTCGGCACTCAGGTCGAAGATCGTTTCCGCATGCTTTTTGGTAATGAGCAGGGTGTGGCCCGGCATGAGAGGGTTGATGTCGAGAAAGGCCAGCACATGATCGTCCTCATAGACCTTGGCGCAGGGAATCTGTCCGGCAACAATCTTGCAAAAGATGCACTCCGACATATCCTCTCCTCCTTTGCTATGAAAGTCTTCGTAAGGCCCCAACCGTTGCTTCGCCCATACTCGCTCCCTATAATTCCAATCGCCTCCCACCATACGATGGGACGCCTTTTCCTGACAACACGTTTGCAGAAAAACCACCGCCAAAATGGAGCGCAAAGATGACACCTGGATCCAACGGCTCAAAGGATTTCACCCTGGAGGACCTCTACGCCCTGATCCCGGAGATGCAATGCATCGACGGGTGCACCGACTGCTGCCGCCGCTTCGGCGTGCCGTCCCGCACCCCCCTGGAAGACGCCCGCATCCGGGCCTACCTGGAGGCCCAAGGAAGGGACATGGGCTCCGCCCAGGGCACCACCTGCCCCTACCTTTCGGAGCACGGATGCACCATCTACCCCGTCCGTCCCTTCACCTGCCGCCTTTTCGGCACATCCCCCAACTACCGGTGTCCCCACGGCGCCCGCCCCCTGGAGCTGTTGCACGAGGACCTGGAAGCCGAGATCTTCGCCCGATACCAGGACTTTTTTCCCCGGCTGGCCTGAACGAGCCTTTGCCCTTGACACAGAAAGTTCCCGGGGTATGTTTGATTACCAACTATTTTGCATCTCTAACATTTGAGGAGGCCTTCCCGTGTGCCCCGCCCAAACCCCCTTGGAGCAGGCCCGGTTTATCTTCAACACGAGCCGATTGATTCGGGACCGAATCAGCCGCATCGTGTCCGCCCGCCAGGCCCATGGCGGCCGTCTCGCCCGCTTCGGGGAAATCTCGGTGTCCCAACTGCACGCCCTCTTCTTTATTCGCGAACGGGGGCACATGACCATCAAGGACCTGGCGGAAACCCTCAGCGTTTCCGCCCCGTCGGCATCCTCCATGGTGGACCGGCTTGTGGACAAGGGCCTGGTGATGCGGGAACCGGACCCGCAGGACCGGCGCCGTGTGTTTGTGCGCATTTCGCCCGAGGCCACCCGGGACATGGAGGTCTTGGAGGAGACGGTCCTCCAGGCCTTCGTGGATCTGGTGGAAGAGTTGGGGCCGGAGACGAGCCGGGACTGGTGCCGCATCCTGGAGCGGGTGCATTCCGTTCTCAACGATGAAACGAAACGGCTTGAAAGGCTGCCTTAGAAGGACATGGGTGCATGACGGCTCGTAAGAAGGAAGAAGGGACGGATCGCAGGGTCTTTTTTCGCATCGCCGTCTGCGTGGCGATCCTGGCCGTGGGGATCGCCGCCATGGCGGTCCTTTCCAAGCTCAAAAAGCCTCCCGTGGAAGCGGTGGAGACAGAGCAGGCCCTGAAGGTCCAGGCGATGCGGGCTGTGTACGAGGATGTGCCCGTGGTGTTGCGCGGCCATGGCAACGCCGCACCCGTGGACACGGCCACCCTGTCCTCTCAGGTTTCGGGCACCGTGGTCTTCGTCCATCCGCGCCTGGACGTGGGTGAGATCATCCCCAAGGGGGACGTGCTCTTTCGGATCGATCCCCGGGACTACGAAACGGCGCTGGAACAAGCCCAGGCCTCGGTGGCGCAATGGACCAGCACCGTGGAGCGGCTCCGGCGCGAATATCAGCGGGAACAGGCCCGCCTGGGGCCGCTCACCCGCACGAGGGATTTGGCCCGGTCCGAATTTGAGCGCCTCCGGCGCCTCTACACCCAGAACAAAGTGGGCACCCGCAGCGGGGTGGAGGCGGCCGAGAAGGCCTATCAGCAGGCCCTGGACCAGCTGAACGTGCTGCGCCGTTCCCTGGCCGTCTATCCTCAACGGATCCAGGAAGCCGAAAGCAACCTGCGATCGGCCCAGGCCCAAAGAGAGCAGGCCCGGATCCGCCTGGAACGCTGCACGGTGAAGGCTCCCTTCGACGGCCGGGTCACTTCCGTTTCGGTGGAGATCGGACAATACCTTGCCCCGGGAACCCCCGCCGTCAGCCTGGCCGACGATTCCATGCTGGAAATCGCCGTGTCCCTCGACAGCCGGGACGCACGCCGCTGGCTCCTTTTCGACCGAACCTCCTCCCGTCCTCCGGTGGCCTGGTTTCAGAACATCCGCCATGTGCCCTGCCGGATCCGATGGACGGAAGATCCGTCCGGTCATGAATGGACCGGCACGCTGCATCGCGTCATGGACTACGACCGGAAGACGAGGACCGTCACCGTGGCGGTTCGTGTGACGGCGCAGGAAGCGGCCCGCACCACCGCCGGCGGCCTGCCCCTGGTGGCCGGCATGTTCTGTTCGGTGGACATCCCGGGAAAGACGATGGAGCGGGTGGTCCGGGTTCCCCGCTGGGCCGTCACCTTTGACAACACGGTCTATCTGGCCGTCAACAAACGCCTCAAAACGGTGGATGTGCAGGTGGCTCGTATCCAGGGGGACGAAGCCTTCCTTTCCGACGGCGTGCAAGAGGGGGACATGGTGATCGTGACCCGCCTGGTGAGCCCTTTGGAAGACATGCTTTTGGAGGTTGAGCCGGCCGACAGGAAAGCCGCGCGAACCGCGCGTGAGGACAAGAGATCATGAAGCGCCTTCTCACGGCCTTCGCCCGCAACACCGTCTTTGCCAACATCATGCTGGTCCTCATCTTCTTTGCCGGGATCACGGCCGCCACGTCCATGATCAAAGAGATCTTTCCAGAATTTTCCCTGGACATGATCACCGTGACGGTCCCCTATCCGGGGGCGGACCCGGAAGAGGTGGAAGAAGGGATCTGCCGAAAGATCGAGGAAGCCCTGGAGGGGGTGGAAGGGATCAAGCAGATCACCACCAAGGCCCGGGAAGGGGCGGGAACGGCCGTGATCGAGGTGCGCGAAACCTTCGACCTGCGGGTGGTCCTGGACCGAGTCCGGAGCAAGATCGATTCCATCTCCACCTTTCCCCTGGACGCCGAGGAGCCCATCATCACGGACCTGACGGTTCGAAACCCCGTGGTCCTGGTCTATCTGGCCGGCCGCATGGGGGAAGCTCGCCTCAAGGAATGGTCCGAGCGGGTCAAGGACGAACTCCAAATGCTTCCGCAGGTCTCCCAGGTGGAGACCTTCGGAATCCGTGACTACGAGATCGCCGTGGAGGTCTCCGAAGAGGCGCTCCGCCGCTACGGTCTCACCTTTTCGCAGGTGGTTCAAACCGTGCGCCGCAGCAACCTCAACCTGGCCGGAGGCACCATCCGCACCAAGGGTGAAGAGATCCGCCTGCGCACCGTGGGACGCAAGTACACGGGAGAGGAACTGGCCTCCATCGTGCTCCTGACCACTCCCGACGGGGACATGGTCCCCCTGGGCCGGGTGGCCCGCATCGTGGACGGGTTCACGGAAGACCCCATCCGAGCCACCATCAACGGCGATCCCGCAGCCATGCTCGTGGTCTTCAAAACGTCGGAAGAAGACGCCCTTAAGATCTCCCAGGCCGTCCACGACTACGTGCAACGAGCCCAGCGTAAGCTTCCGGAAACCTTGAAGATCAAGATCCTCTACGACACCACGGACATGCTCCGGGCCCGCATCAACCTTCTGGTCAAAAACGGCCTCTACGGCCTGGTGATCGTCCTGCTCACCCTGTGGCTCTTCCTGGACGCCCGTTTGGCCTTCTGGGCCGGCATGGGGATCCCCGTCTCCATCGCCGGGGCCCTGGCCATCGTGTGGGGCCTGGGAGGCACCATCAACATGATCTCCCTCTTCGCCTTCATCATGGTCCTGGGGATCGTGGTGGACGATGCCATCGTGGTGGGGGAGGCCATCTTCGTCCACCGGAAACGGGGCGAGTCGCCTCTGGGAGCCGCGGTGGAGGGAGTGTCCGAGGTGGGGCTTCCCGTGATCGCCGCGGTGACCACCACCGTCGTGGCCTTTTTGCCTCTGGCCTATGTGGGCGGCATCATGGGAAAGTTCATCGCCATATTACCCCAGGTGGTCACCGCCTGCCTGATCATCTCCCTGACCGAGTGCCTGCTCCTTTTGCCCGCACACCTGAGTCACTTGCCGGACCCCAATCAGGCCACAGCCGGCCGCAAGGGATTCCTGGGCCGTGTGCATCGGATCCAACGGTCGGTGAGCGCCGGCATGGAATGGTTCGTGGCCCGCATCTACGCCCCCTTTCTCAGCACCGTCCTTCGCTGGCGGTACATCGGGCTGTGCGCCGCCGTCGCCGTACTGCTCATGAGCATCGGCCTCATCCGGGGCGGGATCGTAAAATTTGTTGTCTTTCCGGAAATCGACGGCTTCATTGTGACCGCCACCGTGCAGTTTCCCGAGGGAACGCCGGTGGAAGTGACCCAGGAGGCGATAACGCGCTTGGAGGCTTCGCTTCTTCGCCTGAACCAGCGGATGAAGACCCTTTCCGGGGAACCCCTGCTGGTGGATCGCCTGGCCCTGGTGGGGGAAACCATCGGGGACGTTCCCAGCTACGGGCCCCATTACGGGGCGGTGCAAGCCATCTTGCTGCCTCCGGAACGGCGCGGCATTCACTCCAAAGACATCATGGTGGAATGGGAAAAGGAAACGGGCCCCATTCCCGGCATCAAATCCCTCACCTTCCAGGGCATGGAGGCGGGCCCCCCCGGAGCGCCCATCGAGATCTGGCTCCAGGGCCATCGAATGGATCAGATCCTGGCGGCCTCCCAGGAACTCATGGAGCGATTGCGAAAGTTCGATGGGGTCTACCAGATTCGCTCCGACTATTCGGCCGGCAAGCGGGAGCTTCGCCTTCACCTGAAACCGGAAGCCCGGCCCCTGGGTATTACCCTGGACGATCTGGCCCGGCAGATCTACGCCGGCTACTACGGGGAGGAAGCCCTGCGCATCCAGCGGGGACGGGACGACATTCGCATCAAGGTGCGCTACACCGAAGGGGAACGCCGGGATCTGTCCCGGTTGCAGGAGGTGCGCATCCGCACCCCTCAAGGATCCCAAATCCCCTTGCGATCGGTGGCAGACTTTGAGGTGGCTCCCGGTTTTTCGGAGATCACCCGTACGGACGGGATGCGGCGCGTGGCGGTGAGCGCCGCCGTGGACACGGACCGGGCCAACGCCAACGAGATCTTCCAGCAGCTGTCGGCAACCTTCTTTCCCCAATTGCGCCGCACCTACCCCGACGTGCACGTGGCCCTGCAGGGGGAAAAGAAGAAGATGCGCGAGTCCCTGGACAGCCTGAAGATCGGTTTTCCCATGGCGCTGTTGGGGATCTTCATCATCATCGCCACCATCTTCCGAAGCTACATCCAGCCGGTGGTGATCATGATCACCGTCCCCTTCGGGCTCATCGGAGCCGTGGCGGGGCACCTGGTCCTGGGCTACGATCTTTCGATCATGAGCCTTTTCGGCATGGTGGCCCTCACCGGCGTGGTGGTCAACGACGCCATCGTTCTCATCGAGCGCATCAACGAAAACCTGGCGGAGGGGATGCGGTTTTTCGAGGCCATCATCGAAGGGGGCAAGCGCCGGTTTCGAGCCATCATTCTGACGACGATCAGCACCGTGGGCGGCCTCATGCCCATGATCCTGGAGACGGACTTCCAAGCCAAATTCCTGATCCCCATGGCCCTGGCACTGGCGGCGGGGGTCCTGTTCGCCACCGTCCTCACCCTGGTCCTCGTGCCGGGTCTTTACACGATCCTAAACGACGTGCGGCTGCTTTGGTTCCGAATGCGCCGGGGACGGTGGCCCGAAAGCCGGGAGTCGGTGGAACCCGCACGGCATCGCAAGCAGGACGAAACGCGCGTGGAATCCGCACAGGAAAAGGCGGCTTGGGCCGCCTGAGTGCCCCTGCGTCGTGCGTGTGGAGTGACGATTGCCCCGGCGGCTGCACTGCTTTGTTGTGAGGGCCGCCGGCAAAGCCATGAAAAAGCCCTGAAGCCGCTGGAAGCAACTCGGTGATTTCAACCAAAAGGATCGCCCGCCATGCGCTTGCCGATCAACACCCTGTGGAGTATCACCGTCCCATGGGACCGCGTCCAGAAACCGGCCTTTGTGCTGGCCCTTCTTGCCGTCCTGTTCACCTGTTTGCAGGCCCATGCGGAAAGTCCCGCCGCCGAGCGGACTCGGCCGCGCCGGGTGCCGCACGTCCTGGACCTGGAGACCGCACAGCGGATCGCCCTGGAACAGAATCCTTCCCTGGCCGCGGCCGCGGAGAGAGTGGAACAGGCGAGGCAACGAATCCGTCAGGCCTGGGCGGGCTATTCCCCCCTGCTGGAGGCATCCATCGGGGCCACCCACACCGAATATCCGGAAAATGGGGGAACCCTGGGCGCATTTTCCGGAACCGGAGCGGGAACGTCCTCCCTTTCTTCCATCTCCGGCCTCGACGATGAAGACACCTACAGCGCGTCCCTTTCGGCCACCTGGACCTTGTTCGACGGTTTCCGCAGGGAATTTGCCCTGGCTGCGGCCCGCTTCGACAAGCGTCGCTCCGAAGCCGCTTTCCAGGAGGCCCAACGTCTCTTGCTGGCCGCCGTCTCCTCCAGTTTCCACTCGGCGCAACTGACCTTGGAAAATGTGGCCATCGCCCAAGCCGACGAGGCCTTCAACCAACGCCAACTGGACGAGGCCCGCGCCCGTGAAGCCGCCGGGGCCGGTTCCTTGAGCGATGTGCTCAACTTTCAGGTCCAGGTCAATCTGGCCCGAGCCAGAAAGATCGAAGCGCAACGCGATTTCCGGGTGGCCCTGTCGGGCCTGGCAGCACTCCTGGGCCTACCGGATGGAGCCCTGGGGTCGGAGGTTCGCCTGGCCCCGCTTGAGGAAGCACCCGCAGACCGGCTCAAGCCTCCCAAGGCACAGGACCAGGTGGCCTACGCCCTGGAACATCGCCCCGACGTGAAGGCGGCTCGCATGGCCCGGCTGGGAGCCCGAGCGGGCGTGGGAGTGGCTCGTGCCCGTTTCTTTCCTTCTTTGAGTGTCTTCGGAAACCTGGAAGGAACCCGCTACGGTAACGCTCGCCTGGAAGAAGACGACTTTTCCGCTTCCGTGGGAGTGCGCGTGAGCGTTCCCCTCTTTTCCGGGGGAGCGGACCTGGCGGGATACCGGGAAGCCCGGCACGCTGAAGTGGAAGCGCACCATGTGCTCGAAAACACCATGACCGAAGCGGCTTCCCAGGTCCAAAGCGCCGTGGCGCGGGTCCTGGCCGCCCAGAAACAGCTTCGGCTCCAGCGCCAAAACGCCCGGCTGGTGCTTCAAACGCGGGATCTGGTGGAAAAGGAATACGCGGAAGGACAAGCGTCCCTGGTGCGGCTCACCCAGGCCCAGCGGGACCTGGTGCAGGCCCAAAGCCAGCTGGCCCAGGCCCGGCACAACCTGGAAGATGCGTGGGTACAGCTGCACGCCGCCACCGGGAGGATCTTGGAGCGGTAGCGGCCTGGAAAAGCCGGACGGCCGCCTTGGTTCCAAGCTCGGCGCAATACCCGCGAAGCTTCAGCACCCCCGGTGCCATCGGGCAGGCACTCGGCCCGATCGGCACCCACGTCGTGTTTCCGATTCCCCGAACGCACTAAAGACCAGGCCCGCCAGGGTTCGCCGTCAGCGCCCTTTACCCCTTTTCCCTTGCACCGCCTCCCAGTTGAGACCATGGGGAGGGCGATGACCCGACAGGCCCGCCAGGAGATTTTCCACGGCCATCTGGGCCATGCGGGTGCGGGTTTCCACGGTGGCGCTTCCCACGTGCGGCAGGAGCACCACGTTTTGGAGATCGGCCAGGCCCGGTGTGAGCTGGGGCTCGTTTTCATAGACGTCCAGACCGGCTCCCCCGATACGCCTCTGCCGGAGCGCTTCCAGCAAGGCCGTTTCATCCACCACGGGGCCGCGGGCCGTGTTGATGAGATAGGCGAACGGCTTCATGAGCGACAGTTCCCGGGCTCCGATCAAGTGGTGGGTTTCCGGTGTGAGGGGCACGTGGAGTGAGACGAAATCGGACCTTGCCAAGAGTTGGTCCAACGGGGCAAAGCGAACGCCGAGCCGCTCCTCCTCGTCCCGGCCCAGCGGCTTTCGTGCGGTGTAGAGCACCTGCATATCGAAGCCCCGGGCCCGGCGGGCCACCGCCCTTCCGATCCTTCCCAAGCCCACAATGCCCAGGGTCTTGCCGCTCACTTCCGTCCCGAGAAAATGGAGCGGCGCCCAAAACTGGAACTTGCCGGATCGGGTTCGATGATCTCCCTCCACCACCCGCCGGGCCACGGCCAGGATGAGGGCGAAGGTCAGATCGGCCGTGGCGTCGGTCAAAACCCCCGGCGTGTTGGTGACCAGGATGCCCCGGCGGGTGGCCTCCGCCACGTCGATGTGGTCGAAGCCCACTCCGTAGTTGGCCACCACCCGAAGCCCCGGGGCTCTGTCGAACACCTCCCCGTCGATCCGGTCCGTGATGGTGCTCAAGAGCCCCGCCACCCCTTCCATGCGGTTCAGAAGCTGGTCGCGCTCCAGGGGGGCCATGTGAAGGTGCATGTCCACCTCATGACCCGCCTCACGGATCTTTCCCACCACGGCCTCCGGAAGCCTTGCCGTCACCAGCACCTTCATGTTGGTCCTCTCCGTTGAATCTCCTTATCACTCCATCACCTACAGCCCGCCGAAATCCACCCGGAGCCTCTTTTCCAGCTGGTTGGCCAGGCGGATCAGGGGGTAACAGACCACGAAGTAGAGGAGGCCCACCAGCCCGAAGACCATGAGCCCCTCGGGGATGCGCTGCACCGTGAACCATCCCACCCGAGTGACGTCCGTGACACCGATCACAGACACCACCGAAGAGTCTTTCACAAGCAGCACATATTGGCCCACCAGGGGCGGCAGAATCGTCTTCATGGCCTGGGGCAACACCACGTGGCGCATACGCTGGAACCAATTGAGTCCCGTGGCCTTGGCGGCCTCGCTCTGGCCGGGAGGCACCGCCGTGATCCCCCCGGACACGATCTCGCAGATGTAGGCCCCGGCGTAGAGCGTGAGGGCCAAAACGGCGGCGGAAAAGGCTTCCAGCTGAAGCCCCCATTCGGGCAGGATGAAAAAGATGATAAACACCTGAACCAGAAAGGGCGTACCGCGCATGAAATCCACGTAGACGAAGAGCAACTTTCCCAACACCGGCACCCGGGAGGCCCGGACGATACCGGCCGTAAAGCCGATCATCGTTCCCATGATGAGGCTCAGGCCCGACACAGCCACGGTCATCCACAGGCCCTTGAGGAAGAAAGGAAAGGTGTGAACAAGCTGTTGGAAATAGTAGAGCCACATGGCCGGGGACGCCCCTTCCTATGCCGGTTGAACGAAGATGAGCCGCTTCTGCCACCAGGATGAAAAGGCCTTGAGGGCGTAGTAGATGAGCAGATAGAGCAGAGCCGTGGTGAAAAAGCCCTCGGCGGGCATGAACCGCTCGGACGTGATGATCTGTCCGGCCCGCGTGAGTTCGAAAACCGAAATGAGCGAGAGCAGAGCGCTGTCCTTCACCAGCACGATGGCCTGGCCCAGCAGCGGCGGGATGGTGACTCCCAGGGCCTGGGGCAGCACCACGTAGCGCATGCGCTGGAAGTAGTTGAGCCCGTAGGCCATGGCCGCTTCGATCTGACCCCAGGAAACGGACAAGACCCCGGCCCGAATGATTTCAGCCATATAGGCTCCGCTGTTGAGCGATAGAGCCAGGATTCCCGTCTGGTACTCCGGCAGCCGCACCCCCAGGCTGGGAAGCCCAAAGTAGAGAAAGTAGAGCTGGGCCAGTAGCGGCGTGGAGCGGATGGCTTCGATGTAGGCACCGGCCAAGGCCGAAAGGAGACGAAATCGGGACAATCGCCCCCCGCAGGCCAAGGTGCCCACCACCAGGGCCCCGGCAAGAGACAGGCCGGAAAGCCATGCCGTGGCCCACATCCCCTTGAGAAAGAGCGGCAGGTAGTCCAAGAGCACCCGAAAATTGAAGGCTTCCAGCATGGCGGCTCCGTTTTGCCCCGATCCCGTGGGAGCTTGTCTGAGAACGCCCAAGTTCCTTCCTCTTTGCGCAGACGGAAGCTTGGGCTACCAAGCGCGCACGCGCTACCGGCCTGGCCTTCGGGAGATAGGGGCGGGTTCCGAACCCGCCCCTACAAGGCTCCAAAAACACCACAGGGAACAGGAGAATTGCAACCAGTTAGAAATCCGCCAAAAGGCAAAAAGCCCCTTGTCGGCAGTCCCCTAGTGCTCTTTTTTCCAATCCAGGGATTTCACCCAGTAGTTGATGTTTTGGTCATAACGGCCGTCTTCCCGAACCCACTGGAAGAAGAGGTTGATCCACTGCAGAAGATGGGTGTCTTCCGGGCGCACGGCGAAGGCCAGAGGCTGTTTGGATAGGCGGATGGGAAGGATTTCGATGCTGTTGGGAGGAAATTCCTGCATCTGCCCCACCACGGCGGTTTCGTCGTTCACGCCGATATCCGCATGTCCCGCCAGCACGGCGTTGATGAGCAAGGGGCCGCCGCCTTTGTAGGACTTGATCTTGGCCTTGGGGAAGAAGCGCTTGGCCTCCGCCTCGCCGGTGCTTCCCAGGAGGACCGCGATGGTCACATCTTCCTTGTTGCAGTCCTCGATGGTCTTAAAGGCCCGGCCCTTTTTGGTAAAGACCACGGCACCCGTGTAGTAGAAGGGCTCCGTAAAGGAGACCTTGAGCGCCCGCTTCAAGGTGGCCGTCATGTCGGCGGCCAGAAGGTCCGCCTTCTTGGAAAGCAGCGCGGGGATGAGACCATCCCAATCGTAGTCCAGGAACTTCACCTTGACACCCATTTCCTGGGCCATGAGCTTGCAAAATTCCACGGAGCTGCCTGTGCGCACCCCGTTCTTGTCCACGAAACTGAACGGAGGCCCTTGGGTCTGGACCGCCACCCGCAGTTCGCCGCGCTGAACGATCTCCTGGAGTGTGTCGGCCGCCGCCGGAACGCTCAGACCGCACAGAAACACCGCCAGCAATGCGAACACGCCTAGCCTTTGGGTCCATCGTCTCATGATGCTCCCTCCCTTGGGTTTGGGTTGTCAAGACGCCCACCGAAAACACCGTCATGATCTTGTGCCAGGCCGGCCCCTCTTGGGGGGTGAGACCTTCCAGATTCCAAGAACCCAACCGGATACATCGGTTAAGAAAACGCCGGCGTTTCCTGAAACGACCCGAGACACGGGGGAAAAAGTTTTTCAGCGAAAAGGATCAAACCTCAAGTGGTGCCTGGACCCGGTCGTCCATCCGGTGAGGATCGGCGGGAGCGGGGACTGGGCCGGTCCGGTTGCGAACAAGCGCTTGCCGTGGAGCATCAAGGTGCCGGGACCAGCGCCCTCCACGACGGGCTGCTTTGGACTTGGTGCAACGTTCACACGGGCCAAAGGCTTTCCAAGGCCTTTTCGGGCGGCATCCAGGACCTCCCCTGAAAGACGCCGGCTTCGCGCCAGGTGAGGCATCCGCCCATGGCGGTGACACCTTCCAAAAGAGCGCCGCACCGATGGAACGCTTCAGGGATACCATGATCGGCCAGAAGCCTCAAGTAGGGATAGACTTCCAGGGCCAGGGCCTGGGACGCCGTGTGGGCCACCGCTCCCGGGATGTTGGTCACGGCAAAATGGATCACACCGTCCACCTCCCAGACGGGATCGGAATGGGTGGTGTAACGATCGATGGTCTCCACGGCCCCCTGAAGGTTGGCGGTCACGTCCACGATGACGCTGCCCTTTTTCATTCGCCGCACCAGGTGCCGGTCGATGAGGTGGCGGTGGCTATGCGGTGGCACCGTGGCCGTGTTGACCACCATGTCGGCCGTGATCACGTACGGTGCCGGATCCACCCCGTGGACGTTGTGAAGATGCACATTGGGGGGGGCCATTGGAGCCCAGGCGTTGATGGTGTGCTGGTTGATTTCGAAGACGTGCACCCGGCATCCCAAGGCCGCGGCCACCCGAGCCGCCTCACGGCCGGCCACCCCCGCACCCAGCACAACCACCACCGGAGCCTCCAAGCCCGGGTAGACCACCAGGCTCTTTCCCACCCCGCCCCGGTGGTTCCACAAAAACTGCATTCCCTGGAGCACGGCCTGCTGTCCCGCGATGACGCTCATAGGACGAAGCAACGGAGCCGATCCGTCCGATTCCCGGACGTTTTCGAAGGCAACGGCCGTCAGACGCCTTTCCAGAAGCATGTCCACCAGCTTGGGGCGCGTTTCGCTATGAAGGTAGCAAAAGAGGATCTGCCCGGGCCGAAAGATGGCAAACTCGTCTTCCACGGGTTCCTTCACCTTCACCAGCAGATCCGCCGCCTCACTGAGCTCCCAGGCCGTGGACACCACGTGAGCGCCCGCTTCCCGATAGGCCTCATCCAGAAAGCCGGCCCCGGCCCCGGCCCCGCTTTCGACCGTGACTTCGTGGCCGGTCTGAAGCAGCTCCCGCACGTTTCCCGGAAGCACCGGCACCCGGTACTCATCCGGCTTGACCTCCTTGAGCACGCCGATGTGCATGTTTCATCTCCTCCTTTACCGATCACCTATAGCAGCGGCTGCGATCTCAAACAAGCCGTCCCCTCACAATCCCCTTTCCGGACCAATCGTCCGAGGCTGCTGGGTTCTCGTCGGCCTGAAAGCTTTGGTGACGGACTGGATCAGGAAATGAAAAATGACAAACACCTCCGGCTGATGGCATGATGGGGTCGTGGTGGCACGGATCGGACAACCGTTTGGGATGCAGAAGGAGAATCGGGAATGGCAACAGCAATGGGGGCACAAAAGCCGGATGTGGTGATTGTGGGTGGGGGCGTGATGGGACTCACGAGCGCCTACTACCTGGCACGTCAAGGGGCGGCGGTGACCGTGCTGGAAAAGGGGCAACTGCCGGCGGGAAGCTCCTATGGAAACGCTGGCCTCGTTGTGCCCAGCCACCTGCAGCCGCTTTGCTCTCCGGCAAATGTGCGGGAGGGCCTTCGCCACCTGGCCAATCCCACCGGCTCCTTTTCCATCGACCTTTCCGCCGATCCCTGGCGGATGGCCTGGCTCGCAAGGTTCGTGCGCCACAGCCGCACGGACCATGTGCGCTACGCCGTGGGTATCTACCGGGTCCTGGCGGACAGAAGCCTGGTGCTCCACGACGATCTGGTCCGACAAGGCGGTCAAGCCTACGAATACTCCCGAAATGGTCTGCTTTGCATCCATGAAACCCCACAGTCCCTGGAAGCGGCGGCCAGAGAGGCGGAAGAGCTTGCCCGTTCGGGGCGTCCGGCCCGCGTTCTGGACGCCGACCAGGTCCGGGACCTGGTTCCCGCAGCCGGCTCTTGCATCGCGGGCGGTGTGTTCCAAGAACCCGACGGACGGCTCCATCCGGCGGCCTTCATCTCCTGGCTGGCAGATGAGGTGCGCCGGGCCGGAGGGCGAATCCTGGAAGGGACGGAGGTCTTCGGGGCGTCTCTGGCCGGGACCGGGGTGCGGCGCCTCCAGACCACCAAAGGCCCCATGGAGGCCGACCAGTTCGTGCTGGCCGCCGGGGCCTGGACGGGTCGACTGGGCGCCATGCTGGGCCGCCGGCTTCCCGTGGAGGCCGCCAAGGGATACAGCATCACCTACGAAAAGCCGGCCAAAACCGTGTCCCTTCCCCTACTTCTGGAAGAAGCCCGCGTGGCCGTCACCCCGTTTGCGGACTCCCTCCGGCTCGCCGGCGTCCTGGAACTTTCCGGCCTGGACGATCGCCTCTCGGCGCGACGGATCGCCGCCATGGAGCACGATCTACGCAGGATCCTGCCGGGGCTCGGTCCGCTCAAAGTACGGGAAATCTGGCGCGGATTCCGGCCCTGCACCCCCGACGGGCTTCCGATCATCGGCAGGCTGCGGCGCCCCCACAATGTGGTGGTGGCCACGGGACATGCCACCAAGGGCATCTTCCTCGGACCGGTCACAGGGGAGATGGTCTCCCAGCTCCTTTCCGGCAGCCGCCTGGACCCCAGTTTGCACAAAGCCCTGGATCCCAACCGCTGAATTCCATCCAATGAATCCCACCCAAAGGGGTCACAGGTGCTCCTTTCGCGATCTTTTTTTGGGCTCTTCGCTCTTGGGTGCGGAAGGGGAAAAGATTCCAAAAGTCTGATCTTCATCTTCAGACGGATGCGGCGCGGAGGGCGGTTCGGCAAGCCCCAAACCGCTACCACACGATCCGGGAAAGCGCCTTTCTTTCGCGCGGTCTCCGTCACAGAACATGGCAAAGATCCGCTCATGGTAAAAGGGGTGGGGAGTATCCTCAACCTAAGGGTAACACAATCGATTCCCATGTTTTCTTGACAGCCCCTTGACCGATCATGGGGCAAATGGCCTATCATTAGTTTAGAAGCTTGGCCGTCGGCCCTTATTATTTGAACGCTGGAGGGGATCATGAGCAAAGAGCTGATAGAGACCATCCTGCGCGACGCCGGAATCCATGTGGACGGACCGGCGCCTTCCGATATTCAGGTTCACAACCCCGCATTTTACCAACGGGTCCTGACAGACAGGAACCTGGGCCTGGGTGAGGCCTACATGGACGGCTGGTGGGATTGTCCCCAACTGGATGTCTTCTTCCATCGGCTTCTTACCAGCGACGCCGAGCGCAAAGTCAAGACCAACCTGAAATACCTGCTGCGCCTGGCACCGGCCTTTATTCTCAACCTGCAGTCGCGTTCGCGATCCAGGATCATCGCCCAACGCCATTACGACCTGGGAAACGATCTTTTCTTTTCCTTCTTGGATCCCTACAAGCAGTACAGCTGCGCCTATTTCCACCAAACCGACGACCTGGCCCAAGCCCAGGTCAACAAGCTCGACCTCATCCGCCGGAAGCTCCACCTGGAAAACACGGATCATCTGCTGGACATCGGCTGCGGCTGGGGCGGGCTGGCCAAATACATGGCGGAACAGGTGGGTTGCACCGTGACCGGGGTGAACATTTCCTCGGAACAACTTCAATACGCCCGCTCATGGTGCCGGGACCTGCCGGTTCGATTCCTGGACTGCGACTACCGGGACATCCCGGGAGTCTACGACAAGATCGTTTCCGTGGGCATGTTCGAACACGTGGGAGCCAAGAACTATCGGACCTTCATGAGGCTCGTGCACCGATGTCTGAAAGACGACGGCATCTTTCTACTCCACACCATCGGCAGCAACTTCTCCCAATTTACCTGCGATCCGTGGATCAGCCGCTACATCTTTCCCAACGGCATGCTGCCAAGCATGGCCCAGATCGCCCGGGCCGCAGAGGGCCTCTTTGTCATCGAAGACTGGCACAATCTGGCGCCCCATTACGACCGGACCCTCATGGCCTGGCACGCCCGTTTCCAACGGGCCTGGCCGGAGCTGCGGAAAACCTATGACGAGCGATTCAAACGCATGTGGGACTACTACCTGCTGTCGTGTGCCGGTGCCTTTCGCGCCCGCCATATTCAACTCTGGCAGATCGTCATGACCAAAGACGGGCGGGGTGTGCCCCAGCCCGCGAACCTCAGGGGGTGATGGGCCTCCCAGCGGGGAGAAGCGCCGCAGCCATGGGGGGTGCCCTGGGAGCCAGTCTGACAATGGCCTCTCGTCCTTTTGTGGCTTTCTAACCCGTTGAAATTCCATGGTCCCCGTGGTGCTTTTTTTAACCGTGGAGGAGGAAAAAGAAAACCGACAGACGATCCGCAAGCCCTCGGCTCAATCGAAGAGCAAGGGAAGTCGGTTCGCCACGAGCCAGCCGGCCAGGGTGGGGCGCAGGCGCTGCCGCTGAACTTCCAGGAGTCCCTGGGAGACGGTGGTCGTCACGGCCCGTCGGGCGCGGTCGGTGTCTCCCACCAGGGCCAGGGGCACGCCTTCGCGCGTTCGAAACCCCAACATGAGGGCCTCCAGGCGCCGCTCCTCCGGTCCGGGGATCTCCCTTCCGGCCACGGGCCATCCGCCCGCTTCCACCATTTCACAGTAGGTTTCGACCGAACGCGCATTCCACCAGCGCCGCCGCCCATCGAAGGAATGGGCCGAAGGCCCCAGACCCAGATAGGGCACGTGGCGCCAATACTTTTGGTTGTGGCGGGAACGAAACACATCCCCCCGGGCGAAGTTGGAGATCTCGTAATGCACGTAGCCGCGCTGGCGGAGAAACCGGGAGGTGGCGGTAAAGAAGAGCCGGGATTGCGCTTGGGAAGGCAGAGATAGATCCCCCCGGCATGCCATTTGATAAAAGACCGTGCCCTTTTCCAGCGTGAGTTCGTAACAGGAAAGATGTTCCGGCGAAAAGGCCAGAACCGACTCCATGGTCTCGCGCCATTGGGCCAGGCTCTGTCCCGGCAGTCCCCACATGAGGTCCAGCCCCAGGTTGGTAAAGCCGGCCTGCCTTGCCGCTTCCACCGCGGCGGCGGCCTGGGCGGCGGTGTGCCGGCGGCCCAGCACCCCCAGCATGGCATCGTCCAAGGACTGTACGCCCAGGCTCAAGCGGTTGATACCCAGATCCCACCACAGCGCCGCCTTTTCGGGCGTCACATCGTCGGGATTCGCCTCCAGGGTGATCTCCACCGAGGATTCCCAACGAAAGCGCCGTTGGAGGCCGGATAGAAGCCGACCCAGATCTTCTCCACTCAAAAAGCTGGGAGTGCCGCCGCCCAGGTAGAGTGTGTCAAATCGGGAAAAGAGATCTCCGTACAGGTCCGCCTCCCGCAGCACCCCATCCACCCACCGGGAGGCCAGAGCCGGCGACGGCTCCGAATAGAAATCGCAGTAGGGGCATTTGCCGCGGCAGAAAGGCACGTGCACGTACAGGCCCGCCGGAGCGTTGGAGGCAACGGCATCCTGCGGGATCGCTTGGGCCTTTGCGCCGTTCCCGCCATGGGGCGAAACCATCGGTTCGTCCTATTCCTTGTCCGTCTTCAAAACGGCCACGAAGGCGCTCTGGGGAATGGACACGGCCCCCACCATCTTCATCCGCTTCTTGCCCTTCTTTTGCTTTTCCAGGAGCTTGCGTTTGCGGGTGATGTCCCCGCCGTAGCACTTGGCCGTCACGTCCTTTCGAAAGGCGGAGATGGTGGACCGGGCGATGATCTTGGTGCCGATGGCGCCCTGGATGGCGATCTTGAACTGGTGACGGGGAATTTCCTCCTTGAGCCGGTCGCAGACCTGCACGGCCCAGGCGCGGGCCCGGTCCCGGTGAACGATGATGGACAGGGCGTCCACCCTCTCCCCGTTCACCAAGAAGTCCACCTTCACCAGATCGCTGGGCCGGTAGTCGGTAACCTCGTAGTCGAAAGAACCATAGCCCTGGGTGACCGTCTTCAGCCGGTCGTAAAAGTCGTAGATCACTTCCGCCAGGGGCATGTCGAAGATAATCTCCACCCGACCCGGGATGGGGACGTTGAACCGGGGGTTTTGGCCCCTCCGTTCCGTACAGAGCTTCATCACGGTGCCCATGTAACGCTCCGGACACAAGATACTGGCCCGGATGAAGGGCTCTTCCGTGGACTGAATGTGCACCGGATCCGGGTAGTACTGCGGGTTTTCCACCGTGACCGTCTCTCCCGTGTCCAGCGTGAACCGATACTGGACGCTGGGTACCGTCATGATGATGGACTGGTCGAATTCCCGCTCCAGGCGCTCCTGGACGATCTCCAGGTGGAGCAGCCCCAAAAAGCCGCAGCGAAAGCCCTGTCCCAGAGCGGCCGAAGAATCCTTCTGGTAGACCAGAGCGGCATCGTTGAGTTTGTACTTTTCCAGCGTCGCGGCCAGCGAGGGGTAGTCGTCGGAAGAAACCGGGTAGATGGACGAAAAGACCACCGGTTTCACTTCCCGGAACCCGGGCAGCGGATCGGCCACCGGGTCTTCGTCCAAGGTGATGGTGTCGCCGATGCTCACATCACTCACCGTTTTGATGCCGGCGATGATATAGCCCACCTCCCCGGCCTTCAGCACCTTTCGCGGCTCCCGCTTGAGCCGCATGACCCCCACCTCCTCCACCTTGTGGACCGCTCCGTTGGACATGAACCGGATGCGGTCCCCGGCCTTCACGGAACCGTCGAAGACGCGGCAGGCGATGATGGCCCCCCGGAAGGAATCGTAGTGGGCGTCGAAAATGAGCGCCGCCAGGGGCGCCTCCAGATCCCCTTGGGGCTCCGGAATCCGCTCCACGATGGCCTCCAGCACATCCTGGATTCCCATCCCTTCCTTGGCCGAACAAAGCACCGCCTGGTCCGCGTCCAGGGCCAGCTCGTTTTCGATCTCCCCCTTCACCCGCTCCACGTCGGCCGACGGCAAGTCGATCTTATTGATGACAGGGATGATGGTGAGATCGTGTTCCATGGCCACGTAGAGATTGGCCAGGGTTTGGGCCTCCACTCCTTGGGAGGCGTCCACCAGGAGCAGAACCCCTTCGCAGGACGCCAAGGCCCGCGAAACCTCATAGGAAAAGTCCACGTGCCCCGGCGTGTCGATGAGGTTCAAGGCGTATTCTTCGCCGTTGGGACGCACGTACGGCAGGGTCACCGTGTTGCTCTTGATGGTGATGCCCCGCTCTCGCTCAAGATCCATGGTGTCCAGGATCTGGTCGCGGAACTCCCGTTCACTCACAAGACCCGTCGTCTGAATGAGGCGGTCGGCCAGGGTGGACTTTCCGTGATCTATATGAGCAATGATACTGAAATTTCTTATCTTTGGCATGAAAATGCATCCTTCCCGTCCTTTCGGTCACCCTTCATGGAAGCGGGAGATTATCAGGCGGCCCAGTGGGAAGCAAGAGGGGAAAACGGGTGACTGGCCTCCGCGCAAACGGGCGGATCTTCCGGGAAGAGACGGTTCGCTGCCTTGGCCCGCTTTCTTTGGTTGGGCCGCCCCATGCCGCTTCGTTGCCTTCACCGACTCGGCCATGCTACAAGGGCCGGAAGAAAGGGGGCCCCTATGGACCGCAGGGATCGGGTTCGCTGGATCTGTTCTTCCAAGGACAACGACGAGCTGCGCCGCCGTTACGACCAATGGGCGGATGGCTATGACCAGGATCTGCTGGAAGTCCACGGGTACCGGGGACCTGAAAAGGCCGTGGCCCAGCTGACCCAGTTCGTTTCGGATTCCGACGCGCTGATTCTCGACGCCGGCTGCGGAACCGGCCTGGTGGGAGAACTTTTGTGCGAAAAGGGCTACAAAAACCTGGTGGGCATCGACCTGTCCGAAGGGATGCTCCGGGTCGCCTCCCAAAAGTCCGTGTACAAGACCCTTCAGACCATGACGTTGGGAGAACCCCTCGCCTTTCCGGATCGTTATTTTGATGCCGTGATCAGCGTGGGGGTCTTTACCCAGGGCCACGCACCCCCAAAGGCCTTTGATGAGTTGGTCCGCATCACCCGCCCCAATGGCACGATCGTCTTCACCCTCCGATGCCACACCTACACAAACTGCGGCTTCCAAGAAAAGTTCCAGGCGCTGGAACAGGCGGGTCGGTGGACCCTGGAAGGCGCCTCAACGCCTTTTCCGTCCACGCCGGGCTCCGACCCGCACACTTGCGTCCAGGTATGGGCCTTCCGGCGCCTGGGCCCATGACAGTGGCTCGGCCTACTTCTTTTTCAGAGGCCTTTTCGAAGCGGCCAAGACCGTCTTTCGAAGCCGGATGGACTGCGGCGTCACCTCCACCATCTCGTCTTCGCGAATGAAGTGCAATGCTCGTTCCAGGGTCAGGGAGGTGACGGGCGTGAGCAACACGTTGTCATCCTTTCCCGCGGCCCGCATGTTGCTCAGCTTCTTTTCCTTGCAGGGATTGACGTTCAGGTCGCTTTCCCGATTGTGCTCGCCGACGATCATCCCCTCATAGACAGGGTCGTTGGGAACGACAAAGAGGCGCCCGCGCGGTTCCAGGTTGTAGAGGGCATAGGCCACGGCCCGGCCCTGGCGGTCGGAAACCAGGGAACCGGTGAAGCGGGTGGGGAAATCACCCCGATATTCGTCGTATCCGGCAAAGTAGGAATTGAGGATCCCGGTTCCCTTGGTGTCTGTAAGAAATTCATCCCGGTAGCCGATGAGACCCCGGGAAGGGATCATGAATTCGATCCGCACCCGACCGGACCCCTTGTTGACCAGATTGGTGAGGGTGCCTCGTCGCAGGGACAGCTTTTCCGTCACCACGCCGATGAAGCTCTCTTCGCAGTCCACGAAGAGATGTTCCATGGGCTCCAGGCGCCTGCCGTTCCGTTCCTGATAGATCACCTGGGGACGGCCCACGCACAATTCGAAGCCCTCCCGGCGCATGGTTTCGATGAGGATGGCCATCTGGAATTCGCCGCGTCCCTGGACCAGGAAGCTCTCCTTGTCCTCGGCCTCCACCACGCGGATGGACACGTTGCGGAGCATCTCCTTGTGGAGCCTCTCGCGGATCTTGCCCGACTGAACGATGGAGCCTTCCTGGCCGGCGAAGGGAGAGTCGTTGATGGTGAACTTCATGGACACGGTGGGCTCATCCACCCGAATCCGTTTGAGGGGGCCGGGGGCGTCGGCGGTGCAGATGGTGTCCCCGATGAGCACGTCGTCGATGCCGGCCAGCACCACGATATCCCCCGGTTCGACCCGATCGGTGTCCTTGAGGCCCATGCCGTCATAGACCTGCAGCTTGGTGGACTTGAGCGGACGTTTTTCGCCGTCCTTGTTGATACGCACCAGAACGTCCCCGGCCCGGATGGTGCCGTGGGCGATCCTGCCGATGGCCAGCCGGCCCAGGTAATCGCTGTAGCTCAGATCGGCCACCAGCATGCGAGCCGGTTCGTGGGGATCTCCTCCAGGCGGGGGGATCTCTTCCAAGATGGCGTCCAGAAGCGGACTGAGATCCCGCCCCGGCTCTTCCAGTCTCGGAGACGCCACCCCGTCCCGGCCCACGGCATACAGCACGGGAAATTCCAGCTGTTCGTCGGTGGCGTCCAAGTCGATGAAAAGGTCGTAAATCTCGTCCAAAACCTGGTTGGGACGCGCGTCTTTGCGATCCACCTTGTTGATGACCACCAGGACCTTGAGACCCGCCTCCAGCGTCTTCTTGAGCACAAAGCGGGTCTGGGGCAACGGTCCTTCCGATGCGTCCACGAGAAGGAGCGCTCCGTCCGCCATGGCCAGAGCCCGCTCCACCTCGCCGCCGAAATCGGCGTGGCCCGGGGTATCGATGATGTTGATCTTCACCCCCCTCCAGGTCACGGAACAGTTCTTGGCGGCAATGGTGATGCCCCGTTCCCGCTCCAGGTCCAGGCGGTCCATGAGGCGCTCCGGCACTTCCTTTCCAGCGCGCAACACACCGCTTTGCCGGAACATGGCATCCACCAGGGTCGTTTTTCCGTGGTCCACGTGGGCGATGATGGCGATATTTCGAAGGGACTTGGGTTCTTTGCTGTGTGTCACGATGTTGAATGCCTCGCAGGATGGTTCTAAGGATGTAGGTCAAAGCTGGGCAGACATACACCAAGGATCTTCCGGCGGCAACCGATTTTTCCCGGGACAGGCGGCACTTGTGGTATGAAGCGTGGCGACGGGAACGGTTCCACCCGTTGAGAATAGGCATGCAGGGAGAAGAACACGTGAACATCTGGATCGATGCGGACGGATGTCCCAAGGACATCAAGGAGATCGTCTTTCGAGCGGGCCGGCGCCTGGGCCTTCCCGTCTTCGTGGTGGCCAACCGGCCGCTGGCCGTGCCACGCTCCGGGCTGGTCACCATGGTGCAGGTGAGCGGCGATTTCGACGCGACCGATCAGGCCATTGTGGATCGCGTGGTGCCGGGAGATGTGGTCATCACCGCCGATGTTCCCCTGGCATCTCAGGTGGTGGACAAGGGAGCCGTGGCCATCGACCCCCGCGGGCAATGTTACACGGATGAAAACGTGGGGGAACGCCTTTCCCTTCGAAACTTCTTCCACGACCTGCGGGGCGCCGGCCTGGCCTCGGGCGGCTCGGGGCCCTTAACCGAAAGCGACCGGCGCCGTTTCGCCTCCGCTCTGGACAGGGCCCTCACCCGACGACTCAAGTCCCACGGCCGGGATCACCCTTGAGGACCGAGACCCCGAGAGGGGGACCGGGAATGAAAACCGCACAAAAACACCCTTGAACGTCCAAGGATTTGGTGCGGAGGCCAGATCTTTCGCCGCCAAGCCCTTCAGGAAAGAAACGGATCCAGCCACGGGCAAAACTCGTGCTCATGTGCGCTCCCGTGCCCTGGGAATGTCATCTGCGGGTTCGATTCAGACCAGCAGCCCGATGATCGCCCCGGTCATGCAGGTGGCCAGAGTCCCGGCCACGATGGAGCGGACCCCCAACTCCACGATTTCCGGGCGCCGAGCGGGAGCCATGGCCCCCAGGCCGCCGATCATGATGCCCAGGGATCCCATGTTGGCGAAACCGCACAGGGCGTAGGTCAGGATGAGACGGCTTCGGGGGCTGAGCACGTCGGCGGGCAGGGACGCCATCTGGAGATAGGCCAAGAACTCGTTGAGAATCGTCTTGACCCCCATGAGACTTCCCGCTGTCCGCGCTTCGGACCAGGGGATACCCATGAGCCACGTGACCGGCGCCATGACCACGCCCAAGATTCGCTGCACGGTCCAGGGCTCCCCCCCCCAGGCGGGCGCCAACCCCAGGACCATGTTGGCCAGATGCACCAGCGCTACGAACACGATCAGCATGGCGATGATGTTGAGCAGCAGGGTCAGCCCGGCCAGGGTCCCTTGGGTCAAGGCATCCATGGCGCTCCGGGCCTCCCGCTCCAAGGGCAAGGCACCTTCCACACCCCGCTCAACGGGCGGCACCATGAGTTTGCTCACCGTCACGGCGGCGGGGGCACTGATGATGGAGGCCACCAGCAGATGGCCCATGACCCCGTCCATGACCGGCTCCAGGATGGAAGCGTAAAGCACCATGACGGTGCCGGCGATGGTGGCCATGCCCGCCACCATGATGGTGAACAGCTCACTCCGGCTGACCTTTTCCAAATAAGGGCGAACCAGAATGGGAGCCTCCACCATGCCCACGAAGATGTTGGCGGCCGCACCCAGAGCCTCCACGCCGCTGATCCCCGTGGTGCGTTTGAGCATCCAGGCCAGGGCGCGGACCACCCGGGGAATGACGCCCCAGTGGAAGAGCAGGGAGGACAAGGCGCTCATGACCAGCACCAAGGGAAGGCCCCGAAACGCGAGGATATAGGTGGACGCCCCCGGCCGAACCTGGAAGGGAGGCTCCCCCCCTCCCAGATAACCAAAGACGAACCCGGTTCCCGCTTCGGTGGCCGCCGAAAGGGCTTGAACCGCCTGATTGAGAAAGGAAAAGATGAGACGCGTTCCGGGCATCTTCAACAGGATGAGGGCCAAGACGATCTGGAGCACGATCCCTCCCGCCACCTCCCTCCACGCCAAGCGGTGCCTGTCTTCCGAAAACATCCATGCCACCAAAACCAGCATCAGCAGGCCCAACGCACTCTGTAGCCGCAACATCTCTTTCAACCCGCCTCCGTGCCCATCGTGAGAAACTGTTTCCCTATGCTGGAAGAAGGTGCCCGCCTTGCGCAGGAGCGCCCTCGCGCTTCGGGATCCCCCTTCTTCCAGACTCTCACCCCCTAATCCCCATGCCACATCCCGGATCCCGGCCTGCGTCCCCCATGATCGCACCTTGGAACAGGCCTCCGGCAGCCATCGTCCGTCGGTTGCCCCGCCTTTCAGGCCTTTGCGGCCCATTGGGGGGTGAGCATCCAGGCCACCTTCCAAACCTCCCCATCCCGGACGAGGCAGAGCACGGCCCCCTGCTCAAACTTGACGAGGGGCGGTTCGTCCCGAAGGCCGCCCGTGAGGAGTCGAGTGGCCAGTCGTGCCAGGTGGGGCAAGTGTCCCACCACCAGGCACTCACCGGATGCGGCCTCCAAGTCGGCCAGAACGGATCCCGGGTCCGCCAGCGGCGCCAGATCGTCGCGTTCGACCATCCGGCCCGATCCGCCCAGTTTCTCACGCACAATGCGGGCCGTTTCCTTCGCCCGCTCCTTGGGGCTGTGAAAGAGGACATCCGGGCAAACCCCCGCCGCGGCAAGGCGCGAACCCATGGCCTCGGCATCGCCAACGCCCTGGGGGGAAAGGGGTTGGGCGGGATTTTCTTCCTTGGGCACCGGTCGGGCATGCTGCATGAGGTAAACTCGCATGGTTTCCTCCCCTCATGTTTCCGCCATGGAGACACTGGCCATCATTCCATTGATTTCAATAGATTAGCAGCGTTTCGTTCCCCGCGTCAACGACCCAGGGCTCGGCTCTGCCCGGATCGATTCACGGCTTGACACCCCTGGAGCTTTCCTCTATAGGCTGCGCCTAACACAGGCAACCGAACGCCGTCGAAGAAAGGAGACCGCCGTGGCCGTTCACGTCGTCCAACATCCCCTGATCCGCCATAAACTGGGCATTATGCGCAAGCACACCATCAGCACCAAAGATTTCCGGGAACTGGCCTCCGAGGTGGCCCGACTGCTCACCTACGAGGCCACCAAGGATCTGGAAACGGAAAAGCGAACCATCCAGGGTTGGAGCGGCCCGGTGGAGGTGGAACGCATCAAGGGCAAGAAGATCACCGTGGTGCCCATCCTGCGCGCCGGCCTGGGCATGATGGACGGGGTTCTGGACCTCATCCCGGGCGCCAAGGTGAGCGTGGTGGGGCTTTACCGCAACGAGGAGACCCTGGAGCCGGTGCGCTACTACGTGAAGCTGGCCAACAAGATGGACGAGCGCATCGCTTTGATCCTGGATCCCATGCTGGCCACCGGCGGCACCTTGGTGCTCACGGTGGATCTGTTGAAAGAGGCCGGCTGCACCAACATCCGCGGCATCTTCCTGGTGGCCGCCCCCGAAGGGATCCGGCGCCTGGAAAAGGCCCATCCCGACGTGGACGTGTACGTGGCGGCCGTGGACGAAAAGCTCAACGACATCGGCTACATTTTACCCGGCCTGGGAGATGCCGGAGACAAGATCTTCGGGACCAAATAGGCTTTCCCAAAAGCACGCTAAGCGTGCTTTTTTTTTGCCTTCTCCCGGGGAGAGAAAACTCCAAGAACGACGTAGGTCAAAAGGAGGATCTTTCATGGAAAAAGGCATTCATTCCACCGAGTACCACCTGCGATTCCAGGACACCCTGGTGGGTGCCCAGATGCTCTTCGTGGCCTTCGGCGCCCTGGTCCTGGTACCGCTCTTGACAGGCCTGGACCCCAACGTGGCGCTCTTTACGGCCGGTGCCGGCACCCTGCTCTTTCAGCTCATCACCCGAGGCAAGGTCCCGGTCTTTCTCGCCTCCTCTTTCGCCTTCATCGCTCCCATCATCTACGGTGTGAAGACCTGGGGCATTCCCGCCACCCTGTGCGGCCTGGCCGCCGCCGGTGTGGTGTACGTGATCTTCAGCCTGGTCATCCTGTGGCGTGGAAGCAAGATCCTGGAGCGCATCCTCCCGCCGGTGGTGGTGGGACCTGTGATCATGGTCATCGGCCTCATCCTGGCCCCCGTGGCCGTCAACATGGCCTTGGGAAAGACCGGGGACGGATCGGCGGTTCTGGTTCCCGAAAAGACGGCCCTCGTGGTCTCCATGATCTCTTTGGCCACCACCATCCTGATCTCCTTGCTGGGACGGGGCATGATTCGGCTCATCCCCATCCTCTGCGGCATCGTGGTGGGCTACCTGCTTTCCATACCCCTGGGACTGGTGAGTTTTGAACCGGTCGTGAAAGCCCCCTGGTTCGACGTTCCCCATTTCGTCTTTCCCCAGTGGAACTGGCAAGCCGTTCTCTTCATCGCCCCGGTGGCCATCGCCCCGGCCATCGAACATTTCGGGGACATCCTGGCCATCGGATCGGTGACCGGAAAGGACTACCTCAAGGACCCCGGCATCCACCGCACCCTCCTGGGCGACGGCCTGGCCACCTCCCTTGCCGCCTTCCTGGGCGGCCCGCCCAACACCACCTATTCGGAAGTGACCGGCGCGGTGGCCCTCATCAAGATCTTCAACCCGGCCATCATGACCATCGCCTCCTGCTGCGCCATCTTGCTGGCCTTCGTAGGCAAGTTGGGCGCCCTGCTCCAGACCATCCCCGTTCCGGTCATGGGGGGCATCCTCATTCTGCTTTTCGGTGCCATCACCGTGGTGGGCCTCAACACGCTGGTGCGGGCCGGCGAAGACCTCATGGAGCCCCGCAACATGGCCATCGTGGCCCTGGTGGTGGTCTTCGGGATCGGCGGCATGGCCTTTTCCGCAGGAGAATTCACCATCAAGGGGATCGGTTTGGCGGGCATCTGCGGCGTTCTTCTCAACCTGGTCCTGCCCGAGCGGAGGGCATGACCCGAAACGGCTCTCGTCCAAGCGTCTTTGGCCTGGTCGCTCTCGCCAAGGCCGAAGCCCATCGCCGGCTGCACATGAGACATTCCCGCGCTTTGGCGGGGATGTCCAAAAGACCATGGGAAAGCTGAAGATAGGCGTTTTCAGGCGGGCTTCCACGGGGCCGGCCCCCAATATCGCCCGTCCGCCCAAAAGAGGCGGTGATCCCGGGGAAGCGGCATGGGAGGGCAGTCGTTTGTTGCAAGTGCCCAATGTCAGGGCACCCCGACGGTTTTATCAGCCCTCCCGCCCACCGGAAGCCTGAAGCCGCGCCGCGTCCTTTTCCTTGAGCTGGTTCAACAGATTGCAGACGCTGCAGCGGGTTCCGTAGCAGGGTTGGCCGCATTGGTCGCAGGTACCGAAGTCTTCCACCGGCTTGGGCGGCTCCTTGGATTCCAGGTAGGAAAAGAGAAAGTCCCGCTTGGTTCCGGGCATCTTCTGCTCCAGGAACTGAAGGGCCTCCTGAAACGTGTGGCTGGTCGCCCCGCGCGACAGCGGACAGGATTGGGCCAGAAACGGGATGCCTTCCAGTCGGCAGAAGATTCGGATCTCATCGGCGGAAACCCGATAGAGCGGCTTGATCTTCACCGGCAGCCTGGGATGGGTCGACGGCAGATAGGGATACTGTTTTTCGATGTATTCCCGGCGGTTACGGACCAGGTTCCCCAGGAGCCGCCCCGCTTCGTCGTCCAGATTGTGGCCGGTGGCCACCACCCGGCATCCTTGCTGAAAGGTCAGCCGGTTGAGGATCTGGCGTTTGAGCGTTCCACACACCGAACAGATCTTTCGGCGGGTGCGCTTTTGGATCTCGGGAATGGTGTAGCCGAAGGTCTCCTGGAGCGCATATCGCTCCCAACGGAGCCCCCTTTGACGTGCAAAGGCGTCAATGACCTCCGCCGATGCCTCGGAGAAGCCTTCGATCCCCAGATCCACATGAATTCCCTTGGTCTTCCATCCCAGGTCCTGGAGAACGGCCCAAACGGCCAGGGAGTCCTTACCGCCGGAGACCGCCACCAGGATCGTCTCCCGGGGATCCACGGGAAACTTCTTCATGGCCCGCTGCACACTGCGCCGGAAAAAGAAGCGAAAGCAGTCCTCGCAGAAGTTGGCATGATGGCTCGGAAGCGCGACCACGGCCTGCTCCCGGCAGCGAGTGCATTTGGCGCCACGGGGAAGTTTTGTGTGGGTGTGTCTCGTCTTCATTTCCAAAAGTTTGCTGCCTCCCCTTTCCCAGGAGCCTGTTCGACCATGGCCTTTTCGCCTTTGGGTGGATTTTCAACTGGTTGAAGTCCCACTGTTCTCTGTGGTTCTTTTGGAGCCTTGTGGGGGCACGTTCGGAACCCGCCCCTACTGCTTAAAGGCCCGCCCGGCAGTCCCCACCTGCTGTCCGCACAAGAAGGGAGCAACCGAGGCGTTCTCAGGCGGTCTCCTAATAATCTTCTTCCGCCATGACATAGGGGGCGGCGTCTGTGGAAATCTGGCACGGAGTTTCCAAGATACGCGTCACGTAGCCGGGCAGGGCGAAGAGCCGAGCGTGCATCTGCGGACTGTAGTAGTTGAGAGGGCCGATGGCGCGTTCCTGGGCCCGCTCCAGCAGAACCTTTTCGGACACATCCAGCACGTCTTCCCGGGAACAGATGGAGAAGGCGAAGTCCAGCATGTAGCCCACGATGTAGGTCAGGTACTGACGCCGGAAGGGAAAGACCGCCTCCAGGGTCTTGGAAATCACGTTGAAGGCCTCCGGGTAGAAGAAGGGCGAGTCGTTGTGAAGGGCCAGGATACCTCCCGGGCGCAGCCGGTCCCTGCACAAGGAGTAGAACTCCCGGGTGTAGACGTACTTGGAGGGTTCCAGGGGATCCGTCAGATCCAGGATGATCACATCGAAAGTCTCGTCGGTCTCTTCCACGAAACGGCGCCCGTCGCCGATGATGAGCCGAGTGCGGGGATCGTCAAAAGCGTCGCCGCAAATAGCCCGAAGATGGGTTTTTGCGATCTCCACCACTTCCGGGTCCAGCTCCACCATGGTGGCGGATTGGACCGAAGGGTACTTGAGCGCCTCCTCCAGGGTGCCCCCATCGCCGCCTCCAATGATCAGAACCCGCTGCGGATCGGGGTGGGTCATCATGGCCGGATGCACCAGGGATTCGTGGTAGAAGAATTCATCCTTTTCCGAGGTTTGGAAACGCCTGTCCAGAAAGAGCGTGATGCCGTAGTCGTTGGTTTCCACCACCTCCACCCGTTGAAAGGGGGTTGTCTGGGTGTGGATGTTGCGCGTGATGCGAAATTGGCGGTTCATGGTGGACGAAAAGGGTTCGTTCAGGATGTTGTGATCGGTCATGGTGAAGGATCTCCTCCCTTGAAAATTTTAGAAAAGATCAATATATAGGAACGATTTGAAAATCTCAAATCCCGAATGACGTTTGGGATCAGGAGAAAGCAAAAGATGGACGGATTGCATTACGAAGGCATGATCATTCGACCGCCCAGCGAGGCGGACAGCATCATTTTGCAGATCACCCGGGGCTGCTCCCACAACAAGTGCACCTTCTGCGGCACCTACAAGGGAGTGCGCTTTGGGATCAAGGACGAGGCCATCGTCGACCGGGATATCGATTACGCGGCCAAAAACCTCCAGTTCCTCCGGCGCGTCTTTCTGGCCGACGGAGACGCGCTCATCCTTCCCCAGGAGCGGCTTGTAAGGCTTCTCCAAAAAATCCGCACCCGAATGCCCTGGATCCAGCGGGTGGGCCTCTACGGCAATGCCAAAAGCATCCTGCGCAAGAGCCTTCAGCAGTTGAAAGAGCTCCGGGACCTGGGACTGGGCATCGTCTATCTGGGCGTGGAGAGTGGAGACCCACAGACCCTTCGGGACATCCGAAAAGGCGTGTCCCGGGAAAAGATGGTGGAAGCCGGGCGGCGGGTTCGCCAAGCGGGCATCAAGCTCTCGGTCACCGTCTTGCTGGGCATCGCCGGGCGGGAAAGGTCCCTGGAGCACGCTCGCGCCACCGGATCCATTCTCAGCGAGATCGACCCCCACTATGTGGGCGCCCTCACCCTCATGGTGCTTCCCAACACCGAATTGGGGCGCCGCGTCCAGGAGGGCACCTTTGAGGTTCTGGACCCCCGAGAACTCCTGGTGGAACTGAGAGAGATGCTGGCGCATACGCACATGAGCCGTGGTCTCTTCCTGTCCAACCACGCATCCAACTATCTGCCCATCAAGGTGAAGATGCCGACGGACAAAGAGCGGGCCCTGGCCCTGATCGACGAGGCCCTGAAAGGCCGGGTGCGACTCAAACCCGAGTGGATGCGCGCTCTCTAGGAGCTTGACCCGGAGCGCCCAGATTGCTCCCTATGGGCCCGTGCCGGCGGCCTGGCCAGGCCGCCCCGTCAAGGCTCTCAAAGAGCCCCAGGGCCTTCGGCCGAGATGGAGTTCTTTTTGTGGGGACCGACCGGTTCGGGATTGGTTCAGGATTGTTGGCACAACCCGTCCTGCCGGCCGGAGAGGCCATCAGGCTTTGCGCTGGAAGGGCGACCCGACGGGTCGCCCTCTTCAGGCCTGCCCCCACTTGAGCTTGGTGCGCAGGATTTCGAAATAGTCGGTGCTGGCGGGCTTGATGAGCCGCAGCGGGTAGGGAGACACCCGAATGTGGATGGTGTCGTTGGCGGCCAGGTGACAACCCACCTGGCCGTCGCATGTGAGGGCCACGTCCTGGGCCCTGTCGTCCAGATCCACGCGGATCCGGGCCGTCCCAGGCAGGATGATGGGCCGGTTGGTGAGTGCAAACGGGCAGATGGGCGTCAGGATGACCGCCTGGGCCGTGGGATACACGATAGGACCCCCGGCGGACAGATTGTAAGCGGTGGAGCCCGTGGGGGTGGCCACAATGAGCCCGTCGGCGCGGTAGTGGGTGAGATAGCTTTCGTCGATCGAGGTGTAGAGGTCTACGATGCGGGCCAACGCCCCCTTGTTGATCACGGCATCGTTCAGCACGGTCTGCTGGAAGACCGTTTGGCCCTCGCGCTGAATGGTCACCGTGAGGCGCATGCGCTCTTCAATGTCGTAGCCCCCCTCCAAGACCTGTTCCAGGTCCTCGAAACACCGCTCCCGGCTGATTTCGGTCAAAAACCCCAAACCGCCCAGATTGACGCCCAGGATGGGGATCGCGCGATGGTCCAACTGGCGCGCCACGCTGAGCAAGGTGCCATCGCCTCCCAAAACCAGCACTGCGTCCGCCTGCACCTGGGGCAGCGCCGATAAGGGCTTGTCCGATATGCGCACATCGGCCATGTTCTGCTGGGCCGTCACCTGAACCCCTTTGCGTTTCAGCCACAGCACCAGGCGCTGCGCCAGGTCGGCAGCCTCTCTCCGCCCCCGCTTGTAGATGACAATGATGTGTTCCATGGTCTCCTTCCCGGACGTCTTGTCGGCCCCGATGATAGGGAAAAACCCACGGAAAGGCCATAGGAAACGGATTGTCAAGCGTCACAAGATCGGCTATTTTGGGATCCGTTGAAGTGAATTGCTGTGCCCTCTTTCCCAGGCTGCGGAACATGGAAAAAGAACCGCCCCAAGAGATCTACGGCCCCCAGGATATCCTGGTGGTGGACGATGAGCTGAGCGTCCGCGAGCTGGTGGCAGAGAGCCTGGAAATCATCGGCCACCGGGTGGAAACCGCTGTGGACGGCCTGGAAGCCGTGGAAAAGCTTGAACAAACGTCCTTCGACATCGTGGTGACGGACATGGACATGCCCCGGATGGATGGAATCGCTCTGATCCGCCACATCCGCGAACACCATCCGCGCGTGGATGTGATCGCCATCACGGGCCATGCGGTCCGCTACAAGTACGTGGACGTGATCAATGCGGGCGCGGCCGACTTCATCACCAAGCCCTTCAGCCTGGACAAGCTGGACGCCAAACTCCGGCGCCTGATCCGAGAAAGATGGCTGCGAAACGAACTGGAACATCTGGCGACCCGCGATCCGCTCACCGGCCTCTTCAACCGCCGGCACTTCCGGAAAGTCCTCACCCAGGAGGCCGTGCGCTCCCTTCGTTATGGGCACCCACTCTCCCTTCTGTTCATCGATGTGGACTTTTTCAAAGCATACAACGACCAGGAGGGTCATCAGGCTGGAGACGCGCTGCTTGTGGAACTAGCCGAGATCCTGCGCTCGTCCATCCGGGAGCACGTGGACTCGGCGTTCCGCTTCGGCGGCGATGAATTCACCGTCTTGCTGCCCCACTTGGAGTTGGAACAGGCCACCAAGGTGGCCCAGCGAATCCAGACCAAGTATGCGCAGTTGAACGCCGCCCCCACCAGCCTGTCCATCGGAGCGGCGGCCTTTCGTTCCCTCAACGGACACGTGGAACAAAGCATCGAGGACCTGATCGCCCGGGCCGACAAGGCCCAGTACCAGGCCAAGAAGGACATGGGCGGCAATCAACTGTGCCTGGACGACACGGACGATCTGGTGTGCCTCGCCCCCGACTCCAAATAAGCTCCCAAAAATCTACTTCCAGCTCCTACCCACCTGCATCCGATCACCGACGATTACTTTTTCCTTGACACACCCTTTTTCGGCCTTTATACAAGGCACGCTTTTTTAAACTTTTAGTTTAATATAGGTAAACCATGGCAGACGAGATCAGGATCGGCGAAAAGCTTCGGCGCCTGAGGATGGAAAACGGCCTGACCCAGGAGGAACTGGCCAATCGGGCCTATCTCACCAAGGGATTCATTTCGCAGCTTGAGCGGGATCTGACCTCGCCTTCCATCGCCACGCTCAAGAGCATTCTGGATGTGCTGGGGGTGGAGTTGGCTGAATTTTTCCAGGACATACCCCATCCCGGTGCGGTGGCCAGGAAAACGGCACGCGTGCTCAGTTCGGAATCGAGCGACGAGTGCGAAATCTACTTTCTTCTGCCCCGGGCCATGGGGCGCATCATGGACCCGGTCTACGTGAGGCTGCACAGAGGGGCCCGCACGCCCACCCACACCCCTCATGAAGGGGAAGAATTTGGGTTCGTGATCAAGGGCGCTTTGACCCTCTGGCTGGACGGAAAGCAACACAAGCTCAAGGTAGGCGACTGTTTTTACTTTAAGAGTTCCACCCAGCATTGGGTGGAAAACACGAGCCGAAGCGACGCCATCCTTTTGTGGGTGGTGAGCCAGTCCCGATTCTGAAGCGCTGGACCAACGACGATCCAAACCCCTTAGCCCCCTGGGGGGGGTGATTTTGCCACTGGACGGGGAGGTGATGGACATGAACACGAAAAAACCTGAGTTCGGCTTCGGGGTTCACCTCATGCTGGATGGCTATGGCTGTGACCCCCATTGCTTGCAGGACATCAATCGGATTTACGAGTTTCTGGACACGTATCCCACCGAAATGGACATGACCAAGATCATGCCCCCTTATGTTTTTCGTTACGAAGGGGCCGTTCCCGAAGACTGGGGCATTTCGGGCTTTGTGCTCATCGCCGAAAGCCACATCAGCATCCACACCTTCCCTGAGAAGGCGTATCTGAGCCTGGACATATTCTCCTGCAAGCCGTTCGATACGGACAAGGCCATCGCCACGGTCAAGGAACGGTTCGCCATTCAAAAGAGTGAAATCAACGTGCTGGACCGGGGCCAGGAATTTCCCAACAACATCGCCGATTCCGCCCAGGTGGTGCGCATGGATCGCATGCTTCGGCAAAGAACCCGTTAGACACCATGGACCACACGCCTTCTCGCCATATGGGGACCGGGATCCAAGAGCATCTCGGTCCTTCTTTGTCTTTTCTGGGACTCCACCAGGGTCCCCATGCCCTGGAAAGGGCCCGGGCGGTAATCGTCCCGGCGCCCTACGACGGAACCACCACCTACAAGGCCGGAACCCGGGAAGGTCCCCGCGCCATCATTCTGGCGTCCCGGGAATTGGAACTCTACGACGAAGAAACGGAAACCGAGCCCTACCGTGAGGGCATCGCCACCTTGGACGAACTGGCCGTGACGGTGGCGTCTCCGCAGCAGATGGTGGAACGGGTGCGGGCCGTGGCAAGCGCCCTTTTTCAGGCGGGCAAGCTTCCGGTCCTTCTGGGAGGGGAACACCTGCTGTCGCTGGGCATGATCCAAGCGGCCGCCCACGCCTTTGACTCCCTGAGCGTACTCCACTTCGACGCCCACCCCGACCTGCGAACCGAATACCAGGAATCGGCCTACAGCAACGCCTGCGTCATGCACCACGTGGTCGGCCAGATTCCGCTGGTGCAAGTGGGTCTGCGTTCGCTCACCCGCGAAGAACACCAAAGGATCCGACGGCACGCCATCCCCGCCTTTTTCTCCCACCAGCTCCACGGGATGAAAGACCTGCCTCAACGGGTTGTGGAGAATCTGGGCCCCAATGTGTACATCACCATCGATCTGGACGTGTTGGATCCCGGCATCATGCCGGCAGTGGGAACCCCGGAACCCGGCGGCATGGGCTGGCACCAGATCTTAAGTGTCCTGCGGGCCGTGAGCCGCAGTCGCCGCATCGTCGGGTTCGACGTCATGGAACTCTGCCCCCTGGCCGGCCTGCCCGCCCCGGACTTCCTGGCGGCTCGGCTGGTGCACAAGCTCCTCGCCTACATTTTTCTAGACAGAAGCTGAATTCTCTTGCTAGATTTATGCGTCATGCGTGGTAATGACACCATAACATCTTGGAAACCTTCAATTTCCTTAACGCATCCTTTCCGGGGATAAGCTTTGGACGAAGAATCAGCCAAAGGGTTACAGCGGTGGCTGAAAAAGGCCTTCCGCCGGCTATCGAGGCTCGATAAGCCCAAGGATCTGGAGAAGGAAATCCAGGAGCTTATTGACGAAGGGGAAGAACGCGGGCTCATTTCGGAAGACGAAGGAGAGATGATCCAGGGGATCTTCTCCTTTCGGGACACCGTGGCCCGGGAGATCATGGTTCCCCGCACAGACGCCGTGGCCGCACCGGTGGAGACTCCCACAGAGGCCCTGATCCGCCTCATCGTAGAATCCGGCCACTCGCGGATCCCCATCTACGAGGGTTCCATCGACAACATCGTGGGGATCCTCCACGCCAAGGATCTGCTCCAATACTGGGGCAGGGAACCCATCCAACTGCGCGAGACCCTGCGCCCGCCCTATTTCATTCCCGAGTCCAAGAAGATCAGTGATGTCCTGCGAGACCTGCGCCATCGCAAGTCTCACATGGCCATCGTCATCGACGAATACGGCGGGACGGCCGGCATACTGACGATGGAAGACATCATCGAAGAGATCATCGGCGACATCATGGACGAATACGACTCGGAAGAACACCTGCTGGTGGAACAGCCGGACGGTTCCATCCTGGTGGACGCCCGTTTGGACATCGAGGAGTTGGAAGACTATCTGGACGTGGAGTTTCCCGAAGGGAAGTTCGAATCCATCGGTGGGTTCATGATCAGCCGACTGGGCCGGGTCCCCGTGGTGAACGAAAAGATCCATTTCCAAGGCCTGGAGATGGTGGTGAAGGCGGCGGACAATCGAAAGATTGAAAAGATTCTGATCCGTCGCCTGGAAAATCCGCCCGCGCAGCCCATGCCCGAAGAAGGCCCCGCATCCTGAGGCCCCCTTTGCCGTGATTTGGCCCTTTTCCCCTGATATCGTGGTGCAAAGACTGTTTGTCAGGCTCAAGTTCCGTTCGTCCCCATCCAGCCCGCCCCGGCCATGGGGGCCCGTGGTGGGCGCCGTGGCCAGCGGCCTGCTGCTGAGTGCCGCGTTCCCCAAGTTTGACGGGTTCCCCCTGGCTTGGATCGCCCTGGTCCCCTTGCTGGGGGTTCTGCCGCAGGCAAGCCCGGCCGGAGCCTTCCGCCTGGGTTTTTTGGCCGGCCTTGTCCATTTCACCACCTCCCTCTATTGGATCGTCCACGTGGTTCAACACTACGGCGGGCTGCCGCTGCCGGTGGCCCTTTCCGCCCTGGGGCTCCTGTGCGCCTACCTGGCCCTGTACCCGGCCGTCTTTTCCTGGCTCGCCCGGCATTGGTTGGACCGCCCCAGCGGCTGGGCCTGGGGGCTGGCCCCCGCGTGGGTCTGCCTGGAGTGGATCCGCGCCCATCTTCTCACAGGGTTTCCGTGGAACCTTTTGGGCTACAGCCAGGGTCCCTTTTTGACCCTCATTCAAATGGCCGATATGACCGGTGTTTATGGAGTCAGCTGGCTGCTGGTTCAAACCAACGTGGCCGTGGCGCTCCTTCTTCGCACCTCCAAGGTGCGCCCGCTCCTGATTGCTTCACTGTGCATCGCGATCAGCCTGGGCTACGGCTCCTGGCGCCTGCAGCAAGTGGACTCCCCCCCTCATGCGGGCGACGGGTTCCGCGTGGGCCTGGTGCAGGGCAACATCGACCAGTCCGTCAAGTGGGATCCCGCTTATCAGAAAAAGACCCTGGACACCTATGAAAGGCTTTCACGAGGACTGGTCCGGCAAGACCGACCCGATCTAGTGGTGTGGCCGGAGACCGCCGCTCCATTCTTCTACCAGATCGAGGCGGGCCCCACGGCACGGCTGCACCAGATCGTGGAAAACCTGGGCACTCCCCTTCTTGTGGGCATCCCCGGCATCGTCCGAACAGACGGCACGGCGAAGCTTCAAAATCAAGCCCTGCTCCTGGAGCCCTCCCGGGGTCTGACGGGCCGCTACAGCAAGCGCCATCTGGTTCCATTCGGCGAGTATGTGCCTCTCAAGAAGGTCCTTTTTTTCGTGGAAAAACTTGTGGCCGCCGCCGGCGACTTCCAGCCGGGAGGGGGCCCGGCGGCCCTTCTCCTGGGACGCCACGTGCTGGGAGTCCTGATCTGCTACGAGGCCATCTTCCCCGAGCTGGCGCGGGAAGAGGTGCGCAACGGCGCCACCATGCTCGTCAACATCACCAATGACGCCTGGTTCGACCACAGCTCCGCCCCCTACCAGCATAAGGAGATGGCGCGCTGGCGCGCCGTGGAGTTTCGGGTTCCCATGGTCCGCTGCGCCAACACGGGCATCAGCGCCGTCTTCGCCCCGTCGGGAAAGACCGTGGCCAGCCTGCCGTTGGGCCGGCGCGGCACCGTATCCGCCCTCGTGTACCCCGCCCGGACCCCGACCCTCTACGCCCGCCTGGGGGACCTGTTCGCCTGGATCTGCGTCTTGACGACGGCCGCCTCGGCGATATATGGGGCCCTGCGCAAACGGACCCGAAAGTAAATCGAGATTGCCGCTGCAGTCCCCGCCATGTCGTGTTAAAATGGCTGAAACATTGACTCGGTTCGCCCCTTCCCCACCCGGCAAGGGGCCCACGGGGGCTGGGATGCGCCCCCAAGTTGCCAGGACAGAAAGGAGACCATGAATGATCATTCAACCTGCAGAAATCAAGGCATCTCTCAAGGATCTGGCCGTCAAGTGCCAAACCCTGGGAGGGTATCTTTGACATAGCCGGCAAAAAGAAACGCCTCCAAGAGCTGGACCAGATCATGGGCAAACAGGATTTCTGGGACGACCCCGACAAGAGCAAGGACGTCCTCAAAGAGCGGGCCCACCTGGCAGATATTGTAAAAGGCTTCGAAGAGTTGCAAACCGAGCTGGAAGAAAGCGAACTGCTCCTGGACATGGCCGTGGACGAAGAAGATGCGGACACCATCCAGGAAGTGGCCGCCAAGACCCGGGCTGTGGAAAAGAAGATCCGCGCCCTGGAAGTGCAGCAGATGCTCAGCGGGGAAAACGACGACAAGAACGCCATCGTGAGCATCAACGCGGGAGCAGGCGGCACGGAGGCCCAGGACTGGGCTCAGATGCTCTTGCGCATGTATTTGAGGTGGTGTGAACGCAGGGGGTTTGCCACGGAAATGGTGGACCTGCTGGAAGGGGAGGAAGCGGGGATCAAGAGCGCCACTTTCACCGCTTCCGGCCGCTTCGCCTACGGCCTCCTCAAGGCCGAATCGGGCATCCACCGGCTGGTTCGCATCTCCCCCTTCGACGCCAGCGGAAGGCGGCACACCTCCTTTGCCGCGGTGTTCGTCTATCCGGAAATCGACGACACCATTGAGGTGGACATCAAGCCCTCCGATCTGCGCATCGACACCTACCGGGCCAGCGGCGCGGGCGGCCAGCATGTGAACAAGACCAGCTCCGCCGTGCGCATCACCCACCTTCCCACGGGCATCGTTGTGCAGTGTCAAAATGAAAAATCCCAGCACCGGAATCGGGAAATCGCCATGAAGGTGCTGCGCGCCCGCCTCTATGAGCGGGAACGCCAAAAGCAACAGGAAAAGATGCAGGAACTGCACGACAATCTGGATGAGATCGCCTGGGGAAATCAGATCCGATCCTACGTGCTCCAGCCCTACCGTCTGGTCAAGGACCACCGTACCCAGGTGGAAAAGGGCAACGTGGACGCGGTCCTGGACGGGGAAATGGACGAGTTCATCGAGGCCTACCTGCTGCACCAACTCAACGCACAGGCGGCAAAATAAGCGCTTTGGCAACGGCCGGCCCATCGGGGCCGGCCGTTGGTTTTCTCACGGCGCTTCAGACGATCTGGACCCGAAAGATTTCGTCCCGGGGGACCAGGCGCTCGATCTTGATGCGCACCATTTCTCCTGGGGAGACCGGATTGTCCTCCGGCAACGGCGCGTTGACTTCCATGAGGAAGTCCGGGATCAACAGGTGGGCGAACCGGGCGTTTTTGTCCAGGACCAGGGCGTTCAGGGACTGGATATCCTCTTGCTCCAGGTACTTAAGGAGCCAGTACCGGGCCCATTTTCTCTGCACGAAGGCCACCCGCCCCAGCTGCACCCGGATCCGGGTGATCAGAGCCTCCAGTTCTTCTTCCCCATAGAGGGCCTCCCCGGTTTGGAGCGCATGTTTGAGCTGCCTTTGGACCACCAGATCCATGTAGCGCCGGATGGGCGAGGTGACGGTGGTGTAGGGGTCCATGCCCAGGCTGCAGTGCGGTCCGGGCCGGGTGGTCAACTCGGCGCGGGCGAAGAGCCGCCTCTGGCGGTACACATGAAAGATGGGATAATCGCTTTGGACCTGATCCGTTTCCGGCCTGCATTCCTCCTGGGTGCGGTAGATGGCGGGGATTTCTCTGCGGGCCAGTTCGTTCGCGGCCAGCCCGTTGGCTGCGATCATCCATTCCGAGACGATGAGTTGCCCCGGTGTCTCCTTCTCGTAACGCGAAACGTGGATCATGCCATGTTCGTTGACATGGATCTGGATTTCCGGAAGTGGCAGCAACACGGCTCCCCTTGCGAGGCGGATCTGTCGTAACTGCTGTGCCAGCCCATGCAGGACCCGAAAGGGTTCGTCCTCTTCCACGGTTCGATCCACGTCCTCATAGGTCAGGCGGCGCTTGACCCGAAGGAGGCTCGGCACCACCCGGCATGGATGCACCGTCCCCCCTTCGTCCACCTCGAAAAGGAAACTCACGGCCAGTCGATCTTCACCCAGCCTCAGGCTGCACAAGTCTTCGGAAAGTTCCGCCGGAAGCATGGAAATGCGCGCATCCGGCAAATAGATGGAGGTGGTTCGTTCCTCCGCCTCCCTGTCCAAGGGGTCACCCGGCTGGACGTATTGCGCGGCATCGGCGATATGCACGCCCACGAGCCAACGGCCGTCGGGCCGCTTTTCCAGGCTCAGGGCGTCGTCGAAGTCCCGCGTATTGGCGCCATCCACCGTAAAGGCGTCCCAATGGCGCAGGTCCTGCCGTTCCGGCCCGCCAAGGTGTTCAGCCGACAGGCTCGTCTTCTGCCGCGCCGCCTCCAGCGCCTCCTGGGAAAAGTCGCTGGAAATCCCCTGCTGGTGCAGATAGAGGTTTTCGTCCTTGGACCAGATCCCCAGCTGCACGAGCAGACGGAAGGCGGTGTTTTGCTGCGGAGCAACGCCGGCCCGTTTGAAAAGCTCTTTGACGAAGGCACTCTCAGGGGCCTCCTGGCCGAAGAGGCAGAAGTCCTTGATCTGGTCCAGGATCTTGGGATCGGGAGGATCCTTGCGGCCCGGGGAACGGCTTTTCCAGACCTGTTTCAGCCAAGCGGCTCCGGCTTCCAGAAGGGCCTCTCTCCTGGCTTCCTGCTCCAGTTCAAGCCGCCGCTGCTCCACCTTGTCGGCCGTCCTGGCAACAAAGAGACCGTCCTTGTACTGAAAATAGAGACGATCCCGGAGCAGCACCCGTTGGAGGGCCGCCACGTGATCGTCGCTGGGATCCCCGGAAAAGTAGAGTTCCGCCAAATCGCGCGCCGCAAAGCCTTCCGGCTCGCCTTCCAACACCTCCCAAAGCTCTTCCACCCGAACGCTTCCGGCCAGGTCTTCGCGCCGTTTGCGAAGATCGAGCAGCCTTTGCACCAGTTGGTCACGGCCCTCGGAAGGATCCAACAGACCGGGGGAGGCAAAAATCACCCGCCGACGGGCCAGGTTCATCTCTCGGTTTGTTTCCGTCAGGATGCTCAAGCGCTGGTCTTTCACATTCAGGCAGACGCCCAGGACGATATCCTTGGACTCAAAAAACTCCACCACCGTTCCGGCGGGCATCTCGGGCGCTTCTTTGCCGATCATGCACCGCCCCCCAGCGTGGCCACTCGATCCATGGCTTCCACATAGGCCCGGATGCCCTGGGCGATCCCCTGGGCCACCTTCTTCTGAAATCTTCGGTCGGTCAACAGCTTCTCCTCTCTGGGGTTCGAAATAAAGGCCGTCTCCACCAGAATGGCCGGCATCTCCGCTCCCAAAAGCACGTAAAAGGGAGCCTGTTTGATTCCCAGGTCCCGGACATTTTCGAACCGGCCCACCTGGGCCACCAGCTTCCGGTGCACTTCCTGGGCGAGACGGGATGATTCGCTGATCTTGGTGTTCTGCATGAGATCTTGCAGGATCGCTTCCAAGTCGCTGATCTGCTTGGCGGACACCGCATTTTCCAGGGCCGCCACCCGCGCGGATTCCCCGTCCGTGGAAAGGTTCAGGATGTAGGTCTCCACCCCGCCCAGGCGATGGTCCTTATGGGCGTTGGTGTGGATGGAGATGAAAAGGTCCGCCTTGCGTGTGTTGGCAATGGCCGTTCTCTCCTCCAGACTCACGTAGCGGTCCGTGGACCGGGTCAGAAAGACCTCAAATCGGCCGTCCCGCTCCAGATACTTCTTCAACCGTTTGGCCAAGGCCAGCGTGATGTTTTTTTCCCAGACCCCATGCGGGCCGATGGCTCCCTTATCCTTTCCCCCGTGGCCGGGATCGATCACAATGCGGCGCACGGTGAGCCCCAGCTGGCGGGCGATACTGGGCAGACGGCCCTTCTTGGCGGATGCCGCCGCCTGCGGCGGAATGAGACGCCGGGTGCCCCGCACATCGATCACCACCCGGAAAGGATCGGCCAAGGAAAAAATGCGGTGGGATTCCATGGACTCCAGGTCCAACACCACCCGGGCCTTGTCCGGAGCGTACTGGCCGATGCGAACGTCCGTCAGCAGCCCGTCTTTGATGTCTATCTTCTTTTTCAGGGTGGGGCTGAGCTCCGTCTTTTCAAAATCGAGATAGATGCGCGCCGGCATCTTGTGGGCCGGATCGGCCGGCAAGGTGTTGCGACGGAAGGATACGGGCCGGTCCAGATAGACCACCACCCGCGTGTATTCCGCGGCCGACCAGTACTGGACCTCTTCCAGGTACGCCGGGGAACCGGCAACGGATCCTGCCGGGGGCGTCTGGGAATGTGAGGCGGAACCGCCCGGTGTGCTGCCCTTCGGGGGCACGTGGGTCTCTCGGAGCCCCTCCTTGCCGACCGCCGGAGCCTGGGGACGCAGCCTGGCGGCCAGCTTTTGTGCCCTTTCCTGGGCACGTCGGGCCATGTCCCCCTGGGGATAGCGCACGGTCACGCGAACGTATTCCAGATAAGCCTGGGCGGGATCCCGGCCTTCATAGAGAATCCCCCGGAGAAACTGGGCGTCGTCCGCCAGCGAACTTTGAGGGTGTTGCTTGACCACCTCCTTGTAGGCGTCCAGGGCGGCCTGGAAGTCCTCGTCCCGGCCCAGCACGTCGTAGAGATGGTGGTGGGATCGGCCGATCAAAAAAAGGGCGCGGTCCGCCAAGGCCCCCCCGGGATCGGCGTCGTGGATGTCTCGAAAGGCCTGGATATTTCGGCGGAAGGCCGACTCGCTCGATCGCATGCGCAGCGTCCCCAGCAGCTTGTGGTATTGGCGCCGGGCCGCCTCGTAGCGCTCCTTTAGGGACGAAGCCTCTCCGGACCGCACCCCCACCTCCCCAGGCCCCCAGACGATCGTCAGCCCCAAGAAGAGAAGGCACAGCAAGAAAAAGCCTTTTGTCCTCGTTTTGTCCATTCCCCGCCCTGTCTCCACGTTTTTTCCCAGGATGACACGATCGCTTGGAGACTGCAAGGCACCCCATCTGCCTTGCGCTCATTTCCCGGAAGGGCCGGTCTTGATCTGCTCTTTGAGGGCGTAGAGCGTCTGCAGCGCCGCCAACGGCGTCATGCGGTCCAGATCCAGGGCCGCGATCTCGTCCCGCAGCCATTCCAGACTGGGCTGGAACAGGCTCATTTGAAACCCCGTCTTCGCCTTCTTTCGGGAACGCTTTCCCGCAGGCGCCCCAGGGTGGCGCTCGGGCGGCCGATGATTTCCCGACTCCAGCCGAGCAAGGATCTCCCGGGCCCGCACGATCACCTCCTGGGGCAAGCCGGCCAGCTGGGCCACATGGATGCCGTAGCTCCGATTGGTCCCGCCCGGCAGCAGGCGATGAAAGAAGAGAATGTCGTTTTCGAATTCCTTGACCGCCACATTGTAGTTTTTGGCCCGAGGCAGTTTGTCGGCCAGTTCGGTCAATTCATGGTAATGGGTGGCGAAGAGAGTCTTCACGCCCCGGTCCTGGTAATCGTGCAGGTATTCGGCCACGGCCCAGGCCAGACTCAGCCCGTCGAAGGTGCTGGTCCCCCGACCGATCTCATCCAGTATCACCAGGCTCTGAGGCGTCGCCTGGAGCAGGATATGGGCCGTCTCCTGCATTTCCACCATGAAGGTGGACCGGCCGCGTGTCAGGTCGTCCGAAGCCCCCACCCGGGTGAAGATGCGATCCACCAGACCGATGCGGGCGCGGGCAGCCGGCACGAACCCGCCCATCTGGGCCATGAGCACAATCAGGGCCACCTGCCTGAGGATGGTGGACTTTCCGGCCATGTTGGGGCCGGTGATGAGCAGAACCTGATTCTCTTCCTGGTCCAGCATCACATCGTTGGGAACGAACGCCCCGTCTTTCAGAAACCGCTCGATGACCGGGTGGCGCCCGTCGCGGATCTCGATCACCCCGCTTTCATCCAATTCCGGACGGCAATAGTCGCAGGTTGCTGCCACTTCGGCCAGACAAGCCACGCAGTCCAGCTCCGCCACCCGCCCGGCCATGGCCAGGATGCGCGGCGCCTCCTGGGCCACCCAGCCGCGCAGTTCCACAAAGATCTGCTCTTCCAGCTGGATGCGCTTTTCGTCCGCTTCCAGCACCTGGGTTTCAAAGGTTTTGAGCTCGTCGGTGATGAACCGTTCCGCATTCACCAGGGTCTGCTTGCGCACGTAATGGTCGGGAACCAGGGCCAGATTCGCCTTGGAGACCTCGATGAAGTAGCCGAACACCTTGTTGTAGCGCACCTTGAGGCTGGCAATGCCCGTCTTTTCCCGCTCCTGAACCTCGTAGTCGGCCATCCAGCTCTTGGCGTCCAGGGCCAGACGGGTGGTGCGGTCCAGCTCCGGATCCACCCCGCGTCGGATCACCCCCCCGTTGGCCAGGCTCAGAGGGGGGTCGTCCACCAGGGTCCGGGCGATCTTGGAAGCCACGTCTTCCAAGTCGTCCCAGTCCGCCGCCATGTCCTGCAAGAAAGGACTTTCCGCTTCGGCCAGCAACTCTTTGATCTGAGGAAGGATTTCCAGGGATCGGGCCAGGGCCGCCAGGTCCCGCGGATTGGCCGTTCCCACGCTCACCCGCCCCATGATTCTTTCCACATCCAGGATCTTTCCCAGATGGCCCCGCACGGAAGCCCGCAAAGATCCCTTGTCCACCATCTCGGCCACCGCCTCCTGGCGGTACCGGATGGATTCCAGCCGAACCAGGGGATACCGGAGCCATCGCTGCAGACGCCGCCCCCCCATGGGGGTCAGGGTGGCGTCCAGCACATGGAGCAGCGACCCTTTGCGGCCCAGGGTCGAAAGGGAAGAGAGCAGCTCCAGGTTGCGGACCGTCGCCTCGTCCAGGTGCATGAAATCTCCCGGGGCGTAGGGAGTGATCTTGCGAAGGTGGGTGCAGTCCCCCAGATGATTCTTGCGGATATATTCCAGGATCGCCCCGGCGGCCTGAATGCCGGGCCCCATGTGTTGCAGACCGAAGGACTCCAGGGAATGGATGCGAAAGTGTTCGATGAGGCGCTCTTCACAGCGCTTCCTGTCGAAAGCACTTTCTTCCAGCCATGTGAGCGCCATATCCCGCTGGGAACAGGAGCGCTCCAGCCAGGGAGCCGCCCAGCCCTCCGGCACCAGCAGCTCCTTGGGTGAAACCCGGTGGAGTTCGTCCAGAAGCGCTTCCTGCCCGACCACTTCCACCACCTGAAAATCGGCCGTGGAAATGTCCAGATAGGCCAAGCCGAAGGTGCCGCGAGCCTCCGCCACGGCGCCCAGATAGTTGGGGTCCTTGGACGACAAGTTGCGGCTCTCCACCACCAGCCCCGGCGTCACCACCCGGGTCACCTCTCGGCGAACCAGCCCCTTGGCCTTTTTGGGGTCCTCCACCTGGTCGCAGATGGCCACTTTGTGGCCCGCCGCGATCAGGCGGGCAATGTAGCTGTCCGCGGCATGGTAGGGAACACCGCACATGGGGATGGGGTTTTCGGCGTTCTTATCCCTCGAGGTGAGGGCAATCTCCAGAATTTGGGCGGCCGTGACCGCGTCTTCCATGAAGAGTTCGTAAAAGTCCCCCATACGGTAGAGCAAAAGCGCATCCGGATAGCGGGCCTTGATTTCCAGGTACTGCTGCATCATGGGAGTGAGCTTGCTCATGAACCCAGACCAACCTCCTGCGCGCATGGATATGAAGGTCGTCGCCGGGGGCCGGGCGTGAGAAACCCGCTTCCTTGACACGGTTTTCCTGATCCGGCATCGCAAAGCGAGGGGCCTTCACCCTTCGCCGTCGTGACGATCCGGACCGGCGCGGCCCGAGCCTTCCGCACTTCAGCGTCGCGGCTTGAAATGTAGCCCAGGCGAAAACGCAGACGCAATCCTTATCCGAGGAGCCTGTCGGAGAACACCAAGGTGGCTCCCTGTGGACCCGGGCGGTCGGCCTGGCCAGACCGCTGTAGGGCGGGTTCAGAACCCGCCCCTACAAAGCTCAAAAAAAAGATCACATGCCACAGTTGAATTGCATTTGTCAGAAAGGCCAAGAGATCATGGTCGGACAGGCTCCCGGTGCCTGGGGGCAAAGCCTTGCAAATGGTAGAAGCCAGGAAGACAGGGGGAAGGACAGGGTATGGCCATGGCCGTTCCATGGCGCGGGAAGAAGCGAAGGCGGGCCGGGCCCGCCTTCCACTGCACATGCAAGGATCAAGTCGGACTGGGTTCCGGCTCGTCGGTCGACACCACCACCGACTCTTGCGCGGCCTCCTCCGGCAGGCTTGCCTGCTCCTTGGCGTCCTCCTCGATTCTTTTCAGAAGGCGCTCGTTTTCCCGGCGTTCCTGCTGTAGGCTCTTTCGGGCATGGCGGTAGGGCTTCCACATGAGAAAGAGCCCCACCAGGAATCCCACGAACGCGGAAAGGAGGATCACCGCGGACACGGGGAGGGTCCACTGAACCTGCTCACGGATGAAGAGATCCAGTGTGAATCCCAGGGGCTTGTTGAACGTTACCAGATTCTGCCGAATAAAGAGCACAATCAATGCCAAGAGAAGAAGGGTCGTAAACAGCCTAAACAGCCTCATGGATCTTCTCCTTCTTGAAATAGGGTAAGAGTTTATTATAGGTCTGTCGGATATGTTCCGGAATACTGCGGACTTCAGCGAATACGGTCATGAAGTTGGTATCCCCTTCCCACCGGGGTACCACGTGAAAATGCATGTGGCTCTCCACTCCGGCTCCCGCCGCAGCGCCCAGGTTCAAACCCACATTGAATCCGTCCGGATGCATCACCTGGCGCAAAATCCCCACGCACTCCCGCACCATGCGCATCATATCGGTCATTTCCTCATCTGTTAAGTCTTCCACGGAAGCCACATGGCGCCAGGGAGCCACCAAGAGGTGGCCGTTGTTGTACGGATACTTGTTCATCATGACCATGGTCTTGTGGCCACGATAGAGGATCAACCGCTCCTCATCGCTCAATCCATCCCCTTCGGGACAAAAGATGCAGTAAGGTTCCCGTTTTCCCAGGATATATTCCATGCGCCACGGTGCCCAAAGATTCCGCATTCTGTGCTCCTACACCCTCACGATCTCAGCTTCGAGAGTCTTTCCCACTGTCAGAATACCAAAGCTGCAACCCGAACCCCTGCCGGAGGAAACGGACCCCGGATTGAAAAAGAGCTTTCCCCCCTCTCTTTCCACCAAGGGCCGGTGCGTGTGCCCGAAGAGGATCGCGTCCACCCCGTCGAATTCCCGGCGCAGGGCCTCTTTGAGGCTTCCATAAAAGCCGTATCCATGGGTCATCCCGATGCGGAATGCCCCCACGCGGAGGACCTTGCGCGCCGGAAGCTGCATCCGCACCACCATGTCATCCATATTTCCGCTGACGCCGTCCAAGGGGTACTGCTCCAGGAAGTTCAGCACCGCCCCCGATGTCCAATCCCCCAGGTGGAGCACTCGGTCCGCATCGCGGCAATAGTGCTCGCAAATCGACTGGAACTCCGACGAGACCTGTTGCAGGTGTGTATCCGAAAAGACGACGATTTTCACGGATGCGCCCACCCAGATAACGGACCCAAAAAATCTTTTTAATCCCAATGGTTAACACGAACATATACCAGCACGCCCGCAAAACACAAGGCCTTTTTCCGGACAATGGCGCTCGGTACCGGCCGGGATCCGTGCCGCGCCGCATGCCACGTCACCCGTGCGTGGGGACGATCATCGTGTTTTGCTGTCACGCTGGATCGAGATTGGTGGAAAAGATGTTCAAGGTGCCGTGAGTTCCACAGCTCCCCAGGCGGCCAGCTTGTCGCCGCAGACCGCCAGAGCGCCCTCCACGTGGGGAATGCCTTCCACCCAGGCCATGGCCGATTCCAGATCCTCCGGACGTCGAATCCGGTTTCCCAAGGCCGTGGCGCAGGCATCCGCCACAGCAGCGTCCTTGGCGAGCACCGTCGCCGCATCGGCCCTGCCCAGGCTGAGCGAATGGCCGATGGAGGCCGACGACGTGCAGACGGCCCATGGAAAGGTGTCCGCAGCCAGTCGGATCGCCAGGGAGTGGCGGAAGGGCGAGTTCCGGCCTGGATAGATGGAGACCACCAAGTCTTCGGCAGATATGAGGTAGCAATCGCCTCCGTTTTCCACCAGGACGGAAGGACTCCACCGGACCAATCCTTCTGCCACGGCCTGGGCGATGGCGCCCGCCACGGCCGCCATGGGTCCCACGCCGGCCACACGCCCCGCCCGGAGCATGGAGCGCACCAAGGGCGGTGCCAGGGGATCGTCTTCCAGGGGCTCCATGGCGTGCAGGAAGCGGGGATCGGAGGCGGCGTATTTTTCCAGCTGCCGCCGGAAGGTCACGGTCAGGTCGTGCGCCGGGCGGCTCAGGTCCTCTTGGGCACGGATCCATAGATCGGTCTGGGCCACCCGCACCTGGAACACCCGCCATCCGCGGCTCTTGTGCCGATACCGATAGAAGCGCCCTGTAGCCTGACGGCCCATACTATTCCCATTCGATGGTGCTGGGCGGTTTGGAAGAAATATCGTAGACGACCCGGTTCACGCCGGCCACTTCGTTGATGATGCGGTTGGAGATGCGGCCCATAAGTTGGTAGGGCATCCGGGCCCAGTCGGCGGTCATGGCGTCCACGCTTTCCACGGCCCGCAACGCCACCACCTGTTCATAGGTGCGTTCGTCGCCCATGACCCCCACGGAACGAACGGGCAGAAGAACGGCGAAGGCCTGCCAGACCCGATCGTACCAGTTGGCCGCCTCCAGCTCTTCCAGTACGATGGCGTCGGCTTCCCCCAAGATGCGCAGCCGTTCGGGGGTGACCTCCCCGATGATCCGGATGGCGAGTCCCGGCCCGGGAAAGGGATGGCGCATGATGATCCGCTCGGGCAAGCCCAGTTCCCGGCCCACCATGCGCACCTCGTCCTTGAAAAGCTCTCGCAACGGCTCGATAAGTTCCAACTTCATCCGCTCCGGCAAGCCGCCCACGTTGTGGTGGGTCTTGATGGTAGCCGACGGACCCTTGAAGGAGACACTCTCGATCACGTCCGGATAGAGGGTTCCTTGGGCCAGGTAGCGGGTTCCTTCCAGCTTGGCCGCTTCCTTTTCGAAGACCTCGATGAAAAGGTTTCCAATGATCTTGCGCTTCTGTTCCGGATCCGTGACGCCCTGAAGCCGTCCCAGGAATTGATCCGTGGCGTCCACCACCACCAAGTTGATCTCGAAGTGATCGCGGAAGACCCGCTCCACCGTCTCCGCCTCCCCTTTGCGCAACAGGCCGTTGTTGACGAAGATGCACTGGAGCTGATCTCCGATGGCCTTGTGGAGCAGCACGGCCACGACGGAAGAATCCACCCCGCCGCTCAGACCGCACAACACCCGGTCCCGGCCCACCCTGTCGCGAAGGGCTTCGATACTGGACTCCACAAAGCTCTTCATGGTCCAGGTGGGCTTACAGCCGCAGATGTGGAAAAGGAAATTGTCCAAAAGGGTCCGTCCACAGGGCGTGTGGGCCACTTCCGGATGGAACTGCACGGCGTAGAGGGATCGCCCCGCATCGGCCATGGCCGCCACCGGCGAATTGTCGCTGCGGGCCAGCACACGGAACCCCGGAGGCAGGCCCAGAATGCGATCCCCGTGGCTCATCCACACCCGCACATCCTCCCTTTCGATGTCTTGAAACAAGGCGGTGGGCTCGTCCACCTGGACCAACGCCGGGCCGTACTCGCGCTGCTCGGCCTTCTCCACCCGCCCCCCCAGCAGGTGGGTCATCAGCTGCATGCCATAGCAGATGCCCAAGACCGGGATCCCCAAATCCAGCACCTCCTTGTCCAGCAAAGGGGCATCGGGATCATGAACGCTGGACGGCCCCCCGGACAAGACGATGCCCTTAGGACTGAAGGCCCGCACCGATGCCAGATCCATGGTGCAGGGATGAATCTCGCAATACACGTGGCTTTCCCGGATCCGCCGAGCGATCAGCTGCGTGTATTGGGATCCGAAGTCCAGGATAAGGATTCTGTCCTTGTGAAGATGGTCCCATTCCATGGCATCCGCCCTTCTTTCCTTACTTGAGGTCCACCTGATAATTGGGGGCTTCCTTGGTGATGATCACGTCGTGCACGTGACTTTCCTTGAGGCCGGCGCTGGAGATGCGGATCATTTCCGCCTTGGACCGCAGTTCCTTGAGATTGCGGCACCCCACGTAGCCCATGCCGGCCCGCAGCCCCCCGATGAGCTGATGGACCGTGGCCGCCAAGGGTCCCCTGTAGGGAACCATGCCTTCGATCCCTTCGGGCACCAGCTTGCTCACCTCCTGGACCTGGTCCTGGAAGTAACGGTCCTTGCTGCCTTCCTTCATGGCCCCCAGGGACCCCATGCCCCGGTAGACCTTGTAGCTTCGGCCCTGATAGAGCACCGTCTCGCCGGGGCTTTCATCCGTTCCGGCGAAGAGACTTCCGATCATGACCGAGCTGGCTCCCGCCGCCAGGGCCTTGGCCACATCCCCGCTGTACTTGATGCCGCCGTCGGCCACCACGGGAACACCGTACTTGTCCGCCACCTTGGCGCATTCCATGATAGCGGTCACCTGGGGAACGCCCACTCCGGCCACCACTCGCGTGGTGCAGATGGAACCGGGCCCCACGCCCACCTTCACCGCGTCCGCCCCCGCCTTGATGAGGCCCTCCGCCCCCGGCCCCGTGGCCACGTTCCCTGCCACCACGGGAACCTGGGGAAATTCCGACTTGATCCACTCCACGGTCTTGAGCACATTGCGCGAATGGCCGTGAGCGCTGTCCACCACGATCACGTCGGCACCCGATCGGACCAGCGCCCGAACCCGGTCCGGGGTGTCCGCGCCGGCCCCCACCGCTGCGCCCACCCGGAGCCTGCCCAGATCATCCTTGCAGGAATTGGGGTATTTTTTGACCTTCATGATGTCCTTGATGGTGATGAGCCCCTTGAGATGCCCATCGTCGTCCACCACCAGGAGCTTCTCGATGCGCCGTTGCTGCAGTAGTCTCTTGGACTCCTCCAAGGAAATGCCCACGGGGGCCGTGACCAGATCGTCCTTGGTCATGAGCTCGGAGACCTTGCGCGTCGGGTCCACCTCGAACCGCAGATCCCGGTTGGTGATGATCCCCACCAGCTGGTCCCCTTTCACCACGGGAACACCCGAAATGCGGTAGCGGGCCATAAGATCCATCACGTCTCCGATGGGTTGGTCGGGATCCACCGTGATGGGATCCACGATCATCCCACTTTCCGACTTCTTCACCCGGTCCACTTCCAAGGCCTGGCGTTCGACGCTCATATTGCGGTGAATGATGCCGATGCCCCCTTCCCGGGCCATGCTGATGGCCGCCTCCGCTTCCGTCACCGTATCCATGGCGGCGCTCAGGAGCGGAATGCGCATGGGGATCTGAGGGGTCAGAATGGTGCTCACATCCGTTTCCGCCGGCAACACCTCCGAATAGGAGGGCACGAGCAGCACATCGTCAAAGGTCAGGGCTTCCGGGATTCGATCCGTGGTCTTGGTCTCCATTGTTTTCACTCCATGTGTGAAGGCGGAAGAAGGTTTAGCGCTTCGGTGTTGCGCGCCCTTTAATCCCATTTGAATTCCCATGTCAAGGCATCGACCCCCTCACCGGACGGGACATCCCGGCCGGAGATGCCGTCCAGAAGCAGGCCCTCCAATAGGCCGGCGTCGGTGACCACCAATTCCGACGCACCTAAAGCCGCCAGGATCTCGTCCACAATCAAGGCCCCGCCCAAGATGATGTCTTCGCGCCCGGCTTCCAGCCCCGGAATCCCACGACGCTCCGCCAGGTCCATGGCCGCCAATCGGGCCACCGTTCGGGAGACCCACCGAGAGGAAAGCTTCCTGTTGTTGATTCGATAAGGAACGTATTGGCTCATCTCAAGAGCCATGGCCGCCAGGGTGGTCACGGTCCCCGCCGTTCCCACCAGGATCGGAGAAGGCATCGATGGGTCCCGCGGCGATCCTTCGCCCGTCATGGATCGCACGACGTGGCGCACCGGATCCAAAAGCCGCCGCACATGCAGCCGGGCCTGTTCCAAGGCGGCCGGGCAAGCCGGCGCTTTTGCCAGGAATTGGTGGGTCAGGACCGCCGCCCCCATGAAAAGGCTCGTGGTCCAGCAGGGGGATGAGGTCCCCGGCTGGATCAACCCGAATTCGGTGGAGCTTCCCCCCAGATCGAAGGCCAGGACCGGCCCCGTCGGCCGGTGAAGAACGCCCAGCATGCCCCGCAGGGACAAGAGAGCCTCCTCCTGTTCCGTGAGGATCGGGATCCGCAGGCCCGTGGCCTCCGCCACGCGGTCGAGAAAGTCCTGTCCGTTGGCGGCTTTCCGCACCACGCCCGTGGCACCCGAACGGAGCGTGCCGGGTTGCAAACGGCTCAGGCGCTCCCCCACGTCCTGGAGGATCGCCTGGCCCTGGGCCATGGCCTCCGGGGAAAGCCCCCTGGATTCCGAGAACCCCTTGGCCAAACGAGCGATGTGGCGTTCGTTGATGAGTGGAACCAGCACCCCCGGTTCGGGCACCTGGGCCACCAGGACCCGAATGGTGTGGGACCCCACGTCCAGGGCGGCATGGCATGGGCCGGAAAGGGCGGCTGCCTTGGGATTCACAAGCATCGTTGCCTTTTAGCCCCCGTTGTGCTCTCCTTACCGGGAGGGGATCGGCCGGCGCGGCCGCATTTCGTCCTGGCCAATGGCCTTCCAGACATGCTTCCACCCAAACAGGAGAGGGACGCCTATGATCCTGGAAATCAATCCCCAACACCCGGAACCCCGTAAAGTGAAACAGGTCGTGGACATCTTAGCCAAAGGAGGGATCATCGCCTACCCCACGGACACCTATTACGGGATCGGATGCGATCTGTTCGATAAGCATGCCATCGAAAAAATCTACAAACTGAAGCGCCGGTCTCCTCACCAACCCTTCAGTTTCATCTGCAGCGACCTCAAAAACATCAGCGAATACGCCCAAGTAACCAACTACGCCTACAAGACCATGAAACGGCTCCTGCCGGGCCCCTACACCTTTATCCTGGAAGGCTCCCGGCTGGTTCCCCGGATCATGCTCACCAAAAGGAAAGCCGTGGGGATCCGGGTGCCCGACCATCCCATCTGTCTGGCCATTGTAAAAGAACTGGGACATCCGATCATCAGCACCAGCGCCACCAACCCGGAAGACGATCGGATCCTGGAAACCCCTCACGAAATACGCGATATCCTGGGACATTCCCTGGATCTCATCGTGGACGGAGGACCCGTTCCCGGCCGCCCCTCCAGCGTGATTTCCCTCATTGAGGACACGCCGGAAGTGCTGCGTGAGGGAAGCGGCGATGTGGAGATCTTCCAGACCTGACCCATCACCGAGAAACAAGCCCGGCGTCCTGGCCTCGCCTTCGGAGCCCCCATGGATGAAAGGCCCTGCATGAGCCCGCCTGGCAGGGACTGGCAACGGCCGCATGGCGCCCAAGGTCGCTCCCCCGGTGGAAAAAATGCGGCGTCACCGCGAAACGCGCCGGGGGCTCAGAGGCCTTTGGGGGGGCAGTTCGTCAAGGCGACAGGATGAGCTGATAGCGCAGAGGGTTCAAGGCGGGATCCAGGGTCTCGCGGAGCCCCTCGATCCCGCTCTTTCCCAGGATCCACTGCAACAGCGAGGTCCGTTTCTTTTCGGCATAGACCACGTGGGGTTCCCCCTGGATTTCTCCCAGTTCCGCGGCCTTGGCCACGGCGTCCTGGAAATTTCCCAGCTCGTCCACCAGCTTATATTTGAAGGCGGCCTCCCCCGAAAGAATCCTCCCGTCCGCAATGCGCTTCACACTCGCCACATCCAGGCCGCGGCCTTCGGCCACGTCTCGGATGAACTGGGCGTGCATGGTGTCCATGGTCTCCTGGAGCAACGCCCGCTCTTCTTCGGTCATCTCCCGGCCCGGATTCCCCACATCCTTGAAGCGCCCGCTCTTGATGGTCACGGTCCGGTATCCCACCTTTTGGAAGAGCGAGGCCAGATTGGGCAGATGGGCCACCACGCCGATGCTTCCGGTGAGGGTTCCGGGATTGGCGATGATGGTCCGGGCACCGGACGCCACATAATAGCCCCCGGAAGCCGCCACGCCCCCCAGGGAAGCCACCACAGGCTTGACCTTATCGGTGCGGCGCACTTCCCGGTAGATCTCCTGGCTGGCCCCCACCCCGCCTCCAGGCGATTCGATGCGCACCACAATGGCCCGCACATTGGGGTCCCGGCGAAAGGAGACCAGCGCCTCCAGGACCGGCCGCGCGTCCTTGATCACTCCTTCCACCTCCACCACCCCCACGCGGTTGGGCGATGCCATCCAGTCCCAATCCGCGGGCGCGAACCACACCATTAGAGCGACGAAGGGAAAGAGGAAGAAGATCAAGAGGACAATCAGGAACCAGAAAATCTTTCTCACTTTCATGGCGGCCTCCCCAGAAAAAAGAGCACCCGGCTGGAAGGTTCAAGCCGGGTGCACGGTGGATGGTCCAAGCTATGGAAAAGGCGGCGGTCCACCGCCCACAGGATCATTCGTCTTCGGAGTTCTCGGCATTTTGCAAAGCAGCCAGTTCGCCCATGAGCAGCTCGCCCAGGTTGGACGTGGCGGCCTTGGCGTTGCTCATGTAGTCACGGTAATTGGTTCGATCATCCTGATCCTCGGCCCGCTTGATGGAAAGACCGATCTTGCGCTCCTTGGGGGAGATGTTGATCACCTTGGCCGTCACCTGATCCCCCACCTTGTATTCCTCGCCGGGACTCTTGACCTTTTCCTTGCTGATTTCGGACACGTGCACCAGCCCTTCGATCCCTTCTTCCAGCTCCACAAAGAGACCGAAGTCGGTCACATTGGTCACGGGCCCGGCGATCAGGCTGCCCACGGGGTAGCGCTGCGGCACGCTTTCCCACGGATCCGGCTGAAGCTGCTTGATCCCCAAGGAAAACCTTTCGTTTTCCTTGTCGATATTGAGCACGATGGCCTGCACTTCCTGGCCCTTCTTGTAGACTTCCGAAGGATGACGAATGCGCTTGGTCCAGGACAGGTCGGAGATGTGGACCAGGCCGTCGATCCCCTCATCGATCCCGATGAAGATCCCGAAGTCTGTGATATTCTTGATCTTTCCGGAAATCACCGTACCCACGGGATACTTGTCCGCAATCACATCCCACGGGTTGGGCTCAAGCTGCTTGAGACCCAACGAGATGCGCTTGCGCTCTGGATCGATGCTGAGGATCATGGTCTCCACTTCGTCGCCCACGCTCAAAATCTTGGACGGATGGCGGACTCTGCGGGTCCAGGACATCTCGGATACGTGAATGAGGCCCTCGATGCCCTCCTCGATCTCCACGAACGCCCCGTAGTCGGTCAGGCTGACCACCTTGCCGAGCACCTTGGTGCCCACCGGATACTTTTCCGCCGCGTTGGTCCATGGATCGGGCTGGAGCTGCTTGAGGCCCAGCGAAACCCGTTCGTTTTCCCGGTCGAAATGGAGCACCTTCACATTGATGGTGTCCCCGATCTGGCACATCTCGGAAGGATGGCCCACCCGACCCCAACTCATGTCGGTGATGTGCAGCAGACCATCGATGCCGCCCAGGTCCACGAACACCCCGTAGTCGGTGATGTTCTTGACCACGCCTTCCATGACCTTGCCTTCTTCCAGGACCGCCAAGGTCTTGGCCTTGAGCTCCTCGCGCTCCTTTTCCAGGATGACCCGGCGGGACAAGACCACGTTGCGACGCTTCTTGTTGTACTTCAGAATCTTGAACTGGAAGGTCTCGCCGATCAAAGAATCCAGGTTGCGCACCGGCCGCAGATCCACCTGAGAGCCGGGCACGAAGGCCTGAATCCCGATATCCACGGCCAGACCACCCTTGACCCGGGATACGACCCGCCCTTCAATGACACCGTCTTCGTTGTAGATCCGGCTGATGTCGTCCCAGACCTTTATCTTTTCAGCTTTCTCCTTGGAGAGAAAGATCGTTCCTTCATCGTCGTCATGGTACTCGAGCAGCACGTCCACCTCATCGCCGATGCCAACGATGAGTTGGCCTTCCTCATCGCGGAATTCGTTGATGGGAATCTCGCCTTCGGACTTGTACCCGATGTCCACCATCACGTAGTCGTCCGAAATCTGGACGACACGCCCGCGCACCACCTCGCCTTCCTGGATGTTCCCGAAGCTCTGTTCATACAGATCTTCGAAGGACATTTCCTCCATGTCTTCGGCATCCAGCCCGGCAGCACGATCCGCTATTGGGCTTTCTGTCTCGTGGTACTGGTTGTCAAAAGTTTCGTTCGTCTCTTTCGTGACCATTTAGCTCACTACCCCCTTGTCAGGATTCGACCCAGACTTGCGCGCGGGTCCCTTTTTACTGGCACGGCAATCTATCAGACCCCCGCACCGTTGACAATGCAAATTTATGGGCTCCCCTCCCGTTTCAGCGCTTTTTCCCTCGCTTCCATCGCCCAACGCACCAATTGCTCCACCACCTGGTCGATGGAAAGCTCAGACGTATCAAGGATAATCGCATCCTTTCCGGGCTTGAGAGGAGCCAACACGCGCTGGGAGTCGGCGGCATCCCTTTCCTGAATCTGGCGAAGAATATCTTCCAAATCCGCCGACAGGCCTTTTTCCTTATATTCCTTCCAGCGCCTTTCCGCGCGAACCCGGTCGGAAGCCGTGAGGAAAACCTTCAGTTCCGCATCGGGAAAGACCACGGTGGTCATATCCCGACCTTCCGCCACCACATCATGGCCGCGGCTCAGTGCGCGCTGTTTCTGGGTCAGAAAGTCCCTCACCGGACGCCTCTGGGAGACCAACGACGCCATACGGGATATGGAAGGGTTTCGCAGCTCGTCGCCCAAAGGGCTTCCCTCCCAGTCAATCCGAAGCCGTCCGGCTTCAATCAGAAACTCCAGGGGCAGCAACGGCAGTTCCTGTCGCATCCGTTGATCAGACGCTTGGTCCATGGCGCACTGGGCCAGCGCCCACGCCACGGCGCGGTACATAGCCCCGGTGTCCAGGTAAGCCACCCCCAAGGCTTGCGCCAACCGACGGCAAACCGTGCTCTTGCCGGCACCGGCAGGACCGTCCACTGCAATCACCATGGGTCAGGCGCTCCCCTGTTGAAGACCCAAGTCTTTCAAGACCTTCCGCAAGGTTCGGATAAAACGCTCATTCTCCTGGGGTGTGCCCACGTTGATCCGAATGTGGCGTGGAAGGCCATAGGAGTTCATAGCCCGAACGATAACCCCCTCCTGCAGCATGGCCTGGTACACCACCTTCGCTTCCACGGGCATGCGGATGAGAAAGAAATTGGCCTGAGTCGGCTGGAAGTCCAGCCCCATCTCCTGCACTTGTTGGTAGAGCCACGGAAGCTGCTCCCGCACCAAGGTGCGGCTCTTTTCCAGGAAGGCCTCGTCATCCAAGGCGGCCAAGGCGGCTGCCTGCGCCGGCGTGCTCACATTGAAAGGCTGACGCACACGATGGAGGTAGTCGGCCACGGCCGGATCCATCACCCCATAGCCCACGCGCAATCCCGCCAGGCCGTAGGCCTTGGAAAAGGTGCGGGTGACCACGACCCAGGGACCCCGGCGGTCCAGGTAATCGAAGCCCAAAAAGGTCCCGTTGGGGTCCGCAAATTCGATATACGCCTCATCCACCACCACCAGCACATCTTTCGGCACCTGTTCCAGAAAGGCCTCGAAGTTCTTCCGGGGCAGAACCGTGCCCGTGGGGTTGTTGGGGTTGTTGATGAAGATGAGGCGCGTCTTCTCGGTGATCGCCTTCAGGATCCCCTCCAGGTCGATCATCAGATCCCTCAGGGGCACAAACACAAGGGAACCCCCGACACATTGCACGCTGAGTTGATAGACCAGAAAGGAGGGATTGGGTACGATCACCTCCAAACCCGGCTGCACAAAGGTTCGGATCACCAGCTCAATGATCTCATTGGACCCGTTGCCCAAGACCACACCGTCCATGGGCACCCCGAACTTTTCGGCAATCCGGTTTCTGAGATAGTAGCCGCTGCCGTCCGGGTACCGGTGGAGCGTCTCCAGCTTTTCCTCGATGGCTTGCAGCGCCTTGGGGGACGGCCCCAGCGGGTTTTCGTTGCTGGCCAGTTTGATGGAACCGACAATCCCCAATTCCCGTTCCAGTTCCTCGATGGGCTTGCCGGGCGGATACGGCTCGATGGCCGCGATGTGTGGCGGCACCAACTTGGATATCAAGGCATTTGGCTCCTGTTGTTGAGTGGCCGCATGTGCGGCATGATTATGGAACTTAACAAAAGCCCGCATCCCGCGGGCCAGGGACCATGCGTGATGGAAAGGGATGCCGCGCCATGGCGCCTGCCAACGGACCTCAGGTGGTCGCCGCGGCGCATCCCGTGCAGACCCGACGATCCGAATCGCGGCCAAGGCCGTTGGGACTGCTGCCCGAAACGCCCATGACGTCACACGCACTGCGGATCGAGGACAGCGACCTTCATATAAAACAGCAGGGCAAAAAGCAAGCTTTAGTGGTGTTTCGTACGGATTGTGCTAGTATGATCGACAAGCAGATTGAGAAAGCACAAGAGAGGGTACAAGAGATGGCAAAGAAGAAGGCACCCAAAGATGAAGACGCCAAGCCGCAGGTTGTGGAGCCCATTTCGGATGAGAAAGCAGAGAAGGCCGAGCTGCCAGAAAAGGCGTGGCCCCAACCCTACGACGCTCTTCGCGCCTACCTGGAAGAAATAAAGCGTTATCCATTGCTTACACGCGAAGAGGAGACCCAGCTTGCCATCCGCTACCGGGAAAAGGGCGACCTGGACGCGGCGTATAAACTGGTCACATCCAATCTCCGTCTGGTGGTCAAGATCGCCATGGACTTCCAGCGCAACTGGATGCAAAACCTGTTGGACCTCATCCAGGAAGGCAACATCGGCCTCATGCAGGCGGTCAAGAAGTTCGACCCTTACCGAGGTTACAAGTTCTCCTACTACGCCTCCTTCTGGATCAAGGCCTACATCATCAAATTCATCATGGACAACTGGAAGTTGGTCAAGATCGGGACCACCCAGGCCCAAAGAAAACTCTTTTTCAACCTGCGAAAGGAGAAGGAGCGCCTGGAAGCTCAGGGAATCCAGGCAACCCCCAAGCTGTTGAGCCAGCGGCTGGACGTGAAGGAATCGGAAGTCAACGAGATGGACGTCCGGCTTTCGGGCGGCGAGATCTCCCTGGACGCCCCGTTGGATCACGATTCCAGCGACACCCACAAGGCCTTTCTCCCGGCCCAGGTCACACCCGTGGACGAGCAGTTGGCCGATCAGGAAGCCAAAGCGATTCTCCATGAAAAGCTGATGCGCTTCCGGGAAGGGCTCAAGGACAAGGAGGCCGTCATCTTCGACAAGCGCCTCCTGGCGGAAGATCCCATGACGCTTCAGGAGATCGGCAACCAATTCGGCATCAGCCGGGAAAGAATCCGCCAGATCGAAAGCCGGCTCAAAAAAAAGCTCAAGGCCTATCTGGAAGAGGAGGTGGATGATCTCCAGCTGCTTCAAGAAAGCCTGATCGACACCTAAAAGGCCTCAGGCGGGAAGGTCACGTTGACTGCCGGGGCTGCTGCATGCGCTCGCCGCACCCCCGGGATCCCGCCCCCAGTCCAAAGGATTGAGGGAAGACCTGGCCGCCGCGCTCCATGGCGAACCCCTTTCGCGCACTCGCGGGCAAGGTGTCGGGCTACCCTTCAAGGCCCCCAAAGGGAGCTCTGGGAAGGGCGCACTGGGCGGCCAAGGCCGTGAGGGCCCTCTTCCAGAGCCAGAACGATGCGGCCGGCGGCAAGCCGAGAGCCCCTACGCCAGGCGGTTTGCGAAAAGCCGAGCGGCGTTTTCCCCCAGAATGCGGGCTTGCAGCGGCTCATCCAGTCCCGCATCTCCCATCTCGCGCACATACCTTCCCACGGAAAGCAGGGGGTAGTCCGTCCCGAGCAGGATGCGGTCCACCCCCACCATTTCGATGGCGTCTCGATAGATTTGCGGGTGGTAGAGAAACGGCGAAGCCGCCGTGTCATAGAACACGTGGGCCAAAACCTCCTGGGTCTCCCTCTTGAGCCTTTCAAAAAAGAAAAGCCCCCCGCCCCAGTGGGCCAGAACCAAAGGCACCCCCCGGGTTCGGCGGGCCAGCTCGTAGTAGAACTTGAGGCCCATGGGCGCCTTTCCCGGATAGGCATGGCCCACGGGCTCATTGGCGTGGACCAGGAGCACGGCCTCCTTTTCTCGGCACAAGGCGGCCAAATCTTCAAATCGGGCCAAGACCCGCTCTTCCACACAGGCCTCGTAAACGGCCAACTCACCGAGCCCCACAGCACCGGCCTCCAGGCCCCGTCTCGCCTCGTCGAGAGCATAGGAGCCGTCCGGATCGAAACAGACCATGGGAAGAAGCCGATTGGGGAAGCGGGCGGCCGCTTCCAAGACGTAATCGTTGTGCCGGCGGGCCAACGCCTCCTGCCTCCATGGAAAGCCGAAGACGACCGTTACATCGATTCCCCCCTCGTCCATGGCCTCCACCAGGGTCTCCGCACTGACCAGCCGTGCCTTGGGAGACTGGTAAAGAGTCTGGAAGGCCGGCTCTCCCTGGAAGAACCTCTCCCTTTCTTGGATCATCTCCGGCGGAAAGATGTGGGCATGCACGTCCATCTTCATGTAATCTGCCTCCCGGCACAAATCCTGTTACGAAACATTCCCGCGGCGGCCCGGCTTCCCCAGCCTTCGCACTGTGCAACCGCGTCCATGATGACCCGCCCCCCCGGGATTGTCAACGCGGCCCGGATCACCGCGGCGCCGGGAAGATGGCCAATGGGAAGACCGGAAGCTGGTGCACCGGACTTTCACCAGGTAAGGAGGATGGCATGACGGAAAGAGACAGCACGGCGCCCGCCGTTTCCCTGAGCCGAGAGGAAATAGAGTTCATCGTCAAGGTGGGGCGAATGACGGTGCTGGAGGCGGGGTCTTTGATCCGGAAACGAGCGGAGGGCTCAGGGCCCGAAACGGTCAAGAACAAGGCCGCCTTCGACTTCGTCACCGATGTGGACCGGCTTTGCGAAGAACTCATCGTCGGGCGACTCCAAAGCGCCTTTCCCCACCATGACGTCCTTTCCGAAGAGATGGACAAGACCTCGGCCCCAACCCCTGTCCAGTGGCTCGTGGATCCCTTGGACGGCACCACCAATTTCATTCATGGCTTTCCCATGATCGCCGTCTCCATGGCGCTTGTCGTGGAAGGAGTTCCCGTGTGCGGCTGGGTACTGGACCCGCTCCGGCGGGAACTCTTCGAGGCGGTCCGGGGTGAGGGATCCACCCTCAACGGCCGCCCGATCGGCGTTCGTCAGCCCGGATCCCTGGCGGAAGCCCTGGTGGGCACCGGTTTTCCTTTCCGCCGCAAAGAGCTGCTGGACCCCTACCTCCAGGTTTTCCAAAAGGTCTTCAGGGAGGTGAGCGGTGTCCGGCGGGCCGGTTCCGCCGCCCTGGACCTGGCCTATACGGCGGCCGGTCGCCTGGACGGATTTTGGGAGATGGGACTGAAGCCCTGGGATGTGGCCGCCGGGACCCTTCTCGTGGAGGAAGCCGGAGGACGGGTGTCCGACTTTTGGGGAGGATCGACCCATGTGGAAACAGGCCACATTGTGGCCGGGTCCCCGCCCATCCACACCTTTCTTCTGGAAGCGGTCCGATCCGGACTGGCGCCCCTGTTGCGCGACCAATAGCCTTGAGCCATGCCAACGCCCCTCAAGGGGGGGCCTGCGCCCGACAACGCCAGCTCGGCATGCCACCTCTCCTTGGTCCCAGGAGCTTGTCTGACAATGGCCTCTCGCCCTTTTGGGGCTTTCTGAGCCGTTGCAATGGCAACGGCCCCGTGGTGCTTTTTGAATTCTCAGACCGCCTTGGTGGGGCGGGTTTGGAACCCACTCCTACGGCTGAAACGCCGGGCCGGCACCACGGCCCCGGACGGTAGCCCCAAGCTTCCGTCCGTACAACAAGGGACCAACCTGGGCGTTTCCGGGCCATTTGCTGGAGACGGGCCCGCCGATGGCATTCCTGCTTTTGCCGGAAAATCAAAAGAGCCTCCCGGAATCGGGAGGCTCTTGGCAAAGGCGAGGGCTTCGCAGCCGGCTAATGGGCAGCCGGCGGCTGAACGTTCATGGCCATGAGTTTCTTGGTGGTGTCATAGACCACTTCCATCTTCTTGGCGGTGATCACCTTGCTCACCACCCCCAGGCCGAACACGGGGTGGAGGATCAGGTCCCCCTCCTTGTAGGTGTCTTCCATGCGGTATTCGGGCACGCCGTCCGCACTGGCCTCCAATAAGAGCTGGCGCCAGTCGTCTTCCGTCTTGGGTTTGGTGATCCCTTTATAGAGAACGGAAGGGATGAGATCCTCCTCGTCATCGAGGATCAGATCCTCCTCTCCGTCCTCGAAATTCAGGTCCTCCCCGCCGTCCAGATCCACGCTGTCGTCCTCGAAATCGTCCATCAATCCGTCTTTGTCTACGTCCTTGACCATCGAATCCACTCCGTACGCATTCTAAAATTGCTTTATTTCTCAGTGTCTGGAGACTATTAAAACCCGGTTAAGGAAAGGTCAAGGCTTTTCGCCGTTCCCTTTTCGCCGCGTCTTTTCGCGGTTGGAGGCCTGCCATGCTCTCCGTCTTCGTCAACAACATCGTCCCGGTCTTTTCCCTCATCCTCTTGGGTTATCTGCTCACCCGGCGCGCCTTCATCGGGCCGTCTTTCATCCAACCGGCCAACCGCCTGGTATTCTATGTGGCCGTGCCGGCCATGCTGTTCCACAAGGTGGCCCGTTCGTCCTTTTCCCAGAACTTCGATCCCCAAGCCGTGCTAAGCATCCTGGGAGCCCTGGCGATCCATTTCGCCGTCTCCCTGGCGGCGGCCCACCCTTTGGCCCTGACCTCTCCGTCGCGAAAAACCTTCCTGCACAGCTCCTTCCACGGCAATCTCGGCTACATGGCCTACGCCATCGCCTACTACGCGCTGGGCGAAAGGGCCTTTGCCCAGACGGCGCTGCTCAGCAGTTTTCTCATTGTAGCCCAGAACCTGCTGGCTATCGGCGTATATGCCTTCCAGCCCTTGAAACAGGCCGGGTCCACAGGGGCTCCCCCGCTCCAACGGAAAAACCTGGTGCGCCAAATGGCGACCAATCCCATCATCCTATCGGTCCTGGCGGGCGTTGTCTGTTCTTTTCTTCGCATCCCTCTTCACGGGGCCCTTTCCCGATCCTTGGAGATCCTTTCCGGCATGGCTCTTCCCATGGCCCTGCTGCTCATCGGAGCCTCCCTTTCTTTCAGAACGGCCCGGAAATGGATGGGAGCGGTCCTGGGCATCGGCCTTCTCAAGCTCTTGGCTCTGCCTCTTGTGGGCCTGGTGCTGATGGGCTGGATGGACGTTTCCGCCGAATTCCGTCTTCCCGCCCTGATCCTTCTCGCCGCCCCTCCCGCCACCGTCACCTACATCATGTCCTGTGAGGGAGGTGGTGACCCGGAATTGGCTGCCACGGCCATTTCCGTGCTCACGCTCCTTTCGGGATTGACCTACGCTTGCTTCTTGACCATGGGCTGGTGAAGGCAGAAGGCGGTTTGCGTCCTCATTCCGCTTCTTCACCGGAGGACAGGCTGTACTTGGCGAGACGATAACGGAAGGAACGAAAGCTCAAGCCCAGAAGCTGCGCCGCCTTTTGCTTCACCCCCCCGCTTCTTTCCAGGGCCTGGACGAGGAGCTCCTTTTCCACATCGGCCAGGTACGCGTCCAGGTCCAGGCCCTCGGGCGGCAGAACGGGCCCGTGCGGTTCCGCCCGGTCTTGCTGCGCCCTTTTGTGGGCGGCCAACGTGAGGCTTTCCGGCAAGATGATGCTGGACGATTCCAGGGCCACCCCGCGCTCGATGATGTTTTCCAGCTCCCTCACGTTTCCCGGAAAGTCATAACGCTTCAGGATATCCATGGCATACGAGGAGACCTTCCGGATGTCCTTTCCGAATTCCCGGCAGAACTTGGCCAGAAAGTAATCGGCAAGCAGGGGAATGTCTTCCCGTCGTTCCCGCAGGGGCGGCAAGCGAATCTGGATGACGTTCATCCGGTAGTAGAGATCCTCCCGGAACCGACCGTCAATGACCATCTGTTCCAGGTCCCTGTTGGTGGCGGCAATGATGCGCACATCCACCGGGATGTCCGTGGTATCCCCAACCATGCGAATGGTCTTTTCCTGAACCACGCGCAGGAGCTTCACCTGCAGGGTGGGAGACAGTTCTCCGATCTCGTCCAAAAAGAGCGTACCCCCTTCGGCGGCCTCCACCAGGCCCTTACGGTCCGCTCCCGCCCCGGTGAAGGCCCCCCGGCGGTAGCCGAACAGCTCGCTCTCGATGAGCGATTCCGGCACGCCGGCACAGTTGACCGGGATGAAGGGCTTTTTCGCCCGGTCGCTCTGTCCGTGGATGGCTTTGGCCACCAGCTCCTTTCCCGTGCCGCTTTCGCCCGTGATGAGGACGTTGCTGTTGGTGGCCGAAACCTTTTGGATCAGCTCGTAGACCCTTTTCATGGCGGGGCTTTCGCCGATGAGACATCCGAAGTAGAGCGGCCCCTGGCGGGGGCGTGGCGGAGCGTCCTGACCGCGGCTCATCAAGGCGCTTCGGATGACATGGCGCATCTCGTCGATCTTGAAGGGCTTGGGCAGGTAGTCGTAGGCGCCCTCTTTCATGGCGGCCACGGCCGTTTCCGTGCTGGCATAGGCAGAGATGATGATGACCACGGTGGCGGGAGACAGGCTCTTGGTCTGTTTGAGGACCTCCAGGCCGTCCACGGGCTTCATGCGGATGTCGGTGATAACCAGATCGAAGGACCGCTCCTTGAGCAACTCCACGGCCTCCACGCCGTTTCCGGCGCAGTGGACCTCGTAGCCGTCCTTTTGGAGCATGATCTCCAAAAACTCGCGCATGCTCCGCTCATCATCCACCACCAGGATCCGAGATCCCGTCAAATCCGTCATGTTCTCCTCGTCAGAAGGGATAGCGCACCACACCGTCCACGATGGTCAAGATCGCCCGCCCTTTGACAGGCCACCCGTGAAAGGGACAATTGCGAGCCTTGGAATGGAACGTCCCCGCGTCGATCACATACTCCTGTTCCGGATCGATCAGGGTCAGGTGCGCCGGCGTCCCGGCCCGAAGGCTTCCCATGGGGATCCCCAGAATCCTGGCCGGGTTGCAGGTGACCTTGGCAAGGATCTCCAACGGCCCACCGATGCCGTCCCGGATCAGTTGCAGCACCAACGGCAGGGCGGACTCCAGGCCGATCATCCCGTTGGCCGCGTATTCGAATTCCGTATCCTTTTCCAAGGAACTGTGGGGGGCATGGTCCGTGGCCACCACATCGATGGTGCCATCGGCCAGCCCTTGGCGCACCGCCTCCAGGTCCCGTTGGGAACGCAACGGCGGATTCACCTTGAAGACGGGGTCGAACCCCTCCAGGGAGGCATCGGTCAGGGTGAAGTAGTGAGGCGCCGTCTCGCAGGTGACCCGAACGCCCCGGCTCTTGGCGTCCCGAATCAGACGCACCGAGGCCTCGGTGCTCACATGAGCGATGTGCAGGGTCCCACCCGTCAGTTCCGCCAACAAAAGATCCCGAGCCACCATGACCGCTTCCGAGGCCGCTGGAATCCCACGAAGTCCCAGCCGGGTGGAGACGGCTCCCTCGTTCATGAGGCCCCCTTGGGCCAAATGGAGGTCTTCCGCATGGCTGATCACCACCAGATCGAAGGCCTGGGCGTACTCCAGTGCCCGGCGCATCAACAGGGAATCCATCACCGGCCGACCGTCGTCGCTCACGGCCACGGCTCCCGCTTGGCGAAGTTCTCCGAATTCCGCCAGCTCCTTGCCCTCCAGGCCCTTGCTGATAGCTCCCACGGGATAGACCCGGCAATACCCCTCTTGGCGCGCCCGGCGCCGAATAAAGTCCGTGACGGCCGCCGTATCGTTCACCGGGCGGGTGTTGGGCATGCAAGCCACCGCGCCGTAACCGCCGGCCACCGCCGCCGCAGTCCCGGTCTCGATCGTCTCCTTATATTCCTCTCCCGGCTCACGAAGGTGCACGTGCATGTCCACCCAAGCCGGCACCACCCATTTGCCGCCGGCATCCATCACTTCCAGATCCGGACACTCCTCGGGCGACGGTGCCCGGGATCCCACCGTCTCCAGGATGCCATGGCGAATCACCACATCACCCACCGTATCGAGACCACGCTCCGGATCCAAAATGCGCGCGTTTTGCAAGATCAAGTCTGCCTGTTTCACGTGTTCGCCCTCGCGTTGATCTTTTCTTAGCTCCGACCGGCCCCCGTCCGGCCCATGGGCCCTCCTTCCCACCGGGGCCACGTCCAAGCGCTGACAAAGCTCTCCTTGCTCGCTCTGAGACGGGCCGCCGGAAGCCCACACTCCCCCTATCGCCCGTGTTCAGCCCCGCACGGGGGGCACCTCCCTGTGGACCAGAAGATAGAGCAGCGCCATGCGCACCGCCACGCCGTTGGCCACCTGATCCAGGATCACCGAATGGGGCCCGTCCGCCACGTCGGGGCTGATTTCCACGCCGCGGTTCATGGGGCCGGGATGCATGATGAGCACATCGTCTCTGGCCTTTTCCAACTTCTTTCGGTCCAACCCGTAAAAGACGGCATATTCGCGCAAAGAGGGCAACAGCCCCTGGCCCTGGCGTTCCTTTTGCAACCGCAGCACCATGATCACATCCGCCGCGCCCAGGACCGTGTCCAGCTGGTGGGAGACCCTTACCGGCAGGGACGCCGCCTCCGCGGGCAGAAGGGTGGGCGGAGCGCACAGCGTGACATGAGCCCCCATCTTGGTGAGGCCCCAGATGTTGGAGCGGGCCACGCGGCTATGGGCGATATCGCCCACGATCAACACGTTGAGCCCTTCCAATCTGCCCCTTTTCTGACGTATGGTGAGCATGTCCAGCAGGGCCTGGGACGGGTGTTCGTGCATGCCGTCCCCGGCATTGATGACCGAGGCAGAGGTGCGAGCGGCGATCCGGTGCGGGGTTCCCGATGCCGAATGGCGGATCACGAAGACGTCCGGCCCCATGGCCTCCAGATTCTTGATGGTGTCGAGAAAGGTCTCCCCTTTGACCATGGAACTGGTGGAGGTGGCGATGCTGTAAGTGTCCGCGCTCAACCGCTTGGCCGCCACATCGAAGGACGTTCGGGTGCGCGTGCTGGGCTCGTAAAAGAGATGCACCACCGTCTTGCCCCGCAGGGTCGGCACCTTTTTGATCTCGCGCAGGTTGATCTCCCGAAGGGATTCGGCCGTATCGAGGATCGTCTGGATCTCCTCCGAGCTCAAATCCCGGATTCCCAGCAAGTCTTTTCTTACGAATGCCATAATGCTCCTCGAAATCGGTGGGCACACAAAGGGCTCGACTTCATCCTTGTCTATTTAGCACGATTCAGGGGCGACAGGGAGTCCAAATCCAATTCATCTTGACACCCCCCGTCAATGACTATAAACGGAGGGACACTTTGAAGATCTTGGAGGCAAGAAATGCAGAGAGTTCCCATTACGCGGGAAGGTTACGAGCGATTGCGCCAGGAGTTACAGCGACTCCAAAAAGAGGAACGCCCGAAGGTCATCCGAGCCATCGAGGAGGCACGGGGACACGGTGATCTGAGCGAAAACGCCGAATATGAAGCGGCCAAAGAGAAGCAAGCCCTCATCGAGGGGCGGATCGCCGACCTTCAGACCAAATTGTCGCAATGTGAAGTGGTGGAACCGGGTCGCAACGGCGGCAAGGCCATGTTCGGGCTCACCGTGGTGGTGGAAGACCTGGACACGGGCGAAGAGGTGGCCTACAAGCTCGTGGGTCCCTACGAAGCGGACATTCAAGCGGGGACCCTTTCTGTGACCTCGCCCCTGGGCAAAGCGCTCATCGGCAAGGAAGAAGGCGATGAGGTGAAGGTTCAGACCCCCAAGGGTGTTCGGAATCTTGAGGTGATCGAGGTTCGTCCCTGAGGGGCGGCCTGGGAGATATTTTGCCGCACGATCCAAGTGGAGAGGGCTTGACAATTTGGAAGGCAACCGCTACAAGACCGTGTTCCCTGTGCGAAGATTCGGGGACGAAAAACGGGCACTGACACGAAGAGGGTGAGCAGCTTAAGGAGGTAGGGGTTTTGGCTAACCACAAATCGGCACTCAAACGCGCAAAGCAAAACGAGGTTCGGCGGATGCGGAATCGTTCCCGCAAGACCCGCATGAAGACGGCCATCAAGGCCCTGGAAGAAGCGCTGAAGACTCAAAGCCTGGAACTGGCCGAACAGCGGTTTCGGGAAGCCAGCTCCATCATCGCCAAGACGGCATCCAAAGGCACGATCCATAGAAACACGGCTGCCAGGAAGATTTCCCGCCTGGCTCGCAGGGTCAACGCTCTCAAGGCGGCTCAAAGCGCTTAGGCTTTCGCGAACCGCGTGGGATGCGAACCCACTGAATATGGAACGGGCGGCGCCCGATGGGCGCGTCCGTTTTTCTTTTTCCGGCCGATCCCTGGGTGGGACCCATGGCGCCGGCGGCTGAGCCAGGAGTCGGTCCGACCATGGCTCTTCGGTCTTTTGGGGGATTTCCAACTCGTTGAAATTCCACGGCGCCTTGCGATCTTTCGGAGCTGGCAGACAGCCTGACAAGGGCGGGTTCGGAACCCGATCCCACAAGACTGTCTGAGAATTCCAAAAGCACCACGAAGCCGGTGAAATTTCAACTGGCCAGAAGCCACAAAAGACCGAGAGGCTATTGTCAGACAGCTTCTTGGCGCCCATCACTCCCCCGTTAAGGACGGGAAACTTTTAGGCCCCCAGAAATCCCGCCCACCGGGCGGAGCCACGTTCCAACCCACAAATCCCTCCCCCTCGATGGAGGTTAGGAGGGGGTGTTCCAATCTGCCCATCTCCATCCCCCCTGCTCAAAAAGGGCAAAAGATGGCCCCTTCCTACCATCCGACCCCCTCCCCTAACCCCTCCCACCAGGAAAGGGGAACTTTTAGGCACCCATCATGCCCCCAGGAGTCTGTCCGAAAATGCCGATTTTAGAACTTTTGGCTATGCTAAGTGTTCGAAATGGCGTTGGCCCAAATGGATGATTTGGCGTTCTCAGGCAGTCTCTTAAGTGCAGAACCGGTAAATGAGGCTTTCCAGAGCCTTTTCCGGGTCCAGGGCGGTGGTCTTCAGCCGCAGGTCCACATGAAGAAGGGCGCTGTGCAAGGCTCCGAGGGCCTGGTGAGAAAACCGCTGGGCCTGGCGAGCGTGCTTTTCCACCACGAAGGGGGGAAGGCGCAAGGTTTTTGCCAGCTGCGCCACGGTCTGCCCGCGTTCCAAGCCGTCTTTGACCTGCCAGGCCAGACGGACCTGCCGTGCCAGCAGGGCCAGGATGCTCAAGGGGGCGTCGCCCGCCTGCAGCAGGCCGCGCAGGCACAGAAAGGCTTCGGCCGGACGTTTTTCACCCACGTAGTCCATCAGCTTGAAGATGTTGTCACTGTGCCGGTGGGCAACGGCCGCATCCACATCCCCGTCCAAGATTTCCGGACGATCCCCCACATAGAGGCTCAGCTTTTCCAGCTCCCTTTCCAGGGCCTGGAGATCTGTCCCCACTTTGGCCGCCAGAAGACCGGCGGTGGTCAAAGAGATCCGTTTGCCCTGGGACGCCGCCCGGTCCCGCACCCAGGAAGGGATTTGTCTTTCGTTCAGCCCCTTGAAATCCACCACCGCGCCGTGTGCTTGCACCAGCCGCTCCAATTCCTTCCACGCCTTCTTGGGAGCCACGCTGAGGACCAGGCAGGACCGGGGGTTTGGCTTGCGCAGGTACCCGTGGAGGATCTCACGCTGGTCTTTGGTCCACGCCTCCACATCGCGCACAAGCACCACCCGCAAGGGGGTAAAGACCGACAAGGTGCGGAGGCGTTCCGCCACATCCGCTGCCGACACATCCTTGGCCGAAAAGCGCTCGCCCTTGATCCGCCCGGTCTTGACCGAACGGCCCAAGGCCTCCACAAGCGCTTGCCACGCCTGATCCATCAGAAACGGTTCGGCGCCCTTGAAGAGATAGACCGGCCGGGTGGGTGGCTGTTGGAGGCTTTCGATGAAGGCTCGGCTGTCCATTGGAAGGTTCAGAAGCGGCTCAAGAATCGGTCGTGAATCCGCACGGCCAGGTCCCTGGCTGCGGTCTTCAGCGCTTCCTGCCGGTTTTGGAAGCTCACCATCGGATCCGAATCCTGAAGATAGTCTTGGAAGTAGGTGAGCGAACGGGCCTGCCACAGCACGGTTTGGGTTCGTTCGTCCACGCAGCGCACATCCACTGTGACGGCAAGGCGGGTGAGGGTCGTGTCCTGGGATTGGCGGTGCGCCACCGATGAGGTGGACAGCCGGGTGATGCGCCCCAGAAAGACGGCGTCGGCCTGCCGGCGGGGAACCAGCTTGATCCGGCTCCTGAGAAGGAATTCCCGACGAAGCGCCCCCGTGAAAATGGGCTCCAGGCCCGGCTCGGCCGTCAGATTTTCGAAAACGGGTATGGCCACCGAGGTGATCCCCGGCTCCGGGCCCCTTCCTTCTCCGGCAAAATGGTAGCCGCATCCACCGCACAGGAGGAGAAGAACACTCACGAAGAGGACTCGACCAAACGTTGTCACGGCTTTCCTCCCCAACCGCCCGTCCAGCGGCCGGTCGATCCCCCGGCACGAGCCGGCTTTACCAACCTCCGGACCGCGGCCGCTCCCACCGGCGTCTGACCCCCCTTCCAGATGCCTCGGAGGCTGTCTTCCATCTCAAGCCGCAGGGACCCGGGCTTCCCGTTTCTTGGCAGATGGCGCCAAAGGCCACGGGACCCCGAGGAAAGGACGAACGCCCTCATTGCAGCGCAAGCCGACTAGACCACGATGTTCACGAGCTTTTTGGGTACCACGATGACCTTCCGGACCGTTTTCCCCTCGATGAAGCTCTGCACCTTGGGATCGGCCAGCGCCGCCTTTTCCAGGTCTTCGTTGGTGACGTCGGCGGGAACCGTCAGACGCCCGCGGAGTTTTCCATTCACCTGCACGACGATCAGGATCTCCTCGGCCTTGAGGGACTCCTCCCGCCAGGTGGGCCAGGGAACCTTGGCGATACTGGGCCGGCGGCCCAGGCGCTCCCAGAGCTCTTCGGCGATGTGCGGCGCCATGGGAGACAGCAGCACCACCACGGTTTCCACGGCTTCACGCATCACCGGCCAATAGGCGGGATCCTGGGACGCCTTGTCCTGGACGGCATAGATCTGGTTGACCAATTCCATGATGGCCGCAATGGCCGTATTGAAGTGGAAGCGCTGCTCGATGTCTTCCGTCACCTTCTTGATGGTCTGGTGGGTCTTGCGGTGCAGGGCCTGCAAGGTCGACCCCACTTCCGCCCGGCCATCGTAGGGCGCTGCGGCCTGGAGGCCTTCCAGGTTGTCGTGGACCAGGCGCCAGACGCGCCCCAGGAACCGGGACGCTCCTTCCACACCCTGATCGCTCCACTCCAGTTCCTTTTCGGGAGGGGCGGCAAACAGGCAAAACAGACGGACGGTGTCGGCTCCGTAGGCCCGGATCATGTCGTCCGGATCGACCACGTTGCCCTTGGATTTGCTCATCTTGGCGCCGTCTTTGATCACCATGCCCTGGGTCAGCAGGTTGGTGAAAGGTTCGTCCACCTGCAGGTAGCCCATGTCTCGAAGCACCTTGGTAAAGAAGCGCGAGTAGAGCAGGTGCAACACGGCGTGTTCGATCCCGCCGATATATTGGTCCACGGGCATCCAATAGCCCACCCTCTGGGGATCCAGAGGCCCCTGGTCGTAGTCCGAACAGGCGAAGCGGGCAAAATACCAGGACGATTCCACAAAGGTGTCCATGGTATCCGTCTCCCGGCGGGCCGCCTTCCCGCACTGGGGACACGTGGTGCGGACGAACTCCTCACTCAGGGGCAGCGGAGATGCACCGCTTTCGGGCATGTCCAGGTCCAGAGGCAGCACGACCGGAAGATCCTCTTCGGGCACGGGCACCGTGCCGCACTCATCGCAGTAGATGATCGGGATGGGCGCCCCCCAATAGCGCTGGCGGGAAATGCCCCAGTCGCGCAACCGATACTGCACCGTGAGTTCCCCCTGACCTCTGGCTTCCAGGGCCTGGGTGATGGCCTCCCGCGCCTGAGCCGAGGTCATGCCGGTAAAATCCCCGGAATCCACCAGGATGCCGTCCTCTTCAAAGGCCTGGTCCAGGGCGGCCGGCTCCGGCACCGGAGCGTCTTCGCTTGCTTTGATCACCACCTTGATGGGAAGGTCATATTTTCTGGCGAACTCGAAGTCCCTCTGATCGTGGGCGGGAACGGCCATCACGGCCCCCGTGCCGTACTCCATGACGACGAAGTTGGCCACAAAGATGGGCATCTTGGCCCCCGTCATGGGATTGATGCAGTGGGCTCCGGTGAAGACCCCTTCCTTTTCCAACAGGTCCGCGGCCCTTTCTCCGCGCTTGGCTTGCTTGGAGCGCTCCACAAAGGCCCGCACCGTCTCTTCCTGTTCCGTACCCCGGCACAACTCGTCCACCAGGGGGTGTTCCGGCGCCAGGCTCATGAAGGTGGCTCCAAAAAGGGTGTCCGCCCGGGTGGTGAAGACCTGGATACTCCCCTTTCCCGATTCCAGCGGGAAGTGGATGGTGCTCCCGAAGCTTTTGCCGATCCAGTTCCGTTGCATGGTCAGGACCCGTTCGGGCCAGCCAGGCAGCTTGTCCAGATACTCGAGCAGTTCCTCCACGTAGTCGGTGATCTTGAAGAACCACTGCTCCATTTCCTTTTGAACGACGGGCTGGTCGCAGCGCCAGCAGGCTCCGTCTTCCACCTGCTCGTTGGCCAGCACCGTCTGACAGGTTCCGCACCAGTTCACGTAGGACTTCTTCTTGTAGGCCAGTCCCTTCTTGAACATCTTGACGAAAAAGAGCTGCTCCCATCGGTAGTAGGACGGGTCGCAGGTGGCCAATTCCCGAGTCCAATCGTAGGAGAGGCCGAGCTTTTTGAGCTGACGGCGCATGTAGTCGATATTTTCATAGGTCCACTTGGCCGGGTGGGTCTTGGCCTTGATGGCGGCGTTTTCCGCGGGCATTCCGAAGGCGTCCCAGCCCATGGGATGGAGCACGTTGTAACCGCGCATGGAGAGGAACCGGGCCACCACGTCTCCGATGGAGTAGTTGCGAACGTGGCCCATGTGGATCCGGCCCGACGGATAAGGGAACATCTCCAGCAGGTAGAATTTCTTCTTATCGGGATCTTCCTGCACGGAAAAGAGCTGTTCGCGCTCCCAGTAGCCCTGCCACTTTTCTTCCACTGCCTTCGGGTTGTATCGCATCTCCATGATCTGTTTCCCCTATCATCCAATCCATCGGCGGGCAGCCGCCCCAGTTGTCTTTTCCGGATTCCAAAAGGTGGCTGACTTGTAGCACATGACCTGGGCTTTCGCAACACGACCCGGAAGGCCGCACCCGACAAATTTTCTTAAAGAAATGGCATGAAAGATCCGAAGTTAGTCAGTGGAAGGGCTAATGGCTCCAGGACCCCATCGTCACAACCTTGGCCGCTCCAACGGCCGATTCCTTGAAGGAAAGCGCACATGGACGACAAGGCACAAACCAAACGAACGGAAGGCACGGGCGTGGAATCCATTCTGTCCGAACTGGAGGAATTGGAAGAGATCCTCACGTTGAAAGGCGTCACGCCGGAAGAAGGTCTCGTCAGGGAAACCTTCAGGGTTCCTGTGGGAGAGGACATCGAGGTGCGTGCCGTTATCGGTGATTCACCCTTTTCCGTCGCCAACATCAGCGAACACGGCCTGGGCCTCTTCAGCGCGCAAGACGGCCCCTTCAGTCCGGGAGACCGACTCACCGATCTCCAGATCCACTACGGCCAGCAACGGATCCGAGCGGCTGCCGTGGTGCGGCACGTGACCCCGCTGGAGGAAGGGGGCGTGCTGTGCGGGCTGGCCCTGGAGTTTGAATCGGAAGAAGACCGACTGTTCGTCGAGACCTTTGTGCGGGAAGCCCGGGAGCGCTTTTTTGCCAAGCGCTAAACCCGCTGACGGCAGGCCCCGCGGGCCATTTGGATCGGGGCGTGCTCCGGATCGAACGAAGAGGAAAACGGCCATGGGCTTGGAATTGCTCCCTTTGGAACAGATAGGCTACCATCAGAGCGGAGGGAACCTGGTGTCGGAACCCAAAGACCACAAGCCGGATATCATGACCGAGCTCCTGCAGGGAAACGCCCCCCAGGTCACGACCCGGGAAAACGACCTCATCGAACGGCTTGCCTTCTATTTGAAGCGCCTGGAACAGCGTGCCGCCTCTCCCGATCCGGCCAAGAAGGCCCCCAAGGCTCGCCCCCCGCGGGCTCCACGCCCCAAGAAGAAGGCCACCTACTATCTGACCAAGGTGCTGCTGCGCAGACTGGACGAGGCCCAGCAGACCTTGAAAGAGCTCTCGGGAGAATCGGGCCGCCCCATCGTATCCAAATCGCTGATCGTGGAATTGGCTCTCAAGACAGCCATCCAGGATCTGGAGCGTTCAGGCCGCGCCAGCCGACTCGTTAAACTCATCGGCTCCCTCCAGGCACAGCACGCCCGGGCCCAGGAAAAGGCCGGCAGAAAGAAACACGGCGAGGGTCAAAAATGATTATCGTTTGCCCAAGTTGTAAGAGACAGCACAAGATCGACGAAGCGCGCCTGTCCGACAAGGTCAAGGCCGCCAAGTGCATCTACTGTGGCCACAAGTTTCCCCTTCCCCGCCCGCAGGACGCCCAGACACAGGATCCCAAGGGAGGAGACAGGGGCGGCCCAAAGATGCGGCGCATCGCGGTTTCCCTCAGCAAGGGGGGCGTCGGCAAGACCACCACGGCCGTCAACCTGGCCGCGGGTCTGGCCCTGGCGGGCCACAAGGTCCTGCTGGTGGATACGGACACTCAGGGCCAGGCCGCCTACATGCTCGGCGTGAAGCCCAAAGCAGGCCTGACCGAGCTCATGACCGGGGAAGTCGTTCCCGAGGACTGCATGCTGGAAGCACGGGAAAGGCTGTGGCTTCTGGCCGGAGGGAAATCACTGGCGGGCGTCAAGCGGCTCATTGCGAGGAAGGACTTCCGCAGCGAAATGATGCTCAGCGAGGCCCTCTCGCCCTACGACGACCGGTTCGACTACGTCATCATCGACACCTCCCCCGGCTGGGACGTCCTCACCATCAACGTGCTCTTCTACGCCAACGAGGTCCTGATTCCCGTGAGCCTGGAGGCCATGGCCATCCAGGGGCTGCTGGAATTCTGCCGCAGCTTGGCCTCGGTGCAGGCCTATCACAAGGAATTGAGCCTCAAGTACGTGGTCCCCACCTTCATGGACAAACGGGTCAAGCAGTCCGAAGAGATCTATTCCCAGTTGGAAGCCCATTTCAACAGCAAGCTCTGCCCGCCCGTGCGCTACAACGTGCGGCTCAGCGAAGCCCCCGGTCACGGGCAGACCATCTACGAATACGCCCCGGGGTCGCCCGGAGCCAAGGATTATCGGGAACTGGTCCGAAAGGTGAGCGGAAACGAAAAGCTGTGGCAATGATCCAACGCCACCGCCGAGTCCCCAGCGCTTCTCCTGAGCAAAACCCACCCGTCGCGGTGGGTTTTGCTTTTTTCCAGGGGCCTGGCCGCATGCAGATGCCGCCGGACCCGGGCCGGCGAGGGGGCGTCGGTTGAAAAGGAGGGGGCAAGTGTTTATATGGAAATGGGCGTGCTGGCGAGTCACGAGCGGACGCCCTTTCATGCATTGCTTTGGACTCAGACGGGGATTCAGGTGAATCATGAGCGACAAGCTCCAAAAACTTCCCGATCAGGAAGAGCTGGAAAAAGAGCTGAGTGAGTACCTGTCCAAGAAGTACGGTCGGCCGGTCAAAGTCATCTCTCCCATGATGATGCCCTCTGCCAAAGAAGCCAAGCCCAAGCCATCGCGGCCGCGGGGGGCGGAAAAGATCCAGTTCGATATGAAGCCCGAAGAGCTGCAGGCCTACCTGGACCAATACGTGGTCAAGCAGGATCAGGCCAAGGCCATTCTGGCCACCAAGATCTGCACCCACTACAACCGAATCAAGTGGCAGATGGAACACCGGCGCCGCACGCCGGACAGCGCCGTGGGCCGCATCAAAAACAACATCATCCTCATCGGCCCCACCGGCGTGGGCAAGACCTATCTGATCAAGCTCATCGCCCAAAAACTGGGGGTGCCCTTCGTCAAGGGCGATGCCACCAAGTTCAGCGAGACCGGATACGTGGGCGGCGATGTGGAGGATCTGGTGCGCGATCTGGTCCGGGCGGCGGACGACGACCTGGAGCTGGCCCAGTACGGCATCATTTACCTGGACGAGATCGACAAGATCGCCTCTTCGTCCGCCCTCATCGGGCCCGACGTTTCCCGAACCGGGGTGCAGCGAGCCCTCTTGAAGCCCATGGAAGAGACGGAGGTGGATCTGCGGGTTCCCCACGACCCCATCTCCCAGCTGCAGGCCATCGAACAGTACCGCAAGTCGGGCAAGCGGGAAAAGCAGACGATCAACACCCGCAACATCCTGTTCATTGTGAGCGGCGCCTTCAACGGGCTGGCCGAGAAGGTCAAAAAGCGCCTCCACCAGCAGGGCCTGGGTTTCCGCGCCTCGGTCCAAAGCCGCTCGGACGATTTCAAATATCTGCAGCACGTCAAGGCGGAAGATCTCATCGAGTACGGCTTTGAGAGCGAATTCGTGGGGCGCCTTCCCGTGATCGCCGTCCTGGAGCCTCTGGAGGTGGAAGACCTCTACCAGATCCTGAAGAATCCCAACAACCCCGTCATTCAAGGCAAGAAAGAGGACTTCCGCTGCTACGGCATCGATCTCAAATTCGAAGATGAGGCCCTGCGGGTTCTGGCGGAAAAGGCCTACCAGGAAAAGACCGGGGCCCGGGGCCTGGTGAGCGTCATCGAGCGAGCCTTGCTGGGATTCGAAAAGAAGTTGCCTTCCACTTCCATCCGCTACCTGGTGGTGAGCAAGGAGATGGTCCTCAACCCGGACCAGGAGCTGGAAAAGATCCTCAAAGACCCGGACAGGACCGAACGCCGCCGGATCTACGAAAAGATTTTACGGGAAGAAAAGGAAGCCGTCCGGGAGCAGGTGTTCAAGAAGAAGAAACATTATGTCCAAAATTATCCTTTCGTTTTCACCCAAAGCCGTTTAGATCTTCTGGTCGAGCAGCACCTGAGGACGGGCGAACCGCTGGAGGACCTTTTCGACGAGATGATCACCTTCTACAACCAGGTGAAGGTCTTCGAAGACGAGTTTCATGATCGCCACGGCTATCGTATCCATTTCGATGACCGGGCCATCACGGCCATCGTCGCCCGCGCCTTGGAAGAAAACAAATCGGCCGGCGCCGTGTGCCGGGAAATATCGCGGGATTATGATTACGGGTTCAAGCTGGTGGCGGAGCGCAGCGGCCAGACCCAGTTCATCCTTCCCCGGGAGGCGGTGGACGAGCCCGGAACGTACCTGGACAATCTGATCCGAGACACGTATCGCAAGTATCCCTTGCAAGAAGAGCAAGACTAGAAAGGACACCCGTTCATGATCGGCATCTCCAAACTCTATTGCGCCACGGTGGAACCTTCCGACGCCCTCCGTTACGGTCGTAAGAGCGGCGATCTGCCGTCCCATCTCCTGCAGTTTTCCGAAGACAAGAAGCCCGTGGTGGTCTGGAACATGACCCGGCGGTGCAATCTCAAGTGCGTCCATTGCTACGCCCAGGCCAAGAATCGCGATTTTCCGGACGAACTCACCACGGCGGAAGGAAAGGCGCTCCTGGACGATCTGGCCTCCTTCGGTTGCCCGGTGGTGCTCTTTTCCGGGGGAGAACCCTTGATGCGGCCCGATCTGGTGGAATTGGCCGACTATGCCGTACAAAAGGGCATGCGGGCGGTGATTTCCACCAACGGAACCCTCATCACCCCCCAGGTGGCCGATGAACTCAAGCGGGTGGGCCTGTCCTATGTGGGCATCAGCCTGGACGGCATGGAGGAAGTCAATGACCGGTTCCGGGGCGTGAAGGGAGCTTTCCAGAAGGCCCTGGAGGGCATCGCCGCGTGCCAACAGGCGGGCATCAAGGTGGGATTGCGCTTCACCATGAACCGGAGAAACGCCTCAGAGATTCCCGCCATCTTCGACCTACTGGAAGAACGGGACATCCCCAGGGTGTGCTTTTATCACCTGGTCTATGCCGGCCGCGGCTCAGCCCTCATGGACGAAGACCTTTCCCACGAGGAGACCCGCCGGGCCGTGGACCTGATCATCGACCGTACCGCAGACCTGCACCGGCGCGGCAAGCCCAAGGAAGTGCTCACCGTGGACAACCACGCCGACGGCCCTTACGTCTACCTTCGTCTGCTGCGGGAAGGCTCGCCCCGGGCCCAGGACGTGCTGAAGCTGCTTGAAATGAACGAGGGCAACAGCTCCGGCCGTGGCATCGGGTGTGTGAGCTGGGATGGCCGGGTTCATGCCGACCAGTTCTGGCGCCACTACAGCTTCGGCAACGTGCGGGAACGGCCCTTCAGTGAGATCTGGTCGGATCTTTCCAATCCCCTCATGGCCAAACTGAAGGACAAAAAGCCCCACGTGAAGGGACGTTGTTCCCGGTGCCGCTGGCTCCCGATCTGCGCCGGAAACTTTCGTGTGCGGGCGGAAGCCGCCACGGGGGACCTGTGGGCACCGGACCCGGCCTGCTATCTGACCGATTCGGAAATCGGCATTGCCTGAAAGGGGCATGGACACCAGCTGTGATGGGCGGGTTCGAAGTTCGCCCTTTGCCGTGATCCGGGCCACGGTTACGGATCACGGCCAGCGACTGTCCCCCAAACCGCTACGATCCTAGCCAGGGAGGAGCAACCCCATGTGGTTTCCAGACTACCGGCCGCGCCGGCTTCGGCGAACGGAAAATCTGCGGCGCATGATCCGGGAAACGCGCCTGTCTCCGGACATGTTCATCTATCCCCTCTTCGTCCGGAAAGGAAAAGGAATCCGAAATCCCATCCCTTCCATGCCGGGCGTCTTCCATCTGTCGCCGGACACGGCCGTCCAGGAAGCGGAGGAACTGCAGCGCCTCCAGATTCCCGCCGTCATCCTGTTCGGCCTTCCCGAGGTCAAGGACGAGAAGGGATCGGAAGCCCACGCCCCAGACGCGGCGGTGCAAAGTACCATCCGGGCCCTCAAGGACCGCTTTCCCCAGCTGGTGGTCATCACCGACGTGTGCCTGTGCGAATACACCAGCCACGGCCACTGCGGCATCCTGGACGGCCAGGAGGTCCACAACGACGCCACCCTGGAGGTGCTGGCCCGGATTGCTCTCTCCCACGCCGAAGCGGGGGCCGACGTGGTGGCCCCGTCGGACATGATGGACGGGCGCGTGGGGGCCATCCGCCAGGCACTGGACGAAAACGGCTTCGACCGGGTGGCCATCATGGCCTATTCGGCCAAGTATTGTTCCTCCTTCTATGGCCCCTTCCGGGACGCGGCCGACTCGGCTCCCCAATTTGGAGACCGCCGCGCCTATCAGATGGATCCGGCCAATGCCCTGGAGGCCCTCCGGGAAGTGAATCTGGACATCGAAGAAGGGGCGGACATGGTGATGGTCAAGCCCGCCTTGGCCTACCTGGACATCATCCGCCGGGTGAAGGAAGAATATGATTATCCGGTGGCCGCCTACAATGTGAGCGGGGAATATTCCATGATCAAAGCGGCGGCGATCCACGGCTGGTTGGACGAAGAGCGGGTCATGATGGAAACCCTCACGGCCATCCACCGCGCCGGCGCTGATTGTATCATCACCTACTTCGCCAAGGATGCCGCCCGCATCCTGGGCGCCGCCTGAGGAAGTCCCATGGATCGCCAAGAACACCGGCCCCCGGCCCATCCCAACGGTTCGGCAAAGAACAGCTCCCCAGGCTCCGAAGGGGCGTCCTCCCTTCGACTGGTGGCCTGGGAGGTGACCCGCACGTGCAATCTTTCGTGCATCCATTGCCGGGCCGCCGCGTTGGACAAGCCTTACGACAATGAGCTGAGCTCCCAGGAATGCCGGCGCGTGTTGGACGAGATCGCCTCCTTCGCCAAGCCCATCATCATCCTGACGGGCGGAGAACCCCTGATGCGGCCGGACATCTTCGAGCTGGCCGCCTACGGCAACGAGCTGGGTCTTCGTATGACCATGGCACCCAACGGGACGCTGGTCACCCAGAAGGCCGTCCGAAAGATGGTGGAGTCCGGCATCCAAAGGATCAGTATCAGCCTGGACGGGGCCACGGCGGAAAGCCACGACGCCTTCCGCCGCGTGCCCGGCGCTTTCGAAGGCGCTTTGCGGGGAATCCGAAACGCCCGGGAGGTCGGTCTGCCCTTCCAGATCAACACGACCATCACCGCCCACAATCTTCATGAACTGGAGGCCATCCAGAAGCTGGCGGTGGATCTGGGGGCCGTGGCCCACCACATCTTCCTGCTCGTCCCCACCGGCCGAGGCAAGAACCTGGAAGAGCAGGCCATCAACGCCGTGCAATACGAAGAAACCCTGCACTGGTTCTACGAACAAAGGGACCGGGTTCCCTTGCAGCTCAAGGCCACTTGCGCCCCGCACTACTACCGCATCCTGCGCCAGAGGGCCCGAAAGGAGGGCAAGAAGGTGGACATGGCCACCTTCGGCCTGGACGCCATGACCCGGGGGTGTCTGGGGGGAACGGGGTTCTGCTTTCTTTCCCACGTGGGACAGGTCCAGCCCTGCGGATACCTGGAAGTGGAGGCGGGAAACGTTCGCACGCAGTCCTTCCGGGAGATCTGGGAAACCTCACCGGTCTTTTTGCGGCTGCGAAACTTCAAGGCTTTGGAAGGAAAATGCGGCCGGTGCGAATACGTCCGGGTGTGCGGCGGGTGCCGGGCGCGCGCCTTCGAGGCCACCGGAAACTACATGGCCGAAGAACCCTTGTGTCTCTATGAACCCCGGCAAGCGGACTCAGGCAGGTCGTAGGGGCGCCCGGTCTTATCCAGGCCGCCAGCACAAGCCCGCTTGGAAGTCCCAACCTCCCGTCTGCATAAGAAAGGAGCAACCTGGGCGTTCTCCGCCAGGCTCCTAGCGGTTCACCACGAAGACGTTCACCACGTGATGGTCCCCGGATTCGGCGTCCGTTTTGATGGTGAGCGTGGTATGTTTTTGCGTTCCTCGGTCCACGGACGCCAGTAAGGGCCGCAACTCCAGGCGGTAGCCCGGACGGTCGGGAAGCGGGCTCTGGACGACCTCCAGAAGGCTTCGGTCGTAGTCCAGCCCAGTGATGGCAAAGGGACTGTTCAGATTGCTCACCACCAGCAGACGGCCCGGACGCACCGGCAGGCCGGCCCTGAGCCGTCCCACCACCACGCTGGTGGGACGCACCCCCACCGCTCCTTCGATGATGCCCCGAACGCGAATGGGGATCTGGGGTCGTTGGGGATGGTCCGTCCGGCAGATGATCACGCCCGAATACTCTCCCTGTTCAGCCACGTTGGTGACCACCAGCCGGTAGGCACGCCCCTCTTCCACCGTTTGGACCGCCGCGTCTACCTTTCCCTGCAGGCCGTTGTCGATGCCGGTGATACGCCACTGCCGTTTTCGGGATTCCAGCTCCACCACGACCGGTTTCAAGGTCTTGGCAGGTCCCCGGAAAAAGACGGAATCGGTGGGTCGCACCGTCACATACGGCACCACTCTTGCCGAGACACTGAGCCGGAGCCGGGGGGTCTGAGGATCGTCGCAATAGACGGTGGCGCCCTTGGCAATCTTGCCTTGGTAGCCGGCCACATTCACCTTCAGGGTGATCTTGCCCTCGCCGCCTGGCGGGATGACCCGGTCGAAACGGGCCACACTGCAGCCTCAGCCGGGGCGAACGCGCTCGATGTGCAAGGGGGCCTTTCCCACGTTTTTCACCACGAAGTCATGGACCAGCGCCCTGCCTTCGTCCACCTCCCCCAAGTCCACATGGGTCCGGTCCACCTGGATAACCGGTCGGGGCTCTTCGGTCGCCTTCTTGGCGGCCTTTGGGGCTGCTCCCGCCGTTTGCACACCCACGGCCGGAAGTCCCGCACCCATCAGCAGCACCAGGCACCCCGCAAGGATCCACTTCCCCAGGCTCTTAGCGGTTGTCAAGGGTTCCTCCCTTCTTTCCCAGCCCGACCGTTCCGCAGCCGGAACCGCCGGTCACCAAACGGCACAGCGGAACCACTTCGATCCCTTCCTTTTCCAGCGTCGCCCATTCCTCGCCAAGCACCTTCAAGGTCACCGGGTGGGGATGGCCGATGGCCACCGCACGTCCCTTGATCTTGGCCATCTTGATGAGTTCCTTGAGCTGCTTTCGTACGAAGGACTCCGTCTGCTCATGATCCAGGAAGATATCCCGCTTGATGGTGGGAACGCCCAAACGCCGCGCCACCTGTTCTCCCACACTGCGGGCGATGGTATAGCTGTCCATGAAATAGAATCCCCGGCTTTGCAGATAGCGTAAGGTCCACTCCATCTGCTTTTCGGACGACGTGAAGCGGGAACCCATATGGTTGTTCATGCCGCGGGCGTACGGATTTTGGCGAATGGCATCGCTCAAGCGCTGCTCGATCCGGTCGCGGGACATGGAGACCAAAAGCGCCATGGGACCCGGATTTACCTTGGGATACCCTTCAGGCTCCATGGGCATGTGAATGATCACTTCATGCCCATGGACGGTGGCGAGTTCGGCGATCTCCCGCGAATGCTTCAAGCCGGGAAGGATGGAAAAAGTGATGGGTATGGGGAGATTCAGAAACCGCTTGGCCACGGTCAGGTCCTGGCCGAAGTCGTCGATGACCAGGGCCACTTGAGCCACCGGGGGCTTGGAGGGAGGTGGGATTTGGGGAGGAGGCGAAGGTTTGGGAACCGTCCCAGGGCCGATCGAGGCCAACTTTTGTGCGCCATCCGGGGCGGTTTTTGGAGCCGGAGTCGAAGCGCCTTGCTTCGGCGCGCTAGTGAGCGTTCGCTCCGCCTTCGGCACCGCAACGGGAGTCCCATTCCCTTTGACGGTCACCTCTTGCCCGGCTGGTCTCGCCGGTCGGCTTTCCTTCCACAGCCCCCCATAGGGACCGCGTCCCCAATAGAGCAGACTGGCCAACACCACCAGGGCTATGAACCAAACGGCCAGGAGCGGGAGGAAAAGAGAGCTTTGCGGCGCGTTTTTGGAAACTCGCTTGCCCGCACTCCTTGCCGCCCGGCTCCCGCTCCGCTGGGACCTGCTCCCTCCCGCGGGGCCACGGCCCCGTGAGGCTCTTTTTTTCTCAGCTTTCGCCATGTTTTCCGGTCCCGCCCCTTTGAGGACCTGGGGCACTGTCCAGAGAACAAAAGATCCGGCTCATCGCCCCTACGAACGCATGGCTTGTTCACTCCCAGGCCGGCGGGGCAGGCTGTCATGGCCGTCACAAATGGACCGCTTTCCACAAAAACGAACCAACTGGTCCCTTTTGGGACAGGCTCGTCGGAGCGGATTCAGAACCCGCCCCTACTGCTGAAAGGCCAAGCCGGCAGCACAGGACCGCCTGGCAGTCCCAAACCTTCCGTCCACACAGGAAGAGCAAGCTGGGCCTTCTCAAACAGCCTCCTAAAAGCTCATTTGAGCCATGATCTTGTAGCTTTTGAGAAGCTCCAGGGCGTGACGCACCTGGTTGTCCGCCTTCAGCCACCGTTGCGTTTCCTCTGAGACGGAGTCGGTCTTCTCCCTCTTCTTGGTCTCAGCTCCCGGCACCTCCATGTGGCGGGGCAGATCCTTTTCCCGGATACGACGCATCCGTTCTCCATTCTCGTCGTCCTGAGGGGCCGGCTGCACGTCTCTTGGGACCAGGATGTCCGGCTGGATGCCTTTGGCCTGAATGGACCGACCGCTGGGGGTGTAATAGAGCGAAGTGGTCAGGCGCACCGCCGAGCCGTCCTTCAACGGGATGACCGTCTGCACCGAGCCTTTCCCGAAGGTGGGTTCTCCCACGATGACGGCCCGCTTGTGGTCTTGTAGGGCTCCCGCCACGATTTCGGACGCGCTGGCACTGCCACCGTTGACCAGGACCACGATGGGATAGCTATGGGACGTGGCCCCTTTATGGGCCTCGAACTTCATCTGCTGGCTCTCTCGACGCCCTCCGGTGTAGACGATCAGTCCCTGGTCAATGAACTCGTCCGCCACGGCCACGGCCTGATCCAGCAGTCCTCCGGGATTGTTCCTCAGATCCAAAATAAGGCCCTGGAGCGGCCCTTCTTCTTTTTCCAGCTCTGTGAGGGCCTTTCGAAGATCCCTCCCCGTCCCGCTCTGGAAACTGGAGATACGCACATAGCCGTAGCCCTTTTCGAGAGGCCGAGTGCGAACGCTTCGAATGGAAATGATGTCCCGCACCAGTTCGAACTCCAGGGGCTTCCTGACTCCCTCCCGCAAGATGGTCAGCCGCACCTTGGTTCCCTTCCGTCCCCGCATCTTGTGAACGGCTTCCATCAGGCTCATGTCCTGGGTGGGGGTATCGTCAATCTTGATGATCTGGTCATTGGCCTGAATGCCCGCCCGATCCGCCGGAGTGTCTTCCAGGGGGGCCACCACCGTCAGCACCCCGTTGCGGATGGTGATTTCGATGCCGATCCCGCCGAACTTGCCCTTGGTCTCAATTTCCAGCTCTTTGTAATCTTCCGGCCGGAGAAAGGAGGAGTGGGGATCCAGTTCGTGCAGCATGCCGCTGATGGCCCCATAGATCAGGGTCTGGGTATCCACCTCCTCCACGTAGTGTTCCTGGACCAGGTTCATCACATCGCTGAAGAGCTTGAGCTGTTCGTAGATGCTCTTTTCGGACCCGCCGGCCACGGCCCGCAAGGAGACCCAACCGGTCAACACAAAGACGATACTCAGGGTGAAGATGATAATCTTGCGGTTGTTTTTTCGCATTGGCCTTTCCTTTAACTGTCCTTGGATTTTTCAGCCCCCAGCCAATCTTCGACCCGCACCGGGCGACCTTTATGCCTCAGTTCAAAATACAGTATTGATCCGGAACTGTCAGCCCCTTGCGCCAAGGTGGCCACGGGCTCCCCGGCGCGCACCCGATCACCCGTCCTTTTGAGAAAACCTCCCAGCCGGGCCATCAGGCTCAGGTAATGGTTGCCGTGGTCGATGATCATCATACGACCGTAGCCGCGGAACGTGTCCGCAAAAACCACCACCCCGTCATGGACAGCCCGAACGGCCTCCCCGGGATTTCCTCGAACCAGCACACCGTCATTATAGAGAATTGACGAAAGAGGCGAACGTTTTTTTGCCGTCTTCCTTTCGATGGGACCGGAAACGGGCAGGGGCAACCGTCCTTTGAGATCTTGAAAGGGGGGACCCGGGACGGGAACCCGGCCCATCTTCTTGCGACGACTTTCTCCCCCTGCTTTGGGCCCTCGGGCCCCTTTCCGCCGATCTTGGAAGCGGATGAGAGCGAGGATCTTTTGTTCCTTGAGTTCTCCCAAATGCTCACGCTGGCGAGCCATTTCCGCCAGAACCTCCTCCGTGGCCTCCCGACTCTTGGCTAGGGTGCGTTGCGTCGCCTCCAGGGATTCCCGTTCCGAGGCCAATTGATCCAGAAGCCTCCCGTCCTGCTGCAAAAGCCGCTTGAGTGCATAGGCGCCGTGAAAAAGGGTGTAGTCCCCGCGCATTTGGAGGCCCTGTGCCGCCACAAGACGCAGCCAATCCACTTGCGCCAGGGCGTGGAGTCTTCGGAGGGCTCGACGTTTCGTGCGCGCGTAGGCATCCTTTTGGGCCGCCAGACGCCGTTGCAACCGGGCCTGCTCGCGCCCCAGCCGGTTTCTTTCGCGCGTGAGGTGTTTCACCCGGTCGGCCACCTTTTCCAGCCGGGCCTCCAGGGCGTCGATCTCCCGCAGAAGGGCCTTGGGATCGGAGGTGGCCTCTGCAGCCCAAGCGGTTTCGGGGGCGCCGACAAGGGTGAAAAACCATGAGGCCGCCGAGCTTGTGGCCACGGCGCCCACTCCCGCCAAGTGAGCCCCATGGGCCGAGGGCTTGGGGCCGGGAAGAAGCCCCGTTCCCATGCCCACCAGCCCTAAAGCCAAGCCAAGGCAGAGGCACGCCCGCCACACTAACCGCATCCAGTCCCCTCAAATCCGTCGGTGCCTCAGTAGGAAGCCAGGCGGCGAAGGGCCAACCGGGCTCCCAGCCAACTCAACCCCGCCCCCGCCAGAGGCAGTATCCCCCAGAGCCACGCTCCAGCGCCAAGCGGCCAAATACCGGCAGCCAGGCTCGGGGGCAACACCGCTCCGACCATCCGCCCCGTGAGCCACAAGAGCGAAGCGGCCAAGGCGGCACCGAGAACACCTTGCAAAATTCCTTCCAAGTAAAAGGGCATCTTGATAAAGGACGGCGACGCCCCCACCACCCTCAGCACTTCCACCTCGTCCCTGCGCCCATAAAAGGCCAGGCGCACGGTATTGGCGACGATGAGAATGGAACAGGCGATCCAGACCACCAGCAGGGCCAGCCCCATTCCCAGCACGGTCCGCATCCGCCGGAGGGTTTCACCGGACCAGCTGCGCGCGGTGAGCACATCCTGGACCGGCTCCAGCGCCTTGGCCTTGTCTTCGAAGGCGCGCATGGCCCCTTCCATGTCCTCGCGCACCTGCAAGCGCACTTCCAAGGCAGGCGGCAGTGGGTTTTCGCCCAGGCCTTGGAACAGATCCTCCCAGCCCCCGTAACGATCCCGCAGTTCCTCCAGCACCTCTTGGGGGCTCTTGTAATGGCATGCTGCCACCAGAGGCCAGCCGGCGACCGTTTTTTGAACCCCACGGGCCTCCTGGACCGAGACGCCCTCTTTGAGATAGATAACGGCCTTGGATGGAACCAGAAGATGGGGCGCGATCCGGTAGATCCCCCAGAATCCCAGGGAGCAGAGGCCGGTCATAAACAGACACAACCCCACCACCAGCACGCTCACAGCGGCTGGCAGAGGATTCTTCCTGAACCCGCCGAGAGCCCGCGCCATGTAGTATCTCCAATGGCTCATTCCCATACGGGCCCTCCCATGGCGGATGGGAACCTGGGGGCGGCCGCTTCCGCCTCCTCGTAGAATATCCCCCCTTGGATGTGCACCCGGCGGGCTTCGGGAAGGTGTTCCAGAAGGGAGGCATCGTGGGTGGCCACCACCACCGTGGTTCCCCGGGCATGGACCGCCTTCAGGAGCTCCATGATCACGGCGGAGGCGCACGCATCCAGATTGCCCGTGGGCTCATCGGCCAACAGAACCCAGGGATCATTGGCCACCGCCCGAGCCAGGGCCACCCGCTGCTGCTCCCCGCCCGAAAGCCGGCAACAGGGCACGTGGGTCTTTCCATCCAGGCCCACAAACTGCAAAAGGCTCTTGACCTTGCTGCGGATCCATCGACGGGAGCGGCCCGCCGCCACCAGGGGCAGCGCCACATTGTGGAAGACCGAGTCCTGATTCAGAAGACGGAAGTCCTGAAAGACCATGCCCACCTTGCGCCGGTAGGCGGGAATCTCCTTACGGGAAAGCCGGTGGATGTTGCGCCCGTCCACCAGGATGTGTCCCCGAGTGGGGGCTTCCAGCCCCAAAAGCAGCTTCAAAAAGGTGCTTTTGCCCGCCCCGCTGGGGCCCATGAGAAACAGAAATTCCCCCTTGAACACCTGCAGGTTGGCGTCCCGAAGAACCTCCTCCCCGGCCACATAGCTCTTGGCCACGTGAAAACATTGAATGAAAGGGACTGACGTCATGACGAACGGTTATCCTTATGAAATATTTACGATAAGCTTTTGCTTTTAGGGGATTGCCCCACCGCTGTCAAGGCGATATATTCTGGCCCTGGAAGGCTCAGTTCTCCGTTTCCCACAATCGGCAGGAGAAGAAAGATCATGGCGGAAATCAAGAGCACCATCGACTTGGTCATGGAAAAGACCCGGCACATGATCATGAGCGACGAAGAGCGCCGGGGCGCCCAGCGGGCCGAGCACATGGAAAAGGTTCCCGGCTATGCGCACAAGGTTTTGGAAGGCATCTGGAAGCCGGAGCAGGTGGGGGAGGCCCTGGAACAAGTGCCCGAGCCGTTTTTCCAGGAGGTCCGTAAGGCGCTGATCCGGGAGATCCTGCGCCGGCTGATGGAAGACGAACCGGTCTCGACCGCTGTACCCGCCCTTGAAGCGGTGATCCGGAATGAAGAACGAGGTCTTTTGGACGAACTGAACCAAGCCTTGGAAGCGTACCGTTCGGAGGCGGAACAGCTGGAAAACGGGCACCATGAGGCCCTGCTTTCGGAACTGGAAAAGCTGGGCATTCGGGGCGACGCCATCCACTTGGGCTCGGCCGATGACGCTTCCCGCCGGGAGGCCGCACGCCAAGCGTTGCGCCGGCGGATCCAGGCCATCGAGGCGGCCTGGCTGGCCGGCACCACGCCTTGACCCGCGGAAAGCTCCGCCAACATCGGGACCTCGGGCCGCGCATGGTTCAGCGGCCCATCCCGAAGATAGCCTGCCGGATGAAATAGAAATTTTCCTTCACAGCCCCCCTGCCCTCGATCCAGGGCCCATGTCCGGGACAGAGCAGGTCCACATCCAGGCCCATGAGCCGCTCCAGGCTTTCCATCAACTGGGCCGCATCACCGCCCGGAAGATCCACGCGGCCAATGCTTTGGGCAAAGACCACATCGCCGGGAAAGAGGACGCCCTGCCCTTCCCAGAGCAGACAGACGGACCCCGGGGCGTGGCCCGGCGTTTCCAGTACCTTCAGCTTTTCCGTACCCAGCTCCAGGGTGCCTTCCTTGAGATGGAAATCCATGTGGAACGCGGGCATCTCCTGGCCGGTCATCTGCCGCCACTGATCGCTGAAACTGCGGATGAAGGCGTCCGCATCCACGTGCATGGTCGTCTTGACCCCCAGTTTCTGAAGAGCGAGCAACCCCTCGCAGTGATCCGGATGGGGGTGGGTGGCCACGGCCAGCTGCACGTCTTCGAAGGTGAAGCCGTCCTGAGCCATCTTGGCTTCCAGGTGGTGCAGAAGATGGGCGTGTCCCGGATCGATGAGGGTGCGCACCGGCCCGTCGATCAGATACGCGTTGCAGTTGTTTTCCGTCATGCTTTCCCAGGGGTACGCGTAGAGTCCTTCACGAAGCTTCATCGGAGATTCTCTCCTCTGTCCCGTCTGAGGTCCTCACCATGCCAGATCATTTGTCCCGGCCCAGGGCCGCCGGAAGGCGGCACCGGAAAAAATCCCGCAAGCACGTGCGGATATTACTGTAGATTCCCTTGCGGCTGTTGATAAGGTAGATCCCATGACGGATGTGGAAAAGCTCCCGCACCAGGCGTTCAACCGGCCAGGAGGCTTGCGGATCTCCCTTGGAACCCAGGGCCTCCACAAAGAGGGAAACGATCTTATCTTTCATGCGCAGTTCCGTGTCCACCAGGAAGATGGCCACGTGGGGCTGCAGGTCTTGCAGGCGGTTCAGAAAGGAGCGCACCGCAGGCATTTCCACGCCCCGGGGCGGAGACGATTTGACTTCCACATAGACCAGACGATGGTTGACCAGGGCGATCACGTCGTAGTCTCCGCCGTGCCGGGTCCGGTTGAGCCGCACGTTGAAAAGGGCTGGAGCCAGGAACTCCCTTTGAAAAAGTTGCCACACATACCACTCCAGGGTAGGCCCGAAACTGGCCACCCGCGGGCTCAACAACTCGTAAGCCCCACGGCGGGAGATCCGAACCATGTTCAATTCCGCCAGGATGTTCAGGTAGCGGCGAACGGTGCGCGGGGCACAGTAGCGGGTCAGGTGGTCCACCCCGTCCGCCCGGGGCGTATGGATCAGATCGCGCAAAAAGAGGCGGAAGGAATAACGGCGCATCAGGGCATAGAAGGTTTCCACGTGCTCTTCCGGCGCGTTGGCGGGCAGGAACACTTGGGAATGATCGCCGTGAGCGATGAGGGGAAGCCCGCGCTGCCACAGGGCGCTTTCCACCGGATGGACCCATCGCCGGTGGGAGGCTTTCAGCAGGTCCAGCTCCTTGTGCAGCCTTTCGACGCGGGCCCGCAGCGCATCCACCTGCCCGGCCAGATCCGCACCGGATATCCGCTCTCGATGTCCCGGCTCCTCTTCCATCACTCAGATCTTTCCGTCAGACAGGCATCGGCCGTTCGACCGAAGTGGACTCGAATCTCATAGAGACCGTCCGTGAAGGAACTTTCCATGAAATAGCCCAGCTTTTGGAACACACCGAAAACCCGCTCGTTTCCGGCGCTGATGTAGGCCCGGAACTGCTGCACGCCGCTCTTTTTGGCGATTTCGGAAAGATATTGGATCATGAAGGAGGCGATGCCCTTGCGCCCGTAGTCGGGATGAACCGCGAAATCCACCTCCGCGATGAAGGTCTCCTCGTCCACCACATAGCGGCCCACCGCCACCACCCGTTCCACGTCCATGTCCCCGACCAATCCCACCAGGGTCATCTCCTTTTCATAGTCGATATTGATCAGCCGGTGCACGTCCACCTGGGGATAGACCTTCATGGTGGAAAGAAAGCGGATGTAGGACTCGTCCTTGGGCAGGGAATAGAAAAATTCGCGTATGATCCGCTCATCGGTGGGCTTGGCGGGCCGGAAGAACACACGGGTCTCATCGTCGAAGACCTGGGAGACCTCCAGTTCTTCCGGATAGACCGCCTTGGCCGATCTGATGGCGAACAACTCCCGGCGCAGCAGCTTCGTCCGGTAGGCGTGGCGGGTGAGCTCTTCCCGAAAATCGGGATGGGCAATGCCGATCAAGGCCAGGGCCCTCTCCCGAAGGCTTCGCCCCTGGAGCTGGGCGATTCCGTATTCGGTCACCACGTATTGCACCCCGCCCCGGGTGGTGACCACTCCGCCGCCTTCGGTCAATTCGGGTACGATCCGCGAGTGTCCGTCGGCAGTGGTGGAAGGGAGCACCACGATGGTCTTGCCTCCCTTGGAATTCCTGGCCCCCCGAAGGAAGTCCACCGATCCTCCCACGCCACTGTAGATCTGATGGCCCACGGAATCGGAACAGACCTGCCCGGTCAGATCCACCTCCAAGGCCGAGTTGAGGGTCACCATCTTGGCGTTCTGGGAGATGACCAGGTAATGGTTGGTGTACTCCACGGGATGCAAGGCCACCATGGGGTTGTTGTTCACAAAGTCGTAAAGCCTTCGGGTCCCGAGGCAGAAGCTGGCCACGATTTTTCCCGGATGCAATGTCTTCCGGGCGTTGGTGATGACCCCCTTTTCCACCAGATCCAGATAGGGGTCGGTGAGCATGTCCGTGTGAACTCCCAGATCCTTTTTGCTTTCCAGGGCATGGAGCACGGCGCTGGGCACGGAACCCACGCCCACGCGCAGGGTGGAGCCGTCTTCGATGAGCTTGGCCACCTGGGCTCCGATGGCCTGAGCCACCTCATCTATCGGCGGTGAGGGCATTTCCAGCAGGGGCTCGTCCCAGGGAATGAGGGCGTCCAGAGCGCTCACGTGGATAAAGGAATCCCCAAGGGTCCTGGGCATCTGGGAATTGATCTGGGCGATCACGTACCGGGCGCTTTCCGCCGCCGCCTTGACGGTATCCACCGAGATCCCCAGAGAACAGAACCCGTGTCGATCGGGTTCCGACACCTGGATCAGCGCCACGTCGATGGGCAGCACGCCGCTTCGAAACAGCTGGGGCACATCGGCCAGGTTCACCGGCGTATAGTCGGCCCGCCCTTCGGCCACCGCCTTTCGGGAAGCGGCCGCCACGAAGAAGGACTTCAAGCGGCATTTGTCGTGGTAACTCTCTTCCAGGTAGGAATGCTTGCCCAGGCTGAGAATGTGGAGGATCTCCAGGTCCGCCAATTGAGGCAGGTGCTCTTCCAGGGCCCGCACCAGATACTGGGGCTCTCCACAGGCGGATCCAATGAAGATGCGCTGCCCGCGTTTCAGCTTCCGAAAGGCCCGCCGCGTGTCCGTGATCTTATTCTGGACCAGATCCTGGCCTTGCCCAGACGAACCATCTTCCACCCTGGGGGTTCCGCCACTCATCATCCCACGCTCCATCGTCTCGGTGCGCCGCTGCCGCAACGGGCCTGGGCCCCTCACGTCTTCCGGCGCTTTCTGGACAAATATCCGTACAGGGCCACGGCCGCCGCCATCATGGCGACACACAGAAGCTGCCCCATGGTCAGGGGCCCCATCACAAAGCCCAGTTGCGGATCCGGCTCCCTGAAATACTCCAGGAAGAATCGAAACAGCCCGTAAAAAAAGAGAAAGGCCACCACCAGCAAGCCATCCCGCCGGTCCTTCCGGGACAGGACCCAAAGGATGGTAAAGAGCACCAGCCCTTCGAAGAATGCTTCGTAAAGCTGGGAAGGGTGCCGGGCAACCGGCCCCCCGTCGGGAAAGACCATGGCCCACGGGACCTGCGCGGGGCGCCCGAAGAGTTCACCATTGATGAAGTTGCCAAGGCGCCCCAGCCCCAGTCCCACGGGGGCCGCCACGATGACGCAGTCAGCCGTGGCCCAAAACGGCAGGTCCCGCCTGCGGCAAAAGATCCAGCCCGCCAGCACAGCCCCCACCAGCCCGCCGTGGAAGGACATTCCCCCGTGCCAGGTGGCGATGATTTCCAAGGGATGCTTCAGGTAAAAGCCCCAGTTGGGGACCTGATAGAAGAGAAGGTAGCCGAACCGGGCACCCACCACCAGGCCCACGGCCAGGTACAAGATGAGATCCTGAACCACCTCCCGGCTCAAACCGATCCGTCGCGCCTTGATCTGGCGAGGAACGAGGCCGTACGCCGCCAGGAATCCGAGCACGTACATGAGCCCATACCAGCGGATGCGAAAGGGACCCACGGCCACGATGTCTGGATCAATATGGGGATAAGGTATCACGCCTTTTGACTCCTCCGCTCGAGCATATAATCACAGCCCCGTTGGGGCGTCAACGTCGGCCCGGCAGGGGGGCGTGTCCAGAAACCCTTGCCGAGCCATGGCAAGAGCCTGGCGTTGTGGATTCACATAAGCCTGCATCAGGGCGATGGGAAGATCGATGACAAGGGTTTGAAGGAAGTGCGTCACAACACACCCAGAACGCGGCCCATGGCGCCCTGGGAGGCGTGATGGAAGGATGGGGGGCAACCGTAGGCGGTGGGGACCCGGCTGGACCGGCACCCAATGGACGGATGCATTCCCGCCGCGCATGTCATGGGCTCGGCTCGACGCCAAGAACCTGGCACCCGGCCTCGGCGGTACGCATGGCCGTGGGGACGGCGTTCTGCGCCGTGACGGCCCCCCGCGTCTCCGGTTGCAATGATCGTCGTGTTGATGCCCGTGTCTCTCGGCGGTCTCGTCAAACGTTGTTGAAGTGTTGCTCCCGGTATTCCCGGACGACCGCCTCGTCCACCAATTCCCGCATGCGATCGAGGCACGAATCGTCAACACAAACTTGCGGCCATATCTCCGGAACCAGCTCGAGAATCACACGTTTCTGGTCTTCCGGGCTCATTTCCAGAACGGCTTCCTTGATGCGATCGAATGTCATGGCTCGCCCTCCCTCTTCAAGGTAATACGGTGCCCACGAGGGTCCTTTTTTAGAATAACCCGGCGGATGCCCGGCCTCAAGGAAGGCTGAAGGATAAAGGAGGGACGGTGGGCGAACGCCGGCCAAAAAAAATCGGGGGCCGGGAGCGGGAATGCAGGTGCCCGGAGCGGCCCGCTCCCTTCATTGACAGCCCCATGGCCCTATGCCATAGTCTTGGGTCTTTCAACCCTTTGGACATCGGGGAGAGGAAAACGTTGAACAGGGTGGAATCACAGATTCCGGAAATCGGCTGCCGGATCGGCGGCCGCGAAGTTCGCACCGGCCCATGGATGCCGGTGCTCGATCCCGCCACCGGACAGCCCATCGCCCGCGTGCCCGCCTGTGACGAAGGGGTGGTTGCCGACGCCGTGTCCCAGGCCCTTCGATCCCAGCCCGCCTGGGCGGATCTCCCCGTGGGGGAGCGAGCCGCGCTTTTGGGAAAATGGGCGGAGGCGATCTCCCGCCATCTGGACCATCTGGCCCTTTTGACCTGCCGCGAGACGGGCAAGCCATTGCGAGCCGCCCGGGCGGAAGTAGACAACGCGGTCCATCTTATCCACTATTTTGCCGAAGAGGCCCGTCGTCTCACCGGCCACCTGCCCCTCACCGGAAAGCCGGGGAGCCAAACCCTGGTCTTGCGGGAACCCGTGGGCGTGGTGGCGGCCATCACCCCCTTCAACTACCCCATCAGCACTCTGGTGACCAAGGCGGCACCCGCCCTGGCCGTGGGGTGCTCCGTGGTGGCCAAACCGGATGAACACACGCCGCTGGCTACTTTGGAGATGGCCCGGCTGGCCGAGGAGGTGGGATGCCCTTCCGGGGTCTTCCAGGTGGTCACTGGGCCGGGCCCTGAAACGGGCAAGGCCCTGGTGAGCCACCCGCAGGTGGCCTTGGTCACCTTCACGGGAAGCACGGAGGTGGGAAAGCTGGTCCAAAGACTGGCTGCCGACCATGTGAAACGCGTCCTCTTGGAACTGGGCGGCCACTGCCCGGCCATCGTATGCCGAGACGCCGATTGGCAAGGCCTTCTGCCGTCCGTCCTTTCCCAGGCCTTCAAGAACTCGGGACAATACTGCTACCGGATCACCCGCATCTATGTGGCCCGAGAGATCTGGGACCCCTTCCTGACCCGGCTCACTTCCGCCGCGGCGGCCTTGAAGGTGGGCGACCCTCGGGAACCGGAAACGGATCTGGGACCTCTCAACAACCGCCACATCTTGGAGCGGGTCCACCGGCAGGTGCAAGAGGCCGTGGACCAGGGGGCCCGAGTGGTCCTGGGTGGTCCGCCGCTACCGGAGGACGCGGGACTCTATTTCCCCCCGACCGTCCTCACGGATCTGCATCCCGGGATGGATATCTTGCACCAAGAGATCTTCGGTCCCGTGCTGCTGGTGCTTCCCTTCGCCCAGGAGCAGGAGGCCGTGGAAGGGGCCAACGATTCGCCCTTTGGACTGGCCGCCTATGTCTTTTCCGGGGATCTGGCCCGGGCGCTGCGTTTGAGCCACCGGATTCGGGCCGGCAGCATCTGGATCAACCAGATCCATCAGGCACGGCCGGAAGCCCCGTTCGGAGGCATGAAGCAAAGCGGACTGGGCCGGGAAAAGTCGCGGTTCGGCCTGGAAGCCTTTACGGAGCTGAAGACCGTTTATCTATCCTATTGAACCCCGTGCTCGATGGAGCGCGGGGACAGCCAGCAGGAGGTTGTCCATGGTCCCCGTGGTCTGTTTTGTGGGCAAATCCAACGTGGGAAAAACCACCTTTCTGGAACGGCTTCTCCCCGAACTGGTGCGGCGGGGCTATCGGGTGGGCACCATCAAGCACGACGCCCACGGTTTCTCCATGGACCGGGAAGGCAAGGACACCTGGCGCCATGCGCAGGCGGGAGCCGCCACCATCGCCATCGCCTCACCCCAGCGGGTGGCCTCCATCCGCACCATCGACGCGGAGTGGCCCCTGGAGGAGGTGGTCTCGCGCTTTTTCTGGGATGAGGATATCGTGCTCGGCGAAGGCTACAAGCGCTCCCATTTTCCAAAGATCGAAGTCTTCCGCTCGGACCTGGCCGATGCACCTTTGTGCAACGATAAGGACAATGTGATCGCCCTGGTGACCGACACCGACACGGGCCTCCAGGTTCCCCATTTTGGCTTCCATCAAGTGAACGACGTGGCGTCGTTTCTGGAGGAACGCTACCTGCGGGACCGAAAACGGCCTCGGGTCCTGGTCCAGCTGGACGGCAAAAAACTTCCCATGAAGGACTTCGTCCAGGATTTCGTGGCGGGCGGTGTTGTGGGAATGCTCTCACAACTTCGGGGATGGAAAAAGGCGCGCCAGGTGCGCGTGACCATCACCATGGGGGAGGAGGAGTGATCACGGGAGCCGTTCTGGCAGGGGGCCAAAGCCGCCGTTTCGGCCGGGACAAAGCTTTGGAGATCTTCCAGGGAAACCGGCTGGTGGATCGTGCCGTCCAGGGGCTTTGCGCCCTGTGCGACCCGGTTCTGGTGGTGGCCAACGACCTGGGGCCCCTCCTGGATGTGGACGCTGCGCTGGTGCGCGACGTGCTCCCCCGCCGCGGCCCGCTGGGAGGCATCTACACCGCACTCTACTTTTCCCCCCACCCGTGGGTCCTGGTCAAGGCCACGGACATGCCTTTTCTGGAGCCGGCCCTGGGGGAGCAGTTGGTCCGGGAGGCCGCGCGGACCAGGGCCGACGTGATCGTTGCCCGCATGGGCCCCTACTACGAACCCCTTCTGGCCGCCTACCACGTCCGGTGTCTGCCCCATGTGGCCCGATGTCTTCGGGAGGACAGGCGCCAGATCATCAGCTTCTACGGCAAGGTGCGCCTACGGGTGTTGGAAGAAGAACAGTGGCGGCCCTTGGACCCGGAGGGGAAGAGCTTTTGGAACGTGAACACCCCCGAAGACCTCCGGCGCATCTTGGCCCATGAAGACGGCCGCGAGCTGTGAAGTGGACTGGGAGCTCGTACGCCGATCCTTCAAGCCGCCGTGCTTGGATACCCGCTTTTTCGGACGGTGACGGCCCTGTTGCGGCGGAGCGCCCACACGGCGCCCCGAATCACCAACATCAAGGATGTCCGAAACGAAGAAAGGGCAAGATCCATGCCCCTGGTCACCCTGCATGAAGCCGTGGAGAGGGCACGGGAGGTTCTGCCGCCCGGCCCCGTGGAATGGCTCCCCACCGAGGCCTGTCTGGGGCGCGTTCTGGCCCGCGACCTGGCGGCCCCCTTTGCTCTCCCCCGCGCTTCCCAGTCCCTCATGGACGGATACGCCGTTCGTAGCGAGGACACCCGGGACGCCGCATCCCCCGATGGCCTTTCCCTCATCCTCACAGGCCCCCCCTCGGCCGCGGGCCACCCGGCCGAAGCGCCCCTTTCTGCCGGCACGTGCCGGAGAATCCTCACGGGAGCCCCCCTGCCCCCGGGAGCCGACGCGGTGGTCCCCCAGGAAGAGGTGCGCCTGGACGGAGACCGGATCGTGGTGGGGCGGCCCGTCCCAAAGGGACAATGGGTGACCGTTCCGGGCGAAGAGATAGCGGCAGGGGAAAGGACCTTGCACGCCGGCGACCTTCTCACGCCCGCACGCCTTTCGTTGGCCGTGGCGCTCGGATGCGCCGTTCTGCCCGTGGTGAGAAGATGCCGCGTGGCCGTTCTTGGAACAGGCGATGAACTCTGCGAACTGGGCGAGCCCCTGGGCGCCCAATCCCGTTACGCGGACAGCCGATACCTGATCGCCGCCCTGGTGCGCCAGGCGGGAGCCCAACCGATCCATCTGGGTCGGGTGGCGGATGATGCCGGCCGGATCGCACACGCCTTGCAGGAAGCGAACGCCGAGCTGGTGATCTCCACGGGCGGCGCCGGTCAAGGAGACAAAGACTTCCTGGTGCGGGCCTGGGCCCGTTTGGGGCTGCGCCCCCTCTTTACGGAAATCGCCCTTCGGCCGGGCCACGGCACGGCCTGTGCCGCCGCCTCCACCACCCTGTACTTCGCCCTTCCCGGAGGTCCCCTGGCAGCGGAAATCGTCTTCCACGAGCTGATCGTGCCCGTCCTTCAAAAGTGGTCCCAAGGCTCCGAAGGGGCACCGCCAAGGCTTTCCGCCCAGCTGCTTGCCCCCGTAAAGAACAAGAGTCCCCTGTGGAGGGCCGTGACCGGTACCGCCTCGTTTCGTGACAATTCCTTATGGTTTCAGCCCTTTGACAAGCGCCAGGGACGTCACTTTTCCCGAAGAAGACAGAAAAACGCCTACGCCCTCATACCACCCAAGAGCCCCATACTGAAACGCGGACAAAGGGTTACCCTCGGTTTCTTCCTGGGTCATCTTCCCCTTGTCCAGGAAGCTCCATGAACCCAAAGGGTGTTCAAAGGGAACGCAAAGGTGTATAGTGCTTTCCCACACCCGACGAGGAGAGGGGACAAGCTGATGCTCAAAGGCACCATCCTTGAGACGGAATACTACCGGTTATTGGAAAGATACCTGGTCCCGATACTGGTCAAGCTCAAGCTCAGGCCGAACCATGTGTCCCTGATCGGGCTCGCGCTCAGCCTGGCGGCTGGAGTCGCCTTTGCCTTCCGGCCCTTCTGGGGCGGCGTTTTCACGCTGCTTTCCGGGCTGGTGGATACCCTGGATGGAAGCCTGGCCCGATCCACGGGCCAAGTGAAAAAATACGGCGCCTTCCTGGACTCGGTCTTGGACCGCTACGCCGAACTGGTCATCTATCTGGGGATCTACTTCTACTTCTACCGGCAGGGAAGCCTGGGGCACGGCCTGACCCTGGTCCTTCTCCTCATCCTGTTCGGATCCCTCATGGTCAGCTACACGCGAGCCCGGGCGGAAGGGCTGGGGCAAAAGTGCCTGGTGGGACTGCTGCAGCGCGGCGAAAGGGTGATCCTGCTGGGGATCGGAGGCATGGCCAACCCCTTTTTCAACCGGCTCATGGAGCTGCCCTTCAGCCGATCCGCACCAGACGCCGTCCTCATGGTGGTGTTGGTGATCTTGGCCGTTGGAACAAACCTCACCGCCCTCTGGCGATTCTGGCACGTTCTCAACAACCTGAAGCAGGAAGGTTCCAGTTACTGAACGGGGAAATCGGAATCCCGCTGGGACGGCCCCCGACCTATTGATCCGCTTCGTCCAGTTTTTTCAGGATGATCCGGTCGTCTTCCCGATAGATCTCGAAGGAATCACCCACGGAAAACCCCAACTGGTCGATGAGCAGGGCCTTGTTCAAGGTGATACTCCCGCTCTGGCCGATGGTCCGGTGATTGGGGGTCTTGATGAGAATCGTCGGTGCCTGGGCCGGGGCGGACGCCCGGTTCCGGCGGCGCACAACGGGCTTGGTCCGCGCCGGCTGTTTGTATTCCACTTCCGGCTCCACCTGGCGGGCTCTGGAGGAAGCGGGAGGACGACGAACGGGGGTCGGGGCCGGGGGTTCCTCCGCCCGTGCACTGGAATCCCTCTTGGAAGCGAAGCCCACATTGGGAATTTCTCCCAATTCCATCAGGCCCTTGAGGTACAGATCCTGAACCTCGCTCTTGAACCGGAGCCCGAAGAGCTTCTGCACCGCCTCCAATGAACGACCGTTACGGATCTCGTTGACGATCAGTTTGGGATCGATGTTTTTGTATTGCACATCCATGACGCTTTCCTTTCCTCGCACAAACATCCTCTCGCGGCCAGTCCCACACCACCTCTTGCGCTACCCTGGCCTATACCCATCCGGGAAGGATCCCGATCGGCGATCTGTCAGCGATCCAACCCGTCTTTCGCCCTTGGAGTTCAAAGGGAAAACGCGAAGTCGCGCACACTCCGGTGCGTTCGGACCACGCCGCCCTGGGCTCGAAGAGGCTATGGTTTGCAGCTGTTGAGAATTGGGATGCACCCGAAAGTGAAGTGCTTACAACTAGGGCATTTTCAAATTAACAAAAACCGCTCGTCCGATCAAGCGTCTCATTGTGAGAATTAAAATGGACGCAGCCCGGTCTCATCCCCGACGAGCCAAGCAGCTCGCCCCCGGAGGGGCGCCCCATCCCTTTGCCATCGGCCGGGAAAACGGACTTCTGAAAAACCCGGCGCGCCCTTATAGGGAAACGGGCCCCATCCTGTCAAGCCTTTTGGCACCGATCCCCCGGCTCAGTCCAACCCAACGCCCCGCCGCAGCCGGTCGGCCAGCGCCCGCGTCAGGAACGCCACTCGCTCCGCCTGGGATTCACTCAACGTTCCGCAACCGCAACTCGGCGTGACGAGGCTCTGGGCCAGGATCGTACTCAGGTCCAGATCCTCGTGGGCAAGGCTCTGGATCTGGCGGCTCAGACGGTCCGCCAGGGCTTCAGCCGTTTCTTCTTCGATGGCCCGGGAATCCATGGTGGGCACCATCCCCCAAGCCACGATCCCCCCCCGGCGGACAAAATCCAAAAACTCACGGCGATACAAGGCGAAACGGTCAAAGTATTGGTAGGCATCGAAATTGATAATATCCACCCCGGCCCCATACACCAGAGCCCAGTCGGTGTTGGCGCACACATGAATCCCCACCAGGGCTCCCGTCTCCCGGACCGGTTCCACCACCTGGCGCAAGATTTGCCCCACGTCGTCGGCCGAAACGGTGATGTAGGCGGACGTGCCGAACCCGGCCAAAGCCGGTTCATCCAAAAACAGCACCACCGGCTTTCCCAGCGCCTGCAGTCGGGCCACCTGCCAGCGGGCCTTCATGGCCAGGTGTTTCAAAACCACGTCCTTCAAGCGCTCGTCGTAGAGGATCGCCTTGCGGTCCTGGTCCGTGAGCCCCGTCAGCAAAGTGAAGGGCCCCACGATTTGCCCCTTGACGGCGGCACACTCGGCCGACCGGGGTGCCACCCGCTCCAGGAAGGCCCGGAAGGTCCTTCCGGTCTCTTCGCCCATGGCGAAGCGGGAATCGTCCAGAAGGGACGGATCGGCCTCCACGGCCAGGTAGTCTTCAAAGAAGCTCAGAATTTCTCCATCCAGATCGGCATGGTCGGTCTGGATCCAGACCCGGCCCTCGTGCCGGCGCACCCCCGGCAAGCCCTCCAGATACTGCTCCATCATCTGCTCGGCCGGATAGACCGCCAACTGGGGCCATACCGGAATCTCCGGAACCTGCTCCAGGATCACGTCAAGGGCCTTCTGCCTGTCTTTATGGGGCATGCTGCCCACCAGGGTGGGGCGGCATCGAGGCTGCCAATCGCTCATTGCCAAAACGCTCCTCTTTGAATATAGTTTTATCTACTGTAGATGCTTACAAGAATCGGAAAAGAGAATCCCCTTTGTTCCCGAAAGATCGTCTTTCACTAACACAGCCCCGCCGCCCCGTCAAATGGGGCCGGACAGCGGGGTTGAAGGGACCTTGAGACATCTTCGTCTCCCATGCGAAGGCCGACGGCGCTTTCGGTGGGGGAGAATCCCGGCGGTCACGGCAACGCCCATATCCCAGAACAGATCCGCAACACAAAGGAGCCCGCTGGATGGACATGAGACAAAGACCGGAAAATCGCACAGGCCCCTCCCGTAAAGGGGGACTTGCGGGGCTGGTGCTCTTGCTCCTTCTCGTGATCGCTGGTCTGGGATTCTGGTATTGGCACCAGATGCACGCCCTCCCCACGAAACCCACGCCTCCCATGGAGGCCGCCCCCGAGAAGACACCTTCGCCCGGTCCCACGGCCCGTTTGGATCAAGGCCGCCCCACCGCGGCGGGAAAGGAATCGCTGGCCCGACCGGTATCGCCCACCGGCGTGGCACCCGGCCCGGCCGCCACGGAGCCTGGTGCCGTGCCGAGCGCCCAAGGCCCGGCGACCACCCCGGACACCTACCCCCACGTCCCCGCCAGCCTGGGACAGGAAGAGCGCAAGGAGGCCTTCGGGCTTCATGACAGCGTGGATCACGTGGTCCAAGCCCAGGAGCCCTTCCAGGTCCAGGGCGAAGCGTGGACCGTGGACAAGATTCGCCGGCACCTGGGGGCCAACGCCCCGGAAGATTTACAAAATGAAGCATCGGAACCCATTCTCCACCCCGTGCAGGAAGAGCCCGTGGGACGCTTTGTCAAACGGGCCATCAAGGCAGCCCCGTCCGCGCCTTCCCACATGCCACCCAGCTACTACGGGGTTCGGCTGGTGCGCCCCGGGGAGAACCTATGGAACATCCATTATCAGATTCTTCGAGAATACTTTGCCAGAAGGGACGTCCATCTGCCGCCCTGGGCCGATGAGCCCGCTCCCAACGGCCGGAGCAGCGGCGTGGGCAGGATCTTGAAATTTCTCGAAAAGATCGTCTATGTGTACGACGTTCGCCGCAACAGGCTGGTGACGGACCTGAACCGGCTCTATCCCAACGACCTGGTGGTCTTCTTCAAGATAAGCGACGTGTTCGCCGCCCTGGAACAGGTTTCCCCCCGGGAACTGAAGGCCGTACGCCTTGTGGCCGGGACGCTGCGTTTGGAACGGGATAGCGAGCATCGGGTGCTTCTCGACACACAAAACTTCCAGCAGGAACCCCCGCCCATGCCTCCACCCGTGCCAGGGAACTGAGATTCGACCACCTGACCAAAAAGCGGCGGCGCAGGTAACACCCCTGCGTCTTCCTGTCTGGTCACGGTCCCATCGACCCGGCCGCATCCCCATGAGGTTGAACCCGCACAGGCCCAGTTGCCATGCCTTCCAAGCCGTGCCGTGAGCCTCCCGGTTCCGGTGGCCGTCCCCTCGGCTGTTTTGGAGCACGTGGAGAGGAAGGGGTGTGTTTCTTTGGCTTGCCACGTTGTTCCCTTGTGGGCTCTGTGGTTTTGAAATAACCTATGGCTCTGGAAAAGATCCGTCAAACCGGGAGCCGGAAGCGCGGCCGACCTCCGAGCCCCCGTCCCAGGAAGAACGTCCCACCCGGACCCACCCGACGAGGAGGAACACCATGGCCGAGGATTTGAAAAAGATGTACCGCACCGTCATGGACGATCATTTTCCGGAAAGCCTGTCCATCCGTTTCGGCGACCAGGAACTGGTCTACCGGAAACGCACCTGGAAGATCCCCGATGCCAAGACAGGAGAGGTCATTGAAAAGGGCCTTCGCTACGGGGAAAACCCAGGCCAGGAAGCCGCGCTCTACGAACTGGTGGGGGGCCACCTGCAACTGGGCGATTGCCGATTCATCGACCCCGGCAAGGGGCTCGTGAGCGCCATCACGGAAGCAGACATGCTCCAGGCCGGAAAACATCCCGGCAAGACCAACCTGACGGATCTGGACAACGGGCTCAACATCCTCAAGTACCTCATGAAGCAACCCGCGGCGGTGATCCTGAAACACAACAACCCCTGCGGGGCCGCCCACGGGGACTCCCTGGCCTCCGCGTACCACCGCGCCAACCGGGCCGATCGCATCGCCGCCTTCGGCGGATGCTTGGTGGTCAATCGGCCGCTGGACAAGGAGACGGCGGAACAGGTGGCCCGCAATTACCTGGAGGTGGTGGCCGCACCGGATTTTGAAGAAGGAACCCTGGACCTTCTGAAAAAGCGCACCAACCTGCGCATCGTCCAGATCCGCCGCATGGATCGCCTGGAAGAATACCGGGATCTCAGGTTCGTGGACTTCAAGTCGCTCATGGACGGAGGCCTCATCGCGCAACAATCCCCCGTGTGCCGCGTTCACGGCCCCGAGGATCTCAAGCTGGCCGAAGCCGTCCACGACGGCACGACCTACCGCATCCAACGGCCCCCCACGGCAAAGGAGATGGAGGATCTTCTCTTCGGTTGGTACGTGGAACAAGGAGTCACTTCCAACTCCGTCCTCTACGTCAAGGACCAGTGCACCGTGGCCATCGGCACGGGCGAGCAGGACCGGGTGGGTGTGGCGGAACTGGCCGTTTACAAGGCCTATCGAAATTACGGAGACGCCCTGTGTTTCGACCAATACGGCATCTCCTACAAGGAGCTGGAACTGGCCGTGGAGCGGGGCGAGCGGCCCCGGGAGGACCGGGACGTCATCGACGCGGCCACCCGCGAGGCCAAAGCAGGTCTGCTGGGATCCACCATGGTCTCCGACGCCTTCTTCCCCTTCCGAGACGGGGTGGATGTGGGTATCCGCCAGGGAATCACGGCCGTGGTCCAACCCGGCGGATCCCTTCGGGATTGGGAAGTGATCGAGGCCTGCAACGAAGCCGGAGTCACCATGGTCTTTACCGGCCAGCGGGCCTTCAAGCACTGAAAGCTCCGAGATGTCTTCCCCTCGGAGGCCCCGTGAAACGCAGGGGCCTCGCAAGGATCGCCTACTCGAGGCCCTGCCAGCGCGCGCCCAGGGAGTGTTCCACCCCCAGGTGATCCAGGATTCGGGCCACCACGAAATCCACCAGGTCCTGAACCGTTTCCGGGCGGTGATAAAAGCCGGGCATGGGCGGCAAGATGAGCGCCCCGGCCTGGCACAGGGTGAGCATGTTTTTGAGATGCACGGCGTTGAGGGGCGTCTCGCGCGGCACCACGATGAGGGGACGCCGCTCCTTGAGGCACACATCGGCGGCCCGTTGGATCAGGTTGTTGGCCAGGCCCTGGGCCACGGCCGCCAGGGTGGCCATGGTGCAGGGAACGATGACCATCCCCCGGGTCTGGAAGGAACCACTGGCCATGGGCGCGGTGAACTGGTCTTCGCCGAAAAGGCGCACGCCGGCAGGAAGGTCCTCTTCCAGGGATCGGCCCGTCTCCAGCTTGTAGACCAGGCGCCCGGCGGAGGACGCCACCAGGTGCACGGGAAGCCCCGCATCGGCCAGTACTTGGAGCAGCCGTCGGGCGTAAGGAGCTCCGCTGGCCCCCGTCACGCCTACGACGATGGGTTTGGAAGCCATCATGTCCCCGCCTCCCGGGCAGCCCTCTCTCCATGGACCAGGCCCACGATGGTCCTGAGAAAGCCTTCCGGATCGCGATGCTGAAAGACGTTGCGGCCCACGGCCACACCGGCCAGACCGGCCCGCAGCCCCGCCTGGATGCGTTCCAGAAAAGCCGCTTCGTCACGCTCCTTGGCGCCGCCGGCCATGACCACGGGGACCGGCACACACCGGGCGATCCGATCCATGACCTCCGGGTCCTTGGGCGCAGGGATCTTGATCACATCGGCTCCCAGTTCCCCGGCCACCCGCGCTGCATGGGCAATGGCTTCGTCGGTAACGGGCTTGGGGGCATGGGCACCCCGCACGTAGATCATCACCAGCAGGGGAAGGCCCCAGCGGAAACAGGCTTCCCCCACCTTGCCCAGGTCCCGCAGCATCTCGGGCTCCGCATCGTCGCCCAGATTCACGTGAACCGACACGCCGTCCGCTCCCCGTTGCAACGCTTCGTTCACCGATCCCACCAGCACCTTGCCGTGAAAAGAGGGGCCCAGCTGTGTGCTGGCGGAAAGGTGCAGGAAGATCCCCGGCAGCCGGCCTTCCACCTCCCCCAGGCAAGCCAGCATCCCCTTGTGCAGCACCACTCCGTCCGCCCCGGACCGAACGCCGTAGGACACAACCCGGGAAAGCTCCACCAACCCGGACACCGGACCGCAGCTCACCCCGTGATCCAAGGGAAACAGGACCAGGCGGTTATCCCCCCTCCAAAAGAAACGACGCAATCTCAGGCGTTTCCCACCCATTCTCGGCCTCCTTCCCGGGCGATTTCCACGCGCGACTCTTCCGTGCCGGGCCCCGCCTGCACAAAATCCAGGGGCGGCAGCTGCCCGATGTCGCCGATCCTCACCATGTGGCGAAAAAAGAGCTCCAGGCCCGCCAGGGTCTGGCCGTTGAGACCGAAGCTGAAGGTGCGGTAGTAGCGCTCCAGGCCCGCGTGGTCCAGGATTCCGGTTCGGGCCGCCTGGGCGCAGATCACGTCCAGGTGCTCGAGCCCCCAACGCTTGGCGGCCCACAAAGCCTCCACCGCCCGCCCCACAGCCTGGGTGTGCACCGGGCGCCGGCCGCGTCGAACCACCCACAGGGCGAAGACGAACGGAAGGCCGGTCCAGCGCTTCCACACTTCGGCCAGATCCCAAACATACGGATAATCCGGATGGTTCCGATAGACGAGGGCTTCATCGCCAATGGCCAGAAAGGCGGTGGGGGGAGCGCCGTTTTCCAGACCTTCCCGCAGTCCCCCCCGGCGGTAGCGCACGCGGCGAAACCCGAGCAGTTCCTGCATGAGCACCTTGAGCAGTACCACCGAGGTGTCCGACTGGCGGGTGAGGAGAATCTCCTGGCCGTCCAGATCCTCCACCGGTCGCCGGCTGAGCAGCAGCACGCTTTGAACCGGCCCGTCGCAGGCGATGGCAATCCCCGGCAGGAGCTGCATCCGGTCGGGGTGACGCGCATAGGCCACCGAGGACACCGGGCTGAGATCCAACTCCCCCCGGCGCATCTTCTCGTTCAGCTGCGCGGGGCTTCCGGCCACGATCTCAAAATCGTGATCGACTCTCCCCGTTTCCAGTGCATAGTAAATGGGCCACACATTGAGAAAAGCAAACTTTCCCAGTTTCAAGCCCCGCATCCGCCCTTCACCCATTGGACATGTCCTTCGGCACCCCTGTGCACCACGGCTTCCGCCACATCCCGCTGCCGGGACACCGCCCCTTCCAGTCCCACCCGAAGAAAGGCAGCGGCCGCTCCGGGACCCAACCGTCCCCAGCGTCCCTCCACCCCCAGGGCCCTGGCCCCGTTCAGGGTGATCATGGAAAGGAGCCGCTCCGGGCCCGGATCGCCCATGTGGCTCAGCACGTACACCGCTTCCTTAAACAGGTTCAGGTCCTCGTTGCTGGCACGACTGTCCGTGGCCAGGCACGCCCGAACCCCTCGCGACCATGCCTGCTGGATCGCCGGCTGCCCGCCGCTGATGAAACGATTGCTCCTGGGACAAAAACAGACCACCACCCCCGCCTTGGCCAGGCGGTCCCAATCGTCGTCGTCCACAAACACCGCATGGACCAGGATGGAAGCCCCATCCAGCACCCCCAAGGATTCCAAGGCCTTCACGGGGCTTGTCCCAAAGGGACGCCACCGGGAATTCCAGCGCCCGAGGGACTCCAACAAGGTGCGGCAAAATCCGCTGCCCCGGTCCACGAATTCCAGCTCTTCCGGGTGTTCCGCCACATGGATCGAGAAGGGAAGACCACGGCGCCGGGTCCATTCCTTGGCCTCCCGAATGAGCGGAGGGGACGCCGCGTAGAGGGAATGGGCCGCCAAGGTTTCCCGCCGGGAAAGACCCCATGAGGATACCTCGTCCCGGATCGTCGCGCCCTCTTCCATCCCCGTCCTGTCCGCCTCTTCCAGCCCGGCCAGGTGAAATCCCAGCACTTCCACGAAGCGCACCTCCACCGGGAAGGCATCCCCGGGCGTTCCGGTTCCGTCCAGGGGGGGATTGAGCACATCGGCGTAAACCGCCGTTCCCGTCGCCTCCAGTTCCCTTCTTCCCAGGTCCCGGGCCCGCTGGCGCATTTCGGGCTCGAGCCCTTGCCTTTCCGCCAACAGCCCCTGCACCCAGGCCGGGAACCCCAGGGGCTCATCGGGCATGCGCCGTTGCAGAAAGCTCCAGTCCAGATGCGTATGAACGTTGACAAGCCCGGGTAAAAGCGCCGCCCGGCCGTGGTCCACCTGCCGGCAGGACGTGGAAGCCCTTCGGCGGAGCACCTCCCGCCACGGCCCCACGTCCTGAATGCGGTCGTTTGCCACCGCCACGGCCCCGTCTTGAATCGCCGGGCCCGTCATGGGAAAGACCCAGGCCGCCCGGTGGATCGTGGTGGTTTGGACTGGGTTCATGCTCCGACGCCTTCCACATACCGGTAATCCATGGTGCGCTGGCGCGGCTCGAATCCCGCCTGTCGGATCAACCGGTGGATCTCCTCCACGGACAGGCGGAAATGGACCCCGGCGGCGGCCACCACGTTTTCTTCGATCATGGTGGATCCGAAGTCGTTGGCCCCGAAAAAGAGGGCCGTCTGGGCCACCTTGGGTCCCATGGTCACCCAGGAAGCCTGGATGTTGTCGAAGTTGTCCAGCACCAGCCTTGAAAGGGCCAGCAGCCGCAGGTAGCTCACCGCCGTTTCCGGATCCCTGTCAATGGCCGTATTCCTCGGTTGAAACGCCCAGGGGATGAAGGCCGTAAAGCCCCCGGTACGGTCCTGCAGATCGCGCAGGGCAAAAAGATGCGTCAGCCGGTCCTCGGGCTCCTCCTCGTGGCCGAACATCATGGTGGCGGTGGTGCGAAGCCCCTGCCCATGGGCCTCTTCCATCACCGCCAGCCACTGGGCGGCCGAACACTTGTTGGGCGACACCTTGCGACGCACCGAATCCACCAGGATCTCCGCCCCGCCGCCCGGGATGGAATCCAAGCCCGCGGCGCGCAGGCGGCGGATGACGTCGGCCGGATCCGTTCCCTCCAAGTGCGCGAAGTAGGCGATTTCCGGCGGGGAAAAGGCATGCACGTGGATGGGGTAGCGCTCCTTGATGAAGCGAACCATCTCCTCGTAAAAGGAGAGCGGCAGGTCCGGATGGTGGCCTCCCTGCATGAGGATCTGCGTGCCGCCGAGAGCCAAGGTCTCCTCGATCTTCTGCGCCAACTCCTGGCGGCTCAGCACGTAGCCCTCCGGGTGGCCCGGTGGCCGATAGAAGGCGCAAAAACGGCACCCGCACGCGCAGATGTTGGAATAATTGATGTTTCGGTCCACCACGTAGGTGACCACACCTTCCGGATGCTTGCGACGACGCATCCGGTTCGCTGCATGGCCCAGCCAGTGCAACTCCGCCCTTTCGTACAGCAGCCGAGCCTCTTGGAAAGAAAGCCTCTCTCCCCGCTCGGCACGTTCCTTCACCGCATCCAGATTCATGGGAACACCCTCAAAGGCTTTCAGCACACGAGCACCTCACGCCGCCCCCCGTTCCTTGGCCGTGTCAGCGTTTGCTCCGCCCCTTTCTCCGGACACCTTCTCGAAGAAGGAATCCCGCTCCACCGGTTCGAAGCCGGCCTCTGCAATGAGCCGCTCCAGCTCCCATCGGGTCAGAGCCTGTTCCGAGTCCGCGCCGGCCATGTGGCCGATCTTTTCCTCCACCACGGTGCCGTCCAGATCGTCGGCCCCGAAGTGCAGGGCCACCTGGGCCAGCTTGACCGTGAGCATGACCCAGTAGGCCTTGAGGTGGGGGATGTTGTCGAGCATCAGGCGGCTGACGGCGATGGTCTTGAGCTCCTCCACCCCCGTGGTGCCCCGGGCATCGTCCACCTTGGTGTTGTGGGGTTGGAACGGGAGGGGAATGAAGCAGACGAATCCGGCCGTCTCATCCTGGAGCCGCCGGAGCGCGTCCAGATGTTCCAAGCGCTCCTGGAGCGTCTCCTTGTGTCCGAAAAGCATGGTGGCGTTGGTCTTGATCCCCAGCTCGTGGGCTTCGCGCACCACCTGCAGCCAGCCTTCACCGGACAGCTTTTCCGGGCAGAGCAGGCCTCGGATGCGCGGGCTGAAGACCTCCGCTCCGCCACCGGGCAGCATGTCCAGGCCCGCGGCCCGCAGCCGCTCCAGAACCTGCCGGGTGGAAAGGCCTTCCAGGCGGGCGAAGTGGGCGATCTCCACGGCCGTAAAGGCCTTGAGGCGCACATCGGGGCGGATCCTTCGGATTGCGCTCAAGAGCCTCTCGAAGGTTTCCAGGCGAAGGTCCGGGTGGCAGCCGCCCACGATGTGGATCTCCGTGATGGGATCGTGAAGGCGCTCGCGCACCTTTTCCAGGATCTGGTCCACCGTCAGCTCGAAGGCGCCGGGCTGGCCCTTTCGGCGGCTGAAGGCGCAGAAGCGGCAGCCGTTGACGCAGATATTGGAATAGTTGATGTGCTGGTTGACCACGTAGTAGGTGGTCCAGCCGTGAAGCCGCGTCCGCACGTGATGGGCCAGGGCTCCCACAGCCAGAAGGTCCGGGCATTCAAAGAGCCGCAGCCCCTCCTCCAGGCTCAGCCGTTCCCCGGCCAGAACCTTTTCCCGGATCGAGCCCAGACCAAGTTCTTCATAGACGGACGAAGGAAGCATGAATCGTTTCTCCTTTCACTCATTCATGGCCAAGCGGGTGCCGCCCGATCGGGCCCCCAGGCCGCTGCGCAGCAACTCCACCAAGTCCCCCACCTGCTTTTCCACCCGCTGCGGGGGCGCCTGGAAGACGGCGGCGTTGCCGTCCAGAAACGGCACGCAGTAGGCTTGCAGAAACCGGTCCATCACGGCATCCAGGGTAAAGACCACCAGATCCACGTCCAGGTCCGGCCTCAGGTCCCCCTCGGCCATGCCTTTTTCCACCAGGGGTGTGAGGTATTCGGCCGAAAAGAGGTGGATCTTCTCCAAGAATTCCTCGCGGAAGGGAAAGTCCTCCTGAAAGAGCATCTTGAGGTAGATCTGGTAGATGTGAGGGTGTTGGCGGATGAAGGCCACGCCGGCCAGCAGGCTCGAGCGGATCCGTTCGAAAAAGTCCTGATCGGCCGTTTCCGCCTTGACCCGGCGCAGGTTGTGGCGGATGAGTTCCACGGCGTGGTCGAAGATGAAGCGAAAGAGCCCCTCCTTGGTGCCGAAGTACTGGAAAAGGGAGCCCTTGGCGATGCCGCTCATGCGGGCCATGCGATTGAGGCTCGCCTGCCGAAAGCCGTGGCGGGCGAATTCATGGATGGCCGTGGCCAGGATCTTTTCCCTTTTTGGGGGCTTGAGCCGCTGGAAGGTTTGGGTGACCGCCATGGGCATACACCTCGGGGGGTTGGAGCCTTCGCCCAATAATGACCAGGTGGTCATTTTAGGCCAAACCCCGCGCCCCTGTCAACGTCGGACAGCCCCTTCCCAGACCGTTCCCCCACGGGGCCGCGCTGGGGCCTCGGCCGCCCTCTTCGCACTTTTTTTCACACATCGACCCCAACCCTTGGAAAACGCTTGACCGGAAAATCATCCCGTCTCTATAATCGCCCCGATTTTGAGGTCGCGCCCGCCGGGTCGGGTAGCGGCGTGGCACCACCAAGGGCCCCCAGGGTCGGCGGCGCTTGACATGGTTTTTCTGTCCGTCTATAGTGCGATAGTTCACAAAATGAGTGCTGCCCCGTCGTTCCCGACGGGGAGGCTTGCACCGAATCCAACGGCCTCTGGCGCGGGTGAACCCAGCATGAACCTCACCGACTACCTTCGACAAAACCAAAAGGCCATCCTGAAGGACTGGTTCCAGACCGTGGTGGATGCCTACCCGGCCGAAACCGCCGCCTTTCTCCGTAAAGAAAAGGATCCGTTCGCCAACCCTGTGGGCAGCTCCATCCTGGAAGGGCTCCAGGGGGTCTATGCCCAAGTGGTGGAGGGTGTTCAGGAGGAACAGGTAGCTCCCTTTCTCGATCGCGTCATCCGCATCCGCGCCGTCCAGGATTTCACACCGGCCCAGGCGCTCTCCTTCGTTTTTTCCCTGAAAGAGGTGGTACAGTCCCGTTTGGAAGAGGAGGGGCGATTGCCGGAATGGGCCGAGGATCTCCGGGCCATGGAAGCCGCCGTGGACCAGGTGGCTCTCATGGCCTTCAACATTTACATGGAATGCAGGGAAAAGGTCTATGAACTGCGCGTGGAAGAGGTGAAGAACCGGACCGCGCGCCTTTTGGAACGGGCCAATGCCATTTGGGCGAGCCAGCGCGAAGGCGAGGGCTCCCAGGAGGAATCATAAACCATAATTATTAACCAACAGTGAGGTAGGGTGGTTATGAATGCGTCTCGATCCATCATTTTCTCCCTCGTCGCCGTCGGGATCCTTGTATGCCTCCCACTGATCGGAGTGGCGGCCGGGATGACCTCCTTTTTCGGGGTGATCATCCCGTATCTGGCCGTGGCACTCTTTTTCATCGGTGTGGTGGCGCGAGTGGTTCGCTGGGCCCGCTCTCCGGTGCCCTTTCGCATCCCGACAACCTGTGGCCAGCAAAAGAGCTTGCCCTGGATCCAGTCGGACAACCTGGAAAACCCCTCGGACACCAAGGGGGTGGTGTTGCGGATGATCCTGGAAGTGCTTTTGTTCCGATCTCTTTTCCGCAATGCCCGGATGGAGTTCTATGAAGGGCCCAAGATCCGCTACGCCTCCGCCAAATGGCTCTGGCTGGGCGCCATCGTCTTCCACTACTCCTTCCTGGTGGTGTTGCTGCGCCACCTGCGCTTTTTCTCCACGCCCATTAACCCGCTGGTGCATCTGTTGGAGGGGGTGGACGGTTTTCTTGAGGTTGGAGTCCCACGGCTCTATCTTTCCGGCCTGCTGCTTCTGGCCGGGGTGGCTTTCCTCTTTTTGCGCCGGGTGACCATTCCGCAGCTCAAGTACATCTCGCTGCCCTCCGACTACTTTCCGCTCTTTCTCATCTTCACCATCGCCTCCACCGGCGTGCTCATGCGCTACATCTACAAGGTGGACGTTGTGAGCGTGAAAGAGCTCACCATGGGTCTGGCCACGTTCCATCCCGTGACTCCGGAAGGCATCGGCAGTCTCTTTTACATTCATCTCTTCCTGGTGAGCGTGCTCTTCGCCTACTTCCCCTTCAGTAAGCTGGTGCACATGGCCGGTGTCTTCTTGAGCCCCACGCGGAACCTGGCCAACACCAACCGCATGGTCCGCCACATCAACCCGTGGAACTACCCTGTCAAGGTTCACACATACGAAGAGTATGAGGACGAATTCAGGGAAAAGATGATCGAAGCTGGTCTCCCAGTTGAGAAGAAGGAGTAGACATGGCTAAGGTCCCCAAAGCAGACGAACTGGCCAAGGTCAACCATAGGCCGCCGCAGACGCCGTGGACCGAGACTCCGGTGGAGTTTCGCCCGGGCACCTTCTGTTACGGCGCCAAGCCCAAAAACCTGGAAGTGGTGGGCCTCCCCAATCCCAGGGATTGGAATCCCACCGATGAGGACTGGAAGCTGCCCGACGATTGGAAGGACATCACGATCAAGGGCATGAAGGACCGCCTGGACAAATTCCGAACCTTCAAGCTCTTCATGGACATCTGCGTCCGTTGCGGCGCCTGCGCCGACAAGTGCCACTTTTTCATCGGCTCGGGCGATCCCAAGAACATGCCGGTGTTGCGTGCCGAGCTCATCCGCTCCATTTACCGCAAGTACTTCACCGGCAGCGGCAAGATCCTCAGCAAGTACGCCGGGGCCCGGGCGCTCACCGAGCAAGTCATCAAGGAGTGGTTCTACTACTTCTACCAGTGCAGCGAATGCCGCCGCTGTTCGGTCTTTTGCCCCTACGGCATCGACACGGCCGAAGTGACCATTATGGCCCGCGAGCTCCTCAACGAGCTGGGCTGCACCATCGACTGGACCGCCGGTCCGGTGGCCAACTGCTACATGACCGGCAACCACCTGGGCATCCAGCCCCATGCCTTCAAGGATATGATCGAGTTCTTCGTGGACGAGATCGAGGAGGTGACGGGGGTCCGCGTGGAGCCCACCTTCAACCGCAAGGGCGCCGAGGTGCTCTTCATCACGCCGTCCGGCGACGTCTTCGCCGACCCGGGCACCTACACCCTCATGGGCTACATGATGCTCTTCCACGAGATCGGCCTGGACTACACCTGGAGCACCTACGCCTCGGAAGGCGGCAACTTCGGGTTCTTCACCTCCCACGAGGTGATGAAGCGACTCAACGCCAAGATGTACGCCGAGGCCAAGCGTCTGGGCGTCAAGTGGATCCTGGGCGGCGAGTGCGGCCACATGTGGCGCGTCGTCAACCAGTACATGGACACCATGAACGGCCCGGCCGACTTTTTGGAAGTGCCCAAATCGCCCATCACCGGGACGGTCTTCGAAAACGCCAAGTCCACCAAGATGGTGCACATCGCGGAATTTACGGCGGACCTCATCCGCCACGGCAAGCTCAAGCTGGATCCCAGCCGAAACGACAACAAGATCGTCACCTTCCACGACTCGTGCAACCCCGCGCGGGGCATGGGCCTTTTCGAAGAACCTCGCTATGTTCTGAAGCATGTGTGCAACCATTTCCACGAGATGCCCGAGGGCACGATCCGCGAAAAGACCTTCTGCTGCGGAGCGGGCTCGGGTCTCAATACAGACGAATACATGGAGATGCGTATGCGGGGCGGCCTGCCCCGGGCCAACGCGGTCCGCTACGTGCACGAAAAGCATGGCGTCAACATGCTGACCACCATCTGCGCCATCGACCGCGCCGTCTTCCCAGCCCTCATGGACTACTGGGTGCCGGGGGTGGACGTGACGGGCCTCCACGAACTGGTGGCCAACGCGCTGGTCATGAAGGGCGAAAAGAAGCGGACCACGGATCTACGCTACGAACCGCTGCCCGGCATGGAGGATGAGGAGGACGACGATGTATGATTCGGGCAAGATCATTCCAGGTATCATCCTGTTTGTAGGCCTATTCACCTTCCCCTTCTGGTCCAACATGGGCAAGGCGGCGCCGGCTCCCAAGCCCGAGCTGCCCAAGACGGCAAAGGTGTGTGTCATGGACACCGCCTTCATGAAAACCGAGCACATGGTGCTTCTCAACCATTGGCGGGACAAGGTGGTGCGTGAGGCCAACCGCGTCTGGCTGGGACCTGACGGCAAGGAATACAAGATGAGCATCCAGAACGGCTGCATGCAGTGCCATACCAGCAAGGCCAAGTTCTGCGACCAGTGCCACAACTACGCCGGTGTCAGCCCGTACTGCTGGCAGTGCCACCTCGAGCCCAAGGAGAATTTGTGATGGAAAAGGATCGTCGCGATTTCTTGAAGATAGGCGGAATATCCGTCCTGGGCCTGAGCGCTCTGCCTGTCTTCGAGGCGCTCGCCCAAGGAAAGGACCCCAAGGCCATGCCCGATCCCCGGGCCCTGCAGGCCACCCAGTGGGCCATAGTGGTCGATATGAAGAAGTGCTGGGAAGAGCAGGAAAAACGCCAGTGTAAAGACTGCATCCTGGCCTGCCACAAGGTCCACAACGTGCCCAGCATCCCCGATGCTAAGCGGGAGATCAAGTGGATCTGGCAAGAGGAGTACAAGCACGCCTTCCCGGACCAGGCCAATGAATACGCCCCGGAGCAGGTGAAGGATCATCCTTTCATCCTCCTTTGCAACCACTGCTCCAACCCGCCCTGCGTTCGGGTCTGTCCCACCAAGGCCACCTGGAAGCGTGCCGAGGACGGCGTGGTGATGATGGACTTCCACCGCTGCATCGGCTGCCGCTACTGCATGGCGGGCTGTCCCTTCGGCGCTCGCAGCTTCAACTGGGGTGACCCGCGCGAGTACCTGGATCCGCAGCAGGAAAACCCCGAGTTTCCCACCCGACGCAAGGGCGTGGTGGAAAAATGCCAGTTCTGCGCGGAGCGCCTGGCCGTGGGGCTGCAACCGGCCTGTGTGGAGGCCTGTAAGGCCAAGGCCCTGGTCTTCGGCGACATCAACGACCCGGAATCCGAGGTCCGGAAGATCCTGGCCGAAAACTACTCCCTGCGCCGCAAGATCGAGCTGGGCACCGGACCCAACGTCTACTACATCATCTGATGAGGGGTTGACATGCTTGAAAAAGCGCTGAAAGGAAGTCAAAAGTACTGGAGCTTGTTGGCCGCCTTGGCCGTCCTTGCGGGGATCGGTTTCGCCTGCTTCCTGCTCCAGTTGAATCAAGGGTTGAAGATCACCGGCATGAGCCGCGATGTGTCCTGGGGCTTCTACATCGCCCAGTTCACCTTCCTGGTCGGCGTGGCCGCCTCCGCCGTCATGGTGGTGCTCCCCTACTACCTGCACCACGTGAAGGACTTCGGGCGCATCACCATCATGGGTGAATTTCTGGCGGTGAGCGCGGTGACCATGTGTCTGCTGTTCATCGTGGTGGATTTGGGCCAGCCCATGCGTCTGCTGAACGTGTTGCTGCATCCCACGCCCAACTCCATCCTCTTTTGGGACATGATTGTCCTGAACGGTTACCTCTTTTTGAATATCGTCATCGGCTGGACGGTGCTGGGCGCCGAGCGCAAGGAAATGCCGCCCCCCAAGTGGGTGAAGCCGCTCATCTACCTCTCCATTCCCTGGGCCGTTTCCATCCACACCGTGACCGCGTTCCTCTATGCGGGCCTTCCCGGCCGCCATTTCTGGCTGAGCGCCATCATGGCCGCCCGCTTTCTGGCCTCGGCCTTCGCCTCCGGACCGGCGCTTCTCATCCTCTTGTGCTACCTGCTCAGGAAGCGCACCAACTTCGATCCGGGGGACAGCGCCATCAACAAGCTTTCCCAGATCGTCACCTACGCCGCAATCACCAGTGTCTTCTTCCTCATTCTGGAAGTCTTCACGGCCTTCTACAGCCGGATCCCGGGCCACATGCACGGATTCATCTACCAGTTCACCGGCTATGAAGGCCACGGGGAGCTGGTGCCCTTCATGTGGCTGTCCGTGATCCTTTCCGCCACGGCGCTGGTGCTCCTGGTGCCGCCCAAGTTCCGCCACAACGAAAAGCTTCTCAAACTGGCCTGTGTGGCCGTCTTCTTCGGACTGTGGCTGGAAAAGGGCGTGGGCCTGGTGGTGACCGGCTTCATCCCCAACGTGTTCGACAAGGTGACCCCCTACGTGCCCACGCTTCCCGAGCTGGGGATCACCATCGGTGTCTGGGCCACCGGCTTTCTCGTTCTCACCATCCTGTACAAGGTGGCCGTGGGCGTCAAAGAGGAAATCGGCGCCTAGGTTCCGGCACCTCACCGTTCACGAAACCCACCGGGGGCGGCCACGGCCGCCCCTTTTCTTTCCCGCCCGCGCCGTTTCACCATTGCCGCCAAGTCCATACCGGTTCTCGTGGAGCATCGGCCGCCCCCGCCTGCCAACGCCCATCGTGCACCTGAACCTCCCTCACCCCGATGGGAGCCTCCCGACAAGGGGTAGGCCGCCTTTGCGGGAGGTGTCGAACTGGTTGAAATTCCGCTGTGTTCTGTGGCTCTTTCTGCGTTCTCAAATTATCAGGGACTTGCCCGAAGATGCCGATTTTACAGCTTTTGGCAATGCTAAGTGTTCGCAATAGCGCTGGCCCAAAGGGATGATTTGGCGTTCTCAGACAGCCTCCTAGGAGCTTGTCCGACAATGCGGATTAAAATTTGAGTCCTGCATCGTTCATGAGCAAACATCGCGGGTGAAAGTGCTGTGACTGCAGAGACGTTGCTCGTCGACGCAAGATATCGGGCATCAGCAGGTATCAAAGAGCCATTCAAAAAGGAGCAAGCTGCCCCTTTAGGCAGCCTGTGCCCTGATCGCTCTTTGATCTATATTGATGATGCCCTCAGCTACGGCCTTTACAATCTTAAGAAGGTTATGGGCAGCGCACATCAGGGCAAATTCGCCCCTGACCTTTTCCAGCCCCCGCAGGCGAAAACCTCGAAACCCAAGA
>NZ_FWXF01000051.1 GCF_900176285.1 Desulfacinum hydrothermale DSM 13146 | reverse complement strand
ATGCAAAAAAGCTTATCCACATGCTGACGCGCGGACGCCCCCGTTCAGTAAAAATGTCCAATGCCATTGCCCGGGGAAGTTACGACGCATGCAGCTACCTGGAACCGCGCATTGTGGCCCTGCTTGCCGCGCAGGTACATTCCTCGGAAAAACAGCTTCGAGATTATGTTCTGTCTGTTGAGGATATTCTTGGCGGCAAGCCCGAAGGTGGAAAAAACATCCAAATTTTAGAAGCTATAGTGGACCGGCTGATTTCCAAAATTGTACGCATAAAACGTCCCGAAGGTTGGGTCGCCTATGCTTTCTTTTCCGCGGTTGCTTATGACTCCAAACAAAAAACTTTAACTATTTCCCTTCACCCCGATATGCAAAAATACTTCCTTAACCTGAGAAAACATTTTACCTTGTTTAATTTGTGGGAGTTCCTTCAGCTTAACACAGTCTATTCACAGAAGCTCTTCCTTTTTCTTAAATCATGGGAATCGGAAGAAAGTATCGAAATCTCGTTGGATGAATTATACGAAATCATGGAAATCCCAGCATCCTTCCGCACTAACTTTTCAATTTTCCGGACCAAAGCCTTGGAAAAAGCCCAAAAAGAGATAGAACAGAAAACACAACTACGTTTTGCATGGCAACCACTACGCCAAGGCAGAAAGGTTGTAGCCATCAGGTTCTTGCATCAACAAAAAAATTTGGAACATTCCAACTCTACAGAAACTTCCAACCCCAATTCTGGCATAATACCAAACCCCCTTCGGCACCTCATAAACCTGGTACCGGAAAACCAAAAATCCGAAGCAACTGCGGTAATAACCAGTGCCCTGCGCAATGGGACCGATATAAATACGGTCCGCAATGCAATACTGTATGCCAACAAACATGCCAAATCCAACTACTCTGCCTACCTTAACAAAGCAATTGCTAACCAATGGTCACTTCCGGAATCCTCACATCCCGAAATGTACACCGAACCACAATTCACTTCGCATGAGGAACTCCTACAAAAATTTTCATCTGCACGTTACCTTCGTTCAGGACGCCAGACAGCCGAAATATATAACGAGTGTTGCAATATATACGGTCGGATGCTGTTTAAGGAGGACATCGTGGATATGGTAATGACTGGCAAAGCAGTGCTTCTCGATGACAATATGCAAAAACTGTAACCAGCCGCGCCCAGCCCCCAAATATCCAGGAATATCGTAAAACGTTCCTAAATAAATTTTTGCCCGGACAGGAAGAAAGGCATGCGCTGTGGTCGGCCGGCTTGGTGTTGTCCAGTCCGGACAGCGCTTTTTTTTTCGCCGCGCGCCAAGAAAAGTAATTTTTTTGCTTGACATTTGTTGGCTATCATGATAGCATACAAATGCAAAATGAGGGGAACGGCGAAGGAAGTGCTTCTGCCAAGTTTCCCTTAATCAAGGGGTGGGTTGTTAAACAAAATTTAGGAAAGGAGACAAGCATGGCGCAGAAAGACTGGGCAAAAGTGGTTGACGACACTGGTTGGACTGTGGCGCATGTGGCGGCGGCGAAAGGTACACTGCCGGAAGATTTCAACCAGTGGGATTTGGCGGACAAGTCGGGCTGGACGGTGGCCCACGTGGCAGCCGACCATGGGCATCTGCCGGAAGATTTTGGCGGTGTTCTGCCGGCTCCGCGGTTTGGGCTTGTGGGTCCCGGCGACAATGTATGGCATTTGGCCAACTACGCAGGCGTAACAGTAGCGCATGTGCTGGTTAGTAGGGCGCATAATAGTATGCTGCTTCGAGCTTGTAGAGGATTTGTTTCCAAAAACGTTTGGGCGCGAGAGGATGAAAACGGACGTACTCCGCTAAGCATACTGCTGGATCGCGCGCGAAATGATGTGTTTACAAACATTGCTGATCCTGAATTTTGGGCTACGGTGGTGGATCGCGACGGTACAACGGTGGCGCATTTGGCGGCGGCGCAAGGTTGTTTGCCGGAGGAGTTTGATCAGTGGGATTTGGCCGACCATGCTGGACGCACCGTGGCCTACGAGGCCATAGCTAACGGGTATTTGCCACCGCCGTGCGCAGGGGAAAACCCAGATCTGGAAATTTTGTTCCTGGGGGACGGGTGTGGGCGTATTGTGGCCGAAGAGGCCGTAAAACGCAACATGCTGCCGGAGGCAGCATGGGAACTTGAGCGGCTGCCTGTTAGTGTGTTTCATGAGGCGGCTAAATACGGCCATTTGCCCGCAGACTTTATACAATGGGACCTAAAAAAGAACTGGCTGCCGGGGGAAAGCGTGGCCCACGTGGCGGCGCGGCATGGCCATCTGCCGCCGGATTTCGACCGGTGGGAACTGGCTACGTCCGAAGATAGGTGGACCGTGGCCCACGAAGCCGCCAAACATGGCCACCTGCCACCGGATTTTGACCAATGGGAACTGGCAGACAAGCGCAGCATTACCGTAGCCCACGTGGCGGCCAAATACGGCCATTTGCCGGAAGATTTCGACCGGTGGGAGCTGGCTACAAGCGGGAGCGGATGGACCGTGGCCCATGAGGCCGCCCAACATGGCCACCTGCCGCCAGATTACAACTGGTGGAACCTGGCGCGCAACGACGGACGGACCGTGGCGCACGTGGCGGCCGAGCGGGG
>NZ_FWXF01000006.1 GCF_900176285.1 Desulfacinum hydrothermale DSM 13146 | reverse complement strand
CCTGGTGGATGCCTACGTGGTGGGCAAGCTTCTCTATCCGGATCGCTTCGCCCACGTGGACCTGGCCCTCAAGGCGGACGAAATCTTTTCCTTCTTTGTGGGAACTCCCGTGTATCAAGACATGGTGAAGGATTTCGGAACGCCGGGAGCCGAAGTCGGCTTTTGAGTGCAAAGAGTGGCGAAGCGGATGCCTCACGAAGAGACCATCGGACGGCACGAAGCCCATCCGACCGAATGCGATGACTCGTAAAGGAGGCAGAAGATGGGAGAAAGAAACCGATGGTTGGTTACGGCCTTGACCGTCATCTTGTGGGGAACAGGGGTTTGGGCGCAGGAATCTGTCAAACTCGAACCCATCGTGGTAACGGCCGGAAAAGGTGTGGCGGCGGAACAGAACGTCCACCGGGTGGGTCTCGCTGAGGAGCGGAAAGCTGTGGGGACGACCGTACCCCAGGTGCTGGACAAGGAGACGGGGCTGGATGTCCAGCGCCGGGGTGTGCTCACACCCAAGAGCAGCCAGGTGCGGATCCGCGGACTGGATGAAAGGCGTTCTCTTATTCTGCTGGATGGCCGTCCCCTCAACGGCACCGGTGTCATGGGGGGGCAGTTTGTGGACTGGAGCTCCCTGGTGGCCGAAGACTGGCGGGCGGTGGAAATCGGCAAGGGGGCCTTCAGCGCAAAATATGGCAACACCCTGGGAGGTACCATCAACCTGGTGCCCGTGGCGCCGCCTGAAAAATGGTGCGTTTCTTTGGAGGGGGGCGCGAAGCGTTACGATACCTATTCCTTCGGGGGCTTCGTTTCCGGCAGATCTGGACCGATGGGGGTTCGGGCGGCTGGAAATTACGTGGAAACCGACGGAAATCTCCGAAACAGCCGGGTGGAACGAAGCCATTTTTCCGGCGATCTGTACTGGTTTTGGGGGGAAGACGGACAGGTGCGCCTGAGTGCCCGCCACACGGAAGGCGACTTTTTCATGCCGGTCAAAAACGACAAGGATCTGCCCGGCTACGATTCCCATTATCCTGAAAGCGCCGGCAGTCACCTGGTGGGGCCCGGAATCCGCTTTCCTTCCGGAGACACCCACGGGGACAAAAGCTATTACCACAAGGAACGAACGGAACTGGATCTGAGTATCCGCAAAAGTGTGGCCGGCTTCGATACGGAGTGGCAGCTCTATTTCAATAACGAAGACCGCACGGACCACATCTATTCTTATGCGCAGGGTGTCAAGGTCCTGGAAAGGGAAGCCGTGCCGGATAGAAGCTGGGGCTGGGTGGCTCGGCTGGCAAAAACGTGGGGGAGCCACCAAATCGGCTTCGGTGCCGACGGCAACTACCAGGGATACGGCGGGACGAAATACTCCTTCGTGCGAGACGGCTACTTCTCTCGGCCGCCTTCCGACGTAAACGACGAATGGGACGCCACGCGCTATCACGGTGTGTATGTGGACGATACATGGCAGGTTCTGGACTGGCTCGCCCTCTATGCGGGACTGCGATACGAAGACTATTTCGGCGACAGGTCTGTGGACCAGGTGACGGGTTACAGCACCAAAGGGAAGCCGACCGGTTATGAGTCGGGCACGGCGCGCTTCGACGAAGAGACCTTACTTCCCAAGTTCGGCTTCACTCTGGGGCCGATGAAGCACTTCACCCTTTTCGGGCACGTGGCCCGCGCCACTCGCTTTCCGGACAATCCGGCCTTCTACTGGTATTATGCAGGCTACCGGCCCGAAGTGGATCCCAATTCCCACGTGGTGCGAAAGCCTCTCACCTATGAGGACGCCGTGCAGCTGGAAGGCGGAGTGCACTTTAACGGCCTTCCCCGCACGTCCGTTACCTTGACCTATTACCATTACCGCGTGGACAATTACATTCGCTGGATCTTCGGCTATGCACCCAGCCGGGTGGTCTACAATGTGGACCGTGTGACCCTACAGGGCGTGGAATTGGAGGAGGAGAGTCGGATTTGGGGGCCGTTTTCCGTTTTCGGAAACGTGGCCTGGCAGACCACCAAAAAAGAAGGAGATGTGCTGGATGCCTCCAATGACCTCACCGATGAACTGTCGGAGCTTCCCGAGTGGAAGGTGAATCTGGGCGTCAAGGCCCAATGGAAAAGTGGGCTTCTTGCCAAGGCGAGCCTTCGATGGGTGGATGAGCGAAAGGTGCCTTATCTCGGGGATCCGGACTCTCCTGAAAACAGTTCACCCGATGGCGCTCCCGTGGGAAGCACCGTCACGCTTCAGAAGATGGATTCCTTCGCCGTGGTGGACCTGCTGGTCCGGGTGCCCATCAGGAAGACCAAGTGGCAGGGTTTTCTAAGCGCCGGAGTGGAGAACCTCTTCGACGAAACCTACGAGGAGGATTTGAACTTTCCGGCTCCTGGGCGAACCTTCTTCGCCGCCGTGAAAATCACCTTTTGAGCCGTATGGAGAGGTACTATGAAAGCCGAGCAGATTCTCGAAAGTTAAGAGTTCAAGAGATATGAGATCTTTCCTGGCCATGTGCGGCCGGGGTTTTCCATCGACTGTAAGGCGGCCAGGATGACCATGGAAAGGTTGAAAGCGCTGCGGGTTCAGGACCACGCGCTGATGCCCATCGTGGAAACCGATCCCTGGTCGGCCGATCCCGGCCAAGTGTTGATGGGATGTTCCTTCGGCAAGGGCAACTTTCTTTTTAAGGATTGCAGCAAGATGGCCCTGTCCCTTATCAGTAGACGGACCGGCCGGGGCGAGTTTTCGTCGGTTGTCCAGGCGGATCCCCCTGGTTCGGTTGGCACAGAAGTCGAGTTGCTTCCTTGACGGGACTTGCTCCAAAGCGACATAAGTATAGGTAACTTCCTTCTTACCAGTTGCGCAGGCGACAGTCGGGGTGGTCTGGAAAGACGAACTGGATGGGATCTTCTCCCAAGCTAACAGGACGAACCACGAAGTGTGGAGCGAGCACTCAGGAGATGTGACCATGCGGGAAGAAATCCGAAGGCGCCTTTTGGGTCTCAAAGAGCGCTTCGAGCGAAGCCCTTGGAAATTCCGGTGGCTCTACCGCAGGGGAAAGACGCCGTGGGACACCCAGATCACGCCGCCTGAAGTGATGGAGTTCATCCAACGGACCCCTCCGGGACGGGCCCTGGACTTGGGCTGCGGGACCGGAACCAACGCCATTACGCTGGCCCGCCACGGATGGGACGTGACGGGCGTGGACTTCGCCCCGGAAGCCATTGAGGCCGCGCGGCGAAAGGCGGCTCGGGCGGGCGTTGGCGTCACCTTCCACGTGTCCGACGTGACCGACCTTTCCATGCTGAAAGGTCCCTTCGATTATGTGCTCGACATCGGATGCCTTTTTATCCTCAACGACGAAAAGAGAAGGCAATACGCCCGCAACCTGGACCGGCTCACCGCTCCGGGCGGCTGCTACATGCTCTACGCCTGGATGCCCCGGCCGTGGCGAGGCGGTGTGTGGGGGATTTCTCCCCAGGAAGTGGAAGCGCTCATCGGGGACCGGTTCCAAAAGGAACGTGTGGTGGTGGGTCAGGAAAAGGGGCATCCTTCGGCCTGGTACTGGTATTCCAAACGTCCCTGACGACCCGCGTGGGAAGTTCTGCTCGAATCATAGATAATACCGATTGCTTGCATCCAAAATGCCCGCCATTTCCTATTTGCCCCTCCTTCCAGCATCCCCTAGAAACATGCGGTGAACCCCATCCGGTTTCCGGATGGGGAAAATTGTGTCCGAGCACGATGTTCGAGGTGCCGCGTGTGGAAGGAGGAAAGCGATGACGGCAAGCCATGAGGCCATGTGGGAGCGGTTGGGTTTGGACCTGGAGGCCCATGCGTCCCTGCTGGAGGTGCTGGGAAAGTTCTACGGTGACATCTATCTGAGCCAGCAGGGACGCCTGCGGGGCATGGAATACCTGGATTTTGTGCTGTCCGAGATCCACGGGCTTCGCATTCGGGAACTGGATGAGGCCAGGGCCCAGGGACGCAAGGTGGTCGGCACGTTCTGCGTCTTTGTGCCCGAAGAGATCGTCTGGGCGGCGGACGCCATCCAGGTGGGGCTTTGCGCCGGGGCGGAAGCCGGCACGGAGGCGGCGGAAAAGATCCTTCCCCGCAACACCTGCGCGCTGATCAAGTCTTTTGTGGGCTTCAAACTGGCCCGCCTGTGTCCCTTCACGGAGTTGTGTGACATGGTGGTGGGGGAAACCACCTGCGACGGCAAGAAGAAGGCCTATGAGACCTTTTCCGATTATGCGCCCGTTTATGTGATGGAAATTCCCCAGATGAAGCGGTCCGAGGATCGGGCGTTGTGGAAGGCGGAGGTGCTGCGCTTCAAACAGGCCGTGGAGGATCTGACCGGCCGGTCCATCACGGCGGAGAACCTGCGGGAGGCTATCGGGCTGATGAACCGACGCCGTCGGGTGCTCCAGCGCCTCAACCGGCTGCGGGCCGCCCATCCGGTGCCCATCTCCGGCCGCGATGCCCTGCTCATCAACCAGGTGAGTTTCTACGACGATCCTGAGCGTTTCACACAAAAGATCCACGATCTCTGTGACGAGCTGGAAGAAAAGGTCCGTCGCGGAAAAGGAGTGGCGGATGGCGCCGTGCGGGTCATGCTTTCCGGATGCCCCATGGCCGTTCCCAACTGGAAACTTCCGTACATTGTGGAATCTTCCGGCGCGGTGGTGGTGGGCGAAGAGTCGTGCATCGGGACTCGCAACACACGGGACCTGGTGGATGAAGGCGGCACGACCCTGGAAGAGATGCTGGACGCCATCGTGGACCGATACCTGAAGATCGACTGTGCCTGCTTCACACCCAACCAGGAGCGGTTGGAACACATCGTGGACATGGCGCGCGCACTGGACGTGCAAGGCGTGATCCATTACGGGCTGTCCTTTTGCCAGCCCTACGCCATGGAAAGCTTCAAGGTGGAAAAGGCGCTTCGGGACGCGGGCATCCCCATGCTGGCGATCGAAACGGACTACAGCATGGAGGATGTGGAGCAGCTCAAGACCCGGGTGGAAGCCTTTGTGGAAATGATCCGCTGAGAATGGATGCGCCCATGGCCGTGATCGGAATCGATATCGGGAGCCGCTCCATCGAGCGGGTTGTTTGGGACCAGGCCACCGGAGCTTGGACGTGGGACAAGGTGCCCACCACCTTCGATCCGCTGACCCAGTGCCGGAAGTTGCTGGCCGACGCCGATGGCTGTCCCGTGGTGGCCACCGGTTACGGCCGCGCTCTGGTGGCGGAGCACTTTGCGGAGCTTTCGGTTCGGACCATCACCGAGATCCAGGCTTACGCCCGGGGGGTCCACCACCTGGTGCCGGAGGCGCGAACGGTGGTGGACATCGGCGGCCAGGACACCAAGGTCATCGCCCTGTCCCCGCAAGGTGCGGTGGTAAAGTTCGAAATGAACGACCGGTGTGCGGCCGGGACGGGAAAGTTCCTGGAATTCATGGCCACCTCCCTGCAAATTCCACTGGATTCCTTCGGTGACTTTGCCCTGGAGGCGGACAAGCAGGTGGCCATCAACAGCATGTGCACCGTGTTTGCGGAATCGGAAGCCACGTCGCTCATGGCCCGGGGCGAACGACCCCAGAACATCGCCATGGCCCTGCATCGTGCCATCGTGCGAAGGACGCTGGCCATGCTGCGCCGCGTGGGCGGAGAGTCCCCCGTGGTCTTCGCCGGCGGTGTGGCGCATAACCGCTGCGTCTGCCGCCTCTTGAGCGAAGCCCTGGGGGGAGACGTGATCGTTCCTCCAGATCCGGACGTGCTGGGCGCTCTGGGAGCCGCCCTGGCGGGCGCGGGCCCATGAGCCCACCTCCCCGCCACGGGTCCTATGAACGGTGGATCCTTTCTGTGTTGAATCTAAAGGTGGCAGGTTGGCCGATCCTCTGAGGGGTGTATCATCGGAACTACCTATTTGCATTATAAGGGCTATCCGGCTACTCCTCAGGCGGAGTCGAAAGATTCTTACTTGCAATCGTTCAAGCCGACGCCATACGGCACCGCCAGTTGCCCATAGGGAGGAGGAGGGTCCATGGAAGCCCTGACGCCGCGCAAGCTTCGAGACGATGTTCGCCAATACCTGAACCAGTTCGATTTGAACCTCTGCCTCACCTGCGGTACCTGTTCCAACGGGTGCCCCATCACGGGCACCCCGGGCCTGGAAGGCTGGGACACCCGCAAGGTGATCCGCATGTTGGCCATGGGGCTCTTGGAAGAGGTGGTCGATTCCAAGTTCCCGTGGGTCTGCACCGGGTGCGGCCGTTGCGCCCACGCCTGTCCCATGGGAATCGACATCGTGGCCATCCTGGGGCACATGAAACACCTTCGGCCCCGGGACCAGGTGCCCGGCATCGTGCACAAGGGCGTGGAAAACGTTCTGGCCACGGGCAACAACATGGCCATCCCCAAGGAAGACTATCTCTTTCTCATGGCGGATTTGGGGGCCGAATTGGCCGAAGAGGAGTGTCCCGGATTCTACGTGCCCGTGGACAAGCCAGGGGCGGACATTCTCTTCTTTCCCAACAGCAAGGAAGTCTTTGCGGACAATGAAGACATGAAGTGGTGGTGGAAGATCTTCTACGCCGCCCGGGAAAACTGGACCATCCCTTCGGAAAACTGGGAAGCGGTGGATTGGGGGCTCTTCACGGGAAACTATGAGGCCACCAAGATCTTGGCGAAACGCAAGATCGACCTCATGAAGCAACTGGGCATAAAGCGCATGATCATGCCCGACTGCGGCGGCGGATCCTACGGATGCCGCAAGGGCATGAAGGTCTGTTCCCTGGAGGATCCCACGAACCGGGTGGATTATATCTATCTCTACGATTACCTGAAAGAGATCATTGAAACCGGGAGGATTCGCCTGGACAAGACCCGCAACGCGGGAAAGGTCTTCACCTGGCACGATTCATGTAAACACGGACGGGAGCTGGAACGCAACTTCGGCAAAGGCTATTACGAAGAGCCCCGCTGGATCATCCAGCAATGCGTGGATCAGTTCGTGGACATGGAACCCAATCGAAGCGGCAATTATTGCTGCGGGGCCGGCGGCGGCATGTGGCCCTTACCCTTTGAGGAGGAATCCGCCTATCACGGACGCCACAAGGTGCGCCAAATCAAAAACAGCGGCGCCCACGTGGTGGTGGTGGGCTGTTCCAACTGCCACGATCAGATGATGAAGCGCCTCCCCAAGTTCTATCCCGAGGACTGCCACTACGAAGTGAAATACATCTGGGAGCTGGTGGCCGACACCCTGGTGCTGGAGCCCTGGAGCGATGAGGAAGTGGCCCGGGCCGAAGAGGAAGCCAAGGCCCAATGGGAACGGCTCGGTGTGGACCTGGATATGGAATACTGACAGACAGACGGCCAGCGCGTGGACGGCCCGGATGGTTTCCCGACCACTCTTGGAATGCGGGGTGGCTCCTCCGTGTTCTCTCCCCTGACCGGGCCGTCCACCGGTTCAATGGCCTGCCCAAGGGGGCGGGCGAGGAGGGAATTGATGGCGTACCGAAGAGGATTTCTTTTCATTTGCGTCCTTTCCTGCATTCTGGCGGTGACCACCGGAGTCCATGCGGGCGGTTACGACGCATTCAAAGGCCTGGAGGGAACCCTCAGGATTTCGGGCGGTACCGCCCACATTCCGGTCATGAAGGCCCTGGCCCGGGAAGTCATGACCCGTTACCCGGCCATTCGCATCACCATTGCCGGAGGTGGTTCCGGTGTGGGCATTAAGCAGGTGGGGGAAGGCCTGGTGGATATCGGTAATTCCGGGCGTCGCCCCACTGACCAGGAGATCAGCGCTTATGGCCTGAGATTGCATCGATGGGCCGTGGACGGTGTGGCGGCGGTGGTCCATCCTGAAAATCCCGTGCGATCGCTCACGTCTCGGCAGGTGCAGGATATTTTCGCCGGCCGGGTGACGAACTGGAAAGAAGTGGGCGGCCCGGATCGGGCGATTCATGTGTTCACGCGGGATGAGGCCAGCGGAACCCGGCATGTCTTCTGGAAGAAGGCTCTCGGCAAGGGGGCTATCCGAAAGGATGCCGATGTGGTGCCGTCCAACGGAGCTATGAAGACGGCCGTGGCCACGGATCCCGCCGCCATCGGCTACATATCGGTCGGCTACGTGGACGAAACGGTTCAGGCGCTGGCCCTGGATGGCGTGGAGCCCAGCCTGGAAAACGTGCGGTCCGGTCGATATCCCGTGGCCCGAGGGCTCTACAGCAACACCAAGGGGCAGCCGTCGGCCCTGGCGCAAGCCTTCCTGGACCTGCTGTTCGCCCCTGAAGGTCGACGGATCATTGCCTCCAAGGGATACATCCCCGCAGACCGATGAGCCGTCGGGAACGCCTGGTTCGAAAGATCCTGGGGACGGCCACGTTGTGCGCCGCCGCTCTTCCGCTTTCCATCCTGATCTTCATGCTCATTTTGGCCCGCCCTCTCTTGTCTTCCTTTTCGGTATCCGACCTTCTCACAGGTTCGTGGGCGCCCCTTCAGGGGCGCTACGGCATCTTGCCCATGATGGTGGCCAGTTTCCTCCTGGCGTCTTGCAGCCTGGCGGTGTCCTTTCCCGTCAGTCTGGGGTGCGCTGGGTTGATCTTTGGTCTGACTCCGCCCATGCTTGCGGTTCCATTGCGGCGCTTGGTCCAACTCATGACAGGATTTCCAACCGTTGTGTATGGGTTCGTGGGGGTCTTTTTGCTGGTTCCCACCGTGCGGCACCTCTTTCATGCGGGATCCGGTCGGTGTCTGCTGAGCGCCTTGGTGCCCCTTTCTCTCATGATTACTCCGACCATGACGCTCTTTTTCTCCGACGCCTTTGCTGCCGTGCCCCGCCCGATCCTTTTGGCCGCGGCCGCTGCGGGCGCCGATCCCGTCCAGCGTTTCGTCTGGGTGGTGATCCCTTCCGCGCGCAGGGGGCTGGCGGCGGGACTGGTTCTTTCTTTCGGTCGCGCGCTGGGAGATACCCTCATTGCCCTCATGCTGGCCGGCAATGCCGCTCAGGTTCCTTCCGGTTTCCTGGAATCCGCAAGAACGCTCACGGCCCACATCGCCCTGGTGATCGCCGCGGACTTGCAGAGCCTGGAGTTTGCCTCCATCTTTCTTTGCGGCATGGTGCTCTATGTCCTGACCAGCTGCGCGGCCTTGTGCGCATGGAAAATGCGCGCCGCAACAAGGAAAAACTCGCGATGAAACGGATTTGGCCGTGGGCCGTTCGTTGCGGCTGCTACGCCGCGGGGTTGTGGATCGTGTCGGGGGCTGCGGGCGTGGTGGGTTTTGTGGCCTGGCGCGGACTACCGCACCTGAACGCCCAGCTCCTTTTTGGCGACGTCTCTGCCCGGGATGCCCTATTCGGTGGAGTCCCCGTTTTCGATGGCCTGTGGCCGGCCGTTTTGGGAACGGTCGCTTTGGTAACAGGAGCCGTGGCCCTGGCGGCTCCTCTGGGTCTGGCCACCGGAATCTACCTGGCCGAATTTTCCCGGGGACGCCTGAAAGAGGTGCTCACCGTCTTTTTTGACGTGCTGGCCGGCATTCCGTCCGTGGTCGTGGGGCTTTTCGGCTTCAGCGTCTCTTTGCTTCTACATAAGCTCGTTTCGCCTCGTTTGGGGCCCTGTCTGCTGGTGGCCGCCTTTTCTCTCATGATCCTGGTGCTTCCCTACGTGATTCGGGCCACCCAGTCGGCCCTGGAGGAGGTGCCGCAGGAGGTGCGCCTCACGGCCTTAAGCCTGGGAGCGGACCGGGTCCAGAATCTCGTTTGGGTCCTTCTTCCCCATAGCTTGCAAGGCATCGCCAGCGGTCTTCTGCTGGCGGTGGGGCGATGTGCGGAGGATACGGCCGTGATTCTGCTCACCGGCGTGGTGGTGACGGCCGGCGTGCCCCGGTCTGTGCTGGATCCTTTTGAGGCGCTTCCCTTTTATATCTACTACATATCGACCCAATACGGCTCGACGGAGGAACTGGAGCGGGGATTCGCTGCAGCGCTCATACTCCTCGGGGTAAGCGTGTCTCTGTTCGCTCTGGCCTATGCTGTTCGCAGGGCTGTGGGCTCTTGGGCTCTTTATCGGGCATGAGGTGTTATGGATCCCGTGGTCAAAATCCGGGTGGAGGGGCTGACCTTTCGCTATGGAGCTCGGACGGTCCTTCGTGAGGTGAGCGCCCTCTTTTTGGAAGGTGCGCTGGCGGCCATTGTGGGACCTTCGGGGCGGGGGAAGAGCACGTTCCTCATGGCTCTCAACCGCCTTTGGGAGGAAGTGCCGGGCGCCCACGCCCAGGGCCGCGTTTGGGTCCGCCTGGATGGTCGGGAACGACTGGTTTCCGATCCTTCTTTTCCCGCAACAGAACTCCGAAGGCGAGTGGCCATGGTGTTCCAGGCCCCCAATCCGCTTCGCATGAGCATTTTCAACAACGTGGCTTTCCCCCTGAAGGTCATGGGGCAACGGAACAAGCGGCTCGTGGCGCAAGAGGTGGAAGGTGCCCTTCGGCGGGCCTTCTTATGGGACGAGGTCAAAGACCGGCTGGACGAAGACGCGCGCCGCCTTTCCGGGGGGCAGCAGCAGAGGTTGTGCATTGCGCGGGCCCTGGCTGCGCAACCCGACGTGCTGCTTTTGGACGAGCCCACCTCTTCCCTGGATGCTCGGGCGGCCGGGGTCATCGAAGACCTTCTGCTGACCCTGAAACGGCGATGCACGTTGGTGGTGGTATCCCACTACCTGGAGCAGGTCGAGCGCCTGGCGGATCAGGTCTACGAAGTGGCCCATGAAACCCTTGAGATCCTATCGTGAAATCCGTCCCGCCATAGGGAGATCAAGTGGTTCCATTGCCTTTGCATTGACCTTCCCAGAGCCCGGAAGTTAAAAGGAGACCATGGCGAAAGGCAAAGGCATTTCAGGCGGAGAAACCATGCCTCAGAGCACGGGCCAGGGGCTGAACAGCGAGCTTTATAAGACGATCGTGGCGATCGTGGACGATCGGGTGCGCGAGATCCGGGTCACCCGAGAGGAGTTTGACGGTCTTAAGCAGGTGGTGCAGGAACTGGCTCAAGCGCAGGCACGGACCGAACGGCGCCTCGACCGGCTGACCGAGAAGGTGGAAGAGCTGGCCCTGGCTCAGGCCCGCACGGAAGAGCGTGTTGAGGAGCTGGCCCAAGCCCAGGCCCGTACAGAGGCCCGGGTCGAAGAACTGGCTGAAGCGCAGGCCAGGACGGAGGCCAGAGTAGAAGAGCTGGCTGAAGCCCAGGCCAGGACAGAGGCCAGAGTAGAAGAGCTGGCTAAAGCCCAGGCCCGGACGGAAGCGCGACTGGAAGAGCTGGCCGAGGCCCAAAAGCAGACGGAGATCAAGCTGGCCACCCTGACCGACGAGCACCGCAAGACGCGGGAAATGCTGGGCGGCCTGGCCCACACAGTGGGCTATCGTTTGGAAGACGAAGCCATCTGGGCCTTGCCGCATCTCTTGGCCCGGGATTTCGGCATGACGATCGAAGCGCCGCTGGTCCGTACTTTCCTGGAAACGGCGCCCCATCGCTACATCGAAGTGAACATCTGGGGATATGGCCGCCTGGAGGGCCGGCGCACCGCCATCCTGGGCGAAGCCAAGTCGCAGCTCAAAAAGCGGGACGTGGACAGCTTTGTCAAGACGGTGGCCAAGGTCCGAAAGATTGTGGGAACCGACGTCTTTGCGGTTCTCGTCACCTACCAGGCGTCCCCCCAGGTGAAGCAGGCCGCCGCCGAAAAGGGGATCCAAGTCTACCTGTCCTACGAACTTCGCCTTCCCCAGGCATCCCTGTAACGCTTGCCGGAGATGGAAACCTTCCGGGTCGGCCGGGTTCCGGCGGGATTCCGCCAACCGGAGGGCAGTATGTGCTGAAACGGGTAGGGGCTGTTCCCACTGGAACCCGCTTGGGTGGCCTCCGGCTGTCAGGGACTTACCGAATCGGTTCCCGCCTTACGCCAGAAGGCCTCGGCATGATCTTTTGCCAGCAGGCGCCGATCGTCCAGGCGGATGGTCACGCCCATGGCGTCCAGATGTTCCAGCACCGCCACGGCCCGGGTACGTCCGTAGCCCAGGGCCTGGGGACAGTCGCTCAGGCGCAAGGCGCCCTTGGCCTGAATCCAGGACCGCACCCGCTGCTCCACGGCAGCGAGGGCCTCGCGGGTGATGTAACGGCCGTCCTGAAGTCGGACCAGGTGCTTTTGCGCCGCCAGATGGTCCAGGATCCGCTGAACCTCGGATGGATGGAACCTTCCCCGGTGGTGATCGCAGAAGGTCCCGGCCGCAAAGCTGCTCAACCCCGCCCGGCGAGCGAAAGTCAAAATGGCGTTTCGGATCTCCTTTTGGTGGGGCGTCCAGTTGCGTTTTCGTTGAGGCATCCGATAACCGCCTTCGCCATCGTCCATGAGGCCCCGGCGGCAAAGGTCCGTCAATAGATGGCGGGTCCATTCCGGGTCCAGCTTCATGTGGACGCGGGCGCGTAGTTCTTCGCCGGAAACCCATTCTTTGAGCGGGTTCGAAGAAAGGATATCCACCATGGTATCGAGGAATTTGCGGCGTAGATTCCCATGGTCCCTTTTTCTCACGTACCGTCCGTCTTCAAGGACCACCAGACGGCCATCCTGACACCAGCGTTGCAACACCTGGGAGACGACCTCCCTGCGGAAGCCCATGGCCACGGTTGCCTGGGTTGTGGAAAGGGGGGTGTAGGGGGACCGGGCAAAGAGGTGTTCCAAGGCTCCCTCCAGGTCACCTCGTTGCAGGCAGTGGAGATAGGGAAGCATTCGCCCGGCCTTGGCGGGCCGGAGCTTTTCCCGGGTGGGTTCCAGAATCCGGCCCCCGCCGGCAATGGCAGAATCCCCCAGGAAGCTCACCACAAAGCGGTCTTCTGCCAGACAGCCGACGGCCTCTTCCAGACGGATCTGGGCGATCGCTTGTTCGCCGGGTTCCAGGCAAGTCCTGTGGAGAAGGTGGACCCGGCCCTGGACGCAGGCCGTTCCCACATGCACACGGATCCTTTGCTGGTGGAAAAGCTTGTGAGTGGCGTTCCGCAGCATGCCCAGGTCCACGTTCAGGTACGGAGCGGCCTCCACCGTGCCGGGCTGGGCCAGAAGCATGCCCGGCCCCACCTCCTTGGTGGTCACATGGTGCAGCGCCACTCCCACCCGCTGCCCTGCCTGGGCTCGCTTCACCTTCCGGTGATGGACCTCCAGGGAGCGAACGCGCGTGAGCCTGCCGGCGGGCAGAATCGCCAGCGGGTCGTTTTCCCTCAAGACCCCGCAATGAAGGGTCCCGCTGACAACCGTCCCGTGACCTGCCACGCTGCGAACCCGGTCGATCCATATTCGGCTGGGACGGGCCATGTCACCTCCGTCGAGCCGGGATGCCAGCCGCTCCAGTTCCTTGAGGATCCGAGGTGTTCCTCGACCGTCCTGGGCCGAGAAGACCACGATGGGACAACCCTCCAGAAAGGTGCCTTCCGTCAGATCTTCGATTTCAAGCCGGGCGTACTCCAGGGTCTCCTCATCGACCCGGTCCGCCTTGGAAAGAACCACCATTCCGGTGCGTGCGCCCAGCAGTTGCAAGATGTCCAAATGGTCCCGGGTCTGGGGCATGACGCCGTCGTCGGCGGCCACCACGAGCACAGCGCCTTGCACGGCCGCCAGTCCCCTCACCGCGTTTCGCAGGTAGTCCTTGTGGCCCGGCACATCCACGAGTGAAAGGACCCGCCCGGAAGTAAGACGCAGGGGGGCCACGCCGGGCTCGATGGTCAGTCCGCGCCTCTTTTCCTCCGGCATGCGGTCCGTGTCAACGCCTGTGAGTCGCCTCACCAGGCTGGTCTTGCCGTGGTCCACGTGGCCGGCGATGCCGATGGTTACGGTCCTAATCACGGGAAGCCTCCCCTCGGTGCAGGCTCTCTTTTCGTCCGGGGGCCGCGCGTGCCGCGTCGTGCCTCACTCTTACTCCGTCATCTCTTACAGTTAGACGCCTCACGACGGACACTTGTTCTGGAGGTCCGTGCTCCGTGGATTCGTCCACCATCCATCCAAACCGTTCCACCGCCTCCGGTAGCCACCTGCGCAGGACGGCGCACCTATCCATTCCGGATGCCGCTCGGTAGGCTTCATAAGCGGGATGCTGCGGTGTGGGGACGGGACATTGCATGAGGTTGGGGTAGTCGTAGGCGGCCGGGTCCAGCACCTGCTCGATGAGCGGCCGCATGGCCAAGCCGGTGGGCTCGGTCCAATCCAAGCGTCGGCAGCACTCGAAGCGGGCCTGGTCCAAAAAGTAAAAATAGGCATTGAGAAGATCGATCAAATCCCGGGGCGCCTGTTGTTCCAGCTCGTGTCCGGAGCCCAGGCCCAAGGCGCCCATGAGGAAGTCGTAGAAAGCGAGCTTGCTTTCCGGTGTTTCCCGGCACAGGAAAAACAGGGCCGAATCCGGTAGATCGCTCCAACACGTGCCGGCATCCAGGCGCACGTGACGCCCCAACAGAGGGCGCCAGATCCGAAAGGCGCGAGCGGCCGCTTTTTCATGCCGATGGTTTTTGAAGTTCACCACCTCGCCCATGTTTCACCTCCTTCTTTGGGGATCGCTTCCGGGACGGGACAAGCCATCGTTTCATTCCCTGTACTGCGCCTCCCGTCCTGCCTGTTTGGGCTCGCCCGACCCATCCCAGACCGGAAAGATGGGCCCCAACGCCCTCAAGCGTTCGGTCGTATCGCGAAAGCAGCGTGCCAGCTGGGGCCCCATGGACGCCGCATTGTGGACCATCCCGATGCGTTCCGGGTCCTCCCCGATCTCTTCCAGGATGGCGCGGGCCCGTGCCACCCGCTTTTCCGCCTTTCGGTTGCCGTTCACATAATGGCACTGACCGGGAAGGCATCCGGAGACCAGAACTCCGTCCACCCCGGCTTCCAGAGCCGCCAGGAGATGTTCCTCCTGGACACGCCCCGTGCAAGGCACCAGCACAATCCGCACGTTGGGCGGATAACTCAACCGCATAGCACCGGCCATGTCCGCCGCCGCATAGGAACACCATTGACAACAGAAGCAGACCACCAGGGGTTCGAACCCGGGCGGACCCATTCCTTCCCTCCGATTTTCTGGAAAGCCACGTGTGGAATCCAAGACGACCTCCCCCAATGACTGTGCACGGTCAACGGTCCCCTGGGCATGGAAATGGAGGGGGCAAGGGGAATCGAACCTCCTCCCGGCTGGTGAGGCCGGGCCAACGGGTTTGCAGCCCGTGGGGCGCCCAGCGCCATTGCCCCCTCGGATACCCGGCAGGTGTCAGGCCGCGGGTCGTGCGGCATCAAGCCTATGGGAAGATGGAAGTAAGGATGGAAAGACGCGCCTTCCAGATCGGCCCACTGCCTACCTGGCACGGGTGGGTGCAAAAACGCCGCTTCAGGTAAAGCCGACAAGACGCGCCATGAAGGACTCCTCATTGTGAGTGGAAAGACGGCCCACCTATAGCGCAGAGGCTTCGATAAGTCACATAGGAAAATTGGATAGATGGAGCCCCTTGGTATCGTCCAAGCCCCTGGCAGAAGGGGTGAGGCCAGGCTGTGGCTTTTGACCTTCAAGGACCTTTTTACCTCTCACCCTTGGCCCTGCCTCACCCCCTTTACCGGCTCGAGGCCGGCCCTTGACCCGCGTCGTCGGGGCGGGTTTTGAACCCGCCCCACAGGGCTGTCTGAGAATTCAAGAAAGCACCCCGGGGCGGTGGAACTTCAACGGGTCAAAAGGCCCCCAAAGGGCGAGGGGCCCTTGTCGGAAAGGCTCCCAGCGGAGCGGAAGGGAGTTGACGGGGTGGGGGCCGGATGGTATCGGCAAGAGTCTTTCCAGGTGGGACGACCGTTTTTATCGGGGCTACGCTGAGACCCACGTGAAGGCGTCTTAGAGAGGGTGAGGGCGGATTCAATCGTTACCGTATCAAAGCAAAGAGAGAACATGGATCCACACGATCGGGGTTCGTGGGATTGGAGGGACGGGTGGCGTTCCCCATGGGGGCCTCCCTTGGTGGGAGCGCACCGCGGAGGGCGCGCTCTGGCGTCGGAAAACACTCTGGCCGCGGCCATGATCAGTTTCGCCGTGGGGGCGGATTTTTGGGAGATGGACGTGCAGCTTTCCGCCGACGGCGTCCCAGTGGTGATCCACGATCCCACCCTGGAGCGCACGTCCAATGCGGCGCGCCTGGATCCGAGACGGGATCCATGGAATGTGAGTGATTACCTTTTGCGGGAGCTGGAAGGGCTGGACATGGACGAGCATCCTCCGGGTGGTGGCCGGCCCGGGGATCTGATCCAGCGGATTGTCCAGAATCTGAAGGATCCAGGCGATGAAACCCATCACAGGATCTCCACCCTGCGAGAGGCTCTTTTGTTCACCAAGTCCCTGGGTTGGAGAATCAATGTGGAAATCAAAGGCGATGGCAAGGATCCCCTCCGTCTGGCCGAAGAAACGGTGCGGATCGTCCGGGAAACGGGCATGGCCCGGTCCGTGCTCATCTCCAGCTTTCGTGAGGAGGTTGTCGTTCGGGTGAAGGCTCTGGAGCCGACCCTTCCCGCGGGGATCATCGTCAAAGAGGACGTGGAAGACCCCGTGGCCGCCGTGCGTCGTCTGGGGGCCGACACCTATCATCCCAAGGCGGAGCTGGTGGGGGAAGAGGCCCTGGCACGTCTCCGGCAAGCGGGGATTCCCGTGCTGGTCTGGACGGTCAATGAAGCGCACCAGATGAAGACCTTCATGGATCGGGACGTCTTTGCCATCATCACCGACCGGCCCCATGTGCTGGCGCAGCTCAAAAGAACCGGCGCCTCGGCCCATGAACGGGGATTCGATGGCGGGCGTTGAAAGGAGGCCTTCAAGGCGGGATCTCCATCCCTTGGTGCCGGCGACCTGAAAAGACCTTGGCCCGAAACCCTGGAAGAACGAGGCAGGAGAGACAAAACATGGTGACGGTGCTCGACTATGGCGCGGGAAATGTCCGCAGCGTGGTGAACGCCATCCGGTCCTTGGGCCGGGATGTTCGGTTCGTGGAACGCCCCGAGGACATCGTTCAGGCGGAACGGCTGGTCTTTCCCGGGGTGGGGGCCTTCGGGGAGATGATGCGGGTGCTGAGACACCGCGGTTACGTGGATCCCCTTCTGGCCTATCTGCGGTCCGGCCGCCCGTTTCTAGGCATCTGCCTGGGGCTGCAGGCCCTCTTTGAAGGAAGCGAAGAGGCGCCGGGAGAAGACGGCCTGGGGTTTTTTCCGGGAATCGTTCGCCGCTTTCGAGTGGATCGCGCCGTTCCCCACATGGGCTGGAACGGGATCAGGGCGCGCAAGCCGTCCTCCCTGCTCCACGGCCTGAAGGGCGATGAAAAGCTCTACTTTGTTCACTCCTACTACGTGGATTCCGGGGATCCTTCCGTGGTGCTGACCGTCACCGACTACGGGGTGGAATTCGTGAGCGCCGTGGAAAAGGGGCAGGTGGCCGCCGTCCAGTTCCACCCGGAAAAGAGCGGTCCGGCGGGGCTGAAGATCCTGGAAAATTTCCTGGGAGGCCAGGCCGCGCCCGTGCTGCCGCCGGTGGCGGCATCCCAGACCGAACTGGCCCGGCGGATCATCGCGTGTCTGGACGTGCGGGCCAATGACCAAGGGGATCTGGTGGTCACCAAGGGCGATCAGTACGATGTGCGTGAGGAGGGCCGGGTGCGCAACCTGGGAAAACCCGTGGAACTGGCCCGCCGCTACTACGAAGAAGGCGCCGATGAGATCACCTTTCTCAATATCACCGGCTTTCGCGACTTTCCCCTCAAGGACATGCCCATGCTGGAGGTCCTTCGAAGGACGTCGGAAGAGGTCTTCGTGCCGCTGACCATCGGCGGAGGCATCCGCGACTACACGGACAAGGACGGCACCCGCTACGACGCGCTCCAGGTGGCGTCCCAATACTTCCGGTCGGGGGCCGACAAGGTGTCCATCGGAAGCGACGCCGTGGCCGTGGTGGAAGAGGTGCTGAAACGGGGCGGCCCCACGGGCCGAAGCGCCATCGAGACCATCTCCCGGGTGTACGGCAGCCAAGCCGTGGTTATTTCCATCGACCCGCGACGGGTGTACGTGCCGTCTCCGGACGCGGTGCCGCACCGGGTGATCGAGACGGCCTTTCCCGGTCCCAACGGGGAGCGCTTCTGCTGGTACCAGTGCACGGTGAAAGGCGGCCGGGAAGGTCGGGACGTGGACGCCGTCACCCTGGCCCGGGTGTGCCAGCAACTGGGGGCGGGGGAAATTCTTCTCAACTGCATCGACCGGGACGGAACCAACCAGGGCTTCGATCTGGAGCTCATCCACGCCGTGCGGGAGGCGGTCACCATTCCCGTGATCGCATCGAGCGGTGCGGGCTGCGCCCAACACTTCCTGGATGTTTTTACAAAAACGCGGGCCGAAGCCGCTCTGGCCGCCGGGATCTTTCATCGGCGGAAGGTGGGCATCGGGGAGGTGAAGGCCTTCCTGAAAGGAAAGGTTCCCGTGCGCTGGCCTCTGACCTGATCTCACCGCAGGGATACAGAGGTTGTGGCGAGGGGATTTCCCGAGACGGGATGTCGGGACGTCGCCCGTCGGCGCCGCCTGGAAGGGCCGCCGGAGTGGAGGGGTCAGGAGACGAAAAGGCGGACCTGGGGATTCAAGAAGAGCCGCGGGGCCTTGACCCCGCGGAAAAGGCCTGGACTGGTTGGATTGGCCTGAAACTGCCGGTGGGTTTTCCGCCATCCGGCCCCCGGCGTGGCTGTCCGGAAGGAGGGCGCGGCGTGGGTCCGATCAAGGGTCTTTCTTTTCGCCGCGGCCGACGGGGACCCTGGGACGTTATTTTCCTTCCTTTTGGTTCTTGCGCTTGCGGGCGAACCCCGCCAGGCCCACCAGTCCTGTTCCCAAAAGCAGCATGCTGGCCGGCTCCGGCGTGTGAACATGCACCGTCTTATAGACCACGTCGTTGGCACAGTTAACCGCAAAGCCCAGGGTGAGGTTCGTGGGAAGCGAGAGCGGGATGGCCGAGTTGTACTTGGTGAAGTCAAAAGTGAGCGTGGTGGTTCCCCAGCCGCTGAAGCCCACCTTCTGATTAAGGTCACGAATGTAAGGTAAGCGTTTTTTCTTAAGGCCGATGGGGTGACTGTCGCGGATATAATAGCCGCTCCAGTAACCAGAATTATCTGTTCCCGACAATTCATAACCAAGGTCTGTGCTATCGGGTACAAAATAAAGTTTCCAATCTGTTGATATTGTGGGAGTCATTGCAGTACCGTTTTCCATGGGGTGCTTATCCTCGGGATTGTACACCACGTAGTCCCATTGAGAGTCACCATCTACGTCTAAGAAAAGATCCCCGGGAGCCAGCATGTTATATGTTGGCACGCTTCCCCACTCTTCAAAGAAGAATCGGATGCTGGTGAGCTGGGAATTGTCGTTTACGATCACCGTTCCGCCGGTGAAGTTGGGGTCACCGATGGTGTCTATGTTATCGTTATTGATGCTATTACGCTGGTCAGGCAAGTAACGGTCCGGCCAGGAAATGTGATTATCTCCAAACGTCAAGGTGAGCGATTGGGCCGGGTGGGGCAGGCAAAGGCTCAAGGCTCCCAGAAAAAGCAAGAGGAAAAGAACGCGTGGTTTCATCCGTGGGTCTCCCGTCTTCGTGTGCGCTCAACGGCCCCAATTCCATGCCGCCGGGGTTTGCGCCATCTGTGCCGTCCTTCCAGGCAGGGCCAGGTCGGTCCGTGAGGCCTCTTCCATTGAAGGTGCCTTCTTAATGAGCAAAAGGGGTGCCAGGCCAAACGTGGGCAGACACAAAGCAAAACTAATATATAGATCAATGTGTTAGCGACTTGTTTGGGCGGAAGGGCCTGGTCTGTTGAAAGGGAAAGCCGGGAGAGTGTGCAACGTGTTGCATCACGTCAGGGCGAACGGATGCATACAGTGAATTCAATTGCATACTGGGGGTTTGTTCCAAAACGTCCGGGGCTCTCTTCTTGTGGGGACGGAAGGTGGGGGCTGCCAGGCGGGCCCGTCCTGTCGGCCTGGCGTTTCAGCAGTAGGGGCGGGTTCGGAACCCGTCCCTACAAAGCTCAAAAAAGCATCACATGACTCAGTGCGATTGCATTGGTGAGAAAGGCCCGGCCGAGAGGCCATTGTCAGACACCCTCCCGGGGGGGCTCTTTGTTTCGGTCCCGCTTTCCATGTTCTCTTGCCGCGGGCGATTTCTCCCTTTTTCTCCCGGTTCGTCATGCGTACGGCTGGGATCCTTCGGGATCGCCCGCGAGCTGATGGGCCAGGCGGGCGGCCTTGGGCACCAGGCGGGAGAGGGGTAGGCCCTGGGGGCAGCGCTGTTGGGCCGTGAGAAGGCGTTGGGCGGACGGGCGTGCAAGGGGGCCCCGGGCCAACAGGGTTCGGGCGGCGTTCCGGGCCGCCGCCGTGTTGCTCATGAGGGTCAGAGAGGCCGTTTTGCCGAAGGCCCTGACAACAAGGTATCCTGGCGGAGGAAAGGAATGGGGCTGGCAGTACGTGTTTCCCGCCAACAAGATCCCAGTGGACCAGGCGAACGGGAAAACACGTTGTTACCCTGTCTACGAAAAGACACTTCAAGGTTCCATCCGCCGGGCGGGCCGCCTGCTGAGCGAGGCGCTCGCGGCCGGCGTCGTGGCATCAGCTCAGCCGCCGGCGCCGCGTTCCCCCGTTTCCACGAAGCGCACGATCTGGTCTCGATCCATGCCTTCCAGACCGAGTCTTTTCAAAGTCCTGCCGGTGCTTGTGAGATCCTTTTGGAGAAGCAGCTGCGCCAGGTCGACGATAGTGCGCAGGTGCGGCACGCGAACCCCCAAGGCTTCCCCCAGGGCCAGCATGGGCACCAGCCCCAGAGGCACGTCCTCCAGCAGGTAGCGGGTCTCCAGGCTGTGCTGCCCCTGGATGTCGGCGTAGGCCGAGTTGTTTCTCACGGCCTCCTTCAGATCCTTGCCGTGGGCGCCGTAGGCCTGACCGTACCAGTCCAGGATGCTCGGAAGGTGCACATCCAGGGCCCGAGCGATGGCCAGCCGCTCCGCGTCCATGGCGCTCACGAAGCGCGCAATGGAGGGTGTGATGCCGTCCCAGTAATAGAGCCAGCTCTGGTCGGATTCGATGCGCCCGGTGTTGAGCAGCGTGGGGGCCGGATGCATCATGGCGTTGGGATTGGCGAGACTGGTCTCCAGGACGTTTCGGGCCGCTTTTATCTGGGGAAAGGGATCGGCCAGAAAGGACAGGACGCGCTCGTTGTCGCGCGCCGGCAATGCCGCCACTTTAAGGTCATGCTTGATGCCGTAGATGGTCGCATGTGCCGGGCGGGTGCTGCGGCATGCATAGATCAACGAATTGGTTTCCGCCAGGCTCACCTCGGCCCGGCAGCCGGACTCGCGCAACACCTGGGCAAACTCCAGGGCGCCGCCGGTTGCTCCCGGATGCAGGACGACGACCTGGCCGTCGCGAAGCAGCGGCGCGCAGCCCCGGGCAATTTCTGCGTGGGCCAGGGCCGGTGTGATCACCATGACCACGTCGGCCGTGGGAACCGCGTGTTCCAATTTCGTGGTCGCCCCCTGGAGTTCGCCGAACCCTTCGACGACACCGCTCAGGTGAATTCCCCCCTCGCAGTTGATGGCCGCCACCGTTTCTTCAAAAATGTCGTAGAGAATCACCGGATAGCCCATGAGCGCCAGGTGTCCGGCGGCGCTCTGCCCCCCATTGCCGCCACCCAGGATGGCCCAGCGACACTTCTTTCCCGTTGTTTGCATCATCATCGCTCTCTTTCGAATCGTCTAGGCGTAAAGGTGACAGGCCACGTGGTGGCCCGGCTCCACTTCTTTGAGCAACGGCGTGTCGGTGCGGCAGTGCTCCATCACTTTCAAACACCTGCTCTGGAAACGGCAGCCCGGCGGCGGATCGATGGGCTGGGAAACCTCGCCGTGGATCTCGGGAATCGGCCGGCGATATTCCGGGTCCGGGATGGGCACCGCCGAAATCAGGGCCTGGGCGTAGGGGTGCAACGGCTTGGTGATGACATCCTTGGTGGCGCCCAGTTCCATCACCCGTCCCAGGTACATGATCATGAGCCGCTCGGAGATGTTGGAAAGAATCGACAGGTCGTGAGACACATAGATGCAGGAAAAGTGCATCTGCTCGGACAGGTCGCGAATCAGATCGAGAATACCGGCCCGGATGGACACGTCCAGCATGGAAAGGGGCTCATCGGCGATGACCAGCTGCGGATCGAGCACCAGGGCCTGGGCGATGCCGACCCGCTGGCGTTCGCCGCCGCTCATCTGGTGCGGGTAGCGGTCCAGGTAGTCATCCGGGCTGAGGCCCACGCGAGTCAGGGTCTCCCGCACCCGGTCGCGCTTTTCCTGGCGGCTGCCGATCTTGAAGGCGCGCAGGGGCTCCGCCACCAGGTCGTAGACGGTAAAACGGGGGTTGAGCGATTCGAACGGATCCTGGAAGACCAGCTGCACCTTGCGCCGGTAGTCCTTCTGCTCCTGGACGCTCATCCGCCCCAGATCGGATCCCTGGTAGCGAATGGAGCCGGCGGTGGGCCGGCGCAGATTGGCGATGGCCAGGCACAAGGTGGACTTGCCGCAACCCGATTCGCCGGCGAGCCCCAGGATCTCCCCCGCTTCCACGGTGAAGCTGACATCATCCACCGCCTTGATCACGCTGGGCTTCTTGCCGCTCAGCACGCGCTCCAAGAGCCCGGGCTGAAGGTAAAAGTGTTGTTTCAGATTCTCGACTTGGAGGACTGCCATGTCTTTTTTTCTCCTGCCCGCTGACGAAACTCTTCCACGTGCTCGGTGCGAATACAGGCCACCTTATGGCCCGGAGCCACTTCCAGCATGGGCGGACGCTGGTGCTCACAGGCCTCGATGGCGAACGGACACCGGGCCGTGAAAACGCAGCCCGGGATGTCCTCGATGAGGTTGGGCGGCGAGCCCGGGATGGAAATGAGTTCGCGCTCAAGTTGGCGGATACTTGGAAACGCGTTTTTCAAACCCAGGGTGTACGGGTGATAGGTGTTGCGAAAGATCTCGACGGCCGGTGCCACTTCCATTAGCCGGCCGGCATACATGATGCCGATCCGGTCGCTCATCTCGGCGATCACCGAGATGTCGTGGGTGATGAGCAAAATAGAGGCCGGGTGCTTGGAGCGCGCCCGCAGCTCACGTAGGTTGCGCAGGATCCGTTCCTGCACCAGCACGTCCAGCCCCGTGGTGGGCTCATCCATGATGATCAGGCGCGGATCCAGACACAGGGACATGGCGATCATGGCCCGCTGGCGCATGCCGCCGCTGAATTCGTGCGGGTAGTTGCGCATCAGACCCGCCTGCAGTCCCACGGCGTCAAACAGAGCGGCCACGCGCTGTTCGCACTCCGCGCGGCTCAAAGGGGCATGGGCTTGGATGGCCTCCACGATCTGGTCCCCGACCCGGTAGACGGGGTTGAGGGCGTTCATGGCGCTTTGGATCACCAGGGAAATGCCCTGCCAGAGCACCTGTTCGCGGAAGTCCCGATCCGGCATGCTCAAAAGATCTTTGCCCTGGAAGGTCATCTTGTCGGCGCTCACCCGGGCGTTGTCCGGCACCAACCGCATGATGGTGCGGATCAGGGTGGATTTGCCGCAGCCGGACTCGCCCGCCAGCCCGAACACCTCGTTTTCATCGATGGACAGACTCAAGCCGTCCACCGCCTTGACGGTGCCTTTGCTCGTTGGGTAATGGGTCTTCAGGTTTTCTATCTCGAGTAGCACGCGCGCCCCCTTTTAGCGTTGCTGCAAGCGTGGATTGGCCACTTCTTCATAAGCCCGGCTGACGAAGACCAGGGCGCTCACCAGCAGGATGATGCAGATGGACGGCCACGCGAACCACCACCAGGCTGTGCGGATCTTGCCGGAAATCCAGAGGCTGTAGAGCATCCCGCCCCAACTCAGGTTGTCCGGGTCGCCGAAGCCGAGAAAACTGGCGCTGGCCTCGGCGAGCACCGACCAGGCGATGTTGAAGGCGGTGTAGAGCAGCAGCAGCGGCAGGATGTTGGGCATGATGTGCCGGTAGATGATGCGCAGGTTGCTGCACCCGCGCGCCTTGGCCGCCAGCACGAACTGGCGCTGCTTGATGGCCAGGGTCTGCGCGCGCACCACGCGCGCCGAGGTGCGCCAGACGATGCAGCAGATGGCGATGATGACAAACCACAGACTGCGGCCGAAAAGAGCGATGAGCACGATGAGAAAGGGCAAGAACGGCATGCCGTAGATGATGTCGGTAAAGCGCATCAGCACCTCATCCAGACGCCCGCCGTAATAGCCCGAGATCAGCCCGATGTTGGCGCCGATGAGAATGGAGATGAGCCCCGAGACCAGGCCGATGATCACCGTGGTGCGGGTGGCGTAGAGCATCTGCGAGAGGATGTCGCGCCCCATGGAGGTCGTGCCTAAAAGGAACTCAGACGACGGCGGGCGCAAGATGGCCAGTTTGCCGTTGGCGTCGCGCAAAGATTCCCAGGGCCCGTGGGGCGCCACCAGGGGCCCGATCAGGCCGATGATGCCGAACGCCAAGATGACCGTGGCCCCGAACAAGCCAAACTTGTGGCGCGAGATGATGCGCGCCTGCGTCGCCAAAAATTCCTTCAGTCCCCGGGGTAACATGGTTTCTTACACTCCATCACAGATTGGTCACGAAGGGGGAATTCACTTCCCGCCTCACAGGTTGACGTGAATCACTAACGCACCCAGGCCAGCACCTCCTCAGGCGCCATGCCGGCAAGGCCCAGATGTTCCGGCAGTAGGCCGCTGTCCCAGTAGTTGCGGCCGACCAGCACCGAGGCTAGTTGGATGGTGGCGTCCAGGGTCGGCGTGGGTTGCTGCCACATCCTTGCCAGCGCCGCCCACGGGACCAGGCCGAAGGAGATGTCTTCCGTCAAATAACGAGTATCCAACTGAGCCGGGGCCGGAAACGCGGGATCACTGTGGATGGGGCTTTCTCGCAAGGTGGCTTCCAGGGTCTCCTTTTCCACCCCGTAGTCCCGGTAGAGCACCCCGAAAGCCTCCTTGAAGGCCAGCGATTTCAGCCCGACCCGCTGCATGAGGGCGCGGCGGTCGGCGTCCAGGGCCTCCATGAGGCGCGTCACCGAAGCGGTCGCGCCCTCCTGGTACAGGTTCCAGCCCTGGCCACCGGTGGCCTCGATGCGCCCCGCATTGCACAGCACCATGGGCGGGTGGACGATGGGGTTGAGATTGTTCAGGCTGGTGAAGAGCACGTTCTCGGCCGCCACCAGCGCCGGAAAAGCCGGTTTCATGAGCTCCAGGAAGGACGGTGTGCGCGTGGCGGGCAGCGCGGCCGCGGGCAGGTGGGATTTGACGCCGATCACCACCACCCGACCCGGCTCCGGCGCCCGTGTGGCGTAGATCAAGCTCATGGCTTCCACCGGCGTCACATCGGCGCGGATGGGCCACTCCTGCTGCCATTGGCGAAACCGCAGGGCGCCGAAATTAGAAGTAAACAGGATGTATTGGCCGTCGCGAAGGTAGGGCGCCACCGCCCGGCACCATGGTTCGTGGGCGAAGGCGGAGCCGCCGAAGATGAGGATATGGACCCCTTCGAGGGCCGCTTCCAGGTCCGTTGTGAGCAGCTTGGGGCGCGCAAAGCCGGTGGCCGCATCACCGCTGATTTCGATGCCGCCGCGCCTTTCGATGGCATGCAGGGTATCGGCAAAATTTGGCAGCTCGGCCAGGTGAACCTCGTAGCCCTTCAGGGTCAAATCGGCGGCAAAGGCCTGGCCTGAATTTCCTGTGCCGAGGATGGCGAAACGGGGACGACGGGACATGGGGCCTTCCACCCTTCTATTTGCTTTCCAGCCGGAGACTCTCCAGCGCATAGTGACGTAACTTGGCGTCATCGACTTCCACGCCCAATCCGGGCCGCGTCGGCACCTGGGCAACGGCGTTTTTCACATGGTCGGCAAAGTCCGTAAAATCGTCCGCCATCCGCAGCACCGACATGTATGCGTGACCCATCTCCACCAGGTTGGCCAGCGTGCAACCCAGCTGCAGGGACGCCGCCTGCGTGATGCCGAACTCGAGCATGCTGTTCATCAGGCAGCCGACGCCGAAGACCCGGGCCGCCTGGGCCAGCCGCAGGCTTTTTCCGAGCCCGCCGTTTTTCGACACCTTGATGCTGAACGTATCGACGACCCGGCGCGCGAGCAGCTTGCGGCAATCCGCTTCCGAAACCAGGCTCTCGTCTGCGCTCACCGGGCTGAGCGAACTTTCCCGGATGCGCTTGAGACCGGCCAGGTCGTCACGATCCACCGGCTGTTCCAGCAAATCGGGAGGGCAGCCGCGCGTGCGCTCGACGAACCGGAGTCCCTCCTGCAGGCTCCAGCCCTGGTTGGCATCGGCGATGACCTGCATCCGTCCCTCGAATTGGCGATAAAAGGCTTCCATGCGCTTTACTTCGACGTCGATGGGCTGGGTGCCCATCTTCAGCATGACCGTGCGGTAACCCGCCGCGAAAAAGCTCTCGATCCGCTCGGCGTCTTCTCCCGGGCTGCCGCTGCCGAGGGCGCCCATGAGAGGGATTTTCCGACGCACGGCGCCGCCGAGCAGATCATGCACGGGCACGCCCAGGGCCTTCCCCTTCAGGTCGTACAAGGCCATGTTGAGGGCACCGCGGGCCATGAGATTGCCGTGTGCGCGGGCGTCCAGCTCCCGCTCCAAGGATGCCGCATCCGACGGATCCCGACCCAACAGCAAGGGGCCGAAGACGTCGCGGATGACGACGCACACCGACGCCGGGGTCTCTTCGGTAAACGGCATCATGGGGTCGGCTTCGCCATAGCCGGCCAACCCGTCGTCCGTTTCCAGCTTGACCACCACGGCTTCGGCATGGGTCAAGGTGCCGTAGCGCTTGGAGAGTTTATAGGGTACGGCAAAGGGGATGCGGACGTGATGCAGCTCCAGCGCGCGGATCTCCATGGCCTCTCCTCCTTCATGGGCGCCGTCAGCGATCCCCCAACTTGATGCGGGGATCCAGGTAGCAATACGAGATGTCCGACAAGAGATTCAGGAAGATGACGACAATGGCGAGCACGAGGAAGGTGCCCTGGGCCACCGGGTAGTCGTGGGACGAGGCCGCTTCCACCATGAGCGAGCCCATGCCCGGCCAGGAAAAGACCTGCTCGACGATGACCTGGCCGCCGATGGCGAAGCCCACCAGGATGGAGGACACCGTCACCACGGACAGCAAGGCGTTGCGTGCCGCGTGGCGTATCATGACCACATGGGGCTTGAGGCCCTTGGCGCGTGCCAACTCGATGAAGTCGCTGCCCATGACTTCGAGCATGGAGTCGCGCATGATGAGCATGGGAGTCGCCAGGTAGTAGAGGGACACGGTCAGAGTCGGCAAGATCAGGTGGTGGATGAAATCCCAGGACAGGAACAGGCCCATGCCTTGCGTGAGCTGCACGCCGGGCGTGCGCATCCCTCCCGTGGGAAACAGGTCGAGCCGATAACTCAGGATCATGAGGAGCAAGAGGCCGGTGATGAAGGGCGGCGCCGATTGAAAGATGAGGCTGCCGAGCGTGGGCCAAAGGTCCAGGGGACCGTTGCGGCGCCAGGCCATGACCATGCCCATCCCGATGCCGACCATGAGCGTCAGGCACATGCCCGCTCCCATGAGAAAGATCGTATTCCAGAAACGATACTGGATGATATCGAAGACTTTGCGTGACGAGGTGAAGGAGCGCCCCCAATCCAAGGCGAACAGGTTCTTGAGATAGAGCAGGTATTGGATGTGGAGGGGCTGATCCAGGCCGAAAGCCTGCTTGAGGCGCGCCTGGGCGACCTCGTCCAGCGCCGGGGAGATGACCTGGGCCGTGGGATCACCGGGCAGCATGCGAAACAGGAAGAAAAGGATGGTGGCCACCGCGAACAGGGTCATCAGGGTGTAGAGTAATCGGCGTACGATATATTCTCTCATCGTCTCGGCCGTCCGTTATGGATCACTGGGAGGGTGGCCGGCCCCGCGCCGCTCCCGGAAGCAAAGCCTCCCTGGGCGCGGCGCGGCGACCGGGCGCACCGCGGGTTCAACGGGGCGTTCGCGCCCACATTACTTGGCCGGATAATGGAGTCGTCCCTGGGCGTCCCAGGTGTAGCCGGCCGCCTTCAGGATTTCCTTGGCCTTCTGGATGTCGTTGGGAAACGGCTTCACCTCGGGGTTGTGCCAGAACTTGTTGACCGGCGAGATGACCGATCCTCCGGGTTCGCCGTAGCCGCTCAAGATGGCCTCAATCATGAGCTCCTTGGGAAGCACATGGGCGATGGCTTTGCGGAACGCCGGATCATCCAGGGGAGCCCGCCTGGTGTGATAGATCAGGGTGTAGAAGCCGTGGTTGGGATAGCCCTTGGCCACCACATTTTTCACCTTCTTCAGGTCTTCCACCAGACTCGGCTTGAGAATATAGCGGGTGCGATCGCACTCGCCCTTCTCGATGGCGGCCGCCATGGCGTCATGGCTGCCGTAGACGATGCGAATGATGCCGTCGCACTTGGGTGCGGAGAAGTGCTCCTTGAAGGCGGAAACCTTCAACTCGCGACCCCGATCCCAGTAGTCGAACTTGAACGGACCGCTGCCGATGGGCTTGTCGTTGGGGAACTTGAGTGGATCGTCGAGGCCGACCTTCTCCGGAATATCCTGCCAAATATGCTTGGGAATGATGAAAATGGAGCCCAGCAGGTTGGGTACGAACGGCGCGTAAGGTTCCTTCAAATGGATGCGCATATTGTACTTGTCGAGCACTTCCACGCTGTCCATATGGCGCAGCCCCTCCACAAAGAAAGGTGCCTTCCACTTGTTGTGATAATCCAGGCTGAATTTGACATCTTCTGCCGTGACCTCCACGCCGTCGTGGAATTTCATGCCCTTGCGCAAGGTGAGTTCAATCGTCGTCGGATCCACGATCTTGAAAGATTCCGCCGCCCACGGCTTGGGCTCTCCGTCCGGGCCGATACGGATCAGCCGGTCGTAGATCATGCGCAGTTCCATGAACTCAGAGTGATCCTTGGCCGCCACCGGGTTCAGGTTCTTGAGCGGCGTCGTCATGCCCGTGCGCACGTAGCCGTCGCCCTGCACCACTTCCATGTTGATGTCCGTCCAGAAGCTGCCGATCCCCTCGCCCATCATGGGCACCACGTTCTTGATGCGATCGGAGCGGTAGGCATTGGTCATCTGCGCATAGGCCAGCACGTTCAACGCTTGCACTTCGTGGGCCAGGGCCTGGGCCTTGAAGACCACCTCACGGCGCTTTTCCAGGTCCATGGTGGTCTGCTGCTCTTCCACCAGCTTGTCCAGTTCCGGGACGCTGATGCCCGACCAGTTCCAACCACCCTTCTTGTACTCCGAACTATGGTGGAGCTTGTACAAGAACACGTTGGGATCAATGCGCAGCGACGCCCCCGAAAGCATCACCAGCCACATGTCGAAGTCATGCTCCATCATGACCTTCTGCACGTTCTGGTTGTAGTCGATGGGATTGGCCTGCACCTGCCAGCCAATGGACTTGAAGGCTTCGGCGATCACCCGCGCCGCCTCGGGACGTACCGGATCGAAGGTGGCCGTGGCCGTCGTGATCTTCATGGCATCGACCACCGCCCCCGGCTTTCTCTCCGCGCCGACCGGTCCCGCCACGGCCAGCATGAGCGTCAGAAACACCACCCAGCATGCCAGTAACATCTGTTGCTTGCCTTGCCTCATGCGTCGTCCTCCTCTTGCTTACGCTCTTAAGGATGGAAAAATCCCTGTGCCCCGTGTGGGCATCCCGTCGCTCGGAACGCCACGCCCTGTGACAACGGTGATGATCCCAAAAGGGGGCAAAAGAAATGCCAAGCACCCGCAGGCGCCGCAGACAGCGTTTCAGCACTCATCTAACCCGTCGGATATTCATGGGGAGTTGCCGTGAAGCCGGTGCCGGAGACGATTGGGGTGGGTCGGAGAAGCTGTTTAGATATTAAACATACCCACGCCGCCAGAAAGCCGGGATCCTTTGTTGAAGGGCGGCCAAGCGAACCGTATGAAGGTTGAACATGTATAATATTTTTACAGATCACGGGCCGCCTCGAGCCAGACTCAGCCCGTATTTGCGCACCTTGGCGTAGAGCGTAGCCCGTGTGATCCCCAGCAGGCGCGCGCTGCGTGCCACGTTGTACTCGTTTTGCTCCAGCGTCTGCGCAATCGTCTGCCGCTCCACGTCGCTCAGCAGCGACCCGCCGTCGGGCAGGGTGATGGCCCTTCGTGGGGGCTGGACGATCGCCTTGAGCAAGCCGGCATCGATGACGGGGCCGTCCACCAGATTCACCGCCCGCTCGATGATATTTTCCAACTCGCGCACATTGCCGGGCCAGGGGTAATGGAGCAGAGCGGTTTCCGCTGCGGCGCTAAAGCGAATCCCGGGTTTTCCCAGCACACTGCAGCAGCGCCGCAGGATATGCCGGGCGAGCTGGACGACGTCGTCACGCCGGGTCCGCAGTGGCGGTATGGTGATGGGAAAGACATTGAGGCGATAGAAGAGATCTTCGCGGAAGTTGCCGCGGCGCACCTCCTGTTGGAGATCCAGGTGGGTTGCAGCAATGATGCGCACATCCACGGCTATCGGTTGGTGTTCGCCGACGCGGTGGACCACGGCGGTCTGCAGCACCCGCAAGAGTTTCACCTGCATATCGGGGGACATGTCGCCGATTTCGTCCAAGAATAGGGTGCCGCCGCTGGCCAGTTCGAATTTACCCGGGCGCCCCCCTTTTTGCGCGCCGGTGAACGCCCCTTCCGCGTAGCCGAACAGCTCACTTTCCAGGAGCTCCCGGGGAATGGCCCCGCAATTGATCGCCACGAAAGGATGCGCACGCCGCTCACTGTGGTTGTGGATTGATTGGGCGAACAGTTCCTTGCCGGTCCCGGTCTCGCCCAGCAGGAGCACAGTGGAGTTGCCTTGGGCGGCGAGCATGGCGAGTTTGCGCGCGTCGTTCAAGGCGGCGCTGGAGCCGATGATGTCGTCGAAGGTGAACTGCGCCTGTGAGCCCGCCATGGCATAGGCAAGCTTGCGGATGCGCTTGATTTCGTTAAACACCAGGAGGATACCCTGGACTTGGCCGGATGAATCGAAGATGGGCTTGATCGTGCTCATCAAGTGAATACTGCGGCCGTCGCCCCGGATAAAGATCTCCCGATCGCGGATTTCCATCCCGTCACGCAGCACCTTGCTGAAGTCGATATCGAGGCCGGAAAGACTGGCGAAGGGTTTGCCCACCAGGTCATGGTCCCAATTGAGAATCTGCTTGCCGGCGCGGTTGAGCTCTGTGATGAGCCCCCGGCGGTCGATGGCCATCACCCCGCTGTCGATGGATTGAATCAGCGCCGTCATGTAGTTGTTTTGCAGCAGGAGCTGGCGCGATGTTTTCGAGATGCGCAGCTGGTTTTCAATGGCTTTGGCGGCGGTGATCACCATTCCGAGGGTATGGGGATGGACCTGGGAAGCCTCGCCGGAAAGGGCGATCACCCCAGTGAGCTGTTTGCTTTCATCGAACACCGGGGCTGCCGAACAGGTGTAGCCGTGGCCGCGGCGGCAGAAATGCTCGTCATCGTTGATCTGCACCGGGATTCCCCGGGCCAGCGACAGGCTCAGCGCGCTCGTGCCCACATCGCGCTCGGTCCAGCGAAAGCCCGGGCAGCAGTTGCCCGCCCGCAATCTGTCCAGGGTCAGTTGGTCACCGATGATGTGCAGGATGTAACCGTCCCGATCGGCAATGGTGACGGCAAAGCCGGCCCCGGCCACAAACTGGTACAGCTCTTCAATGTGGGCCGTGGCGACGTCGAGAAAATCCTGCAGTTGCTGGCGTCGTCTCTCGAGACCATCACGACTCAGGCGTGCTTGCTGGCGATTGCACCGGTGCCGGGGATCGACCTTGTATTGCCAGCAGCGTTCGTGGCTGGCACGAATTTCCTGCCGCAGGGATTCGGGACTGGGAATGGTGTAGGCGGACATGGCATCGTGTGCTTGGAGGCATTGTGACGCTGCGAGCTCAAGCAATCGTCACTTCGGGTTGGCAATGGCGGCCGCTGCAGCCAGCGCCGGGAACAATCCCGGTTGGGGCCGAGAAGCAAGGGTGCAGACACCTGTGACAATTAACATGTCCTTCCCAGGCGGGCAAATGCAAACCCTTGTGCCACTCAACGAAACCGGGAACGGGTATCGCCCATGGATGAGCACCTCAAGCTTCACCTGGGTCTCCAGGACCGGGTCGGCATCGTGACCCATATCTCCACGCTGATCGCCAAGAAAGGCTTCAACATCAAAACAAAAGGAAAAGAACGCGTCGTTTCATCCGGGGGTCTCCCGTCTTCGTGTGCGCTCAAAGGCCCTCATTCCCTGCCGCCCGGGCCTGCGTCACGTGCGCCGTCCTTCCGCATAGGGCCGGGTTGATCCGTGACACCTCTTCCATTGAAGGTGCCTTCTTTATGGGCAGAAGAAAGCCAATTGCACACCTACGGGGGCTCCTTGTTTCGGCCCCGCTTTGCATATTCCCTTGCCGTGGGCGATTTCTCCCTTTTCTCCCGGTTCGTCATGCGTACGGCTGGGATCCTTCGGGATCGCCCGCGAGCTGTCGGGCCAGGCGGGCGGCCTTGGGCACCAGGCGGGAGAGGGGTAGGCCCTGGGGGCAGCGCTGTTGGGCCGTGAGAAGGCGTTGGGCGGACGGGCGGGCAAGGGGGCCCCGGGCCAAAAGGGTTCGGGCAGCGTCCCGGGCTGCCTCCGTGTCTCCGTAGTCCGTGTGGTACATGAGGCATCGCAGGAGATCGGCGATGGGAGTTCCGGCGGCCTCCTCGCAAAGCTCGGCGCAGCCGGCACAGTAGGCGTGAGCCGTGGCCCGGGCGTGGCGGTGCAGCAGGTCCCTTTCTGCCCGGGTGAGGGACGTTCGGTCCAGGGCCGCCGCCGTGTTGCTCATGAGGATCGTCAGGTTGGGCATCTGGGAGCAGATGCTGGCGATGCGTTCGTCTTCCCAGACGATCTTGAGCCTGGCCTGTTTGTCCGTAAAGCCTCTTCGGAGCAACCCTTCGGCCAGCTGGCCCGCCTCTTCCGATTCCATGGGAAGAGGGCCCCCTCCCTGGGTCTTCATGGCCGTCAATCCGATACCCGCCCGGGCGCACTGATCCAAGGCCCGGTTCATGTCCGGGTCGCGCATGAGCCGAAAATTGTAGCTGAACATGATCCCGTCCACCCAGCCCAGACGGGCGGCGTTGGAAAGGCAGCGGGCCATGTTGGAATGGGTGCTGAAACCGAAGAAGCGGATCTTTCCCGAGGTCTTGGCCTTTTCCGCCCAGCGGCGAACGTCGTCGTTCAATTCGTCCGTTGTGCGCACGGCATGGAGGAAATAGAGATCGATCGTATCCGTTTGCATCCGCTTCATGCTCCGCTCCAAAAGGCGCGTCATGCCCTTGGGATCCCTGGCATCGGATTTGGTCACCAGAAAGACGGATTTCCGCGCTTCCGGGATTCGTGAGAAAAACCGCCCGATGCCTTCTTCGCTTCGGCCCCCGCCGTAGCAGTCGGCCGTGTCCCAATAGGAGACGCCCCAGCGGAGGGCCTGGCGAAGGAGGATCTGGTTGGCGCCCGTATCGAACATACCGCCCAGGGCCAGGATGGGCACCCGCACCCCGGTTTTTCCAAACGGGCGGGTGGGGATTTTCGCTTGCTCGGCGGGCCCTGCGGCCATGGCGTGGTGTGGAGCCAGGGGAGCGGCGGCCGTACCCAGTCCCAGGCAGGCCGCGGCCTTCACGAAGGTTCGTCGCTTCATGCCGTCTTGTGTCATGACGCCTTCCGTTCTTGTGGTGGATCGTGAAGTCCTCATCATACCACCATGCGCCGTTTGGGATGGCGGGATTCGTTTTCGGCCGAAACCCGAATGGCCGGAACGCCCCGCACGGGGCATTCGTGCTGGCAGATGCCGCAGCCCACGCACCGGAGGGGGTCCACGTGGGGGCGCTTGAGTCTGCGGACCAGGCGCACCGGGCCGGGCCGCTCCGGTTTCCAGGAAACCGGGGCCCTATCGTCCAGGCGAACCCAGCCATGTCCCCACTGGGTGACGGGGATCGGCCGGGCGTTCGCGGTGCTGTTCGAGTCAAGATAAACGTCTTCGGGAAGCGCGGCATCCCCGGGGGGCGAAAATCCCGGCAGCATCAGGCGCCGCTCATCCGATGCGGGCGTCCCTCGATCCGCTTGAAAGATCGTGACCCGAGCCTCTCGGGTCTGGATGGCCTTGGGGCTCACGGGGCAGTTTTCCTCACAGACGAGGCAAGGGCGATCCAGGGCCCAGGGCAGGCACCGGCTTCGGTCCACGAAGGCAAGGCCCATGCGGACCGGTCCCGCCGCTTCAAAGGGTCCCTTCCCCTGCTTTTCTTCCAGGCTGAGACGACGGATGGCGGCCGTGGGGCAGATCCGGCTGCAGGCCACGCAGTTCCACTGGCACCCGCTGGAACCCGCCCTGAAATCCAGGATGGGCGTCCAGAGCCCCTCCGGGCCGGCTTCCCAGAAAGCGGGTTGGATCACATGGGAGACGGTCCGGACGCTTCCCCTGGAGACGGGGGCAAGGCGGTGGCGGAAAGAAACGGATCGGCGTGAAACTGCCGGACCCATACGCCCACGGCCACCGCCAGAAGCAGGGCCAGAACGCCCCACACTGCCAGACGCTCCGCCCTTCCCGGCGTCTCCGGGTGTCCTCGAGGGTGCATGAACGCCGCCTCTTTCAGGGCCCGCCGTGGTGCATCATGGTGGGATGGCCCACGAGGGAGAAGAAAAGCGCCAGCATGGCGGTCTGTACCAACCAGCCGATGAGACACACGCCCACCGCGCGCCACGTGCTCCGGTAGTCCAGAGCCTGGCGCACGGCGATGATCATGGCCCAAAGCATCCAGATGCCGGCCGCCAGAAAGACGATGTTTCGAAGGAAGGGAAGGATCCCCAGGATGCGGACGAGTCCCGGGGCGCTGGAAAAGCCGATGGTTCGAAGAAGCTGCCCCAGGTCCGCTTCCGTTTGGGGCTCCGGCAGAAGCCGGGTGCCGATAAAATAGGTGAGATAGGCCCAGACCACCCAGCCGATGAGGGCGATCAGGGTGATGAGCACCAGCCCCTTCAGACCCCCCATGGTCATATTGCCCAAGCCGGCCGCCACGCTGGAAAGCACCACCACGGTCATGGCCTGGCCCATGGCCGTCTTGTCCGCTTCCACCTCTTCGTAGAGACTCACGTCCAGTTTTGCAGCTCGAATCATCCGCTGGATCAGCCCGTCCATCATGTTCCCTCCGCATACGGGTTGTTCATGGGGCGGCCTGCTGGCCCGATTCCGGCCTTTTCCCGCTCACCCTGCCTCACTCATCACTTAATGTAGCCGGCCCGTTCCAGGAAGAGAAGCACCTCCTGGGCCGCTTCATCGGGGGTGAGTTCCGTGGTGTCGATGGTCACCTCCGGGGCTTCCGGTGGTTCGTAGGGGTCGTCGATACCCGTGAAGCCTTTGATGAGTCCGGCGCGGGCCTTGGCGTACAGGCCCTTGCGGTCCCGGCTTTCGCACACTTCCAGGGGAGTGGCCACGTGGACTTCCACGAACCCGCCGTAGTTTTCGATCAACCGGCGGATCTGGCGGCGGGTGGCGGCGTAGGGAGCGATGGGGGCGCAGATGGCGATCCCCCGGTTCTTGGTGATCTCGCTGGCCACGAAGCCGATGCGCCTCACGTTGATATCCCGGTGTTCCTTGGAAAAGCCCAGCTCGCTGGAAAGGTTGCGCCGCACGATGTCTCCGTCCAGCAACGTGACGGGCCGTCCTCCCATTTCCAGGAACCGGGCGTACAGGATCCGGGCGATGGTGGACTTGCCTGCTCCGGAAAGGCCCGTGCAGAAGATGGTGAATCCCTGCTTGTGCCGGGGCGGATAGCCGCGCTGGAGCTCTTCGATCACCTCCGGGAAAGTGAACCATTCCGGGACCCGTTTCCCCTCGCGAAGGCGCCGGTGGAAATCGTCCAGGGCCAGGGAACGCACCGTGGTGTCCGGGGGCACCTCGCTTGCCGGCATGTAGGCGTCTTCTTCCATCACATAGACCATTTCCTCGAAGGGCAAAATCCCGATCCCCAGTTCTTCCTGGAGATCGGTCGCCAGTTCCATGGCCCCTTCCGGGGGATAGAACGAAGTGCCGTCGGGGCGCTTGCCCGGGCTGGCGTGGTCCCGGCCCACGATGAAATGGGTGCAGCCGTAGTTTTTGCGGATGATGGCGTGCAGGAGGGCTTCCTTGGGGCCCGCCATGCGCATGGCCAATGGGAGCAGGCTCAAGAGCATCATATTGGGCGGGTAGTACCGGCTGACGGCCTGATAGCACCGGATCCGGGTGTAGTAGTCGATGTCGCCCGGCCGGGCCCGGCGGGCCACCGGGTGCAGCAGCAGGTTGGCCTTGGCCTGATCCATGGCCCGAAGGGTCATTTCGAACTGGGCCCGGTGAAGGGGGTTGCGCGTCTGGAAGCCCACGATGCGGCGCCAGCCCAGCTTCCTGAAGAGCGTCCTCAATTCAGGGGGCGTGTGGCGAAGGCGTTTGAAGGCATAGTGCAGGGGCAGTTGCACCCCTTCCAGCGTGCCGCCCACGTAGTGGGTGCCGCTTTGATGCAACAAGGTGTCCACTCCCGGGTGGGCCGTGTCCGTGGTCCCGTAAACGATTTCCGCTTCGCGTTCCTTGTCCGCGGGCCAGATGTCCTGGATGTGCAAGACGGCCACCATGAACCCTTCCGCATCACGAAGGGCCACCGATTGGCCGGGTTCCAGCCCCCGTGCTTCCGCTTCCGTGACGTCCAGGCAGATGGGCAGGGGCCAGAGCGTTCCGTCCTGGAGACGCATCCGGTCCAGGACCGATTCGTAGTCCGCACTGGTCATGAAACCCCGAAGGGGTGAAAAGGCTCCGTTGAGGATCAGTTCCAGATCCGCCAGTTGACGCCCGTTCAGAGTGAGGCTGGGTATGCCTTGGCTCAGGTCTTTCAAGACCTGCGCCCTTTCTTCATCCACCACCAGGTTGACCAGTGTCCCGCCGTGTGCGTCCCAGCTGAAATCGCTCATGAGGTCCTTTCTCCGTTTTTGCTTTTCATCGAGGTCGGTCGTGTTTTCAGATTCAAGACGGGGTGCCGTGGAAACCGCCGGCAGCCGTCCGGTCGAGGCCATGGAGGGCCGCCTGGGCTCCCCAGCATAAAGAAACACCCGGCTTCTGACAAGGCCGCGCGCTCCAGAGGGGAGCTTGCTGGAAATGCCGCCTGGTCCCAGGTCGTGGGGCAGCCCGGATCGGGCCGTTTCAACAGGGCCCCATTCCCTGCGGGTCGACGCTGGTGTGTTACCCGGCAGGGGGCGAGATGCCACGGGCATAAACCCCAACACCTGGTTGGGCACCGGTTCTTTGTCGGCGGTCTTTAGTCTTTTCGGTTGCCGTGTCTTCGCGCTTCCAGCGCCAGCCGTTTGAGTTCCTGCAGGTCCTGCAGGGTGAAGTCGGGACGGCGGCAGGCGAAAAAGGTGTTGTTGTGGGTGAGGGGTTCCGTTTCGATGGGAAAGGGGCTGATCCGAACGGCCTGACGCCAGGCCGCCGTGCCGGGGATGGGAGAGTATTCCGCCAGGTGGGGCATGGCTCCCGCTCGCCTGACCGTTTCGATGGCTTCGGCCACCTCTTGCACCGTCTGGTCCGGCATGCCGCACAAGAGGTAGGCCCCGATCTGTTCGCCACGAAAACCGGCCCGGTGAAGGTTTTCCACCGCTCGAAAGAACATGTCCTGTTCCACCTTGCCGCCCCAGGCCCGCTGCTTGTCGGGGCGGGTGGTTTCCAGGCCGAGCCGGATGGTGGTGAATCCGCTTCGGTACAGAAGGCGGCACCAGTGGGGATCGACGAGCGCCCGAACGTGCAGGGCGTTGGGCGTGTGGAAGCGAAGCGATCGGTCTTCTTGAATCAGTCCTTCCAGTGCAGGGCGGATCCCTGGATTTCCCAGCAGGAGCGCGTCGTCGTAGAAGGCGAAGTCCTGGACCCCCGTGCGGTCATGGACGTGGAGGATCTGGCGGGTCACGTGCCGGACTGGAAAGGTGATGCGTTCGGGCTGAAGGCGCCACGAGGCGCAATAGGGGCAGCGGTAGGGACAGCCCAGGCTCGTGAGTACGGGGCCATAGGACAGGCGGGGTATGAGATCCAGGGCGGGAAGGGGAAAATCCGCGGGAGACGCCCACTGGGGGCGATTGGAAAGCGGGTGCCCCAGAAGGGCTTCCGCCCGGGCCGCCGTTTGGATGAGCGGTTCCGTGCACACGCGGTCGGCACCGCAGGTTTTCCGGGCGTGTTCCGGGCACAAGCGGGCGTAGATCCCGCCCAACCACACCGGGGCTTCCGGGAAGATGTCCCGGATATGGGCGATGGCTTCCGTCACGCCGGGATACCAGTAGGTCATGGAACTGGTGACACAGACCAGGTCGGGTCGGGGAAGGGATTGGAGCTTCTTTCGGAAACTCTCCGGATGCATCCCGTAACGGTAGAAGGTGCGCGGAAAGTCTCCGAAGATTTCCGGCGTGGGTCGGGGCATCTTGGGGTATTTGCCGGTTCCGTAGAGGCGGTCGCCACCGGGGATCACGTCCGGCCGTGCGGCCGTGTCCGGGTCGTGCCGGTCCAGGCAATCCACCAACGCCACCCGGTAACCTCCTTGGCGGAAAAGGGCGGCCAGCACAAGGAGCCCCAGCGGCTTGGCCCACAGGTCGTAGGCGGCAAAGTCCGTGATCCAGGGATTGACAAGGAGCACGAAGGGCGGCTTGGAGCGGGTCGACATGAAGGTGGTACCCCTTTCTGCCTGGGAGCCTGGCGTCGGGCGGGATCCGGTCCCTATCCCCCGCTCGTCGTGGGTCGTTGGGCGTTCGACGTGAGCGGCCTGGAGCCCCTGCCCGTCTCCCGATCCGTCAAAATGAGAACTTTTCCGGCAAAAGGAATTGCCAATGAAAGCGCCGCTTATATATCCTGAGCCGTGCTTCAGGTCAAAGAACGATGGATGGGAGGGGCAAAGATGCGGGCGGTGGTGCAGCGGGTCAGCCGGGCGTCGGTGGACGTGGACGCACAGACGGTGGGCGCGATCGGCGCGGGGCTTCTGGTGCTGGTGGGCGTGGGACGCCAGGACACGGATCGGGACGCCCACTATCTGGCCGACAAGATCGTGAACCTTCGCATCTTTGCCGATGACCAGGGGAAGCTCAACCGGTCTGTCCTGGATATCAACGGCGGCGTGCTGGCTGTTTCGCAGTTCACCCTGTGGGGCGATTGCCGAAAGGGCCGGCGCCCGTCCTTCGTGGAGGCCGCCCCGCCCGAACGGGCCCGGGAGCTGTTCGAATGCTTCGTGGCCCGGCTGCGGACCTATCCCATCGCGGTGGCCACGGGGCGATTCCAGGAAACCATGGCCGTGCACCTGACCAACGACGGTCCGGTGACCCTGCTGGTGGACAGCTCCAAGGCGTTTTGAAGGGGGCCTCCGGCGGGTCTCGGCCCAGTGACAATGGAGACATGACCATGCAGGAAGAACCTTTCCAGATGTCCTCCCAAGAGGTGGACATTCATGTGGACGCGGAAGGCGACTGGCACTACGGGCCGCGGCTGATCTTCCGAAAGGAGATCCTCCAGACCTTCTACGAACACCTGGGCCGCGATGAGGACGGCGGCTATTTCTTGGATTGGCAGGGAGCGCACCATCCGATCCAGGTGGACGACACCCCGTTTGTGGTCACCCGGGTGGACAAGGTGACTGATGAAACGGGCGCCGAGCGGATCCGGCTCACGCTCAAGCACCTGGAAGAAGCGGAATGGCTGGATCCGGAGACCCTGTGGGTCGGCCGGGACAACGTGCTCTACTGCCGGGTGCGAGGCGGATCCTTTCCGGCCCGATTTTCCCGGCCCGCCTATTACCAGATCGCTCAGTGGATCGAACCGGACGAGAAGGGCGAAGGGTTCGTTCTGCGCGTTGGCGATGGGCGTTATCCCATCCCGATCAACGGGCCCGCCTGAATCCCTTGCGACGGCCCGGTGCGCGCAGGTCTTCGCGGCGCGGCACCAAAGGAAAGGGCCTGGTGATGTGGCGCGTTTTGACTGTTTCCGATGTGATCGATCCGGACCTGGATCCCCTGCTGGATCCCGGCCGGTTCGGCCCGGTGGACATGATCTTTTCCTGCGGGGATCTTCCGCCGGAATACCTGATCCGTCTGTCCCGGTCCTTCGACCTGCCGGTTCATTACGTTCGGGGAAACCACGACATTCGCCCCGGGGCCATGGATCGGCCCGGTCTGGTGAATCTGCACCGGAGGGTGACGATCGTGGAAGGGCTCCGCGTGCTGGGACTGGAAGGGTCCATGTGGTACAACGGGGGACCGGTGCAGTACCGGGAAAAGGAGATGCAGCGCCTTCTGCGCGGGCTTCGGGCGAGTCTGTGGTGGCACGGAGGCGTGGACGTGGTCATCACCCATGCCCCGCCGCGCGGCGTGGGAGACGGGGAGGACCTGTGTCACCGGGGCTTTGAATCTTTTCTGGAGCTGATCCGGCGCTATCAGCCGGCGTACTTTATCCACGGCCACATCCATCGGTCCTTTGCCGATCCGTCCGAGCGCATCACAAGGCTGGGACGGACCCTTGTCATCAACACCTTTGGTTTCTACCTGCTGGAGATCGACCATGAAAGAGTGGCTCCGCACATGGGCCTTCTGGAAAAGAAAGGCCCCGCACGGCTCTGGCACCGTCTCCTTCGAAGACCTGCAGCGCGCCGACGAAGCCTTTGAATGCCGCGACAGGGGGATTCGGACCGTCCCCCTGGCCAAAATCGTGGGAAGCGTGGGACGCTACCAGGACTTCGACGACAAGTTCCGCCTGAAGAACCAGGCCCCGTCCGAACGTCTCGAAGGGATCAAGAACGCCATGCGCCGCGGCAAGGTCCTTCCGCCCGTACGCCTGTGGCAGATTCGGGACGCCTACTACGTGGAAGACGGCAACCATCGGGTGGCGGCGGCCAAGGCCCTGGGCCACGACGAGATCCTGGCCCACATCGTGGAATTCGTTCCGTCCGGGGATGACCTGGAAGGCGTGCTCTACCGCCAGCGGGCCGACTTTCTGGATGCCACCCAGCTCCACGCCGACATCACCCTGTCCGAACCGGGCCAGTATGAGCACCTGCTGGAACAGATCCGGCGGCATCAGGCCTTTCTGGAAAAGTCACGCGGCGGCCCCGTTTCCTTTCCAGACGCCGCCGCCGACTGGTACCAGTACATCTATCGGCCTCTGTGCGCCATCATCAAAAAGGAACGGTTGCTGGAAGAGTTTCCGGGAAGAACCGCGGCGGATCTCTACACCTATATTTCCGTGCGGCTGTGGGAGAAGGGGGAGCGGCGCCACTACGGTATCGGTATCAACGAGATCCTGCCGGACGACATGGAGGCGTTTCGAGAGAAGATGTCGGGAGGCGACGGGGTTCGATACCCGGAAATGCAGCGCAACATCACGGCCTTTGTGCTCATGAGCGTGCAGGCCAAAAAGGAACACAAGATCGTGGAACGGCTCTACGAGCTGGAAGAGGTTCGGGAGATCCACAGTGTGCATGGCGACGTGGATGTGCTGGTGAAAATCCAGCTCACCCGGGACCTGCTGAGTTCCGACGCGGAGGTCATTTCCGACTTCGTCCACGAAAACATCCGCCAGCTTCCCGGCGTCCACTTCACCAAGACGCTCATCCCCGGCATGTCCAAGATCAAGGACTGAAGGCGGCGCATGGGCTGCGGGGCGGGGCATGGGATTCCTGGCCGCGTGCGCCTCACGCCTTGTCGCGCCCGCCTTCACAACCATTGTGTGCTTTTCCACCGGATTCACGGAATCCGGAAGAAGGCCTCGTCGAATCCATCCTTTCCGGCATATTTCTTGACAAAACGGCCAGGGAAAAGGGCCCAAGACTCCAGGATGGACGCATCCACGGGAATGCCCGCTTCCCGAAAGGCCTCGGCGATCCGCCCCGGCTTGGGGGGACATCCCGGCACCGGGATGGGGTGGAGGATGTTCGGGTTGTTCTTGTGGGCCTGGCTCATGCACTTGCCCAGCAAAATGGTGTGTTTCTTGCCCGGAGTGGGCTGCATGGCCTTTCCCGTGAGCACCTCCACCTCGTCCCAGGGGCTTCCGGACCAGGCGCGGGCCACGGCCGTGAGCACCAGGCCGTTGAGCATGGAGCAGTAGGTGCACAGGGTGTCGTCGTATTTGGGGTAGCTCAGGCCCCGGATGCCCATCTGTTCCATGAGGGCGGGAAGCGAGCCGTCTTCGGTGTAGGGAAAGGAGAAATCGTGGGGACGGGCCAGGCTGTCCAGGCTTTCGCCCGCCATGCGCACGTCCGAAAGATCCAGGGGACGACCGGCCGCGCGGGCGGCATGCACCAGGTGCGGGACCCGGTCGGGGTGGTGGCCGAGCAGACGGGCGCCCACCATGTCCGCGGAAAGCAGATCGCGGGAAGCCACCAGGACATTCATACGATGCAGCGTTCCGTCGAAGGCGGGACCCCGCTCGTTGCTGAAGATGCCGTCGATCACGGTGAACACGGGCGGAAGTCCCGCGGGCAGTGCGGCCACCATCCGGTGCAGGTTCCATTGGGGATCGGCGCTGTGGCATCGCTTGCGGGACGCCATGTCGATGAGCCCCTTGAGATTCTTGATGCCCAGACTCACCACCGTCTGGGCATGGGTCTTGAGCACGGGAAGATCCACGATGAGGTCCGATTCCAGGGCGTCCCGGTTGAAGTTCAGGCTGATGCCGTCGGCCACGGCCACTTTCCGAAACGGCCGCTGAAAGACGTCCACCACCTGGATTCCGTAGCGGTCTGCCAGCTTGAAGTAGCCCAGAGAGGTAAAGGCCGCCTGGGCCAGTCCCTTTTCTCTGGGATCCACCGACACCAACCCTTCGCCCAGGGTGATACGCCGCGCTCCCGCATCGTGAAGGGCCCGTACCACGTCTTCCACCACCCGGCTCGTGGTGATCACGCCCCATTTGGGAAAATCCACGGCCGGGGTCCAGGTGACCACGTTGGGCTTGATGAAGACGCGGGTGTCCGGTCCCAGGGGCGGAAAGCCTCCGGCCGCCTCGATGACCCGGGCCACCGATTCCACCGGTTTTTCATAGGTTTCCAGGGCCACCGTATGAGAAGGGGCTGCGTTCATCACTTCTTCCCCGCCTGATCGATTTTCCGGTACATATCTTCGATGATGTCCGCGTAACGTTCCAAAATCACTTTGCGTTTGAGCTTCAAGGTGGGGGTCATCTCCCCGTCTTCCTGGGAAAACTCCTTGGGGATGAGGGTGAAGCGCACGATCTTTTCGTGGGGAGCCAGAACCCGGGTCAATTCGTCTATCTTGTTTCGGAAAAAGGTGGTGAAGACAGGATGCTTCACCAGTTCTTCCCGGGAAAGATCTTCAAGTCCCTTTTCCTGCAAAAAGCCCTCAAGGTTTTCGAAGCTGGGCACCACCAAAGCCGTCACGCACTTTCGCCCTTCTCCCACGATCGTGATCTGCTCGATGGCCGGATCCGCTCCCACCAGGGTTTCGATCATCTGTGGCGCGATGTATTTGCCGCCCGAGGTCTTGAAAAGGTCCTTGATCCGGTCGGTAATGATCAGCTCACCGTAAGCGTCGAAGGTGCCTGCATCCCCGGTTCGGAACCAACCGTCTTCGGTGAAGACGGCGGCCGTTTCCTCCGGCTTGTTGTAGTAGCCCTGCATCACGTTGGGGCCGCGAACCAGGATTTCCTGATTGCGGGGATTGATGCGCACTTCCAGTCCGGGCAGCGGTCGTCCCACCGTGCCGAAAGAAAATCCCTTGGTTTCGTGGCAGGTGACGGTGGCGGTGGTTTCCGTAAGCCCCCAACCGCACACCACCAACACCCCGACGCCGCAGAAGAACCGCTCGATTTCCGCCGAGAGGGGAGCTCCGGCGCAGGGCATGAATCGGATCCGGCCTCCGAAAAGCGCCTTGAGCTTGGAAAGGACCATGGCGTCGGCCACACGATGCCGAAGGCCCAGGCCGGCAGGAACTCCCAGGCCGTCCTTTTGACGCTGGAAGTAGGCATCACCCACGGCCAGGGCCCAGCGAAACATGCGCCGGCGGAACGTGGGCGCCGACTGAACCTTTTCCTGGATCGCCCCGTGGATCTTTTCCAACAGCCGCGGCACCGTGCACATGACCGTGGGCCGCACCTGCTGCATGGCTTCCATCACCTGCTTGGGGTCGTCCAGGTAGGCGTTGGTCATCCCCTTGTGCAAGACGTAGTAGGTCCAGGTCCGTTCAAAGACGTGGGACAGGGGAAGAAAGCACAGCGAGACGTCCGACTCGCCGCACGGCAGGATCCGGCCGTCGTGGGAAGTCATCTGGAAGAGCACGTTGGACTGGGTGAGCATGACCCCCTTGGGTTCCCCCGTGGTGCCGGACGTGTAGATGAGGGTGAGAAGATCTTCCGGCCGGGCCTCTTCCAGTCGTCTGGACACCTGGTTGTCGTGGGACGCTTCCCCCAGATCCAGAAAGGCGTCGAAGGTCAGGACCTTTTCCGAGGCCACTTGCGCCGCCGAGTCGTCCAGGCTCACCACGGCCTGGATGTGCGGTAGGTCCCCCATCACCTCCAGTGCCCGGGACAGCTGGTCCTCGGTGCCCACAAAAACCACCTTGGCCTGGGAATCTTTCAGGATGTAGGCCGCCTGCTGCGCCGTGTTGGTGGGGTAGATGGGAACAGAAACCGCCCGAACGAGCTGGCAGGCCAGGTCCGCGATGGTCCAGCGGGGCTGATTGTGGCTCCAGATGGCCACCCGGTCCTGGGCATCCACCCCCAAGGCGATCAGGCTTCGGGCGGTGCGGCGAACCGCATCGTAGAAGGCGTTCCAGGTCATGTCCCGCCACTGGCCGTTGTCGCGATAGGCAAGAGCCCTTGTGTCGCCGCCTTTTTCTGCTCGCTGGATGAAGAGGTGAGAATACGCTTTCATGCCGTGCTGCCCCTCCTGGTTGTTGGTTACGGGTGCCAGGGATGCGCCGCGGAAAAGATCTCGCGCCGGTTCGGCTATTCCTTGCAATGGGATCGAATGGGGCTTGGCAGATTGTGCACGAACCAAACTAGCGAAAAGCGCCTCGGGGCGCAAGCAAAGAAAGGTGGGAGTGCATTACGGTTCCAGCCACCACTGTTCATAGAAGGTCCGCGGGTGCAGCTCCGCGTAATGGGTCCCGGCCTCCAGGGTTAGGTGCCGCCGGATGTCCAGGCACAGATCGCACTTGTTGAGATAATCCCGGGAGGGTCGATATCCATGGGTTTCCCAAGCGAATTGGAAAAGGCCCCGGATGCCCTTGCGGAAAAGGAGGCAAAGGAGCGGGTATGTGTCTTCGGACAGGGCCCGGCCCAGGTCCGCCATGTGTACGGCCAGGCCGCTGCACAACCCGGGAATGTAGCGGCCGTAAAGATCCACGTGGAAATGGTTCGTGTCGGCCAGTTCCGAGCAGGGACGGTCGTTGGCGTCCAGGACGGCTTGGGCCGATTGTCTTCCGAAGACCCGGCCGAAAAAGAGCGCCGCCCGGCCCCCATAATGGATCCAGTACCGGCGGGGAATCCGGCGCAGGTAGTCGGGGCCGAAGAGATCCACCAGTTCCTGCAGGTCGTGGGTCGTGTGGGGATCCAGCTGTTCCAGGTCCGGCCGAAAGCCGTCCACCCAGGGAAAGACGTGGAGGCCCGCCTTGCGGCAGGCCTCCATGAGGTTTTGAACCCGGCAAAACGGGATGAACTCAGCGTGAAACGGGCTGATGGAGATGAGCAGAGTGCGGAGCCCCGCCTTGGCACAGGCATGGAGGATTTCCGTTCCCTTTTGATCGCATACGAACCAAGAGGCGTTGGTCTCCACGTACTCCACGCCCATGCCCACCTCCCGGGCCGTGCGCAACACGGTGAGCAGCTTTTGCGGGGCCAGGAAAGGCTCTCCTCCTCCCACGTGAACCGACGCGCACCCCAGCCGGAGGATGGTCTCCATGGCCCTTCGGGCCGTCTCCCGGTCCATGGTATCCTTGGGCCAGCTGGGGCTACAGCAATAGAGACAATGCCGGCACCGGGACGAGCAGTGGTAGTTGGTGATGATTCCGCCGGAGCGGAGTTTTCCAATGGTCAGCGTTTGGGAGAACAAGGCCATGAACTTCCCTCGTGGCTCCCATCTCAGCCATCACACATAATTCCGTTCCCACCTCACTTCTTATACAGCAAGAAAGGGCGAGGGATGGAATCTTTTGTTCGGCGGGGCGGCCCTGAGGGCCCCGCCCCACAATGGGTTCTCTCAGCTTCCGGCGTGGATCGGCTTGCGCGCAGGGGCATGGGCCTTGGTGCCTGCGGGATTGTTGGGCACCACAGCCGAGGTGCCACCGGCCATCAAGGCGAAATCCGGATAGGCGCTTTCGCCGTGTTCTTCCAGGTCCAGGCCGTTCATCTCCTCTTCGGGGCTCACCCGAAGGCCCACCGTGGCATGAAGGACTCGGAAGGTGAGGTAGGCCGTGGGGAAGGCCCACAGGAAGGCGGCGGCCGCTCCCAGCGCCTGCACCCCCAGCTGCCCCATGGAGAAGCCGCCCGTATGGAAGATGGCGGCGGCCAGGGTGCCCCACACTCCGCACACTCCGTGGACCGAGATGGCCCCCACCGGATCATCTATCCGAATCCTATCGAAGAAGAGGACGGACACAACCACCAGGATACCCGCAAGGAAGCCGATCATGACAGCGCCGGCAGGACTCACGTTGTTGCAGCCGGCCGTGATTCCCACCAGGCCCGCCAGGGCCCCGTTCAGGGTCATGGTGAGATCGGGCTTTTTGGCGATGGTCCAGATGGTGATGAGAGCCCCCATGGTGCCGGCGGCGGCGGACAGGTTGGTGTTGACAAAGATCCAGGCGATGTCCTTGACCCCGGCGGTGGTGGAGCCGGGATTGAAGCCGAACCAGCCGATCCACAGGATGAAGACCCCCAGGGCGGCCAGGGGAAGGTTGTGGCCGGGAATGGCCCGGGGGCGCCCCTGGGCGTCGTACTTGCCGATGCGTGGCCCCAGGACCAGAGTGCCGGCCAAGGCCGCCCAGCCGCCCACGGAATGGACCACCGTGGAGCCGGCGAAATCGATGAACCCCAGCTTTTCCAGCCAGCCGTTTCCATGGAAAAGACTTCCCCATACCCAACTGCCGAAGACAGGATAGATGATGGCGCTGATCACAAAGGAAAAGCACAAGTAGGAGACGAACTTGGTACGTTCCGCCAAGGCGCCGGAAACGATGGTGGCCGCTGTGGCGCAAAAGACCACCTGGAACATCCAGAAGGCCAGCACCCAGGGATTGCCGCCCGGCGCGTAGTCGGAAAGGAAAAAACCGCTGGTGCCGACCCAACCCCCCAGGCTCGCTCCAAACATGAGCCCGAAGCCGACGGCCCAGAAGCCCAACGTCCCGATGGAAAAGTCCATGAGGTTTTTCATCATGATGTTCACGGCGTTCTTGGCCCGCGTAAAGCCCGTCTCCACCAGGGCGAAACCTGCTTGCATGAAAAAGACCAGGGCCGCGGCCATGAGCGTCCACACGTAATCCAGATGGGTCTGCACATCCGCGGCCGTGGGACCGTCGGCCAGCGCCGTTGCAGGTAACATCAGGGTGACAAACCAGACAGCAATCCTCAGGGTTTTATAAAACATGGGATTCTCCTCCGATAGGACGTGATAGGTTCCAAAATGTATAAGACCCCCTGGGCCCGGGGATCAGAGGGCCTGGATTCCCCGTTCCCCGGTGCGGATGCGGATGGCATCCTTGAGCTGGCTGATGAAGATCTTGCCATCACCGATCTTTCCCGTGCGACCCGCTTCCCGGATGGCCTCCACGACGGCCGGGGCCAGGTCGTCGGCAACCACCACGGTCAAGAGCAGCTTGGGGAGGAAGTCCACGTGGTATTCGGCGCCCCGATAGAGCTCCACGTGGCCCTTCTGGCGCCCGAATCCTTTGACTTCCGTGAGCGTCATGCCCTGGACGCCCAGGGCCATGAGGGCTTCCTGCACATCGCCCAGCTTGAACGGTTTGATGATGGCTTCAATTTTGGTCATGTCGGCAACCTCCTGGGTGTGAGTGATGGTTGACCTATCCATGGGCAAATCTCTGGCCAAGGTGGGCGATTTTTTTTAAGGTGTTGACGTTACAGTGGAAAATGTATTGGGGCATCCTTTGCAAATTTGAGTGATGGACAAAAAAAGATACAAAGATGTACCATTTTTGGGGACTCAGGCCCCATTTTGTTCCAACGCCCCGGTGGGGGCGTGTCACAGGGCTGCGCACGGGGTGGTCAAAGGAATAGGAAGAGAGTGGGAGGAGGCATCCGTGGAACGGGCGGGGTGCAACCGAGATGGCGGCCGGGAGGGAGGTCGCCGTTTGGGTTTTCTTCATCAGGGGGCGTTGGGTGATTTTGTGCTCTTTGTGCCGATTCTGGACGCTCTTTACGGGCAACGGGGCGTGGAGTGCTTCGACCTTTGGACCCGGCCCGGATACCGGGCCCTGCTGGAGGGAAAACCCTACGCGGTCCAGATCCACGGCCTGGAGGCGCCCTTTTGGGACGCTCTGTATCGGGACGATGCCTGGGAGGAGGTCCCGATCCCGGAAGATCTCCTGCGGCCGGAGGCCTTCTTTTGGGTGGGGCAGCCGGGGGCTCGCCCGTGGGTTCAGCGGCTTGGAGAGCGCCTTCCCATACCCGTTCATTGGGTCCAATCCTTTCCAGCGAAGGAAGACGGAAAGGGACCGGTGACGCGCTTTGTGGCGGATCAGCTGGGATCTTTGGGCTGGCCGGTCGACCCCGACCCGCCCCAGGTGGTTCCGTTGGGCTCGGCCCGGGAAACCGTGGAGCGCTGGCTTGTTGCGCGGGGCCTTGGCCCCGGGGGATACGGCCTGGTGCATGTGGGAAGCGGCGGCCGGGCCAAGGTGTGGCCCTTGGCCCGGTGGCAGCGGCTCTTGCGGTACATGGACGAGACCTTGCCCGTGCCTTTGGTGTTCCTGACGGGCCCGGCCGATGACGCCTATGTGCCCTTTGTGGATCACATGGCGCGGCGGTTCGGGGGGCACCGGGTATCCGGCTGGGATCTGGATCAGGTGGCGGCGTTGCTGTCCTTGGCGGGCTTTTTCGTGGGCTGTGATTCCGGGGTGAGTCATCTGGCGGCGGCCGTGGGAACTTGCTCACTGGTCATCTTCGGCCCCACGGATCCGCGGGTGTGGGCTCCCCGGGGACCGAACGTGCACGTCTTTCAGGACCACTGGACTCCCGAAGAGGTGCTGAACTGGGATCTCCGGGACCCGGGGGCGGCTATCCACACGGTGTCCGATGTGTGCCACCGCTTTTTCCAGTGCATGGTCGGCGCTTTCCACTAAGCCGCGGCGTCCCGGCTCCAGGTGACGGGCCGGCTTGGCCCCTGCCGGCCTGGCCTTGCGGCAGGTGGGTGCGGGTTCGGAACCCCCTCCCACGAGGCCGTGTGAGTACTCAATCAAAACCCCATGGCACAGTGGCATTTCAACTGGTTACAAATTCCCCAAAAAGGCCGAAAGGCCTTTGTCGGACAGGTTCCCCGTGAGTGGGCCTTTGTTTACCGTCGGACGGAATTGGAATTTTCCTCCAGATCGGTTAACTACACAGGGACACGTGGTCATCCTTAAAGCCCTGCCAGCCGGGCTCAGCTCAATGCGAAAGGGCTGCTAATTGGGGAATAGCAAAATCCATGTTCCGCTGAAGCAAGACAGTACGAAGCAACCCGCTGCAGCCCACTATCCCGAGCACGGCCTGCAGACACCCCATGATCGGGTGTTCTCAAAAGAGAAAAGGGCCCGCGGCGGAAGTGCCGACGGGCCCTTGAGTGTTTGGCAGACGATGGCCGGGTTTTAGGGGGAGTCGCTGTCCACGCGTTCTTTGAGCTCCTTGCCCACCTTGAAGAAGGGCAGGCGCTTGGGCTTCACCTCGATCAGTTCCCCCGTCTTGGGGTTGCGGCCCTTGTAGCCTTCGTATTCTTTTACCTTGAAGCTTCCGAAGCCGCGAATTTCCACACGATCCCCCTGAATGAGGGCCTTTTCCATACTGGCAAACGTCACATTGACGGCGAGTTCCGCTGCTTTCAGCGTGATGCCTTCCGCCTTGGCCAAGGCTTCGATGAGCTGGCTTTTGGTCATCGCGTTCGCTCCTTGTCTCCTGCGTTAAAGGGTCCCTAGTTGCGCGGCCCGATGGTTTCCATTCCCCTCATGTAGGGCCTGAGCGCCTGGGGCACGATCACGCTGCCGTCCGCCTGTTGGTAATTTTCCAGGATGGCCACCAGGGTTCGGCCCACGGCCAGTCCCGACCCGTTGAGGGTGTGGACCAGTTCCGTTTTTTTCTTGCCTTTTCGCCGGAAGCGGATATTGGCTCTCCGGGCCTGGAAGTCCTCAAAATTGCTGCACGAAGAGATCTCCCGGTAGGTGTTTTGACCCGGCAGCCACACCTCGATGTCGTAGGTCTTGGCCGACGAAAAGCCCAGGTCCCCCGTGCACAGGGTCACCACGCGGTAGTGGAGGCCCAGCTCCTGGAGGATCGTCTCGGCGTTTTGCAGGAGACTTTCCAGTTCGTCGTAGGATGTTTCGGGTTGGACGAACTTGACCAGCTCCACCTTGTTGAACTGGTGTTGGCGGATGAGCCCCCGGGTGTCCTTGCCGTAGGATCCGGCTTCCGAGCGAAAACACGGGGTGTAGGCGGTGTAGTAGCGGGGCAGATCGTCTTCTTCCAGGACCTCCCCCATGTGGATGTTGGTCACAGGCACTTCGGCCGTGGGCACCAGGAAATAATCCCAGCCTTCCAGCTTGAAAAGATCCTCTTCGAACTTGGGAAGCTGTCCGGTTCCGGTCATGGCCGTTCGGTTGACCATGAAGGGCGGGAGCACTTCCGTATAGCCATGGCGCGTGGTGTGGACGTCCAGCATGAAGGAGATGAGGGCCCGCTCCAGGGCGGCGCCCGCGCCCCAATAGAGCGCAAAGCGGGCGCCGGTGATCTTGGCGGCCCTTTCGAAGTCCAGGATGCCCAGCTGTTCTCCGATGTCCCAGTGCGGCTTGGGCTCGAAATCGAAGGCAGGGGCCTGCCCCCAGGTCTTCACCACGGGATTGGCGCTCTCATCGGCTCCCACCGGCACCGATGGGTGGGGCATGTTGGGGATGAGCATCAGGAACTGGCGGAACTGCTCTTCGATGGCTCCCAACTCCTGGTCCAGGTCCTTGATGCGCTGGGACACCTGGCGCATCTTTTCGATGAGGGCGCCGGCGTCCTTCTTTTCGCGTTTCAGGCGGGCGATTTCTTCGGATGCCTGGTTGCGTTGATGTTTCAGTTCCTCCACTTCCCTGAGAATGTTCCGGCGCTTGCCGTCCAGCTCCACAAAGGGCTGCATGTCCAGGGGCATCTGCCGGTCCCGCAGCATCTGAGCGACTCGATCCACATTGTCGCGGACGAACTTGAGATCCAACATGTCGGCCTTCCTTCAAAGGGTTTCAGATCTTGCTCTCATGGGGCACGGATCGATTTTTCATAAATGTATCAATGTCTTGATTAGCGACTGGTTTACTCCCGGGGCGGCGCCTTGTCAATTCATTTAAGAACCTCGACCAGTTGCCGCCTCCAAAGCGCGTCACTGGTCCACCTGGGCGCTCACCACCTCCACGCTGTAGTCCTTGAGCATCTCCAGATCGGGCAGGTTGTAAAAGACGATCATGAAGGGGACCTTGCCCTGTGGGGGGATGTGCACGTTGGTCAGGTCTTTGCCTTCCCGGTTCATCATGGCGTTTTGCACGTCCGCCATGTCCATCTGCATGAGGTCCTCCTTGGAAAGGACGTTGCCGCAGAAGGCCTTTTGCACCAGCGCGGGCTGGTTTTCCCCGGTGTAGAGTTTCCCTTCCAGGAGTACGAAGCTGACGGGGCGGCTCTCTTCGTTGACCACCTTGCCTTGCACCACGAAGATCTGTCCCACCGTGGCGTTTTCCAGGAAGTAGGCCTGAATGTTTTCTTCGATAGTCACCTGGGGCACCGCCGGGGGGGCCGTGGGGGATGTTGGGGCTTCTTCCTGGGGAGCGGGACCGGTGACAAACTTGGCATAATAGTAGTACGCTCCTCCGGCCAGCAGGCCGGCCACCACCAGGAGTCCCAGCAGGACGGGTGCGAGAGAACGCTTCTTCTTGGCGGCCGGCTGGGGACGCACGGGCCTGGGGGTAGGACGTTGATAGCTGATGGTCTCTTGCTCAGGCTCCGGCACCGGGCTGAGCGCGTCGGCGGCGGGTGCGGAACTTTCATCAGCGGCGTCCTTTTTGACGACAAAGGTGTGTCCGCACCGGGAACAGCGCACCTTGGCCCTGTCCTTGCGGAGGCGACTTGGATCCAGGCGATACTTGGTTCCACACAGCTCGCAGCTTACGATCATGGCCGACCCCGTCGTTTTCAGGAGGTGGAGTCCTCCTCGTCCACGAATACCACTTCATAGATGCCCTGGAGTTCCCTGTATCGTTCGGCAAAATCCAAGCCGTAGCCCACCACGAAGCCGCCCGGGATCTGGATTCCGATGTAATCCACCGGGACTTCCACCTCGCGGCATTCGTACTTGTCGATGAGCGCGCAGACCTTGAGGGACCGAGGCTTGCGCTCCCGCAGGTGCTCCAGGAGCCAGGAAAGGGTGATGCCGGAGTCCACGATGTCTTCCACAATGATCACGTCCTTTCCTTCCAGGGGGCATTCCACGTCCTTTTTGAGCACCACGCGGCCGCTGCTTTTCGTGGCGTTCCCGTAGCTGGCGACCCGAATGAAGTCCACTTCCGCGGGGATCTGGAGGTGCCGGACCAGGTCCGCCATGAAGATGAAGGCCCCTTTGAGCACGCCGACCAGGACCACCTCTCGGCCCTGATAGTCCTCGCTGATCTGGTGCGCCAATTCCTGGACCCTGTGTTGGATCTGCTCGTAAGAAATCTTGGGTGCCAGCCGGTGTCGTCTCATCCGTTTCCTTTCTGAATAAGCCGCTGTGCGGTGTATTGCGAAACAAAGGCGCCCTCAACTTAACGGAAACGTGCAGAAAGGTCAATTGAGTCCTGCGCTTAACTCTTCAAAACCATTCACAATAAGCGAAGGCCGTCCGGGAAGGGATTTCTTTGGCCTTTGCAATGTCCGGGGATCGGGATTATATGAAGCCAGCGAGATTTACGGCAACAAAGGAGGAAAAGATGAGAGATCAGGTGGAAAAGGCGTTGGCAAAGATTCGTCCCATGCTGGAACGGGACGGCGGAAGCGTGGATCTGGTGGACGTGGAGGGCTCGGTGGTGAAGGTGCGCCTCACGGGTGCGTGCCACGGATGCCCCATGAGCCAGATGACCCTGAAGGCGGGGATTGAACGGATCATCCGCCAGGAAGTGCCGTCGGTGACGGAAGTGGTGGCCGTCTAGGCAGGAAGGCCCAACCGCCCGGCGCGTTCCTTCCGCCCAGGTGTGCCCCCCCACGGGCCGAAAGGTTGGGATCGCTCCTTACCGGTGGACGAGGGTGTGTGTCACCCGGTCCCGGTTGTTCGGCCCTCTTCCCCCGTGGACCAGGCCGTCTTTGGGCTGTCGCGGCCTTCCGTGACGGCCTCTTACTTGTGATAGGGTTCTCCGCGCAGGATGGTGAAGGCCCGGTAGAGTTGTTCCACGATCACCAGGCGGGCCAGGTCGTGGGGCAGTGTCATCTTGGACAGGCTCAGGATGTGGTTCGCCTTCCGGCGCACCTCGTCGGACAGGCCCAGGGGACCGCCCACGGCCATCCACAGATCCCAGGACGACAGCTGCATGCGACTTAAAAGGTCCGCGAACTCCCCGGACGTCATCTGCCGGCCGCGCTCGTCCCAAGCGATCAGCGTATCCTGAGGGCGCGGCAGGTGGAGAATCTTTTGACCTTCCTTCTCCTTCACCCTGTCCGCATCCATCTTCTTTCCCATCTTTTCCGGCTTGACCACATGGACCTGCACCGGGGCGTAGTGCTGAAGCCGGTCCAGGTATCGTTGAATGCCGTCTTCCATCTCCGGAAAGACGGTCTTTCCCACAAAGATCAGGTGGATTTTCATCTTCTTGGCGACGGTCCCATCGGCCGGGAGGGACGCCGTGGTCCAGGCGTCCCTTCATCCTTTCCATTGGGTTGGTTCGTGTGCGTTGGGGCTTTCTCACCCATCCAGGGCTGTTGTGAAAAACCCGGCGTTTTTTCACCGCATTCGGCCCATTGCTAGGCCGACTCCCCACGGCGGTAACGGGCGGCCAGAAGAAACTCACGGTTTCCCTTGGGGCCCAAGATGGGCGACGGGGTCACCCCCCTTACCTCCAGGCCCAGTTCTTGGGCCGTTGTGGTCACGGATTCACACACGGCCCGGTGCACGGCCGGGTTTTTGACCACGCCGCCCTTGCCCACCTTGTCCCGACCGGCCTCGAACTGGGGCTTGATGAGAGCCACCAGCCAGGCCTCCCGGTCCAGAAAATCGAGCACGCGGGGAAGAACCAGCTTGAGCGAAATAAAGGAGGCGTCCACGGTGGCGATTTGGATGGGTTCCGGGATCTTGTCCCGCTCCAGGTAGCGGATGTTGTGCCGTTCCAGGACCACGACCCGCGGGTCCTGGCGCAAGGTCCAGGCCAGCTGCCCGTAGCCCACGTCCACGGCGTATACCTTGGCGGCGCCGCGCTGGAGCAGGCAGTCGGTGAAGCCGCCGGTGGAGGCCCCCACGTCCATGGCCGTCCATCCCCGCACGTCCAATTGGAAGTGATCCAGGGCGTGCTCCAGCTTGAGCCCGCCGCGGCTCACGTACGGGATGTCCCGGCCGCGGAGCTCCACTTGGGCGTCCACGGCCACCTTGTGGCCGGCCTTGGTGACGGGGTGGCCGTTCACCAGGACGCGTCCGGCCATGATGAGGGCCTGGGCCCGGTCCCGGCTTCCCGCCAGGCCCCTTTCCACCAGCAGTTTATCCAATCGCACGGATGCAGGCGCCATGAGGGTTGGAAAGCGCGGTTCGGACGGTTCGAGCGATGCTTTCGGCGTCCAGTCCCACCTCTTTTCGGAGGATCTCCGGTTTCCCATGCTGGATGAAGGCGTCCGGGATCCCGATCCTTGCCACCCGGCGCGGCAGGCAGCCGGCGTCGGCCAGGCATTCCAGAACGGCACTGCCGAAGCCGCCCTGAAGGGCGTTTTCTTCGATGGTGACCAGCAGTTTGGTCCGCTGCACCCAATCCAGCAGGAGATCCTTGTCCAGGGGCTTGACGAAGCGGGCGTTGATCACCGCCGCCCGGATGCCTTCCTGTTCCAGTCGTTCAGCCGCCCGGCAGGCCGCCGCCACAGGATGGCCGATGGCCACCAGGACGGCATCGGAGCCTTCGCGCACCACTTCCCCCCGGCCGATGGGCAGCGTTTCGATCGCCTCATCCAGTGCAACCCCCAGCCCCCGGCCTCTGGGATACCTCAGCGCGATGGGCCCCCGGTGCTCCAGAGCCGTCTTCAACATGCGGCGCAGTTCGTTTTCGTCCTTGGGAGCCATGACCGTCATGTTGGGCAGATGGCGCAGATAGGACAGGTCGAAGACGCCATGATGGGTGGGGCCGTCTTCTCCCACCAGACCCCCCCGGTCCATGGCGAAGACCACGGGCAGATTCTGCAGGCACACGTCGTGGACCACCTGGTCGTAGGCCCTCTGCAGGAAGGTGGAATAGACCGCCACCACGGGCCGGTAGCCTTCCGCGGCCAGGCCCGCCGCAAAGGTGACGGCGTGCTGTTCCGCGATGCCCACATCGAAAAACCGGCTGGGATACAGCTCCGAGAAGGGCACCAGCCCCGTTCCCTGGGGCATGGCGGCCGTGATGGCCACGATCCGGGGGTCCTTTTCCGCCAGCTCCACCAGACACCGGCCGAAAACGGATGTGTAGGAAGGCGGCGCCCCTTTGGTTGGGGAGGGGCTTTCGCCCGTGCGCACATCAAAGCAGCCCACGCCGTGGAAGGTGGCCGGGTCGCATTCGGCCGGGTGGTAGCCCTTGCCCTTCACCGTGCCCACATGGATGAGCACGGGGCCCCGGATGTTTTTGGCGGTCTCGAAGGTTTCGATCAGCCGCTCCAGGCGGTGGCCCTGGATGGGACCGATGTAGTGGAAGCGCAGGGCCTGGAAGAGCATGCCGGGGGTGAAGAAGGCCCGGAAGGAGTCTTCGCTCTTCTTGAGAAGCTGGAGGATGTTGGTCCCCACGCCGGGGATGGCCCGCAGGGTGGTCTCCAGCTCCTTTTTGAGGCTCATCACGGTGCGGCTGGAAAGCTTGCGGCTCAAAAGCGACGAAAAGGCCCCCACATTGGGAGAGATGGACATTTCGTTGTCGTTCAAAACCACGATCAAGTCTTTGCCCAGATCCCCGGCGTGATTGAGGGCCTCGAGGGCCATGCCGCCCGTCATGCTGCCGTCGCCGATCACGGCCACAATCCGGCTGGGACAAACCTTCAGGTCCTTGGCGGTGGCCATGCCCAAAGCGGCGGAAATGGACGTGCTGGCATGCCCCGCCCCGAAGGCGTCGTGGCGGCTCTCCTGCCTTTTGGGAAAGCCGCTGATCCCGCCGTATTGGCGCAGCGTGTGGAACTGATCTCGGCGGCCTGTGAGCAGCTTGTGGGTGTAGCACTGGTGGCCCACGTCCCAGACGATGCGATCGTTGGGGCTGTCGAAGGCGTAATGGAGGGCCAGGGTGAGTTCCACCACACCCAGGTTGGGGGCCAGGTGGCCGCCTGTGCGGGCCACCGTTTCAATCAGAGTGGTTCGGATTTCCGCCGCCAGGCGCTCCAGTTCCTTCAGGGAAAGCCCCTTCAGGTCCTGGGGAGAGTCGATGGTGGCAAGGAGCGACGTGGTCAGTTCCTTGCCTTCCGGTGTCTGTGCATCCTGCCGGGTCAATGGATTCCTTCTTTCCTTGCCGTTCATGGTGTGGGTGGATGAGGTCCTTCGTATCACGCCTTTCGTTCCAGCAGGTAGCGGGCGATGGCGCGCAGTGGTTCTGCTTTTTCGTCGAAGGTTTTCAGGGCATCCACCGCCCGGTCCACGTGTTTTCGGGCCATCTCCCGGGATCGGGCCAGGCCCAGCAGCGCCGGGTAGGTTTTCTTGTTTTTGGCCACATCCGATCCAGACGGTTTGCCCATCACGTCCGGATCCCCCTCGATGTCCAGCAGATCGTCGGTGATCTGAAAGGCCAGCCCCAGATGGCGGCCGTATTGAACGAGGGCCTGGATCTGTTGGTCGTTGCCGCCGCCGAGAACGGCGCCCATTTCCAGCGAGGCGCTGATGAGGGCCCCCGTCTTGTGGATGTGCATGTATTCCACGGTCGCCAGGTCCACCTCCCGGGTTTCCGATTCCAAGTCGATGACCTGGCCGGCGATCATGCCCTGCATACCGGAGGCTCGGGCCAGGATGGTCAGGGCCCGAAGGCGCCTTTCGGCCGCAACGGCGGCGTTGCTTCCTATCCGGGGGTCGGCCAGCAGCCCGAAGGCCTCCGTGAGAAGCAGGTCTCCGGCCAGAATCGCCACGGCTTCCCCGTAGACCTTGTGGTTGGTGGGGCGGCCGCGCCTCAGGTCGTCGTCGTCCATGGCCGGCAAGTCGTCGTGGATGAGCGAGTAGGTATGGACCATTTCCAGGGCACAGGCCGCGGTGAGGGCTTCATCCGCGGTTCCGCCCACCACCTCCGCCGCCGTGAGGCACAAGATGGGCCGAAGCCTCTTGCCGCCTGCAAAAAGGCTGTAGCGGGCCGCTTCCACCACCGTCTTTTCCAGGCTGTCGGATGCCGGGAGGAAGCGTTCCAAGGCGGCGTCCACCCTCTGGCGCTGCGCCTCCAAGAACGCCTTGAGATCCAGCGATGCGTGATGCGAGGTGGTTGACGCGTGATGATTCATGGCGGCCTTCGAATGTTCTTGACGTTGGCGGGCTGCCTTCCCGCTGGTTCCGTGGAACCCATGGGGCACCCCGAGTGCGTGGGGTTGTATCACGATTGCTTGCCGGCTTTCCAGTGTGAATTCAATCCTCAGACGTCGCTTTCCTTTTCCTCCACCGGCCGAATCTCCCAGCGGCCGTCTTCCCCCTGGACCAAGGCCTGAACCTTCTTTTCCGCTTCGTCCAGCTTTTCGTGGCAGAGCCGAATGAGATGGACCCCTTCCCCAAAGGCCGTCATGGCCTCTTCCAAGGGGAGGTCTCCCTTTTCCAGGTTTTCCACGATCTCTTCCAGCCGCTTCAGGGCGTCTTCAAACTTTTCGATCTTCTTTTTGCGTGCCACCAACCCTGTCTCCTCCCTGTTACGTGCGTGCCGGCGGCTTTGCCGGGGCACGGGGATCCGGCATTTTGGGCCGACGGATCCGTGAAATGATCACCCAACAAGACCCACGGGCGAAAGGGCTTTCTATCGGACATGCGCGGCCGGCACCTCCGCCGCGCCGGATTTGGCACATAGAAGCGCTGCGTGGGACGCGGCCTGGTGCCCGCCCCAAACCCGTGTGCCGCGGGACGGCCGGGTCCCTCAGGCCATCCCACCCGCGCCTTTTTCCTCGGTCCGCTATCCGGGACCCTTTTTCGTTTCCACCACTTCCGCGGTCACCTCCCCTTGGGCCAACTGGATCAGGAGTTCATCTCCCGGATGAACCCGGGCCGCATCGGTGACCACCTTCTTTTCCGGCAGCTTGTAGGTGATGGAATAGCCTCGGCTCAGGATCGAAAGCGGACTCAGGGATTCCAGCTTGCCGGCCGCCTTGCCCAGTTTTAGGCGGCGTTCCCGAAGGCTTTGCTGGTGCAGCTGGAGGAGCTGTCTGGCCAGGGATTCCAGCTCCAGGCGCAGCTCGGCGATCTTCCCGGCCGGGTGGAGCCTCTGGAGCCGCTGTTCCAGGTGGTCTTTTCGGAGCCGATACAGATAGAGTCGCTGTTGCATGGCCCGGGTCAGCCGGTCCAGGCGCTCGTCCAGGGCAAGCCGCCAGTCGATGAGCTGTCTGCGGGGGTCTTTCAGGCGCGCCTCCAGCCGGCGCATCCGGTTCCGACGGTGTTCCACCAGAGAAAGGAGCGCAGAGCGCAGGCGCTGGGTTCGGTCGGCCAGGTGCCGTTCCAGATCCTCCAGGCGACTCACCACCCACTGGGCTCCTGCCGTGGGGGTGGGCGCGCGGTAATCCGCCACCAGATCGGAAATGGTGAGATCGATTTCGTGGCCCACGGCGGAGATCACCGGCACGGTGCATCGGGCGATGGCCCGGGCCACCACTTCTTCGTTGAAAGGCCAGAGATCCTCCAGGCTTCCGCCTCCGCGCCCCACAATCACCACATCCCAAGCGAATCGGTCCTGCAGCCGGGAGACGGTCTCCAGGGCTTGGGCGATTTCCGGAGCGGCTTCCGTTCCCTGCACCCGCACGGGAAGCAGCGTCACCGTGAGCGGGTAGGGGCATTGCTGGAACACCTTCAAGATGTCCCGGATGGCCGCTCCGGAGCTTGACGTGATCACGGCCACCCGCTGAGGGCGTGCGGGCAGGGGGCGCTTTCTTTGCTGGTCGAAAAGGCCTTCCTTGTGGAGCTTTTCCTTGAGCTGCTCAAAGGCCTTCTGGAGCGCTCCCAGCCCTTCCGGTTCCAAAATGTCGGCAATGACCTGGTAATCGCCTCGCGGTTCATAGACGGTGAGCCGCCCCTGGCACAGGACCGCCATGCCGTCTTCTGGGCGAAATTTCAGACGGCTGTAGGCGCTTCGGAACATAACCACGCGGATCTGGCTTCGTTCGTCCTTCAGGGTAAAATAGGCGTGGCCGGAGGCGGGGATCTTCAGGTTGGAGACCTCTCCCCGGACCCACACGTAGGGAAAATTGGCTTCCAGCAGGCGCTTGATGCGGTCGTTCAGCTGGCTGACCGTCAGCACGGCCGAGGATTTGAGAGGGTCAAACGGTGCTGTAACAGGCATGGTCAGCACGTCCTGATTGAGACAGGGTTATGGGTCTGATGGCAGGTTCCGTCCGTAGTCCCCAGGGCCCTCCACCCGGATCCGTCTCAGAAGACTGCATGGGATCTCGTTTCTCATCCCTCAAAAAGCTTGGGGTCCATGGCGTCCCGCAGCCCCTCTCCCACCAGGTTGTAGGCCGTGATGCTCAAAAAGATGGCCAGACCGGGAAAGGTGGTGAGCCACCACGCGAATTCGATGTAATCGCGGCTCTGGCTCAGGATGTCCCCCCAGCTGGGGGTGGGCGGCGGCACGCCGAAGCCGAGAAAACTGAGACTCGATTCCGTGAGGATGGCTCCCGCGATCCCGAAGACGGCGGACACCAGCACCGGGGCCATGGCGTTGGGGAGCATGTGCACGAAGATGATCCTCAAATGGCTCGCCCCCAGGGCCGCCGTGGCCTGAACGAAGTCCAGGTTTCTCAGCTTGAAGAATTCCGCGCGCACGAACCGGGCCACGCCGGTCCACCCCGTCAGGCCGATCACCACCATGATGTTATAAATGCTGGGCGGCAAAAAGGCGATAATGGCGATGATGAGAAAGAAGGTGGGAATGGTGAGCATGATCTCGATGAGCCGGCTGATCACCGCATCCACCCAGCCACCGAAGTATCCGGCCAGGCCGCCCAAAGCGATGCCGATGACCACGGCGATCCCTACGGCCACAAACCCCACGGAAAGGGAGATGCGTGCTCCGTGGATCATGCGGCTCAGCACGTCCCGGCCACGGTCGTCCGTGCCGAACCAATGGGTTCGACTGGGCGGGGACAGGTTCTCCAGCAGATCGTATTCCGTGGGCGAGTAAGGAACGGGAGGCCACAGGGCCCAGGTGCCGGGGCCGGCTGGATCCCTTTGCCACATGAAAAGATGAGGGTTCCGAAGATCCTTCCAGGCTCCCCGCGGTGGCCGGGCCGACGAATCGAAAACGGGAAAGACCAGGGAGCCTCCGAAAGAAGCCACAATGGGCCGGTTGTTGGCCAGGACCGGAGCCAGCACGGCCACGACGATCAGCAAGGCCGTGACCCACAGGCCCGCCACGGCCAGGGGCTTCTTTTGGAAATGGCGCCAGACCGCCTTCCAGTAAGTGGAAGACGCCGTTTCCTGAAAGGTCTCGGTCATGGGGCGATCAAGGCGATGGGCGGATGTCATGGTACGGGTCACTCCATGGTCGGCGGCGTCTATTCCAGCTGGATCCGAGGATCCAGAACCGCGTAGAGGATGTCCGAAAGGAGCAGGCCCACCAGGGTGAGCAGTGCCGAGAGCGTGGTGATGGCCATGATGACCGGGTAGTCCCGGGAAAGGACCGCTTCAAAGCCCAGCTGGCCCATGCCGGGGATGGAAAAGATGCTTTCGATGATGACGCTTCCGCCGAACATGGCCGGCAGCAGAAAAGCCAGGAGGGTGACGATGGGAAGCAGAGCGTTTCGAAAGGCGTGCTTGAAGATCACCACCCGCTCACTCAGTCCCTTGGCCCGGGCTGTGCGCACGTAGTCTTCCCGGATCACTTCCAGGAGTTCGGCCCGGGTGAGACGGGAAAGATAGGCCAGCCCGCCGTAGGTGAGGCACGTCACCGGAAGGACCAGGTGCCAGAGCCGATCCAGGAGCTGCTGCCACCAGGGCCAGGTGTGCGCCCCCACGGAAGCGATGCCGTAGACCGGAAAGAGATCCCAGAACTCCCCGCCGCCGAGGAACATGATGAGCAGCACGGCCACCCAGAAGTTGGGAAGGGAGTAGAGGAAGAAAAAGAAGAGGGTCAGGGCCTTGTCGGTCAGGGTCTCCGGGTGGGTGGCCGAATAGATCCCGAAAGGAATGGCGATGAGATAGACGAGGAAGATGGAGATCACGTTGATCTGGATCGTGATGGGAAGGCGTTCGGCGATCTTGTCCCACACGCGGCGGTGGTCTTTGAAGGACGATCCGAAGTCGAAGGTGAAGACTCGCTTGACCCACAGCAGGTACTGGACTGGAAGGGGCTTGTCCAGGCCGTACAGCTTCTTGGTCTGCTCGATCACCTGCTGGGCATAGGCCGTGTCGGCCATCTCGCCCTGGGACGCCATTTGCAACTTCAGCACCGCCGGGTTTCCCGGCGCCAGTTGAATGATGCAAAAGGTGATGAAGGTGATGCCCAGCAGCGTGGGAACGATTTGCAGCAGCCTCTTGAGGACGTACGCGCGCATACAGCCTCTCGGTTCTTCCTAGGGTCGGGCTTTTCCGTACTTCTGGTGTTCCAGAGGCACCCACCATTGGCGGGGCTCCAGTCCCATGGGATAGACCTTCACGTTTTGAAAACGACGATCCACGGCCACCAGGGCTTCGGTGGTAAAAAGAAAGGTGTAGGGCTGTTCTTCGTGGAGGATCTCATGGAAGCGGTGGTACAGGGCCCGGCGCTTTTGGGGATCGAATTCCCGGCGGGCCTCTTCGATGATGCGGTCCGCCTCCTGGTTTCGAAACCCCACGAAATTGGACCCCTTGTCCGCCTGGGACGAATGCCACACCTGGTAGGGATCCGATTCCCAGCCGAGGCTCCAGCCCAGGGTGCAGGCATCGAAGTCGTGGGACTGGATCTTCTGGATGAAGACGGCCCATTCCAGTTTGCGGATGCTCATCTGGATGCCCACTTCCTTCAGGTTCTGTTGCAGGATGGTGGCCAGCTGCTCGGCGAACATGGAGCCGGCGGAGATGAGAAATTCGAAGCGGAAGGGCGTGCCGTTCTTGTCCAGGATGCCGTCCCCGTCGTGGTCCTCCCAGCCGGCCTCCTTGAGCAGGGCCACGGCCCCGGCGGGATCATAGGGGTAGGGCCGGACGGCCGTGTTGTAATCGGGGCTGTTCACGTAGAAGTTTCCGGTTACCACCGTGCCCAGGCCGTAGAGAAGGCGGTCCAGGATGGTCTGGCGGTCCAGGAGCATGGTCATGGCGCGGCGGACCCGACGGTCGCTGAAGAGAGGTGTTCGCAGGTTCCAGCCGATGTAGCTGTAGCTGGGCAGGTAGTACTTGAGCTTTCGAAACCGCTTTTGGAAGCGCTTGCTGTTGGTCTGTTTGACCCACTGGATGGGGCGAAGGCCCATGAGGTCCAGGCCGCCCTTTTTGAGTACCTGCAGGGCCACGGTGTTGTCCGTGATGATCTTGAAGACGATGCGTTCCAGGTGGGGCTTTTTGCCCCAGTAGGAATCGTTTCGCTCCAGCACGATCTCCTTTCCCGTATCCCAACGCACGAACCGATAGGGACCGGTCCCCAGGGGCTTTCGGCCGATGGGGTGCTGGTTGAAGTCCGTATCGTCATCAAACAGGTGAGCCGGCACAATGGGGATGCCGCCGCAGAATTCCAGGGCGCGGAAGTACGGGATCCGGTAGTGGTAGCGGATGGTGTAATCATCCAGGACTTCCAGCTTTTCAATGTCCCGGTAGTAGTTTCGAAGGTGGGCGGCGTCCACCTTGGGGTCCTTGATCCGCTGGAAGGAAAAGAGAACGTCCCGGGCGGTGAAAGGGGTGCCGTCCTGCCAGCGAACGTCTTTCCTGAGATGGAAGGTGTAGGTGAGGTGGTCGTCGGAAACGTCCCAGGACTCGGCCAGCACCGGCACCAGCTCCAGGGTTTGGGGGTCGCGTCGAAGGAGCGATTCGTAGATGTAGTCGTTGATGCGCGACGCGTAGGCGTCGGTGGCCGTGATGGGATTGAGCGTGGCGGGTTCGGCGCCCAAATGCACGATGAGCCAATCGCCGTCCACCGGCTGACCGGGCCCGGAAGCCGGCGTCTGGGACCAGGCCCAGGGTGCCATCCCCAGCAGGATCGCCCCCAGCATCACCATCGCCCAAATGATCCGATTTCCACCCCGATGGACCTTGGTCAACCTTTGGTTTCCTCTGGCCGTTTTCGTCGCCATGCCGCCTCCGCCGAATCGAATTCCATCCTTTTCACACAGACGGGGATGGGAAAAATCTCCGCGCTTGGTGTCCTCCTGGGTGCGGGCCGAAGGCTCCTGGGAGCCTGCCCCACAAGGGCCTTCGGGCCTTTCTTGCAGGTGCCGCTTCGTCACTCGCCCCTTCCCGCCCGAGGCCGGGTCGGCAGCACGCGCCCGCCTGGTAGCTCCGAGCCTCCGTTTGCACACGGAGGGATCACCTGGGCGTTTACGGACAACCTCTCTTTCTTCCCGCTTTTGCCTGGAGCCTCCCGCCTTGCCACAAGGCGGCGCCACCTTGGTAGGCATAGACGGACGATGTCGGAGGTGTCAAGAAGGCTCTTGGGATGATGCGGGTTCAGTCGCGGCGGAACGGGCCTGCCGCTTGGACCACCAGTGCATGGTGGCAAAGCCTCCCACCAGGAGCACGGCAAAGAGGACGGAAAGCAGGTTCAGGTATTTTTTGACGAAATCCCCAATGGGCTCGCCGAAGAAGAAAAAGAGCCCCGCCACCAGAAAGAAGCGTCCGCCCCGGCCCAGAGCCGATGCCGCCAGGAAACGCTTGAAGGGAAGCAGAAAGGTTCCGGCACTGATCGTAAAGACCTTGTAGGGGATGGGGGTAAATCCCGCGATGCCCACGGCCCACACGTCGTAGCGCTGGTAATAGCGCTCCACGGCCCGGATCTTGGTCTCGCTGACGAATCGTTCCAAAAGCGGTCGGCCCCCGTAACGGCCGATGGCGTAACCGAAGGCCCCGCCCAGGACCGAGGAGAGGGTGCAGACCAGGGCGAACCAGGCGGAACGGGTCGGGTCGATGAGGCACAGGGTGATGAGCAGGACGTCGGGCGGGATGGGAAAGAAGCTGGACTCGGCAAAGGCCAAAACGGCCAGGGCCGTGGTCGCGTGGGGCGTGTGGGCCCAGGCGATGATCCAGCTCATCATGTGGTGAAGTGCGGCGCTCATGGGTGGATGCGACCTCCATGGAAACGGTTCCGGTGATGCTGGCCGCCCCTATCTTCTGAAACGCCAGGCCGGCGGCACGCGGCTGACAGCCCCAAGCTTTCGTCCATACAACAAGGGATCAACCGGGGCCTTTTCGGACAAGCTCCTGCATGCAGTTCACATCATCCCCGCCCGCACAAGGCACAAAATCCCCAGCGCCCAGCAGTAGGGGGCAAAGACGTAAAAGCGTCCCTGCTTCACCACCCGCAGCAGCAGGCGAAGGGCCCCGTAGCCGATCACGGCGGCCGCAAGGGTTCCCCAGGCGATGGGCCCTGTTTGGGACGCGGGGATGGCCCCCAGGTCCAGAACCTCCAGAAGAACGGCCCCCAGGACGGCCGGGACGAAAAGGAGGAACGAAAAGCGCCCCGCCCACTCCCGGTTGAAACCGAGAAAGAGCGCCACCGCGATGGTGGTTCCGGACCGGGAAATCCCCGGCGCGATGGCAAAGCCCTGGGCGATGCCCACCAGAACCGCCTCCCACCAGCGAATTTGGGACTCCGGACGGCCGTGCTCGGTGGAAGCCCGCCGCGTGAGCCAAAGCAGGGTGCCGGTGATGAGAAGATTCACTCCCACCGCGCCCATGGATCCGAAAAGCCGTTCCACCAGGTCCTTGAAAGCAAAACCCATCACGGCGGTGGGAAGCGTCCCTACCACCACGAGCCAGAAGACCCGAACCGCCGGATCGGCTCCCGGATTGAATGCCCGGCCCGGGGCACGGACCCACAGCAGGCCGCCGCGCACCAGCTGGAGGATGTCTTTCCAGAAGACGGCCACCACGGCCAGAAAGGTGCCCACGTGAAGGCACACGTCGAAGAAGAGATGGGGCTCTTGCCAGCCCAGAAGGTGCTGGCCGATGACCAGATGCCCCGAGCTGCTCACCGGTAAAAATTCGGTGATCCCTTGCAGCGCCCCGAGCGCAACGGCGGAAAGCGTGTCCATGTACGATCCTTCAATGTTCCAGCGTCAAGTGAAATGAGCGGTTCGATCCCGATCGCCCAAGCCTTCTACCACAAGGGCCTGGTGGCAACAAGGACACGCAGCTCCGGCCCACACAAAAAGCCCCTCTCACCTCATGGCGGTGGAGGGGCTGTGGGCCGTCGGAAGGAGCGGAGGATTACAGCTTGCTGATGTCGATGTTGCGGATGAATTCCTTGACAGCGTCCATGCTGCGCTCGATCTTTTCCTGGAGTTTCCGGTTGTGCAGTTCGCTTTCCTCATGGACGGCGGCCTCGTTTCCCGCGGGAGGCGTGTTGGGAGTCGTGGGTTCCAGCACATCGGGACCCCCCAGCCCCTCTTTGCCGATTTCGCTTCCCTTCAGGAAATCGAGTTGCCATTTCAAGTTCTTGTTCCTTTCCATTTGAGCCTCCTTTGGGAAGTCGTCATTTTTTCCATGCGTACATTAAGCACGGCACAGGGCTTCGTAAAGATGCGCAGCAGAAGGTGGGGGTCGGAGTAACATCCCTGGCGGTTTGTCTCACAATGGCCTTTCGGCCCTTCTGGAGCTTTCCAACGCCTTGAGATTCCGCTGTGCCATGCGGCTCCTTTTGAGTCCTCGGGCAGCCTCCCGGCGCCGTCTGCCTTTCACTTCACACATCGGCAAAACGCCCCGGGATCTTGAAGGGTTCTCGCCCGATGCCTGAAGGGGCCATTCGGAGACGAAGGGTTGTCCGAGACCGCGGTCAAAGATCCCTTCCACGCACCCCTGAAGGCTGGGCTGAGAACTGGCAGGGGCGGGCCGGAGATCTCGGTGCCTGATCGCCAGGGCGGCGGTATGGCGGGATCCAGGGCCCGGCCCATGTTCCTCGGCGCGGGATCGCCTGGGACCGTCCTTCAGTCCACCCGAACCACCCGCACCTTTTGTCCCCCTCGAGCCTTGTAGAAATGCGCCGCATTTCCCTGATTGACGGAGATTTCCAGGTGGCCCGAGCTGCCCATGAGCGCCAGGGGGTGTCCCGGCGGCAGCTCGTCGTAGGTGGAGGCAAAAACGGGAATTCTTTGATCTTCCAGGAAGACCAGAAAGGCCTTCTTTCGGGCGAACGCCGCCAAATGCGTCTGTTGGATGTTGGTCACGATGTTTCCGAAACGATCGGAACCCAGAACCTCCCCTTCCAAGGCGTCGGAGCAAAGGTTGGGGCGGACCCAAGGGCCCACCAGGGGCTCCACCGAGGGGCCCAGGGACGCAAAGGGGATCCCGGAGGCCAGGTGAGCGGCCGCCGGGGCGAAGACATCCCGGCCGTGAAAGGTGGAACTGATCGTGGGCCGAAAGAGGCTGGCATTTTTCAGAAGGCGAGCTTCCGCCGATTCCTCCCGGTCCAGCACGAAGGAAAAGAGGCCGTTGTCCGGTCCGACGAAGAGGTGATGTTCGGTGCGGATGGCGATGGCCCGTCGGTCCGTTCCCACGCCCGGATCCACCACCGCCACGTGCACGGTGCCGGGCGGAAAGTGGGTGTAGGAGCTGTTGAGCACGTAAGAGCCCCAGCGGATGTCCTGGGGTGGAATGAGATGGGTGATGTCCACGATGCGCGTTCGGGGGGCGATGGTCAAAAGCACGCCCTTCATGGAGGCCACGTAGCCGTCCTGGAGGCCGAAGTCCGTCAAGAGGGTGATGATGGGTTCCATGGTGATCCCGATCCCTTGTCCTTTGGGGGCATCTCGGCGCCTCTGCCTGAGATGGCTCTGGTGTTTGTGGATGAGCGGGGAAGGTGGATTCCTTCTGTGCGAGGGAACGGCCCACATTCCATTCCATGGGAACGACCGGTCGGCTCCGCCGGGAGGGGCGTCGAGCCCATGGCAGCCGTGCGGCTCAGGACGCCTGCTCCCGCGTCCGCAGGAGCTCCGGCGTGGCATCGTCAAATTCCCGACGGATCTGGAGCAAAACGACCGCTCCGATCACCAGCAGGCCACCGACGATCTGAAGTCCCTCCAGGGTTTCGCCCAGGAACAGATAGGACACGATCCCCGCCGTGATGGGCTCCAGGGTGGCCGTGATGCTGGCTCGGGTGGACCGGATCAGGTTGATCCCATGGAAATAGAGCCCGAACGGGATGAGTGTACCCAGGATGGCGATGTAGAGAATCCACACCCACTCCATGGGGGTGTAGTCGTGGCGGAAGGATTCCAGGGGCGGGTGGGCCATGTTCCAGAAAAGGGCGGCGAAAAGGAAGGCGTAGAAGAGCACGGTCCAGGGGCTGTAGCGGCGCATGCCGTGTTCGCCGTGCACCGAATACCACGCGAAGCTCACCGCCGATGCCAGGCCGCTCAAAAGGCCCGCCTTGTTCATGTTGAAAAGATTCAGGTTGTATCCGCCCACCACCAGGTAGCAACCCAGGGTGGCGCCGGTGACGGCCACGGCGGTGGGCCAGGTGAGCCTTTCCCGGGCGATGGTCACCGAATAGAGGGCTATGAGCACCGGGGCCAGGTATTCCAGCAAGATGGCGGCGGCCACCTTGATCTTGCTGATGGTGTAAAAGTACGTAAACTGGACCATGGCCAGACCGGTCACGCCCAGGACCATGAAATAGAGGATGTCCCGGGCCGGGATCCGGAGCTTTCTCCGGTCCCGGGCGGCCAGCCACAAAAAGAGCATCGCGGTTGTCAAGGTGACCCGCATCTGCACCACCTGGTAGGGGGTGACGCCGTGGTTGAAAAGATACTTTCCGGCCGATCCGGAAACGGCCCACAGCACGGCGGCCGAGATGACGAAGAGATAGCCTTTGCGGGGAATGGGTGTGCCGGGGGATGGGGTGTTCATGGAGCGGCTCCCTCGTGTTTGTTCTGATCGGAGCTTTTCGGTGAAAACGCCCTTTGACTAGCACAGGCCCTGGGGGGAGTCAAAAAAAAGACGTCTCCATCTAAGGAAAGAGTGTTTCAGGTGCCTGGCGGAGCGGTCCTTGACCGTGAGACGCCTGGCCGGCCGATCGACTTCCACGGAAAAGGTCGATGCCCGATGATCTCATTTTTCCATGTGCGGTGGTGCGCCTGCGGCCATGCAGACCGAAGGGGCCGAAGGGGCGGCCAAGGGAAGGGCGTTTTGGGTGCGTCCATGGTGGATCCGGGCCTCGTGCAGCGCATTTGGCCTGCCGATTGCTTGTGGTTAACCCCGAATGGAAACCGGGGCAAAAAAAGGAGAAGGGGCAGTGGAACGAGGTTCGGACGTATCCGTCGTCATTCCGGCCTACCATGAAGAAGGGGCCATCGCCCAGACCGTTTCCAGGATCGTCCAAGTGCTTCCTGAAGCGGAGGTGATCGTGGTGGACGACGGGTCGCGGGACCGGACGGCGGAGGAAGCCAGACGGGCGGGCGCCTACGTGTGGTCCCATCCTTACAACATCGGAAACGGTGCGGCCGTGAAAACCGGTATCCGCATGGCGTCCCGCGACAAGGTGGTGCTCATGGACGGCGACGGACAGCACGATCCGGCCGATCTGCCGCGCCTTCTGGAGGCGGCCGAAACCTACGACATGGTGGTGGGGGCCCGGGACCCCGCCAGTCATGCCAATACCTTTCGCCGATGGGCCAACGCCGCCTACAATCTGCTGGCTCGATACGCCACCCGCTTTCCTGTCAAGGATCTGACATCCGGCTACCGCGTGATGGACCGGGAAACGGTGCTTCGATACCTCTATCTTTTACCCAACACCTTTTCCTATCCCACCACACTCACCTTGGCTTACTTACGAAGCGGCCGGTCGGTGTGCTATGTGCCCATCCAGGCGAAAAAGAGAAAGGGTAAGAGCAAGATCAAGCCGCTCAAGGACGGCGTGCGCTTTTTTCTCATCATCTTGAAGATCACCACGCTCTTTTCGCCTCTTCGCATCTTTCTTCCCGTGAGCGGCTCTTTCTTCCTCATGGGCCTGGCCAACTACGCCTATACGTACTTGACGGCCCATCGCTTCACCAACATGTCGGCACTGCTTTTCATCACTTCGGTGCTCCTTTTCATGCTGGGCCTCGTGAGCGAACAGATCACCCAGCTGCGCTACGACCGGGTGGAAAACGGGGGATGATCGGGTTGGCAAAGCCGCTCCTTCCCTTGTGTGGCATGGCCGGGAGCATCCCCGAGGAAAGGGGCCGGCTTTTTTTTCCTTTTGAAGCGCCGCGCTCAGCGCTCTTTTTGTGGGAGCGGCGAAAGCCGCGATCGGGGGGCGCAGGGAGCTTGCAGCCTATCCAACGAACGCTTGAATCTTTGCGGTAGGTAGAGGAGCCATGGGGCAGGGCTCTTTGGAGATGAGTCGAGGATCATTAGGGGGTGCAGCGATCGGCCGTATCCTTATTATCACGCGCAACTTCCCGCCCCTTTGGGGGGGGATGGAACGGCTTAACTGGCATCTGGCCCACGAGCTGTCACGTTATGGCGAGGTGTGCGTCATTGCTCCACGAGGGGCAAGTGAAAAGGCGCCGCCCGGCGTCCGGGTGGTCCAGGTGCCACTCCGCCCGCTGCAACGCTTCCTGCTCGCCGCAGGCAGCAAGGGGCTCGTGGAAGCAAAGCGCTTCCGTCCCCACTGGGTCCTGGCCGGAAGCGGTCTGACTGCGCCGCTCGCCCTGATCGCCGCGCGCCTAGCCAAGGCCAAGGCCGTGGCCTACGTCCACGGACTGGATCTGGCCCTTCCCCACCCCATCTATCAAGCGGCGTGGCTACGTGCCCTGCGCCGCCTCGATCGTGTCATTGCCAACAGCCGTGCCACAGCGGCCCTTGCCCGAAAGGCCGGTATCGAGGCAGCGCGTCTTTCCATCGTCCATCCGGGGGTGGAGCTACCCAGAATCGATGCGGCACTCCAATGGGCCCGGCGGCACGCCTTTCGCAAAAAATGGGGGCTTGGGGATCGACCGCTTCTCCTTTCAGTGGGTCGGCTCACCTCCCGCAAGGGGCTGATGCCCTTCGTCCGTGAGGTGTTGCCACGGGTGGTCCGCCGCAAGCCCGATTCCTGTTTGTTGATCGTGGGCGATGCCCCCCGGGATGCCTTGGCCGCCGAGGCGGAGCCACCTCAGGCCATCCTCCAGGCGGCACGCACCATGGGACTGGAACACCACGTCCGCTGGGTTGGCACACTGTTCGGACAGGACCTGGAATCCGCTTACTGCGCGGCGGATGTGCATGTGTTCCCGGTGCGGGAAATCCCCGGCGACCCCGAGGGCTTCGGCATGGTGGCCGTCGAGGCCGCCGCCCACGGCCTTCCCACCGTCGCCTATGCCACCGGCGGGGTGGTGGATGCCGTGGCCCACGGAGTATCCGGCCGACTTGTGACGCCGGGCGATGCGGAAGGCTTTGCAACCGCCGTGCTCGATCTGCTCCATCATCCCCCGGAACCGCAAGGCATCCGCCGTTTCGCGGAAGGATTCAGCTGGGAATCTTTCGGTGTCCGGTTGGCTGCAGCACTGGTCTGACCCTAAAAGGAGTCGAGAAGATGGCCACAGGACTCAGACAGCCGCATGCGGTTCTTGATCTGCCTTCCCGTATGAAGAAGGCCCTCAAGATCGAACGACTCCTTGGCTTGGAAGCAAGCCACGTGCCCATGAAGGTGCTTGAGATAGGGACCGGATCTGGTGGGATAGCGTACTATTTTGCAACCCATCCGGTGCTGCGCTGTGATGTGACCGCGGTGGATGTGGTGGACCAGCGACTGGTTAGGGAAGGCTTTCAATTTCATCTTGTAAATGGGACCACACTGCCGTTCGAGGCGGACTCATTCGATGTGGTGATCAGCAACCACGTGATCGAGCACGTTGGAGATCGCCGAGCGCAGCGGCACCATATACAGGAAATGGCTCGCGTGTTGTCCCCACGAGGTATTGCCTACCTCGCCGTACCCAACCGCTGGATGGTGGTCGAGCCCCATTTTCGCCTGGCCTTTCTTAGCTGGTTGCCCGATTCATGGCGGTCTGCTTATGTGCGGCTACGAGGCCGTGGTGAAGCCTACGATTGTGCGCCAATGACTCTTGGTGAGTTGGATGCCTTGCTGGCTGAAAGTGGCATGACCTGGAGGCATGTGGAGGTGGAAGCCTTCCGTGAAATGTTATCCAATGAGGGAAAAGATGGGTTTCTTGCGACGGTGGCCGCCTTGTTGCCCGATGCCTTTCTTTCGCGCCTGCGCCCCATCATACCGACCCTCGTTTGTATTCTTCGAAAAGAAGGGAAGAAAGCGAATGAAGGCAATGCCCACCCTTAATGCCGTGTTTTCCGTCGTCCGGATTCCCGCCATCCGTGCCGGTACCGGAACGGACGTCTTCATGAGTTCGATGGGATGAAAACACTACATTCACACATTTCCCGTCTTTTGAATTACCGTCCGGGAAGATTGGCCCAGGGAACCCTCGCCATGACCGCCGGGCTCGGTTTGCGTACACTGGGACAGGCGGGTGTCTTTCTCATCGTCGCCCGGGTGCTCGGTGTGGAAGCCTATGGCGCGTATTCGGCGGTACTGGCGTTGGCCATGACGCTGGGCGGCTTTACGGGGCTGGGCGCCTCTGTCATTATGTTGCGCGATACGGCGCGCGATCCTGTGGAATTCGCTGCAAGCTGGGGCCGCACCCTGGGGGCCTGGTTGGTCACGGCTCCTGGGTTGTTCGTCGTTTATCTCTTGCTGGCTTGGGTAATCCTTCCGGAACGCATCGGGTGGGTGGTCATCGTTTGTCTTGGAGCAGCGGAAATTTTGCTCACACCCTTGATGCTGGCCGGCGTGCAAGGCTATCAGGGGCACGAACGCATGGGGCGGGCGGCGCGCATCGTGCTCGCTCCCATCCTGCCGCGTCTCGCCGCCGCCGTGTTGCTGCCGCTGGTCTTGCTCATGGCGCCTTCGGCGCGGCTTTCCGTGTGGGCGGTGCTCTACCTGATTGCTGCCGCTTTTGCGGTCGTTTACACTCTTGTTTTGCTGCACCGCGACTTTGGCCTGCGCATGGCGTTTCATTGGCGTGGCCTCGGGTATGTGTTGGCTGAAGGCTGGCCCTTCGCCGTCGGCGGTGCGGCACAGAAGGTGTACGTGGATATCGACAAAATCATGCTTGTCCGCCTGACCACCCTGGAGATCACAGGAGCCTATTCCGCCGCCTACCGTGTGGTGGACATGGCCAACGTGCCTTTGATGTCCTTTTTTGCCGCCGCCGCGCCGCGTTTTTTCCGGGCCGGCGGTGAAGGTGTCCGAAGTGCCGCCCGTTATGCCTGGCAGGTGCTGCCGCTGCCGATGCTCTATGCGCTGGCCGTGAGCGTTAGCATGTACCTACTGGCCGGGTTGCTGCCGTGGGTCCTGGGCGCCGGGTTTGCCCCCGCGGTCGAGGTGTTGCGGTGGCTGGCCTGGTTACCACTATTGACGATACCCAGACGATTTGGCCAAACAGTGCTAAATGCCTCAGGAGGACAAGCCATCAGCCTGCTCATGACCTTGGGTGGGGCGGTAATCAATATAGGACTCAACGCATGGTTAATCTTGCTTTGGTCTTGGCGGGGAGCTGTCGTCGCCACGTATGTGGCAGAGCTCGTTATGATCGTCTGTTTTTATGTGTCTGTCGCCAGGGTATCATGGTACAAGGGAATCCTCTAAAAAAACTTGGTGCTCGTGATGATCAGTATAGAGGATGTCGTTAAATGACGAAATGAATATCAGGTTAGATGTGGACTAGTATGTCGTCTTTGGAATCTAAGTTTTCGGATAAACCGTCTGTTTGTGTAGTAATCGTAACATACGGGGACAGGGGGGTGCTTTTAGCTGAGGTCCTGAAGGGAATTGTAGCTCAGACCTACAAAGTTAGTTGTGTGGTCATTGTGAATAACGGAGCCAGTTATTCTATTGAAGATGTTTTGGTTCAATGCGGGGTTGATGCTCGCTTGGTGTCATTTGAATCCAATAAAGGATCGGCTGAAGGTTATGCAGCAGGAATTTGTGCAGCTCTTAGTACCAAAATGGATTTGCTTTGGTTGCTCGATGATGACAATAAGCCAGAAACAAATGCATTGGAAAAATCCGTTAAACTTTACCAGGCAACCAAAGATGCGGTTCTTTGTACGCGACTGACACCAGGAGTGGGACGCCGGATATCCGGCAGAACTACGATCAACGGCTTTTTGGGATTTAATCTTTTGGATGATGCATTTAGGATGTGGTTACGGTTTTCGCATCGTTTTTTTGGTTGTGGAAGCCGTGAATTGAATGATAATTCGGCTGGCGGCAAAACGAGTACGGAGGTGGTCGATGTCGCGCCTTATGGTGGGCTTTTGATTCCGGCCTCACTCGTCCAGCGAATGGGTTTGCCGCGTACGGATTTTGTTACCTACGCCGATGATACAGAATGGACCTCACGCATTGTTCATGCCGGTGGCACAATCCGTCGATGTCGGGATGCTTTGGTGATCGATTTGGAGAACTCATGGCATCTCCGCTCCGGACCATTAAAACCGCTCGTATCCCCTGACGTTGGCTTTTATCGTATGTATTATGGCGTTCGCAATCAGACTTATTTGGAATTTCGAGCGGCGAGCAACAAGTTTTTGTTTTTTCTGAACGTTGCAATTCGTACAAGTGTACTCTTCTTTAACTTGATGCTTTTTTCTTCGGATAAAAGCGCATCCCTCCAACGGTTTCAAATTTTTATGAAAGCCATCGCCGATGGAGTTCGTGGCCGTCTAGGGCATCGGCCTGAATACGAAAATGACCGATAGGCTCAGAATAGCTGTAGACGCCTTTCCCATGGCTGGCCGCATCGCGGGGATCGGGCGCTACGTTTTGGAAATCTGCCGGGCGCTTGACGAGCTCATGCCTGAGGCGGAATTTTTCCTGTACTCTCCGCAACCTCTGACGGTCGAGCCGCCTTCTGCGCGCTGGCAGGTGCGCATTGGCGGGAGCCGGGCGGCGAGTTCTTATGCTTGGCTCAAGTGGTCAGCGCGGGTGATGGCGAAAGCCGACGGCGTACAGGTATTCTGGGCGACGCGAACGATTTTGCCGGGGCGAACGGATGGGTTCCGCACTGTTTCGACGGTGCATGATCTCAATTACCGGATATTCCCCAAGTCCATGCCTCATGCAACACTATGGGCGCATCGCCTGTGGTTCGCGCGCGATGTGCGCCGGGCGGATGCGGTGGTGACGAATTCACGAGGCACGGCGGATCGCTTGTGCACGATGCTTGGCGTGGAGGCAGATGGTGTGGCGCGTCCCGGAGTTTCGGCTGTTTTCGGCCCACAGGCTCCGGAAGTTGTTTCGGCGCGTCTTTCCGCGCTCAACGTGCGCCAGCCGTACTTTCTGGCGGTGGGTACGGTTGAGCCGCGCAAGAACCTGGCCGCCTTGATGGAGGCCTTTGTTTCTTTGAAGCGTTCCGGTAGATTGCCAGAATACGCTTTGCTGATCGCTGGCAGCCGCGGCTGGCGAGGGCGACGATTACAAGTGCTGCTCCATGAGGCTGAGGTGTATGGTGTGCGCTGGCTGGGTTTTGTCTCCGACCATGATCTCGCAGCCTTGTACGCAGGTGCGAAGGCTTTTGTTTTTCCTTCCTTGTATGAAGGATTTGGGATTCCTGCGGCGGAGGCCCGCGCTTGTGGCGCCCGCGTTGTGGCGACAGATATGCCTGAACTGCGCGAAGCCGGTGGGCCGGAAGGGCTTTATATCGAACCCACCGTCGCAGGCATTCGCAAGGGTTTGATGAGCGCGGCTGGAGAGCGGCAACTTCCCAACCAATGGGAACATCCATTTTCATGGAAAGATGCGGCGGAAGTGATGGCTGCACAATTTAGGGCCTTGGCATGAGCTTGTTACATTGTAATGAACAACCGCGGGTGCTGTTTGTTGATCACAGTGGCCAGATGGGCGGTGGACAGAATTCCTTGGAAGCGTTACTGAGGCGGCTTTCAGTCAAGGCGCATGTCTTTCTTTTATCACCAGGGTCGTTGGTAGAAAAACTGCAACAGAAACATGTATCGGTAACGGTCATGCCTAATACCGATCAATTACTTTCACTTGGAAGTGAGACTTCACTTCTGAGTAGGTTGTGGGCTGTGCGCCGTTTACGGGGGATTGTCGGTAAATTGACTGCGGAGGCACGCCGTTTCGATGTGGTGTATGTGAATTCCAAAAAGGCCTTGTTGTTTGGAGCGCTTGCGGCACGCCGGGCGCGTCGGCCCTTAATTTGGCATCAGCGGGATGCGATGCTCACACCGCGGACGCTTCCAATGCGCGCGCGGCTATCGGAAAGCCTGCTCGTGCATTTGCTAAACCGCTACGCGTCGCGGGTGATCAGCGTGTCGCAGGCGTCGGCCGACACATTGATCGCTGCTGGGGGCAGGCCGGATTTGCCGATTGTCATTCACAACGGGCTCGATCCATCCCGTTATGCACAGCCCGTCGATCCCGCGGCGGTGAGGCGCAGCGCTGGCTTGCCGCTGGATGTGGCGTTGATCGGCTGCTTTGGTCGTCTCACGAGATGGAAGGGCCAAGCCGTTTTGATCGATGCCCTGGCGCACTTGCCAGAGGCCCATGTTGCCCTGGTCGGCGGCGCGTTCTTCGGTGAATCGGATTACGAGGCGGACTTGCGCTCGCGGGTTGATCGACTGGGTTTGACGGGGCGGGTGCATTTTCTCGGTCATCGCGACGATGTGCCGGCCCTGATGCGGGCGGTGGATGTGGTTGCGCATCCGTCCACTGAGTTCGATCCATGTCCAAGGGTGGTGCTGGAGGCATTGCATTCGGAAGCGCCATTGGTGGCGACTGCGGTTGGCGGCGTACCGGAACTGGTAGAAGATGGCGTGAGCGGTCTGCTGGTGCCGCCGAACGATGCGCCTGCGTTGGCGTCGGCACTGGAGCGCGTGTTGAGAGACAGAGATTTGGCCGCCCGCCTGGCAGCGGCGGGCCGGGAAAGGGCGCTGTGCCATTTCACGCTGGACCGAGTGGTGCGTGAGGTGGAACGGGTTATTGGCGAAACGATTGGGGCGGCCAATTGAGCCCCTCCAAAATTGTCTTCAACCCCAGGGGCGATCTGAAAAAGGAACAAAATCCGCTGGCTCTGGCCTCTTTAATTGGCTCTTTCAATTCCGCCACTCTGTATCGGGTCGCAATTTATAGGGCGGTTGGAGCATCGGCGAGTACGCTGCGGTATATCTCCATATACCGGTCGAGCATCATTCCCAGGCTAAAGACAGTCTCAGCGCGTTCCCTCGCAGCCACATGCATACGGCGCCAGAAATCGGTGTTATTTGCCAGCTTGCGCGCAGCGCTTACAAATGCGTGAATGTCGTCCTGCGGGCACGAAAGGCCGGTGGCATCGTCCTTCACGACTTCAGGAAGAGATGAGCTGCGCGCGGCGATCACCGGCAGGCCGCAGGATTGCGCTTCGAGGACGGTCAGCGGCAGACCTTCCAGTCGCGACGGAAACAGCAGGGCATCGGCCTGTTGGTAGGCGGTGATCAGGGCCTCGCCGGACAGTCGCCCCAGGCAGCGGCTGTTGGGCGGCAATGCAAAGCGTTCGTGTGCCCTGTTGCGGTCGGCGGTGTAGAGCAGTTCAAAATCGTTACCCAGCTGTTCCATGATTGGCGCGAGCAGATCCACGCCTTTGCGGGTGCTCCAGTTGCCCACATAGAGCAGACGAAAGGGGCGGTTCGGCTCTTGCCTAGTGGCGGGATGGAAGCGCGTCGTATCGACCCCGTTGTAAATCACTTGGATGCCTTCAATCCCAAAGGCTCTTTGGGCCGCCTGTGCGGTATAGCGGCTGACGGCCACGATGCACGCGGCGCGGGCGAGGTGCGAAGCTTCAACCTGTTTGATCCAAACCGCGTGGTAGAGTCGCTGCGCCAGCCGTTTGTAGGGTGCCAGTGCCGGGTCGTGAACGCAAAAATGCAAAGTGGTGATGAGCGGCAGGTCGCGCGGCAAAAAGCGGGGATGCAGCCAGGAGTTGGCGTGGACGATATTGGCCCAGGCGGGCGGTTTGGGCTTGGGGACGGTCCAAGGCGCGTACTCGGCCCGAAGCGGCAGCCAGGTGATCTGGGCGCGGATCCCACGCGCGTTGAGACCTTCGGCCAGCCGCTCTGTGAAGACGTCCGTGCCGCTTCCGGCGCGCACGGCAGGAAACCACACGGCTGGCTGGGGAGGGCTGGGAGGTCGTGGGTCTTTCATGGTGTGCATTTCCGCCAGATGCCACAAATCCAAACAACCGGGCCATGCTGCAACAAGAAAATAAATCTTCCTCCCTAATGGATGTGGATGTCAACCGTTGGCTCCGGTTACGCCAAAAGCAAGATCCACCTCCATGTTGTGCCCCTGCACACGGGCCGGCGGGTCAAAGGCCTGAAAGCTCATCTGAATGGAAGTGCCACAAGAATCTTCCCTGGAGCCTGGATCTCCGTTTCGCCTCGGGCGTAAATATGAGTCCTGCTCTCCCGGCCAGAAGCCGTGTTCCGACAACAGCCTTAGAGGATTCTTGGTTGGGAAGAGTTTTTGCTAAAGAGCCTTCCCAAGGTGCTTCGTCCAGGCGTTCGGCGCGCCTCTGGAGCCGTTTCTGCAATCTGCCAGTGTTTGGCGTTAATGGGCTTCTCGGGAGGTAAAGCCGCCGCTCGCCTCCATCCGCCGAGCGATCTCCCTATCTTCACTGGCCCTTGCGCCCAACCCCTTGGGCGTTCTGCGGCGGCCCGAATCCAGCAAGGCTTCCAAAGCCGACACCACCATCAGCCGAACCGGAAAAGAGCCTGCAGGATAAGCCTTTTCACCCCTGTCCAAATCGGAAGGCCAGGCCGAGAACATCACGGTATCCCTTGAACCCACTCCCATGCCTCCCAGCCCAGGCATCCCGAGGCAGGGAGAACCGGGATGTCATCAGTTTGACATGGGGCTGCCAAATCCTTCGGCCCTTGATGTTTTTCGTCCATTCGAGGAAATGGAGGCATTTTCCCGCCCTTGGGGGATTTTTTGTCCCTAGGTTCATCGCATTTTCCAGTACGAGACGCGTTCTTGGAGGCGGAGAAAGCCGGCAACCGCCGCAGCACCTCGACGCTCGCAAATAATCGGCCGGTCCCTTTGTCGCCCCTATCGTTACATACCGTCCTTGCGGTCATGCTTCAAGCGTCTCCATCTTGCGAACGGAAGGACCTCAGCGCTTCTTTGCTGGGAGGGATTGCAGTCGGATCAATTTATCGAGCGCGTCAAAATACTTCTGATGCACATGGTTTCAGCAAGCGAAATATCGATGATGTCGCAGGGGTCCAGCCGGACCTTGTCTGTTCATTGGCCGCTGTCTCCTTAGTCCGCATGGGCAATGATTTTCCTATCCCAATAGCGCAAGTGATGACGTCGGTGGGATCCAAGTGATTTCAAGGGGTCGGACGATGGTGTCATGGACTGCCGGACCGAATTGCGCGAAAAGGTGTTTCTGGCATGGGAAGTGCTAAGAGATGATGGGAAGTAATACCGAGTGATAGCACGATCGGAAAAGAACTATGGGGGGAGAACTTCCGGGCTTCTGCTCCGTGATTTCTGCGCTGGGCAAAAGCTGAGACAGACGCTGCGAAAGCCATAAGGCAGGACACAATGCCAACTGAATTGGATCTTCAGACGACGGCCCCCGCGGGTCACCCGTGGTGGTGCTCGCGTCAGCCGCTCAGGAACCGTTCTTGGGCGCTGGCGCTTTGCCCTCTGTGCCAATGAAGGTGAGTCACCTACTCCTTGTTAAATTTGAGTTGGGCGGGTAGGAGAGAGGATCGGATGACATCAGTTCAGAATCGGCAAACAAGGGTAGGAATGGGGGTAACGGAAGGGGCCCGTAGGGCGTCTGGATCAACAAGCCTTCGAGCGACGCTGTAAGAGTCTAGCATTTTACCGGAGGTGTCTCATTTTCATTGACACATTCCGTGCGACTGGGACGCATGGAGCCGAAAAAAGTATCGACCTGCGGGAAGATCTGGATGTTGCGAAGATAGCGGACAAACAGACTCAAACCACCCCGCCCGGTGATCGTCTCCTTGGTCACTTCCACGCCATCGATTGTCGCTTTACTATTCGTCGCTCCCGTGCTATGGCTCATATTCAATCTCCCACCTTTTGGGTTAAACGTGTGCAGTATGTGTTGCCTGAATAACTTCACTATACCATACCTTTAGCCCATTAGGTGGGATTTTTGCTCCCAAATCGCTCAATTTAGGAGAAAGTTTGCGGTTCTGGGATGCGATACAGAATGAACAACAAAGGTGCCGTGAAGCGCTACCATACCAGCACAGGGTTTTTTCGTATGTTGATCGAGGATACTATTTAGAACAACTAAGAAGGCTCTGGCGATTCTTTCGAAAGGACAAAGTTTTGGTTATTAAACATGAGTACCAGAAATATCAACCAAACGAGGCTCTTAGGGAGGTATGCCACTTGCTTGAGGTGGATACTTTTAAGAACGTCAATACCAGAGAAGTCCATTCTCGACCCTATACATCAAAAATGAATGATAAAGAAAGGGAATATCTTCGGTCAATTTTTGAGTATGAGATAAAAGGCATAGAGCGTGAGCTTGACTGGGATTGCAGTGATTGGTTAGGTGAATGAGCTGAATCAATGAACTACGATTGAATGAACTTAATTGCATGTATTCGGAACTCATTTGGGGGCATTACTTTTTCGGGTCATCGCCTTTTCAAGGACTGAAAAGCCCTCATGACGATGCCATCTCAGACATTTTCGAACACACCGCACCCCCTTATGGCCGAAGGAGCTTTCAGGCTTTTGCGGCGGCGATCCCTACGCTGGACAAAATTTGAGATAAACACTTCGAAAAGCGTGAAAAGCGGGACAATGCCGACCAAACTGCAGCTTCAGCCGACGACCGCTCCGGATCACACGCGCTGCCAGATAGATCAGCTCCTGCATCACGGTCTTTATGCGACGCCGCTTGGCCCGATGCCGTACAGGCGAAAAATGGGCCAGTAGCCCGGTTTGGCCCAGGATGCGCAATATGTTGTAAGCCAATCCGCCCAGGGTCAGCACCAGCGCATTAGTGGCAAACTTTCCAGACAGCAATCGTTCCAAGTCCAAGTCGGACTTGATCTCACTGTGAAACTGCTCACTCAGACCCCGCTTCTCGTACAACCGGATTACTTCATCTTCAGGGACGGAAAGCGACGTCCACCAGCCCTCCAGATTGATATCAGGCCGGATCAAGATTTGTCCCTTGCTATCCGATATCCTCTCGGTCACCCGGATCACCAGCCAAAACCGATAGGTCCTCTCTTCATGGTGTCGCGTTACCCACGTGCTGAAGATCGCCACTTTCTTGCCAGCCCGGGGTTCACACACACGGCCTTCCCTGAACGCCCGATCACGCCAGGAAAGGATGTCCGCCCTGCGCGGATTCCATCGGATGATGAAGCTCACCTTGGGATGTCGGCGAAGCTCCACAAGCGTTTCCAGGGCATCATGAGCCGCGTCCGTTCGCACCAGCAGGGGCTTGCGGGTAACCTTGCGGGCATGCCGCAACGTCTTGCGCAAAAAGTCAACAAATCCGCTCTGAGAATGCTGAGACCCAGGGCGAAGCTCCAGGCCCACACACCATCCCTCCTGGCCAAGGTAGGCCCCGATCGGCGCATATCCGTCATAGTCCTGGTACGTCCGCGAAACTCCTTCTTTCTTTGTGTCGGAATTGTCCAGGCAGAAAACATCCAGGTCCAAAGGCACGTGCCCCGTGGAAAGAGCTGTCACGGGAACCTGGATCCTCTCAAGCAGTTCTATGTTACTTAAGCTGGCAAGGCGTTCGAAAACACTCGCGTGCTTGTCCAAACGTTGCCGCATGGTTTCTTGCGAAGGAACCTTCTGAATGTCCAGAGCCTCTTTGAACCAGTCATCGCTGGAAACGCCCGCACCGGCTTCAAAGTCACTCTTGCCCAGACACAGAAGGTCCAAGTAGGTCTTGACCACATCCGCGTGTGAGATCATCGACCGTCCTGTAACTTCCTTTTCCAACCGCTCGCACAGACTCGTGTACCCGTTGATCAGATTCCCCACAAGGGCCAAGCCTGCCCGCTGTAGAAGGCCTTCGAAGATTGTTCGATCTCAATTTTCTTCATAAGTGCACCTGCCGGGTGAAAATGTGACAGGGGACCATATAACATAAAAAAGGGTTACATTCAATAGGATGTATTCGCTAAGATAGTGGGATGTATATGCGCAAACTCACGGAGTAAGGTAATAGGCCAATATAGCTATGTTGTTTGGGTACAGGAAAATTCCCTTACACGCTGAACTAAGACAAAACCTTTTTGTTATTCCAAATTGGTGGTCCAGTCGAATTGGTTGGCATGAAAAATGTATGGCTGAATCCTCGCAATCGAATAGCACCTAAAATCCTTGCTTCGGAAGTGCAAGGAGGTCGCCGTGGTCGTCTTTTACATTCTGTGCTGCTGGCAAACAAAACAGCGAGCAGCAAGTTTGAAGAATCGGATTTTCTCCCTTGCCGACCGCTGACTTTGTCATGTTCAAGTACCAAAACAATGGGAGGTATGGGTCATGCTATTTTGTATCGCCGGGATGCATCGATCCGGCACATCGATGATTACGCGTCTCTTACACATTTGTGGGATGTATTTGGGCAGAGAACATGATCTTCTGCCGCCGCAACCCGACAACCCGCAAGGTTTCTGGGAAAACAGGGGCTTTGTGGAAGTTAATGATCGTCTGTTGGCATCCCTAGGAGGATCTTGGATGGATCCTCCTGACACGGACAAAGACTGGGTTCACAGTGCTCACCTGGAGCCGATCCGTGCGGAAGCGAAACGACTCCTTGCACCGCTGAGAGTTCGCTTTTTTTCGGGATGGAAGGACCCCCGTAATTCGCTTACTCTACGATTCTGGCAAACGATGGCTCCCGAACTAAAAGTCGTGGTACCACTTCGGCATCCCTTGGAGGTGGCGCAGAGCCTTAATCGCCGTAACGGATTGAATTTGATTCGCGGGATGCAGTTGTGGTATATATATAACATGCAATTATACCAAGCTATGAACGATAGTTTTTATGTTTTGGAATATGGTGATGTATTAAGAGATCCTTGTGGGGAATTATCCGGGTTGCTTCAATGGGCTCAGATATCTGTATCTCGTAGAAGGATATTGGATGCGGCACAGACTGTCCGGACAAATTTAAGGCATCATGACCACCAGAAATGCGATAAGCAGATTCCCCATGGTATGACCCACGTCTTCGCCTTGTATGAAGCCTTAAAAGAATGCGCCGAAAAAAAAGCCGGTCCTACCGAGGATTGGGGATCAATACGGGGGCGACGCATTCCGGCTCAAGGACGTGGAGGCAAGTATCCCGTTTCTCTTTCTGAAACCACCTTCGGAGATGGAAACATGCCTGCTCGCGACCGCCGTTCGTTTGGGAAGGCGGACCGGGGGCACTTTAGGGACGATGGAGCCGGCCAAGCCCCCGGGTTGTTTTACGGCGAAAAGGAGTCATGCGCACCTTTGTGTTCCATTGTCATACCAGTTCACAACCAGTTGGCTTACACGGACAAGTGCCTAAGGTCCATCGCTCGGTGCGGTTCCGGTGGACCGGATTTCGAGGTGGTGGTTGTGAACAATGGATCCACCGACGAAACAAGGATGTTTCTGAAGAAAGTGGAAAAGCGCTACCCGTTTCTCAAAATTATTCATCTAGAGCGAAATGGTGGGTTTGCCGTTGCATGCAATGTGGGAGCACGTGCCGCGCGTGGCTCCTTGTTGGTTTTTCTAAACAACGACACCGTGGTGCTTCCGGGTTGGTTGGATGCTCTTGTGGAAGCCTACAGGCAAGACGACCAAGTGGGGATTGTCGGGGCCAAATTACTTTATCCCGATGGGACGATACAACACGCCGGAATTGCTTTTCGCTGGATTGAGTCAAAAGGCCTTCGTTACCCATGGCCCGTTCATGTTTGGCGCGGTGCTCCATCCACCGCTGCGGAGGTGAACCGAAAAAGAGAGGTGGAAGCGGTGACCGGGGCGTGCCTACTTATCAGCAAAGATCTCTTTGAGAAATTGGGTGGCTTCGACCAATCCTATTATATGTACTTTGAGGATATAGATCTTAACTTGAAGGTTCGATGCCTGGGGAGGAAAATCATCTATTGCCCAGAGAGCACCGTGATTCACTTCGAGGGTAAGTCATCGCCCGATCAATCTGAAATCAATAGGTTAAATCATCGAAGCTATCAAAGATTTTATCAGAAATGGCGTCATGAGCTTGAGGGTGGTTTTTCTTCTACGGAAACGAGTGGGCCCTTGGCTTTTCCAAACCGACCGGATGAAGGGAAGACAGGGTACTCGACAGGCTCCAAGGGCCTTCGGGGAATCAGGTGGCAAAGTCCTGTTTGGAATTTCAACGGACATGCATCTCATGCTCGAAAAGTGATTGCAGCCTTGCAGCAAACGAGAATTTTCTTGTCCGTTGTGCCTACGGCGCCGGATAAGCTTTTTGTTCGCCACTTAACACCATCAGAGATGGCCATGTGGAACGAACTCATGCGAAAGCCAGTAGGGCAAGGAGCATATCTATGCTTTGCCGTACCCAATTTAGAAGACGGAACCGATGCTTTTAGAGCCTGGCGCGAAGCAAACCCCGGTTTTGATACGTATGTGGGGATTACGACTTTTGAAACCGACAGCCTTCCTCCGGGATGGGCCGATGCCTGTAACGGGATGGATGAGCTTTGGGTGCCCAGCACCTTCAACAGGGAGACCTTCGCGCGGGGGGGCGTGGATCCGAGTCGGATCCACGTGTTTCCCACCAGTATCGATACCAACGTTTATGACCGGCGTCGTGTTGTCCCGCTCAGCATAAAGAATCGACGTGGTTTTGCATTCTTGTCCGTATTTCAATGGACTCATCGCAAGGGCTGGGACGTGCTCCTGCGTGCCTATCTCTCGGCGTTTGAGCCGGATGAAGATGTTTGTCTCATCCTTAGAACCTATCCCTACAAAATCAAGGAGCCTCCCATCAGAGAGCGAATGGAAACCTATATTCGAAACTTGGGTGTCGACCCTAGGGAGACGCCACCGATCATTTTGCTCGATAAATTCATTCCCGAAAAGTTCATGCCGTCGCTGTATGCCACCGCGGATGCTTATGTGCTACCCAGCAGGGGGGAGGGCTTCGGACTTCCTTACATGGAGGCCATGGCCATGGAGCTTCCCGTTATCGCCACGCGCTGGGGCGGCCATCTGGACTACATGAATGACGACAACAGTTATCTGGTCGATGTGGAGGGGTTGCGGCCTGCGGATTCTCAGTTGACTGCAGAAACCTCCTATTATGCTGGAGACCAGAAGCTGGCCGAGCCGTCCGTCTCTCACACGGCGGAACTGATGCGCCATGTTTTTGACAACCGAGACGAAGCGCTACAACGGGGCCGGGCGGCACGCCAGCATATCCTGAATCATTGGAACATGGAGCGTGCCGTTCGCTGGTTTCAAAACAGATTGGCCTGGATCCATTCCTGATGCGAGTGATTCCGGCGATACCCGCGAGGTGCCGATGATGAAAGTTGCCCGGGGACGGCTTCGACCGATGGTTAACTGGCAAGCGCCTGTGTACGATCCCAGTGGCTACGGCGAGGAGGCCCGTCATTTGATCAAGCACATCCAGTGTGTTTGGCCCCTTCGCGTGGACCCGATAGGCCGGTTTTCTACAGACTTTGTTAAAGGCATGGCCGATGGGGAAAGAGAGCTCTTTCGATCCCTGGAGAATCGGCCGCTGCCAAGGGAATATATCAATCTCATCCACATTCCTGCCTACGGTTTCCACCGTGATGAGAGAGCGCTCTACAATATCGGGAGAACGGTGTTCGAGACGGATCGGATTCCTCCCTTGTGGGTGGATGCCTGTAACAGGATGGATGAGATTTGGGTACCCACCCGATTCAACGTTGAGACCTTTTGTCGAAGCGGGGTCAAAGTCCCCGTGCATACGGTGCCGGAGGGGGTTAACTCTGAATTTTTCAAACCCGGTCTGAAACCTCTGTCCATCCCAGGGCGCCGGGCTTTTGCTTTTTTGTCCGTTTTTGAGTGGAGCTACCGAAAGGGATGGGATCTCTTGTTGAAGGCCTGGGCGGATGTTTTTTCTCCCGGAGAGGATGTATGTCTTATTCTTCGAACCTACCCCATCAATGCAACGGACTGCCATAACGCCAGCCAATTGATTCAAGCAAGAATCCGGCAGTTCCTCAGGGAACATGTGGGTAAATCTCCCAGCGAGGTGGCACCCATTATCGTCCTCGGTGCTCAAATACCCGCCGGCGACATGCCGCACTTGTATGCTTCAGCCGATGCTTTTGTGCTTCCTTCGCGCGGTGAAGGCTGGGGACTTCCTTACATGGAAGCTATGGCCTGCGGCTTACCCGTGATTGGGACGGCTTGGGGGGGGAACATGGCTTTCATGAATGAGCGCAATGCTTATCTCATTGATATCGATGGCTTGGAACAAGTTGGGACTCGAATGGATATTGATTTCTATCGCGGACACTATTGGGCGGCTCCATCATTGGACAGCCTAAAGACACTCATGCGCCGTGTGTATGACTACCCCCATGAAGCGAGACGGAAAGGAGAGCGGGCCCGTCGGGATGTGGTGGAAAAATGGCGCTGGGAATCGGCCGCTCAAAAAGCCCTGGATCGCCTGGAGGCCATAACACATAAGTTGAAAGCAAGGAATTCGGACTCCGCGATCCTGACCCCATCAGCAAAGAAAAAATCTTCCATTGAAGTTATATGGGAAGGCCCACAGCTTGTGTACAGTTCCTTGGCTCTTGTCAATAAAGAGATTTGCCTTCGACTTATGGATCAAGAGGATGTGAAACTCTGCATCATCCCCGAAGATTCATCTCACCAGTCCATCCATGAAGATGTTACGACCAGGTGTCTTGCTCAAAGATTCTACGGAAGTTTTGGATTGGAGCATTGCGTGCATGTGAGGCACGAATGGCCTCCGAATTTCTGCCCACCCCAACGGGGTCACTGGGTTATGATTCAGCCGTGGGAGTACGGTCGGTTGCCTCGAGAATGGGTGGAACCCATGAGCTCTTTGGTAGATGAGATATGGGTTCCCAGCCGTCATGTTTGGAAGGCCTATGTGTCCAGCGGCATTCCCGCCGAACGGGTTCAGGTCATACCGAACGGTGTTAATCTTGACATCTTCCGACCTGCTGTTACGCCCCTTGACCTGGATACAAGGAAACAATTCAAGTTTCTTTTTGTGGGGGGGACAATTTGGCGTAAGGGGATCGATGTTCTGCTGACCGCCTACCGGAGAATATTCACGCGTTCCGATGATGTGGTTCTTGTCATAAAGGATATGGGACAAAATTCATTTTATCGCGGGCAGGGAGCATTTGAACATATCCGAAAGATTCAAGAAGATCCAGAAAGCCCCGAAATCCTATACATCACAAACGACTTGGATCAGTATACCATGCCTGCTTTATACAAGGCGTGTGATTGTCTCGTGCATCCCTATCGTGGCGAGGGGTTCGCTCTGCCGGTATTGGAGGCCATGGCCTGCGGTCTTCCAGTGATTGTTACCCAAGGCGGGGCCACGGACGACTTTTGTACGCCTGCCACCAGCTACAAGGTTCGCGCCGTGCGAAGAAGTTTCACGTCGCCTTCCATCCAGTTCGCGGGGGGGGCTGGCTGGATTCTCGAACCGGATGTGCGGGATCTAGAGCGAATCCTGGTCCATGTCTTTAAGAACCCCAGAGAAGCCAGAGAGAAGGGGGAAAGAGCTGCCGAGCAGGCATGCCGTCATCACAGCTGGGACCGAGTCGCCGGGCTGGTTTCCCGAAGGATTCATGAGATCGTTCAAAAACCCATTATCCGATTTGTCCCTCGATAACCAAGGCCGAGGTGAAGTGCTTTTCCCTGCCAACCCCTGATCCGGTCCTACTTAAAAGTCGTAGCTCCCAAAGAAGCCGGTGGATTGCAGCGGGCTGGGCTTCCAAACGAGATGGATTGGTATCTATCTTGCTAACAAAGCATTGGACAAGACGCCTTGAGCAGGATGATGGGATTCCATGGCATAGGAGTGAGACATGATTGAAGTGGCACAGATGGGTGGTGATTTGAGCCAAGTGGGGCCTTTGATGCAGGCGGGCCGGTGGCAGGAAGCGGTTTCCTTGCTCCGACCGATGGTGGAACAAAGGCCTTACGACGCCAGGGCCATCGGCAAGCTGGGCTATGCTCTGTGGAAGCAAGGGGACCGGCAGGAGGGAGTGGAGAGCTTGGAACGGGCCCTTCTGCTGGATCCGGATGATGGGGAGGTCATAAAAGACTGTGTCCGCGTCTTTCAAGAATGCGGCCGAGTCCAGGACGCGCGGGAGATTCTTCAAAGTTACCTGGATCGAAATCCCTGGGATATGGAAGTGAAGGATCACATGGACCATTTGAATGCGTCCGGGCCTGAAACAGAAGTTACCTGTCAATCAAATGACGATGGGGTGTCGAAGGCGGCCCTCTTGGTGGAGCTGGGTGAAGAGGAGTTTGAAAAGGAAAACCTGGAACGGGCGCGCACGTGCTTTGAAATGGCCCTGGAGAAGGATCCCGCCAATGCCAAGGCGCACAACAACCTGGGCGTTCTGGCCTGGCAGCAGGGGGATCTGAACGGGGCACTGGCCCATTTGGACAAGGCCTTGGATCTGGCCCCCACCGACGGGGAAATCTTGCTCAACGCCGCAAGGGCCCTGGGCGCCGCCGGCCATTGCGATACCGCATCCCAGCTGCTGGAAGTCTACCTTTCGGCACACCCCCAAGAGGCGGATGTGTGGGAGGAGTACCGGGAACTGGTCCGCCAAAGTGTGCAGGCGTGGCGCCCCGACAACCTGGATGCGAAAGTGGCCGGAATCTACGTGGAGATGGGACGGCGCCTGGCGGACGCGGGCGATGTCCAAGGGGCCGCCGAGGCGTTTGCCCGGGCGGTTCGCCTGGATCCCGAAAACGCGGAGGGTTACCTCCAGCTTGGCCTCCTTTACGCGCGCCTGGACCAAACGGACGAAGCGCTGGAACTGCTCGAGCAGGCTCAAGCACTGGATGAGGAAAACCAGGAGGTGGCCGAAGCTCTCGGCGCCGTTCGCCGGCGCATCCAGGAGGCGCCATCCGAGGGCGGTCCATTGGAGGAAGACACCGGCTTTGGCCAGGAAGAATCGGCGGTGGGTTGCGCCAACTGAAGGATGGGGGCCATGGGGCGGTTGATAAACGTTAACGGGCACCTCAAGGCTCGAAGGTGGGGGAAGTGAAGAAACCGCGCATCTCGTTGTGCATGATCGTCAAAAACGAGGAACACAACCTTCCTCGCTGCCTGGACAGCGTCCAAGGGCAGGTGGATGAGATCGTCGTGGTGGATACGGGCTCCACGGATCGCACGGTGGAGGTGGCGAGCCGTTATGGAGCCAAGATGGTGACATTTGCCTGGAACGGCGACTTTTCCGCCGCCAGAAATGTGTCGCTGGATCACGCCTCGGGCGACTGGGTCTTGTGGCTGGACGCCGACGAGGAGCTCCTGGAGGGGACCGGGGGCATGACATTGCCCGAACTGGCGGCCTCCACGGACGTGGACGCCTATCTGGTGCCGATTCAGAACATGAAGGCGGACGGCTCCTTTACCGCCCATTTCGCTGTGCGCTTTTTTCGCAAACTGGAGGGGATCCGGTTCGAGGGGAAAGCCCACGAAAGCGTGGGAGATTGGCTGCTTCGCCAGAACGCGCGCATCGCGCAATCCCCCGTGCCCATCCGGCACTGGGGATACGCCGTCTCCGACGGGGAGCTGCAACGCAAATTGGACCGCAACCTGGAGCTGCTCATGGCGCAGCTCAAGCAAACCCCCAACAGTTCTTATGTGCACTACTACATCGGCATGACCCTCATCGGGAAAAAAGACTTTGAGGGGAGTTTTCGGCACCTGCAAAAGGCCCATGAGCTGGGCCCTGAGACCCCCAACATGGAATGCCTGGTGGCGAACATGATCGCTCACCATCACCTGCACCGGTGTCAATACGATGAAGCCGAAAAGTGGGCCCGGCGCTCCCTTGCCGTCACCACGCAGCAGCATACCGGGAGGCTCTTTCTGGGAATCGCCCTTTACAACCAGAAGAAGTTTGCCGAGGCGCTTCCCCTTTTGCAAGGTGCCTACCAGTTTCAGCGCCAGCCGCTCATGAGGCGCCGCAGTGACATCAGCCTGGAGCATGCCCACGGAGAAAAAGAGCTCTTGTGGGCCGTCGCCCGAAGTGCCTACGAAGTGGGCCGCTATCCCCTGGCCTACCAGTTTTTGGAAAGACTGTCGCGTTCTTATTCCCCGGACGGCACGGTGGCTTTGCTGCAAGGCCTTTGCGCCTTGGCCATGGAGTCTTACCGTTCGGCCACGTGCCATTTTCAGCAAGCCGGAGCGTTGGGGGCGTCCTGGGCGGTGCTGGGAGCTCCCTGGGTCCAAGCCCTCCTTCGTCTGGATCGGGCCGATGAGGCCTTGAGGGTTTTGGAAGATGCGGGGGCTTCTTTTTTCCACAATGAGAAGGCCGGGTCCATCTTTACGACGCTGGTGGAGCGGTGTTTTGAATCCCAGCGGATCGGGGCCTTGAGCAAAGTTCTGGAGCGGATCGTGCGAAACGGTCCCACTCACCCCCTCGTTCTGGACGCCCTGGCGGTTTGCCGGATCAAGGCGGGAGATTACGCCAGGGCGGCCGAAGCGCTGGAAGCCCTTTTGGAGCTCGACCCCGGCAACCCGGAAGTGAGGCGGCGGCTGGCCGCCGTGTGGTATGGGCTGGGAGACCGAGAGCGGGCCGCCCATCTCTTGCGCCATGGCCGGTCCCGGGAGGCCGTGGGGGCCATGTGGTAGGCCGACGGGCGTTTCCCGTTTCCTTTTGTGTGGTTCCATTGGAGCGGCCGTCAAAAGTATGGCGCTCCACCTTTGAATACGAGGTTTTTACGAATGAGGGATGCCTCGGGTTCCCTGTCCGTTTGCATGATCGTCAAAAACGAAGCTTCCAACATTTGCCAGGCCCTGGAGTCCTTCCGAGACTTTGCCGACGAAATCATCGTGGTCGACACCGGTTCCACGGACGACACGGCGGCGCTGGCCGCTTCCTTTACCCCCCACGTGTACCACTACCCGTGGCACGATGATTTTGCAGCCGCCCGGAACTTTTCCTTCCGCCAGGCTCGTTGTGATTACTTCCTTTGGATGGATGCCGATGATCGCGTGGATGCGCTCAATGCCGCCAAGATCAACGCCCTCAAAAAGCAATTCGACGGCCGGCGTGCCTTCGCCTTCGAACTCCAAGACATCCGAAACGGCGAGCTGTATCGTTCCCTGATGCAGATTCGCTGTATCCCCAACCGACAAGACGTTCGGTTCAAGGGAAGGGTCCACGAAAGCATCGATTGGGACGGTCTGGAAAAGGAACTGCGCCCGGTGGACGTGGACATCGTCATCACCCACCACGGCTACAACGATCCGCTTCTTTTGGAAAAAAAGGTACGGAGAAACATTCGTCTCTTTCTCAAGGAGCTGGAAGAGGGAAGAGACGATGCCACGTTGCATTATTATCTGGCCCTGTCCTATCGCCATGCGGGCAACCACCCGGCGGCCATCCGGCACATGCAAAAAGCGGTTTACCACTTGGAAAAGCGGATGTTTCACTCAGAGAAGGACGCCGATGATCTGCTTCGAAATCAGTGGCTGGATGCTCAGCTCTTCCTGGTTCAGGAATGGCTGGAGTGCGGAAAGAACGGGGACGCCCGTCGCCTGCTGGCAAAAATCACCTGTGAGTCCGCCCTGGATCCCCTGACACTTTTTCGAATAGGGACATCTTATCAATCCTTGGAAGCCCATGCCGATGCCCTGCGGTTTTTGACTCGTGTCGACCCCGAGAAACAAAAACCCACGGCCCTTCCAACCCCCAGGATCGGCCCCGCGCAGGTGGCCGCCCGGATTGCTTTGAGCCTCTTTTGTCTGGACCGAGAAGAAGAGGCCCTTCGGTCCATCACCTTGCTGGATGGTACCGGGGCCCGAAAAGAGGCTTGGGAGAACCTGGGTGTATGGGCTGCGGAAGCCGGTCGATACGGGTTGGGAAAAACGGCCTTCGAAAAGGCCCTGGAACTGGGAGATCTCACGGCCTTGGGCTGGGAACAGTGGGGCGTGGTGTGGGAACGGATGGGGGACATGCCGAGGGCCGAAACGTGCTGGCGAAAGGCTTTGGAGTTGGACCAAGCTGCCGAAGGGGCGGCCATCCACCTGGCCAATCTCCTGTGGAGAAGCAACCGATCGGATGAGTCCTTTGAGATGTTCCGCCGGCTGGTGCACCAGGGCTGCTGCCAGGTTCCGGTTCTTCTGGCTTATGGAATCATGGCGTGTGACCGACACGATTCGTCCGCGCTTGGAAAGATACGAGAGAATCTCGCCGTCTTTCTTGGATTGGAAAAGCCCAACGGAGCCCAGGCCCGCTTGGTCTTTCATGGGCTCGCCCACCACCTGGAGGAGCAAGAAAAGGACGGCTTGGCACGGCTGGCACGGCGCCTCGCCCGGTGGGAAGAATCGGTGAACGGCCAAACAAATCTCGCGTGAAAGGTGGGTGCCAACGGGCCATGCATTGGGCGACGCTGGATCCTTTTCTGATCGACGATCCCTTCTGGCAACAGAAGATGGGCATGCCGGTTGCCAATGAGCAGTTTCTCCATGCCCTGTTGGAGCATGGAGATTGTGCTTCCTATCGTTTTTTTGCGACCGACGGAGCCGCCGCCCATCGATTTGCCGGGCTGTTGCAAGAGCGTTTCCCAGGGATAGCGGATCGGGTACAGGTGCAGCCCCAGGCCACCTTGTCCGCGACCGTTGAAGCCTTCCCGCCGGATGTGATCCATAACGGTGATTTTACCTACTACATGCCCCATCTGATCGAATGGCGGAACCGTTTGAGCCCTTCCCTTCGGTTTCCCGTGACCGGTGTGACCCATTCCCTGGATACGGTGGGACTCTACACCAAGTTCATTCTGTTGCTCCTGGCCGGTCCCCAGCCCTACGATGCCATCGTTTGCACCAGCCGATGCGCGGTGGAGATGTTGCGTCGATCTTTTGACGAGATTCGGGAAAGCTTCCGGGACCGGTTCGGTGCCGTGCTTCCCGCTCCTCCCCGGCTTGTCCACATCCCGCTGGGACTTCCGGCTCGGCGAAGGCCCCTGCCACCCCGCACTCAAGCCCGCAAGCGGCTGGGAATCCCTGAAGATCACGTGGTCCTTCTGAGTCTGGGGCGGCTGTCGCCCCGGAGCAAGATGGATCTCAGCCCCTTTCTGGAGTCCTTCAAGGTCTTCTTGGGATCCCTGGAACCTGGCGGGGGGGCGATGGTCACCCTGGTGATCGCAGGTGGAGGGCGCAAGGAGAGTGTGCGGCTGGTGTCCGAGATGGTGAAGGCGCTGGGCCTGGCGGGCAGGGTGCGGGTTCGGGCCAACGTGTCGGTGGAAGAAAAGGAGGACTGGCTCGCGGCCTCCGATCTTTTCTGTTCCCTGGTGGACAATTACCAGGAAACCTTCGGGCTCAGTCTCCTGGAAGCCATGGAGGCGGGCCTTCCTGTGATTGCTTCGGATTTCAATGGTTACCGTGATCTGGTGGTGGACGGGGAGACGGGCTTTCTCGTGCCCACCTATGCCAGTGCGGGCCAGGAGCCCTGGGACGCTCTGGCCGGAATCCTGGAGCCTTCCGTGCTCCGATACTATCGGGCCCAGAAAGTGGCCTTCGACATGGACGCCTTGGTCAAATCCTTAACGTTACTCGTCTTGAAACCCCGGCTCCGTCGATTCTTTTCGGAAAACGCCAGACGGCGCGTCGAAAAATTTCGATGGCCCCGGGTCATCCAAGCCTATCGGCAGCTCTGGAAAGACCTGGGTTCCTCGGCCCGGTCGGAATCTTGCCACGAGCCGGTGGCGCGGCCTGTCATCACGCCTTCCGTTTCAAAAATCTTTCCCCATTATCCATCCGTGATCCTGGCAGAAGCATCTTCGGTTTTTCCAGGGCCCCAGGGCAAGGACTTTGCCCGGGGCGTCTTCCGACCCATCCGATACGAGGAGACGGCCTTGCTTCTTCGTCAGGAAGTTCTGGAAGCCATGGTCCATCGGGTTTCCGCCCGGGGGGCTTCGAACGTCGTGGATCTTCTTTATCTGGCGGGAAACGAGTACGACCTGGACCGGGACGCGTCCCTGCTCCATCTGGACTGGTTGATCAAGCACGGGGTTCTGGTTGCGAAAAATCGTTAAAGCCCTTCCACCGTCGTGCCGATAGCAAAAGTGAAGGCACAAGAGGACTGGTAGAAAGCTTTTTGGCAGGGAAGTCAAAAACACACCATTCAAGGAGGAAGGATCATGGCACTTCGGATCAACACCAACGTCACGGCTCTTAACGTTCAGCGGAATCTCACCATCAACAACCGGAACCTTTCCAAGTCGCTGGAAAGGCTGTCCACGGGCTACCGGATCAACCGGGCGGCGGACGATGCGGCCGGTTTTGCGGTGGCCAATACCTTCAAGGCCAAGGTGGCGTCCTTGAGGGTCGCTTATCAGAACGCCACGGAATCCAATTCCATGCTGCAGGTGGCGGATGGAGCGTATCATGAGATCGAAAACATTCTGGTGCGCATGAAAGAGCTGGCCACCCAAGCCGCAGGCGATCAGATCACCAATACAGAGCGGGAGTTGCTCAATACGGAATTTACGGAACTTCAGGGCGAGCTGGACCGCATCGCCAAGACGTCCAAATACAACGGGGTGACACTGGTTTACGGTGACAGTGCCAGCGCCACAACCTCCTTTACTTTCCAGATTGGTGCGGAGAATGTGGGCCACGATCAATTGGAGGTTGAACTCAATGCTGTCTCCACAGCCGCGTTGGGTGTGAGTGCTAGTAAAATTGGGACGTTGAGCGACGCACAAAATGCCATGGCTTCCATCGACAACGCGCTTTCGAGCATCAACAACTACACCGCCAAGCTGGGAGCGTACCAGAACCGGCTGCAGCACACCATGGACAACCTGAACATCATGATCGAAAACTATTCGGCCAGCGAATCGGCCATCCGCGATGCCGACATGGCCTATGAAGTCACTCAGTTCACCAAAAACCAGATCCTCCAGCAGTCGGGCATGGCCATGCTGGCCCAGGCCAATGCGGCTCCGCAACAGATCCTCCAGCTGCTGGGATAGACCATCCAGGTTCATCACACTCTACCAGTCCGAGGGGGGGGTGGTTCCAGGGGGGAGCCGCCCCTTCTTTGTTGATGCTCGAAGATGGTTTTTATTAGCAAAAACTGTCAAGGTGCGGGCTCCTTTTGCCGATCAATAAAGTGGGAACGGGAATACCGTTCTGATCGCTGGATTCTTCTCCGGCTTTCGGCCGTCACGGTAAGGCCCGGGGATGGACCGCCAGGAGGTGAACACCATGGGAATCAGCCTCAGTGGGGTTGGAAGCGGCTTCGACTGGCAGACCACACTGGAGCAGCTCCAGCAGGTGGAGGAGGAGCAGTACATCCAGCCGCTCCAGGACCAGAAGGAGCGGCAGGAAGACGTCTTGTCCGCCTGGAACACGGTATCCACCAAGCTCTCCGATCTCCTCAACGCGGTGCAGGACATGGACGGTTCCGACGCCTTCGACCTCTTTTCCGCCTCCCTCACGTCTTCCAGCAGCGTGGATCCGGAAAGCCTTCTCTCAGTGTCGGTGGGATCCGGCGCGGCGGCCGGCCGCTTCGACATCCAGGTCACCAACCTGGCCAAGGCCGAAAAACTACAATCCGCGTCGGTCTCGTCCGCATCGGCTGATGCGGGATGGACGGGGACCATCACCATCGAAGGAAACGACATCACCCTGGACGGCAAGAGCCTGAACGATCTTCGATATGAGATCAACACCCTCAATACGGGCACCAGCGCCACCGGGGTCATGGCCGCGGTCCTCAAGGTCTCCGATTCCGACTACCGCCTCATCCTGACCAGCGAAGAAGAAGGGGCCGCCGGGATTGAGTTCACGGACGCCCCCGGTGACTACTTTTCCATCCTCCAGGCGGGAGAAGACGCGGCCTTCACCGTGGACGGGATCGCCATGACCCGTTCTTCCAACACCATCACCGACGCGATAGAAGGTGTGACGCTGCAGCTGCGCGGCGAGGATTCCGCCACCACCGTCTCCGTGGATATTTCCCGGGACGAGCAAGCCGTCCAAGACAAGGTCCAGGGTTTCGTGGACGCCTACAACGGCGTGATGGAATACATCAACCAACAGTTTCAATACAATTCGGTCTCCCAAGAGGCCGGCGGGGTTCTTTTCGGGGACGCGCAGCTTCGCTCCATCAAGAGCCGCCTGCAGACGACCCTGCTGAACGAGCAGATGTTCGACTACGGCATCACCTTTTCCAACGAGGGCACCCTGGAGTTCGACGCCGACGAGTTCACCCAGGCCTTGTCCCAGGATCATGCCGGGACGGTGTCCAAGTTCAACAGCCTGGCGCAAAGTTTGCAATCCGTTCTGGACACCATGACCGATTCGGTGGACGGGACCGTGCCCAACAAGATCCAAAGCGTGGAGGACCAGATCGATTCCCTGGACGATCGGGTCCAGACCATGGAGGATCGAATCGATGCCGAGATGGAGCGGCTCAAGGCCCAATTCATCGCCATGGATTCGGCCATGAACGAGATGAATGCGCAGATGAGCAGTCTGTCCCAACTCTTTGCCAGTTTTTCTTCATGACCCGAGGTTGGGAAAAATTTGCCGTGGGGAGGAAAAAATGAACGCTCAAGCCTTGCCGGCCTTCCAGAATGGAGACGTCTCCCAGGATGATTTCCTGCACCTCATCGTGCGTTGCTACGATGCCATGCTGCAAGACTTCCGGGAAGCTCAGCACGCCCACAGCCGGGGTGATGAGGAGCAACTGATGGATCGCATCCGCCATGCCCAGGATCTGGTGACGGAGCTTCTCATCGGGCTGGACTATGAAAGGGGAGGAGAGGTGGCCCAGAACCTCGGCCGGATCTACAACTACATGCTCAAGGAACTGGTGGCCATACGGGATTCCCAGGCCCAGCAGACCCTGGATCGGCTGATCGCCATGACGGGGGAGCTGCGCGACGCATGGGGCCAGTTGGCTTGTGCCGGTTGAGAAGGAAGAAACGCATGGGGAGGTGTGACAGATGATGAACTACAGGGCACAGGATGCCTACCGGAAGACCAATGTGGAGACGGCGGATACCGCAAGTCTTGTCCTCATGTGCTATGACGCGACCATCCAGGATCTTCGACAAGCCCAGGAGCACCATGCCTCCCAACGCATGGATGCCGCCTACGAGCGCATCCGCCACGGTCAGGACGTGATCACGGAGCTGCTGGTGGGGCTCGATTTCGAGCGCGGCGGTGAGATCGCGGTGAACCTTTCCCGAATCTACAATTATCTGCTCCGGGAACTCATCGGAATCAATTCCAAGAAGGACCCCGAGGTCTATGACGGCCTCATCCGCATTCTGGAAGATCTCCGCGAAGGCTGGCAGGAAGTGAAGAGAAAATACGATCGGGGTGAGCTGAACCTGGGCGGGGTGGAAGACGGTTGGGCCCGGTCCCTGACCGCCTGAACCGCCGCTGGCGCTCCGCGGAACCCTGGAAGGAACTCCCCGTGACTTCAGTCGATCCGCTTGAAAGCTTGGCTGGGGTGATCCAAGAGCTTCGCCGGGCCGTCCAGACGTTGCAGGACGGGGCGGAACAGGACGCGGAGGCCTGGGAAATGGACCGGGCCCTGCGGCACTGCCGGGAAGCCTTTTCGCGCCTGGAGGATGCGGTCCGCGCCATGGACCCGGCGATCGCTCGGCAGGCGGAAAACCGCCGGCGGGTGTGGCGCCTGCTTGAGGACCTCCAGGGCGGCTACGCGGCCTGTGTGGCGCAGTGCCAGGCGGCTTCCCGTCGTGTGGCAGGGCGCATGGCCGTGGTGCGGCAAGGAAAGTCCGCTTCCGCTCAATATCAAAAAGTCGCCCGGCTCAAAGGTCATGGAAGCGGTGGGGCCTGAGAACACTCCGACGTGAAGCGGGAAAGACGGTCGGAGGAGCCTTGCCGGAAAACGATGAAAACCTTCTGTGTCCCAATCCATCGGGGCACAGAAGGTTTTTTTTTTGTGAATAACTGCTAATTTCCGGCGGGGTGCGGGGCCAAGGGGGCCCGGAGGGCTTTAGGCTTCGCCGTCCCCGGGGGCCGTCGGCTCGACGGATTCCATGGCGCTTCCAATCTCCGCCCGCTCCATCACCCACTGGTAGGCCCGGCGGTTGGCGGCGTTCAGAAGCAACGGAGCCCGCACATGGGGGCGCACCGCCCGGGTCTTTCTGTCGAAGGAGACCAGAACGAGGATGGCCAGGTCCTGGGGTTCCTGCACGTCCAAGGGGGCGACTCGTTTTTCGGGGACCTTGTAGCGGATCCCGAAGACGTGGGGCGGGGAGACCACAAAGGCCACGTCCGGATGATCCACCGCCTGAAGCCATTTGAAGGGTCCCTGGCGGTGTTCCAGGAGGACGTATCGCTTCACTTCTTCAAAGCCTGGAATGCCCCACGGGAAGTGGATGAAGGTGCTTTCATCCAGGTCCAAGGTGCCGAATCGTGTGGTTGGGATCTTCATGCCTCGATGTGTTCCTCGATGTCACTCTGTGCCATGGCTGAGCCTGACGCTACCTGTCCTTGGGGACTTCAGGTCTTCTTGGCCTGGGTGGGGAGGCCTTGCAGGAGCTCATCCAGGTCGTCGGCCCGGATGTCCGCTGCCTGTCGGTTTTCCTCCTGGATCTTGCGGTAGATCTCTTCGCGGAAAATGGGCACGTGCCGTGGGCTCCTGATACCCACCTTCACCTTGTTCTGGTCCACGGCGGTGATGACCACCTGGATGTCATCTCCAATCCGAATGGCTTCTCCCACTTTGCGGGTCAGTACGAGCATGGCGTCCCCCGTTGCGGCGGCTGTCCGTGCCGGTGCGGCACAAACTGGTTTGGAAGATTGGGGACACCATACCAAAAGCCGCCTCCGCAAGTCACTTGGAAACCTTCCAAAGGCGGAAGGGCGTTGATTGCGAATGGAGGCGGCTCCTTTTCGTTTCTCAGTCGGCCAGGAATTGCTTGGTCTCGTCCAGGGCCACGAACACATCCGCCATGAGCCGTTCGATGGTTCGCGCGTCGATGCCCAGTTCCTCGAAGACCTCGTCCTGGTTGGGGTTGAGGAATCCGTCCACTCCCGCGCCGATGCCCATGGCGGCCACCATGCGGTTGGCCGCGTAGAGGACGGCCGCCACCCGGCGGTTTTCGGATGCGTCCTGGGGGCTGTGGTGGAAGCCGATGCCGGCCAGGACGGGGCCCGGAAAGTTCCAGTTTTTGGCGATGGTCGCTCCCAGCTCCTGATGATCGATGCCCAAGATGTTCCGTTCCGCGTCCAGAAAGGTGCTCCTTTCCGTCTTCACCGCCCGAATGATCTTGCCCAGGTAATCTTCCACGTACCGATTGAGGACCGTCTTGCCGATGTCATGGAGCAGTCCCGCCGTGTAGACGGTGAGCCGTTCCTTCATGCCGAGCCGTTCGGCGATCCGGTCGGCCATGAGCGCCGTGCCCACGGAATGTTCCCACAGCTCGCCTTCCCGAAGATCGTAGCCCTGGACGGCACCGTCCTGGAACCTGGCCGTGCAGGCGGCCAGAATCACCTCCACCAGAGCCTTTTGCCCCAGGGATACGATGGCGTCCTTGAGGGATCGGACCGGATTGCTCCGCGCATAATGGGGCGAACGGGCCAGGGCCAGCACCCGGGCGGCGATCACCTGGTCGTAGCGGATGACGGCTTCGATTTCTTCCACCGGGGCCATGCGTTGCACCAGGGGCATGACCTTCTGGACCACGTCGGGAAAAGGCGGAAGCTCTTCGGCCACTTTCAAGATATCCTGCAACGGTTTTGGGGAATGGTCTGCCTGGTTCGCCATAGAAGATTCTCCTGAAAGTCATGATGCTCGTTTTCTGAGACCACTTCATCTTTCCTATCGGGAAAAGAGCGCAAAGTCTTGAACCAAAAAGTGCCAAAGGCTATGTTTGAAGGCACGAATTCTTGGTGCCATCTGTTTTTTGAGGACATTCCATGGCTTCGATGCCGGATTCCCAAAACGCCACGGAGCGCGATTATCACTTGCTCGGCCTGAAGCCGGGGGCGCCCCAAGAAGCGGTCAAACGGGCCTATCGTGAACTGGCCAAGCAGTGGCACCCGGACCGTTTCGCTCAAGACACCCCAATGGCCCGAGCGGAAGCCGAAGAGCGATTCAAGCGGCTTCAGGAGGCCTATCGGCGCGTTCTGGAGCATCCGCTGGAATCCCACGCATCGGTTCACCCGTCTTCCCATGGGCATTCAGGCGCCGATGGAAAGACCCGTGGAGGAGAGACCTCCCGGACCGAAAGGCGCTCGGAACCCGGGGGGAAGGCCCCGGGGCGGCAAAGGGCCGGAACCACGGCCGACCGGCGGAGGGGTTCACTCCTTCAGCGGCTTCTGGGAGGCCAGGGCTCTGCCACCGCGCGCCGCGCAGCCGTGGCGGCGGTCTTGTGCGCCGTGGCCTTTGCCCTGTGGTATGGACGGCCCGGGATCCATCCGGTGAAAGCCCCCCCGTCTTCTACCCGGCAGGCCGTGCGGACTCCAGCCACTCCCCCCCGAGGCCCCCTGTCCACGAGCACTTCCGGGCTGGCGAAAAAACTGGACGATGCGGCCAAAAGGCAGCGTGACATTGTGCAGGCTCCGGCCCGTCTTCCCCAGGATCATGCACGCAAAGATAGGGAAAAAACGCCTCCGAGGGCTTCTTTTTCCCTGGGAAGCACCCAGGAAGAGGTTCTTCGGGTGCAGGGGCCCCCTGAAAAGAAGTACGGCAACCGGTGGATTTATGGGCTTTCGGAGGTGCGTTTTCGGGAGAACCGGGTGACGGGCTACGACAACTTCGATGGACGTCTTCGAGTCTCTCTGCGGCCGTCCCGGCAGCAGACAACGGACGGGACAAGGCCCTTTTTCACGCTGGGATCCACCAAGGACGAGGTCTTGAGGGTTCAGGGGACGCCCACCAGTGTCCGGGGCGACCGTTGGACGTACGGGTTCAGCGAGGTGCGCTTTGAAGATGGGCGCGTCGTTTCCTACGACAATTATTTCGGCAACCTGAAGATCCGGTTGCTCCCGTCCCCCGATGCCGTGGCCGCGGGGTCTGGTTCGTCGGGATACTTCACTATCGGTTCCACGCCCGACCAGGTGCTGGCGGTCCAGGGGACGCCCACCAGCATCCGGGGCAACCTGTGGTTCTATCAATTTGCGGACGTTCTTTTCCGGAACGGCCGGGTACGCTGGGTGAACGACCCCGACGGCCGATTGCGCTTCATGCCGTTGGAGGCACTTTCCCAGAGGCGCGGACGTGAACCTTAAGGACAAGAGGTGAGGCCTATGTAGCGAGCTGGATTTCTGGAGACAGCCTACCGCGGGTTTCTGGACGCGGGGATCTATGAAAAATTCCCGGTGCATGTGAACCGGGCCAGGGTGGAGGAACTGGTGGTGGCCTACGAGGGCCTGCTGCAACAGTTTTCTCCGCAGGAAATCGAATCCCTGGGCCGGGTGCCCGACGAAATGATTGGAAAGATGGGACAGGTGGGCCTCTTCGGCTTTTCCATCGCCAAGGAATACGGCGGCCTGGGGTTCAACCTGTGGGAGTACCTGGAGGTGATTCGGGAGCTGGCCCGTCGGGATCTTTCCGTGGCCCTGGTTTCCATCGCCCATCTGTCCATCGGCGTGAAGGGAATCCAGCTGTTCGGCACGGAGGAACAAAAGGCCAAGTACCTGCCGCTGGCGGCGTCCGGGGACATGATCTTTTCCTATGCGCTCACCGAACCCCACATCGGCTCCGACGCCAAACACATCCACACCACGGCCGTTCTTTCCGACGACGAAACCCATTACGTCCTGAATGGGCGAAAAACCTACATCACCAACGCCAACTACGCCGGCGGCCTCACCGTCTTCGCCCAGTTGGATCCCGAAAAGCCGGGCCACATGGGGGCCTTCATCGTGGAAACCGACTGGGAAGGCGTCCAGATCGGCAAAGACATGCCCAAGATGGGCCTCACGGCCAGCTCCACGGCGGCCATCCACTTCAAGGACGTGAAGGTGCCCCGGGAAAACCTGCTGGGAAAACCCGGTGACGGTTTCAAAATCGCCATGACCATCCTCAATTTCGGCCGCCTGGGGCTGGGAGCCGCCTCCACGGGCCTCATGGACCAGTCCGCCACCGACATGGCCAAACGGGCCGCCAACCGCATCCAGTTCGGTGTCCCCATCGAAAACTTCGAGCTGATCCAGGAGAAGATCGTTCGCGCCCGGGCCCACGCCTTTGCCTGCGACGCCATGACGACACTCACCGCCCTGTTTCTGGAAGAGGACCCCCACCGCAATGTGGCCATGGAAACGAGCCACGTGAAGCTTTTCGGAACCACCCGTGCCTGGGACGTGCTCTACGACGCACTCCAAACCGCGGGCGGGTCCGGATACCTGAAGACCAATCCCTACGAAAAGCGCTTGCGGGACTTTCGGGTCACCACCATCTTCGAAGGCACCACGGAGATCCATTCCATCTATCCGCCCCTTTTCGCCATCCGTCGGATGACCAAGGAGATGGCTGGGACCGAGCAGGGCGTTCTGGGGTCCCTGAAAGTCCTTTGGAAACACCTGACGGGCGGCCTCCAGTGGGATGTGCCCTTCCGGGACAAGCAACTGCGATGCGCCGCACGGCAGGCCAAGCGCAACGCGCGGTATCTGAAGTTCGCCCTGCCGGCCGTTGCCATGATCCACCGGAAAAAGGTCATGAGCAAGGAATACGTGCTGCGGCGCCTCACCACCCTGAGCCTCTACACCTACGCGATCCTGGCCATGCTGGCCCGCATGCAAAAGGACCTGGACCGGGGCCTGCTTTCCACGGAACACCGGCTGTTCCTGGACTACATGCTGGAAGAGATGAAGGAATGCCGGCGGTCCTGCCTGCGGCTCTGGAACACCCGAAAGGAAAAGATTTCGGCCCGGCTTTTCCGCTGGGAGCGCTTCTTCCGAGAAGAATCCACCCAGTGATCTCGCCGGTGGGGCCTTCACGCGGGGGGTGCCATAAAAAGTATGCGCCTGCCCGCTTGAGGCCAGCCTGGTGCAAGACTAGGACGATGGGCACGGTTTCGACACATCCCTGGGAGCCTGTCCGAAGACGCCCGGGATCCTCCCTTCTTGTGTGGCCGGAAGATTGGAACTTTCAAGCGGGCTTGTGCTGCGGCCCTTGCCATGCCTTGGTGGGGGGGCCGAACCCACCCCACCAAGGCTGCCTGAGAGAAACCAAAAAGCACCACGGGGCCGGTGGAATATCAACCGGCCAGAAAGCCACAACAGGGCGGGAGGCCATTATGGGACAGGCCCCGTCGGGGCAGGGACCGGCCGGCGGCACGGACCCGCCGATTGGCCCCCGCGGGCGCAAGACGAGCGCAAAGGGAATCTTTCAGTGCAGTAAAAATAATGCACTTCAAGCGCCCTTTCTCCTATCCCTTCGGCCTGCCGGAGTCGGGCGTATATCCCTTCTGAGCTACTCTAATTTTCCGAAATAACCACACAAAATAGCCACGCCCTTCTTTTGTGCTCCGGCGTGCTCCGAATGGCACAAACGTTGCCCTATGTTCGGGGGCCATCGGATTCGTGGTCCTGTTCACGAAGTGAGTTGCCGTTGGGCGACGGCTGGAGTGGCCCAAATGAAGGAAAGGGGACGGGCGGTTATGGAGATGCTTTGGAGAATTTCCTCCCATTGGAGTGTGCGATGGGTGCACGCCGTGGTGGTGGGCACGGTGGGGACGTTGCTGGTGATCTTTTTTCTCAACGGGATGCTTTCCGTGGAGACGCTTCCGGGGTGCCTGCCCTGGGTGGTGGCTTTCAACGGGGCCATGGCTGCTTTCATGTTGGTGGACCGGACGGGTGGGCAGCTCAAGCATCCCCGGCAGTGGTCCGTGGCGGCCGGCGCCGCCGTGGGGGCCCTGTCCCACGTTCTGGCGAACACGCTTTTTGCCTACCTTCATGGCATGCCCCTTCTCGGAACCCGCTCGGCGCTTGTCTGCGTGGCCGTGGCGGCGCTGAGCGGCCTCGGGGGTGGGGTGCTGGCGATAAAGGCCAAGGCGGCCCGGTAATCGGATGGCGGGTCGTCGGGGAAAATATCTGTGTCTGCACTGTCCGGACAGGAAAGGGGGTGAGGATTGCATCCAGGGTAGTTTGAAGACAGGACTGGAAACATCTTAGCTTTTCGTCTTTTTCGAGATTCTTTGATCGGAGAATGATTGGAGGAGGATTTTCAATGAGAAAGTTCCTTAATGCGGTAACCGTGATGCTTTCTGTGGTGGCCCTTCTGGGGCTGTGCGGGGTGAGCCAGGCGGCCGTGAGCGCCTCCATGGGTTCCAGCAACTACAAGGCTGGGGATCTGGTGACCATCGAAGGGAAGATCGAACCCGGTCAGGACCTGTACGTGGCGGTCGCTTCCCAGACGACTTTCGCCCCCAAGGACACCCAGGGGGTGCATGAAACCAAGCGGTTGGCCAAGGAGGCCAAGAAGCGGGGCTTTTCCAAGGACACATCCATTCCGGTTCTTTATTACATGATCACCACCCGTCCGGAAAAGTTCGGAAAGATAACCGTCAAGCGCTTCGGCGGTCCTTCCTTTTTTACGCAAGGCGGTAAGCGCGGTCTCTATAAGACCACCATGTTCAAACTGAGCAAGTTTGATGATCTGGATCCGTCGATTCTTCCTTATCTGGGCCCCATCCAGACGAAGGAAGAGTGGAATTTCTACAAGTTTGCCCATGAGAGCAACTACGGCATCAACACCATCGTGAAGGAAGCCACCAAGAAGGGCAAAGTGACCATCTTCGCCCGCAGCGTGCTCACCGACCATGCCAAGAGCGGCAACTACTGGGACAAGGGCACCACCATCCAATTGGACAAGAACACGGGTGCCTTCAAGGTGACCTTCAAGAGCTTTCGTCACACCCCGCCGGATACCAAGTTCGACGTCTACGTGAACGGTACCAAGGTGGGTGCTTACAATGTTCAGGGCAATGGTTTCTGGCTGGCCAAGGGCTTTCGGTACATGAATCCCCTGTGGATTACCATCGGCGCCATCCTGGTGGGTGCCTACTTCTCCATGATCGGGGCCGCCGGCGGCATGCTCATGGCCGCCTTCCAGGTGATCGTGGTCCAGACGGCCGGTCCCATCGGCATCAACGCCGCCAACGTGTTGCGTCCGTCCAACATGGCGCTCACCCTCTTTTCTCCGCTGGGTTCCTTCTACCGCTATGCGGCGGTGGAAAAGCGGGTGGCCTGGCCTGTGGGCATCTCTTTCGGCGTGGGCATCTTCATCGGCTCCATCTGGCTCGGCAAGTATGCCACCCAGTACCTGCCTCTGAAGACCTACAAGGAATGGTTGGCGATCCTGGTGGTGCTCATGGGCATTCGGACTCTCTATGAGCTGACGCCGGCCGTGATGGAAAAGCGGAAAAACATCAAGGCCATGGTAAAGAAGTTCAATGAAGAGGTGGCCCGCGCCAAGGCCGAAGGCCGTGCCGCCCAGATGGGCCGGATCGAACCGGTGAAAAGCGGTCTGACCGACTACCGATTCAAGTTCTGGGGTGAGGAATTCCAGATCAATCCTTTGCTGTTCGGTATCCTGGGGCTCCTCATCGGCGTGGTTTCCCGCTCCTTTGGAATCGGCGGAGGGTTCCTGTTGGTGCCCGCCATGACCACGCTGGGGGCTCTGCCCATGTACGTGGCCGTGCCCGTGTCCCTCATCGGGACGTGCTTCAGCAGTATCGGAGCCTTTCTGGGCTACCTGCTCAACGGCTACCTGCCGGACCTGTGGCTGGCGATCGCCATCATCATCGGCGGTTTCGTGGGTGGAATGCTGGGCAGCCGCTTGCAGAAGCTCTTCAGTGAAAAGACCTTGAAGTGGGTGCTGGCCATCACCCTGTTCTTCCTCTTCTTCCGCTTTTTCAAGATCGAAATCTGGATCTAAGGGCGGTCATCGGCCCGGTCGGAGGGGCAGGGCCCCTCCGACCGGGCCTTCCTTACCTGGAGGTCGGAGACGACGCCGAAAGGAGAAGCCGGAGACATGGACGCATTTTTGGACCAACTATGGGCACGGATCGTCATCTTCATCCAAGGTCTGGCTCATTTATTGGATGCGGCTTTCGGGCCTCTTCATGGGATGGGACCGGCCGCCACGGTGGCCGTGGCCGCCGGAATCACCTTCGGCATCACCCGTGTGCTCGATCGTATCTATCGCCCCAAGAGATACCAGGAGCTCCAGGAGGAATTTCACTACTGGTACGGACTTCGCCAGGAAGCACTCGCCTGCGGGGATCCGGAAAAGGCAAAAGCCCTGGCCAAAAACATCGACCAGGCGAAGCTCAATCAGGTCTATTACAACTACTTTTTTGAAGGACTTTTGCGAAACATCGTGACCAGTTACCTACCCTTTTTGAGCATGCTCGCTTATGTGAACGAGGCCTATCGCCCGGAACGCCTGACGGCCCTGTTCGGCCGCGACGCCCTCTTCACTGTGCCGGGAGGGCGAGGGGAAACGGTCGCGGTCGGTTCCGTCTTTTGGTTCGTTGCGGTCTATCTGGGATGCCACCTGATCTGGTTTCTGGGGCCGCGGCTCCTGAAAAGGTTGCGAAAAGTGCATGCGTCGAACAGCTCTTCCGCCTTCGCGGAGAGCCCGTCTGTCTATGAAGTGTGAGTCATGGCACGGATCTTGGTCTTAGACGATGAAAAGGACGCCTGCCGGCTCATGCAGCGGGTGCTGTCCGCCATGGGGCACCAGGTGCTGGTCTTTACCGGATCTGCCGAGGCGCGGGCCTGGTTGGAAGACAACGAGCCGGATTTGGCTTTGCTGGATATCAAACTCCGGGAGGACAACGGCCTTTCGGTGCTTCGCCTCCTTCGATCCCGCTGGCCGGCCGCCAAGGTGATCATGATCACGGGGTTTCCGTCTGCGGAAACGGCCCGGGAAGCCACCCGCCTGGGCATTGAGGATTACCTGGTCAAGCCGGTGGAGATCGAGGATCTGGAATATCGTGTCAACAGTGCATTGGGTGAGCGTCCTTTGGAAAAGTGATGGTCAGCCTAGAGAAAGGAAAGTCCATGAGGAAAGAAGTCTACAGTCTTTGTTTCATGTGTTCGGTTCGTTGCCCTATCAAGGTGGTTGTGGAAAACGGCCAGGCCAAGTGGATCGAAGGAAATCCACATGTGGCCGGCATGGAAGGGAGCCTGTGCCCTCGGGGTGCCGCCGGTTTGGCTCTTTTGAACGACACCCAGCGGGTGCAGTCGCCGCTGATCCGGACCGGACCACGCGGAAGCGGCAAATGGAAGAAGGCCACATGGGCCGAAGCCCTGGACTACGTGGCGGAAAAACTCCAGGCAATCATCGGCCAGCATGGCCCCCAGAGCGTGGTCTTAGCCGAGCGGACCCAGCTTGCCACCCATGTAAGCAAGACCTTCCTGCGGGCCATCGGGTCCCCGAACCATTGCACGCATGACGCCATCTGCAAGGGCTCCGTCAACACCGCAGGTCGGTCCCTTTTCGGGTACACGGACGCTCAGATGAGCTTCGATTACAAGAACACCAAGCACATTGTCTTTTACGGCCGGAACTTCTTTGAGGCGGTGGAGGTCAAAGCGGTCAATGCGTTGATGGAAGCCGTGGAAAACGGGGCGAAGATCACCTATATCGACCCCCGGGTGACGGTGACGGCCACCAAAGCCCACGACTATTTTATGATCCGGCCGGGAACCGACCTTGCTCTCAATTACGCGCTCATGCACGTCATCATTAAGGAAAAACTCTACGATGCGCACTTTGTGGAGCGCTGGGTGGACGGGTTTGCGGAATTGCAGGATTTCGTCCAGCCTTATACTCCCGAATGGGCGGAACGGGAAACGGGGATCGAAGCTCACCGGATCGTCAATTTGGCCAGGCAGATATCCAAGCAAAAACCCTCGGTCATCTTTCACTTTGGCTATCGCGGGGCCAGCCATCCCCAAGAAATCTATCTGCGGCGCTCCATTCTGATTCTTAACGCGCTGATGGGAAGCGTGGAGGCCAAGGGTGGGCTCTTTTTCAAGAAGGGGCCGGGCGAAGTGGGCGGCAAACCGGCGCGGAAGCTGACGGAACAAGAGGGGCTTCCCAAGGTGGACGTGGTGCGGTTCGACAAGGTGGGAACGGCTGATTTCCCGTTGCCCGATAAGAATCACGGCGTGGCACAGATGTTGCCCATGGCCATCCTGAACGAGGATCCCTATCCCCTGAAAGCTTTGATTGCCTACCGTTTCGATCCGCTCATGTCCATTCCGGATATGAACCAGAACAAACGGGCCTTGGATCAATTGGATCTGGTGGTGACCATCGACATCAACTATAGTGATATCGCCTGGTATTCCGATGTGATCCTGCCCGAGTCCACCTATCTGGAGCGGCTTGATTGCGTGCAGCAAGCCAACGGCCTCAAGCCGCAGATGTTTCTGCGCCATCAGGCGTTGAGTCCGCGTTACGACACGCGTCCGGGTGCCATCATCCTGAAGCAGTTGGCCGAACGGCTGGGCGTGGGCCAGTACTTCCCTTATGAAACCATGGAAGATCTGGTCCGCTGGCAGCTGGAGGGGACGGGTTTCTATCTGGAAGACTTTGCCAAGAAAGGCTTCGTTGCCTACACCGACAAGCAGATCTTTTGGGACCGGGAAAACGGGATCAAATTCAAGACTCCTTCGGGCAAGATTGAACTGGTTTCTTCTTTGCTCGAAGAGGCGGGTTATCCGTCCTTTCCTGCTTATGAACCGGTTTCCTCACCGCCCGAAGGCCAGTACCGACTCATGGTCGGCCGCTGTGCCCAACACACCCACGTATCGACCCAAAACAACCCCTATTTGAACGAGCTGGTTCCGGAAAATTGCCTCTGGATTCACACCAAGGAAGCTGAGCGCCTCGGCATTAAGGACGGAGACTGGGTCGAGGTGAGTTCCAAGGTGGGTTCCGGGGAGATCCGAGCTCACGTGACGGACATGATTCACCCGGAGGCTGTCTTCATGCTGCACGGTTTCGGTCACCAGGCCCGGTCAGCCGCTCGGAGCTTCAACCGGGGTCTGGCCGACGGAGTGCTTCAAGAAAACATCTCCGACACGATCGGTGGCAGTCCCGCACTGGACGAAACGGTCGTGACCGTCAAGCGGCTTCATTAACAAACTTGGACCCAATTTGGAGGGCATGCGAATGAGTCAGTACTACCTCTTCCAGGATGCGAAGAAGTGCATCGGTTGTCATACGTGCGAAGTCCAGTGCAAGGCCAACAAAGGGATGCCCCTGGGGCCCAAGATCTGCCAGGTCGTGGAAGTGGGCCCCAAGTTTGTGGGGCCGCTTCCCAGGGCTTCCTACATCTTTATGCCGTGTTTCCACTGCGAAAACCCGTGGTGTGTGGCGGCCTGCCCGACGGGCGCCATGCAGAAGCGAGCCAAAGACGGGATCGTTTTTGTGGACGAAGACTTGTGCGTGGGATGCAAAACCTGTATCTCGGCCTGTCCGTGGGGCGCCCCGCAGTGGAACCCGGAAACGGGAAAGGTGGTCAAGTGTGACTATTGCAAAGATCGCCTGGACCAGGGCTTAAAACCCGCCTGTGTGACCGTGTGCACCACCCACTGCCTCCAATTCGGGAAACCGGAAGAGCTGCGCGACATTCGGCGGCAACGTCACGCCAAGGCCCTGTCGTCTTTGGAGTGATGAACGGTCGACGAATGAGAATCTGCTAAGGGGCGATGGGCAGTGAACTTTTCAGTCTAATTTCGAGGTAATCACGGATGATGTCTTCAAGATGTCCGGTCAACGAGTGTCGTCAATATTTTGATGAGCTTCTTGCCTCGGAAACCATCACCCTTCCCAGGTCGCGTCATTTGGCGGAAGAAATTTTTCTTCTGCTGGGAGATATCGCCTGGGGACGGGGTGGCGGGGACCATCTCTCCGCGCTTCGATCTCTGGGAGAATCCCTGTTGTCCCAGGGTGCGGAGGCCAGGACGGTCGAGGCGGGGAGGTTCCTGCTCGACACGTTGAGCGAATACGAGGAAGTTTTCGTCAGTCACATCCAAACGCACAACTGCGCCACGGGCGATTGCGTAAAACTTGCGCCGTCGCCCTGTCAGATGGCGTGTCCGGCCGGCCTGGACATCCCCAGTTATGTGACCCTTATCGGCATGGGACGCGAAGCCGAAGCCATTCGTATCATCAGGGAAGATAACCCCTTTCCCTGGGTGTGCGGCCTGGTGTGCACGCATCCGTGTGAATTCGTGTGCGTCCGGGGACGGATCGACAAGCCCATTGCCATTAAGGACCTCAAAGGATATGCGGCGGAACGGGCCATGTCCCGCATGGAATATGTCAATCCGCCGCTGCCTCCGTCCAATGGACGGAAGGTCTGCATCGTGGGGGCCGGTCCCGCGGGACTGACCGCTGCCTACTATCTGCGGCTCAAGGGCTACCAGGTGACCATCCTGGAGGCACTGCCGGTGGCGGGCGGCATGATGATGGTGGGAATCCCCCGGTATCGACTCCCGCGCGAGGTGATCGACCGCGAAGTGGGCATGATCGAAGACATGGGTGTGGAGATACGGCGGAACACGCGGCTGGGGAGGGATGTGACCATCGAGCAGCTGCGCGAGGAAGGCTATGAAGCCTTCCTCATCGCCATCGGAGCCCACAGTTCCTACAAGTTGATGATTCCCGGGGAAGAGGATTTCCCCCAAGTCATCAGTGCCGTGGATTTCCTCCGCGACGTGGCCTTGGGCGAGCGCCATGCCCCGGGTAAGAAGGTGGCCGTCATCGGTGGTGGGAACGTGGCCATCGATGCGGCCCGCACTTGTATCCGCCTGGGCTGCGAATCGGTGACGTTGCTCTACCGTCGAACGCGCTCCGAAATGCCCGCCCATGAAATCGAAGTCAGACAAGCGGAAGAAGAGGGGGTTCAATTTCAATTTCTGACCGTACCCGTTGAGGTCAAGGGGCAAGACGGTCGTGTGACGGCCCTGCATTGTCTGCGTGCCGAGCTGGGGCAAGCGGATGCCAGCGGGCGCAGACGCCCGATTCCGGTGGAAGGCAGCGATCACGACCTGGATGTGGATTGTGTTATTGCGGCTATCGGTCAAGCCATTGATAGCAGGGGGGTGGACCACCTGGACCGCCTGAAATGGTCCAAACGCGGCACTATCAAGGCCAACACGGCGACCATGGAAACGAGTCAGGAGGGGGTTTTTGCTGCCGGAGACGTGGTCACGGGGCCGGCGACGGTCATTGAAGCCATTGGTATGGGCAAAGTAGCCGCCGATGCCATCGATCGCTATCTCCAAGGAATTCCCCAGCCCAAGATGCCTCCGGTGCCTGTGAGGCGCCGCAGGCTGCCCTTTTTGGAAGTGTCGGCGTCCAAGAAGATGCGCCTGGAAAGGCCCAGGATGGCCGAGCTCAATACCGATCGGCGAAGGATCACGTTCCAACAGGTGGAACTGGGGCTGACGCAAGACGAGGCCCGGGAAGAAGCACTTCGGTGTCTGCGCTGTGATGTGTGCCGACGATGCGGATTGTGCGTCGAGATCTGTCGGGACAAGATGAAGATCGATGCCCTGAAATTGGGTTATCTGGACGTGGAACACAAGACGGAAACGGATTTTCGAGCGACGGCGGAAAGGTGCATCACCTGCGGCGCCTGTGCCACCCATTGCCCCAACGATGCCATGCAGATCGAGGATCGGGATGGTACGCGGGTTCTGTCGATCTGCGGGACGGTTCTCAACCAACTCAAATTGGAATACTGTGAAGAGTGTGGGAGTGTTCTCGGTCCCGAACGGTACCATGATTTCATTATGGGGCGCATGAAGGAGCTGGCGTCGACGGTGGCGGGACATCGACTCTGTTTGAAGTGTGCCCGCAAAAAGGCCGCGGCCAAGCATGCGGAACTAACGCCTCCCGTCGGCAAAGGGATCTGAAAAGGGATGCCACTCCTTTACCGAGCGTCCGGGACTGTGGGACGGCGGAAGGGGCCAACGGGAGCCGAAAAGGAGGTGCCGATGACGTTTCGAAGGGGGCAACGAGTGGAAATTCACAGGAGATCCGAGGATGAAAGCTGGGAGCCCTACATGGACGAATATGTGGGCGCCCGCGGCGTGATCACGGATCCGGATACCAGCAAAAACGATCCCAGCGCCCTGGTGGAAGTGACGCTTGATGATAGGGGCACACACCGATTCCCCCAGGATTGTCTCCGGCTCTTGGAAGAGTAAGCTCAACGCAGAACGGCTTTGGCCCTTCTTTTGGGCAGGGTGAGACGAAACGCGGGAAAAGAAAGCGGTGTATGGAGACTGTGGTGCCCGGCACCCAAAGGTAGGGTGGAGCTGGGAGAAGCTGTGGGCTTGTTATCCATCACGCAGTCCCTTGGCCGGCGGTGCATTGCAGACGGTGTCTTTCATGCTTCTTTGTCCCGGTCTTGCGTGGGGGAGGTCGATAGAGTTGCATGCTGGTAAAGGGTCTGCCGTGGTCGGAATGATATGCGGGAGTTTCCATGAAAGTTGAGAGCTTGCTGGCGAACAGAGAACCATGTGTCCATGCCATTGATAAGAGCCAGACGGTGGAGGATGCCATCAGCATGATGGCGGACAAGCATATCAGCGCTTTGATTGTGATGGACCAAGATCGTCCTGTGGGCATTTTTACGGAAAGGGATGTGCTGAAAGTTCATCTGAAATTTCCGGATAAACCGTTTACAAACCTTTCCGTCGGTGACGGTATGACAGAGAATCTGATCGTCGCTCGGATGGATGACGAGCTGAGTAACGTGATGTCTGCCATGATTCAAGCGGATATTCGCCATATGCCCGTGCTTTCGGAAGGCCGGCTTGTCGGCCTTTTGTCCGTCCGAGACATCATCCAAAACTATGTGGGATCGTTGAAGGCGGAGCTCCATTACTTGCAAGATTATGTCAGCCGCCTGGAAGATGCGATGCACGACTGAAGGAAAGGGACTTCCCAATGGTTACGATCACCATCGACGGACATGAATATGAAGTCGAAGAGGGGCAGACCGTCTTGCAGGCGTTGCGCTTCCTCGGCGTTCAACTCCCTACGCTCTGTTACCATCCGGCTTTGAAACCGTCTGGTAGTTGTCGGCTGTGCGCCGTGGAGGTGATGGGCAAATCGGGGCGGCCCGTCGCCATGCTTTCATGCATCATGCCTGTTCAGGAAGGACTGCAGATTCGAACGGACAGTGAGATCGTCCAGAATGCACGCAGGAAAGCCTTTCAGCGGCTTTTGCAGATGGCGCCCCAGAGTCGGAGAATCCTGGATCTGGCCCAGCAATACGGTGTCGATCTGGGACCACCGCCCGATGGCTGTGTGCGCTGTCGGCTGTGCATCCGTGTGTGTAAGGAAATTATCGGAGTCGGAGCTCTGAGGATGGAAAAACGCGAGGGTGTGGCTTATGTGGTGCCCGCCGAAGGGGCCTGCATCGGCTGCGGGACGTGTGCCAACCTATGCCCGACGGGAGCGATCGTCATCCGAGATACCGAAGATACCCGAACAATTTCCATTCGAGACGAGATCATCGGCATCCATGCCTTGGAACGCTGCGAGGCGTGCGGCCGCCAGTTTGCCACGCATAAGTTTCTTGAATTTGCGGAAGAACACGCACAACCTCATCCGGATGTGAAGGAACACCACCGCTATTGTCCCACCTGTGCCAAGCTGCTTGCGGACCGGGTGCAATTGGCTTTACGGCAAAGGCAACGCTGAACACATGGAACCCTCTGGAAAGGCCCTCGGTAGGAATCTGATCTTTCACCGGGTGCGAGACGTGCGATACGTGACGTTTGGAGTTGCACCGGGCCTGTGTCGGGCCGGTGTTTGCCGTTCGCCTACCGACTTGGGAGCCGCAAGGGATCAGGGATCCACGGTCATAAGACAAGGAGGGTTCCGGGCATGGAGATCCAATGCCGGCGGTGGAACGTGTTGAGATCGGCATCATAGGCCGTGGCTCGCTTTGCCGAAGGTTTCTGCCTCGTGCGGAGGAAGGAGGGCTTTAGCAGGGGCCGGCTCAAGTGATCGGTGGGAAGGACCAGGATCCGAGTGCGCCGCTCGAGTTGTGGGGGGTAACAAGAAGGGGCTCTCCACGACCACTGACGACCGGAATCTTGGGGCCTTTCCGAACTGGTTCAGGCGATCGAACTCATTGGAGACGAGCTGTTTCTTTGTGATTTGCTCCAGCACCGGCCTGTGCGACTGAGAGTATTGCCCCGGTTTTGCTTCAAATCTTAGTGCGAAGGCATTCCGAAAATGTGATCATCCAAGATGAGACATTCCTCAAATCCATCCGGTAGTCCGCCTCCTTGGGATCAGTGATATGGAATCGAAGACGATTTGCAGCAGCTTCACATACCACGTGGAGGGCGTCCAAAGCCATGCGGCGGTCCCGCCTGCATGGGGCAGTATGGGCGTGTAGGTGAAGAAATGATGAGTAAAAATCCAGTGCCATTGCGCGATGTCAATCTGTTAGGTCGTTCCAGGGCCATGGAGCGCATCTCCTGCGTGATTTCAGACGCGGCCCTTTCTGCTTCCCCTGTATTCATCACAGGGGAGGCGGGCACCGGGAAGGAAGTAGTGGCCAGGGCGATCCACGCAGCGAGCCTCCGCGCCGATGCTCCGTTTGTTGTGATCAAATGCGGTGCCATGCCGGAGTATTTGCTGGAAGTCGAGCTGTTCGGACAAGCAAAGGAAGCCATACATAGCACCGTGCAGGCCCGTGGAAGAAGCCTTGCGTCGGGAGACGGCTCCACGCTCTTTCTGGATGAGGTCGGAGAGCTGTCGCCTCGAATGCAATTGAATCTGCTACAGATCCTGGGCGAAAGGAGTGCCCATAAACCGGAATGGGAAGATTTCTCTTGGTGGGGCCTCCGCATCATCGCATCCACCAAGATGGATGTGGGCAAGGCCATCGCCGAAGGCCGCTTCCGTTCCGATCTGTTCTACCGCCTCAATGTGATCTCCATCCACGTGCCGCCCCTGCGGGAGCGTGTGGACGATATTCCCTTGCTGGCAACCCACTTTCTGAAACGCTACAGCCGCGAAACCAACAAACAGGTGGATGCCGTCAGTCGAGAGGCCATGGAACTGCTCAAGTCCTATGCGTGGCCGGGCAACGTGCGCGAGCTGCAGAATGCCATGGAACGGGCCGTGGTGCTGGCCAAGAGGCGCCGGATCGGCGTCTCGGACCTGGCCTTTCTCCAGGCGCCGCCTCCGCCTCCATCCACCCACTTGACCCTGGAGGAGGTGGAACGGCGGCACATTGAACGCGTCCTTCGCAGCCAGGGTGGGAACATCTCCCGGGCAGCGGAAATCCTGGGGATCCATCGAACCACCCTGCACAAAAAGTTGCACCGTTACGGGATCACGTGCACCCGAGGCCGAGGGCGTCCGCCGGGCAAAGCCCGCCGTGTTGGAAAGTGAGTTTTCGACGGGTTTTGAACATGTTTGGAACCCTCCCGCATCCTGGTGGTGTCTGTTTTGAACAGGGTTTCAACGGGGACGGATGGGAAATGAACATCTTTCGACAGGTCTGCCGCAGCGATTGAACAGCCATGAAACTCGCGCGGGATGGCCCTTGTCCCGTTTTGCAAGGTAAATCGTTAAACCATGTCGGATGGGCATGGCCCATCGGCATCGCGTATTCGGCTGCTTCCATGAGGATGTGGCGATTTCGTGAGCTTGTCCGTCGGAGCCTGCTTGTGCATTCCGAATACGTTAGGATTGCTGAACCCTGCGCCATGCCTTTTTCTGGTTGGAACGAATCCCACCGGTCCAGATCTTTACTTCTCTGGTTATGACCCTCTCCTTTTCAGGTCCAACCGGTTCCATTGCTTCGGACAAACTGGCCCAACTCACCATTGCCAACGTTTCCCACCATTGACCTTTGGGTTCGCCTAAGGTAAAGGCAAGGGACGTGTGGATCGTTGTGTGAATTTGTTTAGGCTGTAGTTTCAGATGGTTAGATTGTGATCGGCCAATTCGTTCCGGGGCTTGGACGAGGCGAAAAGGTGGCGTTTTGCGTCGCGGAGACGGGTCCAGGGACGAGCGGGATGTGGGAACCTGTTAAAAACACGAAAAATACATTGATAATGGCGGAGTGCACTATGTTGATGAAGAGAAAATGGGCATTTTCCCCTGTGTCCAGGTGGGCTAAGGGGTTGGGGGTTGGGCTGGCCCTGATCGTGGCGATGCCCCGTGTTGTCTGGGCCACCCAGGTGCACACAGAACCGGAAGGGCTCTACGCCCATCAGCTGGCCCATGCCTTTTTCCTCGTCTCCATGGGAATCCTGGTCTATTGGCTGCGGGAAAGGCATCTCACGCACCATCGCGGATGGCGATATTTGCAATATGCGGCCCTTTCCTTCATCGCCTGGAACCTGGACACCATGTTTATCCACCATCTGGAAGGCCGCGAAGACCTGTTTCTCACCTTTTCCAAGGGGACTTTGCAGGCCACGTTGCAGCCTTTTCCCGGGCGCGAATGGATTACCTGGGCCTTCTATCTGGGAAAGATGGACCACCTGTTGTGTGTGCCGGCCATCGTCTTTCTCTTCCTTTCCCTTCGTGAACTCATCCGTACCGGATACCGATTTCCCAGGAGTGAAAACGGCTGATGCAACTTCCCTTTTGGCCCGTCTTATTGGTGGATCTGGTGGGCTCGGCCCTCATGATCGTCTTTTCGATCCTGTGTGTGGGCTTATCCCTTAAGCTGCGCAACCAGGACCGGGAAAACGTGGTGTGGACCTATCTGCTCATGGTTTCCCACGCCCTCACGGCCTTTGCCGTTTCGCGCGGGGTGGGCCACATCGCCAAAGAGCTCCTGATTCTGGGGGGGCGTTCGGACATCTGGGCGGTGCTGCGGCCCTACAGCGGCTCCGTCAACACCATCACTTTTTGCGTGGTGGGGGCGGTGACCCTCTTTTTCGAGCGGATCTGGGGGGTCTATCAGCAAGTGCTTCGGGACAAGGAAGCGCTCCAGAAGGCCCATGCAGAACTCCTTTTTCTGAACCGGCACCTGGAAGACTTGGTGCAAGAGCGCACCCAGGAACTGGCCCGTTCGGAAGGAAAGTACCGGCGGATCTTCGAGGTGTCGCGGGACATGATCGCTGTGGTGGCCGCCGATGGAACCATCCTGGACATCAATCCAGCGGGATGTGAAATGCTCGGCATCCCCCACGGCGTCAAACAACGGGTACCGGATCCGGCGGACTTGGGAAGCTTTTTCGCCAACCGCCGGGACTGGGACCGGCTCCGCGAAAGAATCCTTCGGGAATGCTATGTGAGCGATGCGGAAACGAGGCTGGTGGCCGCCGACGGCCGGGAGGTGCACGTACTTTTGAGTGCGGCCAGCGAATGCGAGGTGACCCGCAAGACGGAGATCTTTCACTTCGTGGTGAAAGACATCTCCCAGCGGAAAGTCATGCAGCAGCAGCTCCTGCAGGCGGACAAATTGGCGTCCATCGGGCAATTGGCGGCAGGGATCGCCCATGAGATCAACAATCCCCTGGGGATCATCCTGGGCTATACCCAGCTGCTCATTCGCGAGGAGCCCGAAGGTACCGAACGCTTAGAGGACTTGAGGACCATCGAACGGCACACCCGCACGTGCAAGACCATCGTGGAGGACCTGCTCAGCTTCTCCCGGCGGGCCCACACCAAAAAGGAGCGGGCCAGTCTGCATGAGACCATTGAGGAGGTCCTGAGTGTGGTGCGCCACAACCTGGAACTGGATCAGATTCGCCTGGAAAAGGATTTCGATCGGAGCGTTCCCACCATGGTCTTGGATCGGGACAAAATGCGCCAGGTCTTCATGAATCTCATCATGAACGCCAAACAGGCTATCGGCAAAGACGGCTTGATTCGGGTGGTCACACGGTGGGATTCCCAACGGGGGCAAGTCCGGGTGATCGTGAGCGACAATGGGTGCGGCATGGACCCCAAGGTCGTGCCTCGCATCTTCGATCCCTTCTTCACCACCAAGAGCACCGGGGAAGGGACCGGACTGGGGCTTTCGGTGAGCTATGGAATCGTCAAAAACCATGGAGGCGACATCCTGGTGGAAAGCCGCCTGGGAGAAGGCTCCACGTTCACAGTGGTGCTCCCCGTGGAGTCCGAAGACAGGGACACCGAAAAGCCATGAGATGCCGATGAAGAACGCGAGCGGCCTTTCCTGCCGGGGCATGATGGACGCCTAAAAATTCCCCTCCCTTGCTGGGTCAATGGTGGGTACCTAAGTGTTCCCCCCCTGGTGGGAGGGGTTAGGGGAGGGGGGTTGGATGGTGGGAAGGGGCCGTCTTTTGCCCTTGTTGAGCGGGGAGATGAAGGTGAGCTGATTGGATCACCCCCTTCTAACCTACCCCATCGAGGGGGAGGGATTGGTGGGTTGAAACTTGCGCTTGCCCGGTGGGGGGTGCTGAGGGGTGCGGGGCGCAATCAGAAGCGTCCCATGAGGCTTCGACGACGGTGGTATGATGTATGAGCAAGAAAGGCAGATGAAGGAGCGCATCCTGGTGGTGGACGATGAGCCGGACCTGCTCCGGCTCTTGACCAGGACGTTGCCGCGGGACCTGGACTGTGACGTGCTGACCGCCTCTTCCGGCGAACAGGCCATGCAGCGGCTCCGGGCCGAGCCCGTGGACCTGGTTCTTCTGGACATGAAGATGCCCGGAATGGACGGGCTCGACGTGCTGGACCGGATTCGGGCGGAGCATCCGTGGCTCACCGTGATCATGATGACCGCCCACGGATGCATTGAGCTGGCCGTGCAGGCCATGCGCCAAGGGGCCTACGACTTCCTCACCAAGCCCTTCGATCATGACGCCCTGGCCTTTACGATAGGAAAGGCTTTGGAGCGGAGCCGGCTCATCCGGGAAAACCTGCATTTGCAGCGACGGCTCAAAGGAGAAAAGTCCTTTCAGAACATCGTGGGCAAAAGTCCGGCCATGCAGCGGGTTTTCGACGCCCTGCAGATGGTGGCCGATTCCGACCTGACGGTGCTCATCACAGGGGAGTCGGGGACGGGGAAGGATCTGGTGGCTCGGGCGATCCACAACCTGAGCGGGCGAAAGACCGGGCCGTTTGTGGCGGTCAATTGCCCCACCGTTCCCGAAAACATTCTGGAAAGCGAACTGTTCGGATACCGCAAGGGTGCGTTCACCCACGCCACTCAAAACAAGATGGGGCTTTTTCAAGAAGCGCACGGCGGAACCCTTTTCCTGGACGAGATCGGCGACATCTCCCCCAGTATTCAAACCAAGCTGCTTCGGGTTCTTCAGGAAAAGACCATCAAGCCCTTGGGCGATACCAAAGACATCCGGGTGGACGTGCGGGTGGTGGCCTCCACCAACCGTAATCTTCTGGAAAAGATGCGCACGGGCGAATTCCGCGAAGATCTCTACTACCGGCTGAACGTGGTGCCCATTGAGATGCCCCCGCTTCGGGAGCGTCGCGAGGATATCCCGCTGCTGGTGGACCACTTCCTGCAAATTCACGGGCGACAACTCAACCGACCCTCCAAGAGCGTTTCGCCCCAGCTCATGGACCTTTTTCTACGCCACGATTGGGAAGGCAACGTGCGGGAACTGGAAAACACCATCATGCGCGGCATTCTCTTTGCCCCCGGAGAGGAGATTCTTCCCGAACACGTGGGATTTTCAGATGCCTCTCCTTCCCACGACCTGCTCCATGACCAGCACCTTCATGAATTGCCCTATCGGGAAGCCAAAGAAGAGGTGCTGCGACGGTTCAATACCGCCTACATCGAAAGACTGTTGGCCATGACGGAAGGCAATGTGACGCGTGCAGCCCAGCTGTGCGGTCTTGAGCGCCAGGCGCTCCAGCAGGTGATGCGCCGTTTCAAGATAAAGGCTGACAAGTTTCGATCCCACAAGAAGAAAAACCAGGAAACTGGCTGATTCTCCGCAATCCGGGCCTTTCCCCCTGTTGCATCCTGCCTGTGCAAGGTGCGAGGGACTGTCGGTTCTGTGGTGGCCGGGGCTGGATGGGCGTGAAACGGATTTTTCAAAGGTGGTGTGTTTTGAGATCATCCAGGCCGCGCTCCTCCGGGAGGCCAAAACGCTTTTCTTTCCCATTAAAGGGTGTGCTGCGGAGGCCCCGGCTGGTTTTTGGGTTCCGAGACGGCCCGTCACCGGCTAGCCGGCACTCGGTGGGTTGACTTGCTTCGATGGCAATAGTTAAATTTCATTGGAGGTGAGGTCCGGATCGATCTCAGGTGCTTTCGGACCCGCAAGCAGACCTCACGGTGTTCCTGTTCGATCACATGCTCCATGACAGAAGACCTCCCCAAGAGAAGATCGGTGCCGAGAGGGGGCGCCGGGTTTCCGGTAACGCCAGGACGGAAAGGAGGTGGCAGCATGAAGCTTAACGTGGTCGAAATATTGAAACATCTTCCCAAGACCAACTGCAAGGAATGTGGAGAGCCCACCTGCATGGCTTTTGCCGCCAGGCTGGCCAAGAAGGACATCGAATTGAAAGCGTGCCCCCCTTTGTTTACCAGTGAGTATGCAGCGCAACGGGAGGCCTTGGAAAACCTCCTGATGGGGGCCGTGGCGTAGCGGTGCTTATTGGGGTGTAAAAAGCGACAGCGAAAGTGGATTCTCCCACCGGGGGCCTTCGGACCATTCGAAGGCCCCAACTTTTTCGTGTCCCGTGATCTGTGGGTCGCGCAGGGTGAGGACCAAGGGGTGGACCCCGAAGTCTCCCCCCTTTTCCAAAGGGGGCGGGGGGATGGACGCCACGCCCAGGGCGGATCGCGGTCTATGGGGAATCCACCTGGGGGTCGGTGTCCAGTTTTTCCAAGGCTTCCCGGGCAACCTCCAGAAGATCGGGGCCCGGGTCGTTTTCTTCCAGCCATCTTTCCAAGACGCTGATCCAGGATCGGTCTCCCGCCAGACCGATGGCGTAGAGGATGTCTCCTTGGACGGATAGATGTGCCCCGTCCATGCGATCCCATAGGGGCGAAAGGTGGGAGCGGGCCAGGTCCGGGCGCGCCTCCGCCAATTCCTCCAACACCACCAGGGCGCCCAAACGTACGGACCATTCCGGATGGGTGAGAATGCGGGGAAAATCCTGCCACGCCCGATCGGAACGGGCCATGAGCCGCGCCACGTCTTCGGCTTTGCCTTCTTTGAGAAGCCGGATGGTGGCTGCTGCCGAGAGGGCCCCTCCTTCTTCCCGACAGACCACCTCCAACACCTCTCGGATCCTGACCTGCCCAGTCCATCGGAAGGTTTCGCCCAGAAGGAGCGTGGGCACGGCACGGATTCCCAGCGAGCGCGCTTGCTCAGGGAAGGAATCGGCATCGATCACTCGAACCAGGAGCCGGGGGGATGCCAAGGGCAGGGGAGCCAGGTCGAAGAGCGTGTGGGCGCAATGGGGGCAGTGGGGGGTGACATAAAGGGTCAATTCCCTGGGGCTTTCCAGGGAGGCCACCATCGAGAGCAGGTCCCTGTCGAGGGGGGGCGGTGTCGGCTGGGTACTGAGAGCCAGGATTTCCAGAAAAGGCCTCAATTCCGCTGCGTCCGGAACTCCGTGGAAGATCCAGCCGGCCCCTGGCAGGAGGGCGGGAAGGTCGTCCGATTCCCGCTCCAAAACCTCCACCGACACCTTGGGGACCAGACGGGCCAGTTCCCGGGCGAAATCTTCCAGCTTCGCACTGCGTGCATCCAGCGTCTTCTCCACGCTCAGATGGACGGATGCCGTCACATGGGCGCTCCACGCCCGCACGATCTCCTTTTCCCGTTCACCCCATCTCATGGCCGCTTTGCTCCTTGACCCATCCCGCATTGCCGATCACCTCTCTCTCATGGCATCACGCCCATGCGTGTTCGCACGGCGTCATCGAGCATCTTGGGCAGTCCGCCCTTGTCGGCGGGCTCGAACCCGAAGACCTTGCGCCAGATCCAAGGCCCTTCCATGCACAGGTACACGCATAGGTTGCGGTCCCAGCCCTTCAGGGCTTCGACCATCATGGAATAGAGCTGTATGCGAATGTCTCGAAAATAGCGGAGCTTTCCGTCCAGCCCGCGGATGAACTCCCCGGTGGTGATGCGCGTGCGCGGGTGGTTGTGAGCGATGATGGGCTTCAGCTCCGGCATGAAGCGAAAGGCCCCCAGGCTGATCCAGACCACCCGGGATGGATCGACGGCGTCCATGAGGGCGTCCAAGGTCTTGCGGTAGCCTTGGCGCCATCCGGGATAGTGGATCATGGGATCGAAGTGAAATCCCAGATAGTAACCCCACCGGGCGCATTTTTGGGCGGCTTCCAGCCGCGCTCGCAAGGAGGCGGCCCTGGATTCCTCCCGGCGGGTCACCTCTTGGGCGTTGAGGGACCAGGAGATGAGGGTGTGTCCGCCGTGGGGCAGGTCTTGCAATTGGTCCACGTGATCGGTCTTGGTCTTCAGTTCCAACACCGCGTTGGGACGGCGTGCGAAGAGAGGCACCAAGTCCTGGGAAAGGCCCGTCCACGGGTCCAATAGCAGGGAGTCGGTGAACTCCCCCGTGCCCACGCGATGGAGCCGATCGGGGTCCTGGTCCAGCCTTTCTTCCACCTCCCGGAGGAGATCGTCCGTGTTTCCGAAAAGCCGGAGATTGGGCTGGTTGAAGTAGGCCTGCAGGATGCAATAGGTGCAGTCGATGGTGCACTGGGTGCCGAAATGGATGATCTGGTAACCGCAGCAGTCGTAGACCCGGGTTCCGGGGCAGTTCCTCCAGAAGCGCCCCTTGAAGTGCTCCACTTCCAAAAGCCCCGCCACCCGGGCGGAAGCCGCGGGGACGGTCTCCACTTCCTGGAACCGGGCGTGGGGAAGTCGCTTACGGAGCCTTTGTACCAGCGGGCTTCGGCGGACTGCCTTTTCCACCAAGACGGTGCGGATGGGGGCTTTGAGCTTGTTCCCTGTCATGGGCGTCGCCGGTGTGCGAACGGTTAGTCCACGGATTCGAAGGCTTTCCAGATGGCCTGCATCTGGGAAGAGCGGCCAAAATCCCTTGCCCAGGAGATCTGGGCGTCCAGATCCAAAAGGTTCGTAAAGGTCAGTCGCAGCTCCCATCGGTCGCCTTCCAGGTGGGGCGGAGGGCTCAGGGCCACCGTGCGGGGCAGTCGGGCCGCTTCGATCTTCTCCCGGATCGTTTGAGTCTTGCGATAAAGCCGGGGGTAGCGCCAGCGTGCGACCAGATCCCGCACATGGGCGGTCTTTTCCCGTCGGTTCAGCTTGTGGGAGCTCGCCACGGCCGCAAGCTCTTCCCGCTGGAACACTTCCTGGAGCGGGCATTGATCGCGGACGGCCACCTCCTGGATCCGCTCCAGGATCTCCACCTGGATGGACGCGCTGCAGCGCAGGGCATCCAGGAGCTGCAAAGCGGCATGCCGTTCCCGTTCCTTCCAGGAAGCCAGCAGGAAAGCCGCCTTTTCTGAGACCACCTCCCGGCCCAGAAGTTCCAGGTGATGGGGCGGCCAGCCACCCACCTGGATCCAGCGCCATACGGCCCCCTCTTTGGACGACAGGCCCAGGGCCGGTAAGATCCTTCGCCGCAGTTCCTCTTCGGATGCAAGGGGAGCGTAGCGTGCGGCGATTTGAACCTTTTCGGCCAGGTTGAGCGGCCCACTGAAGATCTTGTCTTCCAGGCGCCTTTTGAGGATCCGCTCTTGCGGGGTCTCGGCGGGGTGAACCAGAAAGGGAGCCGTGGCGATGCCGGCTTGGCGCAGTCCCTCCATCCTTCGAAAGCCGTCCACCAGCGTGAACCGCCCGGGGCTTCTTTCCCAGGCCACCAGCGGCTGGATCAGACCCGCGGCTTTCAGGGACTGGAAGAGCGCCGCGTCGTCCCTGAAGCCGGGAAGGGAGAAGGTGGCATCTTCCAGATCCACGTCTTCCAGTGGCACCCTTTTCAGTTCCAGCTCCATTCACGCAACTCCTCGGGTCCTTCCACCCCTTAACCTTCCAACCCTTTGCCCGTGAGGCGTTCCAAGGCCTCCAGGTAGCGGGATCGAGTGTTTTCAACCACTTCTTGAGGAAGTTCCGGCGCGGGTTGGCCGTCCTTCCAGCCCGAGGCCACCAGGTAGTCCCGAAGATATTGCTTATCGAAACTTTCCGGATTGGAGCCCACCTGGTATCGATCGGCGGGCCAGAACCGGCTGGAATCGGGGGTGAGGACCTCATCGATCAGGATGAGTTTCCCGTCCAGAAGGCCGAACTCCAACTTGGTGTCGGCCAGGATGATACCCCGCTCGCGGGCGTGGGCGGCCCCCTTTTGATAGATGGAGAGCGAAAGATCCCGAACCTGTTCCGCCAGGTCCTTCCCGACGAGCCGCACCATCTCGTCGAAGGAAATGTTCTCGTCGTGCGCTCCTTTTTCGGCCTTGGTGGACGGGGTGAAGATGGGCTCCGGGAGCTGCTGCGCCAATTGAAGCCCTTGGGGAAGCCCAATGCCGCACACCGCTCCGGTTTTCTGGTAGTCCTTCCACCCGGATCCCACCAAGTAGCCGCGGACGATGCACTCCACGGGAAGGGGATGCGCCTTGCGCACCCACATGGTGCGTCCGGACAATTCCTCCCGGTACGGGCGGCACACCTCGGGAAAGCGGTCCGCATCGGTTGCCAGGAGATGGCTGGGGACCATTTCCTTGAAGAAATCGAACCAGAAGGCGGACACCTGGGTGAGGATCTTTCCCTTGTCAGGGATGGGGGTGGGCATGACCACGTCGAAGGCCGAGATCCGGTCCGTGGCCACGATGAGAAGAGAATCTCCCAAGTCATAGATATCACGCACTTTACCCCGGGAACGCAGGGTCAGACCGGCCAATTGGGTCTGGAAAACAGCGTTACCGTTCATGTCCTTGGCTCCTGTTCAGGTCGGTTTTCCGAGGGCAACGAGACCGTCAGCGCCCTCTTAACACAAGTTCCGCCCTTTGCCCAAGGGCTTTGGCCATTCCAAGTTGACCCTGTTCGCAAGCCTTTGATAAGGTGCCCATGATGGAGTGATTTTCCGGCAACGGGCACTGCGACGTGGCAACGAAGCGGGAGCATCGTGACGGGCGATGAATGACAGGCGATGGGAACGGAGCCCTTGCGCCACGGCGCGGTTCTGAGCTTCAGGCCTTCGTCCATTCCATGGAAGCCGGCTTGCCGGCCATGGTGACTTGGGCCGAGGCGGTTTCTGCTTCAGAGCTTGGTTTCCGTCGCGGATGAGGGACGGCGGCTTGCGGGAAGCCCGCCAGATTCGAGTGAAGGCACCTATGGAGACGAACGAAAAGAGCACGACGAAGGCATCGGGGAGTTTGGCGGCGCTCTTCGATGATTTGGAACGCAAGGAACTTTTCCGCAAGTATCTGATTTTTCTGGGATGGCTGGAAGTGGCCATCTTTGCGGGTTGCTGGATCTACCAGCTGGGAACGCGCGGCTATGATCGGTTCGGACCGGTGGAGATTCCCTTTCCCTGGAAGGCCTATTTCCTGGTGGCGTTTCTGGCGCCCGTGGCCGTCACCTTTCTCATCGGAACCATCATCGTGGGCTTCAATCTCTATTTGGGAGGGCATACCCCGGAGAAAGTCGATGGCGCGGAAACGCGGACCGAGAGCGGAGACGGGGAGCCTCGACCGGGAACGCATCGGGTGGCCGCGGCCGTGGACTGGCTCCAGAAGCTTCCCTATTTGGGGCTTCTGGTGGTTCTGGCGGCCGGGATCGGATTGGTCTACAAACTGGACGTGGTCCTGGATATTGTGGGCCGCGTGGGTGAACGGACGGTTCAGATCGTTCTCCTGGCGGGGGGCGCGATTTTGGGGCTGGCGGCGCTGTTCGCCCTGGTCTATTTGGTCCTAAACTACAAGCTGCGCAAGCGCTCCATGGAATACCAGTACAAGAGCGAGGTAGCGGAGCGCTACGGGCTGGTCATCCTGGAAGACAACACGGTGATCAACCGGGACGGGAAGCTCCTGGTCCGCGGCAGGAAGTGGAAAGACGCTGTGCCGCTCCTGGAAGCGCAGACCAGTCCCCCGCCGACGGCTTCCAACCGGGAAAGCCTGCCTCCGACGCCGTCGCCGGATCTCAATTCCTGATGGACCGGATCCATCCCTTCGAAAAGGAGACCGCTGACCATATCCAGCGCCATGGCCTGTGCCTTCCCGGCGAAACGTTACTGGTGGCCGTTTCGGGAGGGCCTGATTCCACGGCGCTTTTTTGTACCCTGCGGGCGCTCCGGCAGGCCCTGGAATACGAACGGCTGGTGGTGGCCCATTTCCATCACGGACTTCGGGGTTCCGATGCCGATGCGGATAAAAGGTTCGTCGCCGAAATGGCCCGACGCGCAGGGTGTTTTTTCGTCTCCGGCCGACAAGACGTGGAGGCGTACAGAAAGACAGAGGGGCAGGGACTTTCTCTGGAAATGGCTGCCCGGGAGTGCCGCCGCCGCTTTCTCTTCGTTGAGATGAAACGGCTGGGAGCCCATCGACTGGCGGTGGGACACACGGCGGACGACCAGGCCGAGGAGGTCCTGCTCCGTCTCCTGCGGGGCACGGGACCGGAGGGCATGGCCGCCATGCGATCCAAGACGCACGAGGGCATCGTGCGGCCCCTTCTCTGGGCGTCGCGCCGGGACGTGCTGGCCTACCTGAAGGACAAGGGGCAGCCCTATCGGGAAGACGCCACGAACCGTCAGCCCATCTGCCGGCGCAATCGGTTGCGCCTTCAGGTACTGCCGGAATTGGAACGCATATTTGAAGGGGACGTTCGAAGAGTCCTCTGCCGCCATGCCCAATTGGCCGCGCGGGATGCCGACTTTTGGGACTGCCTGCTGGGGTCCATTTGGAGCCGGTGCGTGCGGAAGGCAAAGGAAGGACGGGTGATCTTGGACCGGCGGCGTTTGGTCGAAGAGCATCCTGCCGTGCGCGGTCGCCTGCTGCGTCGAGCGCTGGAGTCCGTGGGGCTGGCCCGGGGCCTGTCCATGGAACACGTGGAAAACGTCCACCGCTTGGTAGCGAAGGCCCAGTCGGGTCGGGCGCTGGTGCTCCCCAAAGGGGTTCGGGTGGCCGTGGAAGGGGACCGCGTGGTGGTGACCGCCCCCGGAGAAGCCCATTTTCGTGGGGAAGCGCCGGTCGGGGATACCCTGCGGATGGAAGGGCCGGGGGAGTACACGTGGGGGCCGTGGCGAATCCATGTGATGCGCGTGGAGAATTTTCCGCCGCAGGGCCCGGCTCGGGAAGACCGCATCCGCCAAGGAGGGCCCTGGACGGTCCACATGGATGCCGAAGCCGTGGCGTGGCCCCTTGAAGTTCGCTCCTTCCGGCCCGGCGACCGGTTCCGCCCGCTGGGTATGGGGGGGAGCAAAAAAGTGCACGATCTTTTTGTGGACGCCAAGGTTCCCAAGAGCGACAGGGCCCGTGTGCCCATTGTGGTCGACCGGGAAAAGATCTGCTGGATCGCAGGCCATCGCCTGGACGATCGGGTGAGGGTGACGCCTGAGACCAGAAACGTCCTCGCGATCCGCTGCGAACGGATGGCTTCAAGGGCCCTTTGAGCAAGGCGGGGTGCTCTTTTCGCGGCCCTGGGTGATGGGGCGATGTATAGTGGCCCCCAAAAACGGGACCATATGCTAAATTGAGGATGAGCGATTCGAGAAAGGGGGTCCAAAGAGGGAAGAAGGAGATTTTCAGACGAGTTCAAGGCAAGGGTAGCCCTGGAAGCTATCAAAGGGCAAAGGACGGCCAATGAGCTTGCCCAGGAATTTGGTATTCATGTGAACCAGATCAATCTGTGGAAGAAGCAATTGCTTGAAGCGGCTCCTAAGGTATTCAGCAGGGGTAAGGACCGGGAAGCTGAGCGCATTGAGCAGGAACGGGACCGACTGTACCGCCAGGTTGGTCAACTGCAGGTAGAGGTGGACTGGTTAAAAAAAAGACCGGATTGCTGGACTGAGCGTTGCGCAAAAGCGTGCCATGATAGAGCCCAACAACGAGCAGTTAGGCGTTCGATGGCAATGTGACCTACTGGGGTTGGCATCTTTCGGCCGATAATGGTCCAGTAGATGTCAGCCAGACTGGTCCACGGATTTTCACCCGAGGTGGTCCAGTCGTTGTCGGCCGAAGTGGTCCAGTGAGGTGCCAGGGCGGTTCCTCCGAATAGAGCATGGTTTCCTCTCGCCTACACGTGAGAGGAGCAGCCTATTGGCAAGCGGAGGAAAACGACCGTGCGATCGCACGGCAATTGAAGATGAACCGAAAGACGGTGGCCCCTTTACGGGCGACAATTGACAACAACCCTGCCTTCCCGGGGTTGTTGTGTATGTAGGCGATCACCGCATCCAGCCACGCTTCGATGCGCTGACGCTTCCACTTCTCCCGCTCGTTTTCGGGCTTGGTTGCCAGTTCTTGGCCCAACTGCCGTAATCTCTCCTGTGGCAATGAATCGGCCAGGCGAAAGGTGATGGATTGGAGCAAGGCCGGCGCATCCAAATGAAGCAGATAACCCCGGCTGTACCAGCCTTTGTAAGCGTGATTCTCTTTACCGGGCTGGAGCCCGGTGTTCCCAGCCCGGTGTCCCCAGGGGCGGCGAACCAGGGCTCGACATCACTGGGAACGCCGAGCTCCGGCTCGGCAATACCTTCCGCAGCGAGGCGCAGGATCCCAGCCTACCAGGTAGGTGTTTCATGGCGCCATCTCCGGCTTTGCCAGCCGCACCCGGCCGGTGAGCAGGTGTTGCTGGGTTGCCCTTCCAATATAATGGACACACGTAGGCTACGATCCAAAAACAAGGGAGGCATCCATCCATTCAGGGGCTCTACACGGGTGACCACCACCAAAATCAACGACAAGGGACAAAGGATCCACATCCGAAATACTTCTGAGCCGGAGCCGATCCATGTGGAAATTTACAATGCCCTCGGACTTCCCCGCAGCCCCTTGAAAAGGGTCCTGAGCATCGCTTGAGAATTTGCAGTGAAGAATGAAAAACCACATTCTAAGAATAACAACAAGTTACGCAAAACAGTGACAAACTTGGGCTGGGAGGCTGTCCAACAATGAACTCTTGGCCTTTTGGGTCTTTCTGACACATGCAATTCAACTGTGCTACATGATGCTTTTTGAGCTTTGTCGAGGCGGGTTCAAAACCCGCCCCGACTCCCGCAAAGTTAGGCCGACCGCACGGGCCCACAGGAAGAATCTGGGCGTTCTCAGACAGGCTCCTAGCCGCTTCGGATGATGAGAAAATAGACGTTCACGGCCAGGATGCCCAGACAACCCACCGCGAAGGGTACGAGCTTTTCCAGGGTCAGAGGCTGGCCTGCAGGGGGCAGGGTGTGCTGGAGCAACAAGATGAAGCCCACGGCGGAACAGACGACCAGGAGGCTCTTGAAGGCCTTTTTCCACACGACCCAACCAAGAAAGAGGGTTGCGGCTATCCAGAAAACGGGCTGGTGCAACACCTGGGCCCAGTCCACGTTTCGAAGGGCCTCACCGGCCTTGGTCATGCTGTATTCTTTGAGGAATTGAACAAAAGCCTCCCAATACCTGCCCATGAACTCACCTCCAATGGCGGATGTCGAAGTGGGTGAACTCGTTCTGGTACGGCTCTTCCACCACTTCCACGTGGTCCACGCGGCTCAGCGGACTTCCCTTGTGGCACCACTGGACCACGCCGTCCACCGCCTCTTCATCCCCTTCGAACACGGCTTCCACGCGTCCGTCCGGCAGGTTACGTACCCAGCCGTTGACGCCGAACTGGAGCGCTGCGTCCTTGGTGTAGGCGCGGAAGAAGACTCCCTGAACCCTTCCCGAAATCCACACATGAACGCGTTTTTTTGCCATGGGTCTCCTCCCATGAAGGTCAAAAGGCACAAGATGGGAAGCGGATGGTGAACCCGTTGCTTCCGGTCGAGTGTACCCGGCTGCCTTTGGGTTACGCTTCCTCCCGTAAGGATCGAAGAAAGTCCTCTTCGTTCATGATCCGAACGTTCAGGGCTTTTGCCTTTTCCAGCTTGGATCCCGCCTTTTCGCCCGCCACCACCACGTCCGTCTTGGCGCTCACGCTGGAGGCCACGCGGGCTCCCAAAGCCTTCACCCTGTCGGCGGCTTCCTTGCGGCTCATGGACGCCAGGGTGCCCGTAAATACGACGGTTTTGTCAGGCCAGAAAGAGGATGCCCTTTCCACCGGCTCTGCTTCCGCGGGGCGGGGGGTGACCCCGGCGGCCAGGAGCCCTTCCACCATCTTGTTGTTTTCTTCATTTTCAAAATATCGAACGATGCTGTCGGCGACTTTATCTCCCACCCCGTCGATGGCCGTCAGCTCTTCACGACCGGCCTCCCGAAAGGCCTGGAAAGTCTTGAAATGGCCTGCCAAGACGGAGGCCAGATGGACGCCCACCAGTTGAATCCCCAAGGCGTTGATAAAGTTGGCCAGCTCCGGGGTCTTGCTTTCCTGGATGGCGCGGATCAAATTGGCCGCGCTCTTTTCGGCGAAACCGGGCAGTTTCAGAAGGTCTTCTTCGGTCAGGCGGTAGAGGTCGGCGGGATTTTTCACCAGCCCTTCGTCCACCAGCATGGAAATGATCTTCTGGCCCAATCCATCGATGTCCATGGCGTCGCGGCCGGCAAAATGCCGGATGGCCGCCTTGACCTGGGCCGGGCAGCTCTTGTTGAGACACCGATGGACCACTTCGCCTTCCAAACGCACCACCGGCCCGTGGCACGAGGGGCATTGGCTCACCATGTGGAAGGGGCGTTCCTGGCCCGTTCTCTTTTCCGTGACAGGCCGAAGCACTTCGGGAATCACGTCCCCGGCCCTCTGAACGATGACCTCGTCTCCGATCCGAACGTCCTTTCGCTGGATCTCGTCCAGATTATGAAGGGTGGCGCGTCGGATGGTGACCCCTCCCACGGACACCGGTTCCAAGTGGGCCACGGGCGTGAGAACCCCCGTGCGTCCCACCTGCACCTGAATGTCCACGATGCGGGTGCGGGCCTGATGGGGAGCAAATTTGTACGCAATGGCCCACCGAGGGCTTCGGGTCTTTTCGCCCAAGATCCTTTGCCATTCCAGCCGGTCGACCTTGACCACCACGCCGTCCACTTCGTAGGCCAGATCAGGGCGCTGTCGTTCGATGCGTTCGTAATAGGCCAGGACCTGGTCGATGCCCCGGCAGCGCTGCGAGAGAGGATTGACCGGAAGGCCCCACTGCCTCAACCCCTGCAGCAGGTCCCATTGGGTTTGGAAGGAAGCGCCCTCCAATATGCCGACGCCATAAAAGAAGGCCTTGAGCGGGCGGCTGGCCGTGATGGATGAATCCAACTGGCGCAGGGATCCGGCGGCGGCGTTTCGGGGATTGGCAAACGGGGGCTCTCCGGCTTCTTCCCGATCCCGGTTGAGCGCTTGGAAGGCCTTGCGGTCCATGTAGACTTCCCCGCGTACGGTGAGCCTTTCCGGAATCGGAGGCCCGTCGGGCGGGGAAAAGAGACGCCAGGGAACGGCGCGGATGGTCTTCACGTTGGGCGTCACATCTTCTCCCCGGTATCCGTCGCCCCGGGTACCGGCCCGTATCAGCTTCCCCTCTTCATACAAGATCTCCACCGCCAGACCGTCCATCTTGGGCTCGGCCGTGTAGACGATGGGCTCCGTCAGGCCCAGCAGCTTGGCCACCCTCCGGTCGAATTCCACCATCTCTTCCCGGTCCATGGCATTTTCCAGACTCAGCATGGGAACCGGATGTATGAACGGCTCGAATTGTTCCAGGGGGGCGAAGCCCACCCGCTGCGTGGGTGAATCGGGGGAGGCGAACTCGGGATGGGCTTCCTCCAGGCGAACCAATTCCCGAAAGAGCGCATCGTATTGGGCGTCACTGATCTCAGGATCATCCAAGGCGTAGTAGCGATAGTTGTGGTAACGGATCTGTCGGCGAAGCTCTTCGATACGCCTTCGGACGGAATCTTTGGATGGGGTGGTCGTCATGGATTTGCCTTGACTCTCTCTCTTCACCGTCCGCCCACTCCTGATGATTCAGAAACGGCGAACCAACGTGGGCTCGTTTCTTGGCCGGCGGAACACATTGTCCTTGAGAGTCCAGAGCCCCGGGTCCGCATGAAAGGGAACCCATTCCTGCGTTCGCGGCCAGGCTTCTGGGGGCTGGGGTCTGCGGCCCCCATGGCGGCCGCTCGTGCTCCTCGCTTTGGATTCCCAGTCGCACATCACCGTACGCCTTCCGGGTCCAAGGAAAATCCGCCGGCCCAGGCCGCCGCCTGCAGGAGGCCGAAAGAACCGGAAAGCATCATGTCCCCGAAGGGGGCGGCAAAAAGGCTGGGATCTTCGAAAAACCGACGCCGCTGGGGACCGGTGACCAGAAGCCTGTGGAACGCTCCCTCCAGAGCGGCGTCCCCGTAAGCGCAACCATGCCCGTTATCGTCGAAGATCTCCTGGTTCGTCAATTCTTTCCTTTTCAGAGCTTCCAGGTGACGGGTGAGCTTGTCGGCTGTGAGTTGGCCCGTGTGGTGTTCATAGATGGCGAAGACCTGATAGTGGCGTACCAGGGCCGCCACCGTGTGGAAGTTTCCCACGTTGACCACCATGAGCCCGTCTTCGTTCCACCGGGCACCCCGAGGATCCAGGAGTGCCCCCAGGATGGCCGCCGTTCCCGTATCCAAAACCAGGGCGCCGGGGGCCGTGTGGCAGACGGCCTTCATCCGGGTCATGTAGGCGGGCGGGGGTGTGGTGGCCAGTCGTTTCAGATCTCCTCCCGAGGTGAGAAATTCCCGCCAATAGCGAAAGCGGAAGAGGCGGTTGCTCTCATGGGGGGAAAAGCCATGGTCCTGGACCGCCACGGCGATCTGCTCCGGCAACCTGAGGTCGAAAAGTTCCAGGGCCTTGCCCAGACGCTCCGATTCCAGGTCCTGAAGGACTACTGGGGTGGCGCCGGGTGGGGGTGTGTCCACAATCTCCACGCCCATGGCCTGGACTTTGGCCAGATCGTCGTGGAGGGTGCGGGCCGGGTCCGGAAGGGCATAAACCTTGAGCCCCGCCTCCAGGTGCCGGCGGACCGCCCGGCCCGACGGACCGCCTCCCATGGTCCGCCCCACCAGGACCACGTCCTTGCCTGCCTGCCGGAGCCTTTCCAGCTCGCGGGCCACCCGCACCGTGGGGGAAGGCAGGATCATCTTGAGCGCGTTTTCAAGCAGTTGCCCTTCGTACCAGCACAACACATCCTGGGTGCCGCCTCCCACGTCCACCGCCAAAACACCGCGTGTTTTCTGCATAGAAGTCCATCCTTTAAGGTCTCGACATGGATCGAACATCGCCTGATCCCGACGATTCGACATTTCGTGGCTGTCCATGGTGGCCCATGGGCGCGTGCCCATAAAACCTTGCCTTTCGATGATTGAAAATACACGGAGCGTTGTTTGTGACCCGCCACTTGACGTGCCTCATGACGTCTTTCTTGTTCCCAGGGGTTCGTGCGCCGGGATCTGGCCGGGAATGGAGGAGCCATCTGGGCGCTTCCAGGCCGGCCTTTAGCTGCTCAGGGCTTGCAGAATCCGCTGGGGAAGGCGCTTTCGGGTCCGGATAAATCCAGGATCCTTGAATCCATGACGCCACCTGAGATGGGACAGGTCGTCGGATACCACCAAGACGCCGGCGAATTCGATTCCTCGGAACGCGGCCACCGTGAGCAGGGCCGCCATCTCCATCTCAACCCCCAAAACACCCCGGTCCTGGTAGGCGAGAACCTTTGCTTCCGTCTCCCTGTACGGGGCGTCCGTGCTCCAGACGCTTCCTTCATGAAGGGTCAGTTGGGATTGGGCCAGCGCCCGGCGCAAGGCATGGAGCAGGGCGGGGGAGGGGCGGGCGGGCCCTTGCAAGGGATAATGGGCGGAGGTGCCTTCTTCGGAGAAAGCTTTCGTGGGCAAAACCACATCACCCACCGCCACGGCGGGCTGCAGCGAACCGCACCAACCGTAAGCGATCACACGGCGCACTCCCAGGGCGATCGCTTTTTCCATCACCAGGACAGCCTGCGGCGCTCCCAGCATGGGACCGAGGACGGCCACCGGCGTGCCCTCAAAATCACCCGCCACCGCGTCCGCCAAAAAGATCCGATGGGGCCTTTCCCAGCGCCGGCTCAAAAGAGATCGGCAAGCCTGCTGGTCCTGGGGTGTGAACGCCATCACCGCATGGGCAGGGAGAGTGGGATCCTTTCGGGATCGTTGGGGCTCAATGAGTGGTCGGGAGCTTGCCAATGGCATGGCGGGGATCGATGCACACCAAACCGGTTCGATCGCCCAGCGTCGAACCGGTTTGGAGGGGATGATTTATTGAACAGTTTATTGGACAGCTTCTTTGAGCTTGCTGCCTGCCTTGAACTTGATCACCTTGCTGGCGGCGATGGTGATCGCCTCGCCCGTACGCGGGTTGCGGCCTTCCCGGGCGGCCCGTTCCGCCACGCTGAAGGTTCCAAAACCCACCAGGGTCACCTTGTCCCCCTGGGCCAGGGTTTCGGTCACGGCGTCAACAAAGCTGTTGAGCGCCTTTTCCGCGGCGGCCTTGGTGATGCCCGCATCGTCTGCCATTTTTGCCACAAGATCTGCCTTCGTCATTCTTTCCTCCTCTTGGTTCATGGTTCCCCGAAAAACCAACCAACTCCTCTGATGAATGCCTTGGGGGGGGAGCGTCCAGACTGCAACGGAAGATTAAGCCACGTGAACATAAGCTCGCAAGACGCAGAGAAATTATACCGCCCGATCAAGGCTTTGCAAGCCTTTAATCGATCAAAACCCGCATGAAATAAAGAAAAATCTGCCTGTCGCATCGCTCGCGCTTTCCTTCAAAAGTCCGCAATGAACAAAAAATGCTGTGATAACAGAAACGTGCGCATCGTGGGGGCTTTATTGTCTTTTGTAAGGGAAGAGAACAAAGCGCATCTCATACTTCCTTGCAACGCGCGATGGTTACTTTTTTTTGACCTTATGTGGCGGTCTATGGTAGCCTCCGGTCCCGAGATGAAGCGCATTCGTTTTTCCAAGAAATCGAGTCCATGGGTCCGGCGCAAGCCCCGAGGTCCCAGGGCGATCAAGCTCCTGGGCGTGGCTGCCCTTCTTGCGGTGGCGGTCTTTGCGGGAATGCGCCAGGTGCACACCCCCCCCTCCAACGGGCCTTCGGGGGTGCAGGGACAGCCGTCTCCTGCGGGATCCGTCCCGCCGGAAGGGAGATCAACGCAAAACCCGCCTGCCGCTTACGACGATATCTTTTCGCTGGAACAAAACTACTGGGCGCGGTTGGAAAAGCGCACGCACCAGGTCGTGAAAGGCGACAGCCTGTACAAGATCTTGCAGGAAGCGGGTCTTCCGGCCGGTTGCGTGCTGGAGTGGAAAGAGACGTGCCCCTGGTTTTGCCGCCCTGACCGGATCCGTCCGGGAGACCGCTTGGCTGTCTATACGGACAAGAATACCGGCGAGCCGGTGCGTGTGGAATACACGGATAAGGACGGCAAGCAATCGGTGCTCGCCAAAGTGGGAAACACATGGGTATGTCGGGATAAGGGGCAGGGTGCTTTCGTTCTGCAGCAGGCGGTATCGGGAACCGTCACCGATAACCTCTACACATCCTGCCTCCGCGCCGGGCTGCCTGCTTCCCTGATCATGGAACTGGCGGATATCTTCGCCTTCGACATCGATTTCAATACCGATCTGAGAACGGGGGATACCTTCGCCGTCTATTTTGATCAGACGGTGCGAGACGGGCGTCGGGTGAAAGCGGGACCGATACGGGCCGCCACCATGCGTGTTTCGGGGCGAACCTACGAGGCCCACTACTATGAGCTTCCGGACGGGTATGGGGATTATTTCGACGAGAAGGGACGGTCCCTTCGCAAGATGTTCCTCAAGGCCCCTTTGAGTTACCGACGGATCAGCTCCACCTTCACCTACCGCCGGTTTCACCCCATCCTGAAGATCTACCGCCCTCACCTGGGCATCGACTATGCCGCCCCGACCGGCACCCCGGTGAGCGCCCTGGGCGACGGGAAGGTGATCTTCAGGGGCTGGAAGGGCGGCTTCGGCCGTTTCGTGGCGATCAAGCACAACGCCACTTACAAAACGACCTATGGACATCTTTCCCGATTCGCCAAGGGTCTCAAGGTGGGTTCCCGAGTCAAACAGGGGGAGGTGATCGGCTATGTGGGACAGAGTGGCCTGGCCACGGGCCCACACCTGGATTTTCGCTTCTACAAAAACGGAAAGCCCATCAATTTTTTGAAAACCACTTTTCCCCATGCCAGATCGGTTCCCAAGAAGCTGCTGGCCGATTTTCAAGCCACCCGCCGGCGACATCTGGCCAAGCTCCAAGAGACCGCCGTCGCCCGGGTGGAGGCACCATCCGCCGACAGCCCATGAAGTCCGATCCCGCCGTCTCCTATGCCGAAGTGGCCATTCCCAACGGCCCGGCCGAACCGCTCCACTACCGCATTCCCACTGCCTTGAAGCCCAGGGTTCAGTCGGGCGTTCGTGTCCTGGTTCCCTTGGGGCGCCGTGAGGCCCTGGGGATCGTTGTCGGTGTGGCCCGGACCTTGCCCGATCCGGCCCTGGAAAAGGGCCTGAGGGATGTGGCGGTCGTGCTGGACCAGCGGCCGGTGCTGCCCGCGGATCTTATGAAGCTGTGCCGGTGGATGGCTTCCTACTACCTGCACCCCCTCCCTGCCGTGCTGGAGACGGCGCTTCCCACGGGACTTTTGGCAAAGCCCGTCGTGCGCTACCGGTTGACTGAAGAAGGCGCTCAGGGGTTGGGGGCTCCGGGGAGATCGGCGCCCCGCTCGGCGGGGGCCCGGGCCCTGGAGGAGGCCCTGAAGCTCTCCGGGGCCATCCCGCGCAAAGAGCTTCGGGCTCTGCCCAGGGGCTGGAAGGCGCACGCCCAAAGACTGGAAGAAAAAGGCTGGATCCAAAGGGATTATGTGTGGCCCGCCGCCCAGCCGTCCCAAAGGGTGGTTCGCATGATCCACCTGGTGCAGGAACCGCCGCCGGAGCGGGTGGCCCGGAGTCCATATCTGCGGAGCTTTCTGGAGGTGCTCCTGGAAGCGGGCGGGACCTGCAGCCTTGGCCACCTGCGCAACCGGGCGGCCCATGTGCACTACTGGGTCAAGAAGCTCCAAGACGAAGGCTTTCTGCGGGTGGAGGATCGGGAGGTGGTCCAGGAATCGCCCTTCGCCCAGGCCATGGCCCCCACCGCTCCCATGGCCCTGACGCCGGACCAAGACCAGGTGGTGACCCGGGTAGGCCAAACCTTGACGGCCGGTGCCTTCCACCCCTTCGTTCTTTTCGGCGTGACGGGTAGCGGCAAGACGGAAGTCTATCTGGCCCTGATCGAACGGGTGTTGGCCGCCGGCAGGACGGCGTTGGTGCTGGTGCCGGAGATCGCCTTGAGCACCCAGCTGGAGGCGCTCTTTCGCTCCCGTTTCGGCCGTCGGCTGGCCGTCTGGCACAGCGGCTTGTCGCCCGGGGTGCGGGACGATCAATGGAAGAAGATCGTGGGGGGCGAAAGCCCGGTGGTCCTGGGTGTCCGCTCGGCGGTCTTCAGCCCGCTTCCCAATCTGGGGCTCATCGTGGTGGACGAGGAGCACGACGGCTCCTACAAACAGGACGACCGGCTTCGCTACCATGCCCGGGATGCTGCGCTCATGCGGGCCCGCCTGCTGGACATCCCGGTTCTTCTCGGTTCAGCCACCCCCTCCCTCCAGTCCATTCACCATTGGCGGCAGGGTCGTTACGAGCTCCTTCGGCTTCAAAAACGCGTGGAAGATCGGCCTTTGCCGCAGGTTGCCGTCGTGGACATGCGCCGGCACCGGGGACCGTTTCGCATCCTGTCGCCCGAGCTGCAAAAGGCGCTGGGTGAAACCCTGGAACAGGGCCGGCAGGCGATTCTTTTTCTCAACCGCCGGGGCTTTGCCACCTTCTTTTTGTGCCGCACGTGCGGCTACGTGCTTCAATGTCCCCATTGTGCTGTGAGCGTCACCTATCATCAAAGCAGCGATCGTCTTCAATGCCACTATTGTGGCTGGGAAGCCCAGGTGCCGGGGGCCTGCCCCGTGTGCCAGAAACATGCGCTCATTCCCTTCGGGTTCGGCACCGAGCGTGTGGAAGAGGAATGCAAGAAAGCCTTTCCTGATGTGGAAACGGTTCGTATCGATCGCGATGCGGTGAGCCGCCCGGGACAGCTGGTCCAGTCCCTGAACGTGTTTCGTTCCGGCAAGGCCCGGGTGCTCATCGGCACCCAGATGGTGGCCAAAGGCCACGACTTTCCCGACGTGACGCTGGTGGGCGTGATCAATGCCGACACGGCCCTCCAGGTGGCCGATTTCCGTTCGGGGGAGACCACGGTGCAGCTGCTCTTGCAAGTGGCGGGTCGTGCCGGCCGCGGCGACGCCCCGGGGCGCGTGCTGGTCCAAACCTACAACCCTCGCCATCACGCCATCCAGGCGGCTGTGCACATGGACTATCTGCAGTTTTGCGAAGCGGAACTGGCGTCCCGCCAGGAGCTCCAATACCCGCCCTTTACCCGGATGGCTCGCCTGCTGGTGACCGCCCCCGAATCGGAGGCCGCGGGACGGGCGGCGCGCCAATGCGCCCAGGAGGCGGAGCAGCTCAAAGCCGCCTTCGAAAAGAACCGCCGTCCCATCGCACTCATGGGCCCTGCCCCCGCTCCGATCCAAAAACTCAAGGGGCGTTTCCGGTGGAACCTGTACATCAAAGCATGGAGCCATGCGCATTTGCAGCCGTTTTTGGAATCGTTGATGGATCGGCTCAAAGCGAGCAAGCTGCCCCGCACGGTCCACGTGGTGGTGGATCGGGATCCCCTGTCCAGTTTGTGAGGGTGGCGGAGTCCCCCGGGTTCGCCTTGAAATTCCGTACCGACATGTTTAGAGTCAGTGAGTCGGCGGGACATCGGAGGTTTCGTGCGACCATCTAAGGAAAGAGAGGACTGTGATGGCGATTCTCAATATATGCGTGTACCCGGACCCGGTCCTGCGGCAAAAGGCGCAGCCCATTGAGAGGGTGGATGCCGGTATCCGAAAGCTCATCGACGATATGGCCGAAACCATGTACGACGCACCGGGCATCGGGCTGGCGGCCAACCAGGTGGGGCGTCCCCTTCGGCTCATCCTGGTGGATCTGCAGCGGGAAGAGGATGACCACGGACTCATCGTTCTGGTCAATCCGGAGATCGTGGAAGCCTCCGGGCAGGTCATTGGGGAAGAAGGGTGCTTGAGCGTTCCCGACTTCTTTTCCAATGTGAAACGGCACGAATCGGTGGTGGTCCGAGGGCTCGACGCCGATGAAAACCCGGTGGAGATCCGCGCCGACGGCCTTCTGGCGGTGGCGCTGCAGCACGAAATCGATCACCTGGAGGGGCGGCTCTTCATTGATTATCTCAATCCTATCAAGCGGGACATCTTCAAGCGGAAATGGAAAAAGCGGATCAAAGAGGCCCAAACAGCCTGACAGAAATCTTTCCCCGCCTGGTGTTTCTGGGTACTCCCGATTTTGCCGTTCCCACCCTGGAAGAGCTGGCCAAGCGGGGCGCGGACATTGCCCTGGTGGTGACCCAGCCGGACCGTCCCAAGGGGCGGGGCAGGAAGCCGGCGCCTTCGCCTGTGAAGATCGCCGCCCAGCGGCTGGGGCTTTCGGTCTACCAGCCGGAAAGGATCCGGCATCCGGAAGCGGTGGAGCGCCTTCTGTCGTTGGATGCCCAATGCCTGGTGCTGGTGGCCTACGGGCAGCTCCTTCCCAAGGCCCTGCTGGAAGGCTTTCCGCTGGGGGCCCTCAATGTGCATCCCTCTCTTTTGCCCAAATACCGTGGTGCAGCGCCCATCCAGCGGGCTCTTATGAACGGGGAAGAAGAAACGGGCGTTTCGATCATGCTCATGGACGAAGGCATGGACACGGGCCCGGTGCTGGCTGTGCAGCGGGTGCCCATCCAGCCGGAAGATACGGCCGGAACGCTTCATGACCGTCTGGCGGCGCTGGGAGCCGAGCTCATGTGCCGCACGTTGGCCCAGTGGAATGCCGGACGGTGCCGCCCCATGGCCCAAGACGACCATCTGGCCTGCCCGGCGCCTCCCATCCAGAAGGGAGAGATCCGGGTCGACTGGGGCCGCCCTGCTCAACAGGTGGCCAACCAGATTCGCGCCCTGGACCCCTGGCCGGGTGCCTACACAACCCACCGGGGAAAGCGCCTCAAGCTCTTCCGGGCCCGCCCGTCCCAACTGAATGTTTCGGGGCGCCCCGGCGAGGTTCTGGGAGAGTGCGAGGACGGTTTGCTGGTGGCGGCGGGAGACGGCAAGGCGGTCCTCATCGGTCGCTTGCAAGGGGAAGGGAAGAGAGCTCTGGATGCCCAGGAATTCCTGCGCGGTCATGCCCTTCCCGCCGGGGATCTTCTCCAGTAAATCACAGGGGGTTTCCCGGCATGGCGCGCGCTTTATCGGACAAGGCCCTTCTGATTCTTCTTCTGCTGGCCGCCAGTGCGCTCGTCTGTGCCGTGCTGGCGCTCCTCTTCGCCGTTCCCTACTACGGCTTTGCGCGGATTCATCCCAGGCTTCCGCTGTGGGCCGGGCTTTTTTTCGGCGGTCTCGCTGCGGCGCAACTGGGCGTCGTGGCCTTGCTGGTCACCGCCGCCTTGCGAGGCCGCGACGTGCCCTTTTCCGCCACCCTGCGCGGCTTCACCGCCAAGGGCCTGCTTCCTCTCCTTGTCTTCGTGGGTCGGCTGGTGGGCATTTCCAAAAGGCAGGTCCAGCATGCCTTCGTGGCCTTCAACAACGAGCTGGTCCTGGCCCGCTGCCGCTCGGGACAACCTCCCCGAAGGATCTTGCTGCTCATGCCCCACTGCCTCCAGCGGGCCGAATGTTCCGTTCGCATCACCTACCACGTCTCCAACTGCAAGCGTTGCGGCCAGTGCCCCATCGGTGGCCTTCTGGCGCTGAGCGAGACCTACGGAGTGGATCTGGCGGTGGCCACGGGGGGGACCATCGCCCGCCGCATCGTGGTGCAGACCCGGCCCGATTTGATCGTGGCCGTGGCCTGTGAGCGCGATCTGGTGAGCGGGATCCAGGACACGCTGCCCCTGCCCGTTTACGGGATCTTCAACCAACGGCCCAATGGGCCCTGTTTCAATACTCTGGTGCCCCTGGACCGGGTTCGCTCCGTTTTGGACCAGGTGCTGCAACGGGAGGCGCTCCATGGATAACGTTCGCGCCACCGCCCACCGGATCCTCCTGCAGATGGAATGGCGGCCGGCCCATCCCGATCGACTGCTGCGCACGGCCCTGGAGCGCCATCGGGATATGAGCGACCGTGACCGGGCGTTGCTCACCGAGCTGGTCTACGGGGTGCTGCGCTGGAGGCGCCGCCTGGACTGGCACCTGGAGGTGCTGGTTGGCCGGAAGAAGGTGGATCCTCCGGTGCGGACCCTGCTGCGCTTGGGTCTCTATCAGATCCTCTTTCTCACCAAGGTGCCCGCCCATGCGGCCGTGAATGAAACGGTGGAGTTGGCCAAAACGGCCCATCCCAAGCATATCGTGGGCTTTGTCAACGGTGTGCTGCGCCAGGCGGTGCGGCGTGGAAACGACTGGCCGTTTCCCGACCCCGCCTCCCAACCCGTTCTGTCCCTGGCCGTGGAAACCTCCCATCCCGACTGGTTCGCCGAATATGCCCTGAAGCGGTGGGGCTATGAGGAAGCGCGCCGGATTCTGGAGGCCAACAACCGACTCGCCGGGATCACGGTCCGGGTCAACACCCGAAGAATCGCTCCCGACCAGGTTCGCACCTGGTTCGAGCAACAGGGCGTCGCCGTGGAGCCTTCGCCGGTGCTGAGCGCCGCCCTGCGCCTTTCGTCCCTTCGCATGGACATGAGCCGCCTGGAGCCGTTTCAAAACGGCTGGATTCAGGTGCAGGACGAGGCGTCCCAGCTGGTGTCCCTGGCCCTTGCGCCCGAACCCGGCGAGCGGGTGCTGGACCTGTGCGCCGGGTTCGGCGGAAAGACCACGCACCTGGCCGCCCTCATGGAGGATCGGGGGGAGATCACGGCGGTGGATGAGGCGGCCTGGAAGCTGGAAGCCCTCCAGGACAACGCCCGCCGCCAGGGATGGACCTGCATCCGAACCCACGTCGCCGATGCGCTCACCCTGGACCCGGACCGGTTGGGACTTTTCGACCGGGTGCTGGTGGACGCTCCGTGCACGGGCTTTGGGGTGCTGAGACGCCATCCGGACATCAAGTGGCGGCGTTCCATCAAGGCGCCTTTCCGGGCGTCCCGGACCCAGTCGGCCCTGTTGCGCCAGGCCGCTCGGTTTGTTAGAAGGGGCGGGATTCTGGTTTACGCCACCTGCACCATCTTCCAAGAGGAAAACCGGGGGGTAGTGGAAGGGTTCCTGCGCGATGAGTCCCAATGGGGGACGGAGCCGGTGATCGGGGTGCTCCCCCAGTCCTGCCGGGACATGGCGGACGGGTCCTACCTCCAGTCCTGGCCGCACCGGCACGGAACGGACGGCTTTTTCATCGCCCGGCTTCGGCGGGTGGAGGGTAACGAGTGACGCCTGTTTTCCCCTTTTGGGAAGGTGGGATGAGGGTTGAGGGCCGAGCCATTTTCTTGGACGGCCGGCATGATGGGAAAGGAAGATCGTGAAACAAGAGAGAAAACAGCTCCTTTCGGCATCCATTCTTTCGGCGGATTTCGGCAGACTGGCCCAGGAGGTGCAAGCCGTGGAGGCGGCCGGGACGGACTGGATCCACGTGGATGTGATGGACGGTCATTTCGTGCCCAACATCACCATCGGGCCGGACGTGGTCCGGGCGGTCCGGCGGGCCACCACGCTGCCCCTGGACGTGCACCTCATGATCGCGGAGCCCGACCGCTACCTGCAGGACTTCGCCCATGCCGGCGCCGATTGGCTGGGGGTGCATGTGGAAGCTTGCGTGCACCTGCATCGTACCGTTCAGCGCATCAAGGAGCTGGGAAAGAAAGCAAGCGTGTCCCTCAATCCCGCCACGCCCCTTTCCTGGGTGGAGCCCATCCTGGAAGAGGTGGACATGGTGCTGCTCATGACGGTCAATCCCGGCTTCGGCGGCCAGACCTTCATCCGGCCCGTGCTGGACAAGGTGCGGACCTTGCGGCGCTGGATCGACGAGCGCCGTCTGCCGGTGCTCCTCCAGGTGGACGGGGGGGTGAACGCGGACACCGTGGACGAGCTGGTGGAGGCGGGCGTGGATGTGTTCGTGGCGGGATCGGCCGTCTTCCGCGGCGACGATTATGCGGTCACGGTGAAGGCGCTCAAGTCTCGGTTCCATTCATAAGGCGTCAGCTGTAAACGGTGAGGGGATCCGGCGCACGATTTGCGGATCACAGATGACGGAAAGGAGAGGGGACATGGAGATTCAAAAGGTTTGCGTATTGGGTGCGGGGATCATGGGTTCCGGGATCGCCCAGGTGCTGGCCCAGGCCGGGTACCAGGTGGCGCTTCGAGACATCGAAGATCGCTTCGTGGAAAAGGGCCTTGCGGGCATCAGGAAGAACCTGGAACGGGCCGTGGCCAAGGGCAAGATGGAACAGGGCGAAGCGGACGCCGTCCTGGGCCGCATTCAGGGGGCCACGGACCTGAAGGCCGCCGCCTCCCAGGCCGACTTTGTCATTGAGGCGGTCATTGAAAACATGGATGTGAAAAAACAGGTTTTCAAGGAACTGGACGCTCTTTGCAAGCCGGAAACCATCCTGGCCTCCAACACCTCGGGCCTTTCCATCACGGAAATGGCCTCGGTGACGGCCCGCCCCCACAAGGTCATCGGCATGCACTTTTTCAATCCCGTTCCGGTGATGAAGCTGGTGGAGATCATCCGCGGCTTCGTGACCGACGACGCCACCTTTGAGGTGACCAAGGCCCTGGTGGAACGCATCGGCAAGACCCCCGTGGAGGTCAAGGAAGCTCCGGGGTTTGCCGTGAACCGCATCCTGTGCCCCATGATCAACGAGGCGATTTTTGTGTACGCGGAGGGCGTTGCGTCCGCCGAAGACATCGACCGGGCCATGACCCTGGGGGCCAACCACCCCATCGGCCCCCTGGCCTTGGCGGACATGGTGGGCCTGGATACGCTGCTCTTCGTCCTGGAGGGGCTCCACAAGGAGTTGGGGGAAGACAAGTATCGGCCGGCGCCCCTGCTGCGCAAGATGGTTCGGGCCGGCTATCTGGGGCGAAAGAGCGGTAAGGGCTTCTACGACTATACCAAATGAGGAAATCTCCGAAGAAGCGAGTCAGGAGGGGTTTGTGATGAGTCATGATCGGGATGTGGTGATCGTATCGGCGGCGAGAACGCCCATTGGAAAGTTTGGTGGGAGCCTCAAGGATGTGCGGGCTTCCAGCCTGTTGGCGCTGGTGATGGAGGAGGTATTGAAGCGGGCCGGCAACCCGGATCCCGCCATCCTGGACGAGGTGGTCACGGGCGACTGCGCCCAATGTTTCGATGAGGCCAACACGGCGCGCACCGCCATGCTCAAGGCGGGCCTTCCCGTGGAGATTCCGGCCCACACCATTCAGAGGCAGTGCGCTTCCAGTATGCAGGCCCTGGCCGCGGCCACCCAGATGATCCGCGCCGAAGATGCGGAGGTGGTCCTGGTGGGCGGCGTGGAGTCCATGAGTTCGGCTCCTTACTACCTTCCCAAAGCCCGGTGGGGCATGCGGCTCATGAACCACGAGGTGCTGGATTCCGTCTGGGAGATGCTCCATTCGGGAAGCCGGCTGCTGGGAAACCCCATGATCATGGGCCAGACCGCTGAAAATCTTGCGCAAAAATACGGTATCGACCGCCAGGAACAGGATGAGGTGGCCCTGAGGAGCCATCACAACGCCGAGGCGGCCATCAAGGAAGGCCGTTTCAAAGACGAAATCGTCCCCGTGGAGATTCCGGGTCCCAAGGGCAAGGTCGCGGTTTTTGAGCAGGACGAACACCCGCGATTCGGCCTCACCATGGACGATCTGAGCAGGCTCAAGCCGGTCTTCAAAAAGGACGGGACGGTGACGGCCGGGAATTCCTCCGGGTTGAACGACGGGGCCGCGGCGGCGCTCGTCATGACCCGGGCCAAGGCCAAAGAGATGGGTCTCCAGCCCCTGGCTCGGATCGTGGCCACGGCGGCGGCCGGTGTGGAACCGGAATACATGGGCTACGGGCCCGTTCCGGCCACCGAAAAGGTGCTCAAGAAAGCGGGCATGACCCTGAAGGACATCCAGCTCATCGAACTCAACGAGGCCTTTGCGGCCCAGTACCTGGCCTGTGAGCGGGGCATCGGTTTCGACCGGGCCATCGCCAACGTGAACGGAAGCGGTATCGCCTTGGGCCATCCGGTGGGCTGCACGGGGCTTCGCATCGTGATCTCCCTGGCCTACGAGATGGCTCGTCGGGATCTGTCCGTGGGATTGGCCACCCTGTGCGTGGGCGGCGGCATGGGAATGGCCACCATCGTGGCCCGGGATTAGAAGAAAAGGACGCGGGCCTTCAGTCGGACGGAAGGGGGCGCCGCGCCGTTTAGAGCCGGCGGACAGACCCGGGGGTCTGCCGCCGGCTGTCTTTTTCCGGTCCGACGCTCGAGGAAGGAAGATTCCCCTTCTGCCTTCCACGCGCGCGGCCCTTCCAGCCTACGTGCCCATCTCCCAAGAAGACAGGTACTTTTCCTGTTCGGGGGTGAGCGAGTCGATGGCCACGCCCATGGAACGGAGCTTGATCCGGGCGATCTTACGGTCTATTTCCACCGGAACGGGCAAGACCTGAGCCTTTCCCCCCCGGCGGCCGTTTTGGGCCAGGTGGGCGGCGCACAGGGCCTGATTGGCAAAACTCATGTCCATCACGCTGGACGGATGCCCTTCGGCTGCCGCCAGGTTCACCAGTCGGCCTTCCGCCAGCACGTTGATGCGCCGTCCGTCCGGCAAGAGAAATTCCTCCACTTCGTCCCGGATGCGTTTCCTTTGTACCGCCAGATCCACCAGGGCGGGCAGGTCGATTTCCACGTCGAAGTGACCGGAGTTGCACAAAATCGCACCGTCCTTCATCTTGTGGAAATGCTCGCGTCGCAGAACGTGCATATCTCCCGTCACGGTGCAGAAAAAGTCGCCCACGGCGGCCGCTTCGTCCATGGTGGTGACCGTGTAGCCGTCCATAACCGCTTCCAGGGCCCTCAAGGGGTCCACTTCCGTGACGATCACACGGGCGCCCATTCCCGACGCGCGCATGGCCACGCCCCGTCCACACCAGCCGTAGCCGCTCACCACGAAGGTGCTGCCGGCCAGAAGACGATTGGTGGCCCGAATGATCCCGTCCACGGTGCTCTGGCCCGTGCCGTAGCGGTTGTCGAAAAGATGCTTTGTGTTGGCATCATTGACAGCGATGATGGGGTATCCCAGGACCCCCTTTTCCGCCATGCTCCGAAGGCGAATCACCCCGGTGGTGGTCTCTTCCGTGCCCCCCAGGATTCCATCCATCAGATCGCGCCGTTCCGTGTGGATGGTGGAGACCAGGTCTGCTCCGTCGTCCATGGTCAGCCGGGGTCGGATGTCCAACACGGCATGGATGTGACGAAAATAGGTGTCCCGGTCTTCGCCTCGACGCGCAAAGACGCTGATGCCGTCGTGGGCCACCAGGGAGGCGGCCACGTCGTCTTGGGTGGACAGGGGATTGGAGGCGCACAGGGCGACCCGGGCCCCCCCCGCCTTGAGAACTTGCATAAGGCGCCCCGTTTCCGTGGTCACGTGCAGGCACGCCCCCAGGTTGACGCCTTCCAGGGGCCTTTCTTTCTTGAAATCCTCTTCAATAGACGCCAACACCGGCATGGCTTGCGCCGCCCACTCGATTCGTTCTCGCCCTTTGGAAGCCAGTTCGAGATTGGTCACGTCCGCTGGAACTTGCATAAGATGTTCTCCTCGTTCGGGCATACCGGAGCGGTTCCGGACATGAGGTCCGGTTCCGCCCCGGTTATTCATGCTGATGGTTTCAGGGAATGGGATCTGGGTGCCTAACGGACCACGCGCATACCGCGGCGCTCACCGGAGGCTGCGGCCGGCCGGTCGGCACTGTCCATGCCCGCCAATTGAGCCAGTGCGTCGGCCTTGTCCGTTCTTTCCCAGGTGAAGTCGGGATCGTTTCGGCCGAAATGACCGTAGGCCGCCGTTTTCTTGAAAATGGGGCGCAGCAGGCGTAGATCTTGGATCATCTCGGCAGGTTTCAGACGGAAGACTTGACGCACCCACTGTGTGATCTGCTCCGAGGAAAACCTTCCGGTGCCGAAGGTGTCCACCATGACGCTCACCGGTTCCGCCACGCCGATGGCGTAAGCCAGCTGCACTTCGCATCGGTCCGCCAAACCGGCGGCCACGATGTTCTTGGCCACGTAGCGGGCCATGTACGAGGCCGTGCGGTCCACCTTGGACGGATCTTTTCCCGAAAAACAGCCGCCGCCGTGGCGCCCGTAGCCTCCGTAGGTGTCCACGATGATCTTACGCCCGGTGAGCCCGCAATCTCCCATGGGACCCCCAATGACGAAACGGCCCGTGGCATTGATGAAATACTTGGTTTGCTGATCCAGAAACTCTTCCGGAATGGCTTTCTTGACCACCTCTTCGATGATCCCTTCCTGGAGGGTCTCGTAGGAAACGTCCGGATGGTGCTGGGAGGCCACCACCACCGTGTCCACGCGGCGGGGTTTGCCGTCCACGTATTCCACGGTTACCTGCGACTTGCCGTCCGGTCGAAGGAAATCGAGGATGCCGTCCTTGCGCGCTTGGGTCAGGCGCCGGGTGATGCGGTGGGCGTAATGGATCGGCATGGGCATGAAGGTGCTGGTTTCCGTGCATGCGTAGCCGAACATGAGACCCTGGTCGCCGGCCCCTTGTTCTTCGAAAAGTCCTTCGCCGGCGGTAACGCCTTGGGAAATGTCCGGCGACTGTTTGTCGATGCTGCTGATCACCGCACAGGTTTTCCAGTCGAAACCCATGTCGGAATTGTCGTAGCCGATGTCGCGAATGGTGGAGCGCACGATCTCGGGAAGGTCCACCCAGGAACTGGTGGTGATTTCACCGGAAACCATGGCCATACCCGTGGTCACCATGGTTTCGCACGCCACGCGGCATCCCTGGTCCTGTGCCATGATGGCATCCAGGATCGCATCGGAAATGCGGTCGGCTATCTTGTCCGGATGGCCTTCGGTCACCGATTCGGATGTGAAAAGAAACCTTTCCTTGCCCATGATTGAGTTCTTCCTCCTTTGCATTGGTTGTGGAACCTGATCCACTTTGGTGGGCGTTCAGCGCCGCCGCATCGGTTGCCAACCCGATTTGAGCGTTTCCCCCGCCGAGGGCTGACCGAAAACGGAGTCCCCCTCATGAGGGCAGGGCGCGGCAGCGCAACATCCAAGCCTTGGTGGGCGACAAGTGATTGAACGGAAAATCCTGGATTCTGGCCACTTGCGACTCGCGCCTCACAATGGACGCCCCAGGGCGTCTATCAGGCAAACGGCTGGTCGTTCCCCCGACCCGTCCCCTGGTCCGGGATGGGTCCCCGAAAGGGCCCACGGCCGTCGGGACCCCCTTCCGTCAGAAAAGTGGCCCCGGCTGCGTCCCAGGAACAGGTTTTGCCTTTTCAGCCCGACGACCGGCCGGCAAACAGGCCGTCGATGTCCGCATCCGCCGTCTTCTGCCCCACGATGGCGCGATAGCACAATTCCCGACCCGTGATGGAACGCCGGTGGCAATAGTCGGTCTGGTCCAGAATCCGAAAACAGGTGTCCTGGAGTCGCTCCAGCAGGGTACGGTAGCCCGAATCATCTCCCTGGCTCAGGAACTTGTCCCGGATATTGAACGCAATCCACGATCCTTTGCGCATCAGGTTGAAGGCGTTGAGAAAGGCCCGGCTGGGAATGTCGTTGAAACCCAAGGCGGCCACCGTCACCAGCGTGTTGAATCCGTAGGATTGGAGCCGCTTGCGATTGAACTCATCCAGCTGCGCCAGATCCAGCACCATGTAGCGATCATAAAGACCGGGGCGATCCCGTTCCGCCGCCTCCTTGGCTTCCTCCAAGATATCGATACCCACGAGGAACTCGCAGTTGCGAAGCTCGTTCAGCTTCTCGGCGACCATGCCGTTGCCGGCACCGAAGTCCAGCACGCGCAGAGAATCGGGACCTCCGTGGCGTTCCATGGCCCGGGCCAAGAGGCGGCAGACCACGTTGGGGGAGTCGCAGCCGAGCTTTTCGTAAAAGAGCTCCTCGTAGAGCCCGGGGATTCGGTAGAGGTCCCCGTAGTTGTGCAGCCGGATCTTTTGCATCCGGCCGTTCCGTTCCACAAAGATCCACTCCTGGTCCTGGTCCAGGACGTCGGAAACCTTGGGAAAGACGATGCGACACTGGTGTCTCTTCATTGGGACCCTCCTTTGGGCATCCATGCAGCGAGGGGGGGACGGCTTGATCCGTCCCCGTTTGATTCGACTAAAAGATCTTTACCTTCCAAACATACGATCAGCGATATTACGCACCGAGATCGTTTTGATAGAAACATTTGGGGATCATACAGGGTGTGAAAAAGATGTCAAGGGGCTTTTTCCGTCTGGTAGGATTGTCACCAAAAAGACACAAGGAGTGAGGCGATGGCGGACGAATACGGAACTTTTGCTCGGTATTACGATTGGATGGAGCCTGTGATGGTGCCAGTGAGAAGGGTTCTGGAAGGGGCCGTGGCCAAGGCCGGCTGCCGGCGGGTGCTGGACGTGTGCTGCGGTACGGGAACCCAGGTGGCGGCCTTGCGCCGGGAAGGCGTGCGGGCGGTGGGCCTGGATCTGTCACAAGCCATGTTGAACCAGGCGGTCCGGAAGGGAGGACTTTGCGGGACGGCCTTGGTGCGAGGCGATGCCACACGGCTTCCCTTCCCCGGCGCCGCCTTCGACGGTCTCATCCTGTCCTTTGCTCTCCATGAAAAGCCCGCTCCGATCCGTCGGGCCATGCTGGTGGAAGCCCACCGCGTGCTGAAACCTGCCGGGCGCCTTTTTGTCCTGGACTATGCCCAGCCCGTAACGATCGCGGGCCGCATCGTCCTTGGGGTCCTCTCCCTGGTGGAACGCAGGGCCGGTCGGGCCCATTACCGATGCTTCCGGGAATACCTGCAGGCCGGGGGAACCGATGCCTTGCTCTCCTCCGGGAATTGGACCCTCCTCGAGCGCCGATCGTTTTGGAAAGGCACCGCCGGGCTCTACCTGGCCTCGTTTGGCCACACCGCGGACACGAAAGACCGACGTCCATGATGTGTGATGCGTACGCGGGGGCATTGACCTGATCGGGCACGATGGGTATTTGAAATGGAAGAAAGGAGACGTGCCATGAAATGCTCCGATCATATTTTCAGGCTATTGGCGCCGCTGGGGCTCATCGGGCTTCTTGTGAGCGGCTGTTTCACGCAAGGGGCGCGGAGAGCCGACGAAGCCTTGCCCACCGGCCTGCACCCGCCGCGCATCCAGACCAGTTTTGCGGTTTCCAACCTCTGGTTCGGAAAAACCTGGGAAATCTTCGTGGAAGGAGAAGACCCGGACGGAGACATGGACTATATCTGGGTCGAGGTGTCCCAGCTGGGCGGAAACATGTGGTCCAACCACCGGGTCTATCTCGAAGGAGATCGGAAGGCGCATTTTAAGGGTGTGATTCACCTTCCCACACCGTCCCTTCTTTCACGTTCGGGATGGCAGACCTTGAGGGCGGTGCTTCGAATCCACGACCGGGCGAACCATTACAGCAATCCCGTGACCCATGAAGTGGAACTGGGGCGCCCCACCAGGACGCCGGTGCCTGCGCAATGGAAGGCGGCACGTGCGCAGCGGCTGGGAACGGTTTTTTTCGATTTCGACCTGGACCGGGACGGCGACCATGAAAGAATTCCCCTGCTGCGCTGAAAGGCCAGGCCCGAGGCACGGGCCCGGCTGCCAGCTCTAAGTTTCCGTTCGTACTAAAAGTGTGCAACTTGGGCGTTCTCGGACGGCCCCAGAGATGGCTTGGTCGCTGTGCGGATCGCTTCCAAGGCGGCTCCGACAGGGTTGGAAATGGCTATCGTCGCCCAATGAAACGACAGACCGTTTCCAGAACCGAAGGGGTGCTCGGTGATGGTTCCACCGCCCTGAAGGGCTGCGCCACAAGCAAACCACTCCCTGCCTGTGTTTTCGGGCAGGTTGGTCTGTTTTGGGGCGGTCTGCCGGGAGGGATGAAAGGAGTTGCCGTGACGGTGGATGTGATTTCCGCGGCGATCCGGTTCGGGGCGAGTCTGGCGGGGGTGTGCCCGGTGGATGACCTTCGGTGTTCGCCCTCCCATGTGCTTCGCTTTGATTCGTCTTCCCGGGAAGAGGAAGGCCGTTGGCCGGAGCACGCCCGTTCTGTGATCGTACTGGCCTTGGTCCACCCCGAGGACAAGCCGGAGCTGGATTGGTGGATCAAGGAGTCGGGAACGGGAAACACGCCGGGCAACGAGGAACTGATCCGCATCGCGTCCCGTCTGGCCCGATGGATCCGGGAAGAAACGGGCCATGCGTGCTTTCCCATCCCCTATCATCTGGAGCGAGGTGGGCTCTTCATGAAAGATGCGGCCGTCCTGGCGGGGATGGGCCGCATCGGTAGAAACAACCTGCTGGTAACCCCTGAATACGGGCCGCGCGTGCGGCTCCGGCTCCTTCTCACCGCGGTGGATCTGCCCGCCACCCGGGGGACAGCTTTCGATCCCTGCGCCGGCTGTTCCATGCCCTGCCGCACGGCCTGTCCCCAACAGGCCTTTTCGGGCGAACCCACGGAACCGAACGCCGGCTACAACGTGACGCGGTGTTCGATCCAGATGGACAGGGACCGGGCACATGCCGAGTTACTTCCAGTGCCGGGGCGTTCCGGAAGCGGCCGGCGGATCAAGTACTGCCGCCGATGCGAACTGGCCTGCCCCGTGGGGAAAGAATCATTGTGAATTGAGATAGAGCCGCAGCTTGGCCAGATCGAAGTAGGCCTCGGCAAGGCCGAGCTTGAGGCAGGTCACGAACATCTCCCCGTCTTCCACGCCGATCTGCTGGGCCATGTATTCCTTCACCATCTGGAGGCATGCCAGGTTGGCCGGCAGCCCGTTCCACAGGTTCCAACTGCGGAAGTGGATGCTGAAGTGGAGCTTGCCGTACTTGATGGCCGTGTCCACGCCCCGAAGGCACTGGGTCGTCCCGGGCTCCTCCTTGTTGAAGGCGTTGGAGAGGGTGCGACTGCGCACCGTCTTCCCCGTGGCCCGGTCCGCCACGCGGATTACCTCCTCGTAGTCCACCGACTCGTCGTAGAAAAGGAGACTCTCCGGACGTCCCACCGTCATGTAGCAATGCTTGGTCCCGGGGCTGTTCTTTCGGTAGTAGTCGATCACCCACTCGATCTGCCAGGCCAGGTCCTGTCCGTAGGTGTAGTGTTCACCGGGCTGGGCCACATCCGTCATGTAGTAGGGCAGATACTTTTCCGCGTAACCGGGTTCGATGGGGTTGGGAATGCCCACGCCGGGGGGAATGTCCGGTTCCAAAGGCCGGGTGCCGGGATGGGTGATCTGGGCCGACACAAAGTCCAGCTCCCAGCGCTTGGTGGGGGTGCTGCCCTTTTCCACCTTGTATTCCCGGCCTTCCTCCACGGCCTTTCGAACCAGCTGGTACCACAGATCCGGAATGTCCCGGGCCACCACAAAAGCCGCCTTCAGCATGGCCGCTTCCTTTCCTTGTGGTTGTCTTGTCGTTTGTTTGCCGTCTCCGCCCCCCCATATACACCCTCGGCCCGCGGGGAGCAACTTGCTCAGGGTCGGGGAAAGCGCCGGTGGCGGCCCGTCACCATACCGCGGAAATCGGCTTGCAGACGATGACCACCGCGCACGAAACCCTTTCCCCAGACCGCCACGCCACTTCCCACGCCGTCCCCGGTCAGGGCTTTCACCGGAATGTGCCTTCCCGTGGCAAGATCCTTTCCTCCGCTCAAAAGCTTTTTTCCAGCCGTTCGAGTTGTGGACGTGCTGTCCGCCATTTCTTTCATCATCCAGCTTTCGGCGCTGCGCCAGTCGTTTGATTGGCTTACCGGGCGGAGCCTTCTTGCTTGGCGCTGGGCCACCCAGAGCCATTCCCCTTTCGAAGGAAGTCGGAACCCGTAATGATCCACGTAGGCCTGAGCTCCATAAGCGGTGACCCGAACCACCGGGCACGCCGTGTGCAACGAGTTTTTCACGTAGAATCGGCCGTTTCGAAAAACAATGGGTTCGTAGCCCTTGACCACCTCTCCCAGCATCAACCAGATCTGGCCGTTGCCCTCCACGACGGAGTCTTGCACTGTGATTCGAGGCAGGACGGCGTTCAAAAAGTTTACATATTGTTGGTTCGTCACGAGGGCTTCATTCATCCTAAAGGCCTCCAACTGGATCGTTTCGCCGGCCTCGGTCCCAAAACTCTTGGGCAGTAGCAGGGTGCCCCCTGGAATGCGATGCATCAAATCAAAGTCCGAGCTTTCCAAGGTCTCCGGTTGAGATCACGCGGCGCCGGGAGTGGATGCCGCGCGACGCGGCGGGCCGGGAACCTGGCCTTGAAATGACTTGGGAGGATAAAAATGGACCCCCACAGCCCCCACCAGGGCCAACAGCACCAGGGCCAAGCCCCAAAGCAGCGACCGTTGAGGTCCTTTTGATCTGGTGGGCCCGGTAGACCTCGCCCATGCCGCCCTTGCCGATGGCCTCCAGGATCACCCACTTGTCCTTGAGAACCATGCCGATGGGGAGCGTGGTGTCCGGTTTGTCTGAGGCCGTTGGATTCATGGCGGGGTCCCTTTTCTGTCTCGGATTTCTTCCGCCAGGGCGGCGAGTCCGTAGTCTTGGATTTTCTTTCGGAGCGTGGGGCGGCTGATGCCCAGGATTTGGCAGGCCCGGCCGTAATTTCCGCCCGTGTAGCGAAGCACCCGATCGATGTGGCGCCGTTCCACTTCCTCCAGGCTTTCCGGAACCCACGCGTCGTGCCGGGAGGCCTCCGCCTGTTGGGAGGGCGCGCGGAGCCAGCCTTCGTCCAGGGAAAGCACCTCGTCGGGGGAGTGGATCACGGCACGGCGCAGGATGTTGTGGAGCTCTCGAACGTTTCCCGGCCACGGGTAGGCCTGGAAAAGCTCCAGGTATCGGCGGGGGATGCGAGTGACCTGTTTGCCCAGCTCCGCATTGAGGCGGGTCAGAAAGTATTCACACAGGGGCACGATGTCTTCCGGCCTTTCCCGAAGGGGTGGGATGTGAATGACATAGACCTTGAGGCGAAAATAGAGGTCTTCCCGGAAGCGGTTTTCCCGAACCATGCGTTCCAGGTCCCGATTGGTGGCGGTCACGATGCGCGCCTTGAGCGGCAGGGATTCCAGTCCGCCCACCCTTTGGTATTCCCGCGTTTCCAGAACCCGCAGCAGCTTGGCCTGCAGATCCAGGGGCATCTCCCCGATTTCGTCCAGAAAGAGGGTACCGGCCCCGGCCAGCTGAATCTTGCCCATCTTGCGGGTGACGGCGCCCGTGAAGGCGCCCTTTTCATGGCCGAACAGCTCGCTTTCCAGGAGCGCTGGCACCATGGCGGCGCAGTTGATGGCCACGAAAGGCTCCCCCGGAGCCGACTGTTCGTGCAGTGTCTGGGCGATCAGTTCCTTTCCCGTCCCGGTTTCTCCCTGGATGAGCACCGGCGTGGGGTTCTGGGCCACGCGGGCGATGGCTTTGATCACCTCCAGGATCGCCGCACTGCGGCCCACGATCTGGTTTGGCTTTTGAACCTCCGTGATGACATGGCTCAGGCGGGCCAGCTCCAGTCGCTCTTCCTTTCGTCGCTGCACCTTTTCAATGAGAAGATCCAGGGAGTCCAGGTCCAGCGGCTTGTAGAGATAATCCGTGGCGCCGTGGCGGATGGCCTCCAGGGTGGCTTCCGTGTCCTGGAAGGCGGTGATCATGATGACGTCACCGGTGTAACCGCGCGCCTTGGCTTGCTTGAGCACCTGAGGGCCCTCCATGTCCGGTAGCTGGACGTCCAGCAGGATCATGTCCGGCTTTTCGGCGTCCCATAGGGCCAATGCGTCCCGGGCGTTTCCGGCCGTGAGGACCTGATGTCCCTTACCGGCGAAATAGAGTTCCAGGGTCCGTGCCAAGGAAGGATCGTCGTCAATGATGAGGATCTTCTGCATGAGGTTCGCTCCCTGAGATGGGAAAATCCAGATGGACCGTGGTGCCACGACCCGGTGTGCTTTCGATCTCCACGCTTCCACCATGGGCGTCCATGATCTTTTTCACCATGGAAAGGCCCAGGCCCGTGCCCTTGGTGCGGGTGGTGAAAAAGGGCTGAAAGAGCCGTGTGACATGCTGGGGCGGGATGCCGGGGCCCGTATCCTGAACGGCCAGACGAAGGACCGGAGCGGATCCGCTCGGGTCTTCCTTCACAGCCGCCTGAAAGCGCAGGCGGAGGGGGCCGTCGGCGTTTTGCACGGAGTTTTTGATCACATTGACCAGCACCTGCACGGCACGTTCCCCATCCACCTCCACGAAAGGCAAATCGCGGTCCAGCTCCTTTTCCACTCGAACGTCCGCCAGGGAAACTTCCGCAGAGGCCTGCTCCAGAGCCCGCTCCACCAGGAGTTCCAGAGCCTCGGGGCGAGCGGTGATCTGAAGGGGCTTGCTGTAGTCCAAAAGATCCCGGAACATGTTTTCCAGCAGTTTCACCTGTTCCAGGGCGAGGGAGAAGTGTTCCGCCAGGGGCCCTTCCCGGTCCAGGCTGCGCTGGAGGATCTGCAGGTTGAGCTTCACGGACGAGAGAGGATTTCGCATTTCGTGGACGACCCCCGCCACCAGTTCCCCCACGGCGGCCAGTTTCTCGGACTGGACCAGCCGGCGTTGCAGGACCTTCTGGGATTGGTAGGCCCGACGAAGGGATCTCTCGTTGGCCCGCAGTTCTTCCAGTGTCTGGGCGGTCCGACGGCTCATTTCGTTGAAGCTTTGTGCCAAGATCCCCAGCTCGTCCCTGCGCGAGGCGTTGATCTGCACGGAAAAGTCGCCGTCGGCCATGCGCCGGGCCGCTTCGCTCATTTCCACGATGGGTTGGGACATCCTTCCGGCCGCCGCCCAGGCAAGAATGAAACAGCTGAGAAGCAGCGCCGCCACAGCGGCCACTGTCCAGGCCAGCATCCACTGGACGGGAGCCAGAATCTCGCGCGTGGTCATCTCGGCCAAGAGGCCCAGGCGGTAACCACTGAGCCAGCGGTAGGCGCCCACCACCTCCCGGCCTTGAAAATCCTTGTAGAGGCCGGCTCCGCTTTGTCCGGCCAGGACCTGTTCAATGGCAAAAGAGTGGGGCGAGGAGATTTCGCCTGCGCCGTCGGAAAGTGCGTGGATCCGGGTGACGATCTCCCTTTGAGGTGTAAGAAGATAGGTCCGACCGGTGCTCCCCAGTCCGGCCCGGTCCGTCATCATGGGATCCAGCGATTGGCTCATATTCACCGTCGCCACCACGGTTCCCACCGGCTTCCCCTCTTCGCCCTGGATGGGCGCCGCGAGGGACACATGCCAGAGGCCATCGGGCCCGCGAAGGGGCGTGCCGAAGGTGGGCTCTTTCGGGGGGCGGATCGGTGCCGGCCGGGGTGCCTTGTCTTGCGGGCCGGCGGCGGCCAGGAGCCGGCCGTCCGCGCTGTAAAGGGCCATGGATTCATAGAGAGGCGGCGAGCCCGTCACGGAACGAAGCGATGCCCGAACCGCCTCCAGGGTTGTACCCGACTGGATGGGGCATCCGGACGTGCTGCACCGGGTGCAGACCATGCGCACCGGAGGCAGTGACGCCACGGTGGTCAGATCCTGCAGCCGTTCCCGGAACCAGAAGTCCAGGTGGTTCTTGTGGTCTTCGGCGATGGTCTCCATGTGCATGAGGGCCGTGCCGGTAAGTGCCTTGCGAGCCGCTCTGTAGGAGGCGGCTCCCAGAAGAGCCATGGGCAGGGCTGTGAGGAGAATCAGCACAACGAGGAAGCGATGAACGATCCGGGTCGGCACGGTTACCTCCGTCATGGGGCTAAGCCGAAAACGGGCTTCTGGTCATGAGCCCTTTGTGCGCCCGCCGCCTGTGGGATCGACCTGGCGGGTAGCCCCCATCGAGCGCAAGGGCTGTTCACTCACAGGCCGGCAGGAAACCTTGTCATGGCAGCCTTGACCGCCCGTCCGCACGAAAAGGAACCCACCGGGTCGTGTTGGGGGAGCCTTCTAAGCATGTCCGAGAAGGGCTTTCCGATTCAAGATGCCGGGAAACTTTCCTTTTTAGCCTGGGTTTCTCGGACCGGATCCTGGGATCTTGTTCGAGAACGCCCAGGTTGTTTCCTTACTTGCGTGGACGGAAGGTTGGGGTGCAGGCGCGCTCGTGCTACGGGCCTGGCGTTTCAGCAGTAGGGGCGGGTTCCGAACCCGCCCCTACAAGGCTCAAAAAGAGCCACGGGGCACAGTGGGATTTCAACCAGTTAAAAGCTCCCGAAGGGCCGCCATGCCATTGCCGGACACTAAGCACTCTCCCCTCCCTTCCGATCCGCCCCGCTTGCATGCGGGTCCTTCTTTTCACCAAAGGCAAGGGGAAGCCAGACATGGAAGGCCGTTCCCGCTCCAAGACGGCTCTCCACACGCAAGGCCCCTTCGTGATCCGAGACGATCTTTCGGCACACGGACAATCCCAGACCCGTTCCCCCATGTTTGGTGGAAAAGAAGGGGGTGAAGATCTTTTCCAGGTTCTCTTCCGGAATGCCGGGTCCTTGATCCCGGACGATCATGTGAAAACCACGGTCGTCCGCCCGGGTGGCCAGGGAGATGGTGGTGCCGGGCGGGGAGACTTCGGCCGCGTTTCGAACCAACTGATGGGCCAGCCACAGGAGATCGGATCGGCTTGCGTAGACCAGAGCCTCCCCGGCTTGGAGATGCAGATCCAGGTGGACCCCATGGGGAGCTGCGGCCTGGTTGAGGTGCTGTTGCGCCCGTTGGAACACCCCGTCCGGACAGAGGAATTGGCGTTCCTGGCTCAAGGCGTCCGGGTTGAAGTGAGTCAGGGATTGCTCCAGCACGCTCAGCTTTTCCATGATCCGCTGCAGGTTCCGGCGTCCTGGCTGGGTGAGGTCTTCCCTTCGAAGGGTTTGCCGTGTGAGCGAGAGGAGCTCGTGGATTTCCGAAGAGAGGGCCAACGCCGCCCGGCCCAGAGACGCCAGATTCCAAGCCTGATGCAGTTCCTGGAGGCGCTTCTTTTCCCGGTCGCTCAGGATCCCCACCACAGCGGCACTCGTAAGAAAGAGGACCATTTGGAGGAGGTTTCCAATGTTCACGCCGGGCTGAGCGTGCCAGGTCATGGCCACATGGGGGGCGTAAGCGGCCGTGATGAGCCCGGCCGTCCACAGGCCGGTCTTGAGGCCGCCGAAAAAGGAGGCCGTAAGAATGATCAGGAAGTACAAGTCCCGGTAGAGGGTGTGAAAGGCCGTCCGATCCACGGCCGTGCTGTAGTGAAAAACGGTGACTGCCGCGGCTGCAAGGATCACAAGCCCGGCCCATCCTTTGCCGCGCGGTTTTTTGTCGTTAAAATGATTCGATTCCATAATCGCACTCCCCATTGGGATAAGAAAGGCGGGGAACATCCCCCCGTTGCCAGGTTCCTTGTCATTGGCGGAGCAATGATCGCACCAATTGCTCTTCCGCAAGCGGATCAAGCTCTTTCCACCCATCCCCTTGCCGCATCACGGGGCCCCGAAACCGGAAAGTGAAAGGATTTTTCTCCCAGATGGAAAATTTCTTTCAACGCCTTTTTCACCTACTCCGAAAGACCAGAGATCCCAACTTGCCTTAACAAAGATCGCCGCCTGATCGGGCCTGAGGCCGTTGGGCTGGTGGCGCCTTGGAGGGGGCCGGCTTTGGATGGCGCGCGTTGTCAAATAGAGGAGTTGGTGGGTTTTCTTCTGCAGGAGTGCCGAGAGGCGCGATCCGTATGGTCGGAGGCCCTGTGATGATCCGCGGAAGCCCTACCGGGCATGGAGGGGCGAGACGGCATGGCGGCTTTCGCCGCTTCTGCAGGTGGCCTTCAGCGTGCGTCCAGGGTCCGTTCCCTTTTCCCGTCGTCGTTGAGCAAATGACATTGTTTCCGTACTGATCCCGACTTGGTATCGGAATTGCCTCTTGAAAGACCAATCGCCGTCCTCCCGGACCCACATGCTTCGCGAAGGACCGGTGACTCGCACCGGTTGTCTCCATGGGATGGGGGGCGGAGGCGGAAAGCGGAAAAGGAAGAAAGGTCGGAACATGAAGGACCGGACAGTTCAAAAGAGGGCACTTGGCGCCAGCCAGCTCACGAGCGCGGTGCGCCGCCACTGGAAGGTGGCCCTGTTGGTGGCGGCCGCCATGGCGGGTCAGACGCTTCTCACTCTGGCCCAGCCGTGGCCGCTTCGGGCCCTGATCGACCATGTGGTGCAAAACCCCTCGAATACGAACGATCTCATGTCCCGTTACAGCCTGACGGAGTTTATCCTGGTCTCGATCCGGGGCTTTTTCCACGAGGATCTTTACCACTTCCTTTTTCAGGGGATCTTCCTTTTGGCCCTCATCTATTGCGGCAACGCGCTGCTCCTTTACGTGCAGAACACGGCCCTGGCCACCCTGGGCCAACGCGTGGTGCTCACCATCCGGGAAAGGCTCTTCTCCCACCTGGTTTCTCTTCCCCACGGGTTTTTCGAAAAGGCCCGCACAGGGGATCTCACCAGTCGCATCTCCAAGGATACGGCCGATGCCCAGGACATCCTGGAATCGCTCCTCACGGTGCTTATTCGGAGCCTGCCCACCGTTGTGGGCATCCTGGTTGTTTCTTTCGTCATGGACTGGATCTACGCGCTCACCTTTGTCATGGTGATCCCGGTGGTCTATTGGGCCAACGTCTTCTTTTCCCGGCGCACGCGGGAAGCGGTTCGCCGGCAGCGGCGCATCGAGGGCGCATTGGCTTCCAGCGTTCAGGAGACCTTTTACTACCACAAGGCGGTGACGAGCCTGTCCCTGGAAAACGAGGTGGTGGACGACTTCCTTGAGGGAGGGCGGGAAAGCGCCCAACAGGCTGTCCGGGCGGGGCGCTACCAGGGCATGCTCACGGCGTCCATGGATATGCTGGTGGGAGCCACCTCGCTGCTGGTTCTTTTCGTGGGGATTTTGCGCATCATCCACGGCTGCCTCACGGTGGGCCAGCTCATGGTTTTCCTCAGCTACCTCAACAGCCTCTTCAAGCCCATCCGGGAGATGAGCAAGTTTGCCGGCCGGTGGGCCAAATCGTCAGCCGCTTTGGAGCGGATCGAGGAGATCATGGCCCTGAATCCCGCGGAGATGGGGGCTTGCGATGTGCCGCATGCGGTGCCGGCGCCCAGGTTCCGCGGGCACGTTCAGTTCCGGGATGTGTGGTTTGGGTACGACAAAGACCGACCCTTGCTGCGCGGATTTGAGATGGCCGTGGCCGCCGGTGAGCGCGTGGCCCTGGTGGGGGATTCGGGCAGCGGCAAGTCCACCCTCCTGCATCTTCTCATGCGCCTCTACGACCCGGACCGGGGCGCCGTGCTCGTAGACGGGCGGGACATCCGCGAGTTCACCCTTGCCTCCCTCCGCAACCAGATGGCCGTGGTGCTCCAGGATTCCTATATCTTCCGTATGAGCGTTCGAGACAACATCGCCATGGCCAAACCCGGGGCTACGGAAGATGAGGTGGTGGCGGCGGCACGGGCGGCGGGAGCCCATGAGTTCATCCTGGGCCTTTCCCAGGGCTACGATACGCAGCTGGGCGAGGGCGGCGGTGGGCTGTCCGGAGGACAGAAAAGGCGCCTTGCCATCGCCCGGGCCATCCTTCGTGATGCTCCCATCGTGGTTTTGGATGAGCCCACTGTGGGGCTCGATGCCGCATCGGAAAAGCGGGTCATGGCATCCATCCAAAGGCTCACCCGGGGGCGGACCACCTTCATGGTAACCCACCAACTGGCCACCATCATGGATTTCGACAGGATCGTGGTCTTGTCCGGCGGAGAGGTGGTGGAGTCAGGGCGCCACGAAGATCTGGTCCAGGCGGGCGGACTGTATCAAAGGCTGTGGGAATCCCAACGGGCCGAGGAGGAATCCCCCCTTCCGGCGGGTTCCCAGGAAATCTTGGAGGCATGAGGAAAGGCGTGATGGGAGGACGGTCGTGAAAGACGGGCAGGATGGAAACAGGAAAAAATCCCGGAAATACCCGCCGCCGGCGCGGTGGGCGTGGGTGCTGATCGCCGCGGTTTTGGCCGGGTGTGCGGGATCCGGGCGCGTACCGGAGCTTGCCGGCGGCTGGAGCGATCTTACCCAGTTGGAGGCCGCTTTGCCTGGCCATCTGGACTCTTCGCAAGAGGAGAGCGCATTGCCGGAACGCCCCACGCTCCAGGACTATCTGACCTACGCCGCGCTCCACAATCCCGGCCTGCGGGCTGCCTTCGACGACTGGAAGGCCGCCCTGTGGAAGATCCCCCAGGTGCGAAGCCTTCCCGACCCCCGCTTTACCTACGCCTATCTGGTGGAACGCGTGGAGACGCGGGTGGGACCCCAGCGTCAGAAATTCGCGCTGGCCCAGACCTTCCCATGGCTGAGCAAGCTGGAATTGCGGGGGGATGTGGCCGTCCGGGAGGCCCGGGCCAGGAGGGCGCTTTACGAAGCGGCCAAATGGAAACTCTTCGAGAAGGTGAAGAAGGCATACTACGAATACGCCTACCTGCGGCGGGCCGTGGCGGTCACGGAAGAAAACGTTCGGCTATTGAAGCACCTGGAGCGGGCCGTCCAGACGCGGTACGCGGTTTCCCTGACACCCTACGGCGTGCTGGTCCGGCTCCAGACCGAGCTGGCCCGATTGGAAGATCGCCTCAAGACGCTGCGCGATTTGCGAAATCCCATCTCGGCGGCGCTGAACGCCGCCCTCAACCGGAGCGCAGACGCTCCGCTCCCCTGGCCGGATCCGGTGAGGCTGGAACCCCTTGCTGCCAAGGATGAAGAGATCCTGACCTGGCTCCTGGAAGGCAATCCGGAGCTGAAGGCGTTGAGTCATCGTGTGGACAAGGAAAAGGCGGCAACGGAGCTGGCACGCCAGAACTACTATCCGGACGTGACGGTGCGCGTGGAAGCGGTGGATACGGGGCAGGCCTTGAACCCGGCCACTCCCGACAGCGGCAAAGACCCCGTGGCGGTGGGCGTTTCCCTCAACCTGCCCATCTGGTGGGAAAAGTATGACGCGGGTGTGCGGGAGGCTCGGAGCCGAAGGAGGGCGGCCGAAGGCAGCCTGAAAGAGAAACAAAACCAATTAAGCGCCCAATTGGCCATGGTCCTCTACAATCTCCGGGATGCGGAACGACGCGTCGACCTTTACAAGAACGGCCTGATCCCCAAGGCACAGCAGGCGCTGCAGGTAAGCCTGCAAGATTTCGAAGCGGATCTGGCAGGCTACTTGGACGTGATCGACGCACAGCGCACGCTCCTGGAGTTCGAACTGGCCTATGAGCGGGCGGAGGCGGACAGGGCGCAGCGGTTGGCGGAAGTGGAACGGCTCGTGGGGCGCTTTCTGGCAAAGGCGCCTTCACGGCCCGCTGCGACGGCCGACGCCGCGGTATGGAAGGTGGAGACCCCGAAAGAAGCAAGGAGGAACGAAGGATGACGAGAAGAAAATGGATCGTGACGGTCATGGCCCTGATGTTTGCTTTGGGGACGCTGGGAGCCGGTCTGGCGGTCGCAGGCGGCCATCCCCAGGAGAAGTGTCCCGTGATGGGAGGGGCCGTCAACAAGGATATCTATGTGGACTATCAAGGAAAAAGGATCTACTTCTGCTGTCCGGCCTGTCCGGATGCCTTCAAGAAAAATCCGGACAAGTACATGAAGAAGCTGGAAGCGGAAGGTGTGGAACTGGAGAAGGCTCCGTCCGATAGCTGATGGGGCCGATTCCTGGGAGCATGATGAATGCCTAAACGTTCCCCTTCCCTGGTGGGATGGGTTAGGGGAGGGGGCATGGAGGGGAAGGGATTTGTGGGCTGGAACGGGGCTCCACCCGGTGGTCGGGATTTCTGGGGGCCTCAAAGTTTCCCGTCCCGAGTGGGGCAGCGATGGGCGGCTGGGAGCCTGTCTGAGAACGCCAAATCCTCCATTTGGGTCAACGCAATTTCGAACACTTGGCATGCCCAAATGTTCTAAAGTCAGCATTTTCGGAGAAGCTCCTAAAAGACCGACAACGGACGCAGAGGGCTTGGAATCGTGTCGGACGCGGCGGGAGAAAGGCGAGCAGCGATGAAACGGTGGGCGGCAGGAAAATTCAAAGGACTTGGGTGGAAGGCGCTGGCGGTGACGGTGATGGTCGTGGCCCTCATGGTCTGGGGTGGTTTCGGCCAAAGGCCGCAGCAGGGAACCGATGGGGCGCCCGCCATGGTCACCCCGGCCCATGCCCAAAACGATAACGGATCGGAGAAGAAGGGCCAGATTTGGACCTGTTCCATGCATCCCCAGATTCGGCTTCCCAACCCGGGCAAGTGTCCCATCTGCGGCATGGATCTTATTCCCGCCACCCAGGAGGGCACTGCCACCGCGGGTGGAAAAGCGCCCATGAGGCGTCTGGTGCTTTCCGAAACCGCCCGCCGGATCGCCCAGGTCCAGTTGAGTCCCGTGGAACGCAGGCCGGTGGAAGTCACGCGGCGGCTGGTGGGCAAACTGAGCTACGACGAACGCCGCGTGGCCCACATCACCTCGTGGGTTTCCGGGCGTCTCGATCGTCTCTATGTGGATTTCACCGGCACCGTGGTGGAAAAGGGCCGGCCCATGGTCTACCTCTACAGCCCGGAACTTCTGGCCGCCCAATCGGAACTTCTCCACGCCGTGCGTGCCGCCAAGGACCTGCGCCGGTCCAACCTGCGATCCCTCCGCTCCACCGCGGCCCAGACCATCGTCTCTGCCAAGGAAAAGCTCCGCCTTTGGGGGCTTACCGATGCCCAGATCCAGGAAATCCTGCGGCGAGGAACTCCCTCGGATCACATGACCATCCTGGCGCCCATGGGGGGCACCGTGGTGCGCAAGGAGGGCTTCGAAGGCATGTACGTCAAGACCGGCACCCGCATCTACACCATTGCGGACCTGTCGTCGTTGTGGCTCAAGCTGGATGCCTACGAGTCGGATCTTCCCTGGATCCGGGTGGGCAATCGGGTGCGCTTTGAAGTGGAGTCCTATCCGGGAGAGGAGTTCGCCGGGACCGTTTCGTTCATCGATCCCTTTCTGGACGAAAAGACGAGGACCATCAAGGTACGTGTGGATGTCCCCAACCCGGAAGGGCGTCTTCGCCCCGGCATGTTCGTCCGCGCGGAGCTCCATGCCACCCTGGACGGAGACCGGCCTCCTTTGGTCATCCCCGCCTCGGCGCCCCTGATCACCGGAAAGCGGGCGGTGGTCTACGTGGCCGTCCCCGATGAGCCGGGCACCTACGAGGGGCGGGAAGTGGTCTTGGGTCCCCGGGCGGACCGCTACTACGTGGTCCGCTACGGCTTGCGGGAAGGCGAGAGGGTGGTGACCCGCGGAAACTTCAAGATCGACAGCGCGGTGCAGATCCTGGCCAAGCCCAGCATGATGACGCCGGAAGGCGGCGGCGGGGGAGGCATGCACCATCATGGCGGTTCAGAGCCGGCGAAGGCCAAGGCCGCTTCCCGTGCCGGCGTCATGGAGGTTCCCGCGCTGTTTCGCCGTCAGCTGATGCCCGTGATGCAGGCCTATGGGGCCGTTCGAGAGGCCGTGGAAGCGCGCGACTGGACGGCGGCCCGCAGTGCCTACGGAGACCTGAAGGCGGCCCTGGACCGGGTGGACGATGGCCTTTTGGATGGACACCCCTGGATGGTCTGGGACGAGCTCTCCATGCTGCTCAAAAACGACGTGATCGTGGCCCTGGATGCCAAGAAGGAAGGGGAGCGCCGGGATGCCTTCGCCGGCCTGGAAGGCCACATGGGCCGGCTCATGGCTCAGTTCGCCTTGGATCACCAAAAGATGGTGGAAGCTTCCAAGCCCCTGGAGGTACCGGAAACCTTTCGGAAACAGGTTGCAGGGGTGATCGACGCCTACCTGGAGGCCCATGAGGCTCTGGCCGCGGACAAGACCCAGGAGGCCCAGGAGGCCGTGAACGGGATCCGCACGGTCCTGGGCCGGGTGGACATGGCGCTCCTTCAGGGCGATGCGCACATGAAGTGGATGCAGGTGCTGGAAGACACTGAGAAGGCCCTGGCCCTCATGGAGCAGTCCAAAGAGGCGGCCACCTTTCGAAAGGGCTTTGCCATCCTGTCCGAGGCCATGGCCGTCCTGGCGAAGGACTTCGCCCTGGGAACGCACAGGCCACTCTATCGCATCCGGTGTCCCATGGCCTTTGAGGGACGAGGAGCCACTTGGCTTCAACCCGACGACCAGGTACGCAACCCTTACTACGGCCCGCGGATGCTCGGCTGCGGCGACGTGTTGGAGGTGATCCCATAGGGCCGAGACCAAGGGCGCGACGGCTTCAACAAAACATGGAGGACGGATTCCAGCTCAAGTTCGGCTAGGGCGTGGCAAAAAAGGATGCCGGGCGTGTGCTCCTCTTTTCGACGGCCCGGTCCTTGGCGGCGCCGTTCCGGTCGCCGCCAAGGGGATCCCGGGTGGGGGACATCCCGCCCGGGTGGTCCAGCGCACTCAGTGGTCGTGGGATTCGGCGGTGAAGCAAGGTGAAAATGATGGCACATGCACGGAGCGAAAGAGCGGACAACGGATCCTGGATCGCCCGACTGATCCGGTTCTGTCTGGAAATGAAGATCGTGGTCTTCCTGTTCGTGCTCATGGTGGTGGCCTGGGGGTCCATGGTGGCACCCTTCGATTGGGATCTGCGGGGTCTTCCCCGGGATCCGGTGCCGGTGGACGCCATCCCGGACATCGGGGAAAATCAGCAGATCGTCTTCACCGAGTGGATGGGCCGATCGCCTCAGGACGTGGAGGATCAAATCACCTACCCCCTGACGGTCTCCTTGCTGGGTATTCCCGGCGTGAAGACCATTCGAAGCTATTCCATGTTCGGCTTTTCCACCATCTACGTCATCTTCAAGGAGGGGGTGGATTTCTACTGGTCCAGATCCCGGGTGCTGGAAAAGCTCAACAGCCTACCCGCCGGCACGCTGCCTCCGGGGGTTCAGCCGGCTCTGGGTCCCGATGCCACGGCCCTGGGCCAGGTCTTCTGGTACACGCTGGAAGGGCGCGACGCCCAAGGCCGTCCCACGGGAGGCTGGGACCTGGACGAGCTGCGCAGCGTCCAGGACTGGTACGTTCGCTATGCGCTCCTTTCCGCCGACGGGGTGAGCGAGGTGGCCTCCATCGGCGGCTTCGTCAAGGAATACCAGATCGACGTGGACCCAGACGCCATGCGGGCCCATCGGGTCACCCTGCAGGACGTCTTCCAGGCCGTCAAGGCTTCCAATGTGGACGTGGGGGCCCGGACCATCGAAGTGAACAAGGTGGAATACGTGATCCGTGGCCTGGGGTTTGTGCGCAGCCTGAAGGACCTGGAAGAAACGGTGGTCGCTGTGCGGGACCGGGTGCCCATCCGGGTGCGGGACGTGGCCCACGTCACCCTGGGGCCGGCGTTGCGGCGCGGCGCGCTGGATAAGGAAGGCGCCGAGGTGGTGGGCGGCGTGGTGGTGGTTCGCTACGGGGAAAATCCCCTGGCGGCCATCAAGAACGTGAAACGAAAGATTGCCGAGATCTCCCCGGGCCTGCCCAAAAAGACCCTGCCCGACGGGACGGTGAGCCAGGTGACCATTGTGCCGTTCTACGACCGCACGGGGCTCATCTACGAAACCCTGGGAACCCTCAACTCGGCCCTGTACGAAGAAATCCTGGTGACCGTGATCGTCATCCTCCTCACGGTCATGAACCTCCGGAGCTCGGCGCTCATCTCCGGGCTCCTGCCCCTGGCCGTGCTCATGTGCTTCATCGCCATGAAGCTTTTCCACGTGGATGCCAATATCGTGGCGCTTTCCGGCATTGCCATCGCCATCGGCACCATGGTGGACATGGGGATCGTGATCTGTGAAAACATCCTGCGCCATCTGGATGAAGCGCCGCCGGGCACCAACCGCCTGGAAGTGGTCTATGGGGCGTCGGTGGAGGTGGGAAGCGCCGTGTTGACGGCGGTGGCCACCACGGTGGTCAGTTTCCTGCCGGTCTTCACCATGGAGGCGGCGGAAGGAAAGCTCTTCAAGCCCTTGGCTTATACCAAGACCTTCGCCCTCATCGCCTCCATCATCGTGGCCCTCACCGTCATTCCGCCCCTGGCCCATCTTCTCTTTCGGGAAAAGACGGCCGCGCGCTCCCGGGCGGGCCTCCTGCGATCCGCCCTTTATGGCTTGCTCGTTGCGGCCGGTGTGGCGGCCTTCTGGTTCCTTCCCTGGTGGGGTGCCCTGCCCCTGGTGGTGGCGGGAGGCTATCTGCTGGCGGAAAGGTGGCTGCCGGACTGGTTTTCCCGCTGGAGTTCCATCGTTTTGAATGTGCTGATCGTGGTGCTGGTGGCGCTCTTGTTGGCCCTGGAATGGCTGCCGTTGGGCCCCGAAAACGGCATGGTGCTCAATTTCCTCTTCGTGGCCGTGCTGGTCTGCGGCCTGCTGGGTATCTTCTTTCTCTTTCGCGTGGTCTACGAACCGGTGCTGCGCTGGAGCCTTCGGCACAAGATGCTTTTCATGACCGTGCCCCTGGTGGTGACCGTGGTCGGTTTTGTGGTCTGGTTGGGTTTCGATGCCTTCTTTGGGTGGCTGCCCCAGGGCATGCGGCAGTCGGCCCCCGTAAAGACCCTGGCCCGGGTCTTTCCCGGGCTGGGCAAAGAATTCATGCCGCCCCTGGACGAGGGGTCCTATCTCTACATGCCCACCACCATGCCCCATGCATCCATCGGCGAGGCCCTGGACGTGCTGCAAAAGCAGGACATGGCCATCCGGGCGATCCCCGAGATCGACACGGTGGTGGGAAAGATCGGTCGGGTGGAATCGCCTCTGGATCCGGCGCCCATCTCCATGATCGAGACCATCATCAACTACAAGCCCGAGTACCTGGTGGACAAGGCCGGACGTCGCCTCCGGTTCCGCTTCTCCCCCGAAAAGACGGACCTTTTTCGCGATGAAAACGGCGTGCCGCTTCCGGCTCCCGACGGCAAACCGTACACGGTGCAGGGCAAGTTCGAACGGGACGACCAGGGGCGGCTCATCCCCGACGAAGACGGCATGCCGTTTCGTCTGTGGCGTCCGGCGCTGGACCCGGACCTCAATGAGGGACGCGATCCCTGGCCGGGCGTGCGAAAGCCCGACGACATCTGGGACCTGATCGTGCAGGCGGCTCAGATCCCGGGCACCACCTCGGCCCCCAAGCTTCAGCCCATCGCTGCGCGCATCGTCATGCTTCAGAGCGGCATGCGCGCTCCCATGGGCGTGAAGGTGAAGGGGCCCGACCTGGCAAGCATCGAAAAGGTGGGCTTGCAGCTGGAGCGGTTCCTCAAGGAAGTGCCCTCGGTGGAACCCGCCACCGTCATCGCCGACCGGATCGTGGGAAAGCCCTACCTGGAGATCCAGATCGACCGTCGGGCCATCGCTCGTTACGGCATTTCCATTCGGCGGGTTCAGGACGTGATCGAAGTGGCCGTGGGTGGGAAAAGGATCACCACCACCGTGGAGGGCCGGGAACGGTATCCGGTTCGGGTGCGGTACATGCGGGAGCTCAGGGACACCCTGGAATCCCTTGCCCGCATACTGGTTCCCGCTCCCGACGGGACCCAGATCCCCCTGGAGGAACTGGCGGAGATCCGCTACGTGCGGGGTCCACAGGTGATCAAGAGCGAAGACACCTTCCTGGTGGGCTACGTGGTTTTCGACAAGAAGCCAGGATACGCGGAAGTGGACGTGGTGGAGCAGGCCCAGGCCCATCTCCAAAAAAAGCTGGCTTCGGGGGAACTGGAGCTGCCGGCCGGAGTGAGCTACACCTTCGCAGGAAGCTACGAAAACCAAATTCGAGCCCAGAAGAAGCTTTCCGTGGTGCTGCCGCTGGCCCTCTTCATCATCTTCATGATCCTCTATTTCCAATTCCGTTCGGGACTGACGACCGTGCTGGTCTTTTCCGGCATCTTGCTGGCCTGGTCCGGAGGATTCTTGACCCTCTGGCTCTATGCCCAGCCGTGGTTCCTGGACTTTTCGGTTTTTGGAATGTCCATGCGGGATCTCTTCTCCGTGCATCCGGTCAACTTGAGCGTGGCCGTCTGGGTGGGATTCCTGGCCCTTTTCGGCATCGCCTCGGACAACGGTGTCATCGTGGCCACCTACCTGGATGAGAGCTTTCGGCAGGCGCGGATCGAGACTGTTCAGGATGTGCGGGATGCCACCGTGGTGGGAGCGGTTCGTCGGGTGCGGCCGGCTCTCATGACGTCCGCCACCACCATCTTGGCCCTGCTTCCCGTGCTCACCTCCACGGGACGGGGAGCGGACATCATGGTGCCCATGGCCATCCCCTCTTTCGGTGGGATGCTGCTGGCCCTCATCAGCGTGCTCCTTGTGCCTGTCCTTTATTGTGCCAAGGAAGAGGCCAAGTTGCGCTGGAAAGACCGCCGTGGTAAGGCTTGAGGGTCAGGAGGCGGATGAAGGTGGTGGACATTTCCCATGAGAGGTTCCTGCGGCTGGCTTGTTTTGCGGGGACGCTTCTGGTCATGGCCGCCCTGGAGGCGGCCTTTCCGCGACGGCCCCGGAGCCGCCCCCGGGGGGAACGGTGGCCTGCCAACCTGGTCATGGTCCTGGTGGGAGCGGCTCTCGTGCGGGGGATACTGCCCTTGGTGCCCGTGGAGACCGCCGGCCTGGCATCCCAAAAAGGCTGGGGGCTTTTGAATCACGGGGGCCTTCCGGCGGTCTGGACCTGGGGGCTTTCCATCGTGGCCTTGGATGCTGTCATCTACCTGCAGCATGTGCTCACCCACGCCGTGCCCACCCTGTGGCGCCTCCACATGGTGCACCATGCGGACTTGGATCTGGACACCACCACCGGCGTGCGTTTTCACCCCGTGGAGATCCTGCTTTCCGCCGGGCTCAAAACCGCCGCGGTGGCGGCCCTGGGACCGCCGGTGGGAGCGGTGATCCTGTTTGAGATCCTTCTCAACGGCACCGCGCTTTTCAACCACGCCAACCTGAAGCTGCCCGCTGCGATGGATCGCGCCGTGCGGCTCGTCCTGGTCACTCCGGACATGCACCGGGTGCACCATTCGGTCATCATCCGTGAGACCCACAGCAACTTCGGCTTCTGCCTGTCCTGGTGGGATCGGCTCTTCGGGACTTACAAGGACCAGCCGGAAAAGGGACATGGGCACATGACCATCGGTCTCAGCCAGTTTCGAGACCCGCGCGGGCTCAGCCTCGCCCGGCTCCTGGTCCTTCCGGTCACGGGCGATCCCGGCCGTCAGCCCATCAACCGGCATTGAAAGGCCGCTCCTGTTTGGAGGCCCGGCCTTCCGGCTTCGCCCCTTTGCCCATCCAGGGGCCTCAGCTGGATAAGACCGCCCGCACCCGGTGTCCCAATGTGGTCAACGAGAAGGGCTTCTGGATGAAGTGGACGCCCGGTTCCAGAACGCCTTGAGGGGCGATCACGTTGGAGGGATACCCCGACATGAAGAGGACTTTGATTTCCGGACGGATGGCCTGGATGGCCTCACAGAGATCCTTTCCGGTCTTCTGCGGCATCACCACGTCGGTGATGAGTAGATGGATCTTCGCGGGATATTCCCGGGCGTGCCGTAGGGCTTCCTGGGGGGTTCCCGCCGTCAGCACCTGGTAGCCCAACGTTTCCAGCATGGTTTGTCCCAGCAGCAACAGTGAGGGCTCGTCTTCCACCAGGAGTACCGTTTCACCGTGTCCTCGCGGCACCTCGGCGTCCTGTTCCACCTCCGAGTCTTCGGTCTTGCCATTGTGCCGAGGAAGATAGACCTCGAAGCGGGTCCCCTTCCCGGGTTCGCTGGTGACCTCAATGGAGCCCTGGTTTTGCTTGACGATGCCGTAGATGGTCGATAGCCCCAGTCCCGTTCCCTTTCCCACTTCTTTCGTGGTGAAAAACGGTTCGAAGATCCGATCCAGGATTTCCTTTTCCATGCCGCAGCCGGTGTCGCTCACCGCCAGCTTCACGTAATCGCCGGGTTCGCATTGCAGCTTCCGGGCCTCCGAAGACGCGATCTCCACGTTTTCGGTTTCCAGGGTGATCCGCCCGTGATCGCCGATGGCGTCACTGGCGTTGACGCACAGGTTCACCACGATCTGATCCACCTGGGTCGGGTCCATCTTGACGGGCCACAAGTGGGAATCGGGCCGCCAGATGAGGTCGATGTTTTCTCCAATGAGACGCCGGAGCAACTTGAGCATGTTTTCCACGGTTTCATTCAGGTCCAGCACTTTGGGGGAGATGGGCTGGCGGCGGGCGAAGGCGAGCAACTGGCGGGTGAGATCGGCCGAGCGCCGGGCGGCCTTCTCGATCTGCCGGAGCCTGGCGTGTTGGGGGTCGTCGGGAGGCATCTGCAGGCCCATGAGTTCCACGTGTCCCAAGATCACGTTCAAGAGGTTATTGAAATCGTGGGCCACGCCCCCGGCCAGGTGCCCCACGGATTCCATCTTCTGGGCCTGCGCCAGTTGGGCTTCCAGCTGCCTTCGCTCTTCTTCGGCTTCCTTCATTCGGGTGATATCCCGTGTGATGGAAATGATATGAGGCACGCCTTGGATGTGAATGAGCCGGGCGGACATGAGGCCCGTGAGGATCCGGCCGTCTTTGGCACGGAAGAGGGCTTCCATGTTTTCACAGTAGCTGTCCCGCTGGAGGGCGGCTACCAGGCGTTTTCGGTCCTCGGGATCGTGCCAGATGTCCAGTTCCAGGCTGGTCTTTCCCAGGACGTCTTCGCGGGTGTAACCGGTGGCCCGGGTGAAGCCTTCGTTGATGTCCACGTACAAGCCGTCTTCCAGGCGATTGATGTTGATGGCGTCCGGGCTCGACTGGAAGGCGATCCGGAACCGCTCTTCACTGACTCGAAGGGCCTCTTCCGCCTGTTTGCGGCTCACGATGTCCCATGTGAGATCGGCCAAGAGCGAGGCGGTCTTCACGTCTTCTTCCGTGTAATCCTTGCCTTTGTTTCCCAGGCCCAGGACAGCCACCGGTCGGCCTTGGCGCATTACGGGCACGGCCAGCAACCGAACCAAGGGAATGTGACCTTGGGGAAGTTCTTTTTTGGGGGAAAGGGATGCGTAGTCATTGATGATCACAGGTTGGCCGCGGCGAACGCCGTCCGCCCACACCCCGGCCCGATCCAAGCACAAGTGGGTTCCTCGGTCTGCGACCCTGCAGACCTCCTCCGTGCGGGTGGACCACTGCTGAAAAATGAGCATACCCTGCTCCGGGTCCACAAAGTGGTAGAAGCCGATGGGACTTTCCACCAGGGCGCAGATTTCGTCCACGATGCGGGCCAGCACTTCATGGAGCTCGTGCTGGGCGGCATACTCCACCAAGGCCAGTCGGGTTTGGGTCACGCGTTGTCGCAGGCGTTCCTCGCTTTGGTCCCGAAAGACCAGGACGACCCCGCGGATTTCGCCTCGAACGTCCCGAATGGGCGCGCCGCTGTCGGCAATGGGGATTTCCCGGCCCTCTTTGGAGATCAAAAGCGTGTGGTTGGCCAAACCCACCACGGCGCCTTCCCGCAACACCCGGCTCACCGGGCTTTCCACTGGTTGCCGCGATTCTTCGTTGATGATCCGAAAGACTTCTTCGATGGGTTTTCCCAGGGCCTCTTCACGGTTCCAGCCGGTGAGAGATGCAGCCACGGGATTGAGCAGTTCCACGCGACCTCGGGCGTCCGTGGCGATCACGGCGTCGCCGATGGATTGAAGGGTGATCCAATGTCGCTCCATAGTTGTGCGCAGGTCCTTTTCCGCTTCATAGAGACGATGGAACTGCCTCTTCAGAAGGGCTTGTCTTAGGTACAGAGTGATCACGCCGAGTAGCAGCAAGACACCCAGTAGATGTCCCACGATGGTTGCGGACAGGACATGCCGCATGGCGAAGGCTTCGGCCCTGTGAATCTTGGCCACCAGGAACCAGGGTGAATCGGGAATGGACAAGGCGGCGGCCACCACGTCCTCGCCGCGGTCGTCCTTTCCCTCGACGATGCCTTCCTTTCCTTGGACGGCCATGACTTCGGGAAGTTCCGTTCGGGTTAGGGGTATTCGGACCGCCAAGGCCGTGTCCTTTCCGTGGCGCGGATCGTTCAGCACGAGCACGTGATCCCCATCGCGGCGTACCAGGAGGGTTTCCGCGGTCTCGCTGGGGACCGGCCAGGATTGGAGGAGGGGGTAGAGATACGAGCTGGCGTCCATCACCAGTGCCAAGGCGGCCAGGAAGCGGCCATTGCCCTCCGGATCAAAAAGTGGTGTCACCAAGGATAGGTGGGATGGGCCATTTTCCGGGCCCCTGTGAAGGGATGTCCATGCGGGTTTTCGCGATGCGAGGGCGGACTTCAGGGCCCGTTCGTATTCGGGGTGGGGGGCGCTGGGAGCACGGTGGAGGGCCCAACGGACCTGGCCTTCCGGGTCCAGTATCAGGATATTGGCGCAGTGAGAGAGTTCGGCGAAGGGTTGAAGGCGCCTTCGGATTGCACCGGATTCTGTCGTGTCGCCATCTTCCAGGTAGCGTTTGATGGAAGCGATCAGGGCATGGCGCCCCATGAGAAGATGGGCGGCGGCTGCCTTTTCCTCCCTCCATTGGGCGATCTCCTTCGCTTTGGCTCGGGCGATGGAGACCAGTTCTTGTCTCACCACCTTTTCCTGGTGCTTGGAGACCATGCGCACCAGACCGGCTCCGGCGGCGACCAGCAAAAGAAGGGTTAGGGCAAGGGTGATTTTTAGCCAACCGGGGATCGAGCGGACCGCATCCTGGTTCATCGTGGGATCTCCCGAGATACGTGCCTCCAATCTGGGCCGCAAATAATGGACTTCTCCTCTTCCTTGTGCCCCCGGCCGGCTTTCCCTCATGGGAGGTGGGAAAGGGGATGCAACATGTCAGGGGAGTTGGTGACTTGGAGGGCCGGGGCCCGCAAAGCGATAGCCCTGCAGGTGACAAGGAAAGGAAAATTTCTTGTCGTTTCCGGCTGAAACCTAATCTGGAAAAGCTGTTTCGGAGCCTGGCTGAGAAGGCCCGTCTGCCTGATGGAAAAGGCGCCCTATAAAACGATTTGTTGTTTTATGGCGCAATTTTTGGCACATGGCAAGAGCCTTCCCGCGGACCAAAAGCCTGTGCGCCCGCGGGTCGGCCGCTCCAGATGGCGGAAAAAGGCCCTCGCAACCCCATGGGAAGACAGTCCCCGAGGGCATATGCGGCGCCTCCGGGAGCTCTTCGGCAGCCCTGAAGGGCCGTGCCACGGAAAAACGCGCCCATCCCCGGCGTTTTTAGGCGAAATCCTGGGAAGTTGTCCGAGAACGCCCAGGCGGCTTCCTTCTGGTGCGAACGGAAGGTTGGGGCTGCCGGGTGGGTACATGCTCCCGGCCTGGCCGTGCCGCAGTAGGGGCGCGTTTCGAACCCGCCCCGACAAGGCTGTCTGAAAATGGATAAGCAGGTGGCTTTTTTTTCGTGGGGACCGGGTGTCTTGGGGGGCGATGACAGAGGATCCCGCCGGCCTGAGAGCGACGGGATCTTGCGCTGGTCTTTCAGGAGCGACCCGGTGGGTCGCCCCTGAAGACGGCATTCACAGAACGATCTGGTGTCGCGGAAACTCTTTCGAAAAAGCGCTTAGGACACTTTGCCGCCCGGAATCACGGGGGCGTCCGTTGTGACGAGCTTCAACACGTCGCCGTCGTGGGCGGCCAGGATCATGCCCTGGGACTCCACGCCCATGAGCTTGGCCGGTTTCAGATTGGCCACCACCACCACCTGCTTTCCCACCAAATCCTCCGGGGCGTAGTGTTCGGCGATGCCCGCCACCACCTGGCGTTCCTCGCCGATGTCCACCTTGAGCTTCAAGAGCTTCTTGGACTTGGGAATGCGCTCGGCTTCCAGGACCACACCGGCCCGAAGGTCCAGGCGCTGGAACTCCTGAAAGGTGATGAGATCGGAGGTCTTTTGGCTTTCGTCGCTCTTTTCCACGTTCCGTTTCCTTTCCTCGGCGTTCTTTTCTTGCTGCCACTTCTTGATGTCCACGCGGGGGAAGAGGGCGGCGCCTTTTTGCACCCTTTCCCCTTCCACCAGACTGCCCCAACGGGCGTCCCGCTCCAGACGAAGATCCAGGGCCTTGACGGGAACTCCCAACCGCTCCAGCATCTTTTCCGCCGTTTGGGGCATGAAGGGAGCAACGAGGACGGCCGTGGTCTTGTTCACTTCCAGGAGAGTGCGCAGGACCCGCTGCAGCCGCCCCTTCTTGTCGGGGTCCTTGGCCAGCTCCCAGGGACCGGTCTGGTCAATGTATTTGTTGGCAGCGTTGATCATCTCCCAGACGGCCATGAGGGCCTTGTGGAAGGCCCACTTGGGAATTTCCTCCCGATAGGCGGAGACAGCATCCTGGACCTGCCGCTCCAGGGCCTGGTCTTCCGGCAGGACTGGGTTTCCGAACGGGGGCACCGTGCCTTGGAAGTACTTGGCCGTCATGGCCAGGGTGCGGCTGAAGAGGTTCCCCAGGTCGTTGGCCAGATCCGAATTGAGCCTCTGGATCAAGGCCTCCTCACTGAAGTTGGCGTCCAGGCCGAAGACCATTTCGCGCATGAGAAAGTAGCGGAAGGCATCCACGCCGTAGACGGGCGCCAGATCCAGGGGGCGGACCACCGTTCCTCGGCTCTTGCTCATCTTGCCTTCGTTGATCTTCCAATAGCCGTGCACGTTCAAGTGGCGGTAAGGCTCGATACCGGCCGCCTTCAGCATGGTCGGCCAGTAGATGCCGTGGGGCTTCAGAATGTCCTTGGCGATGACGTGTTGGGCCACGGGCCAGAAGGTGCTGAAAAGTTCCCCGTCGGGATATCCCAGGGCGGACACATAATTGATCAGCGCATCGAACCACACATAGGTCACATACCGGTCATCGAACGGCAGGGGGACCCCCCAGCTCAGCCGCTCCTTGGGCCGGGAGATGCACAGATCCTCCAACGGCTCCCTCAAAAAGGCCAGGACTTCGTTGCGGTAGCGTTCCGGGCGGATGAAATCGGGGTGTTTTTCAATGTGCTCGATGAGCCAGTCCTGGTACTTGCTCATTCGGAAGAAGTAGTTGGCCTCTTCCCGTTCCACCGGGGGCTTGTCATGATCCGGACATTTCCCGTCCACCAGCTCCTTTTCCGTGTAGAAGCGTTCGCAGCCGATGCAGTAAAGGCCCTTGTAGGTGTCGAAATAGATGTCCCCGGCGTCGTAGACCTTCTGAAGGATGTATTGGACAACCTTCATGTGGGCGGGGTCGGTGGTGCGGATGAAATGGTCGTTGCTGATATTGAGCTTGGGCCAGGTGTGGCGGAACATCCGGCTGATGCGGTCCACGTAGGTTTGGGGGTCCGTTCCTGCGGCTTCGGCGGCCTGGACGATCTTGTCTCCGTGTTCGTCGGTGCCCGTAAGGAAATAGGTTTCATAGCCCATGAGGCGGTGGAAGCGATTCATCACGTCCGCCACGATGGTGGTGTAGGCGTGTCCGATATGGGGTTCCGCATTGACGTAATAGATGGGGGTGGTGATGTAGAACCGTGTGTCCATGCCGCACTATCCTTTCTCACTCAGCTCTCTTCTTTTTCGTCTTTTTCCTGGATCTGCCGCTCCGGCTCTTTTTCTTCCTGGGTTTTTGCCCGGAATCCTGCTTGGCAGAGCCCGACGGCTTGGGCTTTTCCTGGGCGTTTCCTTTTTGGGAGGGGGCGGCGTCGTTCCGGCGTTCGCAAAGGTTCGCCTGGCAGGGGCGGGCGGCGCCATGTTCCGACACAGGACCATATTCGATGTCGATGGCCTGCCCGCTTTCCAGCAGAACCGTGACGATCCGATCGATCACGTTCTGGCGAATGACCTTGCCCCGCCCCTGGGGGGTCTCCACCTTCTTACCCAGCTTGGGCATGCCCTGCTTGTAGTACTTGTAGGTGTCGTACTCGTATTGCAGGCAGCACATGAGGCGCCCGCAGGCGCCGGAGATCTTGGATGGGTTGAGGCTCAGGTTCTGTTCCTTGGCCATCTTGATGGAAACGGGATGGAAGTTGCGTAGAAACGTGGCACAGCAAAGGGGACGCCCGCAGGTGCCGAGTCCACCCACCATCTTGGCCTGATTGCGCACACCGATCTGGCGGAGCTCCACGCGCATGCGAAGCCGCCGCACCAGGTCCTTGACCAGCTCCCGAAAGTCCACCCGCCCATCGGCCGTAAAGTAGAAGATGATCTTGGACCGATCGTAGAAGCACTCCACGTCCACCAGGTTCATGGCGAGCCCCAGGGCCTGGATCCGTTCCAGGCAAAACGCTTCGGCTTCTTCCTCGAAACGCAGATTTTCGAAATGCCTTTCGATTTCCACCGGCTGCGCCGGCCGCTCGATGGGCTTGATCTCCTTGGGGTGTACGTCCGGGTTCTTGGGGAAGGGGCCCTCCACCACCTCGCCCAGACCTTTGCCCTGCTCGGTGTTCACCACCACATAATCGCCCTTCTGGACAGGGTGCGGACCCGGATCAAAGTGATAAATCTTGCCTCCATCCCGGAAACGAATACCGATGACCTTCTCCATCCAACCATTCCTTTATCTTCAGGCAGACACCTTCCAGGATCAGCTGTTTGTTGGCATGAGCTCGAAGGTGCTGCACGGCGTTTTCGACCACTTGGTAGATCTTGAGCAGTGTCTCGGGATCTTGAACGGCTCTCGCTTTCGATGCGTCCAGTTCCTGGAAGGCCGTTTTTTCAGTCATTCCCAAGTGCTGCATCAGGCTTTCCCGCACCCAGAACTTAATACATTCCAGGTCCTGTTCCAAGTCTTCACTTTCCTTGACCCACTGGGCGGTGTCCAGAAAGAGTTCCAGGATGGGCCCCTGGGCGTGGTCCAGGAGCCGCTGAATCACCTGCCGGCATCGTTCCACGCGGTCTCCTTCCGCCCAGGCTCGGGCCCATTCCAGGCTCCCGAAGGAAAGCCGGGCCACCTGTTCCGCCTGGGTTTTGGACAGGTGCCACCGGTCCATGACCAGGTCCCGCACCTGTTCATCTTCGAGGGGCTGGCAGCGCACGTGGCAGCATCGCGACACCAGAGTGGGCAGGAGCATCTGGGCGTCCAAGGCCAGCAGAATGAAGACGTTTCGCGGCGGCGGCTCTTCCAGGATCTTGAGCAGGGCGTTGCCGGCCTCTTCCGTCAGGGCCTGGGCGTCCTGGATGATTGTGACCCGGAAAGCGCCCTCGAAAGGACGGACCCGGCAGCGTTCCCTCACCTCTTTGATCCGGGCCAGTTTGATGGTGGTCCCTTCCCGTTCCACCCAGACCACGTCCGGGTGGACGCGCCTGGCGATCTTGTCACACGCCTCACAGGCGCCGCAGGCCAAGGCGCCCGTCTCGGATGCAGGTGGAACGCGGCAGTTGAGCCCCTTGGCCAGTTCCAGAGCCAGCCGGCCCTTGCCGATTCCTTCCATGCCGCTCAAAAGCAGGGCATGGGGGAGGTTTCCGGTTCTCAGCAGGTGCGCAAGGAATCTCTTGGCTCGGGTCTGCCCGGCCACGGAATCCAGACTCATGGCTTTCTTCCCGTCCCCATGCCCTCCAGGGTGCGCTGCACGTGATTGAGAACCTGGTGAAGGGGCTTGGAGGCATCCAGGACCAGGAACCGGTCGGGCTCCCGGCGCGCCAGGGCCAGGTAGCCTTGGCGCACGCGTTGGTGGAACGCTGTGGATTCGGCTTCCAGCCGGTCCGGCGTTCCCGACCGGCCCAGGCGCCGCTGCAGGGCCACCTCCACGGGGCAGTCCAGAAGCAGGGTTTTGTGGGGACGAAAACCCTCCAGGATCTTCCACTGGACTGCCTCGATGGCACCCATGTCCAGACCGCGGCCCCACCCTTGGTAGGCCAAAGTGGCGTCCACAAACCGGTCCGCCACCACCCAGGTCCCGTCCTCCAGGGCCGGGCGGATCACTTCGTGTGCCTGCTGGTTCTGGCTGGCCAGATAGAGCAGCACTTCCGTCCAGGGGTGGATGGCTTTCTGTCGGGAATCCAGGAGGATGGAGCGCAGTTGCTCGCCCACCTTGGTGGTGCCGGGTTCGCGCACGCGGCGGCAAGGAATGTGGCGTTCTTCCAGCCAGCGCACGGCGAAATCCACCACCGTGGTCTTGCCCGATCCGTCGATTCCTTCCACGCTCAAAAACAAGGGCTTGTCTCCGTTCGATTCTCCCGCCTGGATCATCCGGGTTTCCCCCGTGTCCGTGTCGCCTTCCGGCCAGGGCGCGTCCTGCCCGGAGCTTTTCCCGTGGCAGGGACTGTGCCGGCCATGCGGGTCACGGGCCGCTTCGTTCGCGCCCCTCCTGGCGCTTTTCGGCCATCATGGAAAAGAGATTGAGCTGGCGGCAGGGGCCGCCGTGGGTGTCAACTGATTCGTCGGACGCCGTCTCCTCCCCGCAGGCGCCCCCTTTGTAAAAGAAGCGCGCATAGGACTTCTGATAGGAGGTCCAGCGGGATTCGTCTCCTGCGGCCTGCTCCAGGATCCGGTCCAGATTGTTCATCTTGGCGTCCAGATCGTCCGCCAGATGCAGCACGAAGGCCTCGCGGGTCATGGGTGGCTGGACGGCCCCGTATTCCGCCTGCCCGTGATGGCTCAGGATGAGGTGTTTGAGGAGCACGGCGGTTTCCTGGGGAAAATCCTTGCAAAGGCTCAGCTTCTTTTCAAGGATCTCCACGCCCAATACCATGTGGCCCACCAAACGCCCCACGTCCGAATAGTCAATGGCCATATCCCAACGGAATTCGTACACCTTTCCGATATCGTGAAGGAAGGCTCCCACCAGCAGCAGCTCGCGATCCAGCGTGGCGTAGCGTCCGGCCACCAGGCTCACCAATTCCATCACCGACGTTGTGTGTTCCAGGAGTCCACCCAGGTAGGCGTGGTGAAAATTCTTGGCGGCGGGAGCCTTCCGGAAGGCGGTCATCAGGGCGTTATCGGCCAGGAAGAGCCGGACCAGTTCCTTCAGGGGCTTTTGCTGGACGGTCGCCAGCTTGGAGACGAATTCTTGCCATAGGGCCGCGGCGTCACCGGGATAGGCCGGCAGGAAGTCTTCCAGATCGATGTGCTCCGGCGCCATCGTTTCCAGCCGCTGAATGTTGATCTGCAGGACATCGCGGAAGGTTTCCGTGCGTCCTTGCAAGCGGACCACACACTGGGAGGCGATCCGCGAGGCGGCCTCTTCCGCCCCATTCCAGATCCGCCCCGTGACCTGGCCGGTCTTGTCTTGCAGGGTGAGGGTGAGGTACGGCATGCCGTTCTTGGCGGTTCGCAGTTCCTTGGAGGCTACGGCAAAGGTTCCAACGATGTCTTGGTTGGGCTTGAGATCGGCGATGAAGGTGCGGTCCTTTTTCTCGCTCGTCTTGGATTTTCTGGCGTCCATACTCTCTTCTGCCTGCTCGTTCCCGTCTGCGTCTCCCTTTCCTTTTTCGCAAGGAGGGCCCTTGTGCCCTTCTGGTTCGGGGGCATACTACAGAAGTTACCGGGAATTGGGAAGAAAGGTTTCGGGAAGCGATTGCGTCCCACAGAAACGACGGATAGGATGGGGCAAGGCTTGGGAGGGATCTTGCCCCTGTGTCGGGAAAGGATGCATGCCATGGAGATTATCGCGCAATTGGGGTCGTTGCTGGGCTTGTCTTTCGTAAGCGGCGTGAACCTTTACGCCACCGTGGCCGTGGTGGGCCTTTGCATCAAACACGGCCTGGTCCAGGGACTCCCGCCGGAACTGCAGGTATTGGCCAATGACGCCGTCATCTTCGTCGCCCTTTTTCTCTACGTCATCGAATTCGTGGTGGACAAGATCCCCGGCCTGGACACCCTGTGGGATACCCTGCACACCATCGTCCGGCCCTTGGGCGGCGCCATGCTGGCCCTCATGCAGGTGGGTCAGGCCTCGCCCGCCCTGGAGGTGATCGTCTTCATGCTGGGCGCCAGCCTGGCTTCGGCGGCGCACATGACCAAGGCGGGAACCCGCCTGCTGGTGCAGGCCAGCCCGGAGCCCTTTTCCAACATGGCCCTGAGCGTCGGGGAGGACATCTTTGCGGTGGGTTATGCCTACGTGAGCCTGGCCCACCCGCGCTGGACGTTTTTCACCACCATCGTGCTCCTGGTGCTCTTGCTCGTGTTTTTCCCCATGCTGGCGCGCCACCTGGTCATGCTGGTGAAGGCTTTCTTTCATCGCATCTTTTCGGCTTTCGGATCCGGCGGGGCATCGGCCGGGGCACCCTCACTTCCCTATCACATCGACCGCATCTATTCCGGGGAAGCGGCGGACGCCGAAGAGGTGCACTGGGCGGGACCCGCCTATGCGTCCCGGGTGCCCGGAGTTCCCCGGGCCTGCCGTGTGCACGTGGTGCTCACCTCCCTGGCCCTTCGCATCTATTATCGCCGCCTTTTTCGGTGGCAAAACAAATCTATGCCACGGCAAAACATGCATCGGGTGCGCCTCTATCCGGGACGGCTCCTGAGCAAACTGGTGGTCGCGGGAAGCGGCGAAACCTGGATCCTTTCCTTGTACTCCCGGATGGCAAACACCCTGCCTGCCCCATGGATGGAATGGCATGAGCCAAACGAAAAAATCGACCACTGAGATCACGGAAGGGCCCTTCCTGACCGATCCTCCCTGGGAAGAAGGGATCCGTGAGCTGCGGGTTCCCGGCTTCACCGACAGGGGGCGGCGGGAGCTTCCTGCCTTGTGCCGACAGGCGGCTCTGCGCGCCGCGGTCCTGGCCCATAAGGCCGCCCATCCATGGCTTTGGGTGCTCTTCATGGGGGGGACGGGAACGGGAAAATCCACGCTGTTCGATGCAGTGTGCGGCGAACGCGTGAGCGAGACGGGGGTGGAGCGGCCCAAGACGGCGGGGGCTGTGGGGTATGCCCACGTGCGGATCTCGTCGGATCTGGATCTTCCTTTCCAGGATGAACGGGTTGAGTGCCATTTCGGCTCAGAAAGTGACAGCGCGCCGCTTATTGGACAGCCCGGTGTCTTCCATGTGCGTTTGCACGAAAAAGATGAGTGGGTGTCGGTGATCTTCGTGGACACTCCCGATCTGGACAGCGTGGAGGAAGCCAACCGCCTTTTGGCGGAGCAATTTTTCCTCCTGGCCGATGGGGTGGTCTTCGTGACCAGTCCGGAAAAGTACGCGGACGATGTGCCGGCTCGCATGCTCAAAGAAGCCCTCCGACAAGGAGCCGAGGTCCATCTGGTCTGCAACAAGGCAGGCCCGGAGCTGAGATCTCAAGACGTCTTGGAGATTTTCCAGGGGGACGGTCTGGGGGCGGAACCGCAGCGGGCGGTTCTCCTGCCTTTCTTGACCGGCGATCCCGTGGACGAACTGCCCGCAGAGGCCTCGTTCCAGGCTTTCCGTTCCCGCCTGCTGGAAGGGGTGGAAGGGTCGGCGGGAAGCAGACTGCGTGAACGCTCCTTGACCCGCCTTGAAAATAGGATCCGCCTGGAGATGCAGGCGGTGAGGGATGTTCTGGAAGAAGAGGCTCGGGAGGCCCGGCGGTGGAAGGAGACGGTGGAGCAATACCGGCGGGAAGCCCAAGAAGATGTGATCGCCGATCAGGAAAAATACTTCACGGCGGAGACCCGCGCGTATCTGCAGGCGGAAATCCGTTCGCTCTTTTCCAGGTACGACCCCTTGGCCAAACCCCGGCGATGGATCTCCCAGACCCTGACGGCTCCCCTGCGCCTGCTGGGAATCCTCAAGGAGGCGCCCAATGCGGGAAGACGGGAATCCCTGGAGCGCGTCAAAGAGAAGATCCACGTGGAGGGCATCCAGGCCGCCGTTCAAAGATTTTCCCGCCGGGTGCTGGAGGAGTCGCTCCATGGAAAGGAAGAGAGCCGGCTTTATAGTACCCTCTTGGAGCGGGGTGCCGTGCTCCAGCCCCAGGAAGTGGTGGATTTTGTGGATCGGGAGCAGGAAAAGCTCATGGACTGGTTGCAGGCGGTCTTTTCCGATCTGGCCAAGGGACTTCCCAAGGGAAAAGAATGGGGGATCTATTCCACCTCCGTGGTGTGGGGTCTATTGATCGTCAGCCTGGAGACGGTCTTGGGGGGCGGCTTCACCATGGTGGATGCCGTACTGGACGCTGCCATCGCCCCTTATGTGACCCAGGGGGCCATGGAACTCTTTGCTTATCGGGAGATCCAACGGATCGCCAGGGAACTGGCCCATCGTTACCAAGCCGGCCTGGTGGCCGTGATCGACGAGCAATACAGGCGCTTTGTGGGCTGCCTGGACGAAGTCAGCCCCGATCCGGAGCGTGTCCAATGGGTGGAGCGCCTGGCCGCCCAGGGCATGGGGCGTGACGGGCAGCGGGGAAAGGAAGGGGATGCCTCGAGCTGAGCAGTTGGAGCGGATGCTGGACGAAGCGAAGGATTTGCTCCATTTCCAAGGGCTCTTGCCCTTGGGCGAGGAGGAAGTCCAGGAGCTGGCCGTCCAGTTGCAAGCCCTCCAGGACAGACTGAAAAGCCTGGAGGACCGGATCCTTTTCATCGGCCTGCTGGGCGGAACCGGCGTGGGCAAGTCCAGCCTCATGAATGCCCTGGCCGGTGCACCGATCGCTTCGGTCAGCCACCGCCGACCCCATACGGACCGTGTTCTCATCTATAGGCATGAAGAGTGCCAACTGCCCCGGCGGATTCGCCGGGCGGACGTGCCGATCCAGGAGGTGACGCACCGTCAGGACAGCGTGCGGCACGTGATCATGTGCGATCTGCCGGATTTTGACAGCCTGGTGGGGCAACACCGGCAACGGGTCCGGGATTTCCTCGAACATCTGGATCTGGTGCTCTGGGTTACCACACCGGAAAAGTACGCGGACAAGCGCTTCTATGATTTCCTCCGGGAGGTTCCCAAGGCAAAGGAAAATTACGCCTTTGTGCTGAACAAGGCGGACACCTTCCTGGTCGGATCCAATCCGGGGCGGGCCCACGAAAATCTGGACCGGGTCTTTCATTCCTTTCGGGATCTGCTGACACAGACCACCGGCAGTGAGCCCGTGATCTACGCCGTGTCGGCCCGGGAGGTTTTGGACCAGGGCAAGGCCTCTTCCTGGAACCAGTTTTCCTTTCTCAAAAGATCCGTTCTGCAGCAGCGGGATGCCAAGGAAATTCGCGCCATCAAGGAATCCAATCTGGATGCGGAGGTCCGAAGCGTTCTGCAAAGGATGAACAAGGGGGTGGAGCAGTTCCGGCGCCTGTGGCGCGTGGTCAGTGAACTGGAAAGGGAGGCAAGCGAGCTGGTGCAGATGTGGGACCGCTCCGGCCAGGCGGTGTGGCGGTCCTGGTGGTCACCCCGGGTGGTGGAATCGGTGGCCGGATGGCTGGAAAACGCTGAAGACCTGAGCGGGCCGACCGCTGTGGCCGGTTGGATGGCCCGCCGGCTGGGCGGTTCCGGCGGTTCATCACCGTCTGGGGGCGATCTGGACGTGGAAGACCTGGTCCGACGCGCCCAAGACCGATGCCGGGAGCAGTGGCGATGGTTTGCAGACCATGTGCTGAACCGGACGGCTGCCCTCGCCTTGGAAGTCTCCCTGCGATCGGAATGCGTGCAATGGGCCGATCGTACGGGCTCGAGGCCGCCCTGCGCTCGGGTTGCGGAGACGATCCGAGCGGCCTGTTGCTTCCAGGGGCGTCAGGGTCCTGCGCGCCTGTTTCGATTCAAGCAGAAGGCGGTGAGTTGGGTCTGGATGGTGTTCCTCCTCTTCGCCTTGGGAGGGGAGGCGGCCTGGCGGACCTTTTTGATGGGTCCGGGGTGGGCCGCCGCCGCAGGGGTCGTGGTGGCGGTGGTGGACACCCTTTTCAGTCCCCGGGGTCTTGCCGCGTTGGGAAGTTACGCCGTGGTCCAATTCCTTTCGGGGCTTCGATTTTACAAAGGATACAGGAAATTCTTGCGGGCTCGGGCGCAAGGGATTATAGATTCGCTCCAACACGCCCTGGAAGAGGCGTGGGCGGAGCAGGGGCGCCTTGCCCAAGAAGCGCTCCGCGAATGGCGCGAAGACGTGGAAAGCCGCCTCAAGAGGCTGGAGGCGTTCCTGGCGGATGCCGATGCCCCCTGACGGTGCATGCCAGGAAGTGACAGCAAGGGACGGGTTTGGAACCCGCCCTTTGCTGCGAACAACGGAAAATCCCCACCGGAAGGACCTTGAATAAAAGATGCCTTTGAAGATTCTTGTTTTGGCCGTCCTCTTTGTCCTGCCCCTGGTGCCCACCTTTTGGGCGATTCAGGAGATCCCCAAACGCCGCTTTCCAAGCCGTCGCCGCAAGATCGTTTGGTTTGCCGTGGCGGCCACCTTTCCGTGCGTGGGCGCCCTGCTCTACTTGCTGCTGGAGCGGCGCCATACCGTGCTGGCCCCCGAATGGGGCGGCCCGCCATCAAAGGCCGGTCCGGAAGGCACCCGGGAGGACCGTTCTTGACGGAATCCTTGCGCGTCATGTAAGCGTGCTCGATAGGGCTCTAAACGCTGAAAAGGGAGAAAAACCGGAGGAAACAATCCCATGCTCGCCATCTTTCGTCAACATGCAACCAGTTGGCTCATCAAGGTCGCTCTATTTGCCATCGTCATCGTCTTCATCTTCTGGGGCGGCTATTCCTATCAGTCCCGGAAGGCCTCCCGTCTCGCACGGGTGGGGGACGTGTTCATTACCTACGCGGATTACAACCGGGCCTACGACCAGTTGCTGAACGTCTATCGGCAGCGTTTTGGAAATAAGCTGAACCAGGACCTCTTGAAACAACTCGATGCAAAAAGGCAGGCCATGGACCTGCTCATCGACCGGGTCCTGATCGCTCAAGCCGCCCGCAAGCTGGGGCTGGAAACCACGGCGGAAGAACTGCAACGGGAAATCTTGAGCTATCCGGTCTTCCAGCGAAACGGGCGCTTCGACCAGCAGCTCTACGTGCGGGTGTTGCGGCAGAATCGCATGACGCCCGAAATTTTCGAACAGCAGCTGGCTCAGGACCTGATGCTCCGGAAGGTGGAATCCTTCGTGAAGCGGCAGGCGGTGGTGAGTGACGCCGAGGTGGAGGCCGTCCTCCGTCATGCCCATTCCCAGATTCGAGTGGCCTATGTGACCCTGGATCCCAAGGCGTTCGAAAAGAAGGTGCGGGTGGATGAGGCGGCGGCCAAGGACTACTTCCAAAAGAACAAGGACACGTACAAGGAGCCCGAAAAGCGACAATTGGCGTGGGTGGCCTTCCCAATCGACGACTACACCAAGGACGTGAGTGTGAGCGAAGAAGAGCTCAAGGCCTATTACGAAGACCATCCGGAAGAGTTCCATCGGGAAAAGCAGGTGCGGGCCCGCCATATCCTTTTCCGCCTCGATGAAAACGCTCCGGAAGACGAGGTGAAGAAGGTGGAATCCCAGGCCCGCGATGTGCTGGCCAAGGCGCGCAAGGGAGAAGATTTCGCCCGGCTGGCCGAGCAATATTCCCAGGGGCCCAGCGCCTCTCAAGGGGGAGACCTGGGCTACTTCAAAAAGGACCAGATGGTCCCGGCCTTCACCGACGCGGCCTTTGCCCTGAAGCCCGGGGAGATCAGCGATCTGGTGCGGACCCGTTTCGGTTATCACATCATCAAGTCCGAAGATGTGCGGCCGGAGGAGACGATCCCCTTCGAGAAGGCCAGGGCCCAAATCGAGCTCACCTTGAAGCGCGAGAAGGCGCGGGACATCGCCTACGAAAGGGCCCGGGATTTTGCCGATGCGGCCTTTGCCGACGGGGACGTGACCAAGGCCGCCCAGCGCATGAAGCTGTCCGCGCAGGCACCCCCCCAATGGTTTGCCGCAACGGAGCCCCTGCCCAAGGTGGGCCGGGCGCCCAAGGCCATGAAAGAGTTTTTCGCTCTGGACCAGGACCAGATCAGCAACGTGATCGAGTACCGAAACGGCTATCTGGTGGCGCAGGTGAAGGGGATCAAGGCGCCCGAAGTGCCGCCCTTCGAGCAGGTTCGGCATCGGGTCCTTTCGGATTTCAAGGCGGATCAGGCGCGCCGGGAGGCGGAAAAATCGGCCAAGGAACTGTTGGAGGCGGCTGCCACGGCCGGTGACCTGGAAAAGGCGGCCAAAGAAAAGGGCCTCTCGGTTGCCCAGAGCGGATGGTTTTCCCGAAGCGAGCCGGACAAAGACCTGATGCTCTGGGGAGAGGCTGCCGAAGCCGTTTTCCGGCTGACGAAAGACCAGCCCCTCACCAAAGAGCCGGTGCCTTGGCAGGGTAAGTTCCTGGTCTGTCGGCTGCTGGATCGCCGCGACCCGTCTCCGGAAAAGATGGAAAAAGACCGTCAGGCTGTTCGCGCTCAACTCCTCCAGACCAAGCAAAACCAGCTCTGGCAGGCCTGGCTTTCCAAAAAGCGACGGGAAGCGGACGTGGAGATCCTGCAGGAGATCTAAGCGCTTTCCCGCGAATGCCGATCTTGGCCATGTTGGGTACGCCAAGCGTCCGAGATTGCTTTGACCCCAATGGGTGATTTGGAGTTGTCTCAGAGAGCCTGGTGGGGGCGGGTTCGGATCCCGCCCCCCGCAAGACCAAGCCCACAGCGCGCACCCGCCTGGCCACGCCAAACCTTCCGCCCTACAACCTTCCGTCCCACAAGAAGGGAGCAATCTGGGCGTTCTTCACGGAACGGCTCCTACCTCATCTCAGATCCCAGATCACCCCGACTTTCAGGCGTCGTTGCCACGGTGCTCTGTGATTGCCGACAGGGCCTGGTCCAGGTCCGCCATGAGATCTTCCGGGTCCTCGATGCCCACGGACAGGCGGATGAGGGAATCGGAGATTCCCAGCGCCCGCCGCTCTTCGGGGCTCAGGGGAGCGTGCGAGGTCTGTGCAGGAAAACAGGCCAGGGATTCCACTCCGCCCAGGCTCACCGCCGGTTTGAAGAACTGCAGGCGTTCCATGACCGTCTGTGCCTGCGCGGCGTCACAGTCCAATTTCACGGATAGCATGGCGCCGAAGGCCCGCATCTGGCGGGCGGCGATGGCATGGCCGGGGTGGGTGGGCAGGCCCGGGTAGTAAACCCGTCGCACCTGGGGATGAGCGTCCAGAAAGGCGGCGATTCTGGCCCCGTTTTCGTTGTGCTGGCGCATGCGGACGGCCAGCGTCTTCATGCCCCGCTCCAGCAGGTAACAGTCGTAGGGGCTCAGGCTGGGTCCGTAAGCGGCCGCCACCCCGTGGATCCGATCCATGAGTTCCCGCCGGGCGACGATGGCCCCGCAGCACAGGTCGCTGTGTCCGTTCAGATACTTGGTGGCACTGTGGATCACCAAATCGATCCCAAGCGCCAAGGGGTTTTGGTTGATGGGCGTGGCGAAGGTGTTGTCCACCGCGCTCAGAACCCCGTGCCGCCGGGCGATGGCGGCCAGGGCCTGCAGGTCCAGAAGCTTCATCAGGGGGTTGGACGGTGTTTCCAGGTAGAGGATCCGGGTGTTGGGTCGCAGGGCGGCCTCGAAATCTTCCGGGTCTTGGGATGGGACCCAGGTGACCTCGATTCCCAGCCGAGGAAGTTCCTTGGCGGCCAGATGGTGCGTGCCGCCATAGAGGTCCCGTTGCAGGACCACATGGTCGCCGGGGCCGCAGAAGGCCAGGAACACGCTGCTGATGGCCGCCATGCCGGACGAGACCACCAGAGCACATTCGCCGCCTTCCAGTGCGGCGATCTTTTGGGCCACCGCTTCCTGGGTGGGGATGTTCTGGTAACGCGGATAGACCACCTTGCCCAGCGGGCCGGGGACCCGGTAGGCGGAGGAGGGAAAGATGGGAGTGTTCACTCCGCCCGTCATCACGTCGTCCACGTTGCCTGCGTGGACCGCTCGTGTGGAAAAGCCCGTCGTCTTCTGTTGGCCGTTTGAAGGTTGCATGCCGTATTCACTTCCTTTCTAGTGGGCTGTTTGACAATGGCCTCTCGGCCTTTTGGGCCTTTCGGACCCGTTGAAATCCCACCGGCCCCGTGGTGTTTTTTGAATTTTTAGACAGCCTTGTGGGGGCGGGTTCAGAACCCGCTCCTAGTGCTGAAACGCCAGGCCGACCGCACGGGCCCGCCTGGTGGCCCCGAGCCTCCGTCCGCAACCTGGGCGTTGTCGGAAAAGCTCCTACGCGTCAGTTTGAAAAAAGTTCCCAAAGTGCCTGGCCTTTCCCAGGGGAGCCCTTTCGTGGGAAAGATGAGGGCTCTGGGTCTGTGAAAACGCCCTGGGCCGCACTTGGCATCGCCGGAATCGTTACGGCTGTCAAAAGAGAAGCCGGGTGCATGGCCCACTGACCCTGGGCCGACAGGGGACGTTGGTCCCCTAGTTTGCGTCTGGGTCCTTTCGAAACACCACCAGATCGTCCACCCACGCCACGGCCGTCTCCCCCGTGTTATCGGTATCGGCCATGACGGCCACCGAAGCCGTATCCGGCGGATCCTCTCCGAAAGCCTTTCGATAATCGTCCAGGATGTTCCTTTCTTCCGTCACCCAGGTGCCAGCCTTGGCGTTGCCGTGTTCCAGGAGGAACATCATGGCGCGATCGGTGTACGTGTTGGGCAGGACCCGGGACGAATGTCTCCGGTTGGCCCAAATGTAGTTCAGGGTGCTGTGCGGGGGGTAGCGCCCGTAGAGGGCCTTGGCCGCTCCGTACTTGATCCTCTGACCGAAGCTGGCTTGGCGGGGATCGTAGTGGAAGATCACGTAGATCCGGATCGGGTAGTCGTCTCCGGCCTTGGAGGCGGCGTTTCCGCGGGCCAGGACCTTTTGGATCTTCCACCGCCACCGGATCCATGGAAAATCGCGGACGGAAAAGACCTTTTGATGCACCAGGGCGGAGGCCGAAGCGTGGGCGTCCGCCCGCAGAACGCGGTTTCCGCCTTCGTCTTCGATGCGGTAGCGGGTGTGTTGTTTGATCTTGGGAAAGAAGAGGGGTTCCCACTGGGCCAGGGTCTGGAAGGTTTCCCGGAAGGCCCTCGTTTCCGTAACGGGGCGGGCGCTCCGGGCAGGAAGGGCCATGAGCGCCCAAGAGAGTACCACTGCTGCGAAAAAAAGGCCCCATCGGGGCCTGATTCCACGGCGGGTTCCGGAAACGGTCATCAGGTGCACCCTATCAGCGAGCTGAAAAAAACCTTGTGCGTGGGGAGGGCGGCGGGGCCACGGGCCCGCCGCCGCTCGAGGGGGGCAAGGTCAGGCGTTCAGCACGCGCAGTGCCGTATCCACCACGTTCTCCACGGTCAATCCCAAGCGGTTCATCACCTCGCCGCCGGGGGCACTGGCACCGAACCGGTCGATCCCCATGACCGCCCCGGCATCCCCCACCCACTGGTGCCATCCCAGGGAGGTGCCGGCTTCCACGGCCACCCGGGCTCGAATCTGCGGCGGCAACACACTGTCGCGGTAGGCTTGGGGCTGGGCGGCGAAAAGCTCCCAGCTTGGCATGGAGACGACCCGGGTGGGAACGCCCTTCTCCGTTTCCAGGATCTCTCGGGCGGCCAGCGCCAGGTGCACTTCCGAACCGGTGGCCATGAGGATCAGTCGGGGGGCGCTGTCGCTTTCCGCCACCACGTAGGCGCCCTTTTCAACGCCTTGTTGGATCCGGTCCATGGGGGCGCTCAAAACGGGGACTTTCTGGCGTGTGAGGGCCAGGGCCACGGGCCCGTCACTTTCCAGGGCCCTTTTCCACGCGGCCGCCGTTTCCTTGGCGTCCGCCGGGCGCAGGACGGTGAGGTTGGGGATGACCCGCAGCGAAGCCAGTTGTTCGATGGGCTGATGGGTGGGCCCGTCTTCTCCCACGCCGATGCTGTCGTGGGTGAAGATGTAGATCACCCGGGTGCCCATGAGGGCCGCCAGGCGGATGGCCGGCCTCATGTAATCGGCGAAAACCAGAAACGTCCCGCCGTAGGGGCGCACTCCGCCGTGCAGCGCCATGCCGTTGAGAATGGCGCCCATGGCGTGTTCGCGCACACCGAAGTGCAGGTTGCGATCCCCGCCGTCAGCGATCATGGTCTTGTTGGATGGGGCAAGATCGGCGGATCCTCCCATGAGATTGGTGACCACCGGGGCCAGGGCGTTCAATACCTTGCCGGATGCGGCTCGGGTGGCCAAGGCGCCTTCCGCCGGGTCGAAATCCGGCAACGCGTCCGTCCAGCCGCTGGGGAGGGTGCCGCTGAGATAAGCATCCAGGAGGGCGGCCTCCTGGGGGTAAGCCTGTCGGTAGCCTTCCAGGAGCTTGTGCCACGCTTCCTGTTCTCTCTTGCCCGCCTCCACGGCTCGGCCCATGGACTGGCGGACGTCGTCGGGAACGTGGAAGGCGGCGTCGGCCGGCCAGCCGAAGCACGCCTTGGTCTCTCGGGTGGCGTCGGGGCCCAGGGGCTCACCGTGACAGGAGGGGCTGTCCTGCTTGGGACTGCCGTAGCCGATCACCGTTCGCACGAGGATGAGCGAAGGCCGCTGGGTCTCCGCCTGCGCGTTTTCAATGGCCCGGCTGACGGCCTCCACGTCGTTTCCGTCTTCCACTCGCTGGATGTGCCATCCGTAGGATTCGAAGCGCTTGGCCACGTCTTCGGTGAAGGCCAGGGAGGTGTTTCCCTCGATGGTGATGCGGTTGTCGTCGTAGAGGTAGATGAGTTTTCCCAGCTTGAGATGCCCGGCCAGGGAAGCCGCTTCGCAGGCCACCCCTTCCATCAGGTCGCCGTCGGAAACGAGCGCATAGGTGTAATGATCGATCACGGGAAAATCGGGGCGGTTGAATCGAGCGGCCAGCCACCTTTCGGCGATGGCCATGCCCACCCCCATGGCGAATCCCTGCCCCAAGGGGCCGGTGGTACATTCCACTCCCGGGGTGAGGCCGAATTCGGGATGGCCCGGCGTTTTACTTCCCCACTGGCGGAAATTTTTCAATTCGTCCAAAGACAGGTCGTAGCCCGTCAGATGGAGCAAGGCGTACAACAGGGCCGATCCGTGACCGGCGGAAAGAATGAACCGATCGCGGTTGGGCCAGGCGGGATCGGCCGGGTTGTGGCGAAGATGTCGGCTCCACAGGGCGTATGCCATGGGCGCGGCGCCCAGCGGCAGGCCGGGGTGGCCTGATTTGGCCTGTTCCACCATGTCCACGGCAAGCAGGCGGATGGTCGTGATGCAGCGTTCGTCCAATGTGGGTGCGGGTCCGTTCATTGAAAGGCTCCTTTGGAAAAATGAAATGGGGGTTTTCCACCCCCTTCCATGGGTACCGGCGATTCCAGGCACAGGTGCCTCAGCTTGGCTTCAATGTCAAGGGCAACCATGGGCCGGCGGCATCACGACCGTTGGAGGGCCGCCAGAAGTTCCGCAAAACGATACGGCTTTTGCAAAAACGCTCTCACCCCGTACCTTTCCAATGGTTCGTCCAGGCTGTGGACGGAATAGCCGCTGGCCACAAGGATCTTGATGTGGGGGTAGCGGGTCCGGATCTCCTCCAAGCACCGCCGCCCACCCATGCCGGGCATATTGAGATCGAGTAGAACCCACTGGATCGCCCCGTTGCTTCGGCTGAGGATCTCCAGCGCCTTTTCTCCGGAGGTAGCCGTCAGCACCTGGTAGTTTTCCATTTCCAGGCCGGCTTGAACAAAATCCAGAAGGGGTTCCTCATCGTCCACCACCAAGATGGTTGCTCGATCAGGCTGGAATCCGGAGGGCGGCTGCTGCTCTTCGCCTTCCCCGCCTGTCCCTGCTTCTTCCTGAAGCGGCAGCCGGCGCCCGGGCAGCCGAATGGTGAAGGTGGTCCCTTCCCCTGGGGTGCTGGTGTACTGGATCGTGCCCCCATGGCCGCGGATGATGCCATAGACCGTGCTGAGGCCCAGCCCTGTTCCCTTGCCGGGTTCCTTGGTGGTGAAGAAAGGATCGAAGATGCGGTCTTGAATCTCCCGGGGAATCCCCGCACCCGTGTCCGAGACGGAGATCTGAACCCAGGGGGTTCCATCTTTTCCGGAGATCTCTTGGGTGCGGATCGTGATGGCGCCCGGCTTTTCCGGCGGCATGGCGTCCCGGCTGTTGGCCACCAGGTTGATGATGACCTGCTCCAGTTGGAGCCTGTCGGCCAGGATGGGCAGCACGTTCGGGTCCAGTTCCTTGCGCAGCTCGATCATACGCGGGATGCTGCGTTCCAGGATGAGCAGGGTTTCTTCGATAACGCGGTGCATGCGGACGGGTTCCAGATGCGGCTCGTTGGGACGCGCGAAGGCCAAGAGCCGCTTGACCAGATCTCCCGCCTTTTGGGTGGCCTCGTGGACGCGATCCACCCACTTCCTGCGGGGATCTTCCGACGGGGTGGTCTTGATGATCAGCTCCAGGTACCCGCTCATGGCCTGGAGCAGATTGTTGAACTCATGGGCCACTCCGCTGGCCAGGGTGCCCAGGGATTCCATCTTTTGCGCCTGGATGAGCATCTTTTCCAGGGAACGGCTCTTTTCTTCCGCACGGGTCTTTTCGGTCACGTCCCGGGCCAGGACCCGCAGGCCCAGGATCCGGCCCTGGTCGTCGCGGCGTACGCCGGCGGAGACCTCGACGATCTTCTGGTGCCCCTTGGTATCTCGGATCAAGAAGTCTTGGAGCGAGCGGGTTCTTCCTTGACGCGCCACGTCCTTGAAGAATTGCTCCATCTTTCGGGCGTTGCTGGGGTCCGCAAAATCATCATAGGTCTTGTTTCGGAGATCTTCCGGTTTGCACTCCAACAGGCGCAACAAGGCCGGGTTATAAAAGGTGGCGACGCCCCGCTGATCCAGTTCCATGTAGGCGTCTTCCATGCTGTCCAGGATCTCGCGGTATTTTCGCTCGCTTTCCGCCAGGGCCTGCTGGGCTTCCTTGAGCTCCGTGATGTCCATGACGGCGATGATGCCTGCCGGGCGGCCCCGGAACGAAGTGGTCCCGCCCCGGAGATAGCACCACTTTTCCTCTCCCGTTTTGGTGACGATCTTCAGCTCGTAGTTGGGAGCGTCGTTCCGGCCTAGTTGGCGCCTGCGCCCGCGCCGGCGAACGACGTCCTGGAAGTCGGGATGCACCACGTCCCAAAAGTTCTGCCCCATCAATTCTTCTGCCTTGTATCCTGTGATGGCCTCCGATACGGGATTGGCGTAAACCCACTTGTCGTCCTGGTACAAGAGCACCGCCACGGGGCTCATCTGGGCCAAGGTCCGAAACTTCTCTTCACTTTCGGCCAAATCCCGGCGGCTTTCCTCCAACTCCGTCACGTCGGAAAACACCGTGACGATACCCAAGACGTTTCCGGCTTCGTCGCGAAGGGGAGCGGCACGAACCGCCAAAGAGTAGAGGCCGCCTTCCGGATTCTCGATCTGAAGGGGGCGACTCAGGCGCGATACCCGCCCGGTGGAAAGAACCTGGTCCATGGCATCCGTCAAGGCCATCCGTTCCTGAGGATGGACCCTGGAGAAGATGCGCTCCACCGTTTTGCCCAGACACTGAAGCCTGTTGCAGCCGGTCAGGTCCTGGGCGGCCGTGTTCATTCGAAGGATCCTGCCCTGGGTGTCTGTCACGATCACCCCGTTGCTGATGGAATCCAGGATGCGGTCCAGCTCTCGCCTTTGGGCCCGAAGGGTCTCTTCCCGAGTGCGCAGTGTTTCGCTCATCGTTCGGAATTGCTCCCGGAGCCTTGCAAGCTCGAGAAAAGTCGGGGGGCCGGATTCCTCGGGGGGGCTGCGATCCGGCCGGCCCATGGTCAAAGCATCCACGGTCTTGCCGAAGGAGGTGATCGGTTCAATCACAGCGGCCTGCAGGCCGACCCGGAATCGCCACGTAAGCAGGGCCGCCATCAAAAGAATCAAGGCGGTCGCCGTGACGCTCATGGCCACCACGGGCGCTACAGCGGGGACCAAGGGCTGAACGACGAAGATCACCCAGCCCCACGGGTCCACGCGCCAGCTGTTGGCAAAAACCCAGGATCCGTCAAGCTTTCCAAGGAGTTCCATGGGTTGGGCATGCCGGAGGGCCTTTTGGATGAGTGGCTCATGGGCCAGGTTCTCCCTTTCTCGAATCCGGCGCTCATGGGGGTGATAGATCACGTTGCCGTAGCGGTCGGTGATGATCACCTGCTTGCCAGGCTCTTGGCGAAGAAAGCCGGAGATGAGCCGGTAGAAGAGGTCCAGCTTCAGCTCGCCGAAGGCCACCCAATGATCGGCGCGGACCAGCACGCCCACGGTGAGGGCTTCGTGTTCCCTGCTGTAATAGGGAACGGAGACGGCCGGCCATTCGTACCTATCTGGAAAGAGAGACAAGGGGATCTTCAGGACTTCCTGGGCCGTGGCCTCCTCCACGGGGTAGGGGGCGGCCAGGTTCCCGGCCTTGGTGAAGACGATCCGGTAAAAATCCCTGGCGCTCATTTCCTGGATCGTCGGCTCCGTTGAAGAATCTTCCCGCATCCAGGCCAGCTCCCGCAAAGTCCGGTGCGCCTGAGACATCCAGAAACTGAGGGCGTGGTCCATGCCTTTGGCGAACCGATGATGGGCCTGGTAGATCTGTTGGGTTCTCAAGGCAACACCCGCCAGGGAGGCAAAAAAGGCGAACACCACGACCGGAATGACCAGACGTGTGACAAAGAAACGATGAACCACGGTCCTTAGTGGAGGATACTGCTTCAAGACTCTTTTCTCCCGAGTTGCTCCAGCACCACGAATTTCCCCGAGCGTACGCCCACCACGTAGAGGGTGCCCACGGCGTCCCCGAAGGAATCCAGCTCAATGGGGCCATAGAGGCCGGGGACGGGGCCCAGGCGGGTCAGGGTTTGGGGGAGGCGATCCAAGGCGTTTCCCACCCGAGAGAGCGCGGCGGCCAGCAGACGCACGGCTTCGTAGCTTCGAACGGCGGCGAAGGAGGGCGGAACGCCGTAACGCTTTCGATAGTTCCACGCGAACCGGCGCAGGGCGTCGCTGGCATCCAGGGGAAGGATATCCGTGGCGATGCGGATCTGTTCCACGCCTTCTTTCCTGTGGGTCAGGAGGTCGTCCGTCTGGGCCCAACTGGCGGCGTAGATCAGTGTGTTCGGACAACAACGCAGGACGAGGCCGGCCAATCGGGCGGCGTCCTGGGCGCTGCTCACCAGGACCACCGCATCGGGGCGGGACGAGCTCAGGCTCTCGGAAATCCTTTCCATGTTCGATTGGTCCAATCGAGAATAGGTGAGGCGGCACAGAAAAGACCCCCCTGAGGACCGGTAGGCTCGGGCGAACGCCTCCTCCCAAGGACCCGTATAGTTTGCTTCCCTGCGATCACGAACGGTGCACACTTTGGCAAAGGGACGATGTTCGGCCAAAGTGTGCGCCAGCATCTGGGGGACCTTTTCGATGGAGGGCTGCACGCGAAAAAAGAGGTCCCGCTTGCCGCTGAGTTGCGGGGAGGAGGCGGTGGGGGAGATCATGGGGACCCCTACCCCCTGAAGATTGGCCAAGGCGGCAAGGCACCGGTCACTGGTCATGTGGCCGATGATGGCCACGACCCCCCGGCCCATGAGCCGGCGGTCCGCCTCCACGGCGCCCTGCGGCGTTCCGCCGTCGTCGGCGGTCACGAGCTCCAGCCGATGTCCGCCGATACCCCCCCTGGCGTTGATCTCTTCAACGGCCAGGCGCGCACCGTTGCGCCCTTGGACGGCAAAGTCCGAATAGACTCCGCTCAGCTGTCCCGAGACGCCGATCCTTATGGGTTCTTGTCCACATGCCGAAACCAAAAGCAAAAGTACCGCCATCAGGACTTTCGTGAGCACCGCAGCCCGGCCCATGAACCGCAATCATTTCCCCTTTCGTCGCGCCTGGTGGAAGAACTTTGCACAACCTTCCTGCTCACACTTCTTTATACCTATCGTCTAGAGAGGCGCAACACTTGAGGAGTTTGTCCGAGAACCCCCAGGTTCCCCGTCCTTGGTGGGGGAGTGATGGGCACCCAGGAAGCTGTCTGACAAGGGGCCTTCAGCCTTTCGGGAGGTTTCTAACTGGTTGAAATTTCACCGGACCCTTTGGTGCTCTTTGAATTCTCACACAGCCCCTTGAGGGGATTGCTTGTGCCAGGCGATCCGCGAGACAAGAGTCATAAGGGGCCGGAATGATTCCGCTTGGACCCAGTGGTTTTCCCGCAGCCCTTCGGAGATCGCATCGGGGTGCGCTCTGCCTTGACTCCCGAGTCCCAGGTACTTTATAAACCGGAGGCGAACAAGGGGAGTGCGGAAAATTTGACCGTCGTGCCGTCGGATTCCCGTGGAAGTCGGGTTTTTTTGTGGCTGGACTTGTACCGAGATGCACATATTGGCACATCCCATTGAACATGAGGTGAGCAGGGAGAATCGTCATGCATTCAAACGATAGCAGAAATCCCGTCGGATCGGTCCTGGTGGCGGGTGGCGGGATTGCGGGGATGCAGTCGGCGCTGGATCTGGCGGAGATGGGCTATTACGTCTATCTGGTGGAAAAAGAGCCGTCCATCGGCGGGGCCATGGCCCAGCTGGACAAGACCTTTCCCACCAACGACTGCGCCATGTGAATCATCTCGCCCAAACTGGTCGAGGTCGGCCGGCATCTGAACATCGAGTTGTTGACGTTGAGCGAAGTGGAAGCGGTGAGCGGGGAGCCCGGAAACTT
>NZ_FWXF01000049.1 GCF_900176285.1 Desulfacinum hydrothermale DSM 13146 | reverse complement strand
CGAGCGTTGGCAAATTCCGGTTCCGGTAGCGTTTGGATTTCCCAGTTGGCCAATTCCCGCCCAGCAAACTGCACCAAAAACGACGCTCCGCCGCCTATGTACAGCATGTTTTCCGTTGAGCGGATATGCTGGCCCCAGCGGCTCATAAGTGCATTCGTAAGCACGGTGCGATACACATGCAGCGTATCGCGAACAATGTCAGAGGCATCGTGATATGCACCATTTACAACCACTTTCCCCGTTGCAAACACACGGTCCACCTTGGCGTCATTGAGTACCACACCATATGTTTTTCGAAGTGCGCTGCGCGCATCCTGATACACGCGACCAATTCCCATTCGGTCGATGGTTCCGGCAGCATCTCCCTGCACCTGGCCATTAGCAACAGGCACCACATCCACGGTGTTATATCCAATGTCCACTATCAGAAGATCATCTGTAGAATTGCCCCTGGCACGCCATTCACCCAACGCAACCACTGCTTGCGGATACACTTCCACGTTGTTGTGGTATTCGCGACCGTTGGCGTGGAATTGGCTGAATGCATCTACCAACTGTTCCCTGTACTGGGTATAGTCGGCAGGCGGTAATCCCACTGCCACATTATGGCCCGAAGGGTTAGCCGGAGATACCAGGTCAATTGCTCCCGCAAACAGTACCGGCCCAAACGCCAGCATCCATTCCAAATCGGCTCCATGCAAACAGTTGGGCGACGCTAAGGCATTGTGCCCATACTGATAAGCCTGGTTTTGGTAGGTCACTACTCTGTCAGTAGTACCCATATTGCTACTGTGCAAACATTTGTCCAAAATAGGCGCAATTGCCGTGGGAAACTTTATTTGCGAAGCACGCAGCAAATTGGACGTGTCGTCCGGCATACCGTATGCAACCTTGGTCCACCCATAGCCCAAGTCAATGCCAATATACATGCCTTCCTCCTTGTTCTAGGCAATACACGTGAACCTGTCCACATAAACGGACAAGTTATATCCCGACACACCGTTTACCACCACCAGATGTCCCGATACGGATAGCGGGAATGACAAATTTATTTTTTTGATCGCGCTGACGTACTGTCCCCATACGGTTAGCGCCAAAGTGTCCCGCGCCATGCCTTGCGGAGTGTACGTAGGAACATTCATGTTGCAGAATGCACATGGAGTACCGCGAATAACCGCAAAGCGCAGGTCAGAAATATGACCGCTGCACAACGCATAGTTTATGTTCAGCGGACGGTCCACATATTCAGTACGTATTGCCCGCAAACTGTTCCTTCTCATTTGACCCACAAGAATCGCATGTCTGCCATCCGCATCCTGAGGAATTTCAATTCCGTTCGTTTCCAAGGAAACCGTCCCGGACTGCATCTCCAACCCCCAGCCGGCGTCTCCGCATACCAGCTTCCCCGAAAGCATGGCCACGTTAGTTGCTTCTACCTTCCCCGTGCTCATCATCCGCTCCCACTCAGTTCGTTTGTACATCGGTTTCGGTTTGTTCCGGTGCAGCTTCCGGCAACGGAAACATACTGGAGGGCGTATTCAACATGGCTCGCTCTAGGTGCATAAGCAGCCTGTGCAAGTCCGTAGGATCCGTGCGCACGGAAATGCCGCCGAAATTAACCAGCGGTTTCTGCGTGTTTTGGGAATCTCCGTTGTACAAAATGCGGATGGACCGGCTAAAGTACCGGACACTGCGCCCCATTGCACAGCGCGTAACCACACCGGCAAACTCGGCCAGCGTTTCGGGTTCCACCTCCACATACGGTCCCCCTCCGGCCTTCAGCGCCAAACACCCGTCATGCCGTACAATAAAGGCCCCGAACATGTCCTGATCCGGCATCATCGTGGTACACCAGCCGCGAAGGCGCATTATATCCACCACATTCAGGTATATCGTGTACTTCTCATCACCTGTTTCCTTGTCTACCCTCTCAATTACAATGGAACCGATCGGTCGTGAAATCGCAGCACGCCCGTTATCCCCATTCTTGCTGCTGTCATCTTCTTTATTTTGTTTCTTGTTCCGAAAATACCGGGAATGCAGCGTAGTGCGATACACCGCTCCTATCCGGCGATCAAAGGCGCTCCAGGAATGCGGGGGTATGTTGCGGCCTGCAAACATAAGCCAGGACAGCCTTGCCCCCAGCATGGGCAATACAATGTCGTGCTCCAGCAACCGGTTTACTACCTTCCGGCTCCCGTCGGTAGATCTGTACTGCCGTATTGCGGTTACCAGCCTGCCTGCTTCCGCATTTGCCTCTGCCCTTACATAAGGTCCCGACAATATTACTGACATGACGCGCCTCCCAAACCGTAGGTATTCCGTTCATCTCTTTTCGTTGAATACAGTATAGTTGGGATGTCTGACATTAGCCACCACATAAGAAACAAAATAGGCATGCACAAAGCGGAAAAATGACTCAAACGAAAAATTGTTGCCGCTTGGCAGACAAGGGAACCGGCAGGCGGACAAAAGAAACGAAAGTCAGACGGCTCATGGGGTTCCTAATTAGAAATGGATTCCCTACTCCTTGACACACCTACACCTATTCCTACCTAGTCAGTAACATTAGAAAACTTAGTTACTAATTATTTAGTAACAGAGTGACCGCAGCGAGAGGGCGACAAACGGCAGACAGGCGACGCCAGAGGCAGACAGCCAAGGACAAGGCCGTAGCGCGGTTTGAATGGCAGAGAAGGGGTAACCGCCCTTACTGTTCGGGGGATATTGGAAGCGGAGTGGCCGGAATTTCACTGTTCGGGGATTAGTATCAGGAGAGTTAATCGGGTTTTACTGTTCGGGGAGATGTTGGATGCGAGGTAACCGGAAGTCTGCTGTTCGGGGATTA
>NZ_FWXF01000034.1 GCF_900176285.1 Desulfacinum hydrothermale DSM 13146 | reverse complement strand
CCCTTCCGATGCCCTCCATACGGAACAGGACATTACCATTTCGGGCCGGTTGGGAATGCAGAAAAAAAAGAACACCTATGCATACGATGCAAATGTAATGGGACAATGGAACATTAGGATGTATGAAGAAACGTCAGAAGGAGTAGTGCCCCTTGGAGAAACGGTGGCATGTAATCCGATAGATGGAACCTTTGAACTAAACCTTGGGCGCATGCCTGCCGGCACCCATAAACTACATGCCGTAGGCCAAATGCTTGATGCAAACGGATCGCCAACCGAACAAACCATCGAAAGCCGGCCTATCCGGATTGCTGTAAAAAATGGAAGTGCAATCCATGCCGAACTGGTCACCTACAACACTTCTGGTCCCGTTCCTTTTACACCGCAAATAAGCGTTAAGCTTGAAAACAACAAACAAAACAACGACCTAGATCAGGTGGTGTGGTATGTTTCCACAGATGGTGGAACATCATACCTGCCACTGGAGGAAGAAAGCAGTCGGAGTATCCGCCCCAAGCTGGATACAGCCGGAGTAAGACTTTACAAGGCTCAGCTCACAAACAAGTGGAGCGGTATAACTACAGAAACCGAAGCACTGGAAATCCAGGCATTTAATGTGCCCGACATTGTTATAAGTGGCCCAAATGCAACAATTGCGGGACACCCGATTACTATAAATGTAACTACCCAAAATGGAATTCCAAGCGAATATACATGGGAAGTAGTGATGCCCAAGGCAGAAACACCGGAAATATACAATGGGGACACAATAACACTACTTCCAGAAGATCCGGGCAGCATATACATTAAGGTGCAAGCAAAGCAGATTGGGGCGCCGGAAGGAAATACTAGAACAACAGCTACTGCATATGCCAGAATTCGCGTATCGGAACCCGAACTGCGTGGTGCATCCATCAAGGGGAAAAAATACATTGAAACAGGAAAGAGTTATACCTATACGGCACAAATCTTACCGCTATTTCCGAGTTCATATTCCTCGGAAATAACGTTGGCCGGCAAATGGATCCTGCCGGATGGTACCGAAGTTACCGACAACCAACTGGAATACTCCACACAGGAAGAGGGCAGACAGTGCTTGCAGTACAAGGTGTGGGTGGAACAAATGCCGAACATTACGCGGACGACGCAATACTGTGTTGTGGCGTGGTCCTACAAATGGCCCGAATGGAAGATTTCCACACGTGTGGTAGACAACCGCGTTCCTGCACTCGTGCGCTACCTGGTTATGCCAACCACGACCGATGGTTGGCGAAACATCCGAACGGAACCAATCAGCTACAGCTGGAACTGGCCTGAAGCTACAAAGGTGGTCAGGGACAACGGGTATAGTGCTGCCGTGGAATACCTGGAACCGGGGATATACCAGCCTGCGGTTACCATCACCGATACCCGAGGCAACACAACTGTGCTCCAACCTGACATGGTGGAAATTCAACCGGCACCGGAACTCAAGGCAGAACTTGTTGCTTCCCCGAACGACCGATGGGACAGGGCACCATCCGACGTATACGTCAGGGTAGTACTTACGAGCATCCCCAAAAATGATTACTTTAAGTCCGCACAGTACAAACTTAATGGGAAACCCGTTAAGGAAGGCAGGTATTCCACAGTCATACATATAGACGAACCGGGAGAGCATACAATCAGCGCTGTGATAAATACCCAGAACGGGGAACAGGCGGTAGCGACCGCACCGGTAACTCTAACACAAGGCGACAATCCGAAATGCGACATCCTAAGCTATGGTGACGGCATCGAAAGACTGGAGCTGCGGGCACGCTGCACCGTGGAAAAAGGTTACGTTGTTGAGTACCATTGGACCATAGACGGGGAACCTTTTTCCTACAGCTCCTCCAGACTCTCTTTCGCAAAGTCCGATTTGGACGAAGGTGTACACACCGTAGAATTGCGGGCCGTTACCGACAAGGGACAGGAGGGTACCGCAACCTGGACGAATCCCAACCTGTAATTCCAAAACCGTACCTGCCGGGGAATACCCAGCAGGTACGATATTCCGGTCACAAAAAAAACCCTTCCATTACGGAAGGGTTTTTTTGTGAATCAGAATATGTCACCGGTTTAATTTAATTGGCATACGCCCAGTCTTCGAAAAACAAATCGTATTCCTCCTGTTCCTGGTCCCACTCCAAACTTTCCCGCAGCTCATCCAGGAGGGGAGGAATCTCCTCATTTCGTTCCCGAAGGACCTGAACTGCCGCCTCAACCAGCATTTCCATCAATTCCATTGAAGACATGGCATCCTCCTTTCTGGCGGAGACAGAGGACACATGTCTTCCCCGTATTGCGGGGACATGTTCGCTTCTGTCCCCGCAATACGGGTTTATTGGTTTTATTGCTGTTGCTGGCAGGATCCGGATAACTTCTCGTTCCGGAACACCTTACCGTTTTCCGAATATGGTTTTAACCTTACGGAAAAGTATTGCTTTCCCTATTCACAAATAAGCAGGCGGTTGCGTACTTATCGCCGTAAATCATCGCTACACCGGACAGGTGATGCTGAACAAGCTCAAGCAGCACAAGACACATCCTTTGTCCGGCGGACCTCCACTTTCTCCAAAAGTATCCCGATAGCATCAATGCAGGATGTTACCTTGCGCCCTTCAGTCCAAAGCGCATTGGGACACTCAATCCCCTTCAGTTCCCTCGCACACTCTCCCAGGGATGCTCCGTGACGGAGTGCGATGTTGAGCGTGCGAACCATCGCGTGACATACGGCGGCAGGGCATGATCCGCCCCTGGAAAGGTGGGCCAGAATCTCTCCGTCCACGTAGGTGAGATGTAGAGTTCCGCAACCAGTACGAATCGAATACGTGGTACTTGTCATAACGACCTCCTTTCTGATCTGAACGGAGGCCGCATGTCTCCCCCAGCGGGGAGACCTCGGCCTCCCCTATCTGGGGCAGTTTTATTGGCGCTGCGACAGATTTGCTCGTCGTGCACCAACGACACACCGCAACGCTGCGCAGATACCAAAAAACTTTTCAAAGAACTACTGTATCGTAAAGGCATGCCGTTCTTTCGTCCATTTCGTAAGACAGAAAGTCATATCTCCAAGGTGAGATTATTCTCTCGTTCATAGCACCCTGAGCAATTTTTCTCACCGAAGCGTGACAGGCATGTTTTCTTTCCACACACATAACACCAACGAAGCATGCTGAATGGAAACAGAAAACCTCGCAAACAAGGCTTCAATTCTCTGGAATCGAATTGCGGGCCATTTTGACCACATGATAAATGAAACAATGAGATCGTTCTTTGAAAACTTTTCGAAGCAATTTATCTGCGTTCGGATGAGGGCTGATACAGCTCAAACATCCGCAACGCCAATAAACCCCTTACAACAAGGAGGAAAACATGAAGTAATCTTTTGGGCCTAGTAGAACCCGTCCGTTACAGACGGGGTATTGGAACAAACAACTATTCAACCCCGTGAAGGGGAAGAGCCGGCACATGCCTTCTCCCCCTTCACGGGAGACAAGTGCATCGTGCCAGCTCTTTCCCCTTCTCGGAAAGGAGGAAAGAACATGGCACGACTGGCAAGTCAGGCAAAGCTGGGGTACTACCCCACACCAAACGAGATTGTGGGTATCCTAAAGTCCATGCTGGACTTCGAGCCGGATACTCGAATCCTGGACCCTTGCTGCGGCGACGGCGAGGCCCTCGCCAACATTGCGGCAGGCCGTGCGGAGACTTGGGGAATCGAGCTGGAGAAGAATCGGTTCCTCGCGGCGCAGCAGCGCTTGGACAACGTGCTCCACGCCGATGCCCTGCGGGAAATTACTTATCAAGGACCGGCAGCTTTTGACTGCTTGTTCCTGAATCCACCTTACGGTTTCGAGCTGCTCCGCCTCGAAATGCTGTTTATCCGCAAGTACATCCGGTACCTATGCCCGAAAGGGTTACTGATTGGGATTTTTCCTGAATCGGCTTTTCGGGTGTATGACTTCCGGAAAACTCTTGCTGTTCTGAAAGGACTCGAAATTCGAGCCTTTCCCCCTTCCCTGTTTTGGGAATTCAGACAGTACGTGGTTTTTGTCATCTTTCGGCCGATACTGGTCCAGTAGATGTCAGCCAAACTGGTCCACGGATTTTCGGCCAAGGTGGTCCACTGATTTTCACCCGAGGTGGTCCAGTCGTTGTCGGCCGAAGTGGTCCAGTAAGGTGCTAGTGCGGTTCCTCAAAATCGGGCATTGTTTCCTCTCACCTACACGTGAGAGGAGCAGCCTATGGGCAAGCGGAGGAAAACGACCGTGGATATCCGGGAACTGTTGCACCGAATTCAGAAACGAGAAAGCGACCGTGCGATCGCACGGCAATTGAAGATGAACCGAAAGACGGTGGCCCAGTATCGGAGGTGGGCGGAAAAACATGGACTTTTGGAAAAGGAGTTGCCCTCGGTGGGAGAACTGAGCGAGTTGCTGGAGGAAACGTTCGCAAACTCCAAGCCTCCTCAGAACTGTTCCTCCGTCGAGCCTTTTCGACAAGTGGTGGAACGCCTACGCGGGCAAAAGGTGGAGGTTGCCGCCATTTATCAGCGGCTAAGGGAACGGGGATACCAGGGGAGCCTTTCCTCGGTTTATCGGTTTGTTCGTTCCCTGGAGCCCCATGAGCCGGATGCGATGGTGCGAGTGGAGACGACCCCGGGCGAAGAGGCCCAGGTGGACTTCGGCTATGCCGGCATGATGTTCGATCCGGAATTGGACAAGTGGCGCAAAAGCTGGGTCTTTGTCATGACCCTGTGCTGGAGCCGGCACCAATATGTGGAGTTCGTGCATGATCAGAAAATCGAGACCTGGCTGAATCTCCATCGCCATGCATTCGAGTACTTCGAAGGTGTACCCAAGCGCATCGTGCCGGACAATCTCAAAGCGGCCATCGTGCACGCTTGTTGGCATGAGCCACTGGCCCAGGAGAGCTACCGCGAGTGTGCGTTGCACTATGATTTTCTCATTGCTCCGTGCCGACCCAGGACTCCGAGACACAAAGGAAAAGTGGAACAGGGCGGGGTTCACTACGTCAAACGCAATTTCCTCGGGGGGCGTGAGCCGACAACGTTACAAAAGGCCAACGAGGATGTGCTTGCCTGGTGCAACACTACCGCAGGGCGACGCAAGCACGGGACCACGAAAGAGGTGCCCTTGGAACGCTTTCAGGTGGAGAAAAAGTGTCTCGGCCCACTTCCCCGCAGTCGATACGATGTGGCGGTCTGGAAAGAGCTCAAGGTGGGCCGTGACTGCTATGTGCATTTCGATAGCGCCTATTATTCCGTGCCCTTTCGGTTGGTTGGACAATCCGTGTGGGTGCGTGGTTGCATTGACAAGGTCGAGGTTTATACCGCCGATCACCAACTGATCACCACCCATTGTCGCGCCCGCAAGGCGGGAGAGCGCGTCACCAATGTGGACCATCTGCCACCGCACAAAGTGCCGGGGCTCACCGTGACGCGTGCTGGTTGCCTGGAAGAGGCCAAGGCCATCGGCACGTGCACCCATAAGGTGGTAGCAAGTTACCTGGAGCACCGGCCCGAGGACCGACTCCGTACTGCAGCCCGCCTGTTGCGATTTGGCAAACAGGTTGGGGCTGAGCGCCTGGAAGCGGCTTGCTCTCGTGCGATCCGTTTCGGTGATACGTCCTATAAAACGATCAAACTCATTTTGAAAAAGGGCTTGGAAGCGGAACCTGCCCCGGTCAGGAAAGCGGCACCCCCCGCGGAGACTTTCGTACGCACGGCAAACGAGCTGTTCGGCGCGCTCGTGGGAGGTGTCTCATGGAAATGACTCATCAGCTGATTTCTTTTTTGAAACGCTTGCGCCTGTCTGGAATTCTCGACACCCTCGAGTCCCGAAACCAGCAAGCCATCGACGGCAAATGGAGCTACGTGGAGTTTCTCTCGAGGTTGCTCCAAGACGAGGTGGAACGGCGGTCTCAAAAACAGCTCGCCCTCCGTATCCGCAGAGCCGGCATCAATACGACCAAGAACTTGGAAGGATTTGACTTTTCCTTCAACCCGGGGATCAATCGCC
>NZ_FWXF01000023.1 GCF_900176285.1 Desulfacinum hydrothermale DSM 13146 | reverse complement strand
AGCGGTCGTCGGCTGAAGCTGCAGTTCGGTCGGCATTGTCCCGCTTTTCACGCTTTTCGAAGTGTTTATCTCAAATTTTGTCCAGCGTAGGGATCGCCGCCGCAAAAGCCTGAAAGCTCCTTCGGCCATAAGGGGTGAGGTGTGTCCAAAAATGTCTGAGATGGCATCGTCATGAGGGCTTTTCAGTCCTTGAAAAGGCAATGACCCGAAAAAGTGGCTGAACTGGGGCGTCGGTGACCCTCAAAATGGGTTCCGAAGCCATGCACGTCAGTCCACCCAATCAAATCTCACTGATTCAGGACAATCGTTTTCATCGTTTTTCCTAAAGTGTACGCATACTGTTTATCAGACTAACGTTTAAATCAGCGGCGCGCTTTTTGCGTCCGCTGGATTTTATTGTTATCCGATAACTTCCATCGTCTATTTACAAATCTTCCTGGTTCCTTATAGGATATTACTTTTGCAGGAACTCCAGCCACTGTTGAATTTTCAGGAACGTCCTTGGTCACAACGCTCCCTGCACCTATTGTAGAATTATTCCCAATAGTTACATTTTCTACGATATTAACATTGGGTCCGATATATACGTTATCTCCAATGACAGCGGCAGTGCCATAATTACTCCTGAATCAGTGAAGTGTGATTGGGTGGACTGACGAGCATGGATTCGGAACCCATTCTGGGGGGCACCGACGCCCTGATCCAGCGTTTGTTGGCCTGCCTGGCTTTCTCCCTGCCCTCGGACAGGAATACCAACGGGTATTTTACGATAGAGAGGGTTTTTTCTTTGCCCTCGAAGCGGTACTTGAGGCGCCACAGCTTGCCGCGTGCCGGGGTGACTTGCAGGTAAAGGCCGCCGCCATTATGAACTTTGTAGGGCTTTTCCCTTGGCTTGAGATTCCGAACTTTGGTGTCAGTCAGGCGCATCACGGCACCTCTAAATTGCATAAACATTTCAATCTATTGGGTCGGAAGCGGGGGTATTTGGAGGCACATAAGCGGAGATTCACCCCTAAGGCACCGCAAAATACCCCATGATCTCCCCGGATGTCAATGGATTTCCTTAAACTGAAGGAAACGCAAAAACCAGGGTAAAGCTTATTTGTCAATAGGTTATGGGCCTGTTAGGATTTGTTGAACTGATGTGTGGTGCCTGGGGCGGGTTGCAAACCCGCCCCCTACAAAGCTCAAAAAACACCACGGAGCACCGTGGGATTTCAACTCGTTACACACCCCCCAAAAGGGCTGAAAGACCGGCCTTTAACAAGCTTCCAGCCCGGGGGGCCGGCCCGTGGCGCCCCCACGAGCCGCCCCCTTCCTGGGTCATTCAGCGCGCACCGGCATCAACCCAGGGGGTCGTTTTCCACCAGATTCCAGATGCCGCAGGGGCACGCGCCGGCACAAAACCCGCACCCGATGCAGCGGTCGGGATCCACCACCAGTTGGAATGAGCCGTTGTCCTCGCCCACCCGGCGAATCGCCGCCTGGGGGCAGATCTCCACGCAGATCCCGCAATCGCGGCAGGAACCGCACGAAGCACAGGCCTCCCCACATTGATCCAAGCCGTCGAAGGCCATGAGCCTGGGATCGAAATATTCCAGCTTGACCCGGCTCTTGTCGATCATGGTCGTGGCATCGCCCCGGGGACGGCGCCCGTTCAAGATGTCGTCCATCACCTGGGCGGCTCGCCTGCCGGCACCGATGGCATCGGTCAGCAGTCCCAGACGGACCGCATCGCCGACGGCAAAGATCTGGGGATCGGTGGTCTGGAAGTTCTCGTCCACCCGGATGAAGCCCCGCTCCGTTTCCACCGTATCGGGAAGGAAATCCAGGTCCGGCTGATCCCCGATGGAGATGACCACCGTATCGGCGGGAATCACCTCCCCGGTGGTGAGCTCCACCCCCTCTTCCGTCACGGCCTTGGTGAAACAGGGCCATCGGAAGATGGCACCGACGGCTTGGGCCGCCTCACGTTCCTTGCCAAAGGAAGCCGGCTCCTGGATGTCGATGAGCGTGATCTTCTCGGCGCCCAGCCGGTGGGCTTCCGTGGCCACGTCGCAGCCCACGTTGCCGGCGCCAATGACCACCACCTGCCGGCCCACCTGGATCTGCCCCTTCTTGCTCTTTCGCAGAAAGTCCAGAGCGGGAATGAGCCGCTCTTTGCCGGGCACGGGAAGGACTCGAGGCTTCTGGGCCCCGGCGGCCACCACGATGAAATCGTAGTCTCCTTTGAGCCGCTCCACGTCCTCCCGTTGCAGGTCCTGCTGCAAGTGCACATGGGGCAGGGCCTTGCGGAGCCGTTCCAGTTCCGCCTCCACCACCTCCCGGGGAATGCGCGTGCCGGGGATGGCATCGGTGATCTTGCCGCCCAGCATGGGATTGCGATCATAGATGACCGCTTCATGACCCATTCGGCGCAGCTGCCAAGCGATGGAAAGGCCGGCGGGGCCGCCGCCGATGACGGCGATCTTCTTTCCGGAAAGCGGGGGCAGTTCCGGCAGCTTGGCCTTGAGGCTCGCCTTGCCCAGCTGGGTCACATCCACGGCGGGCATCTTGAGACTCTGGCGTGTGCACGCTTCCATGCACAAATTGGGACACAAGTAGCCGCAGACCGTGGCGGGAAAGGGTGTGTAGGCCAGGGCCATGTCCACGGCCTCGTCCACGCGGCCTTCGCGAACCAGGCGCCAGCGCTCATGGACGGGAATCCCCGTGGGGCAGCTGGCCTGGCAGGGCGGCGCGTACTTTTGGTTCTCCCACACGGGCACATACCGGCGAAGATCTCCCGTCACGATGAGCGGGATGGGACTCCGGTCCAGATCGGTCAGGTCCCCGATGAGTCCGCCTTGACCCAGCTCCTTGTCCCAGACCTCCGCGCGGAACGCGCTCATGGATCGCCGTGGCGCCGCCGCCTTCTCCTGGGGACTGCGGGCCGCCAGGAGCTGCCATTCCTTACGGTCGGCAAACCGTTGAAACAACTCGGGCTTTCCGATTTTTTCCAGAAACACCTGCAGGTTCTTCACCAGCCAGTGCCAGTCCTCGTCGCTCAAGGGCACCAGCTTGGCATCCGCCTGGCTGAACCCGCCATGGGGGCCCCGGAAAAAGATCTGCCCGCCCACCATGCCCACACAGGGCCGGTATCCCAGCACATTGTTCGGGTCCTGGGGCTGGTGGCCGCAGATGACGGCCACGCCGCCCGCCATGAACTCGGCGAAGTAGTCCCCCACCGAGCCCAGCACCCACAGTTCGGGGGGATCGAAACGGGGGTTGTGCTTGGTCATGGTCATGCCGCGGGCGCCGATGTTGCCCGCCACGTAGATCCTGCCCTGGGCCATGGCGTTGGCCACCCCATTGCCCGCATGGCCGTGGACGACGATCTCCGCACCCGCGTTCAGCCAGCCCACATCATCCGAGGCGGGCCCCAGGATTTCCACCGTGGTGTTGGGAAAGCCCATGGCCCCCACGCGCTGGCCCGGGGAGCCGTGGACCTTGACCAACACCCGGTCGTCTCCGGCCTTCCACAGCCGGCCCCCGATCCCGTGCTGGCCGAAGGCCTCCACTTCCAGGATCCGATGCCCTCGGGCCACCGCCTTCTGGATCCGCTCTTCCAGAATGCGCGATTCCAGACGACGTCCCTGTTCCTTTCCGGATATCCAATAGGATTCTCGTGCCATGGTCTGTTGCATGGACGTGTCCCCTCGTCTGCTGTCCGTTAAACCACGTACTTGATTTGAAGCCGTTGGGCCGCGGCGGCATCATCGATGCCCAGCGCGTCCGACATACCGATGGGAAGCGATGTGGAGCGCCCCAGCGGAGCCACGATCTTCTTCAGTTCCGTATCGAAGCTCAAAAAGAGGTCCACCACCCGCTCGGCCACCTTCTCGGGATCCAGCCGCCGGTAGAGCCGCGGATCCTGGGAGGTGATGCCTTTGGGACACACCCCGATGTTGCACACGTTGCAGCGGTCCGATTCGGAGCCCAGGCACCCGGCGGCGGCCTGCATGATGTATTTTCCGCTCTGCACTCCGCTGGCACCCAGCATGATGAGCGCCGCCGCGTTGGCCGCCAGGTTTCCGTTCTTTCCGATGCCGCCGCCGGCAAAGAGCGGGATCTCGTTCTGCTTGCCCAGCTTGGCCAGGTTCAGGTAGCAGTCCCGGATGTTGGACGCGATGGGATGGCCCATGTGGTCCATGGACACATTGTAGGCCGCCCCGGTTCCGCCGTCCTCTCCGTCGATGGCCAGGGCCGCCGCGTACGGATTGCGGGTCAGGTTGTTCAGCACCGCCAAGGCCGTGCTCGTACCCGAGATCTTGGGATAGACCGGCACCCGGAATCCCCAGGCCATGTACATGGACTGGATCATCTTGGCCACGGCCTCTTCGATGGAGTACTTGGTCTGATGGGTGGGCGGGCTGGGCAGGCTCACACCGGGAGGCACGCCGCGAATGGCGGCGATGAGCTTGTTCACCTTGTACCACATGAGCAGCCCGCCGTCGCCGGGCTTGGCCCCCTGGCCGTACTTGATCTCCACCGCACACGGATCTTCCTTCATGTCCGGAATGGAGTGGATGATCTCGTCCCAGCCGAAGTAGCCGCTGGCAATCTGCAAGATGACGTACTTGAGAAAGCGCGAGCGCAGAAGCCGCGGCGGACAGCCGCCTTCGCCCGTGCACATGCGCACGGGCATGCCCAGCTCTTCGTTGAGATAGGCCACCCCCATCTGGAGGCCTTCCCACATGTTGGGCGACAGGGCGCCAAAGGACATGCCGCCGATGATGAGCGGGTAGATCTCGCGCACCGGGGGAATCCAGCCCTCTTCCTTCAGCAGGCGCAGGTTTTCTTCCGGGGGAAGAACCCGCCCCAGGAGCGTTCGCAGCTCAAATTCGTGGCGTCCGGCATCCAGGGCCGGGTCGGTGAGCATGGAGATGCGGATGAACTTGATCCGGTCCAGGATGCCCCCCCGCACGTTCCGCCGGCCGCCACGGCGTCGTGGCTGGCCGCCCCGGTTGATGTGAAAGCGCAGCTTGTCCGCTTCGTCCGTCCGGTACGGCATGATGGCCCCGTTGGGACAGACCAGATTGCACATGCCACAGCCGATGCAGGCATAGGCCGGATCCGTCTTTTGGCGGATCCCGTAAAAGACCTTGAAGACGTTTGCCGGCCGCCGGGCCAGACCCATGGGGGTCTCCACGATCCGCTTTCGAAACACGCCCAGCTCGATGGCGTGCACGGGGCATACCGTGGTGCAGCGCCCGCATAGGGTGCATTTGTCCAGGCTCCAATGGATCTGCCAGGGCAGATCCCTGACACTCAGTGAATGGGGGGCAATGTATCCTTCTGAGAACATATCTGAACCTCCTGGCGATCCGGACCGATGATCACCGTATCCAGGTGCATGGGTTGAAAATCCGAGGACTTGTCCCGATCGGGGATGATAGCGTCCAGGCCGCATATCTCCGAAGACAGGGCGAACAGGCCGGGCTTTCCGCCCACCACGCCCGGACGAAGCTTCTTGCGGTCCTGAACCATGAAAACCCGCTTATCGGGCAGACAACCGATGACGCAGTTGGGGCCGTCGATGACAAGACGCCGGCAGCTGTGCTTCAGGTGCCTCAGAAAGTCCCCGTTGGGATGGTCCTCCAGATCATGGTCCTGGAGCGGCGTGATGATGTGCTTGTAGTAGGGCACGTCCAGACCCAGCATGTTCAGGGTGTAGTGCATGATGTGGGTGAAAACCTCCGAGTCCGACTGATAGCCCATGTATCCCGCAAATCCCCTGGACGACAAAAAATCCCGGATGGGCACAAAGGCCGTGTTCTCACCGTTGGTCATGGTGGCGATGCCCTGGATGAAGAAGGGATGGCAGGCATAGAGATTGATCGCGTAATTGGTGTTCTGGCGTCCCTGGGCCAAAATGATGCGCGCCCGCAGCTCCTTGCGATCCAGCTGGAGGTATTCCGCCACGGTCAGGGGATCCCCGATTTCCTTGATCATGATGCAGTCCGGCCAGAAACTGAAGACGATCATGTCCTCATTTTCCTGGCCCATCTGACGCAACTGGAGACGGATCTTCATGAGCCGAAAATCGATCTCATCCCGGCTCAAATCCTCCCACTCTTCCGGCAGTTCGTAGGCGCGGATCAGATAAATATCGCGTTTGGGCACCCCCGGCGGGGGACTCTTGGGGACCTTGATGGACAGTTTGTATTTGGTCATGAAGCCGATATCCATCATGAACCGGTCCAGTCTCTTGAGGCCTTCGTTGGAAAAGATGCCCGACAGGATCGGCGCCCCGTCCAGCTCCTCCCACGGCCCGCCCAGGTCGCTCAAAAAGAGGCCCACGCCGGAGCCGTCGTGGCCTTCGCGCATGACGTCCAACGCCTCGATGGCCCTCATGGGCGACTGGGGTTCCGTGCTCGTCAAAGCAAATAGGCGGCACATGGTTACGGCACTCCTTGTTTGGCGTCACCAAATCATTTTTGGCGCTTGAAGGATGTCAGAGGGCAAAAAAGGCCCACCACTTCCCGTGATGGGCCTTTTCGAACCGCATTGTTCGAATCGGGGATCCAAACGCCGTTGTTTGGAGGGAATGCTTCTGTGACAGAAATGCGAGGCTCTGTCAACCTCTCATTTTCGGCACACCACCTGCCACTGGCGGCGGACGAAGCGCCGCAGGGCCAGGAGATCCTCCCAGGTATCCAGCCTCAGGGGAAGCCCGGGCGGGGGCCACAGCCGCAAACGCACCAGGTGTTCCAACTGGGCGCGGCTGATCCGTCCCCCGCCCAGGTGGGTCATGAGGTGCAGCCGGTGCTCCAAGGATCGGAGCACCTGGAAGGCGGCCGTGAGCTTGTGTGCCGTCTCCTCATCTTCCAAGACCCTTCGGGCCGCCTCGGCAAGTGCCTCGCGCACATTGGCCCGCCGCAGCTCTTCCTTGGCGTGGCCGTAAAGCAGCTGCGCCCCCTGGACCAAAAACTCCACATCGGCCATCCCGCCGGGGCCCAGTTTGAGATCCACCACATCCTTCTTTTCCGAGGTTCTTTCTTCTTCCATGCGTCGGCGCAACTCCGCCAGGCGCGGCCACACGGACTCCTTCCTTCTGGGCTGGTAGCAAAGATCCGCGGCCTGTTGCATCAATTCCCTTTGGAGTTTCCGGGGTCCCGCCACGGCCCGCAGGCGAAGGAGCGCTTGGATTTCCCAGATATCCGCCCGGTTGGCGTAATAGTCCTCCCAATTGGCCCGGGTGACCGCCAGAGGGCCATAGGTGCCCGTGGGCCGCAGGCGGGCGTCCACCTGGTAGCCGGGCCCTTCCTGCAAAGGAGTGGTGAGCATGCGCATGAACCGATGCATGAGCCTCACCACGGGCATGGGGATCTGGTCCGGCGCCTCCCCTTCCAAGGGCTCGTAAACGAACATGAGATCCAGGTCCGACAGGTAGTCCATTTCCCGGCTGCCCAGCTTGCCCAGGGCCAGGACCGCCAAGGGCGTCTGGTCGGAAAGCTCCACGGCGGCGCAAACGGTATGGAGGGTCTCCTGAATCACGAAGTCGGCCAGATCCGACAGGGCCGCCTCCACTTGCGGGTGCGACCACGTTCCACTGAGATCTTCCAAGGCCACCATGAGGAGGCGTTCGTTCTTGAGGCGCCGAAGCCATTCGAAGGTTTCATCATAGGCGGTGGTGCGCACCAGGATGGATCGGGCCGAGGAGCGCCAGTGCTCGTGAGAGACGGCCCGGTCGTCCCATTGGGCCAAGGTCTCCACCAGGCCGGGCTGGTGTTCCAGCATGTCCGCCACCAGCTTGCAGCGGGCCACGGCCCCCATGATGACGGGAACCCAGCGGGTTTGGGCGGCAAGAAACTTTTGAAGGCCCGGTCGGCGGCACACCTGGGCCAGGTAGCGATCCACTCGGGCCGCCATTGTCTGGCGCAATGCGTCGTCCACGGCTTCCACATACGGAAGGACCCCTTCCTCCACCCCGCGGACGAACGAACCGGGAAAAGCCGCAAGAGACGGGACCTGCCGCTCCAACCAGGATCTCAGATCGCCAATCCCGTCCGCAGCGCCGTCGACGGATTCGGTCTCCGAGTCCGCTTGGTCCGGCCCGGAAAAGAGCGCCGTGAAGTGTTGATGCACCACGCGGCAGTGACCTTGCAAGGTGAGCAGGAACCGATCCCAATGTCCCTGGAAGCCGAGAGCCGAGGCCAGACGTCGTCTGCCTTCGTCCGAGGCGGGAAGCTCCTGCGTCTGCCGGTTCTGGTCCAGCTGGACCCAGTGCTCCACCCGGCGCAAAAACACATAGGCGTCTTGAAGCTCGCGGGCCGCCCCGGACGGCAGCAAATCCAGCTCCTGCAATCGCCGCAAGGCCTTCAGTGTGTTGGGTTCTTCCAGTTGCGGGTGACGCCCCCCGTAAATGAGCTGAAAGGACTGGACCAGGAATTCCACCTCCCGGATCCCGCCCGTGCCCAGTTTCACATCGAAGCCCCGCCTGGACGTTCGGGAAACGCCCTCGAACAGGATCCGGTCCCGCATGGCCTTGAGTTCATCCAGGGCCTGGAAGTCCAGAAAACGGCGGAAAACGAAGGGGCGGATTTCCTTGAGAAAAGACGCCCCCAGTCCCCGATCCCCGGCGACGGGACGCGCCTTGAGAAGCATCTGCCGCTCCCAGGCCTTTCCCTGGAGCAGATAGTGATAGGCGGCACCTCCGGCCGTGGGGACCAGCTCCCCGTCCTTTCCCTGGGGCCGCAGGCGCAGATCCACATGGAAGACCCGGTCCCCCTCCACCGGATCGGCCAGCAATTGAACGAGCTTCTGGCAAAGGAGCGCGGTCAACCGGGAAGCGTCCGCGGACTCGCTTTCATCGAAAGAGACCTCCTGACGAAGAAAGAGCAGATCCACATCGGAGACGTAATTGAGCTCCCGGCCGCCCAGCTTTCCCAGGCCCAGCACCACCACCGACATGGAGCGCAGAAGGGCCGGGGCCGATTCCCGCTGCGCCTCGGGAACCCAGGTGTGGGGATGCCCCTTGAGCCATTCCAGGCCCACCTGAAGACAGACTTGGGCCAGATCCGAGATCTGCCCCGTGGTTTCTTCCAGATCCGCCCAGCCCAGCAGATCCCGACCGCCGATGCGGAGGAAATGGCGCTGCTTGAAGGATCGATAGCACCGCAGCACGTCGTGAAAGGAGGACGCCCGGTCCAGATCCTGGGACAGGTCCCGAAAGAGTTCCGTCACGCCGTAGCGGCGCCACAGGTTCTTGGCATCCCAAAGCCATGTTCGATAGTCCTGGCGGCGAAGGAGGGTCGACAGATAGGCCGAGGCATGATGAATCCGTTCCAGTTCCTTTTCCATGGATGGAAGACCGTGATCCGTAGCCGTGGGGGCAGGGTCCGTTTCCGGTTCGCCTGGCAAGGAGGCGGTCCGGAATTCTTTTTTCCTGAGGAACGCGGGCGTCTCGCCCGCTTTCCATGCGGGTCGGAGTCCCGCGCTGCCGGCCTGGCCTTGCGGCCGTAGGGGCGGGTTCCGAACCCGCCCCTACGGCGTGGGAACGCCCAAAGAACCGCAGGGCCCAGGGGGATTCAACCAGGTAGAAATCCCCCCAAAGGCCGAAAAGCCATTGGGGGACAGGTCCTTAGATGTCGTAGTAGAGCATGAACTCGTAGGGATGGGGCCGCAGGCGCACCGCATCCACTTCCTGGGAGCGCTTGTATTCGATCCAGGTATCGATCACGTCCTGGGTGAAGACGTCGCCCTTGAGCAGAAACTCATGGTCCGCTTCCAGGGCCTTGAGGGCCTCCTCCAGGGACCCCGGGGTGGAGGGCACATCGGCCAATTCCTCCGGGGACAGTGAATAGATGTCCTTATCCAAAGGCTCGCCGGGGTCGATCCGGTTTTCGATACCGTCCAGGGCCGCCATGAGCAGGGCGCTGAAGGCCAGATACCCGTTGCAGGAAGGATCCGGGAAGCGCACCTCGATCCGCTTGGCCTTGGGCGAGGGCGAATACATGGGAATCCGGATGGAAGCGCTCCGGTTGCGGCTGGAATAGGCCAGGTTCACGGGGGCTTCGTAACCGGGCACCAGGCGTTTGTAGGAGTTGGTGGTGGGATTGGTGAAGGCGCACAGGGCCGCGGCGTGCTTGAGGATGCCTCCCACCGCGTAGAGCGCCGTATCGCTCAGGCCCGCATATTTGTCGCCGGCAAAGAGCGGCTGGCCGTCCTTCCAGATGCTCAGATGGGTGTGCATGCCCGATCCGTTGTCCCCAAAGATGGGCTTGGGCATGAAGGTGACGGTCTTGCCGTGGCTGCGAGCCACGTTCTTGATGATGTACTTGAACCACATGAGCTGGTCACCCATTTTGACGAGGGGAGCGAAGCGCATGTCGATCTCCGCCTGCCCCGCCGTGGCCACCTCGTGGTGCTGGCATTCCACCGAAATGCCCACTTGCTGCATCTTGAGCACCATCTCGGTGCGCAGATCCTGCTGGGAATCGGTGGGCGGAACCGGGAAGTAGCCTTCCTTGTGGCGCGGCTTGTAGCCCAGGTTGGGATTCTCCTCCCGGCCCGAGTTCCAAATGCCTTCCACGGAATCCACGAAGAAGTACGCGAACTGTGCCGCGCTGTCGTAACGGATGTCGTCGAAGATGAAAAATTCCGCCTCCGGGCCGATATAGGCCGTATCCCCGATGCCGGTGAACTTGAGATACTCCGCCGCCTTCTGGGCGATGTGGCGCGGGTCGCGGCTGTACTTTTCCTTGGTGACGGGATCCACGATGTTGCAGATCACCGTGAGCGTGGGCACCTTGAAGAAGGGATCCATGACGGCCGTTTCCGGATCGGGAACCACCAGCATATCGCTGGCGTTGATGGGCGCCCAGCCGCGAATGCTGGACCCGTCGAAGCCGTAGCCTTCTTCGAAGCTGGTTTCGTCAAACTCACTGATGGGGACGGTGAAGTGCTGCCAGATGCCGGGAAAGTCCAGGAACCGAAAGTCCACCATCTGGGCACCGTTTTCTTTTGCGTAAGCCAGTACTTCCTTCGGGGTCATGAAACGTCCTCCTTAGTCATTGTGGGGATAGGGTGCCTGCGTCACGAAGATGGAATACAGGCAATTTTTTGGCCAATGGGCACGTTGTTTTTTACAAAGCGAAGGAAAAGAGAGCACCCGCGCGGTCTTTTTTTCTCCCCGTTCCTTCCATCGTGCGTCGCTGCCATCCGTGCATGCCCATGGGAGGGAACAAAATTGTACCGTCCTGGCCCCAAGGCTCTGGGTCGGAACCATTTTGTACTATTTTGCGGATCCCCCGGGCCATCCTCCGCCGGGCCTTCCTCCAACGTCCCGGAGGAAGCCGGGACGCCCGGCCCCTGGGGGAGCCGGCACCCTGTGGAACATTTTTGTATCACACCATGGGCCACTGCACGAGACAGTCGAGCAGGCGGGCCTCAATCTCCTGGTGGCGCTCGGGATCCAGGATCTTTTCCCCCTCCAGGTTCGTCACGTAGAAGACGTCCACCACCTGGGCCCCGGGCGTTGAGATCTTGGCCAGCTGGATGGTGATGCCCAGTTCGAACAGGGTGCGGGTGACAGCGTGCAGAACGCCGGGCCGGTCCCAGGTGTAGACTTCGATGACCGTGTAGAAATCCGATGCGCTTTCGTCCAGGACCACCCGGTCCTTCTTGCGCGGCACCGCCGCTTTTTTCCTAGGAATCCGGGGCTGGTAGCGTTCAACCAGGGCCTGCAGCCGGTCCGGGTTCTCGACGCACAGCTCCAGATCCCGGGACACCCCCTGCCAGACCTCATCCGGGTGCAGGGGATCCGGAATGTTTTCCACGGTGAGCACATCCAGGGCGATTCCCCGCGCACGAGTAAAAATATCCGCCGACAAGATGTTGCATCCATGAAGCCACAACACGCCTGTGATGGTGGCGAAGAGCCCGGGCCGATCCGGACAGGCCACGGTCACCTGCCACAGTTCCTCTTCCAGGGGGCGGGCCTGGAGGACCAGCGGCTCTTCCGGCACCCGCGCTTCCATGTGGAAATGGCGAAGGATGTCCTCCGGGTCCTGGGAAAGAAGGTATCGCAGGGAAAGGCTGTCGAGCCAGCGCTCCATCCGTGCCCGGAGGGCCTGGTCGCAGCGCTCCAGCACCGCCCGCTGCACGGCTTCGGCGCGGGCTTGCGCATCTTCCGGCTTCCAGTCTCCCCGCTCCAAGGCGCGATCCACCTTGACGAAAAGCTCATGGAGCAGGGAGGCACGCCACGTGTTCCAGGCGCCGGGGCCCGTGGCCCGGGAATCGGCCACCGTGAGCAGATAGAGCAGGCGCAGACGCTCACGGTCCGCCACGCGCATGGCGCACCGAAGGATGGGCTTTTCGTCACTCAAATCCCTTTTGAGGGCCGTTTCGGCCAGCAGAAGGTGATGGCGCACGAGGAATTCCAGCAGATCCCGTTCTTCGGCGTCCAGCCCCAACCGGACGGCCAGGTCCCGGCACATGTGGGCTCCCCGGACCGAGTGGTTCTTGCCGGCGCCTTTGCCCATATCATGGACCAAGCCCGCCAGGTAGAGCACCCGTTTGTGGCGGATCTGGGAAAAGAGGGGAGCCAGCCGGACCTGGGGCGCCAGGGACTCCTGGTCCGCCTCCAGCCGGTGGAGCTCCAGCACGGTGCGCAGCAGGTGCTCATCCACCGTGTACAGATGGTACACATCGTGTTGGACCCGGTAGCGCACCGGGGCCAACTCCGGCAGGAAGGTCTGCAGGAACCCGGTCTCCATCATGACCTTGAGGATCGCGAAGGCCTTTCGGGGGTGGAGCAGGATGGAAAAGAAGCGCTCCACCACATCAGGGTCCGTTCGGAGCGCATCGGTCACGTGGGGCAGGTTCCGGCGGACAATCTGGCCGGTTCGATGGTGAAAGTGGGCATCATTTCGGGCCGCTTCCCAAAAGAGGGTCATCATGATGCCTGGATCCTGGGGTATCCGCTCCGGCTCCACGAAGAAGAGATGGTCCCCTTCCAAGAGGAGAGGCCCCGGAAGGATCTTCTTGCGTCGGCGCCGCCGACTCCGACGCTCTTTGTCGTGTTCCAGGCGGTCCACCAGGAAAGCGGCAATGCGGCGCACACGGGCGGTGTGCCTGTAATAGAGGCGCATGAAGGCCTCCACCGCAGATCCTTCGCTGCCGTCCAGAAAACCCAGTCGGTAGGCCAGGTCTTCTTGATCGGCCAGGAGCAGCTGGTCCTGACGGCGCCCGTTGGCCTGGTGGAGCTGCAGGCGGACCCGCCACAGGAAATCCTCCGCCTTCTCCAGCCACAGGGCTTCTTCCGAAGACAACCACCCTTCGCCCACCATCCGATCCAAGCCCGGATTCCCCAAGAAAACCATGCCGATCCAGCGGATGGCCTGCAGGTCTCTAAGACCCCCCGGCCCCTCTTTGACGTGGGGCTCCAGCAGATAGGTGCTCTCTCCATATTGATCCGCCCTGCGCGCTCGGAATTCTCGGAGGCGCTCCAGGAACCGGGACCGCTTGCGCACGCCGAAGGATCCCAGCAAGTCGTCCCGCCAGGCATCAAAAAAGGCTGCATCCCCGGCGATGAACCGGGCTTCCAGGTTCGTGGTCTGGGCGCTGAAATCCTCGGCCATGAGTCTTTTCAGGGCCGTGCGGGAAAGGGTGCCATGGCCCACCTCGAATTGGCAATCCCACAGGCCGTAGACCACGTCGCGCACGACGGCCTCCATGCGCCGGGGAAGCCGGCGCTTGTAGAGAAAGAGAAGATCCAGGTCGGAAACGAAGCTCAACTGCCCGCGGCCCAGACCGCCCACGGCCGCCAGGAACCATCCCTCGGAAGACTGGACCCGGGGTCCCACGGCGTCCTTTAGGGCCTCCAACACTCGAAGGGCATAGGTTTGAGCGGCCGTGACACCGGGCACATCCCGATGGCACAGGCCGGCGAATTCTTCCCGGAGCGATCTGAGGCGGGAAAAGACCGCGGCGGATGCATTCAAATCCATGGAAGCTCCCCTTTTCGGGATCGAGCGGGTGACCATGTTGGGACTCTGGCGGTCAGAAACCCCTACGTCTTTGCATCATCGGCGCACACCCTGTCCCCGGTTCGAACGGGATGCCGGAATCCGCGATTTACAGGATGGGTTCCCACCTGCGTAAGAACGCCGAAGTTGGGACCAGCTCCTGTGAGCTTATCCCAAAACGACCGCTCGGCCCGTGTGCGGACAGGATGGCCAAGGACTGCACGCAAGATCCCTCCCGCCGCCCGGAAGGCTTTGCGACGGCTTTCTCCAGGAAAAACCCGGCCGTTCGCTCCTGCCGCAAGGTGTGCGATCAGGTGGTTGTGTATCCAAGAGGTCACTTTGCCACAGCTTTCCAAAGACTACCTGAGAACGCCCAGGTTCGCCCCTACGACTCCCCAAGAGCCACCGGGCACCGTGGCATTTCGGCCCGTTAGAACCCACCAAAAGGCTGAAAGGCCATTGTGGCACAGGCTTCTAGACCGCTTGCTCCCCCCGTTCCCCGGTGCGAATCCGGATGCACTCTTCCACCGGAACCACAAAGACCTTGCCGTCTCCGATCTTGCCCGTGCGGGCCGCCTCGCAGATGGCCTCCACCACTTCACCCACCCGGTCGTCGCCCACCACGACCTCCACCTTGATCTTGGGCAGGAAGTCCACCACGTACTCCGCCCCTCGATAGATCTCCGTATGGCCCTTCTGACGGCCGAATCCGCGCACCTCCGTCACCGTCATGCCCTTGATGCCCAGGTCCGTCAGTCGCTCCTTCACATCGTCCAGCTTGAACGGCTTGATGATCGCTTCCACCTTCTTCATGGCATCATTCCTCTCGGTATCGATGGGCTATGGGGCATCGCCGCCCGGATCCGAAGGCCTTGGTCGTCACCCTCAGCACCGGGGGGGCCTGCCATCGTTTGTATTCATTCCCGTTCACCCGCCGCAGCACCCAACGCACCACCTCCGGGTCATGGCCCTCGGAGCAGATCTCCTCAAAGGAGCGGCGCTCTTCCACGTAAGCCGTTAGGATGGCATCCAACAGCGGGTATGGGGGCAGACTGTCTTGATCCTTCTGGTCTGGTCTCAGTTCGGCCGAAGGGGGGCGTGCGATGATGCGTTTCGGAATCCAACCGTAGCGCTGATTGATGTGATTGGCCAGGCGGTAGACCAAGGTTTTGGGCACATCCCCCAGAACAGACAAGCCTCCGTTCATGTCGCCGTACAGGGTGCAATACCCCACGGCCAGCTCCGATTTGTTGCCGGTGTTGAGCACCAGGCGTTCAAACTTGTTGGAAAGGGCCATGAGGAGCAGGCCGCGCAGCCGCGCCTGGATGTTTTCTTCGGTCACGTCCGGTTTCCGATCTCCGAAGAGAGGCTGTAGGGCTTCCCGTGCCGATCGGAACAGATTATGGATGGGCACCACGGCAAAGGAGACCCCCAGCCTGGCTGCCAGCTCGCGGGCGTCTTCGAGGCTTTCCGGCGCGTTGTAGGGCCCCGGAAGCGCCACGGCCATCACGTGCTCCGCCCCCAGGGCCAGCCGGGCAATGCAAGCGACCACCGCGGAATCGATCCCTCCGCTCAATCCCAGGACCACATCTCGAAAACCGCACTTTTCCGCATAATCCCGGAGGCCCAGCACGAGAGCTTCCAGCACTTCGGCCGTGGCCTCCTCGGGAGGCGGTTGGGAGATCGGGCGGGGATCTTCCAAATCCAGCAACACCACGTCTTCTTTGAAGTCAGCCCCACAGGCCAACAGGGCTCCATCCGCCCCCCACGCCATGCTGTGGCCTTGGAAGATGAGTTCGTCATTGCCACCCACTTGGTTGACATAGATCACGGGCACAGAGAACCGAAGCGCATGATCGCGCAGCAGGCCGCCCACCCAAGGGGCCTTGCCCACGTGGTAGGGGGACGCAGCGATGTTGATGAGTATTTCCATGCCCGCCGCGTGCAGATCCAACACCGGATCCACGCGGTACAGCGGCCGGGGCAAATAATCCGGCCGGGTCCAGACATCTTCGCAGACCGAAACGCCGATCCGTTTTTGCCGGTAAGTGACCACACCGGGCTCACCGCCCGGCTCGAAGTAGCGCTCCTCGTCAAAAACATCGTAAGACGGCAGAAGGCGCTTGTGGACCATGTGGCGCAGGGAGCCGTCCTCGAACCAGAGGGCCGCGTTGTGAAAGGGTTTTCCATACGGCTCCGGATTGGGGACCACGGCTCCGCACAGAACCGCCATTCCCCGGCTCGTTTCGGCGATTTCATCCCAATAACGCAGGCTCTTATCCACAAAGCCGCGCCGGTCCAGCAGATCCCGGGGCGGGTAGCCCACCAGGGCCATCTCCGGAAAGACCGCCAGGTCCGCCCCGCGCGACCGGGCTGCCTGCACTCCTTGCCGTATCTTGGCCGCATTACCGGCGAAATCCCCCACGGTGGCGTTCATTTGGATCAGGGCGATCTTCACGGTGCTTTTCTCCTCAAACGGACCGGTTCCGGAATCGCTGGGGATCGATCCCGTACTTTCGCACCTTGTACTGGATGACCCGTTTGGTGGTACCCAACAGCCGGGCCGCCTGGGACTGATTGCCCTTGGTGTCCTTCAGGGCCTCCACGATGAGATCGCGTTCATAGGCCCCCACCAGCGCTTCCAGTTTTCCCCGGGACCGGGAACGCAGTTCCACAGGCTTCATCTGCAGCGTGGGCGGCAGATGACGGGCCTCGATGGCCCCGCCGGAAGCGAGCACCACCGCCCTTTCCATGCAATTTTCGAGCTCACGAACGTTGCCCGGCCAATGGTAGGCCATGAGCAGGTCGATGGCGGGCGTGGAAATGCGCTCGACCGATTTGCCGAACTGCTCCGCGTACTTCACCACGAAATAATCGGCCAACAGCAAGATGTCGGGGCCTCGGTCCCGGAGGGGAGGCAGGAAGATGGGAAAGACATTGAGGCGGTAGTAGAGATCCGAGCGAAACCGGCCCTTGGCCACCTCTTGGTCCAAGTCCCGGTTGGTGGCCGCCACCACCCGCACGTCCACCTTCACGGTACGCGACGAGCCCAGGGGCTGGAACTCTCGTTCCTGGAGCACGCGGAGCAGCTTCGCCTGAGCCACCGGCGAGAGCTCTCCCACCTCGTCCAGGAAGATGGTCCCCCCCTGGGCTTCTTCAAAGCGTCCCCGCCGCCGGGTGACCGCCCCTGTGAAGGCTCCCCGTTCGTGGCCGAACAGCTCGCTTTCCAGCAGCGTGTCGGGCATGGCGGCGCAGTTGACCCGAACCAGGGGGCCCTTGCTGCGGCGACTGTTCTCGTGGATGGCCTGGGCCACCAGTTCCTTTCCCGTACCGGTTTCCCCGTGGATGAGGACGGTGGTGTTGGTATCCGCCACCTGGTCGATCAGTCGAAGCACGTCACGGATCACCTTGGAACGGCCCAGGATTCGGGTCTTGGGCCGCCGGGCTTCGGCCAGTAGGTGCCTGAGCCTCCGGTTTTCCTCCGCTACCGCCCGGTAATGGACCACCTTGCCCAGCAGTTCCGCCACGGCCCCCAGCAGCGCCACCTCGCGGCTCAGGTCCGCCACGTCCCGACTCAGCTTGTCCGCGGAAAGGACCCCCACCACCCGTCCTTGGTGGAAGATGGGCACACACAGAAAGGCCAGTTCCTTGCGGTCCAGCTTCTTGCGAGCGCCCGTTCGGTCCAGAAAGTGCGTCTCTTCGCCCAGGTTGGCAATGGCCAGTGGCCGGCCGGTCTGGGCCACCTTGCCCGTGATTCCTTCACCGGGCCGGTAGATGACGCTCCCGGCGCGCACATCCACTCCGTGCGCCACGTCCAGCCAGGCCTCACCCGTGCGGGCATCCAGGATGGAAACCATGCCCCGTTCCATGCCAAGCCGATCGCTCAAAACCGCCAGCACGCCCTGCAGTTGTTCCTTGATGTCGTCGGGCCTGGCCAGGGTTCGGGCGATCTCGTGGAGCGCCTCCAGCTCTTCCAGTGAGTATTTTTCGTTCATGGGCCCCTTTGAGAGGAATCTCGTGCTCGTTTTCTAAGGGCGACCCCGCGGCTGGTGTTCCGACCGCAAGAGATCCAGTACCGTCTTGACCGGATTGAAGGTGATTGTGGGCACCTGGACAAACAGCGTATTCCAAAAGGCCATGGACCCGTTCCACAGGCCGGGAAGCTCCAGTGCCTTGAGCGGCCTGCCCTCCAGGGATTTCCTGGTGATGATCACCGCGTTGGGATCCACATATCTTTGGAGATCGTAGGGCTTGCCGTCCGGATCGCGAAGGGCGCAGACCAAATCCACGGGGTTGAAGTGCGTGGATCGGCTCCAGATGGCCCGCTGTGCGGGATCGTCCATATTCACTTGGGCCTTTTCCACGATCTGCATCCGAATCCTTCCGTCGGCGTTGCGCACCCAGAAGGGGCCGCCGCCCGGCTCGCCCACGTTGCGCACCATGCCGCACACCCGCATGGGCCGATCCAGGGCGTCCAGGATCAGATCCCGTTGGGCCGAAAGGGAGCCGCCGACGGCGGAGCCCGCCTCCCCAAAGGTTTCCTGGACGAAGCGGCGGGCGTCTTCCACGGCGTTTCGGGATCCAACGGCCCGCAGTCGCTTGATGTGCGCGTGCACCTGCTGCTGGATGAGCACCGCCAGGCCTCCCAGGATGCGCTTCCACCGAAGGGTCTCCCCTTTCAGGTGATCGGGCACCACGTTGTCGATGTTTTTGATGTAAACCAGGTCCCCGTCCAACCCGGAAAGGTTTCCCAAGAGCGCTCCATGGCCCGCAGGCCGGAAGACCAGGCGGCCTTGCGCATCCCGGAAAGGTCGGTTGTGCTCATCCACGGCGATGGTATGGGTGGAAGGGCTTTGATGAGAAAAGCCCATGGCATATTGTGTATTCAGGCGTCCTTCGTGGACCGGACGCACCCGGTCCACATGCTCCCGAAAGAGATCCTCGTGTTCCGGACTCACGGTGAAATGGAGCCGGCAGGCCCCATGGGCGTTCCGCACATAGTGGGCCGCCTCCACCAGGTGCTCTTCCAGGGCCGTGCGCACGTGGTCGTCATAGCGGTGAAAGGGGATGAGCGCCTTGGGAAGGCGCCCCAGCCCCAGGCCCTCTTCCGTGAGCAGAAGACGAAGGGGCCGTTCCAAGTCCCCCGCCTTCAAGGCCTGATCCAGCCTGCAGCCCTGGCTTTCCGTCCGGGCCTTCCAGGCCTCATAAAACGCAAACCGCTGGGCCTCCTTTACAAAACGCACGGCACTGCGGGCGGCCTCGTCCCCCCCATCCGCCCGCTCTTGGAGCCGTTCCAGGCGGGGGACGGGGTCTTCGTTCAGCACAGCAAACAGGGCCTGAAACATGCGGGTGGCGGCACCGGAGGCGGGCACGAATTTAAGATACCGTCCGTTCCGGGACGCCTTGTGATAGGCCTCCAGGCATTGCTTTTCCAAGGCGCCGTCCACCGTCAGGATCCCGTCGCCCAGGGTGCAGGGTCGATGGAGATCCCAAAAGGTGTCCTGTCGGGCGAAGAGTTCCAACTGTCGCTGCACTTCTTCCGTGGAGATCCCCACTTCCGCCAACTGGTTCCGGTCCTGCTGGGAAAAAGAAAAGCGATCCATACCGTCGGCCTCCGTCGTTTCCATCCTCCAAGCCCTGGGGTCTGTGAGCCGGGTTCTGGTGGCGTTCACACATACCACAAACCGACCCGGCGCAGAAAGGCCGGGCGCGTTATCCGGTTGACAAACCCAGGGGAAACCGCGTTACATGAGGTTTCCCGATCCTCATACGCGACCTGAGATGGAGGAAAGCGATGCGCAAGGACATACACGGCACGAAGATCAGGGGTGCGGCGTTGTGGCTGATGGGTGCGGTTTTGGCGGCCATCCTGGCGATCCCTTGGGTTCCCGGTGTTGGGGCGACCGACGCGTGGGCGGCCACCGATGAATTCCACGACCCCTTCGCCGAGGAAACCGTGACGGTGGCGGATCCCCTGGAGCCCATGAACCGTTTCTTTTTCCACTTCAACGACAAGCTCTACTTCTGGGTCCTCAAGCCTGTGGCCAAGGTGTACGGAACGATTCTGCCGCCGGGGGTGCGCATCGCCATTCGAAACGCCTATGACAACATCCTGGCGCCCGTGCGCATCGTGAACAACCTGCTGCAGGGCAAGATCAAACGATGCGGTGTGGAGATAGCCCGCTTCGCCCTCAATTCCACCCTGGGAGCCGGAGGTATGTTCGATCCGGCAGAACAGGAATTCGGCCTCAAGGCCTACGACGAAGACTTCGGCCAGACCCTGGGAGTCTATGGCATGGGCCACGGCATCTACATCAATTGGCCCCTGTTCGGCCCCTCCTCGATCCGCGACACCCTGGGCTTCGGGGGCGATATCTTCCTGGATCCCACCTCCTATCTCTATCCGCCCGCCGGCGTCTACGTGGGAGTGAAGGCCGTTAAGGTGGTGAACCGCACCTCTTTGCGCCTGGGCGAATATGAAGACCTCAAGGCGTCCGCTCTCGATCCCTACGTGGCCCTGCGCGATGCCTACATCAGCTATCGGCACAAACAGGTGCAGGAGTAGCGGAAGGGAGGGCAACGGAGTCCCATGATTTTGTACGGCGCGGCCGCCTTGGCCGGCATCTGTGGACTCATGTGGGGAGCGGACCGATTTGTGGAGGGTGCGGCCCGGCTGGCCCGCCGTTTGGGGATCTCCCCGCTCATCGTGGGACTCACCGTGGTCTCCTTCGGCACGTCGCTTCCGGAGCTGCTCATCGCCGTGACGGCCACCTTCATGGGGCACCCGGACGTGGCCGTGGGAAACGTGGTGGGAAGCAACGTGGCCAACATTTGCCTGATCCTTGGAACCGCCTCCCTCTTTCGTCCCCTCCTGATTCAGTCCTCCCTGATCCACCGCGAATATCCGGCCCTGGTGGCCGTGTCCGTACTGGCCTGGCTCATGGCCAAGGACGGCGTCTTCAGCCGGTTCGAGGGACTGATCTTGCTGGGTGCCATGGCCCTGTTTCTGGGGTGGATGGTTCAATCGGCCAAACAGGGCCATGTGGACAAGTTGGTGTCGGAGGCGAGCGAGACGCCTGAACCCGCCCAAAAGGAAGGCCTTGGCAGGCCCGTGACCTATCTCGTGATGGGCCTTGTGTGTCTCAGCGTGGGAAGCCGCCTGCTGGTCTGGGGCGGTGTGGGCATGGCGCGGGCCTTCGGCGTGAGCGAACTGGTGATTGGACTCACCCTGGTGGCCCTGGGAACGAGCCTTCCGGAATTGGCCACTTCCGTGGCGGGGGCCATCAAGAAGGAAGACGACATCGCGGTGGGCAACGTGGTGGGGTCCAACCTATTCAATACGCTGGCCATCCTGGGGATCCCGGCGACCCTTGTTCCGCTGCGGGTCTCCTCGGAAGCCTTCCACCGGGACTTTCCGGTCATGCTGCTGGCCACCTTCTTGCTCTGGCCCGTATGCCGGTCCTGGAAGGCCGGCCGTCAGGGGAGGGTCAACCGCCTGGAAGGCGGGGCCCTGGCCGCGGGATATCTGGCCTACATGACCTACCTGTTCGTCCACTGACACGCCGCGCGGAGTTCAACGGAACATGAAGAAAACGGTTCGGATCCTCGCCGGCTGCCTCCTGCTGGTACTGGGTGTGGTGGGCCTCTTTCTGCCCGTGCTCCAGGGAGCCCTCTTCCTTGCGTTGGGGTTCTTGCTGCTGGGAAAAGAAATCCCCTGGGTGGCCCGATTCCTGACCCGTTTGGGTGAACGCTACCCGGTTCTGGGCCGCTGGCTGAAGCAACACCATGAACCATGAAGACCTGCGGCCGGCACATCCTGAAGCCCGCCCCTCCAGAGCTTGTCCGGGAACGCCCAGGTTCATCCCTTCTTGTGCGAACGCAAAGGTGGAACTCCCAGACCCGCCCGCGCTACGGGCCTGGTCTTGCGGGAGGCGGGGCGGGTTCCGAATCCGCCCCCAGAAAGCTCAAAAAAAACATCACATGGCACAGTAGAAGAAAGGCCAAAAAGACCGAGAGGCCATTGTCAGACAGCCTTCTGACCCGCCAGGTGGTCGCACAGGGCGTTGACCAGGCCGGTAAGGGTGTACTCCTCGGCCACCACCTGCACCTCAATCCCATGAGCGCGGGCCGTGTCGGCGGTAACAGGGCCGATGCAGGCCACGGTGGTCTTTTGCAACAGTTGCACCGGATCGTGGGCAGCCAGCACCTGGATCAAGTTGGTCACGGTGGACGACGAGGTGAAGGTGACCACGTCCACACGGCCCTCCCGGAGCATCTCGGCCACCGCGTCGGATCCCTCTTGGGGCAGCACCGTTTCGTAGGCGGGCACCACGTCCACGTGAGCGCCCCATTGGCGGAGCGTTTCCGGAAGGACCTCACGGGCCACCTTGGCGCGGGGGAGAAGAACACGCGCCCCCTGGACCGATTGGGCGCCCATGGCCTGCAGGATGCCTTCCGCCCGGTATTCACCGGGAACCACGTCCAGCCGCAGGCCCCGTGCTTTCAGGGCTTGGGCCGTCTTGGGCCCGATGGCGGCCAGTTTCAACCCGGCGAGAGCGCGCACGTCCCTCCCCGTCTCCTGGAGGCGGTCCATGAAGAGGCGCACTCCGTTCACACTGGTAAAGATCACCCAGTCGTAGGTCTGGAGCTCGGCCAGAGCCCGATCCAAGGGCTCCCAGCTTGCCGGTGGAACGATCCGGATGGTGGGAAACTCCACACACCGGGCGCCCTTCTCTTCCAGAAGCTTCTTGAAATCACTGGCCTGCTCCCGGGCACGTGTCACCACGACGGTGCGCCCGAACAGCGGGCGACGTTCAAACCAGTTGAGCTGATCCCGGAGTCGCACCACCTCGCCCACCACAATGAGCGCAGGCGGCTTCAGGCCCGCGTCCCGCACCCGGTCCGCCACGTCCCGAAGCGTTCCCGTCACCGTGCGCTGTTCCGGCGTGGTGCCCCAACGGATCACCGCCACGGGGGTTTCCGGGGAGCGACCATATTCCATGAGACGCGCCGTGATCTCCGGCAAGTTCTTCACCCCCATGAAGAAGACCAGGGTTCCCACGGCCGTGGCCAGCTTGGACCAGTCGATTTTGGATTCCTGGGAATCGGCCCGCTCATGGCCGGTGATGAAGGCCATGGACGCCGTATGGTCCCGATGAGACAAGGGAATCCCAGCATAGGCGGGAACGGCCACCGCGGCGCTCACCCCGGGCACCACCTCAAAATCGATCCCGGCCGCCACCAGCTCCTGAGCCTCTTCCCCTCCACGTCCGAACACGAAAGGATCGCCGCCCTTGAGGCGCACCACCACATGGTGCCGCCCCTTTTCCACCAGGAGCCGGTTGATCCCTTCCTGGCTCAGGGTGTGGTCGCCTCCCTTCTTGCCCACGTAAATCCTTTCGGCGTGGGCCGGAGCGAAAGCCAGCAACTCCTCATTGGCCAAAAAGTCGTAGACCACCACTTCGGCCTTTCGGAGCACTTCCACTCCCCGCAACGTAAAAAGACCCGGATCCCCGGGTCCTGCGCCCACCAGATAGACTTTTCCCTTTTTCACGTCGTCCTCACGATCTCCCTATGAAAGATCAGCGTTCATGATGCCTGGAGAAGCGGCCTCGGCCGCAATTCCCATGGCCGCTGGATCGGATCCCGCCCCCAAGTCCCTTGCAGGGCGGCCCGTTTCATCCATGGGGGAGGTGAACCGTGCCATGATCCTCAGGAGGCGCTGTAGATCGCATCCAGGATCTCGCGCGCCCCCGCATCCAGAAGCCGCCGGGCCAGATCGTTTCCCAGGGCCTCTTCCGATCCGAGCGGCGCTCCGGCCGACTCCCGATAAACCGTCCGTCCATCCAGGGACGCCACCAGGCCCGTCAGCACCACACCGTCTTTACTCATCACGGCGTGGCCCGCAATGGGTACCTGGCAACCCCCTTCCAGGGTGTGCAAAAACGCCCGCTCCGCCGCCACGGCCCGCGCGGTGGATGCATCGTGGAGGGGCTCCAGCAGGGCGCGAACCCGATCATCGTCCTTTCGGATTTCCAAGCCCAGAGCCCCTTGACCAATGGCCGGAACAAAGCGCTCTGGATCCAGGTAGGCCGTGATACGATCCTGCCAGCCCATGCGGTGGAGCCCGGCCGCGGCCAGCACCACGGCATCGTAGGCGCCTTCCCGAACCTTGCGAAGACGCGTGTCCAGATTGCCGCGTAGATTCTCGATACACAAATCGGGGCGAAGGACGAGAAGCTGGGCCGCCCGTCGAAGGCTGCTGGTCCCCACCACCGCCCCGTGGGGCAGGTCATCCAGGCTTTCGAAACGCTGTGAAACCAGCACATCCCGGGGATCCTCCCGGGCGGGCACCACAGCCAGGTCCAAGGGGGCGGGCAATTGGGCCGGCACGTCCTTCATGCTGTGGACAGCCAGATCCACCCGACCTCCCATCAGGGCCTCTTCGATCTCCTTGACGAAAAGCCCCTTCCCCCCCACTTTGGCCAAAGGCACGTCCAGGATTCTGTCTCCGGTGGTCTTGATGACTTCCAGGCTCACGTGAAGATCGGGCCAGCGGGCCTCCAGGAGCTCCTTGATCATCTCACTCTGTCTGAGAGCCAGAAGGCTCCCGCGCGTGCCAATAACAAGCGTCTCGCCCACGAATCCTCTTCCTCCCTGGCCAAGGCCCTGCCCACCGGCCCAACACTCATTTCCCGGCCAGCGCTGTGATTCTTTCCCCGGTCCGCGGCTGGCCGCTCGTCGGGCGGTCCTCCCGCCCGGTCCAAGGAATCACGGACCGCGCCTCACCATTTAGTGGCACGTGGCGCAGCTGCCGCCGGCACAGCCGGAACACGACGAGGCCCCGGCGGAACCCATGCGGCTGCTCGCCGCCCCCTTGTCCCCTCCGCTCTTGAATCCGCAGACGGACATGACCCGCTGGGCATCCTGAGAACCGCACGCCGGACAGGAAACCGGCTCATCGCTTCGAAAGACAAGATACTCAAACTTCTCGGAACATTGGGAACATTCGAATTCGTAAATGGGCATGATCGTTTCACCTCGCTCCAATAGATTGTGCGGCCCCGGGAGGGCGCGCTCCTATCTTAAGACGCCAGGGCAATCCGAACAAGGTCTCCGTCCCGCACCGACTTGAAGAGCCCGGGATCGCCGCACACCCGGCCCACCACATTGACGGCGCTGGCCGCACGGATCTCGTCTCCGCGGCTCGCCGGGGTGGGACCGAAAAAGATGCAAAAGGCCTTCCCCGTGGGCCAGTAGCCCAACTCGCCCCGTTCCACCACTTCCCGCGCGTCCTCGGCCAGCGATTCGGTCACGGGAACGGCAAAGTAGATCTCTTCCCCCCAGGTATTGGCTTCCGCCTCCAGGGGCAGCGCCTCCGCAATGCGCCGGGCCGTGGGGGAATCGTTCAACAGAGCGTCCATCGTGATGCCGGGGGCTTGGATACGGATCTTGGTCGCCATGGCGTCCTCCTACGATGCTTCTCCGGTGGAATCCGGCGGGGCACCCGCCGGGGCGGGACCCCCTTTGTCGGCCAGCGCCTCTTTGAGCGCCGCGCAAAAGAGGGGAAAGAGGATCTCGTGGTGGCCCACCAGGCTGAACCCCCGCCCTTTTCCCGCCGTGGGCCGCTCCACCACGTTCACCTGGGGCCGATAGTGGCGCATGAAGTCCATGTTGAGGGTGGTGAGACCGGAAAGGTCGTATCCCAGATTGGCGGCCACACTCACCGCCTTGAGGAAGACTTCCGGAAGCACCACCGCCGATCCCAAGTTGATGTACACGCCCTTGCGCAAGTTGGAGACCAGGCGGCAGAAGATCCTGAAATCCAAGTGGCTGGCGGCCCCCGCCGCGGCACCGTCCATGGACGGGTGCATGTGGATGATGTCCGTGCCCATGGCCACGTGCACCGTTACCGGGATCCCCAACCGCGCCGCCGCCGAAAGGATACTGAAACGGGCATAGGGAGGATCGGCCTCCAGCAAAGCCCGGCCCACGGCTTCGCCGAAGCCCACCCGGCCCACATTTCCCGGCCGGCTCACCGCCCCGTTGATGAACTCCGCCGTCTCCCGCGCCATGCCGAACCGGCCCAAGGACAGGTGCGCCCCCACGTCTTCCGAGGTCTTTCCCGCCAGAGCCATCTCCACGTCATGGATCACCCCGGCCCCGTTCAGGGCCACCCCCTTGAGGATTCCCGATTCCATGGCATCGATGATCACCGGGGCCAGCCCCACCTTGATGGGATGTGCGCCCATGCCCAGGAGCACGGTGCGGCCGTCCCAGACGGCATCGGCCACGGCCTGCACGGCTTCCACCAGATCCTTGGCCGCCAGCTGGGCCGGCAGACACGCGAGAAAATCCTTCAGGCGCCCGCCGGCGACCCACGGCTTTGCCAGATCCCGGGCCGCCACCTTGCTGGGCCGATCGAAAAGGCTGGTGGTGCGGATGGCTTCCAGGGAAAGGGGCTCCATTCTTTTCGTTTCTCCTCCCATCAGACGGCACCCGGATCGGAGGCTTCCGGTCGGCGCCCATCGGTTCCGAAAAGGAGCACCTCCATGAGCTCACACAGAACATGTCCGGCGGCGATATGGCCCTCCTGGACCCGTGCGGTCACAGGCGACGGCACGTGAAGGATCCGGTCGCAATAGATGTCCATGTCCGTCTTGTCCCTGCCGGCAAAACCCAGGGTGTGCAGGCCGTGTTCCCGGGCCCAGCGCAGAGCCCGCAGAACGTTTTCCGAACGCCCGCTGGTGCTCAGCCCCAAGGCCACGTCACCGGCCTCCCCCAGCGCCTGAATCTGCTTGAGAAAGACGTCGTTGAAATCATAGTCGTTGGCGATGCTGGTCAGCACCGAGGTGTCCACCGTCAGCGCTATCGCCGGCAGGGGAGCCCGTTCCATCTGGAACCGGTTGATGCATTCCGCCGCCAGGTGCTGGGCATCCGCGGCGCTCCCGCCGTTGCCGAAAAGGTAGAGACGCCGATGGGCCTTGAAGGCGGCGGCCACCGTCTGGGCCATCTCCACAATCACCGGCCCCTGGGAGCGCCACAGCCCCTCGACGGCCGCCAGAGACTGGCCGAAGGCCCGATCCACTCGATCCAGAAGACGCTCTTTCGATGGACTCATGGTCGTCATCCTGTGGTTTGGGTGGGTTCCGGCTCGTCCCAGACCGGAGTGCGCACCCCCTCCCCGGACCGGATATCCTGAACCAGCAGGTCCCGGAAGCGGCGGAACCAGGGCCCCGGCACCCCGTCGCCGATGGGGTTCCCGTCGTATTGAACCACGGGCAGCACATTGAAGGTGGTCCCGAAGGTCATCACCTCCGCGGCCTGGTACGCATCTTCCGGCCGGATGTCGGCCTCCGCCGCCTGGGCCAGCTCCCCTTGCTCCACCAGGTTACCGGCCAGCTCCAGCATGCGCGTCACCGTGGTGCCCCGCAGAATGCGGTCAAACCGAGGCACCAGAAATCGGTTGTCCCGGGTCACGATGCCCACGTTTTCCGTGGCGCCTTCGCCCAGCAAGCCCTTTTCGTCGATGGACACGGTGAAGTCCACGCCCGCATCCCGGGCTTCCTTGGTCATGAGCACATTGGGCAGGTAATTGCAACTCTTCACACTGGCAAAATAGGACTTCTTGATGGGAATATGGCTGCTCTTGAGGGTGACGCCCTGGGTGAGTTTTTCCTCCGGAGCGTGTTTCAGGCGCGTGATGACAATATAGAGCTGGCTCGCGGGACACTCGTAGGGATCCGTGGTGAATCCACCGGGGCCCCGCGACAGGAAAAGCCGCACCAGGCATTCCCGCTTTCCCGAAGCCCGAACGGTCTGCTTGATGAGCTCCTCCAGGCGGGGGCGGTCCACCGGCCAGGTGAGCTGCGCGATGGCGCAGGATCGCTCCAACCGGTCCAAATGCCGGTCCAACAGATAGAGAAAGCCGTCCACACACTTGAAGGCCTCGAAGATACCATCTCCGCGGTGTACCAGGTGATCGTCCACGGGGATGACCATCAGGCGCGGATCGGTGAGGATGCCCCCGAGCCACGAAGAATACATGGCCAGGTAGTTGGTATGGTACGGCTCTTGTCTTTGCGCCAGTCGATCCACGGCGGCATCGAAATCGAGCAGCGGTACGTGCTCACCCATCTTGTCCTCCCTTTTCGTGGCCCCGAAAACATCGACCGCCCCGGCCGATCCCAAAGAACGCCTAAAAATAGACAAGCGATCCCGTATGTGCAAGCCGCCATCCGGGATTTTGTCCTTGGGAGAGCATCTTGGACGATGGTAAGACGATACGCACCCTGGAAGAGGCGGAGAGAAAGGACACACTTGGCATGATTCAGGCCCTTGTCTTCGACTTCGACGGCACCCTGGCGGAGTTGCATCTGGACTTTTCCATCATGAAGGAGCGGATCGCGGTACTGGCCGAAACGCATCTTCATCGCCGACCCGCCCCCGCATCCATGCCCGCCCTGGAATGGATCGAACACCTGACCCGGGAAATGCCCGGGGCCAACGGCGCCGGCGAAGCATTCCGCAGGGAGGCCCTGGAACTGGTGGTGGACATGGAGATGGAAGCCGCGCAACGGGGCAAGCTCTTTCCCTACACCCGATCCATCCTCCGGGACCTGCAAGCCTGGGGCGTGCCCGCGGCCATCATCACCCGCAACTGCAGCCGGGCCGTCCGCCATGTTTTTCCGGACATCCACCGCTTGTGTCCTTGTTTCCTGGCCCGGGATCATGTGGACAAAGTCAAGCCCCACCCGGAACATTTGAAAAAAGCCCTTTCCCGACTGGGCGTGGAAAGCGCTCGCGCCCTCATGGTGGGGGACCACCCGCTGGACATCGAGACGGGGCGTCGAGCGGGAACCCTGACGGCGGCGGTGGCCACCGGCCGCGTGGGCACCGATGAGCTCAAGGCGGCGGGACCCCATTGGGTCTTCCGGGACTGTGCCACGCTTTGGCAGGAACTGCGCCGTCTCAAGCTCATCGAAAAGCGGAGTGAAAGCCCCCGGCGGTCGCCATGAACCATGCCCCGGCGGATCCCCATGTGACCGGGCACCTTGTGGGAAGGCCTTTCCAAAAAGGCCTTCAGCCCATAAAATCCCCGTCGGGCACGATCCCGGGAGGATGCATCAAAACGCTGAGGATGAACCCGTTTTGGGTGGCACAACCCTTGAGGAGCTTGTGCGAGGACGCCCAGGGCGCTCCCTTCTTGGGTGGACGGAAGGTTGGGACCACCAGCCGGGGCCGTGCTGCCGGCCATTTCCCAGAATGAGGATGGCCCTTGGCCGCGGGGTTCGAGTTCCCCAGCGAGCCAGTCAATAAAGATTTCCCGGCATCTCGGACCGGAGCGCCCTTCTCGGTCCTGGAGAAAGGATGAAGTGGTCATGGAGACAACCCCATTGGCACCGAAAATACACGCCCCAAAGGCGGTGATCAGCTTCATGGGGTGGCCCGACGCCGGCGGGCTCTCTTCCAAGATCCTGGAGGAAATCCGCCGCCAGCATCCTTGTGTTCGGGCGGCCGTGTGGGATCTGGAGGGTTTCTGGCACACGTCGGAGCAGCGCCCCCACGTGGTCATCCGGCACGGGCAGATCCAGCGCTTGGAATGGCCCCAGATGAGGATCTTCATGCCGTCCGACGATTCCAAGCCTCCGTTCCTTTGGGGCGTTGGCCCCGAACCCACCATCGGCTGGCGCCGCTTCAGCATGCAGCTCCTGGAGAAGCTCAAAGAATGGGGCGTCCGGGAACTGGTGCTCCTGGGAAGCCTCTACGACCACATCTTCTACGACGAAATCTGCATCTCCGGCCTGGCCCACGACGCGCAGGGCTACAACCAGATCCAGGCCTGGGGCTGTCACACCGGTGAATACGAGGGGCCCAGCTCCATCCACGCCGCCATCCTGGAGGCCGCCCCCCACCTGAAGATTCGGGCCGTGAATCTGTGGGCCCACGTGCCCTTCTACCTGAAGGAACCCCACGGATTGCTGCTGCACCGCCTCATGGAGATCCTGGGCGATTTTTTGGAACGTCGCTGGGATTTGAGCCATCTTCTGACCGCCTGGAAGGACCAGGAGAGGGAAATCGAAAAGATGCTCTCCCAGGATTCGGACCTGGCTCAGCAGATCAAGGCGTTGAAAAAGGGTGAACCGGTCCCTCCCCCCGAACGTTCTCGAGGCTCCGCGCAGGTGATCCGCCTGGATCGCTTCCAAAAGAAGTCCCCGCCCAAAAACAAAGGGCGCTGACACCGCCCGGGTCCTCGAACCAAGACGACACGGTGGACACCACCGGCAGGAACGCACCGCAGGGGCGTCCCCAAAGAAGGCACGGGACACCGAAGATCCTTTCCCCGGGGCACCGGCCTCGGGGGCCGTGGGAGAGCCCCGGACGGGGTGTGGATCAAAGGATATTGCCTGCCACTTCAGGGGGGTGCCATGACCCGTAGCCGCGGGGATCATGCCCCGTGGCTAGGAAGGCAAGGGAAGTCTCCCGGCATCTTGCGCTGGAATGCCGGTCTCGGACAAGATCGGAAGGGCCGTGCAGTGTCACTCGAAGGACCAGCCGGCCAGATCGTACAGCCGATAGAAATGGTGGACGGGTCCGTGCCCCCGGCCGATGGCCAGCCCCCGCTCGATGGCCCCCGTGATATAGCTTTTGGCCTGGGCCACGGCCTCGGGAACTGAAAGGCCTTTGGCCAGACCGGCCGCCACGGCCGACGCGAACGTACACCCGGTGCCGTGGGTGTGGGGCGTGTCGAAGCGTTCGTTCTGGAACGCCACGAATTCCTTTCCGTCGTAGAGCAGGTCCATGGGATCTCCCTCAAGGTGTCCCCCTTTGACCAGCACATAGGTGGGCCCGAAAGCCTTGATGGCCTTGGCGGCCTCCTCCATGGACCGGCGGTCCTGGACCGTAAACCCCACCAGCACGGAGGCTTCGTGCAGGTTGGGCGTCACCACCAAAGACAAGGGCAGAAGTTCCCGAATCAGGGTGTCCCGGGCGTCGGGCTGGAGCAGTGGATCGCCGCTTTTGGCCACCATGACGGGATCCACCACCAGCTTTTCCAGGCCCAGTTCGACCACGTCCCGGGCCACCCGGTGGATGATGCGGGCACTGGAAAGCATTCCCGTCTTCACGGCATCCACGCCGATATCCTCCACCACGGCCCGGATCTGGGTCGAAACGAAATCGGGCTCCAGTTCCACCACTGCCTGGACACCCACGGTGTTCTGTGCCGTGATGGCCGTCAGGGCGCTCATGCCGAACACGCCCAATGCGGAAAAGGTCTTGAGATCCGCCTGGATACCGGCCCCTCCGCCGGAATCGGACCCTGCAATGGTCAGCGCTCTTGGAATGGCCATGGCCGTACCTCGTGTTCCGTTGATACCTTGAAAGGTGAAAAGAAGCAGGAAAAAGGGTACCAGGAAGGGGTGGAGGGATCCAAGCAAGGTCCCCTACCCCGTTCATTTGTCAGGGCGCGAACCAAAATGGTCCCAGCCGCCTTCGGCCGTTAGGGACCGCCTGGTTCCGTCGGGGAAGACCACCTGGATTCCCGCCTCGCGGGGAACGATCCAGCCGATCACCGCAAACGCCACATCCGATACCGCCCCAAGCGCCTCCATCACCTGGCCCACCCCTCCTTGACGATCCACGGAAAAGAGGAGCTCATAGTCTTCCCCGCCCCGCAGCGCCCATTCCAGGGGATCGGCCCCCACGCTAAGCGCCGTCTGCCGACAGCAGGGATCGACCGGTATGCAGGCCGCTTCCACCAGCGCGCCCACGCCGCTCGCCTGGCACAAGTGTCTCAGATCCCCCAGAAGGCCGTCGCTCACATCCAGCATGGCCCGCACCCGGCCGGTGGCGGCCAGGGCCTTTCCTTCCGCCACACGGGCCCGGGGAGTTCGATACCTGGCCATGGCCTGCTTGCGCACCTCGGGGGCGTCCCCAGCCACCCGCCCCCGGGCCCATTCCAAACCAGCCCGGGCCCCGCCCAGGGTCCCGGTCACCACGATCACGTCTCCGGGACGGGCACCATCGCGGGTGACGATTCCATCCGGCCTCGCTCGGCCCAAGAGGGTGACGTCCACCACCAGTCGATCCGGATGGCGGGCCGTGTTCCCGCCCACCACGGTGGCTTGCCAGGGGCGCAGGGCATCGGCCATACCCCGGTAGAGATCCTCCACGGCCTTCACGGGCAGTTCCGCGGGCGCCATGAGAGACACCACGGCCCACAGGGGCTCGCCCCCCATGGCCGCCAGGTCACTCAAATTGACGGAGGCGGCGCGCCATCCCAGGTCCCAGAAATTCAGCGCATGCCGCAGAAAGTGAACCCCTTCGATCTGGCAGTCGCAGGTGACCAGAAGCAGATGGTCGGAATCCGTGCGCACCACCGCCACATCGTCCCCGATCCCGTGGACCACGGTGGGCTCTGTTCCGGGAAAGAGGCGCCGGATCCGCTGGATCAGGCCGAACTCTCCCACATCCCCAAGGGTCTCGGTTGGTGTGGCCCCACCTGGCATGTCGGCTCCTGGACTCTGCTTCATTGCGCGCGCTCCGCCTTGGCCTCTTCCACCCGCCGCCGCAGTTCCCGCGTGGCCGCTTCCGGGTCGGGCGCGGCCATGACGGCGGAAACCACGCACACGCCGTCCACGCCGGCCCGGATCACATCGGGTGCACGTTCCACGGTGATACCGGCGATGGCCACCACGGGGCCGCGGCACAGGGCCGCCAGGCGCCTCAGCCCGTCCAGGCCCAAGGGCGTTTGATGATCCGGCTTGGTGGCAGTGGCAAAGACGGGAGCGATGGACAACACATCGGCCCCCTCGGCCTCCGCCCTTCGGATTTCCTCGGCGTTGTGCACCGTCACCCCGATGATCCGCCGGGGACCGAGCAGCCGGCGCGCCTCGGCGATCGGCATGTCGTCCTGGCCCAGGTGCACCCCGTGGGCCCCCACCGCCAGTGCCACGTCGATGCGGTCGTTCACAAAAAAGGAGGCCCCGTAGGCCTGGCACATTTCCAGCAACGCCGCCGCTTCCCGGACCATGGTCCGGGTGCCGGCCTGCTTCTCCCGATATTGGACCACGCCCGCCCCGCCCCGAAGGGCCGCCTCCACCACTCGGGCGAGCGGCCGCCCACCGGTGCAACGCGAATCGGTCACCACGTAGACGGACCAGTCCACCGCTTCCTTTTCTGCCGCCATAGCGCCCCCCACGTGGAGCTCAGGTGATCTTTCGCGAATACTCCTGGTCGATCCGGAGCCCCTCGATGTCGGTCGTCTTTTCTCCACGCTGGGACTTTATCCGATCGATCCCGCGTTTGACCACCGCCTTGTTGGACGCATAGCCCAGAGCCGTCTCTTCCGTGACAAGACCCCGTTCATACAGGTCCAGGATGGAGTCGTCGAAGGTGGTCCATCCGAAGGGGCGGGCCTGCTGCATCATCTCGTAAAAGGTCTTCCCTTCACTTTCCCCGTGCAGCACCGCTTCGCGCACCCGGAGGTTGTTGCCCATGATTTCGAAGGCCGCCACCCGTCCGCCCCCCACCTTGGGCAGCAGCCGCTGACTCACCGTCCAGCGCATGGCGTCGGCCAAACGGATGCGTATGAGGCGCTCCTCTTCCAGCTCGAACATGCCCACCACGCGGTTGATGGTGTGGGAGGCATCGATGGTGTGCAGGGTGGTGAGCACCAGGTGGCCGGTTTCCGCGGCGCTCAAGCCGATCTCCACCGTCTCCCGGTCGCGCATCTCTCCCACCAGGATCACCTTGGGCGCCTGGCGCAGGGCCGCCCGGAGTCCGTTGGCGTAGCTGTCGAAGTCCAGACCCAGCTCGCGCTGGTTGAAGGTGGCTTGAAGCTGCGGGTGGACGAATTCCACCGGATCCTCCAGGGTGACCACATGGACGGACTTGGTGCGGTTGATTTGATGGAGCATGGCGGCCAGACTGGTGGACTTACCGCTTCCCGTGGCGCCCGTGACGAAGACGATCCCGTTTTTTTCCTCCGCAATCTGTTTGAAGACCGGCGGCAGATCCAGTTCCTCGATGGTGGGCACCCGGGACGGCAACACGCGCATGACCACCGAATAGTGGCCGCGCTGACTGAAGACATTGACGCGGAAGCGGGCTCGACCGTCCAGGGAATAGGACAGGTCGCAGGAGCCCGTGTCCAGCAGATCGCGGATGAGGCGCCGGTCGGGGCCGATGAGGGCGAGGGCGATGTGTTCCGTGTGAAACGCGGTGAGCAGGCCCACTTCCAACTCCGCACACGACGGCCGAAGCACCCCGTCCACTTCCGCCTGGATGGGCTTTCCCACCGTGAAGTTGATATCCGACAGGTTGGGGTGCTCATCCAGAAGCCGATGCAGGATGATGTTCAGGTCCTTCCTCTTCATGAAACCCTCTCTTTCCCTCCTTACCCGTGACGCAACATCCTGGGGCGGCCCTTACACTTCGGTAAAATCCACGGGCGGCTCCGTGAGGAACGGCTTGAATTTTTCCTTGTCCACGCACTTCATGTAGGCCTCGCTGGGGCTGATGCGCCCGGCGCGCAGGTGTTCCATGATGCCGTCGTCCAAGGTCTGCATGCCGTATTTCTTTCCCGTTTGAATGGCCGAGGGGATCTGGTGGGTTTTTCCTTCGCGGATGAGGGCCCTCACGGCGTGGGTGGCGATCATGATTTCCAGCACAGCGATCCGCCCCTTCACGTCCACGCGCTTGAAGAGCGCCTGGGACACCACCGCCCGCAGACCGTCGGCCAGGGTGGAGCGGATCTGAGCCTGTTCGCCCGTGGGAAAGACCTCGATGATGCGGTCCACGGTCTTGGCCGCACTGGTGGTGTGCAGGGTGGAAAAGACCAGGTGGCCTGTGGCGGCCGCTTCCATGGCCAGCCGGATGGTCTCCAGATCGCGCATTTCACCCACCAGGATGATGTCCGGGTCCTCACGCAGCGCGGCCCGAAGGGCGCTGGAAAAGGTCCTGGTGTGGGTTCCCACCTCCCGGTGGTTGATCACGCAATTTTTGCTCTTGTGCACGAATTCGATGGGATCTTCGATGGTGATGATGTGGTCCTTGCGCTTGCGGTTGGCCTCGTCGATGACCGCCGCCAAGGTGGTGGATTTACCGCTTCCCGTGGGGCCGGTCACCAACACCAGACCCCGGGGCAGCATGGCCAGCTTGGCGATGACGGGAGGCAGTCCCAGCTGCTGCACGGATAGGATTTCATCGGGAATCTCGCGAAAGACCGCTCCGATGCCGTTCTTTTGCATGAAAAAATTGGCGCGGTACCGTCCCAGGCCTGCAATTTCGTAGGAAAAGTCCAGATCCCCCGTCTCTTCAAAGACCTTGATCTTGTCCTCCGGTGTGATCTCGTAGAGCATGGAACGCAGTTCGTCGTCGTCCAACACCTTGTATTTCACGCGCTCCAAATCGCCCCGGATGCGCAGCACCGGCTGTTGGCCGGAAATGAGGTGCAAGTCGGATGCCTTCTGATCGTGCATGAGCTTAAAAAAGGCGTCGATCTTCGCCATCGGAACTCCTCCCCGAATGTGTCGTGCGTCGACGCTCGACGCAAGGACTCTTCAGACGCTGTAAAAGACCAAATCGGGCAAACAGACGCAGGTCAGCTTGTTGCCGTAGACCGCTCCAGTGTCGATCCCGATCTTGCGTGCATCCACATAGGGTTCCCGGAAAGGCGTGTGCCCGAAGATGACCGTCTTGCCGAAATCGTAATCCGAAAGGATGAAATCGTTTCGGATCCAGTAGATGTCCTCGTCGCGCTGATCCTCCAGGGCGATCCCCGGGCGGAACCCGGCATGGACAAAGAGGTAATCGTCCGTTTCGTAAAATCTCTTGAGGGTTTGTACAAATGCCACGTGACGGTCCGGCATCCGGCACCGCCCGTTGTGGCCCACCTTGTAGCTGTGGACGGTGGAGGCGCCGCCGTTCAGAAGGAAGAAGTTCACATCCCGACCCTCCAGGTAGTGAGCCATCATGAGTTCATGGTTTCCCCGCAGGCAAACCACCCGCAGTCCCTGATCGATCAGATCCAGCACCCGGTCCACCACCTGCCGGGAATCGGGCCCCCGGTCCACATAGTCGCCCAGAAAGACCAGGGTGTCTTCTTCCGGCCGGAAGGGAATCCGATCCAGGAGGCGTTCCAGCTTGGAAAGCATGCCGTGGATATCGCCGATGGCGTAAATCTTCATGTCTCAGTCCGTGATCCGTGATCCGTGTTCGTCACCGCGTGCGAGGCAAAGGGAGTGCTGCGTGGTAAGGGGTCACAACTTCACTGCTTCGCATCCCCCCCTGCCCCATCCGTCACTTCCCGACCATCCTTCTACGGGGCCTGTCCGCCAATGGCTGTTTTCTGGCTTTCCGACCCGTTGAAATTCCACTGGCCCCCGGTGCTTTTTGAATTCTCAGACAGCCTTGGTGGGGACGGTTTGGAACCCGCCCCGGCTGCGGCATAGCCAGGCCGGCGGCACGGCCCCGGCTGAGGCCCCATGGTTTCGCCCGTCCAACAAGAAAGCAACCGGGGCGTTTTCGGACAGCCTTCTACGGCCAGACCATGAACCGGGGACGCCTCCGGTCCAGCCGGTGCAGGCCCGCCCGCCGTGCGCTCTCCATGGCCTCCTCGTATTCCCGGGCCGTGAGCGGCCGTGTCAAGGCGGGCACCTCCCGCGCCCGCCCGCACGGTCGATATTGGTCCATGATGTTCACATAGGTATTCGGCGAAATCCTTCTGGAAATAAAGCGACAAATGGCTTCCGTTCCCGCCATGCCTTCCGGCATGACCAAATGGCGCACCAGAAGCCCGCGCTGGGCGATCCCCGATGGATCCAGTCTCAACTCCCCCACCTGACGGTGCATCTCCAGCAGGGCCTGCCGGGCCCTCTCGGGATAGTCGGCCGCATCGCACAGCCTTTGAGCCACCGAAGGATCCCAGAACTTGAAATCGGGCATGTAGATGTCCACGATGCCCTCCAGAAGCCTCAGGGCCGCAACCCGCTCGTAACCCCCGCAGTTGTAGACCAGAGGCACCCGCAGCCCCTTTTCCACCGCCAGGGGCATGGCTTCCAGGATCTGGGCAAGCACATGGGTGGGGGTGACCAAATTGATGTTGTGACACCCCCGCTCTTGAAGCTCCACCATGACGTCCGCAAGCTGTTCCGGACCCACCGGGACCCCATGGCCCTGGTGACTGATATCGAAATTCTGGCAGAACAGGCACAGAAGGTTGCAATGGGCGAAGAAGATGGTGCCCGAGCCGTTTCGTCCCACCAGCGGGTCCTCTTCGCCGAAGTGCGGCCCAAAGCTGGCCAGAACGGCATAACGGCCCGTGCGGCACGTGCCGCGTTCGTCCGCCAGACGATTGACGCGGCACAGCCTGGGGCACAGGACGCACTTTTTCAGCCAGCCCAGCGCCCTTTCGGCCCTTCTTTTCAGCCGTCCCGACCGGTACGCCTCCAGGTAGAGCGGTTCCATGATCATCGGTCCTTCACTGCGCTAGAGGTTGCCCCTTCCGCCCTTATCCCGTGTCCCTTTCCCCCGGCACCCGCCTCATTCCTTTTCCAGAATCACCACCGGCACCTGGCCTTCCAAGGCCTTCTGGAATCTTTCGGCATCCTCCCTGGATCCCACAATGGCCCCGTAGTGCATGGGGATGGCCACCTTGGGACGGATGGCCCGGGCGGCCAGCACCGCCTCGTCTGCGTCCATCACGTACTTTCCCGACACGGGCAGGAAGGCCACATCCACCTCCAGGCCCTCCATCTCCTCAATGAAGTCGGTGTCGCCCGCATGGTAGTAGCGCACCCCGTCCAACGTGACCACAAAGGCCAGCATGCCCGCCGTCTTGGGGTGGAATTTCTTCGTGGTGTTGTAGGCGGGAAGCACCTCCACGTCCACCCCGTTCACCTCCAGCCGATCGCCCGGCCGGACGACCCGCACATCCCCGGAAAGCTTCTTGGCCGAGGCCTGGTCGGTCACGATCACCGTCGAATCCTTTCGGATCCGGTCCACGTCCGACGGCGAACAGTGATCGAAGTGTTCGTGGCTGATGAAGATCATGTCGGCCGGGACGGCGGTGGAGAGCTCGTAGGGATCAAAGTAGACAACTTTACTTCCATCGATGCGAAAGCTATCATGGCCGAGCCAGTGGATCCGTGGCAGTACGTCTTGCAGGTTCATGGCTCCCTCCTTACGCCCTGAGGCCCCCGAACGGGCCCGGGCAGGTGGCGATGAAAGAAACGGAAATCCCTTGATTGTAGAGACCTAACCGGCCCCTTTCCACCCTGTCAACGTTGCGGATTCATGGCCCAGGGGCGGAGCCGGTTTCTCCACGAGGTCAGTGACTCCACATCCATGAATCCATTTCTCCATACGCTCCTCACCCGCGATTGGAAAACCGCCCGGGTGGCTCACCACAGTGTCATCCCCTCCCAAAAGCCCCGCTACGGCCGCCTGGCGCGACCTCTGCCGACCGCCTTGACCCAGGCGCTGGAGTCGCTGGGCATCCGGCGTCTCTACAGCCATCAAACAAAGGCCCTGGAAGCGATCCGGGACGGGCGGGACGTGGTGGTGGCCACGCCCACGGCCAGCGGCAAATCGCTCGTCTACAATCTGGCCGTGGCCGAATCGCTCTTGGAGGATCCCGCGGGCCACGCGCTCTACCTTTTTCCCATCAAGGCGCTGAGCCGCGACCAGCTGGAAACCCTCCACCGGTTCTTCCAGGCGGTGCCCAGCCAGGTTCCCTTCACCGCCCAGGTCTACGACGGGGACACCTCGTCCCATCAGCGGGCCAAGATCCGCAAGGCCCCCCCCCACGTGCTGGTCACCAACCCGGACATGCTCCACTACGCCTTGCTGGCCTACCATGACAAATGGGAATCCTTCTGGCGCACGCTGCGCCACGTGGTGGTGGACGAGATGCACACCTACCGGGGCATCTTCGGAAGCCACGTGGCCCAAATCCTTCGCCGCCTGCAGCGCATCTGCCGCCATTACGGATCCGAGCCCCGATTCATCTTCCTTTCGGCCACCATCGCCAACCCGGCGGAACTGGCCGAGCGGCTCATGGAGCGCCCCGCCCAGGTGGTGAACGAAGCCGCGTCCCCCCGCCCCAAGCGCCACTTCGTTTTCATGGAATCGGAGGCGTCCCTGTCGGGCCTGGCGGCGCGCATCGCCACCCTGGCCCTCCGTCGGGGTCTCAAGACCATCGTCTTCACCCAGTCCCGGCGCATGACCGAACTGGTGCACATGGCCCTGAGCCGTTCGGCGCCGGACCTGGCCCCGCGGGTGAGTTCCTACCGGGCCGGGTTCCTGCCCAGCGAGCGGCGTCACATCGAGCAGGCGCTGGCTTCCGGACGCATGGCCGGAGTGGTTTCCACCAGCGCTCTGGAGATGGGCATCGACATCGGCGGCCTGGACGTGTGCATCCTGGTGGGCTACCCGGGTACGGTCATGACCACGTGGCAGCGGGGGGGACGCGTTGGGAGAAGCGGCCGGGAAAGCGCCATCATCCTCATACCCCAGCCCGACGCCCTGGACCAGTACATCGTGCATCATCCGGAGGTCCTGCTGGCAAGTCGGTATGAAACAGCCGTGGTGGACCCGGAAAACGAGGCCATCGTGCAGGCCCATCTTCCGTGCGCTTCGGCGGAACTTCCCCTGACCCGCCAGGAAGTGGACGCGTGGCCGGAGACGAGGCGCCGGGCTCTGGAGGAACTGACGCGCCGGGGAGCGCTTCTGCAGTCGGAAGACGGCACGCGGTGGTTTTCCCCCTCCGCCCGACCGCATCGCCACGTGGACATCCGCAGCGTGGGGCCGTCCTATACCATCCTCGCCCCCGCCCCATCCAAGAAGGGGAGCTGGGTTCCTCTGGGCACCAACGAGGGGATCAGGGCCCTCAAGGAATGCCACCCGGGGGCCGTCTATTTCCACAGGGGACAGACCTACGTGGTGGAATCCCTGGACCTGGAAAAGCGGGTGGTCCACGCCCGCCTCAAGGACGCCGATTACTTTACGTGGGTGAAGAGCGAAAAGGAGACGGAAATCCTGGAAGTGCTGGCGTCCAAGCCCTGCGCCAACTTCGTGGCTCGCTTGGGCCGCCTGCGGGTGCGGGAAAAGATCACCGGCTACGAAAAAAAACGCCTCTTTACCCAAGAGGTGCTGGATTTCACGCCCTTGGACCTGCCGGAGCAGGTCTTCGAGACCGTGGGCTTCTGGCTGGAAATCGAAGAGGCCATCGTGGACAAGATCCGCCGGGCGGACCTGCACTTCATGGGCGGTATTCACGCCATGGAACACGCCGCCATCAGCATGTTCCCCCTCTTCGCCCTCAGCGACCGAAACGACATCGGGGGCATCTCCATCCCCTTCCATCCCCAGCTCCAAAAGAGCGCCGTCTTCATCTACGACGGCCATCCGGGCGGCATCGGCCTGGCAGCCTGCGGCTACCGGATGGTGGACTCGCTTCTGGAAAAGACCCTGGAGCTGGTGGAAGGCTGTTCCTGTGAAGAAGGATGCCCCGCCTGCATCCATTCGCCCAAGTGCGGGGCGGGAAACACCCCGCTGGACAAGGGGGCCTGCATCCGGGTGCTCGAATACCTGCTGGGACGCCGGCCCCTGTTTGACGAAGACCTTTCCGGAACGGTGGAGGAGGCCCTGGAGCTGCCGCCCCGGGAAGCGGAACCCGATCCGGAACCGCCGAGCCCCGCCATCGGGTACCTGGACCTGGAAACCCAACGTCTCGCCCAGGAAGTGGGAGGCTGGCGCAACAAGCACCTGATGCGCGTCTCTGTGGCCGTCCTCTACGATTCCCGGTCCGGAGACTTCCACGTGTACCGGGAAGAAGACATTCCGAAACTCATCGAACGGCTCCAGGAGTTGGACCTGGTGGTGGGGTTCAACATCAAGCGATTCGATTACGGCGTCCTGCAGGCCTACACGCCCTATCCGCTCAAACGCCTCCCCACCTTCGACATCCTGGAAGCCGTGCACGCCCAGCTGGGCTTTCGCCTGAGCCTGGACCACCTGGGCGAAAAGACCCTGGGACGCCGAAAGACCGCCGACGGCCTCCAGGCCGTTCGCTGGTTCCGGCAAGGGGCCTGGGACCCGCTCATCCACTATTGCAAGGAAGACGTGGCCCTCACGCGGGATCTGTTCCAGTTCGCCCTGGAAAAGGGCTACCTGATCTACGAAGACCGTTCCGGAAACCGGCTTCGGATCGTCACCTCGTGGGACCTGGAAAAGATGCTCGCAAAGGGATGAGTCACAAGGGATGGGCACCTCTTGACGCCTTCCGCCGGGAGGCATCACAATAGGCAGCCAAGAGACTGTCCGAGAACGCCCAGGTTGCTCCCTTCTTGTACGGACGCAAAGTTGGGACCACCAGGCGGGTCCGTGCTGCCGGCTTGGGCTTTAAGCGGTAGGGGCCGGTTCCGAACCTGCCCCACCAAGGCTCCAAAAGGGCCACAGGGCACAGTGGAATTGCAACTAGTTAGAAACCTCCCGAGAGGCTGAAAGGCCATTATCGGACAAGCTCCCAGGGGCCCATTTTGAGCGGGCGCCACCCCATCCAAGCATGGGAAGGAAGGAAGTCCAAAGGAAGATGCCAGCGACCGATATGAAAGGCACCAACCGGAGGGAAGGAAAGCTCGTCCAGATCCCCGAAGGGCCGGAGCCCTTCCGCGAAGACATTGCCGCCTGGTACGCCCTTTACGTCCAGGTGAACCACGAGAAGAAGGTGGCCGAGATGCTGGTCAAAAAGCGGATCGACTGCTTTCTACCTCTGGTGGAAAAGTGGAGCAAGCGGCGGGACCGACGCCTGCGCATCCAGGTGCCCATCTTCCCCGGCTACCTCTTTGTCCATGCGACCTTGGACAACCCCACCCATGTGGAGATCCTCAAGATTCCGGGAAGCGTCTACATCCTGAAAAACCAGCACGGGCCCATGCCCATCCCCACCTATCAGGTGGAATCCCTGCGCACCATGCTGACCGGAGCCCAGGATCTCACCGTGCATCCGTACCTGAAGGAAGGCGACTGGGTCCAGGTGGTTCGTGGGCCCCTGGTGGGGTGCGTGGGCTTGCTGGTGCGCCTCAACCCCAAAAGGGGCAAGCTGGTTATCAACGTGGACGTGATCCAAAAGGCGGCCAGCGTGGAGCTGGACATGGAGGACGTGATTCGGATCGATCCGCCCCAATCCGGCCGAAAGCCCTGAATCCCTGGGCCGGACCCCCCGCAGGCCGGCCGGTTCTCACACTTCGGCTTCTGGATTACGGTGTACGGTTTGTTTGTGCCCCCCGTTGGCGCATCCATCCCGCCCATCAGGGAGTGGAAAAGAGGTGGACGTGGACGAGGGATCCCGCTTCGAGCCCCTCCACGTGTTCCGGCACGATCACATAGCCGTCCGCCTTGGAAAGGGTGCTGATCATGGCCGACTTGCCGAAAACGGGCTCGGCGGCAAGCCGCCCCTTGTGGCGCGTCAGCCGCACCCGCACGTAATCGGCCCGTCCATGGACCGACGGGATGTTTTGGGCCAGTTCCGCCCGGCGCACATTGGTTTCCAGTTCCTGAACCCCTTCCACACCCTGGAGTCGCAAAAGACTGGGCCGCACAAAGGCGGTGAAGACGATCATGGCGGATGCCGGCTGCCCCGGCAGGCCCCACAGGACCTTTTCCCCCAGCCGTGCCAGGATCGTGGGCTTTCCGGGTCGGATGGCCACGCCGTGGGCCAGCAGTTCCGATCCGGGAAACCGTTCCAGCACCCGGATGGTGAAATCGCGAATGCCCACGGAACTGCCCCCCGAAAGGATCACCACATCGTGGCCGGCCAGCGCTTCCCGGCACACCGCTTCCAATGCGTCCAGGTCGTCGGCCACCACCCGGACCGTTCCCACCTGGCCGCCCGCCTCCGCCACCTGGGCGGCCACCACATAGGTATTGATATCCCGAATCTTTCCCGGCGGAAGAGATCGGGTCTCGGGCGGCACGATCTCATCCCCGGTGGAGACAACCGCCACGCGCGGGCGCCGGAAAACGCGCACTTCCTCCATACCCATGGCCGCCAGCAGTCCCACGTCCTGGGGCCGCAGTTTCCATCCGCGCTCCAACACCTTTTCGCCCGCCGCCACGTCATCGCCGATCCCAAGCACATTGTCACCCGGGGCTACCGGACGGGTCACTTCGATGGCGGTCTCATCCAGCGGCTGGGTGTATTCCACCATGACCACCGCGTCGGCCCCTTCCGGAAGCGCACCTCCCGTGGGGATGGCCACGGCCGTTCCAGGACGCACCGCCACCTGGGCCCCTTGGCCCATGGCCACTTCTCCGATCACCTCCAAAAGGGCCGGCAGGGACTCGCCGGCTCCAAAAGTGTCGCGCGCCCGAACCGCATAACCGTCCATGGTGGAACGGGCGAAGTGGGGCACGGGCTCAGGCGCCTTCACCTCTTCGGACAAGACGCGCCCGGACGCTTCCTGGACGGAAACGGTCTGCGCGGACAAGGGGGCAATGTTTTCAATGACTTCCAGGATCTCTTCGGCGGTCTTGACCTTGAGGAATTCCGGCATGCTTCCATCTCCTTAAAAGGGCGGCTTCATTGACCCACCATCCATGGCTGTGAGAAGATGGCTTTTACCGAGCCACCGGCCAAAAGGCAAGGGGGAGTGGGCAAGTCATGGATGCAGGAGAAGCAATGAAACCCACAGGCAGGCTGTCCGTGCGATCCAAGATCTGGATCGTGGATGAGCAAGGCAAGGTGGTTTTCGGGGCCGGGCGCCTTCGCATCCTGGAAGCCATCGATCGGGCCGGGTCCATCCTGGCCGCCGCCAAGGAACTGCAGATGAGCTACCGGGCCGTGTGGGGAAAGATCCCGGCCACCGAGCAGCGCCTGGGCCGCCCCTTGCTCACCAAAAAGATCGGCGGCAGCCGGGGCGGCGGCTCCGACCTGACTCCCTTCGCCAAGGCCCTGGCCCAACGGTACCGCACCCTCCAGGCGCTCACCGAAGCCGCCGCCGACCGCCTCTTCGAAGACGTCTTCACACGGGATATGCCGGAAAACCAGACAAAGAAAGACTAGCCTAAACTGAGCGGTTTGAGAGCAAAAAAATCCCACCTAATGGGCTAAACTCCAGACGGATTTATAGTTTGCCTCTGGATCCGTTAATTACACAGACAGAGAGGAGGAAAACGAGATGGCAAAGTGACGACGCCATATCACGGCTGAGCAAAAGGTAGCGGGTGCAGGCGGAAGCTCTGTTACACTACTTGCCGGCATCACCCCCGGAACCAGTCACTGTAGCCCTCACTGAGCTCATCATACCCCTTTTCGCTGTAAGCTGCCATGTAAAATGGGAAACATTTGCAGGTAAAATGCGAAAGTTAGGGGAGCCGTACACGGGGTCAAGGTGATCATGAGGGAGGCGGGAGGGGCAGAGGGTGGGGTGGGCATGGGCTCACACCTCGGCGTCGTAGGTGGGGAGGTCGGGGGCCTCGCCGACGATCTCGCCGGAGCGGACGAGGGCACGCGCACCGACGGCCACCGACTGGCCCAGGGCTCTTAGTGTGGCCCCGTCGGGGAGGCTGATGGTGCTGGTGCCGTCGGAATTGTGGGCCGTGACCTGGCCGGCCAGAAGCGCCTCGCTGGGCAGCAGGCGCCGGAATTGCGTCCAGACGTTAGCCATGTGCACGTCCTCCCTATGGTGTTTCGTCCACGCGCTCGATCGTAACAGCTTGGATGACGCGCGCACTGGAGGCATTGATGGAGATGGCGTCGGCATAGCCCCGCATGGCCGGGTCGGTCACGTCCACGATGTGGCCAGGCAGGATCAGGCCCGTGTCGGTGGTGAGGGGCATGGACAGGCGCACATCGGCCCGCTTGCCTCCAGCCGATAGGATTTGGCGGCCGCGCTCGCGGGCCGCATCGATATGGGTGATCAAGTCATCCACCACCATCTGGGCATAGGGAGCGCCGTCTGTTCCGGAGCGATAGACGCGGACCGACACGCCAGCTGTCTTGCCAGCCACCCAGACACCGCGATGGAGTGCCTCCGGCCGCCATTGCGTCCCCATCTCCAGGATGATATCGCCCGGGATAATGATATCCGGCGTGGCGCCACCCAGATCCCACGTGGGCACCGGATACTTGGGATAGACCGTGAGTATCTGCTGCTGCGTGTGGGACCGCACACATGCGCCGACAGCCTGGGCAATCCGGACCAGGGCACCAATGGGCGTTAACCGGTCATACGAGAAGACACCGCCAGGAACGAGCCAGTCCACCGTCTGCCAGTCCAGCGTCCAGCCGGTGTTATAGAGTTCGTCCTCCGCCAATTGCACCGCAGTCCGATCCGCGGCCTCCAGGCGGCTCCTGGGCGCCACGTAGGGTGTGGATAGCTGAGCAGAAAGACTCCGACCGCCCACCGTGGTGGTCGACGCCCCGTGCCTGCGGGTCATCGACGAGCTCTCCACGATGCCGGACCAAGATAGCCCATCGATGGATATCAGCACTTCGCGCTGCTCCTCGGCCAGTTCGGTCGCCGCACCGATGACCGTCGCCCGCCAGCGCCAGCACCACGAGTCTCTGTCTGACGTGATTTCCAGGGCCGCGCACGGAATGGGTGTGCCGTCGGGAATGGTGGTGATGGTCAGGGTATGGACCACGACGATAACCCTCCGATGTGTGGGGATCTCCAGCCCTGCGTGCCGGGCCCGGTCGCATGTATCGATCCACAAGTCAAAAGCCACCGGGCCCCACAGCGGGACCGGCAGCCGGCACTCCAGCACCAGGTCGAGGTCCGGGACGAACGGGGGCTCGACGGGCGGCTCGGGAGGTTCAGGCGGCGGCCAGATAAAAGGGGGCCGCATGGCCTCCTCCCACGGAGCCCAGTATTTGGCCAGCAGGCCGGGGAGCTTGCGTCCATAGGCAGAGGGACACGTCCAGGCCCTACGCGTCCGCGTGGCCTCATCGTGTGGGTGTTCATACCCCCTTTGGCGCGGCCAGAGCCGGATCCACGGCACGCCCCACAGGAGCCGCACCGGTGATCCTTCCACCCACGCCGCCCCGCGGGCGGTATGCCGACGGTAGGCCGCCACGTAGGCTGACCACGCCCTGGCACTGACCGGCGTGCCATCCCCCCAGGAGATGCCTGCCCCGATTCTCGTGCGGGATAGATAGACGTGAGGCGCTCGCACCGCGGAGGAGGAGTGCGTGGCGTCCTGCCATCGCTCCCGTGCCGCTGGCTTTCGAGGCGCTCCATAATGCCATCCGCACGCGATGCCCACCCGATCTGCCGGCGCGGGCGATCCTGGAGCATATCGCTCGGCGGGCTGTGTTCCGGGCCCGCGCCACGTGTTCGGGTCCCACTCGCCCGTGATCGCAGGCGCCACACCTGTGGGGACGCCTTCGGCAATGAACCCGCCGACTCCCTGCTGCCCGACGATCGCCGCCATCCCCTGCACGGCCGCCTGCAATGGGCCTCGCAGGCCTGTGGCGCCGATCCAGTCTCCCAGCATGCCGACGGAAGCGGCGAGGGCCCCGACTCGCAATTCTGGAGGCGGTGCGTCCTGCGCTCCGAGATGGAAATCCGGTGTCTCCGGGATCGGCTCGCGGAGGACCAACAGGATGCCGCCGGTGGGCGCCGCCAGGTCCAGGTCCAGCGATGCGGGGAGCCGGCGGTATAGCTGGAGATCATAGCCCATCGCCTCATACCGCACTCAGGGTCGCTTGCGTGATGCGCACGATGCCGCCCTGGTATATTTCCACCGCATTCAGCTCGATGGCCGCCCCACTGCCCGTCGTGCCCACGTCGAGATCCGCCACCCAGGCGCCCGCCCCGTCCACGATGCGCGCCCAGCCAGCTGTCCCCGTGGCGGGTGCGTTGCCTTCTTCGGCGATGGGCGATAGGGTCAGCGTCCCATCGGCTACGGTCCCGCAGGGCAGGCTGCACGTCAGTTCGGCCAGTAGCGTCTGCGTGGTCACGTCGGCTCCGGGAGGGTCCGGCGCCGTGCCGTCGTAGATGCGGATGAGCCCGGGGCTGGGCGATCCGGCATCGATGGCATCGGCCACCGCCTGCAGCATGGCATCCTGCACAGTAGGATTCAGCGCAATCATTCGGACACCTCCGGCCGCACCCAATCGGCAACGGCTGCGTTGTAGGACTGCGTGTAGTCGCCGCACACAACAAGATAATTGAACCGCGGGTCGTACCCGTCGAACCGATATTCTCCCGTCGTCGGGTCGCTCCAGGTAATGGCTAAGGGTCGCATGGTGTGCCGATCAAAGAGTGTTACCCGTCGATGGGCCGGTTCGCCCGCCACAAGTACAGTGCCCTGGATAACACCGGCGCCCCGGCGCGCCGGGACAGCGAGAGTTTTGTTCCAAACGAGCCGGATAGACCGAAAAGTTGGGGAGATTAAGGCTTGGTCAAGTGCGGGCGAGCCTGCCTTTTCTAAGAAGATGGACGCCGTTATTAATGGCTCTGGATCAGCGGGTGGAAAGATCAACACGTGCTTGAAGCGGGCGTCGATGGAGTCCCCGACGTTCCGCACCGCTGCGAACAACGCTAGTTTTACATCAGCAAATTCTGGAATGGTTATATCTACCGTTTTGTCTTCGTATGTAAAAGAAAACGTATCGCCCCGCCGGCTTAATATAAGTAGGTGAGGCCC
>NZ_FWXF01000014.1 GCF_900176285.1 Desulfacinum hydrothermale DSM 13146 | reverse complement strand
ATACATAAAGCCCAGGTCTTCGGTGCACTTCTTTGCAATTTTACGCGAACTGAACACGCCATGGCTGTAAGCATAAATGAGAATCGCAAGCAACCTTTTGGGAGGATAAGCTCTCTGCCCAATAAAGCTGTAGCCCTCTTCCGCACTGGATACGTCGAGTTGTTCCAGGATTTCGTCAAAAACGAAACAGGCGTGATCCTTCGGCAAAAGATCAAATACGGAACTTGGAAACAATTGCCGTTGGCGAAACTGAGTTGGGTCGTATTTGAAACGAGCCATGACAGATTCCCCCATGCGCGCATGCTAGATTAGGTGTATTCTTATCACAACGGCATGGATATGTCAAATGACTATAGACTTTATAGATCACATGCAAATACAGTTGACATGAATTCTCGGACAAGCTCCTAGCGCGAGACCTTTTTTTCTTCGGGTTTTTCAAACTGGTAGGCCACCCAGATAAAGAGACCCAGCATGAAGAAGCCGGCGGGGGCCATGACCATGATGGTCCATGGGACCCACCAAGACGGCATGACGGGATGGCCGAACACGGTGCCGAATCCCAGCAGTTCGCGGAAAAAGGCGATGATGAGAAGTACCAGGGCATAGCCGGTGCCCGATGCGATCCCGTCCAGAAAGGAAGGCCAAACGGGATTGTTTCGGGCATAGCCTTCGCACCGGCCCATGATGATGCAGTTGGTGATGATGAGTCCCACGTAGGGGCCCAGCGCCTCGCTGATCTCCGGCAGGATGGCCTTGAGTACGATGTCCACGATCATCACATAGGAGGCGATGATGAGCACCTGGACCATCATGCGGATGCGAGCCGGGGTGACGCGCCTCAAGGCCGAAACCGTGGCGTTGGACATGGCGGTGACGAAGATGAGGCTCACGCCCATGATGAACGTGTTGGCCATGAGATTGGTGACGGCGAGGGCGGAACAGATCCCCAGGATCTGGCGAAAGACGGGGTTTTCCCCCCAGACGCCCTTTCGGAAGATGCTTTTGGCCGAATCCGCTGCCATGGTGATCGTCCCTTGATTTGTCTCTAAACGTTACCCGTCGGGCGCTGTTGGCGAAGAAGCGGAATGATGCGCTTCAGTTCCTGGTCCAAAAAGGCTTCCAGCCGCCGGCTGGTTTCCGTGGCTCCCGTGATGGCGTCCACCTCATCGGGGCCCGTCGCCGTGCCGGCGGGCTTCAGGTAGAAAAAGCGTCGACCGGGGCTGGGAACGTGCAGTGGCTTGCCTCGAAACTGCTCCCGAAACCAGGCCTCCGTGATGCGCCCTCCCAGCCCCGGCGTTTCGCTATGCCGGTAGAAGGCGATGCCCAGTATCTTTTGTACCTGGGCGTCCACGGCCACCATGCCGTAGATGGGTCCCCAAAAGCCCGGTCCGGAAACGGGAAACGCATAGCCCTCAACGCGGTCCCCTTCCGGAGCAACGGCCACGTACACAGTGCGATCCCCGAAAGGCAGGGAACGGATGCGACGCCGAAAGATAGCCTGCATCTCCTTTTTGCTGATAGCTTCGGGCGGCAGAAGATCCAGCACGGACAGCACGATCCTCTGGAGCGCGATCTCCTGGTTCAATCGAATGCGCTCGCGGCTCACCCAGTTCACCGCCCCCACCACCGAGGTGAAAACGAGGGCCAGCACAAACATGTACAGGACAGAAAAGAGCCGTTCTTTCATGACGTCGTCGCCTGTGCCCGCCTTTTCTCTTGGAACAGCTTGGCCGCCCGATCGAGCAGCGGCACGAACGTGTTCATGAACAGCACGGAAAACATGACGCCTTCCGGAAAGTTGGAGTAGCGGCGCAAGACAATGGTCAAAGATCCGATGGCGGCACCATAGATCCACTGGCCGGGTTTGGTCTTGGGCCCGCTGATGGGTTCCGTGACCACGAAGAAGGCCCCGAACAGCAGCGATCCGGCCAATAGGTAAGTGAGTGGGTCGGGGACGCCTGGAACGCGCACGAGGTAGAGGACGGTGGCCGTGGAGGCGGCGCCCAGAAGGCAGGAGACGGCCAGGCGCCATTGGGCGGCCTTCTTATAGACGATGAAGAGCCCGCCAAGAAGCACAAGCAGGGCGCTCGTTTCTCCCATGGACCCGGAAATGTTACCAAAAAAGAGGGGGGCCAGCGGGATGTCCTGGCCGGCTTGGAGAAGGCGAAGCGGGGTGGCGGAAGTGACCGCATCCACGGGAGGGACCCAGCCCAGCAGCCCTTGGACCGGCGATCCGAAGGGCGGTACCCAGCGAGCGGTGAGGGCGATGGGAAAACTGATGTAGACGAAGCAACGTGCCACCATGGCCGGGTTGTAAACGTTGTAGCCGAATCCGCCAAAGGCCATCTTGCCGAAAACCACACCGAAAACTATGCCCACGGCGACCATCCACAGCGGGACCGTGGGCGGAAGACTCAAAGAGTAGATAAGGCAGGTGACAAAGACCGCGGAGGTCACGGGTTTGCCTTGCCGAAGGGTGAAGGCGGCCTCCGCTGCGGTGCCGGCCACGAGAGCCACCAGGGTGACCAGTAGGGGGCGCCAGCCGAAGAAGAAAACGGCTCCCGCCAGGCAGGGGAGCAATCCCACCACAACCCGCATCATAACCGGTTGCACCAGCAAATACTTTTTGGGTATGAGGCCCGCCTTTGGCATCTTCCTTTCCGCCGATTCGTCCCTTTTCAATACACAGCCGTGTTTGCAAGTGTGCCGTTTACACCCGCATGAGGTCATAGCTAACCGATAAGCACCCTGAGTTCAAGGGGGCCGATGAAGCCACAAGGCGGGCGCGGACCTTTGAAAAGGCCGTGTCCAGAGTTCAACTAAGGTTCAAGGTTTTGAAAAATATGCCGATCCTTTGAATAAAGGATTGCATTTGGATGTTGGGGCCGCTATAAGACCGCAATTTTCCGGGGCGGCCACAGCCGATGGGCCGTTCCCAATCATCCTGTGGAAGGGGATCTTCATGGTCTGCTGTGCTTTCAAACAAACCTGCGACTTCTTTCTCGCCGAATGCCGGGAAGCGTGCCACGGTCGGCTGCGCCAGCGCTACTGCGATGGGGACTATACGGGCTGCGCCCGCTACATCACCGCGCGCAGGGTGGGAAAGGGCTGCGTCCCGGAGGACCTGATGCCTGAAGAGGTGGACCGGCTCCGGGATCTGTTCTCACAGCTCGAGCGGGACAGCGGGTGCTCAGCGGAGGGCTGACGCCGGAGTCCGGGCCAGGGCCCACGGCTCAAGGCTTCCAAATGCTTTCCGGGCTCCGGAGTTTTTCTCCCTCGCCTGGATAGACCCTTCTTTCGTCTTCGTCCAGGGGCGTTGAGGGGCTCGGCCAGGCCCCGCTCACGGGATCGGGACCCTGCAGCGTGACGGCGGACGGATGGGGATCCACCAGCCGAGGGCGCCGGCGCACATCCACATCAGGCCGGGGATGGCTGAACTCAATGGCGATCCTGTTGGGATCGAAGGAATAGAGCGACCAGATGAAGCCGTGGTCGATCACCTCCGATGCCCAAAAACCGGCCGATTCCAATCGTTTTTTCAATTCCCACAAATCATCGCTTCTTTCCACCGCCAGGGAGACATGGTCGAAGGCCACGGGCCCGCGCACCGGTACGCCGTGGTCCTTTTCTTCCACAGGGGCTGCATCAGGCCATTCGAAAAAGGCGATGGTGTCCGTCTCCGAGATGGCAAAGAAGTAATGGCGGTAGCCGGGGCGGCCCATGGCCACAACGAGTCGCATGCCCAGCAAATCCCGCCAGAAGCGAATGGTGGTGTCCATGTCCCGGGTGACCATGGCCAGGTGGTGAATTCCCCCGTAGCGGATGGGCTTCATGGGAGAAAGCTCCTTTTTTTACGGCCGAAATGAGGGGTCCGCGTTGCCTTGGGAGAGATCAAAGGTTCGTTCTACGCGCCCTCCAAGAGGCCGGGGCGGCTTTGGGGGTACCGGCCGTCCCCAACATGGGTGGTGTGCTGTTCAGGCTTGCCTTCTCATGCTACCATGGGTCTCGGCACCTTTCAATGAGCACACCGGGATGTGGGGAGTGGACCACGTGGCGAAAGTCCTTGTCAGAAGGCTGCTCGACTATGATCACGGGCTGGAGGAAGCGGTGCATGCCCTGCTGGAACCTTTACTTCCCGCAGCGGGGCTGCGAAGCGCTCGTGTTCTGGTAAAGCCCAATCTGTTGGCCCCTGCGGGACCCGAGCGGGCCGTGGTGACGCATCCCGCCGTCGTGAGAGCGGTGTGCCAGTGGATTGTGGATGCCTCCGACGGTTCGGCGCACGTCCTGGTGGGAGACAGCCCGGCGGTGTGGCCTTTTCGAACAGTGGTGCGCCGCAGTGGTTTGGAAGACGCCCTGAAAGGCTTGCCCGTTCAGGTGCGCGAATTCAAGGATTCCGTCCAGGTGTCGGCCGAACCTCCCTTCCATTCCCTGGAATTGGCCCGCGAGGCCGTGGAATCGGACGTGGTGGTCAATCTACCCAAATGGAAGACCCACTCACAGATGCTGCTCACCTTAGCCGTGAAAAACCTTTTCGGCTGTGTGGTGGGGGTGCGAAAGCCCCAGTGGCACATGCGTGCGGGCGTGGGTGCCGATTGGTTCGCTCGGCTGCTGGTGGGCATCTGTCGCACCGTGCGTCCCAGTGTTCATCTTCTGGACGGCATCCTGGCCCTGGAAGGGGACGGGCCGGGGCTGGGCGGAACGGCTCGACCTGTTGGCTACCTACTTGCCTCTCCAAGCGCGGACGCGCTGGATTATGTGGTGTGCCGGATGCTGGGGTTGGACGCTACGCAGCTGCCCACCTTGCGGGCGGCACTATCCCTGGGGTTTGAACCCTCCACCGTGCAGGTGGAAGGGAACATGGAAGCGGTCGAAGAATTCCGGCTTCCTCAGACGGGCACGGTCCTTTTTGGTCCACCGAAGTTCCATCACCTGCAGCGGCGCCACCTCTTGCGCCGCCCCGAACCGGAGGCGGCCCGGTGCCAATTGTGCGGCAAGTGCTGGAAGATCTGTCCCGCCGGGGCGATACGTGAATCCCAGCCGGCGCCTGTCTTCGACTACGACCAATGCATTCGTTGTTTCTGCTGTGTGGAGGTGTGCCCCTTCGGGGCCTTGACGCCTCGGGAGCCGCCCTTGGGGAGGCTCCTTTCCCTGCTCACGCGCCGAGCCTGGTAGCCCTTGGCTTGAGCTCGCCCCGGCGTGCCCTTGCCCAGTGCCATGCGGCCACGTGGGCAAAAGCCAAAAGCGCCGATTCGGTTTGAAGAAAGAACGCTCGGGCGCTTGACTTCCCGCCTTCGGGCCACTAGGGTTGCTTCAAAGGTTACCAAGAAACGAAACAGTGAGGAGAAACAAATGAAGAAAGCGGAAAAGGGCGATTTCGTCAAAGTGCACTACACCGGCAAGCTGGACGACGGCCAGGTGTTCGATTCCAGCGAAGGCGGACAGCCGCTGGAATTCCAGCTTGGTTCCGGTCAGGTCATTCCCGGTTTTGAAGACGCCATTACCGGGATGGCCGTGTCCGAAAAGAAGAGCTTTCGCATCCCGGCAGAAGAAGCCTACGGCGAAAGAGATGAGCGGTTGACGCAATCCTTTGCTCGTTCGGAATTGCCGCCCAATTTCGAGCCGCAACTGGGTCAGGTGTTGTCCCTGACGACGCAGGACAACCAGACGGTCTACGCGACGGTTGCGGAAGTGAACGAAGAGTCCATCACGCTGGACTTGAATCACTTTCTGGCCGGCAAGGCCCTGAATTTCGATGTGGAACTGGTGGAGATCAGTGAAAAACCGCCCGAGGGCGGGTGCGGCTGCGACTGTAGCTGCAGTTGCTGACGATATCGCCCGTTACATAAATTCGGCCGGAGCAAGAAGGGCGGGATGGTTGTTCCATCCCGCTTTTTTGTGTCTGGGATCAGCCGGTCCGGTAGGTGGGCTCATCGCCGGCGCGGCCCACCACGAACAGCTGCCCCCCACACTGGGGGCAAAAGAGATTCTGAACGAGCCGTCTTCCGCCCGGGCCCGGCTCGTCGTAGGACAGATCCGTAACCTGGAAATAGGAAGAGATGCCGCATTCCTGGCACATGCATTCCATGGTGTCCGCCATGGCCTCCGCTCACCTCCTTCCACTTGACCTCCATGATGATTCCAAACACGGCCGTGTTGGATCGACGTGTGTTCAGCTCCGCTGTTTATAAGCTGACCCGGACGGCGGCATATGTATCATGGAGTGCCACGGGTGCCAAGGGTGCCTGAAGGAGTGCGAGGGCCGAGATGGGTGCCTGGAGTGACCTGCATCGCGGGGGCGCCGTCCCAAAGGGGCGGCGGTAACGGTCTCGGGGCCGGATCGGAAGGCAACGGTGCATGGAAAAGCAGGTCCCTGTTGTGGGATTGCGGAGGGCTTCTCAGGAGCGCGGTCTGCTTGTCAGGCGGAATGGAGTCTTTTCGGGATGTGTTAAGAGTGGCCGGCGGGGCCGTGCTGCCGACCTGGCGTTTCAGCCGTCGGGGCGGGTTCCGAACCCGCCCCGACAAGGCTCAAAAAAACATCACATGGCACAGTGCAATGGCATCCATCAGAAAGGCCAAAAGGGCCGAGAGGCCATTGTTCGACCGCCTCCTAGAGTTCGTCCACGGGAGTTCGCTCGATCTTGGCCTGGGTCTTGGTCTTGCTGACGAAATCTTCCACCACTTTTTTTACCTTTTCTTTTTTCAGGTGCTCGGCAATGGTCTCTTTGACCTTGGCAAAAGGCACCGTTTCAGCGGGCTTTTTTTCCATGACCTGGATCAGGTGATAACCGAACTGGGTCTCCACCACGTCGCTGGTTTGGCCGGGTTTCAGAGCAAAGGCGGCCTTTTCGAACGGTTTCACCATTTGGCCTCGACCGAAAAAGCCCAGGTCGCCGCCCTTTTCGCGACTGGGACAATCGGACATTTCGGAAGCCACGGTGGCAAAATCGTCTCCCTTCTGCAGCCGTTTCTGTGCCTCGGCAATCTTTTCGCGGGCGGCCTTCTTTTCCGATTCCGGTGCGTCCGGAGCCACGGCGGCGAGAATGTGGCGTGCATGAACCCGTTCCGGCCTTTCGAAAAGTTCGTGGCGCTCCTTGTAGAAGGCCTCCGCTTCCGCATCACTTACGGAGATCCCCTTGCTCAGCTCTTTGTCGATGAACTGTTCGATGGCGCTGTTTTGAGTAAGCTCGCGGCGGAGGATATCCTCCGTCAGGTTCATGGTCTTGAGAGCCTTGGTGTAGGCTTCCTGGGTGTCGAACCGGCCCCTGAGATCCGCAAGGCGATCCTCCACGGCCTTGGAGTCACCTTTGAAGCCTTTGGCCGCTGCCGCCTGGTAGAGGACTTCGCGGTCGATGAGGCCTTCCAGAACGCGCTTTTTCACATCACGCAACTGCACGTCGTTGAGAAGACGGCCCGACTGGACCAGGCTTTGGCGCACGCCGTTCATCTGTCGATCGAAGGCGTCCCGGGATATGGCGGTTCCGTTCACCACCGCCGCCGGACCGGCTTCGGCGGCTGAAACCGCCTGGAGCGGCACCAGAGTGAGTGCGGCCAGCGTAAACACCGCCGTGAAACAACCCATCAAGAACTTGGATCCATGTGTCATCATGCTTCTCCCTGTGTGATCGATGTAAAAAAGCACCCCAGGCCTGGCCTGGAGTGCTTTCACTATTCGTCCGGCGTCTTCAGCCTAGATTCTCTTCACGTTGATGGCCTGGGGGCCCTTGGGAGTTTCCGTGATTTCAAAACTGACGGCCTCGCCGTCGGTCAACGTCCGGAAGCCCTCTCCCTGGATGCCCGTGTAGTGGACGAAAACGTCTCCCTGGCTGTCTGTTTCAATGAAACCATAACCCTTCTTCTCATTGAACCACTTGACTCGGCCTTCCATCTTTCCAAAACTCCTCTCTTCTGTGGTACGCCTCGTCGGGTCTTGCTCGGCGGCAGCCAGGAGATGGTCTTGCCCACTCAAAAGACCGCACTTCCTTGGGCCCCAATAACTGACCTCAACTACACGTACGCAAAAACGTTACAACCTGGGAAAACACATCGTTTCCCATTGACCTCAGCGTCCCTTGTAGCCCAGTCGGAGGCGGGGAGCAAGTGAATAATCGTGCCAAAATCGCTGGGATATAGCGAAAAATATCCATTTTTGTGAGGTGTGCCTATTCTTGTTCCTCCCTGTGGGTTGGTGGTACCATTCCATGGCTGGTCGGGTCCCGCGCAGGGCCCTGGAGCAGCGGCTTGGGGATTAGGGATTGGACGCGGAGATTTTGCTGTTGAGGAGGTGACATGCGTTTTCGGGCGGCGCTTTTGGATCTGGACGGCACGCTTCTGGATACCCTTTCCGACCTGGCGGAAGCCATGAACCGGGTGCTCCGCCGCCACGGTTTTCGCACCCACCCAGTTTCCGATTACAAAGGCTTCGTGGGAGACGGGGTGGAGTGGCTGGTGCGCCGAGCCCTTCCTGATGGGCACCGAATGGAGCAAGACATCCCGCGGTTTGTGGACGCCATGCGCCGCGAATACAAGGCGTTGGACCATGCGCAGACCAGGCCCTACCCGGGGATAGCCCAGCTTCTGGAAGCCCTCACCGAGCGGGGCGTGCGCCTGGCGGTCCTGTCCAACAAGATGGACGACTTTACCAAAGAGATGGTGGCGAGGTTTTTTCCCCATGTCCATTTCGATGCGGTGGTGGGGGCGGCGCCCGGTGCCCCTGTAAAGCCGGATCCCACCGCGGCGCTGGAGATCGCCCGGGAGATAGGAATTGTCCCCGAGGATTGGATGCACCTGGGGGATACGGCCGTGGACATGAAGACCGCCGTTGCTTCCGGAATGTTTGCGGTGGGGGCGCTGTGGGGATTTCGATCGGCTGAGGAGCTGATCCAAGGAGGGGCTCAAGTGCTTGTGCGTTCCCCTGGGGCTCTTCATTCCTTCCTGTGAACCGGTTGTGCGCATCGCGCCCGGAAGGCCTGGTCCGCTGGGCCTTCCTCCGCACGTACCTCAATGCTGGGAGGTTCTGTTGCAATGGAGAACCACGGGAAGGCGGAAAAGATCCTGGAGATTCTGGCCCAGAGCTACGGCACCGAGCCGTGGAACTGGCACACGCGGCGGAACCCCTTTCGGGTGCTCATTGGTACGGTCCTTTCCCACCGCACTCGTGACGAGATGACCGATGCGGCGGCCCAGGCCGTGTTGGCCCGGTATCCGGACGCGGCGAGCCTGGCCGATGCGCCCTTAGCCGATCTGCAGGATCTCGTGCGCACGGTCAACTTTTACAAACGCAAAGCGGCTCGGATCAAGGAGATCGGGCGGATCCTCGTGGAACGGCACGGGGGGCGCGTGCCGGATGCCATGGAGGATCTTCTGGCCCTTCCCGGCGTGGGCCGAAAGACGGCCGCCTGTGTCCTGGTCTACGGCTTTCGAAAGCCGGCTGTTCCGGTGGACACCCACGTACACCGCATCAGCAATCGACTGGGGCTGGTGGAGACGCAACGGCCGGAAGCCACGGAACGGGCTCTCCAGCAAATGCTCCCGGAAAAATGGCTTCTGCTGGTGAACGAGCTGCTGGTCAAGCACGGTCAGACCGTCTGCCGGCCCCGCCATCCGCTCTGCTCCCGGTGTCCCGTGCGGAGGTATTGCCATGGCGCTTCTGGCCATTGACGGACATGTGCATCTGCACGACTTCGATGATCCCGCACCGGTGATCCGCAGGGCTGTGCAAAGCAGCGTGATCCGGATGGTTTCGGTGGGAATGGATCGCGAGTCCAATCGGCGGTCGCTGGAACTGGCCGAGCGGTTCCCGTATAGGGTGCTGCCCGCCGTGGGATACCACCCCTGGAGTATCCGGGCCGAAGAAGTGGAAGCCACCTTGGAGGACATGGCAAAGCAGCTTCCCCGATGCGTGGCCTTGGGAGAGGTGGGCCTGGACTACCGGGTGAAAGTGAAAAAAGAGCTCCAAAAGGAGGTCTTTTCCCGGGCGCTGGAGCTGGCCAGGGAGCAGGACCGGCCGGTGATCGTCCACAGCCGCTTTTCCCATCAACGCTGCCTTTCCATGGTCCTGGAAGAGGGGGTTCGGCGCGCCGTGTTCCATTGGTACAGCGGCCCGGAGGACGTGCTGGATCGCATCCTGGATGCCGGCTACTACGTGTCGGCCACACCGGCCCTGGCCCTGCGCACCAAGCATCGTAGCGCCATGGAGCGCGCTCCCCTGGATCGCATCCTGGTGGAAACGGACGCTCCGGTACGCTACCAGGGCCGAAGGGCGGAACCCGTCCACGTTTGGACGACCCTCAAGGCGCTGGCGGAGATCAAGAACCGTTCGTTGGAAGAGATCACGCGCCGGACCACGGAAAACGCTCTGGCCTTTTTCGGCCTGGGGCCCTTGGAAGAGACTCCGCCATGCGACTGCCCGTGAACGCCCCCCTGCGCATCCATGTGCCTCCGATTTTTCCCTGGGAACGAGGACAGCAACGGCTCGTGATCCGGGCCCAGAAGGGCTTCCATCCGCGACACGGGACGAGCCGGCTTTGCCTGGAACTGCTGGCGCGTCATCGGGTGCTGATTCGCCATAAGTCCTTTCTGGACGTGGGGTGCGGTTCCGGGATCTTGGCCCTGGCGGCCGCCCATCTCGGGGCGGATTGGGTGGTGGGGGTGGACATTTATGAACCGTCGATTCGTGCCGCCGTGCGTAATGCCGGGGAAAACGGCCTGGGCGGGAGGTCTGCCTGGGTGGTGAGGTCTGTGGAGGCGGTGCGCGGCCCATTTGCTGCGGTGGCGGCCAACCTTCCGTGGCCGGTGTGGCTGCGGATCGGCGGGGAAATCATGGGGCGCGTGGCATCCGACGGATTGCTGCTGGTCTCCGGCTTTCAGGACCTTCAACTGGCCCATCTACAGGGCCAGCTCCATGATGCGGGGTTTTTCGTGGTGGACCGGGCTGAAGCGGATGAAAGTTTTTTCGGTGTTCCTCCATCGGGGAGCTTCACCTGGATGGCGCTTGTTGCCTTGCGGCGGAATCTGAGGCGGAGGGGCGAACCATGAACCGGAAGGTCCGCACCATCATGCATCTGGACATGGATGCCTTTTACGCGTCGGTGGAACAGCAAGACTTTCCGGAGCTTCGCGGGCGCCCGGTGGTGGTGGGCGGAGGTAAACGCGGGGTGGTGTCGGCGGCCTCCTACGAGGCGCGTCGCTACGGGATTCATTCGGCCATGCCCATGTTTCAGGCGCTCAAGAAGTGTCCCGATCTGCTGGTGCGACCCGTACGGATGCGCCGCTACCAAGAAGTTTCCCGGATGATTATGGAGCTTCTGCGGACCGTCTCTCCTCTGGTGGAGCCGCTTTCCATCGATGAGGCCTTCGTGGATCTGACGGGAACCGAGGCCCTTCACGGCCCGCCCAGGAAAGCGGCTCAGCGGTTGAAGGAAAAGATCCGCCGCAAGACGGGCCTGACCTGTTCCGTCGGGATAGCACCCAACAAACTGCTGGCCAAGATCGCCTCCGACCAGAACAAGCCGGACGGCTTGACCGTCATCGCTCCGGAACAGGTGGAATCCTTTTTGGCAGACTTTCCGGTGGCAAAAATTCCGGGGATCGGCCCCACGACCGTGGAGAAATTGAAGGCCCTGGGCGTGAGCACATGCGGGCAAGTGTTAGGCTATCCCGTGGACTTCTGGACGGCAAGATTCGGAGATCGTACGGGACGATGGATCCACGAGAGGGCATCGGGTAGGGATCGGGATCCGGTCCAGCCCCATCGGCCCATCAAGTCCATTGGAGCAGAAAACACCTTCGAGGAGGATCTGGACTCGGATGAGAGGCTTTTCAAATGGCTTCTGCTGCAATCGGAGAGGGTGGCCCGGCGGCTGCGTCGCAAGGGGCTTCAGGGGCGCACCGTGACCCTTAAGGTGAAGTACGACGATTTCAAGCAGATCACGCGAAGCCGGACCCTTCCCACGCCCACCGACAGCACGGAAACCCTCTTTCGGGCCGTGGTGGCCCTTTTCCAAAACGTGCCCCGGGGGCGAAAGATTCGGCTGACGGGCGTGAGTGTGAGCCAGCTGAGCCAAGGGAGGGGCCAGCTATGCCTCTTCGAAGACCGCAGGGAGATGCGATCGAAGAGGCTGGACGTGGCCCTGGATACGATCCGGGATCGATTCGGCGCACAGGCCCTGCGTCGAGGTCGACTGTGGGATGTGAAACTTCATCTGGAACAGGACGACGCCAAAGGAGACTGAAAGTGCATGTGAGCGTTTCCCAGATTCAGGATGCCGCCCGCGTTCTCAAAGGGCGGATCATCCGCACCCCGCTGGTCTTTTCGCCCACACTGAGCCGAATGTTCGGAGCGGACATGTATCTCAAGCTGGAAAACCTGCAAAAGACCGGTTCTTTCAAGGTGCGTGGGGCCACCTACAAGATCCTGAAAAACCGCGACCGGCTGGGTCCTCACGGGGTCGTGGCCGCGTCGGCCGGAAACCACGCCCAGGGGGTGGCCCTGGCTGCACGCCAGGCCGGCGTGCCCGCCGTGATCGTCATGCCCGTCTGGGCTTCCATAACCAAGCAGATCGCCACCCGAAACTATGGAGCCGAGGTGATCCTGCATGGAACGAGCCTGGGGGAAAGCCTTGAAAAGGCCATGGCGTTGAGCCGGGAAGGGCGGGCTTTCATTCATCCCTTCGACGATGGGGACATCATGGCGGGACAGGGCACCCTGGGCTTGGAAATCCTGGAGGAGCTGCCGGACCCGGATCTGGTGTTGGTACCCGTGGGGGGCGGCGGACTCATCGGTGGCGTCGCCACGGCGGTGAAGGCCCAACGGCCCCAGACCCAGGTGATAGGGGTGGAGGCGGCGGTGTGTCCATCCGCCAGTGAGGCTCTGAGAACAGGAAAGCTGGTGGCTGTGGGCGGCTCCCAGTCCATCGCCGACGGCATCGCCGTGAAACGGCTGGGGGAACGCACGTTTCAGGTCATCCGGGAGACCGTGGACCGGGTGGCGACCGTGGATGAAGAGCATATCGCCGAAGCCTTGCTCCTTCTACTGGAGCGAAAGAAGGTGCTGGCGGAAGGCGCCGGTGCGGTGCCGCTGGGAGCGCTACTGACCGGGGCGGTGTGTTGCCAAAAGGGCCAAAAGGTGGTCCTGGTGATCAGCGGAGGAAACGTGGACAGTCCCTTGCTGGGGCGGGTGCTCACCAAGGGGCTGCTCAAAAGTGGACGGCTCATGCGGTTCACGGTTCAGGTGGACGACGTGCCCGGCTCGCTGTCGCGTCTCCTGTCGGTGGTGGCGGCCCAGGGAGCCAATGTGCTCCACATCTACCACGATCGCAATGTGCCCGATTTGCCCCTGAACGTGACCCGGGTGGAACTGGAAGTGGAGACGCGCGGCTTCCACCATATGGAAGATCTGGAAAAGGCCCTGAAAGAAGCGGGGTACCAGCTGGTGCCGTGAACCGTCATGCCGTTTTCCCAAAAGGATCCGGCTCTCGCCTTTGCGGAGCCGATGGGGTGTGCAGCTCCGGCACAAACCACCGGTGTGGCGCAAGGCCGGGGGTGTGGCGGAGGATCCGGGAGGCTGAATGGGGGCACTCCATACGGATCAGGGACCCATGAAACGCTACGTCTTGGCCATCACAGCAGCCGGCTGGGCGGGCACGGTCGCCCAGATCCTGGTGCTTCGCGAGAGCTTCGTGCTCTTCCACGGCAACGAACTGACCCTGGGCATGGTGCTGTTCTTCTGGCTTGTGTGGACCGCCGCCGGAAGCGCCTTGGCGGGCCTGTGGCCCCGTCCGGTCCCCCGCCAAGAAAGATGCCGCTTCTCCAAATCCTGGATCCCCGTTTTGCTGTCGTCCTACGCCGTCACGGTGCCTGCGGTGGTGCTTTGGATTCGAGGCGCCCGAGCCCTGCTGGCCATTCCTCGGGGCGATGTGCTGGGCCTGGGCACTACGGTCGTGCTGGCAGGGGCGGTCACCGCGGTGCCATGTCTCCTCTTCGGTCTTCTATTCGGCCTCACCTGGCTGGCGGTTTCCGAGGAGGCACGGCGGGCAGCAAGCGGTCTGTGGATCTATGCCGGCGAAGCGGCGGGTGCGGGAATGGGGGGACTGGTTTTCTATTTTCTGCTGCTTCCGCGGTTCACGGCGCTTAAGGGGGCGATCCTGTGCGGTGGCGGGCCGGCGGCGGCTGCCCTGGGCACGGTGGGGCGGAGGAGCAAGGCGGCCGGTGTGGGGGCGGTTGGAGCGGCGTGGGTGATCTTGGTCCTGGGTTGGGCGGCGGCGCCACGGCTTGAATCCCTGAGTCGAGCGTGGATTTGGGGAGATGGGGTGCTCCTTTCCGTGGACACCCCCTATCACAACATCACCGTGTTGGACGAAGGCGAACAGCAATCGATCATGAGCGACGGCCTGTGGGCCTACAGCGTCCCCGACCCCGAGGGGGCCGAAAGGACCGTCCACTTGACGCTTCTCCAGCATCCTGGTCCCCAAAAGATTCTGGTTCTGGGGGCTTGCGGGCCGGAAGTCTTGCAGGAAGCGCTCCGATATCCTTCCACCCGAAGGATTGACGTGGTGGATCCGGACCCCGTCCTGCTTTCCATGAGCCGCTTGGATCGGGAAGAACCGAGGCTGCACTTTCACTGCGAGGATCTCCGGCGCTACGTGCGCCGTGGGACCTTCTGCTTCGACGCGGTTTTGCTCAACACGGCGGATCCGCTGACCCTGTCCCTGAACCGGTTCAGGACGGTGGAGTTCTACTCAGACATTGCAGGTCTTTTGTGCCCAGGCGGGCTCTTTTCGCTGGAGGTTGCGGGCGGAGAAGAGGTGCTTGGGGAGGCCCAGGCACGGCTGGCCGCCTCCGTTTGGAACACCCTGGGGCGGGTTTTCCCCGATCGGATCCTATATCCGGGGAGCCGCCTGCATGTGGTGGCCGCATCACAGACCGGAGTCCTCTCCTCGGATCCCAACCGGCTCATGAGCCGGGCCGAGCGCTTGGGCCTTTCGCTTCGCTACGTGCGCCGTGATCGTTTGGAAAATCTACTGGATCCCTTGAGGCTGGCCTATTTCGATCAGGTATTGGAAGAGGTCTCGGGGATCCCCAACAGGGACTGGAATCCAGTGGGTTTTCTGGATGCCTTGCGGTGGTGGACGGCGCGCTACGAGGATGCACGCACCCTGGGTTGGCTGGCGCGACTGGGCGATCCCCGGTTTCGAAAGAAGCTGGGGGCCGGGGCGGCGGTGGCGGCACTTTTTCTGCTCGCCCTGGCCGTTGGGGGTCCGCGGCCTTCGGCGACCCAAGGGCTCGCCGCAGCCGTTTTTTCGGTGGGAGCGTCTCTGATGCTGCTCCAGCTCGTCCTCTTTTTTGCCTACCAGATCGTGGAAGGAGCTCTCTACACGGCGATGGCGCTCCTGGTCACGGCCTTCATGGCCGGCCTTTCCATGGGGGCCGTGATCGGGCGGGCCGTGGGCGCTCGGGGGCGCGCTGGGAATGCCCAGCGGATGCTGTGGGCGGTCCAGGCAGTGCTCCTGGCGGTGGCCCTTATCCTGGCCTGGATCTTCGATCAGGGGGCGCGCGCAGCGTCCCTTGCGGCAGATTCGCCCGGACTGGTTCTGTTTGGCTTGATGTCGACCGCCTTGGGTGCGCTGGGTGGTGCCCATTTCGGTCTGTCGTGCCTGGTGTGTGAAACCCGGTTGGGCGGACGGGACCGGGGCCCGCGGCTCTATGCGTGGGATCTGAGTGGGGGCGCTCTTTCGGCCTTTGGGGGCACGCTGATCCTGATTCCCGGCTGGGGACTGGCGGGAGCTTGTCTCTTTTGTGCCGCACTGCTGGCATTGAGCCTTCCTGCTTTGGTGCGTTCCCTGCCTCTCCACCACCAGCCGGGCCCCTGAACCCCCGCCCGTGATCCTCTACATCCCGGATCGGGGAATCCCACATCCCGATGGCTTCATCCGAACCGCTTGCGGAAAGGCCCATGGATGGGCAACACAGCGGACCGATCTTTACCCGCCAGCCGCGTCCCCCGTCTCCTGGGTCCCGGGTCTTTTCCAGATTCCTGGAATGGGTGTTTGGCACTTGGAACAACGACCGTCTCGGAAGTGAACCAGTTGGGTGCGGTAGCCCACGCGGCGGATGACCAGGGTCTGGCACCGCGGGCAATAGGTGCTTTCCGCAGGGTGGCCCGGCACATTGCCGATGTAGGCAAAGTGGAGCCCTTCCCGACGGGCAATGGCGTGGGCGCGTTCCAAAGTGGCCACGGGCGTGGGCGGAAGCCCCTGGAGCTTGTAACGGGGATAAAATCGGGTGAAATGAATGGGAATGTGGGATCCCAGTTCATTGCGAACCCAGCGGCAGAGGTCGACAATGTCGGCTTGGGAGTCGTTCTTTCCGGGAATGATTAGATTCACGATTTCCGTATGAACGCCGGCTTCCTTCAGGTGCTTCAGGGTGTCCAGTACGGGCTCAAGCCACCCCTCGGTCATCTCCCGATAATAGGCGTCCCGAATGCCCTTCAGGTCGATGCAGGCGGCGTCCAGGAAGGGCACCAGGTCTTCCAGAGGCGGCTTTTCCACGAATCCATTGGAGTGCATCACCTTGAGTAGACCCGCCTTCCGGGTGTTCCGGGCGATGTCGATCATGTACTCCATGAAGATGGTGGGCTCCACGTAGGTGGATGCGATGGAGGCACATCCGGTGCGAAGAGCCCACTGAACCACCTGGTCCGGCGTCAGGAGAAAATTTCGGGTCTGTTCCGGCCGCGCCTGGGAAATCTCCCAATTCTGGCAGAACTTGCAATCGAAGTTGCACCCGGCCGTGGCAATGGAAAAGGAGCGGGTGGTGGGGAGAACATGGAAAAAGGGTTTCTTCTCGATGGGATCCACGTGCACGGCGCAGGGGTTGCCATACACCAGGCTGTAGTAGGTGCCGTTTCGGTTTTCACGCACTTCGCAGTAGCCCCGCTCCCCGGGGTCGACCTCACAGTGGCGGGGGCAAAGAAGGCAGCGAATCGCGCCGGAACCAATGGGGGCGAAGTAGGGGGACGGATGGGGCGTGACGGCTCCCTTCTTCAGCCTGAGCGTCGCAGCTTCCGCCGCTCGGGAGGGTCCGGGCGGGCGTGCCAGGGTGCCGGCGCATACGGCGCAGAGGCCTGCTTTGAGAAAAGAGCGTCGGTCCATGACTCGGTTTTCCTTTCGCCCCGCTGACGCTCAGAAGACTTCGGCGGAAAAGATATATATCTCCGTTTCAGGATCCCGCCAGGCGTCCGCAGGAAGTCCCGCCTTTCGACACGTCTGTTCCAGGAAGGTGTCCCGGTCCCACCCGTATTCCGTGGCCACTTGAGGAAGGAGGAGTCCGCTTTTCCAGCCTTTGCGAAGGTAGAGCCCGTGGCGGCCCACTTGGATCTCTTCGGCTCGATGGACGCGGCGAAGAGGCGTGAGGGCGGAGATCTCCACGGTGACCCCAGGCCATTCTTCGCGGGTCAAGGGTGGAAAGCGGGGATCCTGGAAGGCCGCCGCCACGGCCATGCGGGCTACCGTTTGTGCCAGGGGAGAACGGCCCACGATCTGGCCGATACACCCGCGGAGGCGGCCTTGAATCTTGAGGGTGACGAAGGCCCCGCGCTTTCGGCGAAGATTCTCGCTGAGTTGGGCCAGCTCGATCGGCGGCGGGACATTTTCCTGGAGCTTGGCCTCAATGGCTCGGCGCGCAATGGCCTTGAGTTGCTCTTTGTCGGCCGCACTCAAGGGGGGCATCTCGGCGGCGGAGGAGCTTGGATCGGCGGAGGTGGGGCTGGAAGGTGGAGTCCAAAGGGCGGCGGCGAGATAGCCCACCACGCGGCTTCGGTCTCCTGTGGTGTCGGCGGAGGTGGCGTAGTGCAGTATGGAAGCCCTGGCCTTGGGAAACCGGCCGGCATATAGGAGGGCCGTGACGAGAGCCGCTCCCCCGCACGCCTCACAGCGGCTTTGGCTGAGGTCTTCCCAAAGGCCCTGGGAATCCATGTTCCGGACCCGGTCGATCAAGCGCCGGTCCAGGACCCGGGCGTCCGCATCGGAGTGGTAGTGGGAGAGATCGGTGCTGGCGATGACCACGAAGGACCGCTCCTTTCGGATGGAAGCCAGAGCTCGGGCCATTCGTACGCAATCGTCAAAGTCCACCTTCCCCACCAGGACGGGGACCAGTCGAAAGCCCGGGACGACCGTCTGGAGAAAGGGCAGCTGAACCTCGATGGAGTGTTCCACACGGTGCGCCGCTTGGACGCAGCGCAGGTCGGAAAGCCGGTCCTTCAACGCGTCGATCATGGCAAGATCGAGAGGGATCCGCCCCAAGGGGGTTTGGTAGGAACCCCGATCGTAAACGGAGAATCCTTGAAAGGGCACACGATGACTGGGGGCCATGACCACTACAGTCTCCGCGGGATGGGCCTTGAGAAGCTGGTAGGCGTAGGCGGCGGTGGCCCCGCTGTAACGGTATCCGGCGTGGGGCGCGATCAGCGCGCGAAGGGCTGCCTTTTCCGGAAGGCCTTGGGGGGCGGCACTGGAGAGGTAGTGCGCCACAGTGGATTGAAGTGTTGCGGGATCGCCGGGATACCAAGTCCCGGCCAGAATGGGCGGGCGAACCTGATCCGTCGACTCGGCAAAAGAGGCGGCGAGCCCGAAGAAGCTCCAAGCACCCAGAAGGAGGAAAGCAAGAAAAAGCGATCGCTTCATGGCTTCCGAAGACCAGGCGTTGACAGTGCCGACTGAAAGGAACGGGGCGAAAGGGAAGCCCATCCGATTTCGGGTGCGGAAAGACACCCTCCCGCCACCGACTGAGATGAAGAGGGCAAGGCGCCTTTCACCCATTTCCTGTCACGGCGCATCGGTCACTCATTGCTCACGAGGGATCAAGGGCCCTCTTCGACCTTACTCACCCAGGCGGCCACCAAGTCCAGGGCATCTTCCATGGCGATGCGACTCAGGTTCAGCACGGCGTGGTAGAGGTGGGGGTCGTCCCAGGAGCGGTTGAAGTAGTGTTCGATGTAAGCCTCCGATTCCTTTTCTTCACGTTCGATCAGGTCCTTGGCGGCCCGATCGTCCATCTCCATGTTTTCCTTCAGCCAGCGGATTCGGTCTTCCAGATGCTTCACGATTCTAAGATGGATCGCTTGGGGATGGTCCGCCAAAATGCACTGGGCGCCCCAACCCAGGATGATAACGTTGCCTTCTTGCCCCACATTCTGCACGAGCTTCACGGTGACCTCGTGGTAGTTCTTGTCGTCCAGTCGGCCATAGGATCGGTCCACCACCTTTTGTACGGTACTGGCGGTGTATCGGTCGATGAGGCGCAGGAGCCGGGATTCCTTTCCCCGATGAAAGCTTTGAGCTTCACTTTCGGAAATGCGCAACTCCCGGGCTGCATCCGCCACCAACTGCTTGTCCAGGATGGAATAGCCCAAACGATCCGCCAGGCGCCTGGCGAATTCTTCACTTTCCGACGCGTATTCCTTGCTGATGGTGATGACCGCCATGACCGACCTCCTCCTTCCGGTGCGATGGCATGCGCGCATGCCACGGGCCCTGTTGCATCTGTGACCGGGAGTTTCATCGGGGGAAAAGGCATGGGGATGGGCACTGCAAAGATCGTGGAACCGAGAACCGCCGCTGCCGCACCCACAATGCGCGTTTCTTGACAGCTACTTGATAAAACTATAGCATGCCTTGTTGCGCAAAAAAAGCGCCCGGTGCTCGGCGCGCAAGGGAGACGAAACGGACGGGGGATCATGTTCGACAATCTGACCACCAAATTCCAGAAAGTCTTTCGCCACCTGAAGGGCCACGGCAAACTGACGGAAGAAAACATCCAGGAGGCCCTGCGGGAAGTGCGCCTGGCGCTGCTGGAGGCCGATGTCCACTACAAGGTGGCCAAGGATTTTGTAAAGACCATCGCCCAAAGAGCCGTGGGCCAGGAGGTGATGGGAAGCCTCACGCCTGGCCAGCAGGTGATCAAGATCGTCAATGAGGCCCTGACCGACCTGATGGGTGGGACGGCCGTCCCCCTCGATCTCACGGGCCCGCCCCCGCAGGTGATTGTCCTGGTGGGGCTCCAAGGATCCGGCAAGACCACCACCGCCGGCAAACTGGCGTTCCATCTGAGCAAGAACAAACGCCGGCCCTGCCTGGTGCCCGCCGACGTGTACCGGCCCGCCGCCATCGACCAGCTGACCACGCTGGCCGGCCAGCTGAAGATGCCGGTCTATCCATCGTCCTCCGATCAAAAGCCCGAGCACATTGTGCGGGATGCGGTCTCCTTTGCCCGGCAGCATCAGTGCGATACGCTCATTGTGGATACCGCCGGTCGTTTGCACATCGACCAGGAGCTGATGGACGAGCTCAAGCGCATCGAGGCCGTAGTGAAGCCCCAGGAAATGCTGCTGGTGGCCGATGCCATGACGGGTCAGGATGCGGTGAGGGTGGCCTCGTCCTTCCATGAAGCCCTCCACATTACGGGTGTGGTGCTCACCAAGCTGGACGGTGACGCCCGGGGAGGCGCCGCCCTGTCCATCAAGGCGGTGACCGGTTGCCCCATCAAGTTTGTGGGCGTGGGGGAAAAGCTGGACGCCCTGGAGGTCTTTCACCCGGACCGGATGAGTTCGCGCATCCTCGGCATGGGCGATGTGCTGACCATCATCGAAAAGGCGCAGGATGCTTTCGATGAGCGGGAAGCCGAGGAGATGGCGCGCAAGTTCAAAGAGGATAGCTTCACGCTGGAAGATTTCCGGGACCAGTTGCGGCAGGTGAAAAAGCTGGGATCCCTGGAATCGATCCTCAAGATGCTTCCGGGTATGGGCATCATGAAGGAGCTGAAGAAGATGGAGGTGGATGAGAAGGCGCTGGTGCGAACCGAAGCCATCATCAACTCCATGACCAGGCAGGAGCGGCAAAACGCTGGGATCATCAATGCCAGCCGCAAAAGGCGGATCGCCCGGGGAAGCGGCACCACGGTCCAGGAAGTGAACCAGCTCTTGCGCAGCTACAACGATGCCCGCCGGATGATGCGACAGATGATGGGGGGCGGCAAGGCCACCAAGAAGGGCAAGAAAAAGAAGAAAAAACGGGTGAAGGCGTTTTTCCCTTTTTAATTTTGACAGCGTGGTGTATAGGCTGCAAATTTGTTTTGAGGGTGTGTGCAGTCTGGTGTAAAGTCATTGAAGGAGGTAGACGAAGATCATGCCGGTTCGTATTCGTTTGGCACGTCGTGGAAGCAAGAAGCGACCTTTCTACTCCATCGTGGTGGCCCATTCGGAAGCTCCCCGCGACGGTCGGTTCATCGAACGCATTGGAACCTACAATCCCCTGACGGATCCTGCGACGGTCACCTTCAAGGTCGAGCGCCTGAACTATTGGCTCCAACAAGGTGCGCAGCCCACGGAGACCGTTCAGAGCCTGATCCGCAAGCACGCTGACAAGGCCGTTCCCAAGGCGTCCTGACCAGAATCTGGGCGGGCACAGTGCACACAAGGTGGAGGGGAGCATGCTGAAGGAACTCATTGAATACATGGCGCGGGCTTTGGTGGACAAGCCGGAACAGGTGCGGGTTTCGGAAATCGAAGGGGAGCAAACCTCTGTGATTGAGCTGCGGGTGGCCAAAGAGGACCTGGGCAAGGTCATCGGCAAGCAGGGACGTACCGCCCGCGCTATGAGAACGATCCTCAGCGCCGCATCCACCAAGATCAGAAAACGGGCTGTCCTGGAGATCATCGAATAGGACGATGCAGCCATCCAAGTGGGTTCCTGTGGGAAGGATCAGCCGGACTCACGGGACCGACGGTGCCGTTCTCATCGTTGCCTACGGAGAGACGCTCGGAGAACGCCAAGCCGACGAGCGTCTTTTTGTGTGTCTGCCCTCCATGCGGATTCCCAAGGCCTTGACCATCGAGGACATCCGGCCCCATGGGCGCCAGTGGCGCGTGCGATTCCGGGAAGTGGGCCACATGCAGGCCGCCCGGGCCCTGGTGGGACTGGAGGTGGGGGTTCCCGAAGAGGAACTGCCGGAGCTGGAAGAAGGGGAGTACTACCACTACCAGCTGGTGGGCCTAAGGGTGGAGACCGTGTCCGGGCACTTCCTGGGAATCTTGAAGGAGATCCTGGAAAGTCCGGCCCACGACATCTACGTGGTGGAAGACGAGCGGGGAGGCGAGCTGCTGCTTCCGGCCGTGGAGGAGATCGTCCGGGCCGTGAGACCGGAAGAAAACCGAGTGGTGGTGCAGCCCCCGGCGGGTTTGACGGATGATCTTTGACATTTTGACCATTTTCCCCGGAATCTTCGAAAGCCCTTTGCGCGAGAGCATCCTTGGCAAAGCGTGCCAACGTGGCCTGCTCACGGTCCGGGTGCACAATATCCGGGACTATGCCCTGGACAAGCACCAGATGACCGATGACCGGCCGTTCGGCGGCGGGGAGGGCATGGTGATGAAGCCGGAACCCATTGTGGCGGCCCTGGAGGACGTGAAGCCGCTGGGGCCCGACGCCCACGTGGTGCTCCTGTCTCCGCAAGGGCGGTCTTTCAGCCAGGAGATGGCGCGCCGATTCCGAGCCATGGAGCGGCTGGTGCTGGTATGCGGTCGGTATGAGGGGGTGGATCAACGGGTGGCCGAACATTTTGTGGACGAAGAAGTGTCCATCGGGGACTTCATTCTCACCGGTGGGGAATTGGCGGCCCTGGTCATCGTGGATGCGGTGGCACGGCTCCTTCCCGGGGTGTTGGGAAACGAGGCGTCCCCGGAGGCGGAGTCTTTCGCCGAGCCCCTTCTGGAGTACCCGCAGTATACGCGACCTCGCGAATTTCGCGGCCATGCGGTCCCGGAGGTGTTGCTTTCGGGAGATCATGAGCGGATCCGCCGGTGGCGGCGCATGCAGGCCCTGGCTCGAACCCGAGACAGGCGCCCGGATCTTTTCCAACGCCTGGAGCTGAGCGCGGAAGACCGCAGACTCCTGGATGAGTACGATCGCGAGAGACCATGAGCCCCAAAAGGCGTAGCCCCTTGCTCTACTTGGCTTTGATCCATTATCCGGTCCTCAACCGTCGTGGAGAGGAGGTGGCATCAGCTGTCACCAACCTGGATCTGCACGACCTGGCACGCCTGGCCTGCACCTACGATCTGCCCGCCTGTTATGTGGTCACACCGCTCAAGGATCAGCAGGAGTTGGTGAAGCGCCTTACCCACCACTGGTTTCACAATGTGGGCAAGGAGCTGCATCCGGACCGGGAAAAGGCGTTGAGGCGGCTGCGATTGGCGCCATCCGTGGAAGCGGCCTGCGCGGAGATCCGCCAAGAGACCGGGAAAGATCCCATCCTCTGGGCCACATCGGCCAGGCGGCACAGCCGGGTGACGGAACCGGCCCAGGCCCGTGGGATTCTGGAAAAGGAAGAGGTTCCGGGGATGTTGCTGCTGGGAACGGGCTGGGGGCTGGCCCCGTCCGTGTTGGACCTTTGCGCCGGGTTTCTGCCGCCCATAGAAGGCCGCTCTCAATACAATCACCTGTCGGTGCGCAGTGCGGCCTCCATCCTGGTGGATCGTTTTTTTGGGCAAGGGGCGTGCATCCATGGCTGAAAGCGTCATTTCGGGCTTTACGGGAAGGGGGCTTGTGCGGTAAAGAAAGGCGCTCATGCGACCCCAGCACGTTTGTGGAGCGAAGACGACTCCCCGTTTCTTGAGAGACAGGCTTGACATTTTGGAGGATGAAGATGGGCTTCAACGCGATTCAAAACATTGAACGAGACTTCATGCGGGTGGACATTCCCGCCTTTCGCCCTGGAGATACGGTGAAGGTGCATGTGAAGATCCGGGAAGGCGAAAAGGAACGGATCCAGATCTTCGAGGGCGTGGTGATCCGCTGCAACCGCGGAGGGATTGGTGCCACCTTCACGGTTCGCAAGATGTCCTACGGGGTGGGCGTGGAACGGATCTTCCCCTTCCACTCCCCGCAGATCGACCGAGTGGAAGTGGTTCGACGCGGTCGCGTGCGCCGCAGCCGCCTCTACTATCTGCGGGACCGCGTGGGCAAGGCCGCTCGTATCAAGGAGCGCCGTTAGTGCAGCAACGCACATTGTTTGAAGCCCCGCCGAGGGACGGCCTCCATCTGGAGCGCCGAGCCCGCCGGCGGGGCTTTTTTCATGTGGCCGGCGTGGATGAGGTGGGCCGCGGGCCTTTGGCGGGGCCTGTGGTGGCCGCTGCCGTGATCCTTCCGGAAAGGCCGAACCTGCCCGGTGTGACCGATTCCAAGAAGCTGAGCGCCCCACGGCGGCAAGCCCTGGTGGAAAGCATTTATGGTGAGGCGCTGAGCGTTGGGATCGGGCTGGCTGACCCGGAAGAGATCGACCGGATCAATATCCTGCAGGCCTCCTTCCAGGCCATGGTCCGGGCCTTGAGTGCCCTGGATCCCCCGCCCGATTTCGTTCTGGTGGACGGCCCCTACACGCTTCCCCTGAAGATTCCCCACCAAGGCATCCGCCAGGGAGATGCCAAGAGCCTGAGCATCGGGGCCGCCTCCATTGTGGCCAAGGTGTACCGGGACCGCCTCATGGATAAACTGGACGAGCTGTATCCCCAGTACGGGTTCAAAAAACACAAGGGTTATCCCACCCGGGCCCACCGGGAGGCGCTGCGCCGCCATGGGCCAAGCCCGGTGCATCGCCTTTCGTTCAAGGGCGTGCGTGAACATTGCAACGGCTCTGCGTTGTCGCTCGATTCCTCCCCCAAATGAACTTTTGCGAGTCGATTCTTCCAAGACCCGCTGGCCCAGGTTCTGTCACACCTTATCCTCATGGCTTCCGTCATGTGGGGTCGTCCAGCCGCCTGATCGGAACGCGCTTTCTTTGGGTCCTTGGCGGCTTGCTGGGAAAGCGGTTCTGGGCATGCCCAAGCGCCTTTCGCATTGCGCTCCAGGGGTGCCGGAAGACCGGAATGTGAGCTAGATCCTTAAAGCATTGCAAAGTGCCGGTGGTGCGGCTGACCTTGACTGGAAATGGCCTGTGGGTGACCTATTACCGGCGGTTTTTGCGTAAGCAGGATAAAAAAGGCGGTGACGTCAGGACGCCGGCCTCCGAGGGTGACTGAGAACGCCCGGGTTTCTTACATTTTGTGTGGACGGAAGGTTGGGCTAGCGGGTGCGCCCGCACCACCGGTCTGGCCTTTCGGGAGTTGGGGGCGGGTTCCGAACCCGCCCCCAAAAGGGTAAAGCCCATAGTCGTACCGCCTCCGACGCCACGGAACAGGTAGATCAGACCTTGCCTGCTTTGTCCCTTCCACACAAAACAGCCCAAAGCCCTTTCCTGTCTGTGATAGAATTTCATGAGAAGGCTGCGGGCAAGGATGGGAAAGCCCGATACACAAGGCAGGCGGGCATGACACTGGACGAGCGAAGGAAAACGGGACGGGAAGGCGAGGCGGTGGCGGAGGCCTACCTTCGTCGTCAAGGCCTGAAGATCGTGGAAAAGAACGTTCGCTGTGCCCTGGGAGAACTGGATCTGGTGGCCCGGGACGGGGACCGTTATGTCTTTGTGGAGGTTCGGTCCCACAGGAGCCGTCGGTGGGGATCGGCCAAGGAATCGGTCTCCGTGCAAAAGCGCCGAAAGCTCGTTCAGCTGGCTTTCTGGTATCTCAAGTCCAGAAACCTTGGCGCCGTGTCGGCTCGCTTCGATGTGGTGGTCGTGCATTGGAGGCGAGGCCAGGCGGAGGTGTCCTGGATTCCCAACGCCTTCGACGCCGCCGGTGACCCGTGAAACGGAAGGGGGGAGCAGTTCGTGACGCAGGGAAAAGGAACGCTCTATGTGGTGGCCACACCCATCGGCAATCTGGAAGATATCAGTCTTCGGGCCTTGGACGTGCTTCGGCGCGTAGCGGCCATCGCGGCCGAGGACACACGTCATACCCGCAAGCTTCTTTCTCGCCACGAGATCCACACCCCGCTGGAGAGTTGCCACGCGCACAGCTCCCGCCAACGACTGGCGCGACTGGTCCAGCGGCTGGAAGAGGGCGACGATCTGGCCCTGGTGACGGACGCGGGAACGCCGGCGGTGTCCGATCCGGGTGGGGAATTGATTGCCATGGCGCTGGAGCGGGGCCTTCCGGTGGCGGCCGTACCGGGCCCCAGTGCGGCCCTGGCGGCTCTGGTGGTCTCCGGCCTGCCCACCCATCCCTTCGCCTTTTTGGGCTTTGCCCCTCCAAAGGGAGGCCGCAGGAAAAGATTCTTTGAGACCTACGCCCACCTTCCCATGACCCGCATCCTCTACGAAGCACCGGGACGGCTCCTCAGAACGCTTCGGGACATCCTCGACCATTGGGGTGATCGAAGGATCGCGGTGGCCCGCGAACTCACCAAGATCCACGAAGAGGTGTTCCGGGGAACCGTCCGGGAGGCCCTGGACCACTTCGAATGCGGGGTGCGGGGAGAGATCAGCCTGGTGGTGGAAGGGGCTCCAGAGCCCGCTTCGGAACGGGAAGAGGGCGCCTGGCTGGAAGAATTGGAGCAGCTCCTACTGGCGGAGGGGTTCCGTTTGAAGAGCGCCGTGGGGCGGGTATGCGAGCGATACCAGGTGCGCCGAAAAGAGGTGTATCAGGCCGCCCTGCAGATCCTGAAGGCTCACGAAGAGCCAATGGCTGAGACGGAGGAGGGGTCCGAGCACCATGGGAAAGGAAAATGAATCCAGCACCACGCGTTTTGTCTGCCTGCACGGGCATTTCTACCAGCCTCCCAGGGAAAATCCCTGGCTGGAGGCGGTGGGCAGGGAGCCCAGCGCCGAACCGGACCACGACTGGAACCAGCGGATCACCCAGGAATGCTATCGCCCCAACGGGGCCGCCCGCCTGGTGGATGACAAGAACCGCGTTCTTCACATTCGAAACAATTATCAGGACCTGAGTTTCAATTTCGGCCCCACCCTGCTCCAGTGGCTGGCCGCGAATGAGCCCTGGGTGGTGGAAAGACTGGTGGAAGCCGATCGGCGAACCAGGGACCGTTGGGACGGTTCGGGAAACGCCCTGGCTCAGGCCTACAACCATATGATCTTGCCACTGGCCAACCGCCGCGACAAGGAAACCCAGATCCGGTGGGGGATCGAAGACTTCCGCCACCGCTTCGGTCGCCCGCCGGAAGGCATGTGGCTGCCGGAAACGGCGGTGGACGCGGAAAGCCTTGGGATCATGGCCGAAAATGGCGTGAAGTTTACCATCCTGGCTCCCCACCAGGCGGCCCGATGGCGTTTCCTGGATCAAGAAGGCCCGTGGTATGAGGTTTCCGACGGCTCCATCCCCACCGGCCGGGCGTATCGGTATGCCTGTCCCAATGGCAAGGATCTGGCCATCTTCTTTTACGATGGAACGATCGCCCGGGGGATCGCTTTCGAGGGGTTGTTGGAGCACAGTTCCAAGCTGGTGGGGGCCCTTCGGGAGGCCTTTGAAAGAAGCCAGGTGCGCGAAGGGGAACCGTGGTTGGTCCATGCGGCCACGGACGGTGAATCCTACGGACATCACTTCAAATTCGGAGACATGGCGCTGGCGGCGGCCTTCCAGGCGTTGGAGGCGGACAGCGCTATTCAGGTGATCCCCTACGGAGCCTTCCTGAAGCGTTTTCCTGTCCGGGCGGAAGTGGACATCGCCGGGGACAGCGCCTGGAGCTGCGCCCACGGACTGGGCCGCTGGCAGCGGGACTGCGGATGCAGTACGGGGGCGCACCCGGGCTGGAATCAAAAGTGGCGGGGGCCGCTCCGTGAGGCTTTGAATTGGCTGCGCGATGAGATGGCACTTCACTTTGAAAGGAGCCTGGCCCCGCTGGTGTGGGATCCCTGGGCCGCTCGAAACGACTACATCCGCGTTGTCCTGGATCGGGAAGGGGAGGCGCTTTCCTTCATCCGAAGACACCAGAGACGGGACCTGAATGCCGACGAGCGCCGCCTTCTTCTGGAGCTGCTGGAGATGCAGCGAGCGGCCATGTTCATGTTCACCTCCTGCGGCTGGTTTTTCGACGATGTGAGCGGTATTGAGACCCGCATCATCCTGTCCCATGCCTGCCGGGCCCTGGAGCTCATGCGCTGGACGGGTGGGCGGGACCTGGAAGCCGACTTCGTGAGGAGACTGGGAGCGGCCGAGAGCAATCGGGAGGAATACGCAACAGGGGCCCAGGTCTATGAGCGGCTCGTGAAGCCGCAGGCGGTTTCGGCCCGCCAGGTGGCGGCCAGTATCGCCATGGAGGCCATGGCTCTCAAAGAAGACTGCCGTCCTTTCATCCTCAGCTATTCCTACGAGCCCGAACAGCAGCTCAGCGTGTGCGAACTTCCCGTGCCCTGCCAAGCGGGGCTGGGAACCGTAACGGATCGCAGGACCGGACGGCGGGAAAGGGTTCTGTTGGCCTTGATCCATTTCGGCGGGCTTGAGTTTCGTTGCTCCACAGCGGCACTCCGTTCCCCGGGGGATTGGGACCGGCTGCTCAGTGCGTTGAGGCGGGGAGCGGAAGAAGGGACCTCCGGGCTCGTGCGCGCCGTGGATCAGATCTTGGGAGAAGAGAGCCTGTCTTTGACCGATATCCTGGAAGAACCGCGCCTTCGGGTGGCACGGCACTTGGCGCGGGACTCCCTGAGCTTCTACACGCAGTTCCAACGGCGCTACTTCCATGCCAACAAGTCCCTACTATGGTCCCTTCGCCAATGGGGGATCCCGCTGCCTGCGGATGTGCAAGATTCCATTCGGCGTGTACTGGAACAGGAAGCCCTGGAGGTGTTGGAATCCTTTGTCACGGCCGCCCAGGACGACAGCGATGCGGCGCGATCCGGCGATGGGACCTTCCAGTACCGCATGATGGCCGCTCGGTTGCAAACCCTCCGCCGATCCCTTGACGATTGGGGGCTGCGTGGCAAATGGGGCCGGGTTCAGCGGTTCCTGACGCAGGCCATGAGATGGGAAATGGAACGAGCGGCCGGGAGGGAACCCGACCGCCTTGAGCGGGTCTTGCAACTGGCGTCTTTTGCACGGGTTCTGCAACTGGAAGTGAAAGATTGGTGGCTTGTCACCCACTGGCACGCCTTGGCCGCCTCTTCCGTCCTGCCCGGATGGGTTCGCCGACATGACCCGGAGCGAAAGCGGGTTCAAGAGTTGGACCGACTCCTGGCCTGTCGCTTCCTGGACCCTTCCAATCCGTTCGCAGCCGCGGCGGATAGCCATGAAAAGGAAATAGGAAAGTCGTCATGAACCATGGGGTATGCGTGAGCAAGGATAGGCCTTCTCGGATGACATGGTGCTCACCCCGTTCGGCGTCTCTTGGATTTTGAGACCGGCGGGAAGGTTTACACGGATCCCCAATAAATATCCCCTGCTTCTCGTTGTGATACACCCCTAAAAAAACACAGCCCTGCTCGAAAGGGATTTCAAAACAAAGAAGGCCTTAAGGATTCCGATTCTGCGGCCGATAAGATGGAAAGAGATGGACGATCTGCCGACTCCTTCTGAGTCGGGTGAGTCTTCAGACGACGCACATGAACGTTTTGGGGAGATGGGATGAAGAGCCGGCGGCTGGAACAGGTTCTGTGGAAATACGTGGTGCCGAGAGTCTTCGGGGCGGTGGCCATTCTATTGGTGCTGGGATTGTCGGCAGCGGGATACTTCCAATACCGAACGGCCCTCCGCTCCCAGATATTGGCCTCCAGGACCACGGCCCTTGCCCTTGAAAACTACGTACAGCAGGCCCTGGACACTTTGAAGCCGCTGACCCTTTTTGTGGAACCGGATCCCGACAAAATCATCCCCTACATGGAAAAACTCTATTTTTCCATGCCCTACTTCGAGCGCATCGTCTGGTTCGATACCTACGGCAAGCTGGTTTCGGCCGTTCCCGACTCGGACTCCCAGGAAACGTTCGTCGCTCGGGCACAGGAAATGCTCAATAATCCTGTTATGTTGGATCAAGTCTCCAGGCCGTATATTTCCTGGCAAACAGGAAAACTGACGGTCAACGTGGCCCGAGCTCTTTTGTCGGGGGGCTTGCTGGCCGCGGAACTGAACCTTTCCGTCGTCCGGGATCGGGCGGAAACGGTGAAGGCCGCCCAAAGTCCCGGTGCGCTTGTGTTTGTTGCGGATCAATTCGGTACACTGCTGGCGTATCCCGCTGGAGACTCCACCAGGATGCAAAAGGCGGTGGGGAATATGGAGATTCTCCGGCGGGTGCAGAAGGCCGGAGGATCGGTGTCCGGATTCCACTGGATAGACGGCACCTTGTATGTGGCGGCGGCCAATCCCGTGCCCCGAGCGGGGTGGGTGGTGGTCACGGCCACGCCCGTGAAAGAACTGGCGTATTATCTGGCGCTCATCGCCGTCGTCTCCATCGGATGCTTCGGGTTCTTTGTGGCTTTGGCCGTTTTTGACTCCAATAGGCGGCTGCAGCGGGCGGTGATCCAGCCTCTGGGGGGGATTGCGGATACCTTGGGCTACGTGACCGTGGGCCGCTTTGAAGAAATCCCCGAGCATGGCCAGACGGGCATCGAGGAACTGGATGCCGTGGCGGAAGCCATCGGGCGCATGAGCCGTGTCATCGGAAAGCGCAGGACCCAGCTCCAGGCCAAAACGGATGAGCTGGAGCTGCTTCTGGACAACGTGGACGCCCAGGTCTGGTATCTTACCGATCCACGCACCCTGGGAACGGTCAACCGAGCCTTTGCCCGGTTTGTGGGCGCGGAGGTGGACCATATCGCGGGAACCACCCTGGATCGATGGATGAGCTGGGACGGGGCCCAGGAAGCCATCGCCGTCAACGAGCTGGTCTTTTCTGAAGCACGAACAATCCGAACGGAGGAGTGGCATCAGAACGCGGAGGGAGAGGACCGACTCCTGGCGGTCACACGGACCCCCAAGTTGGGCGACGACGGTCAGGTGGAGTGGATCATCTGCACGGCGGTGGACGTGACCGACAGCAAAAGGGTGGAAAGCGATCTGCGAAAGGCCCTGGCCACGGTGGAGGATACCAATGAGCAGCTGGAAGCGGCCATCGCCCACGCCAACCGACTGGCCGTGGAGGCCGAAGTGGCCAACCAGGCCAAAAGCCAATTCCTGGCGAACATGAGCCACGAAATACGCACGCCCATGAACGGTATCATGGGCATGGCCCGCCTGCTCATGGACACGAACCTGTCGTCGGTGCAGCGGGAGTATGTGGAAATCATCCAGAAGAGCAGCGAGGCCTTGCTGGACATCATCAACGACATCCTGGACTTTTCCAAGATTGAGGCCGACCACATCGAGCTGGAATCGGTTCCCTTTGACCTGCGCGACCTGGTGGAGGATGTGATCGAAACGGTGGCCGTGCGCGCCCACGAAAAGGGCCTGGAAATCGGTTGTGTTATTGACCGGCATGTCTGCCTGGAGGTTCAAGGGGATCCGTCCAGGCTCCGGCAGATCATCATGAACCTCGTTGGCAACGCCATCAAATTCACGGAAACAGGTGAAGTGTTTGTGCGAGTGACCCAGGTGGAAGAGTCGCGCGAGGAGGTGAAGGTCCACTTTGCGGTGGAAGATACCGGAATCGGCATCCCCAAAGACCGTCTGGGCCTTATCTTTCAGGCCTTTTCTCAAGCCGATGCCTCGGTGACCCGAAAATATGGCGGCACGGGCCTGGGACTGGCCATCAGCAAGAAACTGGCGGAACGAATGAAGGGACAGATGGGAGTCGATAGCGAGGAAGGCAAGGGCTCCACCTTCTGGTTCACCGCTGTCTTTGAAAAACAGGCCGCATCGGAAAAAGAAGAGCGGATGGTCCAGGCTCCCGTTGACGGAGGCCCCAGAGAAAGGGTCCTGATCGCCGCCAACAACGCCAGCCTGCGTCTTAGCCTCGTGGAAATGCTGCATCGCTTGGGCTTTGTTTGCGATGAGGTGGAAAGCGGCAAAGCCGCGCTGGACAGACTGCGGTCCGTGGGCCACGGGCCGGGCGCGTTCCAGGCGGTTCTCGCCGACCTGCATCTCCAGGATATGGATGGCGAAACCCTTGCCCGGATCGTCCGATCCGAACCCCTGTGCGCCTCCACCCGTGTTTTGTTGCTCGTGCCCGCCCTTTCCCAGGTCCAGGCGGATCGCCTGGTAAAGGAAGGGACGGTTGACGGGGTCCTGCGAAAGCCCGTTCGCTATGTGAGATTGGAGGCCGCCTTGCGGGGTGGGCCGGAGACCGGAAGCAGTGATCAACCGCACGGGGAAGGGGTCTCTGTCAAGTCGGAACAAGGCGCGCAGTGGAAACGCAGGTTCAGAATCCTTCTGGCCGAAGACAACCCGATCAACCAGAAGGTGGCTGTGGGGTCCTTGCGGAAACTGGGCTATGAAGCGGAGGTTGTCAACAACGGCCGGGAAGCCATCGATCGTCTGGAACGTGAAGAGTTCGATCTGCTCCTTGTGGACGTTCAAATGCCGGAGATGGACGGGTTTGAGACAACCCGGATCATCCGTGATGAGTCCTCCAAGGTGTTGAATCACCGGATACCCATCATCGCCATGACGGCCCATGCCGAGGCGGGCGACCGGGAGAGGTGCCTGGAAGCGGGTATGGACGACTATGTTGCCAAACCCATTCGCCTGGAAGAACTGCAGGCGGCCATTGCGCGACAGGCGGAAAAGGCCAGATCTGCGCCCCGGATCGAGACCTGCGCGAAGGATCCGAGCCCGGCGTCGGTTCCCAAATCACCCGGCAGCGTCGGGGAAAAGCGGGATGTCTTGGATTGGGATGAATTGGTGGATCGGCTGGCAGGTGATATGGAATTGGCTTGGGAGATCCTAGAGGACTTTGTGGAAGAACTCCCCCAAAGGCTGCAAGAAATGCGAGAAGGGCTTCAGTCCGGTGACATGGAGAACGTCAAACGATCCGCCCACACTTTGAAGGGGTCCGCCGCCAACGTTTCCGCCAAGGGCCTCAGTCACTGCGCCCTGCAGGTGGAACATGCGGCCGCGGAGGGCGACCCCGAACGGGTGGAGGCGGGACTGGAAGAAGTTCGAAGAGAAGCGGAACGCTTGGAACGGTATGTGACAGACACCGGGACGGAAACGGAGGCATCCAGTTTCTAGGAACCGTACACAGAGGCAAGGCATGAAAATTTTGCTGGCAGACGATGACGCCACCACACGGAAGATGTTGGGGGCCATGCTGAGCCGTTGGGGCTATGCGACCATGACGGCAGCGTCCGGTGATGAGGCATGGGCGATCCTGAATTCGGAGAACGCTCCGCGGCTGGCCGTGTTGGACTGGGTCATGCCGGGTATGGACGGGGTGGAGATTTGTCGCCGGGTCCGCTCGGAGCTGTCCAGCAGCGACCGATACCTGTACCTCATCCTGCTCACCGCCAAGACCTCCAGGGAGGAGATCATTTCCGGGTTGGAGGCCGGTGCCGACGACTACATGGTCAAGCCGTTTGACCCCAGCGAACTCCAGGTGCGCGTCGGCATCGGCAAACGGATCATCCAGTTGCACCAAGAACTGGTGGAGGCCAAAGAGGCGCTCCATTTCCAGGCGACACGGGATCCCTTAACGAGGGTCTACAACCGGGGAGCCACCATGGAGCGGTTGCACGAGGAACTGGATCGCAGTGCGCGGGAAGGCCAGTCCATGGGCCTGATCATGATCGATATCGACCATTTCAAAAAGATCAACGATACCCATGGGCACTTGGCCGGTGACGTGGTCCTACGAAGAACCGCGGAGATCATGACCTCCGTGGTGCGATCCTACGATGTGGTGGGTCGGTTCGGGGGCGAAGAGTTCCTGGTCCTTCTGCCAAAGGTGGATGAAGAGATCCTTTCCCGAATTGCCGAAAGGATCCGTGCGGCGGTGGCCGCTGAGACCATCCGCGCCGAAGGCGCCGAAATCCACGTGACCTTGAGCGCCGGCACCGTGGTGGGCCGGAAAGGTTTGGGCGTGGATCAACTCATCCAGGCGGCCGATGAAGCGCTCTATGAAGCCAAAAGAAGCGGTCGCAACCGCGTGTGCGCAGCCACACTCGCTGCTTGAAGAAGGGACCCTCGCCAAGGTGGCTTTCGTTCCCGAACATGTGCGTGCGCCCAAAGCACCCTCTGGGCCGATGGCTGGAAAGGATTTTGGAGTAGCGGCACATCGGCCGTGACCGACGCCTTGGAAGGCTGTCTCAGAACGAAGAGGTGGGTTCCCTCGCGTGCCGACCGGCGGTGGGGGCTGCCTGGCAGCCACATGCTGCCGGCCTGTCCTGTAAGCCGTCGGGGCGGGTTCCGAACCCGCCCCGACTCAAAAAGAACCAAAGAGAACAGTGGAATTTCAACCAGTTAGAAATCCACCAAAAGGCTGAAAGGCCGTTGCCGGACGGGTTCCTCAGTGGGCTCCCGCCACGGCCTCCATCCAGCGAGCCATGGCTTTTGCACGGACCTGGTAGTCTCCAACGCCCAGTAAGACGGCCCCTTCCACATTGGGCAGCACCGTTTTATAGGCGTCGGCCAACGCCTTTTCCTGGGGGGCAACGGCGGCCAGTCCCTCCATGGCGGCGGTTTCCACAATGGGCCGCAGCTCGGCCAGGGCGGCCTCCACACTGTCATAGGGCTTTCCCACCAACTCCTGGGCGGCCGGAGCGGAGACGGGAATGAGCTCGTAGCCTTCCACGGAGGAACCGATGAACCCCCAGAGTCGTCCCTTGCAAAGGCTCAATCCCTCGTGTTCCGAGCGAAAATAGTACTTTGCGGGTGTGGAAAAAAGGACTAGAGCTCCCAGAACCAGAAGGACGAGCAGAGCGATGGAGCCTTTCTTGAGAAGTCCGCGGTTGATACCCGATACGACCACCTGATCACCCATTGCGCCTTGCATGATGAACCTCCGTGTGCCGTGGGGAGAAGGAAAGAAAGGTTTCACAAACACTCAGAATCTAGTCAAGCCGCGAAGGCAAGTCAAATAGATTTGCGGAACGGCAGCCCTTGCCTGCTTCCAAGATTGGGCGGGCTGTGCCGAAGATGGTTCCGCCTGCCGTGAGGTCGATGCCCCCCGCGCGGTGCCCGTTTGTGGGGGTTCAGGAGCTTGTGCGGACAGAAGGCCGGGGCCGGCAGCCGGGCCCGTTGTGCCGGCCTGGCCTTTCGGCAGTAGGGGCGGGGTCCGAACCCGCCCCTACAAGGCTTAAAAGAGGCACAGGGGACGGTGGAATTGCAACCGGTTGGAAATCCACCCAAAGGCTAAACGGCCATGGTGGGACAGCCTCCTAAGGGCTCTTTGACCCGGAGCCCCGGGATTGGGCATGGGCGTCGTGGCGGCCGCAATACCAGTCGATTTGGCGGCAGATACCCCGAATGATCTTGACTTCCCGGGCTTGGAGCCCGATCCTGCTGAAAAAGCGCCGGAGACTTTGCATCCAGTAGTCCGGGTTTTCCGGGTTCACAAAGTGGATCTTGGTGAGGGTTTCCTTCAGGTGATCGTACATGGCCTCCAGTTCGTAGCTGGAGGCCAACTTGGGCGTGAATCTTTCTGGCATGGTGGCCCCGGCCCGAAAGATTTCGTAGACCATCACCATGACGGCTTGTGCCAGATTGAGGGAGCTGAAGGCATCGCAGGTGGGAATGGAAACCAGGCAGTGGCAGTATTTCAGCTCGCGATTGGCAAGACCTCGGTTTTCGGGGCCGAAAAGAAGGGCTACCTGGTTGTTGTGGCTGAGATCCACCACTTGTTCGGCTACCTGCCGCGGATCCATCACCGTGCGGCGATGGGATCCTGTTCGGGCCGTGGTGCCGATGATATACTGGAAGGGTGCTAGCGCGTCGCGAAGATCGTCATGGACTTCCATCTGGGCGACCACGTCTTCAGCGGCGTGCGTGGCCATCTTGAGGATCCGGGTCAGATCGCAGTCCAGGGGATCCACCACCACCAGACGGTGGATGCCCATGTTCTTGGCGGCACGAGCGGCTGCTCCGATATTTTCCGGAAAATGGGGTCGATGCAAAACAACGGCGATGTTCTCCAGTTGAGCGCGATTTTCCACAACAGAATTGCTCCTTCGCGGGCACCCTCCGGGAACGGGTGGAAGGATGGCTCAGCCAGTTCCTGCCGGGGAGCCGCCAAGCACCACCTGCTCGGAAGAGTGGGAGGGGATGCGAGAGATCCCAAACTGTTGAGACGGACGGCAGGGATGGCCGAGGCCGTCTGCATGTTGGCCCACAAGCGCCCGGGTAGTGTTTTCGGTCGTCAAACTTTCCTTCTTGCGTCCGGGGGGCCATTATAAAGCCGCGCGGGAAGGATGCAAGAAAGAGAGGATCCAGGTTCGAGGGGGTGGCCATGGCAGCCGAAAAGATCCGAGAATCGGTGATCGCAGGGACATGGTATCCGGGCAATCCGGAACGGTTGACCCGGGAGATACGCGGCTATCTGAGCCGGGCTCGGGTGCCGAACCTCAAGGGACGTTTGGTGGGACTCATCGCTCCGCACGCGGGATACATGTATTCGGGGCCCGTGGCGGCCCATGCCTATAAGCTTTTGGAAGACAGGCCCTTTTCCAGGGTGGTGGTTGTGGCGCCCAGTCACCGGGCCTATTTTCACGGAGCCAGCATCTACCATCTGGGGGGGTACCGGACCCCGCTGGGAGTGGTGCCGCTGGACCGGGACGTGGTGGACGGGCTTTTGGAAAGGAAGGATCTTTTCAGTTATGTGCCCCAGGCGCACGCCCAGGAACACTCCCTGGAGATCCAGCTGCCCTTCCTGCAGGTGGTCCTGAAAGATTTTCGCCTCACGCCCATCCTGTTGGGCGATGTGAGTTCTTCGGACTGCCGGGCCATGGCAGAGGCCTTGGCCCAAGTCATCGGCGATCGGGAGGTGCTGCTGGTGGCCAGTACCGATCTTTCCCACTACTACAGCTACGACGAGGCAAAACGCCTGGACGGCCGAGTGTTGGAACTGGTGGAGCGCTTCCAACCCGATGCGCTCCATGCGGCCCTTCAGCGGCGGGAATGCGAGGCGTGCGGCGCCGGCCCCATGGTATCGGTCCTCTATGCGGCCCGGGCCCTGGGGGCCACTGCGGCCCGGGTCCTGCACTATGCCAACTCGGGAGATGTGACCGGCGATACGCGTGGCGTGGTGGGCTACATGGCCGCTGCGCTTTTTGAGGATCAGGCCGAGGGGTCGCACAGGGAGGAACGCCATGGTTGAAAAGAGGGTGCGCGCCGGCCTGGATCTGGGACTTTCGGAATCCGAAAGGGAGGAACTGAAAAGGATCGCGCTCCAGGCCCTTCGCCACAAGCTCCTGGGGGAGGAGTCGCCCCGTCTTCGGTTGGACTCCCATCGGCTTCAGGAAAAACGTGGTGCCTTTGTCAGCCTGCACAAGAAAGGAATGCTTCGGGGGTGCATCGGATATGTGGAAGGGCGCCGGCCGCTGTGGGAGACGGTCCGGGAGGCGGCCGTGCAAGCGGCCCTTTCGGATCCGCGCTTTCCTCCGCTTCGGGCGGAGGAGCTGCCCGAAGTGGACCTGGAGATTTCCGCGCTCACGCCCCTGGAGCGCATGACGGATCCCATGGACTTTGAGGTCGGTCGCCATGGGCTCGTGGTGCGCAAGGGGTTTATGAGCGGGTTGCTGTTGCCGCAGGTGGCGGTGGAACACGGCTGGGACAAGGAACAATTCCTTTCGTGGACCTGTAAAAAGGCGGGACTGTCAGAAGATGCCTGGCGGCGGAGCGGGACGGAGATTTACCGTTTTTCGGCTGACGTCTTCTGACCCGCGCGAAGAGCGCATGCGGGAAGGGAAGGGGATCGTGGCACAGATCATTGCCCTGGACGAAGGACGCAAGAAGGTTTTGGCGCGGCGTGCTTTTAGACTTTGGGAAAGGCGCTTTGGGGGCGTCTTTGACGAAAGGACGGCCATCCGGGACCTGCCGGACCCCGTTCTCGCCGCCCTGGTTGAGACCGGAGAGGCCTCCCACGTGGCGATCCAGTCGGTGGTTCTCGCCGTGGTGACGGGCCAGGAAAAGCCGAACATGGATGCACTGGCCCCGAACGAAAAGATCGGCGTGATCGATCGCGCCTTGTTTCTGCTGGACAGAATCCGCTTCGAGTGCATGCGGCGCCTGGGATGGGTGGAAGAGGATGCGAGTGGGACGATCCCCATCCTGGAGCTCATCGAGCACTTCGATGAGCGATTCGCTCATCAGCAGAACCAGACTCCTGCACTTGCCGACCGACACCCGCGCTACCCGGAGTTCCAGAAAACATTTGAGGCGGATCGATCCTCCTTTGTACGACGGCTCATCCCGGAAGCCATCGAAGCCTTTCGGGCCCGGGTGGAACGCGGACGGTTCTTCTGACGGGCTTTTAACCCAATGGCCCCTATGCGCAAAAGCCGGGGACTCTCCCTTTGTTCGGCAGGCGGTATGCCGCCGAGCATCATCCATTGCATCCCGGATCAGGAGCTGAGGACAGAGTGTTCTTCCTGGGAGGGAACGCGCCACAGGAGCCCGAAGCCCATCAGGAAGAAGAAGAGAACGCTGAGGATGGCCCAGCGAGGGCGCCCCGTGATGTCATGGACGAGACCGAAGAAAAAGGGGCCCAGAAGCGCCGAGAATTTGCCGCCTACGGTGAAGAATCCGAAAAACTGCGCGCTTCGTCCCTGCGGGATGAGGCGGCTGAACAGGGAGCGGCTGAGGGCCTGGCTTCCGCCCAGAATAAATCCCACCCATGCGGCAAGGACTTGGAACTGGAAAGCGCTTTGGACCCGGTAGGCGGCCATCACAATGCCGCACCACAGGCCGATGGAGGCGAGAAGAATCCGTTTGGTGCCCCATTGTTCGGCCAGCCGACTGAGCAGAACCGCGCCGGGGAAGGCCACCGCCTGGGTGATGAGGAAGGCGAGGGCGATGTCGGTCGTTTCCAACTGAAGAGCCGTGGCTCCGTACATGGAGGCCATGGCGATGACGGTTTGAATGCCGTTGTTGAAAAAGAAATAGGCGCAGACCATGAGGAGGGCACCGGGAAACGAGGTGATTTCCCGGTAAACGGCCAAGGAAGCCTTGGAGAACGGATGGGAGGACGGCGCGGTCTTTGGGGCCTGTCCGCGGCGTCCTGGGGGGAGCCAGAAAAGACAAGGAAGCGAAAAGACCGCCCACCAGATGCCCACCGAAAGGAAAAAGGTGCGGATCAAGGCGGGTGCATTTTCAAACCCCAAGAAGGACCGGTGGGCCAGGGCCCAAAGATGCAAAGCCAGAAGGAGACCTCCGCCCACGTATCCATAGGCGTAACCCAGCCCGGACAACCAATCCCGGGCCGCCGGAAGGGCGATGTGGGGCAGATAGGCATTGTAGAACACCTCGGAAGTGCTGAAGGCGATGTAAGCCAAGGCAAAGGTGGCCAGGGTCTGGAAGACGTCCCCCGGCCCGCAAGCCCACAGAGACGCGGTGCTCAAGGCACCGGCCGAGGCGCACAGAAGAAGAAAGCTCTTGCGCGCGGCCTTCTCATCGGCAAGTCTTCCCACCAAAGGGGCAGGGACGATCACCGCCAGGACGGACGCAGAGACGGTATAGGCCCACAAAGAAGAAGCTTCCGTGTGCCAAGCCAAGCCGAAGATCGGTAAGGTCACGCCCTGGGGGGGAACAACGACCCGGGCGAAGTAGATGGGAAGAAAGACGGCCAAGACGCTGGTGGCGAAGGCGGAATTGGCCCAGTCGTAGAGACACCAGGCCAGTTGGGCCCGGTCTTTTGGAAAGAGCCGACGTACGGGAGACAAACACACCTCCATGCCCAAAGAACGCTTTCACATGCTGCTGGCTCGGGAAGCCGCCGGGCTGTTGAACGCCGGTCAAGACGCCAGGTATTTCCCACTGGACAGGGTGTCCTTCTTGCTAGGTGCCGTCATGCCGGACACCCTCTTCTATGACATACCCCGGTTCACTCTGTCACGCGTGGGAAGACGCCTTCACCGTTATCAGGGGGAGGCGGGGGCGCAGGTCTGTCGAAATCTCCTGCGGCAGAGCCAGGCGAAAGGGGATCGCTCCTATGCCTCCTGGCTGATGGGATTCATGAGCCATCTGTTGGCGGACGCCTACTGGCACGGGCTGGTGGCCTACTACAGCGAACCCCCTTTCGGACCGTGCCGCTACTACCGGCTGAAACCCAAGTCCTGCCACCTGTGGCTGGAAGGGCAGCTGGAAGCCCAGTGGATCCCCCTGGTGGGTCCGGAAGATGGGTTCTGCCGGCTGCTGGATGGAGTGCGCCACGGCCTGTGGCGGACCCATCCGGCGCCGCGTTATTTTCGACGCTTGCTCCAGGTGGCGCTGCCACGCCACGTGCCCGCCGAACGGGGCGTGCGGCGCTGTCTCTACTGGCAGGCCACCTTGCTTCGGTTTTTTTCCGATTCCAGGACGGACCGCCTGCACGAGGTGCTGCTTTCCAGTCGGTGGGGGCGGTACCTGGGATCGTTGGTGGTGCCTCGGGAAGCGTGCCTGGCGGAGCTCATGGCGAGGGTGCCGCCGCGGCCCGCTCCCAACGGTCTGCCCCCCTTCGATGGCCGTCTGCTGGCCCGATCGGTTGCCGAACTGGCCCATGCGTTCGCCCACGTGGTGCGGGAGATTGCGCCCGCCTGAAAGCCGGCTCCAGGGTGGGGTTCCTGGCGCTCACCTTGAAAGAATTCTCTGCAGCGACGGACCCCACAGAATCGTTCTCAGAGGCTGCGAGGCGCGTGTTGTGCTATTCCAGGGGTTGGGGTCCCGTTGATCTGGGGCGTCACGAACGATGCGCCGCTTCCTGTGTCGCCACAGATCTTGACCATGGCCGCTGATGGGCCACCAGCCGAAGACAGTTCCCCCAAAACGCCAAGGTGAGGAGCCGGATTGGCTCCCCACACATGGGCGTTCCTTGAGCTTGGCGGTGTTTCCTGGGTTATTGCCTAGAAATACGCACCAAAGATCAGGCCGGCGATGGTGGACATGACCACCACGAGGCAGACGAAAACGAACGTTTTCTTGGTTCCCATGACGCTGCGGATCACGAGCATATTGGGCAGACTCAGGGCCGGACCGGCCAGGAGCAAGGCCAGAGCCGGGCCTTTGCCCATGCCCGCTCCGATGAGCCCCTGCAGGATGGGAACCTCGGTGAGTGTGGCGAAGTACATGAAGGCCCCCACCACGGCGGCAAAAAGGTTGGCTCCCAGGGAATTGCCGCCCACCAGTCCGCTCACCCAACGCGACGGGATGATCCCTTCGGCCCCGCCGGGTCGCCCCAAAAGAAGGCCGGCAGCCAGCACCCCCGCGAAGAGCAGCGGTGTGATCTGCTTGGTGAAATCCCACGTGGAAAGGAACCAGTCTTCCGTCTCTCCCCGGGTGGTGGTGATGCAGATCACCAAGGCGATGATGCCGGCGGAAAAGGCGATGAGCGGTTCATGGGGAAACGTGTAGGCGAGAGCGATGACCACTGCGGCCGAAAGGGCGATCTTGTAGGCCTTCACACGGAACCACAAGACCAGGAGCACGCCCAAGAGCAGGGCAAAGGCGCCCGCAAGGTACCATTTGATGGCGTAGATGGCGTTCCAGAGGCCCACCGGAGATGTGGACTTTCCCCATGTGGCGAAGATGAGAAGCCCCACCATGGAGGCAAAGTACACCACGTTCTGCCACAGGGGGCGCTCCACCTCCGGCGCGGGCATGTGAAGCGCCGCGGCCGCCTTGGCCTCTTCCTCTTCCCGGAAAAAGAAGTGCATGGCCAGCCCGATGATGATGCTGAAGGCGATGGCCCCCACCGCGCGGGCGATCCCCAAGGGCAGTCCCAGGATGCGGGCGGTGAGCACGATGGCCAGGATGTTGATGGCCGGCCCCGAATAAAGAAAGGCGATGGCCGGGCCCAGGCCCGCTCCGCGCTTCCAGATCCCGGCAAAGAGAGGCAGCACCGTGCAGGAACAGACCGCCAGGATGCTGCCGGAGACCGAAGCCACGCCGTAGGCCAAAACCTTCTTGGCCCCCGCTCCCAGATACTTCATCACCGCCGCCTGGGAAACGAAACAGGCAATGGCACCCGCAATGAAAAAGGCGGGCACCAGGCACAACAGCACGTGCTCCTGAGCGTACCACTTGGCGAGAGCCAGCGATTCCAGAACGGCGACTCGGAAGCGCTCACTTTCTATGGGAAGATAGAAAAGGACCAAAAAGGTTCCCACGATGAGGCTGAGAGGCTTCCAGATGTCGCGCCACTCGATTTTGCTTTTTTCCTGTTCCTCCATGGAGGCCTCCTCAATAGAAAAATCCATGCGACTTGTTTCCGCTCGAGCCATGACCGTGTCCTCCTTGTTGGGTGCTTTGGCCCGCTGTTGGGGCCGGCCGATTGTGGTTGTCTTACATATTCCACTATGGCAATATAGTGGCGCCCTGTCAAGATGGTTTATCGAAAAATCGGTCGGCCAACCGAAAATGTGCAGTGCGCCCCCATGTCTTGACAGGTGAAGGGGGTGCGCCATATAGAAGGCAGACGATATACAACTGATTTAGTGACGGCAAGAACATGCAACGTCTCATTTCAAGCCAGGCTTTGGGGGCCCGATGGGTCGGCATGGGCATCTGGCAGGTATGAAAAAGCAGGAATAGGGTTCCGGCAATCCAGCGAATGCCCAAGGAGGAAAAGATGGCATCGGAAGCGGCAGGAAAGAAGAAGGGAGGCCGCGGACTGACGGTTTTCGAGCGCTACCTTTCGCTCTGGGTGATTCTCTGCATTGCGGCGGGCATCCTGCTGGGGCGGGTGGCCCCGGAGGTTGCCCGCACCTTGGACGGCATGGCCATCTATGTGGGCGAGGCGCCGGTGGTGTCCATCCCCATTGCGGTCTGTCTCTTTTTCATGATGTATCCCATCATGGTGAAGATCGACTTCGGTGAAGTGGTGAAGGCGGGAAAGAGCGGCAAGCCGGTGGCCCTCACTCTTTTTGCCAACTGGGCGATCAAGCCGTTCACCATGTACGGCATCTCGTTGTTCTTCCTGGGCTATGCGCTCAAAGGGCTCATCGGTCCTGAAGCCGTGGATTACGTGAAGATGCCCCTGGGGCTCAATCTGCCGGTGGGAGCCACCCACGGTGTGGGCACCGTGGTGATGCACGAAGGCATGAAGATGCTTCAAGTGCCCTTGTGGCGGAGCTATCTGGCGGGCTGCATCCTGTTGGGGATCGCTCCGTGCACGGCCATGGTCCTGGTCTGGGGCTATCTGGCCCGGGGAAACGACGGACTCACCCTGGTGATGGTGGCCATCAACAGCCTGACCATGCTCCTTCTCTATGGTCCGCTGGGGGGCTTCCTTCTGGGCGTGGGGCGGCTTCCCGTGCCCTGGCAGGCCTTGGTGTTGTCCATCGGGGTCTACGTGGCCCTGCCCTTGGCCGCGGGCTATCTTTCCAGGAAGCTGATCATCCAGGCCAAAGGTGAGGCGTGGTTTGAGGAGAAATTCCTCCATGTGCTCACGCCCATCACCATCATCGCTTTGCTGGTGACCCTGGTGCTTCTCTTTTCCTTCAAGGGCGACGTGATCGTGGCCAATCCGCTCACCATCCTGTGGATCGCCATCCCTCTATTCATCCAGACCAATCTCATCTTCTGGGTGACCTACGGGCTTGCACGGCTGCTCAAACTCAAATATGAAGATGCGGCCCCTTCGGCCATGATCGGCGCGTCCAACCACTTCGAGGTGGCCATCGCCACGGCGACTCTTCTTTTCGGCCTCTCGTCGGGAGCGGCTTTGGCCACGGTGGTGGGGGTGCTCATCGAGGTGCCGGTGATGCTCATGCTGGTCAAGATTTGCCTGAAGACCACCCATTGGTTCCCAGGGAAAGAAGCCTGACGGGGCCTGGAATCGGGTGGGCGGCAGGGCCGACGACGCATCGCGGCGTCACGGGCGGCCGCTGGACCGGCTAGCTTGTTCGAGAGCGGCCAGGTGGCTCCCATCTTGCGCGGACGAAAGGTTGGGGTTACTGGGCGGGTAGGTGCTGGCGGCCTGGCTTCGGAGCAGATAGGGGCGGGTTTCGAACCCGCCCTGCGAGGCTGTCTCAGAACTCCCATGGCGCCACCCACAGGGTACGGTGGAACTTCAAGTGGTGGGAATTCAATAAAAAGGCCGGAAAGCCATGGTCTTGGTAGCCGAGGGCCTCCGGCGGGAGACCCGCAAACCAAAGGATGCACCTTGAAGCCTTCTAAAATAGACATGCAAGAACGCCTGACTCAAGGATTCCTGCAGACCCTGGCACTGGTGGTGGCGGCGGTGACCTTGGCGGCGACGGTCAATTGGCGGAGGCCCCATCCGCTTCCATGGGTGGGAGATTGGAAGGCGAGCGGGGGCGTGGAAGCCGAGAAGGGTGCTCTTTCGGTTGTTTCACTGGAGGAAGCCCGGGCGGCCTTTTTCTCGGGTGAGGCGCTTTTTGTGGATGCGCGCGATCCGGAAACGTACCGCGAAGGACACATCCTGGGCGCGGTCAATTTGCCGTGGATGATGTTCGATGAGGCGGCGCCGAGGGTCCTTTCCAACGTGGCAAAGGAACAGCTCATCATCACATACTGTGATGGGGAAGGCTGCGGTCTCAGCCGGGAAGTGGCCGTGGCTCTCGCGGCCATGGGCTACCAAAACGTGCGCGTTCTGGTAAATGGCTGGACGGTCTGGATCGAGGCGGGGCTCCCGACGGGCGCTGACGATTGAACGCGCGAGGGCCGCGGCCGTCCCAGGCGCGGTGTCGAGAGACGCCGGGGTTGGCCGTTGCCATAGAAAAGAAGAGGGGTCATGGCGCAGGCGGTGCAAACGATGCATGAACCGGAACCGTTGAAGATGACGAAGGCCGCGGACCCAGGTGACGGTCACGAGGGATGCGGCCACGACCACGGCCACTTGGGCCACCACCATCCGCCGGTGGATGCCGCCTCGGGACGGCGCCTTCTGGGCGTCATGCTCCTGAACCTGGCCATTCCTACGGCCCAGGTGGCCGGCGGGATTCTGGCCAACAGCGTGGCCCTCCTTTCCGACGCCACCCACAATTTCAGTGACTTTGCCGCACTAGTGGTCGCCTATGCGGCTTTCGTGATCGCGCAAAGGGGTGCCACGGTCCGCCACACGTTCGGGTTTCGGCGGGCGGAGGTTCTGGCGGCGCTCGTGAATGTGGGGCTCCTGCTGGGTGCGTCGGGCTACATCGCGTGGGAAGCGCTCCACCGTCTCCGGCATCCGGAACCCGTCTCCGGTCTGTGGGTGATCGCCCTGGCGGGGGTGGGGGTGGTGGGAAACGGCTTTTCCGCCTGGTTGCTTCATAAGGACGCGTCCCACAGCCTCAATGTGCGGGGCGCCTTTGTCCACATGCTCGGCGACTTCCTCACCTCGGTGGCCGTGCTCGTCAACGGGGCGGTCCTGACGATCAAGCCGTGGAACTGGTTGGATCCTGCCCTGTCCCTTTTGATCGTCCTTTTCATCCTGAAAAACTGCTGGGACATCTTGCGGGAAGCGGTGGGGGTGCTGATGAACGCGGCACCCCATGGGCTGGACATCGCGCAGGTCAAGGAGGATATTGAACGGATTCCCGGTGTTGTGAACGCCCACTATCTGCATGCGTGGAGTGTGGGCGGTTCGAGTGTTGCCTTCTCCTGCCACTTGGTGGTGGAGGATCAGCCGCTCAGTGGGGCGGAGGTCATCAAGCGCACGGTCCGGGAAAGACTCCATGATCGTTACGGGATCGATCACCCGGTGGTGGAGCTGGAAACGAGCCCGTGCGGGCATGGGTCGCTGCTGTGCGAACTGTCGTGTAACGGTGATGACCAGGTGGGAGGGGCTGGGAGCCGGGCGGTGAAACCCCATGACGGTGGAACCGAAACCGGAGGCTGGACGCTGGGCCGGGGCCTCCACATGGCGGGAAGGGTTTTTCTCGGACTCGTTTTTCTCTACGCCTCCTACGACAAGATCCTTCATCCATGGGACTTTGCCCAGGTGGTCTTCCAATACCAAATCCTGCCGGAATGGGCCGTCAACGCTGTGGCCCTGGTCCTTCCCTGGATGGAGGCCATGGTGGGCGTGTGTCTCGTGACGGGCGTTTGGGCTATCGGGGCCCTGCTGGCAGCGGACGGGCTTCTCACGGTCTTCCTGGCTGCCGTCGTTTTCAATTGGGCCCGTGGATTGGACATCGACTGCGGGTGTTTTTCCACCTCCGGCCATGGATCCGGAGGTCTTTCCTCCATGGCCTGGACCGCGCTGCGAGACGCCGTACTGCTGGCGGCGGCCGTGGCGACGACACGCTATCATTTTCGACGCGTGTCCCGTAAAGGGCGGCCTTGAACCGGCCTGCCGCGCCCCTGCTCGGAATCCCATGCCGGGGATCGATCTTCATCACAAAAGCCTTTCATGGGCCTGGGAGCTAGTCTGACAATGGCCTCTTGGCCTTTCTGACAAATGCAGGGCAACTGTGCTTTGTGATGTTTCTTGAGCTTTGTAGGGGCGGGTTCTGAACCCGGCCCTACGACGGCCTGGCCAGGTCGAACGCAGGAGCCCACAGGGAGTAATCTGGGCGTTCTCGGACAGGCTCCGAGGTGAAAACCAACCAAAGCTGGCTGCTGCCAGGGGAGCACAGACCTCCCTTCATCTTCCCCCTTTGAGCCTTATTTTCCATAGGCGCCTTAAGCCCCCGGGGGGAAGTGGGTGACAACGAAGGAAGCCGTTATGATCCCAGGTGGATGGCGGGAGTGGGCTGGCAAGAAACTCCATTCCCATCCCTTGCGTCCCCCGGCATGGCAAGGCACGGAAGATGTTGACACGTTGCCAAGGAATCGCTATATGGGAATACAGTACTTATGTGGGGCTTGCGCGCAGGAGGCGAAAGATGAAACAGGCGTGGAAGTGGGGGCTGGTGATCCTTTGGTTCGCCGTTGCGCTGGTGGGATCGGCTGCGGCCGAAGGCGGACTGCCCGCCCAGGTGCCGGTGCCCGGGATGGTCACCTTGGTGGATCTGGGTGCGCACAAATGTATTCCTTGCAAGATGATGGCCCCCATCCTGGACGAACTGAAAACGGAATACGAAGGACGGGCGGCGGTCCTTTTCATCGATGTGTGGGAAAACCGGGAGGCGGCCGCCCGGTTCGGGATTCGAGCCATCCCCACCCAGATCTTTTACGACAAGGAAGGCCGTGAGGTCTTTCGTCACGTGGGGTTTCTTGATAAGAAGAGCATTGTACACGTATTGCGCAAACTGGGTGTGCATTGAGGCGGAGGTGCCGGCGCCATGGATACATTCTTTCTGGCCGTCAACCAGTGGATGAACGCCCAGGGGGCTTTGGCTTTCCTGGGCTGTTTTCTGTGGGGCATGGTTGCGGTGGCCCTGAGTCCTTGTCACATGGCGTCCATCCCTTTGGTGGTGAGCTATGTGGCCGGCCAAAAGCGGCTCCTCCAGCCGCGCGAAGCGGCTCGGTATGCGGTGGTCTTCACGGTGGGGCTTTTTATCACCATCGCCGCCATCGGGGCCGTGTGCGCCATGCTGGGCCGGATGTTGGGGGACGTGGGTCCCTACTGGACGATTCTGGTGGGCTTGGTTTTGCTCTGGGTGGCCTGCGACATGATGGGTGTTCCGGGCTGCCGGTTGCCGGGATCCCGGTTGGGCAGGCTACGGCTTCGAGGTATGTGGGGGGCTCTGGTCCTGGGGTTGTCCTACGGGGTGCTGTCGGGTTCCTGCACGTTTGGCTTCATCGCTCCCATCCTGGCGGTCATCACCATCCAGAAGAAGGTTCTGACGGGTTTGGGCTACATCCTCTTTTTCGGGCTGGGCCATTGTCTTCCCATCGCGGTGGCTGGAAGCTTTACCGCTTTCATCCGAAAGGTGATGGCAAACGGGGCGTTTCAGCAAGGAAGCGAATGGCTTCGCCGGGCGGCCGGTGGTGCCATCGCCGTGCTGGGGGTCTATTTCATGGTTCGTCCGTTTCTTTCCAGCTAGGGGGCCAGGGATCGGACCGGTCGGATCTTTCCTGCCTGCGATGGGCTTTGGGACGGCAAGGAAGAAGCGCCCACTGGTTGTCCTAAGGGAAGTGAAGACGTTTGGAAGTTGGGTGGAGGGACGGCTCGACGGGTCGCCCCCAATTGCAACAGCCCGCCCTATCGTTTTGTGGGGCGGTCCAGCCAAGGAGGCAATCGGAAGGTGCGAATGTTGGGAGTTTTCACCTTGTGTCTGACGGTTTTCATGGGCTTTGCCTGTCCGGGATACGCCCAGTCCACGGCTTGGGATTTGTCGGAATGCGTGGCCCAGGCCCTTGCTCACAATCCACAGATCCAGGACCGGAAACTGGGCATTGGAGCCGCCGACCAAGAGATCGTGAAGCGGCGGGCCGCCTTCTTCCCGGAGCTGGATCTGACATCGTCTTACAGTCGTTACGGAGAGCCGCAGCGGGTGGTCCCGGTCCATGCCAACAATGAACCGGGCATTTTTGACCGAGACGTGTGGGATACGGCGGTGATGGGTCGCCTTTCGCTTTTCGAAGGCGGGAGGCGGTGGGCGCAGGTGCGCATCGCGAAATTGGCCAAGCAGGAGGCGGTGTCGCGCTTTGACGCCACCCGCCAAGACGTGGCCTTGAACGTGGCATCTGTCTATTACAAGATCCTTCAGCTGGACCGCGTGCTGGAAGCCACCTGGGGATCGCGCCGGGCCTTGGCGGCCCAGGAGGAACTGGTGCAGAACCAGCTGGAAGTGGGCCGAGTGGCGCCGGTCGACCACATGAAGATCCAGGTGCGGCTGGCCAGCTTGGACCAGAGAATCTCCGCACTGAAAGCGGACCGTGGGGTCCTGCGGGTCTTTCTCGGGCGCTTGATGGGCCTGGATCTGGACAACCGCCCTGCTTTTGACATCGCCGGGGTCCTGACGACCCCGGTTTTGCACATTCCTCCCGTCAAAACGGGGGTGACCAGGGCCATGCGCCTGCGTCCCGAACACAAAGCGGCCGAGCTGGCTCTGAAACAGGCGCGTCAGGAGATTCGAGCAGCTCTGGCCGACGTCTTTCCAAGCATCCAGGCCTTCGGCCGATACGGGCTTCGAAACGGCCTGCCTTACGAGCAGGATGACCCTTCGGGTGCCATCGATCATGAAGACACCTGGGCGGCAGGGATCCAGGCCACGTTGCCGCTCTTTCGCGGTGGTGCCGTGCGGGCGTCCATTCGCCAGGCCCGTCTTCGGGAACGACAGGCGCGGGAGCGCCTTCGGGGCGTGGAACTGCAGATCCGTGAAGAGGTGGAACGCGCTCATGCACGCCTGACCGACAGCGCCGAGCGCCTCCAGGTCACCCGCTCCAGCGTGGACGTTGCCCAGGAGACGCTTCGCATCGAGCAGGACAAGTACCGGGCTGGGAAAAACACGATAAACGACGTCTTGGACGCCCAGGCGGCGCTGCTCCAAGCCCAGGTGGAATACAGCCAGGCGCAGGTGGACGCCCAACTGGCTCTTCTGCAATGGCGCAAGGCCGTGGGAGAGGATCTGACAGATCTTGCCCGGGGCAAATGAGTTCAGCGTCTCGATCCCCAAGACCCGTACCAAAGCGAGGAATGAAAATGGGAACCAAAAGGCTGGCCAAACGCATACTCCTTCTCGGGATCCTTTTTCTTGTGATCGTCGGCCTGGCTCTGGGGGTCAAGAAGGCCCGCCAACGCCTGGCGTCCGCACCCCGGTGGAAACCGCGACCTGTACCCGTTCAGGTGGACAAGGTCTCAACGGAAACCTTGCGGGACACACTGAGATATCTTGGGTACTTGGAAGCGGCGGCAACGGCAAGCGTGGCGCCCCGGATAACGGCCGTTGTGGTGAACGTCCATGTGGATGAAGGGGATACGGTCCAGGCGGGAGACCTTCTGGTGGAACTGGACGACCGGGACATCCAGGCGGAAGTGCGGGCCTTGAGCGCCCGGGTGGAAGCCCTGAAAGCCAAGCTGACGGCGCTGGAGGCATCCATTGCGGCGGCCCGTCGGAACGTGAGCTATCTGCGCACCGAATTCCAACGGGATCAAAAGCTCTATGAAAAGAAAGGAATCAGCGCGTCGGCCCTGGACGCTTCCAGAAATCGGCTGGACACGGCGGTGGGCCGACTCGATTCCCTGGTGGCGGAGCTGAGCAGTGTGCGCCGGGAGATGGAAGGGGCGAAAGCCCAACGCCAAGAAGCGTCCACGCGGCTTTCCTATGCCCGCATCGTGGCGCCCATCTCCGGTGTGGTGACGGAGCGTATCGTGGATCCGGGCGATCTGGCCAAACCCGGCCAGGCGCTTTTGGAACTCATGGATTGCTCGTCCGCCAAGATCGTCTTCGAGGCGGTCCAGGAGGATCTGGGGTTCCTACAACCGGGAAAGAAGGTTCTGGTCCGGTGGCCGGAGGGAATGCCCCACTTCGGCGAGCAGGCCGTGATCAGTCGGGTTTTTCCGGCGTTGCAGGGGGCCAAGTCGGTGCGGGTGGAAGCCGATATCCCGTGGGACTGCTCGGAACCGGTCCGGCCCGGATCCTATCTTCCCCTGGATGTGGTGGTGCGGGAAGGAACCGGCATGGTGGTGGCGCGGCGCGCGGTGGTGGAAACGGACGGAACCTCCTTTGTCTTTGCGGTTCGATCCGGGCGATTGGAGAAGGTGCCTGTGCGTGTGATTTTCATGACGGAAAATCGCGCCCTGGTGGAAGGCAAACTCCGGGAAGGCGAGCAGGTGGCCGTGGGTGAATACCTGCAATGGATTCGCCTGCACGAAGGGATGCCGGTGGTGCAGGAGGTGCGCTCATGAGTCCTCACGGTTGGTCGTTACGAAACCCGTGGGCTGTCCTGGTGGGGGCGCTTCTCGTTGCCGTGGTGGGGCTTCGAGCCTTCTTCACCATGCCCACCGAATACTTTCCCGACACCAACCCTCCCCAGGCGGCGATCATCATTGTGGAGCCGGGTGCCGCCGCGGTGGACGTGAGCCGGCGCATCACGGAAGTGGTGGAAAAGGAATTGGCCAGCATCCCGGGGCTCACCAAGCTGTCGTCCGCGTCGCGCGATGAGGTGGCCTCCATCAACGCCCAGTTCAACTATGGAAAACCGGTGGGTCAGGTGGTGGTGGACATCCAAAACGCTCTGAGCCGGGTGCGGGCGCAGCTTCCTTCCGATATCCTGGAGCCGCGCATTTATCCCGTAACGGATGCCACCCGACCGGTGCTCACCCTGTCGCTTCGTCCCAAGGCGGGTTCATCGTTGGATCTCGCCCACATCCGGCTCCTGGCCGACAACGACATCAAGGACTTTCTGCTGAATCTGCCGGGCGTGGCGGACGTGGACACCTTCGGCGGTCATCGGATGCAGGTGAACCTGTGGCTCGATCGGGATCGGCTGGAGGCATACGGGCTGACGCCGCAAGACGTGATGCGGGCCGTGCAGGTGCAAAACATCACCACGCCGGCGGGGCTCATGGAAAACGAAGACGGCGAAGCGCTGGTCAAGACCATCGGGGAGTTCCGGGATCTTCGAGATATCCGCGATTGTGTGATCCGGCGCAAGGCCGGAGCGGACGTGCGGGTTCAGGACGTGGCCCGGGTGGAACTGGGCATCGAGGATCTGCGCAGTCTCTATCATGGCAACGGCGAGCCCGCCGTGGCCATCAACGTGCTGAGAGCGGACGGCGGCAACGTCATGTCCGTCATCCGGACGGTCAAGGGGGCCCTGTCCCGAATGGAGAAACGCTGGCCGGACATCCACTTTGAGATCACCAACGACCAGCAGCCCCTCATCGACCGCAATACCCAGGGCATGCGGGCTTCGCTCTATGCGTCCATCGCCCTCACCGTCGTCATCATCTTCCTGTTCCTGGCGGATATTCGCTCGTCCACCATCGCGCTGGTGAGCATTCCCCTGTCGTTCATGTTTGCCGTGGCCGTGTTGGGACTCACGGGCCATACCCTCAACATCGTGACCCTTTCGGGGCTGATCATCGCCACGGGGATGGTGGTGGATGCCACGGTCGTGGTGGTGGAAAACATCCACCGGCATCAAAAGACCTGCCCCGGAGACGCCCGCCAATGCGTGGAAGGGGCCGTGGGAGAGATCCTGCTGTCCATCAGCGCCGGGATGCTCACCACGGTGGTGATGTTGGTCCCCATCATGTTTTCCGGTGGATACGTGCAACAGGTGCTTCGCCGTTTCACGTTGACGCTGGCCTACGCCTTGGTGGGATCGCTGCTCGTGGCCGTTTTCGTGGTGCCGCCGCTGGCCCTCAAGCTCATCCGAGGAGGCGACGCGGCGAAACGACGGCGGAATGTTTTGGAACGCCTGGTGCTTCCCTTCGGCAAAGGGGTGGACGCCCTGGCGAACTTCTACGTGCGCGTGCTGCGCGCAGCGCTCCATCGGCGGTGGCTGGCCATGCTGTTGGCCCTTGGATGCTTCGTGCTCACCATGAAAATCGTGCCGCCGATCATCGGCCGCGAACTCATGCCTCCCATGGATACGGGCATCATGAACATTCGCTTCGAACTGCCGCCGTCCGCATCCGTGGCGCACGTGGAAAAAACGCTCACGGAAGTGGAAAAGATCATCCGTCAAGAACCCAGTGTGCGGATGATCTCGTCCACCGTGGGCTCCGAGCCGGGTGAGATCTCCTTCGGCGCAGGCGGCCAGACGGCTCAAACGGCTTTTCTCATTGTGACGCTCACCACGCGGGATCAGCGTGATCGCACCATCTGGGAGATTGAGGATGAATGGCGCGAAAAGATTTCCGCTCTTGGCGGAATCCGGTCCCTGCAGGTTTACGAATACGGAGCGACGCCCATGGCCACGTCCCGGGCGCCCATTGACCTGGTGGTCATGGGCGGCCACCGGCCCGAAGATCTGAGCGCCGCCGCCGCCCGGATCCAGCAAAGTCTGGAGGGCCTGCCGGGGTTGGTGGACGTGGTGCCCGGCTGGTGGCTGGACAAGGAAGAGGTGCACGTGCGTGTGGATCCCAGAACGGCGCGTCTTTACGGCGTCACCCCGGCGGATGTGGCTTCGATACTGCGCGTGGCGGTGGGGGGCGTTCCCGCCTCCGGGCTTCGCCTGAAAGGTTTTCTGGACGTTCCCATCAGGGTCGCCTATGAGGATGCGTGGGTGAGATCGCCCGAGCGCCTGGCGCAAATCCCCATCCCCACGCCCAAGGGGTCCGTGCCGCTGCGCACTCTGGCGGCCATCGAGCCGAGCACCACGCAGACGGTCATTACGCGCGAGGACCTGGAGAACACCATCGACATCACCGCGTACAATCGCACGCGACGGATCAGCCAGGTCTTGGGCGATATCGGTGCCCGATTGAAGAAGGTGTCACTTCCCGGTTCCCTGCACATCAAGGTCAGTGGAACGGCGGCGGACATGCACGAGAGTATGCAGCGGGTCATGAAGGCGGTGTTGCTGGGGCTGGTGCTTCTCGTCGTTTTGCTGGTGGGAACCTTCCGATCCTTCAGCCTGCCGCTTCCGATCCTGGTGGCCATTCCTCTGGCCATCATCGGGTCCATGTGGGGGCTGCTTCTTCTGGGAAAGCCCATGTGCATGCCCGCCATGATGGGCATTTTGCTCCTGGCCGGCGTGGTGATCAACAACTCTATCTTTCTCATCGACTTCATTCGGCAGGCCTTGGATCAAGGCATGGATCGGGATCAGGCTTTGGAGCAGGCCGTCAGGCTTCGGCTGCGGCCAGTGCTCATGACCACCATCTCCACCTTCGTGGGCATGCTGCCCATGATCTTGGAAACGGCGGTGGGCCTGGAGCGTATGTCGCCTCTGGCCACGGCGGCGGGCTTCGGCCTTCTGGTGGGGACCGTCATGACCCTGGTGATCACGCCCGTGACCTACACACTGCTGGACGACCTGGGAAGGCTCGTGGCACGGCTGTGGCGCTAAGAGGCTGTCTGACAATGGTGTCTCGCCCTTTTGTGGCTTTCAGATCAGTTGAAATTCCACCGGCCCCGTGGTGCTTTTTGAACTCTCAGACAGCCTTGTAGGGGCTTCCGAACCCGTCCCTACTGCTTAAAGGCCAGACAGACAGCATGGACCCGCCTGGCCGTCCCCAAAACTTCCGTGCCGCCAAGAAGTGAGCAGCCTGGGTGTTCTCGGGTAAACTCCCGAGTCCCTATGGGGGCGGGTGTCATGGGCGGGTTAAAAACGGCTGAGATGGGACAGGAGGTGATGCCATGCGGCTCAAACCCATCGTGCTGACCCTGAGCCCCCAGGAGGCGCAGGAAGTGGTGCGCATCGACATGGACGCCGATTCCCGGGGGGCTCTGGACTTTGTTCGCCACGTGCTGGCCAAACGGGTCAAGGAGGCCCTCCAGACCCATTGAGTGCCCGTCTTCGAGGCCGGGTACGGCCCCGCACAAAAAGACCGATTCAGCTCCCGATAAATCCGACGAGGTGTCTTTATGCCCGTTTTGAACGTGACCCAAGAAGAATACATGGCCATGAAGGCGGTGGTGTTGGACGGCGATAAGGACGAGGCCCTGCGGCTCATCAAGGCCTTTCTCAAGCGCCTGGAGGCCGACGAAAGAAAGGCCTTGAAGTCCCATCTGGACTGATCTGACTCCGGAAGAGGTGATGCGGAGTCCTGTCCTGCCCGAGATTTGATCACTACCGCGGCGCTATCCTCCGGCTGCCCGGTCACGAGCCCTCACGCAACGCACGGACGCTTCCCGGCCGGCACCGTCTCGATCCGTGTTACATGTCGTCACCGAAAAGACCGAGACCGCCTCTTGACGACGGGCCGAGGAAAGGCGGCCTCACGTCTCTATCAGCGTCCGTCACGGGCCGGCGGGAGGTTGGGGTGCGTTGGTTTGTGGCTCAGAAAGGGCCTGGGTGGAGGACGCTGGATTTGGGTGATAGGAAAGGGTACCCCCGATCGGGGTAGCGGACGGGGGGGGGATGTTCGGCAGCACCCGCGCTGGGCGGAGCGTTTTTTCTTTTCCACCGTGAAAGGACAAAGTGACCGGAGTTGCGACCCGTGAAAGATGGAAGACCGGAAGAGTACATGCGGCGGATGGTTGCAGGGTGCACGGACTGCGACATCTGCCGCTACCTCATGGATGAGTGCTGTCTTCTTTTTCCTAGGATCTTCGAGCTCTACGACCGGGAACTCGCTGGTGGTCCGCCGGCGGAAGACGAAGAGCTTCTGGATCTCATGGATCTGTGCACGCTGTGCGGACTGTGCCCTTGTCCCGACGTTCGGGCGAACCTGCTTCGGGCCAAGTCGGAACGTGTGCGCCGCCGCGGCTTGAGTCCCGCCGCCCGGCTTTTGTCGGATCTTCAAAGCGTGGGAGGGCTTCCGGCCTTCCTTCGTCGAACGGCATCTTTCGTACTCAAGCGGCGTGCTGGTTCGCGAGGCGCCGCGCGACTTTTGGGGCTTCAGCCGGATCGCCGACTGCCTCCTCCAGCAGAGGAGGATTTCTTCACTTGGGCTCGAAGGCGCGGTCTGTGCGAAGAACGGCCGGCGGAGCGAAAAGTTGCCTATTTTGTGGGATGCACCGCGGCCTATCTTTTTCCGGAAGTGGCCCGGGCGGCTGTGTCCGTGCTGGAAAGGTGCGGTGTGAGCGTCCTTGTGCCCGATCAGCAGTGTTGCGGCATGCCCTCGGCCGTGGAGGGAGACGAAAGGCGGATGGTGGAACGCGTGCGGGCCAACCTGGAGACCCTCCTGGCACTGAGCGACGCGGGCTATGATCTGGTCTGTTCCTGTCCCACCTGCGGATATTTCATGCGCGTGATCCTGAAAGAAAATGTCCGTGTGGGCCAGGGGCCCAGTTGGCTGGCCGACGACTTCTTTGTGTCCCTGGACCCGCACCGCCGCATACAACTGGCCCACCGGATCCATGATCTGGGTGAGTATGTGAGGAAGCTGGGGCTCCCAGTGGAGCGGGGCCTTCCGGACCGGGGCCCTTCCGGGCGCTGGGTCTATTTCGAACCCTGTCATCAGCGCGAACAGGAAAACGGAGGCAGCTACCCGGATCTCTTGTGGCGCATCCCGGGCTTTCAGGTGGAGCCCGTGGGAAGTTCCACGGATTGCTGCGGGATGGGCGGATCCCTGGGCTACAAGAAGGAATTTCACGCAATGTCACTGGAGCTGGGCCGGCGGCTCTTCGAAAAGATCCGGTCCGCCGATCCCGACGGCATCATCACCGACTGCCTCAGCTGCCGTCTGCAGTTTCGCCACAACCTTTCCTATCCCGTGTTGCACCCGCTGGAGATCCTGGCCGGGATCGCGGGCCGTAAGAACTGATTTGGGGAACAGCCCCGTCGGCGAAGGTCCCTTTGGAAGGTTCCTGGCCCTTTGGAATGGTCAGTTGCCCGGTGGATTGGTGAGGGTTTCGAGCGCATCGTGCATGGCATCCTGCGAGCTGTAGGTGGTGCACTGGTGAAGGACGATGGAGTTGTTGGCCAAGTCGGGATCTCCATAGCCTCCGAGAGGGACCACGGACACCGCGATCCCCGCAGATTTTTTGGCCACGATCGGCGTGTTGGATACTTCCACGGTGCCCATGGACTCCGGCTTGAAATCTTTTGTGAACCGTCGCGCATGCCCACTGTGGGCGTCATAGTATGCGACCCGGATTCGAAATTCCGGAACGAGTCGCAAGAGCTGTGGGCCGGCCGCCCCAACGGTCGCAATGATCTTGTGCATGTAAAAGGCATCGGCGTTGTGAGGGGTGCCGCCGGGTGGGACGCAGCTGTCGGAATAGACGCGGATCAGTTTGAGGTCAATGCGCTTGACTCGTCGGGCCTTCATCTTGGGCGGCGCGGCGACTTTGGCCGAAGGGTTGATTTGCATGAGGGTAAAGGGCGTTTCACTTCTGTCCCAACTGATACCATCTTCGGTCATGATCAAAATCTTGTAGTCACTTCCGATGGAAGCGGTCCCTCCGGAATGGGACCCTACCGTCCAGCGGAAGCTGGTTTGGGATGGCGGAACATTGCGAGCTATAAACCCAAGGAAAATGCCATTTCTTCTGAGTTCGATCTTCAAAGGCTTGGAGCAGTCGTTGGTCCATGTGATGTGGTAGACGCTGCCGGGAACCAACCTCTCGCCTCCGTTGGGTGCGGTGAGGGTGAGGCAGCCCGCATGGGCCGTGAGCCCGGGGATGAGCACGGCGGCGAGGCAAAGCAAGAGAACCCATTTCTTTCGCATGGTCCATTCCTCCTGTCTTTTTTCACCCGATGCGGATCCAACGGATTCCTCTCCCTTTCAAAGAGGATCGGTGACGGCGCCATGGGAGTCTAGAGTTCCGCCATCGAACCTGCCGTCTCGAAAAAGCGCGATTTTCCCATCTCCTCCTGCGACTTTTCCACAGCATGCAACATTGGGCCCCGATCGGTTTCCTTTGCGTTGTCTGGTTTCCATTTCCAGGGCCGAGGCACGTCCTGTCCATTTTCCGGACACCCCAAGCCTATCCGTCGGCGGCCAGGACCTGGTCCACAGCCGGGGAAGGACCGGCCAGTGTCTCCAGGAACTTCCAGGATCGGACCAGGCGGGTATTGAGGACATCGGCCAGGACCGCGTGGAGGCCCACCTGGGCCAGGGCGCCCAGGAGAGCGCAGTCGAGCTCCGGCCCGAGGGATCGGCGCAGGCCGCTGCGCAGGTTGGAAAGCCCCACCAGGGTCCCGGCCGGTCGTCCCAGTAAATCGCCCTGGGAGAGAAGGCGCACCGTCTCGATGGTATGGGCGATGCGAGCCGGGGCATCGGCCCAGCTCATGTTGGGCAGCAGCGGATCGAAGAGCAGGCGCTGGTGGGAAACTCCGGCGGCCAGGGCCCGTGCGTGGAGCTCCGCCGCCAGGGCCGCCTTTTCTTCCACCGACGGAGGGCTGAAGGACCGATCATCCAGCAAGAGCACCACCAGGGGTGTTTCATATTCCACCGCCAGCGGAAGGATCTCCTCCAATCTTCGGGGTTCCAGGGTGAGACCATTGAGAATGGGAGTCTTTCTGCAGGCCTGCAGGCCTTTGCGAAGAAGGCGCGGGTGGGGGCTGTCCAGGATGAGCGGCAGGGAGACGGTCTCCTGGACCGTCTCCACCAGGAAGGTCATGCGGTCTTCCCGGCTCCGGGGAAGATATCCCGGGTTGATATCGATCCATTGAGCGCCCGCATCCAGCAGGCGGCGGGCTCGGTGCCGAATGGGTCCTGGATCCAGCCCTTCCAAGGCGGCGGCCACGTCCGGGTTGAGCGGGTGAAGGTTGTCGGCGGCGAAAATCATGGCGAAATCCTCGAATCGGGTTGGCGCGCGATGTCGTTGGGGTTGCCCCTGCCTTGGGTTACGAATTCTTCCAGGATACGAAAGAAGGGTTCCCATCGGGGAGGGCAGTCGTTGTGATCACAGTCGTAGGTGATGAGCCGGGCGTTCGTGGCGGTTCGGGCCAGCTCCTCGCCGTGTTGATAGGGAATCACCGTGTCATGCTTACCGTGAACAACCAGCACAGGACGGGGGTATCGGCGAACCACGTCCAGATTGTCGAAGGGATCTCGGATGAGAAACGCCGGAGCCAGGTAGCGGCGGGCGAAGGGGCGAAGGCTGGTGAAGGTGGACATGAGGATGAGACCGGCGGAAGGCCTTGCGGCGGCCAGGGCGCAGACCGCGCCGCCTCCGATGGACCGGCCCCAGAAGAATATCCTGCTGGAGTCCACGTCCGGACGGACCACGGCCATGTCGTAGGCGGCGACAAAGGCTTCCGTGATGTTCTTTTGGGTCGGCTTGCCGCTGGAGCGGCCGTAGCCGGGATATTCCACCAGGAGAACGCCCAGACCCCGATCCGCCAAGGGCTCCAGAACCGACGGCCAGATGTCGATGACCTCACCGTTTCCATGGGCGAAGACGAGGAGAGGGCTCCTTCCATCGGGGCCGGGACGGCGGGACGGCAAAAACCACGTTTCCACGCGCCCGAAAGACGTCCGGACCCAGTGCCTTTCCAGGTGGGCCGGCTGGTGCAAGTCGGGGGGAGTGCCCACAAACAGGGTGGGAAAGATGAGCGCACGCTGAAAGACGAAAAGGAAAAAGAGGTAGAGAAGGTACCCACTCGCCAAAAAGAAGAGCAGCTTGGTCCAGGTCACGGCGTGTCTCCTGCCGAAGAGGGTTTGAGATGAAGGGGGTGCCGGTCCGTCATCCGTGGTGCGCAGAGCCTGCGCTGTGATCCGGGGCCGGTGATGGTCGGCACGGCGGTCCTGATGCTTTTCATGCGCCGCCGTGGCCGCCCGGGGCGGAAACCCCGTCAGATGGCGGTCCGACTTCCGGTATCAACCCAACCAGAGCGCGCGCCCGATACCAAAAGATCCATTGAATGAGACGGTGGATGGCCGGAGCGCCCATTTCGCCCAGCGGGTAAAGGGGAAGGGCGTAGCGGACCCGGTCGGTCATGAGGGTCCCCTGGGGCCGCGGTTCGAATGTATGGGTGTGCACCCACAGCCGATAGGGGCCGCGGATCTGCTCATCCACGAAGCACCGTGGGGGTGCCCACTTCCGGATGCGGGTCTTCCAGCGAAAGGGTACGCCGAAAAGCCGGAGCTTGTAGTCGATGAGCGTTCCTTCCGCCATGGCGATGGGAAGCTCCGTGAGGATTCGAAACGAAAGCTCGGGCGGGGTGATACGCTCCAGATTGGCCGCATCGGCGAAGAAGGGAAAGACGTGGGCCGGGCTTGCTGGAAGCAGGATGCGGGTCTCAAAGTGGTGAATGCGCATGGATCCCTTTCTTCGCAATGGAGATGGTGTGGAGGGGGTCTTCGTGGTGCGTGTTGCAGACCTCAAGGCGCCTGCACCCATGGCTCCTGAGCCTTAAGGGGTTTCCTCCGTGGCTTTCCCAGTCCTTCTATGAGCCTGCTCCAAAATGGCCTCTCGCCCTTTTGTGGCTTTCCGGCCAGTTGAAATTTCACCGGCCCCGTGGTGTTTTGGAATTCTCGGAGCGCGCCTTGATAGGGGCGGGTTCGGAAACCGCCCCTACAGCTGAAACGCCAGGCCGGAAGCACGGCTCCGGCTGGTAGCCCCAAGCTTTGGTCCGTACAACAAGGGGAGCAACCTGGGAGCTTTCGGACAGGCTCCAAGGGGCCCAGCCCAAGAAGGAGCGGCTGGGCTTTCCACTCCTTGTGGTCCGCCATGAAATGTGCTCTCATGGCCCCGATGTGAACTGAGAAAAGACGGGTCCCAGCCGATTCGGGGAGGAAAAGACGATGCGCGAACTGCTTGAAGGTTTTCCCGTGGTGATCGAGCTTCCGGTGGTGTGGGGAGAGATGGACGCCTTCCAGCATGTGAACAATGTGGTCTATTTTCGCTACTTCGAAACAGCACGGATCGCCTATTTCCTGGAAATGAACTACATGAAAATCATGGAAGAGACGGGGATCGGTCCGATCCTTGCCGCCACTCAGTGCCGCTACCGCTTTCCGCTCACATATCCGGACACCATCTCCGTGGGAGCCCGCGTGCCGGCGTTGCAGGAGGACCGGTTCACCATGGAGTATCGCATCGTGAGTCATCGTCACAAGCGCATCGCCGCGGAAGGAGATGCCCTGGTGGTCTCCTACGACTACCGGAAAAACGCCAAGACCGCCCTTCCGGAAAGGGTTCGCCACCACATTCTGCGGGTGGAGGGGAGGGAGCGATGACTCGGCTCCCAGCAGGCTGGCCCACACTGGTCTTTCGACCCTTGTGCGGCTTTCCAACGGACTGCCCTTCCAGCGGGCCCCGTGCCCAGAACGGCCACATGGTAGGAGTGCGTTTTCATGGTTTGCGCTCCTTGCCTTCGCCTTGGGGCTAGAGTCCCAGGTCTTCGTTGATGAGCACCACGTGGATGCGGCCCTCGGGAAAGGACTTTTCCGTGATGGTCCAGTGATTGCAAATGCGTTCCGGACTGGAACACTCCTGGCAAACCCCCGTATGGTAGCAGGGGGTTTTCTTGTCCAGGCGCATGGCGTTTGCGGGAGCCGCATAGGCCTTGATACGGTGCATGGCCGCTTTCAGATCCGGGACCACCTTGTTGCGTCCCACCAGCACGATCACATGGCGCGGCCCGAAGGTGAGAGCCGCCACGCGGTTGCCGTACATATCCAAGTTCACCAACTGGCCCGCTTCGGTGACGGCGTTGGTGCCGGTGAAAAAGAGATCCACAAGCAGGGAGCGTCGGCGCCGTTCCAGCATGTCCTGAAAGCTCAAGCCCTTTTCATAGGTGTCCAAAACGGCCAGGTCGTTGCGGTCCTTGAGGGCGTCATAGAGCCCCGATGCCACAAAGGTCATGGATCCCCCCCACGAAATGGATTCTGGGTCTAGAGTGGGAAGAATCTCCTGGAGAACCCTTTCCTTGGCGTCCGCACGGTTTTGTGCACATGTTACGGCGAAGTTGTTCTTTTCCAGTGCCTCTTGAACCCGCTTCAATTTGAGATCCCAAAAGTGTTCCACGGGGTGGTCCATGTTGCCCTCCTGATTCTCGAACAGACTTGATCCCAGGAAGCCCCTCTGCGAAAAGAAAAAAGCGATCTTGTCCACTTTTAGCAAATGGAGGGCCGTTGTGAAAGGCCCGTCTCCAGTGGAACCCGTAAGGAAGGGAGAGGCACATGGTGCGGACGCGATTGACGCGGTTGCTGGGCATTCGCCACCCGATCATCCAGGGCGGCATGCAATGGGTATCCCGAGCGGAGCTGGTGGCCGCGGTGAGTAACGCCGGGGCACTGGGGATCCTCACAGCCCTTACCCACGCCAGTCCGGAAGGTCTGGTGCGGGAAATCCAAAAGACGAGGGAGCTCACGGACCAGCCGTTCGGAGTCAACATCACCATCCTGCCGACCCTCCAACCCGTCCCCTACGAAGAGTACGTGCAAGCCACCATCGAAGCGGGCGTGAAGATCGTGGAGACGGCGGGACGGAACCCGGAACCCTTTCTGCCCGCTCTCAAGCAGGCCGGCGTACGGGTGATCCACAAGTGCACTTCCGTTCGCCACGCTGTGAAGGCCGAAAGGATCGGTTGCGATGTGGTGAGCATCGACGGTTTTGAATGCGCGGGGCATCCGGGCGAAGACGATGTGCCGGGACTCGTCCTCATCCCCCGGACGGACGACAGTGTCACGATTCCCATCGTGGCCTCCGGGGGCTTCGCCGACGGCCGGGGCCTGGCCGCCGCGCTGGCCCTGGGAGCGGACGGAATCAACATGGGTACGCGGTTTCTGGCGACCCGTGAGGCCCCCATCCATGAACGGATCAAGAAAATCCTGGTGGAAGCCGACGAACGACAGACCACGTTGATTCTTCGAAGTCTGAAAAATACTGCGCGGGTTTTTCGAAACCGGGTGGCGGAAGAGGTGCTGAAACTGGAGGAGCAGGGCGCCGGGATCCAAGACATCGGGCCGCTGGTGTCCGGAAAGCGCGGCGAGCGGGTCTGGTCGCAAGGCGACCCCGAAGCCGGGATCTGGGCCGCGGGCCTGGTGGTGGGGCTCATTGCCGATGTGCCCACCGTGGCCGAACTGGTGGAACGCATCGTGAGGGACGCGGAGTCGATCATCGGGGAAAAGCTTCCCGGCTTGCTTTCCATTGCGGATCGCTGATGCCAAAGTGGGGGATCCGCCCCTTGCCGTCCGTTGCAAGGACCGGCGTGCGGATTCCCTGGCTGCAGGGGAAGGTGGAGGAAAGCATGCCACCCGAAGGAGAAAACACGCGCGGCGACCCGAGCGTGGCCAGGAACCCCGGCGCTGGCCATGGCGAACCAATCCCTTGTCATGGGAAGGCGGGGTCGATTCAAACCGGCCTTCCCGTCATGGCTCAAAGCCTGGCGGTGGTAGGGGTTGCACGGACTTTGGGATGTGCTTATCAAAGCGCCGAAAGTACCCACGGCACCCAAAAACGCCTGCGAGAGGTGGTTTCATGCAAGAGTTCATCCATGTGGTTTGTCCCCGCTGCAGCTCCATCAACCGGGTGGACGCACTGCGCCTGCTCAAGCAACCCGTCTGCGGCCGGTGCTCTTCCCAGCTCCTTCCCGGAAAGCCCCTGGAAGTGGACCGGGATCAGTTTGAAAAGCACGTGATGCGTACCGATCTTCCCGTGGTGGTGGACTTCTGGGCGCCTTGGTGTGGGCCGTGCCGCATGATGGCTCCCGCCTTCCAAGAGGCCGCCCGGAGGCTGAAGGCCTCTGCGCGTTTCCTGAAGGTCAACACGGAAAAGGAACAGGGCCTTGCCGCCCGCCATGGGATACGAAGCATCCCCACCGTAGTGGTCTTCAAAAACGGGCGTGAAAGGGGGAGGCGCTCAGGGGCCATGGACGCGGGGGCGCTGGTGCGGTGGGTGGGGGAGTTTGTGGAATGATGCCTTTGCACCGCCGGCGAGCCGTCTGGACCCTCTCCATCATGTGACCTCAATGGGAAGTTTTTACCAGATCGCCCCTAACCGGTGCTTCCATGGGAAAAGTACGCCGATCCCATGGAAGCGGGCGCACGCAATGAGCTGAGAAGAAGGGCTTGGCCTGTTACCAGTCGTAGAGGACCTCCCAGTGTTCGTGAAAGGACGGGTCCAGCTGGCTGTAGCGGTACGTCATGGTCTTTCCCGTGCCGGGGCCGTCCGCGCTTTCTTCCTTCCAATAGCGAATAAGGATGGCGGGGATACTGCCACTGGGAGCCGATGAGACACCGGGGGCCGGGATCCACGTTTCCCGCTCTTCAATGATCTTCCACACGGTGCCGTAGCGCTTGCTGCGGACCCGTTCGCCCACCCTCGGAAGCTGAAGCTTTTCCCTCAGGGATTTGAAGGTGTAGGGAGACTTTTCTCCGTGATCCAGGATCCGTTCGCCCATGATCATGATGCCGATGGCGCCCAGGGGAGCCGTGAGAAGAATGGAGAGCACCGCCACGGCCAGGATCACTTCCCCGGAGGCCACACCAGCCGCCAACGGCACGGCCCCGATGGCCGCCTGCACGGTGGCCTTGGGGATGTAAGCCACCACGCAGAAGAGCTTCTCCTTCCAATTATAGGGGGTTCCAAGGAGCGATACCCACGTGCCCACGCTGCGAAAGAGGAGCCCCACGGCGATGACGGCCGTCCCCGCCAGGCCCGCCTTCCAGGCCACGTGGATGTTCACCTGGGCACCCACCAGCACAAAAAGCAGGAGCTCGGCAAAGACCCAAAGCTTCTTCAATTTCTGGGAGATGAGATGGGCGATGGGTTCGGCCTTTTCCAAGATGATGAAGCCGATGGTCATGACCCCCAGAAGACTGGCGATGGGAACCCAATGCTCCACGGCGCCTTCGAGCCACGTGAGGAAGATGGAAACGCCCAAAACCACCAGGGTTCGCTTGGGTGGCCGCCAGTCGTAGAGGGTAAAAAGCTTGTAGAGCAAATAGCCGGAAACGGCGCCCACCAAAATGCCGAGGGTGATGGAGATGGGAATCCCGGCCAGCTTGGCCCACACGTTCACATGACCGCCCCCGTACATGCCGAGAAAGATGGAAAAGAGGACGATCACGAAGACATCGTCCACGGAAGACGCTCCCAGGATGAGCGTGGGGATGCCTTTTTTGGCGCCCCGGCCCCGGTCCATGAAATCGATCATGAGCGGGACCACCACGGCGGGGGAAACGGCGCCCAGGATGCTTCCCAGGATGGCCGCTTCCAGTGTGGAGATCCCCAGCCACTTGGGGGCGACCCACGTGACGCCCACGATTTCGAAGATTGCCGGGACGGCGCTCATGGTCAGAGCGGCGCGGCCCACCCGGTTGAGGGTGTCGCGATGGAGTTCAAAGCCTGCTCGCAACAGGATCACGATGAGAGCGATCTTTCGAAAGTCGGCGGATACCTGCATCATTTCCGGGCGCATGAGACCCAGAACGTACGGGCCCATGACAATGCCCACCAGGAGCATGCCCACCAGGCCGGGTAATTTCATCTTTCGAAAGAGATAATCCGCCAACAAGCCCAGAACCACGATGAGAGCCAAGCTGACTGCCATGGTCGATCCTCCGAACGGATGGGTCGTTCAAAAATTGTCCGCCTTGCCACACTTGCGGGCAACGGGCCCCCGGAAAAGAGCGTTCTGCAAAAAAAAAACTTCTACCCCGCAGGGGTAGAAGTCATCAACCTGCACGTTGGGCAGGTGGTTCAGGCAGACTTCTTTGCCTTTCCCAATTTCAGGCACAGCGATGATACACAAAGAAACGCATGTGTCAAGCAAACGCTCAAAAGCGGCTCACCAGATAGCCCAGGAAAAGCACCACCACCCAAGAGCCGGCAAGAGCCCAAAGGCCCTTTTGCCAATGGTTGCCCAGGTAGCGTTTGCTGGATTGGACCACCCACTTCCAGTTGAGAACCAGGTGGATGACCGCCAGGCAGATGAAGAAGATGGCCACCGTGCCATGGAAATCCGCCCAGTCGTGGCGCGTCAGCCCCAAGAAAGTGGGCGGTGCGCCTCCCAAGCGGCCTCCGTGGGGGATGGCGAACTTGAGCAAAAATCCCAGCACGGCCAGGGTGGAAAAGGCCACGAAAAGCAAGGTGTTCGTAAGATAAAGCCAACGGTTCTTGTCCATGAGAACCTCCTTTGTGGGTAGGGCCTTGAGGGATGGTGTGCCATCGAAACAGCCATCCGGCGCCGATCCCTTGTGGGTCCAGTTCCCTGTCCCACGCCACCGAAATGGGAAGAGGGCAATATGCGGGCCACGAGGGCGCGGTGGGCCCCAACCGGCACCTGCGCCCGGTCCAGGCCCGCAAGGGCCGGGTACCTGGATCAAAAGTACCCGGAAGGCGCCGGCCCCGGATCGTTTTTACCCAGGAAGGCCCTTATTGAATGGTTTTCGGGCTCTAGGGAGGAGCCGTGAGGCTGAACCCTGGCCCGGGCGATCCGCTCTTTCATAGTCGATGGCCGCTCGAGCGGGTGAGGGCCTTCGGTGATCGGGGCGGTTTTCGAACCGCCCCGATGGGGGCTACAGTTCCAGGCTATCGCCGGGTTTCAGGATCACCACCTGGGCGGAGGTCTCCTTTTCCACGCGGTCTTTCCAGGCGTGGGGATCCTGCTGGATGATGTCGAAGGTGTCGTAGTGGATGGGAAGCACCTTCGCGGGCTCCAGGAGCTTCACGGCGCGCAGGGCGTCGTCCGGGCCCATGGTGAAGTTGTCTCCGATGGGAAGCACGGCCAAGTCGATTCCCTCTTCCCCGATGAGCTTCATGTCGTAGAAGAGCCCCGTATCGCACGCATGGTAGATCTTCTTGCCGTCCACTGTGAAAAGGAAGCCGCAGGGATTGCCGCCGTAGGAGCCGTCGGGAAGGCCGGAACCGTGATGGGCGATGGTGAGCTTCACGCGCCCCCAGGGGTGATTGGAGCCACCGCCGATGTGGTGGGGGTGAAGCTTTTTCAGACCCTGGGCCGCCAGCCAATTGTGAATCTCGAAGTTGGAGATGACCGTGGCTCCGGTACGCTTGGCGATGGCCACGGTATCACCCAGATGGTCGCCGTGGCCGTGGGAGACGAAGATGTAGTCCGCCGGCACCTGGTCGGCGGAGACGGCGGCCAAGGGATTTCCCGTGAGGAACGGATCCACCAGCAGGTGGGTGCCGTTCACATCCATGTGCAGGCAGGCGTGACTGTACCACGTAACGCGAACACTCATGGCATCCTCCTTAATGTCTACAAGCTGGTTGCGATTGAAGCTTTCTCGTCAAAAGACCGATCTTGTGGGTGGGTAGAGGCCCCTTGCCTTCCGCTAACGATTGACACAAAGAAGAGTGGTTGACAAGATGCGTGGCCAAACCAAACGGATCCGGGAGGAATGAACGCACCCATGGGAAAAAGTCCTCGGCGTGTAGCGAGTTGGGTTGCCCTGGCGTTTATGGGGCTCTTCAGCGTGGCCAACGGGTTCCTGATGGGAAGAGGCCTGTGCCGGTCGGCAGGCTGTCAAGTGATACAAAAGCCGGTGCTGTGGTGGCTGGGCGCCTTCTATGCCGCTGTACTGGCGGCGAGCGCACTCAAAAGGCCTCGTTTCCTTCCCTTGCTCCTGATGGCCGGGCTGTTGGTGGAAGCGGGCCTGCTGCTCACCCAGGTGGTGCTGGGGATCTACTGTGCCGCGTGCCTCACCTACGGGGCAGCCCTGGTGTTCTACGCCTTCGTGACCCCCTTCGCCGGCCGCCGTTACCGGCTGGTTTTCGGCGCCCTCATGGGGGGCACGGGCGTGGTGGCGGTCGTCCTCTCTTTGCTCCTCCTTTCCGCCTGCGCCTGCCCCGATTCCACGTTCTTCCAGGTGGATCCGCAAAGCCATGGGATCAGTCTGGTCTTCGAGCCGGCCTGTTCCCACTGCCACAGCCTGCTGGAGCTGCTGCGCCAGATGGACTCCCAAAGGCGCGTGAGGCTTTGCCCGGAAGCCTGGAGCCTCCATTCCATCTGGAAGCTGGTTCAGGAACACTGCACCACCTGTTACGGATGGCGGGATCGCATCCGGTGCCTCATGGGAACGGCAGCCTTGGTTCGCGCCAACAACCGGTTCTGCATGGAAAGAGGCTACCGGCAGGTGCCGCTCCTGGTGGTGGACGGTCGGTTCATTTCGGGTGAAGCCGTGAAAACCGAGCTATTCAGCGCCCTCCAGGTCCCGGCCGCGGATCCTTTCGACGGTTCCTGGACCCTTCCCGACTCCGCGGGGGCCTGCACCATCAATAGGTGCGATTGAATGGGCCCTTGCCAGGATCGGGTCCGAAAGCAAGCAAACCCCTCTCGCCTGGCCCCTCGGGGCCTCTTTCCAATCGTCCTATTTGCCGAACCGCTCATAGCTGGCCTTGAGCCGGGATGCGATGATGCGGGCCAGGCGGCGCAGTACCAGAAGGCCGTCGGCGGTGTGCTCTTCAAAAAGGCCCAGCAGCTTTCCCCCGTCCAGACGGTAGAGGCTGCTGTCCATGGTGAGTTCGGCCGTGGCGGTGTAAAGGCGGGGTTCTACCAGAGACGACCAGCCGAAGACGCCGCCCGGTTCGTCGATGGGAAAGGTGATAGGGGATGTCCCGCCGGTGGTGAGAGCCACCTGACCGTCCTTAAGAATGTAAAGATTTTCCGCTGAATCTCCCGCGCGAAAGAGGACCGTGCCTTCAGGCAGGCTGTCTTCCTCGGCGATGTGCTCGATCGCTTCCAGTACCTCTGAGCTCAGGCCCTCGAAAATCTCAACCCTGTGCAGAAACATGCGGCGCCTCCTTGGTTGTGGGCAGGACAAGGGGGTGGTTGGTGGCCCCACGGCCGGCAGGGGCTTCCCGCCGGTCTTGGAATACTTTTTTTTTTACCTTCCTTTCGCAAAAGATTCCAGTCTGATGAAGAGGGCGCGTTGACCTTTTGAGAAATCGGGAACTATGATGACAGTAGCATCGGCCACGCGTGGTTGATGAACTTCCGATGAACACATGCCGAACCTTGTTCTCCTCTTGCTGGATCCAGACGCTCTTCGAACCCCCTGCGTGGCTTCGATCAAATCGCCACACTCAAGTGTGCCGCTGGCGCACGGGAGGGGAGGTGAGACCACCTTGCACGCCTTCAAGATATCTCGGTACCCGGCAAAGGGCCCATTGGTGAAAACCCGAAAGGGAAAGGAGACGGCATGGCTGAGATCGGCCACGGAGGCAAGGAGATTCGAGAAAGGATTCTCGCTCCGGAGGAGGCGGCCGCCAAGGTGCGCGGGCTGCCCCGGATACCGGTTCGGAGCCAGATTGCCAACGAGATCATCGATATAGCCTATGGATGGTTCTGCCCCTTGGAAGGCTTCATGGGCCAAGAGGATGTGGAGGCGGTCTGTTCCAGGATGCGTTTGAAGGACGGAACCGTGTGGAGCATCCCCATCCTGTTCGACCTGTCCCAGGAGGAAGTGGCTGAGCACGGCATCAAGGTCGGCGACTCCCTGTGCCTGACCTATCATGACCAGCCCATGGCCATCTTGGAAGTGGAAGAGATCTTCACCTACGACAAGGGGGCCATGTGCCAGGCGATCTACGGCACAACGGAAGAAAAACACCCCGGCTGCGCACGCACCTACGGATACAAGGATGTCTTTTTGGCAGGACCGGTGACCTTGGTGAACCGCCCGGTGATCAACCCGCCCTTCGAACCCTACTTCATTCCGCCCCTGGAGATGCGCAAGCGCTTTCGGGAAAAGGGCTGGCAGCGAATCGTGGCGCACCAGACCCGCAATGTTCCCCACACCGGGCACGAGTGGCTCATGAAGGGGGCCTGGCTCCAAACCTACGCGGAGCTTCCCATCGAAAAGCCCTTGGTGGGCGTTCTGGTAAACGCCATCATCGGCGAAAAACGAAAGGGGGACTACATCGATGAGGCGATCATCCTCACCCAGGACGAACTGAAAAAGGCCGGCTATTTTGGAGACCACAACCACATGACTTCCCTGACCTTCTGGGACATGCGCTATGCAGGCCCCAAAGAGGCCGTCTTCCACGCCATCCTGCGCACCAACCTGGGCCTCACCCACCATATGTTCGGCAGGGACCACGCCGGCGTGGGCACCTATTACGGTCCCTACGACGCGCATCGGCTCTTAGCCACGGTTCAAGATGAGCTGTCCATTACCCCCGTCTACTCCATGAACTGGCTCTACTGTCCCCACTGCGGCGAGATCACCAGCGAAGGTCTTTGTAACCATCGGGATGAATGGCAAAAGTTCAGCGGAACCGTCATTCGAAGCATCGTTCAGGACGGTGTGAAGCCGCCGCGGCTCATCTTTCGCCCGGAAGTCTTCGAGCTGGTCTTGGAGTGCGCGGAAAAATACGGCTTCGGCTCGCCCTTCGTCACCGATGAGTATCTGGCCAAGCGAACGCCTGTCTTTACCATTCCGCCGCTGCAGGCATGAAAGGAGGTGCGTGATGACGGAAGAAAGGTACCCCATCAACATCTGGGTCAATGAGGAGCGATACGAAAAGTTGAAGGCGGCGGGACTGGCGGATCTGTGTGAAGAGATGCTCGCCGGCATGAAGGTCATCCGCGTCTATGCCGACGAGGCGCAGAAAAACGAGATTCTGCGACGGTTTCCCACGGCCAAGTTCGATTCGGCCACCACCAAGAGCATCGAACTTCTGCCCCGGGAGGTGAAGGATCGCATCTTCCACAAGGTGGTGGAAAAAAAGAGTGTGGAAATCCTCGGGGAGTTTCTGGAAGAAGATTAGGAAGCGATTCGAGCGCCGCGAGGCCCTGCAAAGGAGAAGAGACCCGCGGTGCTCCCTGTCGCCGCCGGGCGGAGGGCTTCAACCGAGCCGGACGAGGCTTGTTGAACCCGTCTCGTTGATCGGGTCAAGGATTGGACCGCCACGCGGGATTCCTTCCCGCAGCTCGGAAGGGCTTCGCTCCGAGCCATCCCAAAGGGCTCGGTCCTGCGGGAAAGGGCGGGCTTTCGCCGAGCCCAAAGACACACTCTGTCGGTCACAGACGGTCCACCTGGGGGAGGTGAAGCGTTCGTTTGCCAAAAACCCTCGGGGCGTCCGGATCGGTAGGTCCGACGGGGGTTCAGCAAACGGAGCCGCATTTTGTGGCGGACCGGGGTAGAAGTGGGCTCGCTTCCCGACCGATGGGAGCCTCTCTTCTTTCCTCAGCCAGCTCGTCTTCCATCTGCAGCAGATCCTGGAAAGTGTAGTCTTCCAGTGTCCCCAAAGCAGCCTCGGAAGCTTTTTTCCAGACCTTTCGGGTCACGCAGGATGGACTGCGGTAGCAGGACTCGGGATTGCGTACGCATTCGGTGAGCCAAAGATCCCCTTCGAACAGGGAAACGATTTGAGCCACCGTGATCTCATGCGGCGCCACCTTGAGCAAGTGCCCACCGCGGGACCCACGAATGCTTTCGACGAGGCCTGCGCGTTTGAGGGGAATCACGATCTGCTCCAGGTACTTGAGGGATACCTGCTGTCTGGCGGCTATGTCGGAAAGCTGGATCGGGCCTTCCCCATAATGACGGGCCAGGTCCAAGACAAGTCGGGTGCCGTAGCGGCTCTTCGTCGATAGCTTCACCATAGACCATCCTTTCTCCTGCGCTGCCGCCTTCAACCGCTGCTTCCACATCCACGAGAACAAGGCGCCCGGCACGGCGCCCACGGGAGATCGTCTCAAAAGGTTTTTTCGGCCTTTTTTCGAATTAACTAAAATTCCGCGGTGCCGTGTGGCTCTTTTTGAGCTTTGTGGGGGCGGGTTTAGGATCCGCCCCTGCGGCAGTCTGGCCAGACCGAGCGCACGGGCCTGTCTGCCGGCCCCACCTTTCCGTCCGCACAACATGTGAGCAGTCTGTGCGTTTTCGAACGGCCCCCGAGGCATTTAGTGCTTTGAATAACGCATACTGTAGCAGTTTTTGTCAAGAGACCCCCTCCAGCGGCAGGGCGCAAAACATGGCCCGGCCCCGCGTCTTTCCCACGTTTTCCCCGAAAACAGTGCCAGGGTGGTGCAAGAAGATCCATGCGGATCCCTCTTAAAATATCTACCCCTGGATGCTCACGGCTTCAACCAACCGCAGAGGCCTTTCCGGTCGGTTGGTGCCGTGTTAAGGTGGACAATCGGCTGTGAGCGGATGGACGATAGATGGGTCTTAACTGGAAAGGAGCAGGAAAATGGGCGACGTGGTGCATCAATCGCGCATCATGATCACCCGGCAGCGGGGTCCTACCCGGAAGGCCATGATCGAGGGATTCGATCAGCCTGTCTTTTACGGTGTGCATGGAGGCATCAAGAAATTTTACCGGGTCGACCCGGATGAGGAACATGCGGCCACGCTGGATCACATCGTCGGGGCGGTGGGCGGCTGAATGATGGGTACATTGGCGGTGGAACTGGCCAAAAGAGGGATTCAAAGCCACGAGGACGTGTACCGGGCCGAGGTTGCCGGAGATATTGAAAATGTGGACGGCGTGCTCAAGATCACGCGCCTGAAAGTGGACTACCATCTGATGGTCAACCCGGGAAAAGAAGACGCGGCCAAAGAGGCCATGAAGGAATACCTGATCCACTGCCCTTCGGCTCAAACCGTCATGGGCTGTATCGAGATTCAAGACGAGCTCCACCTGACGACAAAAGATTGAGAAAACGACTTTGGCTTTGGGCGCAGGCCCCGGGGTCTCGGAGCGAGGCCCCGGGGCACGCCTTTTACGGCCTGGTCTCTTTGGCCCGCCTGTCCCGTTTTGCACATGCACGGACAGGCCGGGCTGGAGAGCACGCAAAGGGGCTTTTACGCTCCTTTCGTGTCAGTTCTCAGCGGATTCTTCTTCCGCATACTTTTTGAGTTTCAGTTTGAGGGTGCGGCGGGTGATGCCGAGCCTCCTCGCCGCTTCGCTCTTGTTTCCCCCGGTTTCTTCCAAGACCCGAAGAATCATGCGTTTTTCCATCTGAGCCAAGGTGAGGGAGCTGTCCATATCCGGGGAGGCGGACGCAGCTGCGACCGGTTCCGTGAGGTCCCTGGAAAGCTTTTGCAAATGCAAGGGAAGCTCCCTTTCGGTGACGTATTCGCCGCGCATCAAGATCACGGCGCGTTCCAGCACGTTTTCCAACTCCCGGACGTTTCCCGGCCAGTCGTAGCGCATGAAGATGTCCATCACTTGGGGAGTGAGGCCTTTGACGCGCCGGTTGTTCTTTTGCCCGTAAAGGGACAGGAAGTGCTGGCACAGGAGCGGAATGTCGTCGCGGCGATCCCGAAGAGGAGGGACCTCCAGAGCCACCACATTGAGCCGGTAGTAGAGATCTTCGCGGAACGTTCCCTCCCGGACCATGTGAGCCAGATCCCGGTTGGTGGCGGCCACCACGCGCACGTCCACGTTGTGGGTCTGGTCGCTTCCCACGCGCTGAATCACGCCGTCCTGGAGCACCCCAAGGAGCTTGGCCTGCATGAAGATGGACAGTTCGCCCACCTCATCGAGAAAGAGGGTGCCGCCTTGTGCCTGGGCGAACCGGCCGCGTCGGGACCTGTCGGCGCCGGTGAAGGCGCCTTTTTCGTGGCCGAACAACTCCGATTCCAGGAGATTTTCGGGGATGGCGGCACAGTTGACTTCCACCAGAGGCCCGTCCTTTCGGGGGCTGTTGGCGTGGATGGCGCGAGCCACCAGGCCTTTGCCCGTGCCGCTCTCGCCTGTGATCAACACGGTGGCTTCACTGGGAGCCACCAGGGCGAGCATTTCCACGAGCGAGGTCATGGCCTGGCTCTTTCCCACAATGGCGGGAAGCTGCAACCGGCTCAGTTGCTCTTTCAGCTCCTGGTTCTCCGTGCGAAGACGGGTGTGATCCAGCGCTCGGTCCATGGCCAGGCGCAGGGCGTCAAAGTCGATGGGCTTGGTCAGGTAATCATAGGCTCCCGCCTTGAGTGCCTCCACGGCGGACGGGACGGACGAGTAGGCGGTCAACATGATGATGGGGACCGCCGGGTTGTATCGGCGGATGCGCCGTGTGGCTTCGATGCCGTCCATTTCCGGCATGCGGACGTCCATGAGAACCAGGTCCAGCGGCCCTTCCCGGATGATTTGAACGGCGCGGTGTCCATCCCCGGCTTCCTTCACCCCAAAGCCCCAGTCCTTCAGGAGGGTGGAGAGCATGAGGCGGTGCGCGTCGTCGTCGTCCACGATGAGAATTTGCGGTGGGCGGGGTAGGCTCACGGTGTCTCTCCTGTGCGTCGGTGCGTCTTATGCTCCAAACCGGCAACCGATCTTATGGCCGATTCGTTGGCCGGCTCAAGGGAATCGGCTGAGTCGGTGGGTCGCAGGGGCAGGCGAAGGACGAACCGGGTGCCGGATCCCGGTTCACTGTGCACGGTCACCTCCCCCTGATGGGCCTCCACCACCCGGTGGACGATGGCCAATCCCAGCCCCACGCCTCGGGGCTTGGTGGTGAAGTAGGGGTCGAAGATGCGCCCCAATACATCCTTTGGGATGCCCGGGCCCGTATCCTGGATGGAGACCACCGCCGACTCCCCCTCACGGCAGACAGAAATCCTGAGGGTGCCTCCGCCTTCCATGGCCTGGATGGCGTTGAGGTAGAGGTTGAGCAACACTTGGGCCAGGCGGTCGCCGTCCGCCTCCATTTCCAGATCCGGGGGATCGATGTGGATCTGGATGGAGACTCCCGCGTCTTCGGCGTCCTTTTCCACCAGCCGGACGGTGTGTTCCAGCAGTTGGCCCACGGAGGTCCGCTTCCATTGTAAATCGGGCGGCCGGGCGAATTCCAGCAGCTCGGTGACCACGCGATTGAGCCGATCCACCTCGTGTTGAAACGCCGTAGATATCTTTTGGGCAGATGGATCTCCGGCCGCCTTTCCCGCCAGGATGGTGGCAAAGCCCTTGATGGAGCTCAATGGATTTCGGATCTCGTGCGCCACGCCGGCGGCCAGGCGGCCCAGGGACGCCAGGTGTTCGCTGCGGTGCAGCTTCTTTTCCAGCCTGCGGAGGCGGGTGGTGTCCGAAAGAAGCAGCAGATAAAGGGCCGGGGAGGTCCCGGCTCTGTCCAGGGGCGACACACTGGCGAACACGTAGCGCTCCGGGGAATCCCGGTCTCCAAGGCGCAATTCCTCTTCCATGTGGACCTTGTCCCGGAGCGCGCTGGTGACCAGAGGACCCAGGTCGGGTGCGTCTTTCAGGGAACCGGAGAGTCGTTCTTGTCCCAGGAGTTGGCGGGCGGAGTCGTTGATCCGCTGGGCCGTGCCGTCTTGATCCAGGACCACCAGGCCCACCGGCATGCGGCTGAGGATAGTTTCCGTGAGGATTTCCATGTCCTTGAGGGACCGGCGCGCCAGGCGGTAGTGGTGGGCCCAAAAGAGGGAGACCAGGCCGGCGGCCCCGACGATGAAGAGCACGGCCAAGATGAGAGCATTCTGGCGCAGATCCTGACGAAGGGCACTCTGATACGGCCCGGCGTCCAAGCCCACCACCACCCAGGCGTCCCGATCCGTGCCCAAGCCGGATCGGCCTAAACCGACCGGCCCCCGCCTCCCTTGAGTCTCTGGGATGGGGGTGGCGCAGCCGTCCATGGGACAAGGCTCCCTGCCGGGGCGGGTCCACGGTGCATAGGGTCGAGCGTAGACGAAGACGTGGGCCCCGTCCAGGCGAACAAGACGCGTCACTTCCGTTGCACCGGATGCCGCGGGGACCGGGAGATCCGGAAGGTTCAGCTCGGGCCCGGCGGAGGCCTTCACCGCCCCCGATGGCGTCTGCAGGCGGAGGAAAAAGACGTGCGGCTGTTGGACCATCTGTTCCATGAGGACCTGCAACTGGCCTCGGCCCCAGCGCATATGGCCCATCATGCCCGTTCTCGTTCCCGCTTCCAGGGAACGCACCAGGATCCGCGCCTGGGACAAGAGGGTCTGCTCCATGAAGGCCCGCTCCCGCTGGATGTTTTTGAAGGCCACCACCAGGAGAATGGCCGCCAGCAGGACGGACGAGCCCACAATGAGACTCGGAGAAAGCCAGGCCTGGAACCTGCTGGTGGGTGTCATGACGTGCGCCTCCCTGTGAAAATGGATTCCTTCTGTTGGGGCAATTTACATGCCGATCCAGAGCCATGGGGCATCTTACCATGCCGTCCGGCCCTGAAAAGCGGGAAGGGGTGCAGACCTCACCGCCCGGGTGGGTTCTTAGAACCCAGGAAGCGTATCACTTTTTAGTTAAGAAAAGGGCCCAAACGGCCGAAAAAGGAGATGAGAAGGATCCTGCAAGAGGAGTCTTTCCGGGACCAACAAATAAGTTGTTGAATTTGGTAGGGCATTCGTCTTAAGGAAGAGGCAAGGACACGTTATCGTTCGTGGTCCCTTGGGGACCCCTGAAGGACTCACACCACAAGGATAGCCTTTGCCATGGAAAGAGAACCCGGTTCGAAGGGAAACGGCGAAAGGATGCGCGCGGACGACTTCAAGCAGGTGATGCGGACGTTGGAAACCCTGCCCTCCATACCGGCCGTGGCAAGCAACATTCTCAATGCCCTCACCCGGTCCCGACCGGATATGGGACGGGTGATCGCCCTTTTGGAAAGCGACCAGGCGCTGGCCATGAAGGTGCTTCGGATCGTGAACAGCAGCTTCTATGGACTGCGTCGCAAGGTGGCCGACATCAAACGGGCCGTGACCATGTTGGGCGTGGAGCAGCTCAAATGCGCGCTTTTGAGCGTGACCGTCTCCGAATCCCTCATCAAGGAACTTCGCCGTCGGGCCCGCAAAGACCAGCAACGGCTCTGGGAACATTCCCTGGCGTGCGCCGTCTGCTGCGAAATCTTGGCCGAAAAGGCCGGATTGGAACGGGTGAGCGAGGCGTTCGTGGTGGGACTGCTCCATGATGTGGGCAAACTGGTCCTGATGGAATGGGATGCCGGCCGATATGAGCAGGTGGAAGGGCTGAGCCAAGAGCGGAATGTGGCTCCCGTACGCTTGGAGCCCCAGGAGCTGGGCGTGGATCATGCCACGGCGGGCAAATGGCTGGCGGAAAAGTGGGAGCTGCCCGATATCCTGCTCTACCCCATTTGGTGGCACCATCACAGTGCCGACGTGGTGCGCCTGATGGATGTTTCCGACCCCGCCGTTCCCTCCCTCAGTCTCTTGGTGAACCTGGCCGACCATCTGGCCCATGACCTCATGGCCGATGGAACCTGTCTGGAGCAGATGGGCCCGCCCGATCCCGATCTTCTGAAGGACCTGGGCCTGGACAGCGGAGACTACGAAGGGGCCAAAGCGGAGGTGGGCAAGCGCTACGCGGCCCGGACCAGCCTGCTCGATCTCCAACAGGACGAGCTTTCCTTTTATTTCAGTGCCCTTCAGCGAGCGAACCAGCATCTGGCCAACATGGCGTCCACCCATCTGGCAAGTCCCACTCCCAGCCATGCTGAAAGGGAAAAGGAAGCCCTGGAAGAACTGCGCCTGTCCTTGGAGGACCAAGGCGACGTGGGATCGGTACTGATGGAGTCGGCCCGCCGGCTTCCACAGGTGTTGATATCACCCCAGGGGCTCTTGCTGGTCATGCGCCAGGAAAGTAGGGAGTTGCAAGGGGTGTGGTGGAACGATCAAGGCGCCCAGGAACTTTTCACCTTGAGTGCCGACAATGGGGAAAGCAAGCACTGGGTGAGACAACTCCCTGAAGGGCTGCGCCGTCTGCTGGCCTCGTTTTCCAGGCGATATTCCTTCGGGGTCAACGGCGCATCGCTGGACCGCCTCATCCAGTTTCACAATCCTTACGTGGCGGTTCCCATCCTGGTGGACGGGGTGGTGGCCGGTGAAGTGGTGGTCTTGGAAGAGGCGTTGCTCCACGACAACCCGGAACCTGCCCGTGAACTGCAAGTCTATAAACGGCTGGGCACCCTGCTGGCCTCGGCGGTGAGCCGGGCGCGATTGGCGGAGCATGCCCGGGAGACGGAGGATCGGCTGACGCGCGCCCTCGCTGAGGCGGGCTGGGCCATGCAGAATCTGCGAGTCGCCCGGAAAAGGTACCAGGACGAGAAGGACCGACTGGCGACCACGCTGGAAAGCATCGGCGATGCGGTCATTGCCACCGATCGGGCGGGCAAGATCACCCTTTTCAATCAGGCGGCGGTCCGACTGACGGGTTGGGAGGAAAAGGAGGCCCTGGGTGGAGACTTTGGCGCCCACGTGCGGCTCTTTTTGACGCAGGCCCAAGAGCCGGTGGAGGATCCCTTGGAGCAGGTCATGACCACAGGGCGCCCCTGGGAGATCTCCGATGGGCTGGAGCTAAGAACGCGGGAGGGGACAAGAAAACCCGTGGGGGTGGTCGGATCACCCATCCGTGGCCAGGACGGCCAGATCAAAGGGGCGATCTTCGCCGTCCGGGACCTGACCTACCAGAAGAAGATGGAAGCAGAGGTCATGCGAGCCAGGAAGCTGGACTCGGTGCGCATCCTGGCTGGCGGCATCGCCCATGATTTCAACAACATCATGATGGGCATCCTGGGTAACTTGAATCTGGCCAAGATGCTCGTTGGCCAGCCGGAGAAGGTGGAGCACCGGATCAGCGAGGCGGAAAAGGCCGTGCACCGCGCCAAGGATCTCACGGAACAGCTCTTGGCCGTCGCCAAAGGCGGGCGGCTGGACAAGAGAACCGCGTCCATGGCGGAGATCATCAAGGAAAGCGGAGATTTCGTTCTGTCCGGGTCCAAGGTGAGACTGGATCTGGAGATCGCCGAGGATCTCTGGCCCGTGGATGTGGACGTGGGCCAGATGAACCAGGTCTTGAGCAATCTGTTGCTCAACGCCCGCCAGGCCATGCCCGGCGGCGGCACCGTGCGGGTCGAGGCGCGCAACGTGGTGGTCGGTTCCGAGGACCAGGTGGCGGTGCCGGAAGGCCGCTACGTGCTCATCCGGGTGCAGGACCAAGGTGTGGGGATCAAGGCCGAATATCTGGATCGCATCTTCGATCCCTATTTCACCACCAAAGATCGCGGCACGGAAAAAGGAACGGGCCTGGGCCTGGCCATGGTCTATTCCATCATGCGTCGTCACGGCGGCCACGTCACCGTGGAATCGGAAGAGGGAAAAGGAACGGTCTTCGACTTGTATCTGCCGGCGAGCCACAAGCGCCTCTCTCAGGTCCGGGAAAGTCAAAGGCCTCTCCAGAAGGGAAAGGGACGTATCCTGGTAATGGACGACGACGAGTCGGTTCTTCAGATCGTCCAGGAAATGCTCCACCACCTGGGCTATGAGCCGAGCATGGCTCGGGACGGGGCGGAAGCGGTCCAACTGTACCAAGAGGCCTTGCAAGAGGGTCGGGCCTTTCGCGCCGTGATCCTGGATCTGACGGTGCGCGGCGGTCAGGGGGCCAAGGAAACACTGGAACAAATCCGCGCCATCGATCCACAGGTGCGGGCCATCGTCTCCAGCGGATACGTGCAAAACAACATCATGGACCGATATGCGGATTTCGGTTTTCTCGGTGTGGTCCCCAAACCCTACACCTTGACCAAGCTTGGAGAGACGTTGCAGCGGGTCTTGGAGGTGGGGGAAAGGCGTTGGTCGGAGCGAACGGCGACAAGGCTTACGGCGACCGTGGAGGCCGGTGACCGCCGCATTCAAGGAAAGACCAAAAATCTCAGCATGGCCGGAGTGCTCGTGCAGGTTCGCGAACCCCTGGAACCGGAACAGCCGGTGCGTGTGACCCTTCAAGGAGCTGAAGACCGGTCCGTTTCCATCAATGGGCGGGTGGTCTGGGCCCGCATCTCCGAGGGCAACGGGGACGGTCCGTCCCACCTGGTGGGGGTTCGATTCGATGGGGACGGCTCGGAAGCGGAAGAGGGTCTGAAGGCTCTCCTGGAAGAACGGTCCGAACGCGCATGCTGATTTACGCCAAACTCGCCCTCACGGCTCTCTTTTGGGGCGGAACCTTCGTGGCCGGACGCCTGGCCGCCCAGGAGGTGCCCCCCTTCACCGCGGCGTTCCTGCGCTTCGTCTGCGCCACCCTTTTTCTTACTCTCTTTCTGAAGCGTTCGGCGGGCCGCCTGCCGCGACCTGCTACCGGCGACTGGCCCGTGCTGGCGCTCCTGGGCTTTTCCGGGGTTTTTGCCTACAACGCCTTTTTCTTTTCGGGACTGAAATGGGTACCTGCAGGCCGCGCCTCCCTCATCATCGCCTGCAATCCGGCCATGATCGCGCTCTTTTCCGCCCTCCTGCTCAAGGAAAGGCTCGGGGCTTTCCGGCTCTTGGGCGTTGCCATCTCGGTGCTCGGGGCATTCGTCATCATCAGTCGGGGTGATTGGAAAGCGCTCGCTCAAGGAGGCGTGAGCAGGGGAGACCTGCTCATCTTTGGATGCGTGGCCAGTTGGGTGACCTATTCCATCGCCGGCAAGCGAGCCATGGCCCGACTGGATCCCCTGTGTGCCGTCACCTATTCGTGTCTTTTGGGTACTCTTTTTCTGAGCATCCCCGCCCACCTTGAAAACGTCTGGAAGGATCTTTCCAACTATTCGTGGGGGGCCTGGGCCTGTCTCTTTTACCTGGGCTTTTTCGGCACCGCGCTGGGGTTTCAGTGGTACTATGAGGGAATACGAGCCCTCGGCCCGTCACGTGCCGGGGTGTTCATCAATCTGGTGCCCGTGAGTGCCGTGAGCCTTTCTTTCATCTTCTTGCACGAGACACTTTCGCCCTCATTACTTGCCGGAGCGATCCTGGTTCTCACCGGAGTCTACCTGACCAACCGGCGCCAATCGCCCTAGAAACTTGCCCAAGACTTCCCAGGCTCCTCCCGTCTGGTGCGGACGGATGGTTGGGACTGCCAGGCGTCTCCGTGGTGCCGGCCTGGTGTTTCAGCCTCGTAGGGGGTCCCAACCCGCCCCGACAAGGTTCCAAAAGACCCACAGGGCACAGTGGAATGGCAACCCGTTAGAAATCTCCCGAAAAGCCTGAAAGGCCATTGTGGGACAGGCTCCCAGGCCCAGTTTTTCTTACAAGCGGCGGGCAAAAATCGCTTCGGCCTCTTTTCTTTTGGTGTTCAATGCGACAAAAAAAGAAAAGATGCCAAGAAGGGAGGCCAACGGTGTCGAAAACGCTGCCATCTCGAGCCCCAAAAGTCCTGGTAGTGGACGACGATCCCTTTGTGCTGGATCTATTTCGTGAGATCTTGGTGTCCGAGGGCATGGAGCCGCTGACAGCCGAGACTCCCCGCGAGGCGGTGGAGTTATCCGTTCGGGAGGACTTTCTGCTGGCTTTTGTGGATATCGGACTGCCGGAGATGAGCGGGCTGGAGCTGGCCCAGGTCCTCAAGGAGCATGAACCCCGCCGGGACGTGGTGATCATGACCGGATACGGCACGGTGGAAAACGCCGTACAAGCCATCAAGGTGGGCGTGGCGGATTTCATCCGCAAGCCGTTCAGCCTGGAAGACGTGCTCATCTGCATCAATCGACACCAGGAAAGGCGGGCGTTTCGCGAGCGGATCCGCCGGGCGGAGCAGCGCTACTACGATCTGGTTCAAAACATTCCGCTGATGATCTTCACGCTCAGAAAGGACTTGGGCCTCGACTTCGTCAACGAGGCCTGCAGAACCATGCTGGGCTACGCCCCCAAAGAAGTCTGCGGACGCCCGGGATGGTTTCTGGAAAGGATCCACGAAGACGATCGGGAGCGACTGAATGCCCACTTCCAGCTCGGCTTCGCCGGCCAGCCGGCCGCGGCCTTCGTGGAATCCCGCCTCATCCACCGAGAGGGACACCTGATCCATTGCCTGATCAAATCTTTTCCTTCTTCATGGCATCCCGGCCCGCGCCAAGGCGTGCCGCACCTGGAAGGCATTGCGGTGGACATCACGGATCGTGTGCTTTTGGAAAAGGCCTTGGTCCAAAAGGAAAAGTTGAAGACCCTGGGGGCCGTGGCCGCCGAAGTCGCCCACGAAATCCGCAATCCCCTGGTGGCCTTGGGAGGTTTTGCACGCCGGCTGAGAAAAAACCACCCCGATTCCGAAGAGGCCCGAATCATTTTGGACGAATGCCGCCGTCTGGAAAAGATCCTGGACCGGGTGCGCAATTACCTATCTCCGGTGGAAGTCTCCCTGGGGGAACACAGCCTGGAGGAGATTCTGAACCGCTGCAAGGAATTGCTGTCGTTGGAGTTCGAACGCAGAGGGATGTGCTGCACCTTGATCGTGGAGCCCAACCTTCCGCGACTCTGCGTGGATCCGGACCTGCTCATGCAGGTCTTCATCAACCTGGTTCGAAACGCACTCCAGGCCATGAACAAGGGCGACGAGCTTCAGGTCAAGGCCTATGAGAGCGATCAACACCTGCTGGTTCGCTTCCGCAATCCTTGCAAATACGCCCTTCCCGACGATCAGGACGCTCTCTTTCTCCCCTTCGACGAAGGGGGCCGGAGTATCGGGCTGCCGTTGTGCTACCGGCTGATCCGCACCATGGGGGGGCTGCTGAGCTTCGAGCGGGAAGATCGCCACGTGGCGTTTACCATCTCCTTGCCCAAGGCCCGCGCAGAAAATGGGGAGGGGGGTGAGGATGCTGTGACGACCTACGCCCCACCTCCTCGCTGATGGCTGAAGCGGTCTCGAGGCCGTGCCGTACCAAGGAAGGAAACGGATCTCGTGCAACGACTTGATCTGCAAAGACCAAGGTTCGGATGCCCGGTTTCCCTCCTTTCAAGGAAGCCATGGTGGCCATGATACAACATTCAACCGCATTGGCAATGGCACGGCGCTACCAAAGCCGGGGATGATGATTTCGCTTTCCGCATTTTTTCAGTCGTAGTCGATGGCGCTGATCTGCATGAGGCGATCGAAGGAATGGTGTGCTTCGACCTTTCGAACGGTCCCCGTCTTTCCGCGCATGACCAGCGAATGGGTGACGGCTCCGGTGCCCGTGAAGTGAACGCCCGCCAGGAAGTCGCCGCCGCTGATCCCGGTGGCCACAAAGAAGACATCATCGCCGGCCACCAGGTCGTCCACTGTGAGCACGCGCCGTAGATCGTAGCCTGCGGCCCGAAGCGCGTTGCGTTCATCAGAGGACTGGGGGTCCAGCCGTCCCAGCATTTCTCCCCCCACCACCTTGATGGCCGCCGCGGCCAGCACTCCCTCGGGCGTGCCACCGGTTCCCATCATGACATCCACACTGGTGTCGGGCAGCACGGCCATGAGGGCTCCGGCCACGTCGCCGTCGGTGTGCAGCTGGATTCGGGCTCCGACTTCGCGGATTTCTCGGATGAGCCCTTGATGGCGGGGCTTGTCCAGGACGAAAACCACCAGGTCATCCACGTCCTTACCCAGAGCGCGGGCGATCTTTTCCAGGTTGTCGCCGGTGGGGGCGTCCAGGTCCACGGCGTTTGTGGCCTCTTTGGAAACCGCCAATTTTTTCATGTAAAAGGCCGGTCCGGGGTTGTACATGGCGCCTCGGGGCGCCATGGCCACCACGGAGATGGCGTTGGGTCTTCCGTAGGCCAGCAGCCGCGTGCCTTCCACTGGATCCACTGCCACATCCATGCTGGGCCCCCGGCCTGTGCCGATGACCTCTCCATTGTAGAGCATGGGGGCCTTGTCCTTTTCCCCTTCTCCAATCACCACAACACCGTCGATGTCCACGGTGGTAAAGCTCAGGCGCATGGCATCCACGGCGGCCTTGTCTCCCGCATTGCGGTCGCCGCGGCCGAGCCACCGGGCCGAGGCCAGCGCAGCGGCCTCGGTGACCCGCACCAAATCGAGCCCCAGGTTCCTGTCGGGTGCCTGCGAATGCATCATGTTCCTCCCTCAGTATGAAAAGCAGGTGGCGTTCGCCATGAACAGCATGAATCCATTGGTCGGGCCGAATATGAGCAAGAAACGCCCGCCACAGAGAAAACGGTCTGTGCATCCTGTGACGATCTCGCCCAAAAGGTATCATGTAGCATTCCCACGGCCGAGAGGCAACCGCCGGGGAGCCCCTGGGAAAACAGCCGGTTTGGCTCTTTCGTGGCGGCTTCAGCTGCCAACCGAAGCTTGGCTTTGGGCATCGGCCGAAGATCCAATGGGTTTGGAAGGGGCTCGGAAAGGGGTTATGCTCAAACGATCACGGGAAAAGGTCCCGGGAGTCGAAGACCAAAGAATGGCCGAGGGGTCTCGCGCAAAGCCCGGCCAAGGGATGGTTTGGGAGACGGCAATGTCCCAGAAGCTTTTGACCGTGGCCTTCGAAAAGGCCGACCCGGCCCAGGTGGACAAACTGGGGGCAAAGGGGGCCAAGCTGGTGGAAGACTTCCAGAACCTGCGCTCCGATTTTCCCGGTAAGCACCATCTCATATCCGTTCCGGACGGCTTCCTGCTCACCACCGACGCCTGGAGGCTTTATAGACAAAACGGAGATCGCCTTCCGCAGGATCTATGGGCGCAAGTCACCATGGAGCTTTCGGAACTGGAAGGGCGCGTGGGTCGCCGGTTTGGGGATGTGAGCGGGTCCATGCCGCTGATCGTGGCGGTCCGTGGCGGCGCTCCCGTCTCCCTTCCGGGAGCCATCAGCACCATCCTGAACGTGGGCCTCAATGACGAAACCATCACGTCTTTGGTGGAGGCCGGGGAAGACGAGGCCTTTCTGCTCAGCACCTACCTGGAAGCGATCCGCATGTACGGGGAAGTGGTCTTGAATATTCCCTATGCCCATTTCTTTCAGATCCTCCAACGTTTCCACGTGGGAGACGAAGGCTCCGTTCCCGCCCATGAGCTGTTGGCACTGATCGATGCCTACAAGAAAGTGCTTCTTCAGGTGGAGCATCCCCGACGTGGTACCGGCTACGAATCGGATCCCATGCGACAGCTTCGTCTTGCCATCGAGAGCGTTTTCGATTCTTGGATGGGCGAGACCGCCGTGGAAGCCCGTGTCAGCCGCCAGCCCAAGGTTTCCGACCACATGGGAACCGCCGTCATTGTGCAAGCCATGGTCTTTGGCAACCGGGATTCCAAGAACTGCCTGGGCGGCGTGCTCTTTACCCGGAACCCGCGCACGGGATCCCCTCATCCCGTGATCGAATGGGCTCCCAAGGTGCAATGCGACAAGATCGTCTCGGGCAAGCTCCGAAAGCAGCTTTTGCGCTCCAGCGACCTTCAGCAGCGATTTCCCGATATCTACGATCTGCTGCTCACGGTGCGCGACCGGTTTGAGACGCGCGCCAAGCGACCCTTGGACATCGAATTTACCGTGGAGGCTCGAAAGCTCTATGTCCTGCAGCGGCGTCCGTTGCGCATGACCTTCGCCGCCACGGCCCGGGCCATGTGGGACCTGGTGGACGAGGGCAAGACCAACATTCAGCTGGCTTCGCTCATCATCAACAATGCCCTGGAGCAGCCGGAAAAGGCACTGAAAGAGGGATTCACGGACTACCAGGTGCTGGCCGCGGGCGAGCCCATCACCGACACGGCCGATTGGGGACGCCTGGTGTTTGGAACGGAGGAGGCGCTGGAGTGGGCGCGCCGGGGAGAGCCGGTGATCATGTTGCGCAAGCGCCCCTACGGTGAGACGGATCTGGCGGTCAATCATCCCAATGTGCGAGGTATCATCCGCTGCGACGGGAACGTGACGGGCCACGAGGCCGTCTCAGCCGTCGCCTATAGCAAGCCCTACCTCATCAATGTGGTGGATGTGGAGGGCCGGCCCCTGGTGTTCATCGACGAAGATCAAATCCAGCTGAACCCCGAATGCTCCCTGGCGCCGTACATGGGGCGGCGGGTCTTCGTGGACGGAGATCGTGGGATTGTGGGGATCAGCGAGGCGGAGGATTTCCTGGAGGATCGCAAGGCGCGCAAAAAACTCTACGTGGATTGGGAATATCTCAGGGACCAGTTCCAACGGGCGGGCTATGGCGAATTGGACTATGAGACGCTTTTGGATATCCACTATCAGATGGAACTGGAGCTGGCCCACTACCAGCGGCTGGAGTCGCGGCTGAAGGCGGGGGACAAAAGCGTATCAGAAAAGGAACTGATGCACGCCTTCGGCACCTATCTGCTGTACATCCCCGAAAGGGATCGGGCGAGGACCCTGGCGCTGAAGGATGTGGCGCTGGATGAGTTCGATCTGGGACCTCCCCTGGTCTACCACGGGTCCCAACTGGGGCGGGAAGTGCTCAAGATCCTTCGGGCCCTCATGCTGTGCACCACCTGGCGCACCCACTGGATTCACGAAATCATGGTGGAGAAGGCGCGGGAGCGGGGTGAGAGTGAGAACGATGTGATCCGCGATATCTTTATCAAGAACCGAACCATGAGCGTGCTCAAAGACTTCGAGGCCGAAGGTTTCCATTTGATGCGCGTTCCGCACTACTACTATCTCATCTTTGCCAGCAATTTCGAATACGATCAGGATCTGGACAGGATCGAAATCGGTCCGGGTTTCCTCCAGTACTCGGAAAAGGAGGTCCTGGCCCGAAACTTTCTCAGCTACCTGGAGCAGGTGAATCTCCGGGTGCGGGACCGAGTCCGCATCGTCCAGGGTGAACCTCCACTGGGCCGCGGGCATGCGCGGATCGTGAGCATCGGTTTGGCCATTCCGGAAGAGGAATTTCAATTGGTGTGCCGGTATCTGCGCACCTTTCTGGATCAGAGCAAACATGGATGTCCTCTGAACCTTCAAAGTGCGATCCCGGAAGGGGACTTTGTGGACCTCTACCACCTGGATCCCGCCTTCGCGCCCTTTCCGGAGATGCGCATCATGAAGGTTGCAAGGGGCCAAGAGGGCGATCCTGCGGACCGTTCGGAAAAGTATGTGATCGCCTTGGGACGGTGTTCCTACGGGGAATTCGATGGGGTGGTCTACGGCCGGGACGACTACGAAGCGCTCATGGACCGGGTCAAGGACTTGGAAGCCTTTGCGGTGTCCCGGGGCCTGGACGGGGCGCTGCGGCCCTGGCAGTTCGAAGTGGATCCCTACCGGCGTCATTCGGTCATCGCCGCCGTGGGAGTCCAGGTGGACGGAGCGCGGCTGGCGGAGCTTCTCTCGTGTCTCAAAGACTACCTGGGCCTGGGCGCGGGGAGCGGGCCGGCCTCGGATAGCTGTCCGCCCCCCTGGGCACCTGCCCGAAAAGACAGGAGATGAACGCATTGGGGCCGGATCCCCGCAACGGGAAAGGGAATGGAAAACACCCTGAGGGGCCAGCCTTTCCGGTTCACCACCTGAGCAGGGCGGTGCCCCACGTGAAGCCCGATCCGAAGGCGCAGATCAGCAGCAAATCCCCCTTTTCCAGAAGCCCCTGGCGGTAGGTCTCATCCAGGAGCAGCGGAATGCTGGCGGCCGTGGTATTGCCGTGGCGCTGCATGTTTTGGAGGGACTTTTCCGCCGCAAATCCATATTTCTGTGCCACCAATTGGTTGATGCGCATGTTCGCCTGGTGAGGAATCACGTATTTAATGTCCTCCGGATGGAGGCTGTTGGCCTCCAGTGTGTGAACGATGGACCGGTACAGGTGGGTCACGGCGTGCTTGAAGACCGTCTTCCCGTCCATTTGCGGCCAGATGGCCCGGGTGGTCACGGTGTTCGGGGTGATATACGGCTTTTGGGAGATGTCCCAGATATCCAAGTGGAGCGCCTTGGTAAAGCGACCGTCGGCGTGGAGCTCGGTATAGAGCACACCGCGGTCGGGTTCCTCACTTGCCGAAAGGGCCACGGTTCCGGCCCCGTCGGCGAAAAGAACCGCCACGTCACGACCGGCGTCGGAAAAATCCAGGGCGCTGGAATGCACTTCGGCGCCGACCACCAGGATGCGCTGGTAGAATCCGGCTCGGAATGCATCTCCTTTCTTATTTCTTGTCCATGGGTCGGGGCTGAACCTGCCAAGCCGCCTGTATGGCGTGGGAGCAGACGGGCACACCGCCGGCCCGCCGGGCGGCAACATCCGCCTGTTCCGCCAGGGAGTTCAGGGTGTCCTCCAGTTGAATCCGGTAGAGTTCCAAGGACTCGTGGGAGGCGGAGCGCGGAACGTAAAGGGGCTCTCCAAAGGCCATGACGACTTTGGAAAAGGGACGGGCGATGATGGTTCGGTCCCAGCTGGAAAGACGCCAGCATGGGTGTGCGGCCATGGCTACTGGAAACAGGGGCCGTTGCGTGGCGCGGGCCAGCCAGACGATGCCCGGTTGGGCCACCCGTGCCGGCCCCTTGGACCCATCGGCAATGAGACCGGCATGGTGTCCTCGCCGGGCCAGCCGAAGCATGGCTCGAAGGGCTTGGGAACCTCCACGGTGACTGGATCCCCGTACGGTTCGGTATCCCAGGCGGTGAACGATCCGAGACGCCCACTCGCCGTCTTGGGAGCGGCTGACCATGAGCACCCCGTCCAAACGGCGGAAAAAGTGAACCACAGCGGGAAACATGGCATGCCATGTGGTGAAAAGACAGGAATGGGGCCCGGCCAGGGCCTGGTGGAGATGTTCCAGCCCAAGGGCTGAAAAAGAACACGAACCGTGGAGGAGTTGCAACAACCCCGCTGCCAAAGGTGCTGCCGGCTGCATCCAAGGACGATCGGGACTAAACATGCGTTTCATCGTGGGTCGTGTCTTTCCGAAGTTTCTGCCGTGACCGCATTCTCCTACCGGATCTGCCTAAGGCGGTCAAGCCTGACCCGGCCGCTCTTCGGGGAGGCTTTTACGTTCAAGCCTGCAACGCCGCAAGGGTACCACCTGGGTTGACGGTTCCTCTCCGATGCCAAAGTCGCTCCGGTGACACGGCGGGAAGTGGGGTGTCACAAGCGGGCTGTGGGGTGTGTCGACGGCAATCGCCCAAGGCCATCGAAAGCGCCCAGTGGGCTTATCACACAGGGCGGCGGGCGGAGATTCAACGGGCGTTCAGGCATTCCAGCGCGGCGCGGAGTCCAAGCAGGTAACTGACCACGCCGAACCCTGAGATCTGTCCTGTCACCACGGGGGCCAGCACCGACGTGTGCCGGAAGGGTTCCCGAGACTGGATGTGGGACATGTGCACTTCGATGACGGGGATCTGCAAAATCTCCAGCGCATCCCGAATGGCATAGTTGTAGTGGGTCCAGGCACCGGCGTTGATGATCACGGCGTCTGTACCGTCGTCGTGGGCGCGATGGATGCGTTCGACCATTTCCCCTTCGTGATTGGTCTGAACGCATTCCACGTGCACACCCAGTTCCTGGGCCAGTGCAGCGATGCGTTCATTGATGGCCTCCAAGGTCATGGTGCCGTACTGGGATCTGTCTCTCTTTCCGAACATGTTCAGGTTGATCCCATGCAGTACAAGAATCCTTTTCATCCTGTCGTCCTCCCAGGAAAGCAGTTGGTGGTCTTTGACCCATGCAGGAAGCGGTCACGGGCCGGAAAGCGGGCGGCCCGTGGGCCCATCCGCGCCAAAGTTCCAAGGCTCATCTTGCCCCCGAAAGGATTTCCTTTTAACCTGCATCCTTTCAAAGGACCAAGCCTTTATGAGCAATGGATCGCCGGCTGCCTCAGACGTGCGGGTTGGGTGCTCGTCACCCATGAGGCGTTGCGGTCCGCGGATTTTGTGTTTCGGAGGCTTTCGTGTTGGAAGGAAGTGCAATCCAAAGAATCGCTCTCATCGGATACCGCGTCACAGGCAAAAGCACCGTGGGGCCGCTGGTGGCTCGCCGCCTGGGCTGGCGCTTCGTGGACATGGACCAGGTGCTGATGGAGCGCTTCGGTGACTCCATCTCGGGATATGTGGCCCTCCATGGCTGGGAGGCGTTTCGAGACGCGGAATCGGATCTCTTGCGGGAACTGAGCGAGAGCGCCCATTTGGTGGTGGCCACGGGCGGCGGAGTGGTGGAAAGGGAAACCAACTGCAGGGTCCTTTCCGCCTCCTGGCTCGTAGTCTGGCTCGATTGCCAACTGTCCGTGATCCTGAACCGCCTGCGCCTGGATTCCAAGACCGCCGCTCAGCGCCCGTCCCTCAGCGGACTGGATGTGGTGGAAGAAACCGCCCGCATCCTGGAACGGCGGCGCCCTTTGTACCGCCACACGGCCCACCTCACACTGGACAGCTCCCGGTTCGAGCCCGAACACATGGCGGAAGCCATTGTGGCCCGCCTGCGCAACCCTTCGGGGCCAGTGGACTTTTGACACCATGGTTCAAAGGTGGTAGAGATCCGATGCTTTGAGATAGGATTCCTAGGCAACTATTGCCAGCGACAGAGAAAGGACGTCACATGACCGGTTCGCAGACCTCCCCCGGCTCTTCGGTGAGCACCAACCCGTGGCAACCCGTTTACGATATCATGCAGGGCGTGAGCCGCGAGGCGGTTCTTTCCCGCTATGGCCTTCGCGATCAGGATCTGGACAAGCTCATTGAAGACTACAAATCATCGCGGCGCCAGATGGCCCTGGCCGACCATCTGATTGTGAAACGCGTGGGAAGAAACGAGCCGTGTCCGTGTGGGTCCGGAAAGAAGTATAAGAAGTGCTGTCTTCCCCACCATGAAGAGGCTCGAAAAGCTCTGCCCAAGGACGAACTCCAGCAGATGGAAGAACGGGCCAAGCGCCGGGAGAAACTCCAAAAGGACGTGGAAAAGGGATTCAGTCTCCTTCTGGAAGGAGCCCATGAAAAGGCCCGGCGCCATGCGGAACGCCTGCTGGAAGCTTACCCTGAAGACGATCGCCTCCACGACATCGTGGTCACCGCATGCCTGACCGCCGGAGACTACGACGCGGCCTTTTACCGGGCGCGCACCCGGTGGCAGGTGGCCGTGGAGGAAAAGGACTTCTTCCAGGAAAACGGCTATCACAAACGCGAAGGATTGGAACGCAAGGAGCTTGTCCACTTCTATTCCCCGGCCACCTGGCTCGAGAAGTTCTGGATCGCTCAACGCGCCAGGAGCTACGAAAAGGAATTCCCTCGAACAGGCGACGGCGACCTGGCCCGCTTGGCCTCCAAACTCACGATGGCCAACGACGTGAAGCGTTTTCCCCAACGGGATGCGGAAGGGCTGGAGGTCCGACGCCGGGCGATGGAACTCCAGTTGAGGCAAATCCGGGAGGCCGGGCCCGCCATGATCCCCTACCTGCTGCCCCACTGCTACACGTTCTCGTGGGCAAGTCTTTTTGTGCCGGATCTCCTGGCCTCCTACGACCATGAAGCGGTGCCGCGCCTGCTGGCTGAACTGTCCATGTTTCGCTTTCCCTACTTTGCCCAGATGTGTCTCAAGCACCTGGAAGCCATGGGCGAAAGGGCCGTTTCGGTGATTGCGCAAGTCCTTTCGGAAAACGCCGCCTTCGATGAACTGAAGGTGGGGTTGATCATGGTTCTGGGGGCCGTGGAGACGAAGGAGAGCTTCGATCTGCTGACCCGTCTCACCGAACATGAAAGCCCCTATGTGGTGAATTGGGCCGCCCAGGCCCTGGGACGCCATAAGAACCCGGAGGCGCTGCCCTATTTGGAAAAGGCCAAGGAACGGTTGGGAGCCTTGAGCAAGATCGAAGGGGCGATCAAAGACATTCTCTCACAAAAGCAAGGGGCTGAGGGCTAGGACCCTGTGCGACAATGGCCTTTCAGCCTTTTGGCGGATTTCTAACTTGTTGAAATGCCACCGGTCCCGTGGTGTTTTTTGAATTCTCAGAAAGCCTTGTGGCGGCGGAACCAGAACCCGCCCCTGCTGCTCAAGCGCCAGGGCGGCGGCACGGGCCCGCCTGGTAGGCTCCACCTTCCGTCCACACAAGAAGTGAGGAACCTGGGCGTTTTCGAACACGCTCCCAGCCGGAAGCGCGGAACGCCCCATACCCAGCGGAGGTTTGGATCATGGCGGGCGTCATTGTATTTCGTCCCTATCCCTTGAAGCCAGGCCAGAAGATCTCCATTGAGGGGGGGCCTCGAAACGGGGACTGGCAGGTGGTGGAGGTTTCGGAACGCAAGGTGCGGCTGCGGTGTCCCGTGACCCACAAAGAGGTGGAATGGGACCGGTTCTGTTATCTTGTGGAAGAATCGGAGGATCGGACCTGGCCCATGGATCATTCCGAAAGCGAATGAGGGCGCATGGGGCCACGTGGGCAACCGGGAGGGGATGAGCGCCACCTGTCTGCGTGGGTGGATGCGTCTTGGCCGATGTGTGCTGCGTTCCGATGCCCTCCCCCAAGTTTGTCACTGTTTTGCGTAACGTTTTGTTCTTCTTAGAATGTGGTTTTTCATTCTTCACTGCAAATTCTCAAGCGATGCTCAGGACCCTTTTCAAGGGGCTGCGGGGAAGTCCGAGGGCATTGTAAATTTCCACGTGGATCGGCTCCGGATCAGAAGTATTTCGGATGTGGATCCTTTGTCCCTTGTCGTTGATCTTGGTGGTGGTCACCCGTGTAGAGCCCCTGAATGGATGGATGCCTCCCTTGTTTTTGGATCGTAGCCTACGTGTGTCCACGTATATTGGAAGGGCAACCCAGCAGCAACTACTCAACCGGCCGGGTGCGGCTGGTGAAGCCGGAGGTGGCGCCATGAAACACCAACCTGGTAGGCTGGGATCCTGCGGCTCGCCGCGGAAGGTATTGCCGAGCCGGAGCTCGGCGTTCCCAGTGATGTCGAGCCCTGGTTCGCCGCCCCCTGGGAACACCGGGCTGGGAGCACCGGGCTCCAGCCCGGTAAAGACATCCTGGTAGTCTGGGACCTCCAAGTCGCGGCCCAAAAGATGGTGCCGAGCCATAGCTGGGGTCTCCCAGGCGCTCTCATCAACCGGAGCATAAACCGTGAAACAGCAACCTGGGAACACCGGGCTCCAGCCCGGTAAAGAGAATCACGCTTACAAAGGCTGGTACAGCCGGGGTTGTCTGCTTCATTGGGATGCGCCGGCCTTGCTCCAATCCATCACCTTTCGCCTGGCCGATTCATTGCCACAGGAGAGATTGCGGCAGTTGGGCCAAGAACTGGCAACCAAGGGCGAAAACGAGCGAGAGAAGTGGAGGCGTCAGCGAATCGAAGCCTGGCTGGATGCTGGCCTGGTGCGTGATGCCCAACCAGGTGCATGTGCTGATCGAACAGCAGGCTCCCTTGTCCAAGATTGTGCAGTCGTGGAAATCCTACACCGGCCGGTGGGCGCCGGCCCATGCCGCCGAGCTGGGGATCAGCGTGCCTGGCAAGCGTTTTTGGATGCGAGACTATTGGGATCGATACATTCGCGATCAGCACCATCTGAATGCGGTGATCGCCTACATACACAACAACCCCGGGAAGGCAGGGTTGTTGTCAATTGTCGCCCGTAAAGGGGCCACCGTCTTTCCGTTCACCTTTGAATTCGGTGCAACAGTTCCCGGATATCCACGGTCGTTTTCCTCCGCTTGCGCGTGGCTGCTCCTCTCACGTTTAGGCGAGAGGAAACCATGCGCTATTCGGAGGAACCGCACTGGCACTAACCCAAGTTTGTCACTTGTTTGCGTAAGTTGTTGTTATTCTTAGAATGTGGTTTTTCATTCTTCACTACAAATTTTCAATCAATGCTCAGGACCCTTTTCAAGGGGCTCCGGGGAAGTCCGAGGGCATTGTAAATTTGCACATGGATCGGCTCCGGCTCAGAAGTATTTCGGATGTGGATCATTTGTCCCTCGTCGTTGACCATGGTGGTGGTCACCCGCACCTGTCCACTCA
>NZ_FWXF01000004.1 GCF_900176285.1 Desulfacinum hydrothermale DSM 13146 | reverse complement strand
CTCTTACCCAGGCACAGAAGCCCCAAGTAGGTCTTGACCACATCTGCGTGCGAGATCATTGGTCGCCCTGGAACTTGCTTTTCCAACTGCTCGCACAGGCTCGTGTACCCGTTGATCAGATTCCCCACAAGGGCCAAGCCAGCGTGTCCGCTGTAGAAGGCCTTCGAAGATTGTTCGATCTCAATTTTCTTCATGAGTGCACCTGCCGGGTGAAAATGTGACAGGAGGTCCTATAGCATAAATGAGATGTAAATTCAATGGGATATCCGCCACAAGATAGTCTTATGCATAGGTGCAATTTCACGGATTAAGGGATATCTCTCTTCTGCCTTGGACCTCAACCAATCCCATAAGGTCACCAAAGACTTTGATCCAGATGAAGAGGTTTTCTTTTTCTTGCCATCTCCCAACAAGGATGTTCGGGCAGCCCGAATTCGTCCAGGATTTCACCGAACCGCTCACCGTTGCGGCTGTGCCGCTGAAAATGATCCAGGCACAGGTCGACCACCAGAAAAGGTTCCTTCCAGGCAAAGATGCGCGGGCGATCGAGTCCGTCCTCTAGGCAGACTGCATCTTCTTTGCATCCCTCGACACAAGCTCCACAGGCGCTGCATACTTCCTGGCCGCAATCCGGGCCGCAGTGCCCCGCTGATCACCAGATCCACGATCTGGGGCTGGGAACAGGCATTGGGGCAATCCGCCGGCACGATCCGGAATCCCTGGAGCATTCTCAGCGGCTCTTTGACCCGATCGTGCAAGAAAGCCCTGATATCTCTTTTTTCCAGCAGCGCTTCCAGTTCCTCGGCCAGCCCATGATCTTCCACCGTTCGGTTGGGAAACCCACCGGCCCGAAGCAGTGGTCCTCCTGGAATCCCTTGACCACCCGGTCCATCTGCTTGACAAAACGCTTCCGGCAGACGTTCACTTGGGCCAGCCGGACCGTCTTGGAACGGCCCCGCCGGGCTTCCTGCTCCACGCGTTTCCGCACCCGCTTGCACACGAAGAAGGGCACTCGGGACCACAAGTCCCGTCCCACCGACATCAATTTATTGGTTGAGCCATGGGGCAAGAGGCGGTATGTTGAAGCTGTTTTTGCTGGTAGATGGTCTCGGCGGCCGGAACGCATGGCCTGGATGGCATGCGGTCGCGAGGACGATCGAGAAACCGCCCGGGACCCAACGCAAAAGATCCCGTCTCCACTCTCTCATGCGACCTGCTGAATTCCTGTATCCATCAATTGAACCATTACACAATTTAGAGGAGGTTCATGATGAGAAAACCACGCCTATCCTGGATCCTGGTTGCCTTCTTGCTGGCCGGTTTGCTGGCGGCGCCTGTGAGCGCCCTGGCGGAAAAGCCCGTCAAGATGGGCTTTGTGTACATCATGTCCGGCCCGTTCTCCACTTACGGGCAGTTTGCCAAGCAGGGCGCTCAACTGGCGATCGACGAAATCAATGCCCAGGGAGGCATCCTGGGCCGCCAGGTGGAAGCCTACTTTGAGGATTCCACGGGCAAAGCGGATGTGGCGGTTCGCGCCATTCGGAAGCTGGTTTATCAGAACGGAGTGGATGTCCTGATCGGGCTCGACTCCAGCGGCGTGGCCAAAACCGTGGTGCCGACCATCCCGGAGATGAAGACGCCTCTCATCATCACCCATGCCGCCACCCCGGATGTGACGGGCAGCCTTTGCAACAAGTACACCTTCCGCATCTCGGTCAACATCAACCAGAACATCAAGGCCGCAGCACTTCTGGCTGCCGAGAGCCAAGCCCAGACCTGGTCGACCATCGGTCCCGACTACGCCTTCGGCCACCAGTCCTGGGAATACTTCAAGAAGTATCTGAAAGAAAAGAAACCCGATGCCGTCTTTCTGCCTGATGACAAGGTGGCCTTCGCCCCGATCAAAACCACCGACTTCAGCGCCTACATCACCAAACTGATGGAAAGCAAACCGGACGGCGTCCTGGTGTCCTTGTGGGGCGGCAACCTGATCGATTTCGTTCGCCAGGCCGACGCCATGGGCTTTTTCCAATCCGGTACCCAGGTCCTCATGACCCTGGGGGCGGCCACCGAAGTGCTGTACGCGTTGGGCGACAAGATGCCCGAAGGAATCTGGGTCGGCACCCGGTACTGGTTCCTGGGCAACGATACACCCCAGAACGTGGCATTCCGGAAGGCCTACCAGAAGCGTTTCGGTCAGTTCCCATCCTATAACGCCCAGGGCGCCTACGCTGCGGTATTGACTTACAAGGCCGCCGCCGAAAAGGCCAAAAGCACCGACAAGGAAGCCATCGCCGCCGCCCTAGCCGGTCTCACCGTGACCCTGCCGGTGGGCACCATCACCCTGCGCCCGGAAGACCACCAGGCCCTGACCGACGCCTTCTGGGGACGAACCGCGGCCGACAGTGCCTACCCGATTCGGATCCTCAAGCCGTTCAAGGTGTTTCCGGCCCAGGACGTGACCCCGCCCGCTGATACCACCGGCTGCAATCTAAGGTAGGAGCAGCGGCGGATCCCGGCGCTTCCCGCTCCGGGATCCGCACCTACTCGCAGCAAGATACGGGGTACCGGACCCCTGGCCCGGCACCCGGGGGGGTGCCTGTGACCAGCCTCGCGACCGCGGCGCAACGGGGATTGGGTGCACAAGTCAACAGCATTTTTTCTCTGTCCTCCGTGGTTGTGCGGTGAACCAGACGGCCTCAATTGCGCCAAGGTCCTGATTCCTTTCCAATCAACCGGTATATCTTCGAACGGAACCATTCCATGGAAGCTTTTGCGGTAAATCTGCTGAACGGCTGCAGTTGGGGCATGCTGCTGTTTCTCATCGCCGTGGGCCTCACCACCGTGTTCGGGGTACTGGGAGTCCTCAATTTCGCCCACGGCTCCTTCTTCATGCTGGGAGCCTACGGCAGCATGCAAATCATGCACCTGTTCAATTCCTTCTGGCTGGGCCTGCTGGTCGGGCCAGCGCTGATCGCGCTGCTTGGCATGGCGCTGGAAATGGGACTGCTGCGCCGGGTGTACGGGCGCGATGTAAGCTACCAGTTGCTGTTGACCTTCGCTCTCCTGCTGGTCCTGGACGATGCCGTCCGCATCATCTGGGGCCCGGCTTACCACGTGGTGGAAGCCCCGCCGCTTTTGGCCGGATCCTTTGCCTTCTTCACCCACAGTTACCCGGTTTACCGATTGTTCCTGGTGGCCGCCGGGCCTCTGCTCGGGCTCTGCCTGTGGGCCTTTTTCCGGTTCACCCACTGGGGCAAAATCATCCGAGCCGCGGCCATGGACCGGGACATGGCGGAAGGGGTCGGCATCCGCGTGCCGCTTCTGTTTACTCTGGTGTTCGGCTTGGGCACCTGGCTGGCCGCCGTGGGCGGGGCCCTGGCCGCGCCCCATCAAAGCGTCGGTCCGTCCATGGGAGAGAGGGTCATCATCGAAAGCTTCATCGTGGTGGTGGTTGGAGGCTTGGGGAGCTTTCCCGGCGCGTTTGTCGGAGCCTTGATCCTGGGGCTGATTGAATCGTTCGGAACCGTGTTCGCCGGCCGCGCCCAGATGGCTCTGCCTTATATTCTCTTGGCGGTGGTGCTGTTGCTCCGACCCCGTGGTTTGTTCGGCCGGGAGGCGTGAGATGAGCGCAAGAGGCTTTTCCGGTTCCGTTATCGCAACCCTGGTCCTGCTCGCACTTCTGCTCCTGGGCCCGTGCATTCTGCCCATCTACTGGACCATGATCGTAACCGAAATCTTTATCATGGGCCTGTTCTCCATGAGCTTCAATCTATTGTTTGGATTTTCCGGTCTTCTGTCGTTCGGCCAGGCGGGGTTTTTCGGAATCGGCGCCTACACCGCCGCGCTGTTGATTCAAACGGGGTTTCCGTCGCTCTGGCTGATCATTTTCTGCAGCGTCTTGGTTGCCGCCCTGTTCGCCCTGGCAATCGGCTACCTGTGCGTGCGCCGCGACGAAATCTTCTTCGCCATGCTGACCCTGGGCTTCGGCATGATGCTTTTCACCATCGCCCACAACTGGCGGGAACTCACCGGCGGCAGCGACGGCATGCCGCTTTGTTCGGTCCCGCCGGTGCGGTTGCCCGGTATTGAATGGAGCCTGTTTCCACCGGTCCACGTCTACTATTTCACCCTGTTCTGGACGGCGGCGGGAGTGTTCATCCTGTGGCGTGTGGTCCGCTCTCCGTTCGGGTTGATGCTCACCGCAGTCCGGGAAAACAAGCAGCGGCTGGCCTTCGTGGGCGCCGACGTGAGCCGGATACGGCTGGCAGCTTTCGTAATCGCAGGAGGCCTGGCTGGCCTGGCGGGAGTGCTGTTCTGCGTCTTTAACCGCATGGCCACACCGGATTTCATGCATTGGGCTTTCTCCGCCCGCCCTGTGCTCATGACCATCCTGGGAGGTTCCGGCGTCTTTTTCGGACCGGCCTGGGGCGCCGCCATCTTCTTCTGCCTGGAACAACTGGTCACCGCCTTCACCGAAAACTGGATGATTGTGCTAGGCCTGATCCTGATCCCGGTGGTGATCTTTTTCCCGCAGGGCATCGTGGGCACCCTCGTGCAATGGCTTGGCGACCGGAAAGAATCTCGATCATGACCCCCCGACCGATTCTGGAAATAAACCGACTGGGCCACCAATTCGGCGATTTCGTGGTGATGCGCGACATCTCGCTGGCCGTTCAGGCCGGCACCATGACTGCGCTGATCGGTCCCAACGGGGCTGGCAAGACCACTTTCTACAACCTCGTCTCGGGCCGTTATCAACCCACCCAAGGATCCATCTTTTTCGACGGCCTGGACATCACCAGAATGCCGGCCCACCGCAGGGTGGCCTTGGGGCTGCTTCGCTCCTTTCAAATCACCAACATCTTTCCCCACCTCACGGTCCTGGAAAACGTGCTTGTGCCGCTCGCGTTGGAACACCACAAGGGATTCCGCTTCTGGAAGTCCATGAGCCGGGAACGAGACCTGAAGCGTCAGGCCGAGGAAATCCTGGAACGGGTCGGGCTGGCTTCTGAAGCCCATCGGCGGGCTCATGAATTGGCCTACGGGGATCAGCGGCTGGTGGAAATCGCCATCGTGTTGGCCCGGAACCCGAAACTGGTTCTGCTGGATGAGCCCACCGCCGGCATGAACCCGGAAGAAACCGAGCGGATGGTGCACCTGATCCAGGAACTGGCGCAACAGTCGGGCACCACTTTCTTTTTGACCGAACACGACATGAACGTGGTGTTTTCGGTCGCCTCCTACCTCTACGTACTGCACCAGGGCTCCCTCCTGGCGCAGGGCACTCCAAACGAAATCCGCGGCAACCGGCAGGTGAAGGAAGCCTATCTGGGAGGATCCCTTGATTCTTGAAGTGAACGATATCCATGTCTACTACGGCGAAAGTTATATCCTGCAGGGGGTCAGCCTGGTGGTGGGAGCCGAGGAAATCGTCTGCTTGCTGGGCCGCAACGGCGCCGGCAAGACCACCACCATGCGCAGCATCGTCGGCTACAACCCGCCCCGCCGCGGCACTGTGCGTTACTGTGGGAAAAGGATCGACGGCCGCCCCGTCTACGAAAATGTCCGTTCCGGCATCGGTTACGTGCCCGAAGACCGACGCATCTTTCCCGATCTGAGTGTGCAGGAAAACCTGGAAGTGGCCGCCTTGCTGCCCCGGGAAGGCCGGGAACCCTGGACGGTGGAGCGCCTGTTCGACACCTTCCCGCTCTTAGCCCGCCTGCGCCATCGTAAGGGCGGCAATCTGAGCGGCGGCGAACAGCAGATGCTGGCCATCGCCCGGGCCCTGGCCGGGAATCCGAACCTGCTGCTGCTGGATGAACCTTGCGAGGGCCTGGCCCCGGTGATCGTGGAATCCCTGGACGAAACCATTCGAGCCCTCAAGCGCGAGATGCCCATCCTGTTGACCGAGCAAAATGCCCGATTTGCCCTGTCCCTTTCGGACCGGGGCTACGTGATCGATAAGGGACGAGTGTTTTTCCAGGGCAGTGCCGAAGAGTTGCTGGAAAATCAAGAAGTTCAACAGCGCTACCTGGCGGTCTGAACCCAATGCCGTGCACCCCGTAGGGCTTTCTGGCGCCGGGCCATCGTTGCCGCCGCCCGCAGGCAACTTCGCCGGCCCCGTCCCCACTACCGCCGTTTACGGCGGGTAATACACATCTGATAGTAATAGCTTCCATATCCGGCCAGAGTGGAACGGATTGAACCGAGGCGGGAACAGCGGCTCACCTGCTATCTGCCGACTATGGTGATAGCAGAAGGCTTGGAGTGCAGCGGGCGCAAGCCGGTGTTGTCTGACAAGGCCGTTGTTTTGGAAATCCGCGCGGTGCTGGTCCACCCTGCGAACTCCGCTGAGCGGACAGGCGCGGGTGACCACCACCATGGTCAACGACGAGGGACAAATGATCCACATCCGAACTACTTCTAAGCCGGAGCCGATCCATGTGGAAATTTACAATGCCCTCGGACTTCCCCGCATCCCCTTGAAAAGGGTCTTGAGCATCGATTGAAAATTTGTAGTGAAGAATGAAAAACCACATTTTAAGGATAACAATACGTTACGCAAAGAAGTGACAAACTTGGGCTTAGTAATAAATGGTCCGGCAGCGGTGGTAGGGACGTTTTCGAAAGGCTGGAATCTGGCCCAGGGACCAGAGCCAGTGGTCCACCTGGGAGCTGGTCACCCGCCGGTGGGACGTCTCCCGGAAGGCTTCTTTCAGTCGCTCCACAGCCCAGACGGTCAGGGCGCGTATCTCCACTTCCTCCCGGGACCCCGGCGCCAGGAGATCCTGGCGCTCCACCTTTTCGGCCAGTTGTGGGGCGTATTCCAAGATACCCAGTTCGCGCAGCACCTGCGGCAGCTTGTAATCGGCAAAGGCCGTGAGGCGATCCAGATCCCGAAAGGCCCCCAACCCTTTTCCCTGGAAAGCGACCGCCAGATCGGCCGCAAAGATTTGGGCCCTCTTCCAAAAATAGACGGTCCGCCCCTCCAGTTCCACCTGGTCCCTGAAGCTCAAAAACTCCCGGGCGCACAGGGCGGCCAGCCGGCACGCAGACCCTTTTGCCGCCTCGATAAGGCGCACCGCATCGGCGTCCCACCGTTCCAGGAGCACGCGGCCCGCTTCCCGAAGGTTTTGCAGCCGCTCTTCAAAGAGCGGGATGGACCCGGCGCCGGAAAAGATCGCTTCCAGGTCCTTCTCCGGCATGGACGCCAAGTAGCGGGCATTGGTGAGGGGGAACCCGGCCAGGTAGGCCTTTTTGAGGGCCGCCGCCAGGCCCGCGTATCCCGAATAGAACGTCCCCTCCAGCTCCACCCCCCACACAGGTTCCCCGGGGTCCGGCCAGAAACAGTGATTCAACACATCCAGCACAAAGATCCAACGGGCGGTCTCCTCCGTTCCGTCCCCATAGTGGAAAGGCTCGTCCCAGGCGCCCGCGTTCTCAATGCGCCCGCCCCAGCGGATCACCGCCGCCTGGAAAGCTTGGGGGCGAAGGCGCACCCAACGAGCGTTTGCAACCACCGCTTTCACGGACGGTAAAACGGGAAAATCGTTCATGGCATTCCTTTCGTTCCATGCAAGAGGCGACCATGCCGAGCCGACAGTCCTTGGCAAGATCGAATGCAGTCTCCACAACGCTTAGAGCGCCCCCCTTTCCCGAATCCACGCCAGCAGGGCCTTGCGATCGTTCTTTGACGGATCCTCCAAGACCAGTTGGTGGGCTTCTTTCAGTAGACGACCGACCATCGGTCCGGGCCCGATGCCCAAGGTGTCCATCACATCCCGTCCGTTTATGGCCAAACGGGACAGGTCCAGCACGGGGCGTTCGTTCAGAATCCGCTGGACGCGCTGCCTTAGCCTTTGCACGGCCTCCGTGTCAGCGTCGTCCGTCCCGTGGGCCCTTCGGTCCGCCTCAAGGAGGTCCAGAAGGTCTTCCAGCAGGGGCTTTCCCACCCGGTGGACGAGGCGTCTTACGGCACCGTCCTTCCATCGGTCCGTATCGTGCACCATGTGGTTGGCCACCAGGGTGCACACTTCGTCTGCCAACTTCTTTGGAGCGAGCCAGCGTTGCAGGATCTGGCCGGCCATTTCGGCGCTTTGCTTTTCATGGCCGAAAAACCGAAAGACCCCCTGGACTTTTTTTCGCACCCGGGGCTTGGCGATATCGTGGAACAGGGCCGCCAGGCGCACCCGCAGACGGGCGGGGCTGTAGTGCACCGCAAGAAGCGTATGCCGGTAGATGTGGTGGGCATGGTAATGGTTTTGCCTCTTTCGGTAGCCCTCCAGCAGTTCCGGGATCACCACTTTCAGCACGCCGGTTCGTCGGGCCAGTTCCAGACCGTCCATCACCCAGGGGCCCACGAGCAGCTTGAAGAGCTCATCCCGAATGCGCTCCATGGCACTCTGTTGGAGCCACGGCGCCTGCCGCCGAAGGCATTGCAGTGTCTTGGGGGTGGCGTGAAGGCCCAGCGTGGCCACGAAACGGCTGGCGCGAAGCACGCGGATGGGGTCCTCCCGGAAGCGGGCCAAAGGGTCCTCCACGCCCCGAAGCCGCCGGCATTCCAGGTCGCGGCGCCCACCGAATGGATCCACCAGATCGCCGTCGGGGATGGAAACCGCCATGGCGTTCACGGTGAAATCGCGGCGTCTGAGATCGTCCATCAAGGCCCGAGATCCGTTGTTTTCCCAGCTGGTCACCTCCATCACCCCATGGGGGGTGAGCACCTGCACGGTTCCGTGGCGCAGCCCGACGGGGATCACCCGGAATGCGGAAGACAAGAGCCCCGTAAGAACATCCACGGGAGCGTTGGTGCAAAAGTCCCAGTCCTTTGGATCCCGCCCCAGGAGGACATCACGCACCACCCCCCCCACGACCCAAAAGCGGTAGCCCGCCTGGGTCAACAAGGAACCGATGCGCCGGGCGCTTTCGGGCATCTTTGCAAGGACGACTTCACCCGGATCCATGGCCTCTCCACTTTTTGCTTGATCTGCCCCTCGGCTCTCCTATATTAGTGGGGCGATGGGAGACGCACAAGGACGCGACTTTTGCCTCAGGGCGCGGGAGGGTTCCATGGACGCAATCCGAGTGATGGAAGAGGCGAATCGAATCATCGAGGATTTTCCCCTCCATAAGTACGTGCTCTATGTGTTTCTCTTTTCCGTGGAAATCGCCGTCTCTTTTTGGATCGCACTGAGCATCTGATCGGAGTCGGTTGCACGGCCCAAACGTGAGAGGACCAAGGAAGACGAAGATGTCCCACATCCTGCTTAGCCTGCTATTGCTCCTGTTGCTTAGCCTCGGGACCCAGGTGGGGGAACCCTTCGTCTTCCGTGTGCGCGCCACCTAGCGGCGCTCCATAAATAGGACGAGAAGGCCATGGGTTCCACCCCATGGCCTTTTTTTATTTGGAGAATCCAAGACCCGCGGAAAGGAGGTGATGGGCATGGGACTGGATGGCCCAGTGGATTTGTGTGATGCCGGCGGTCCGTTGAGCACCCCCGTGCAAGAAAGCCTGAACTGGAACACACCACAGAGAAAGGAATCAACCATGAGCCGAAAGATCCATATTTTCGACACCACTTTGAGGGATGGCGAGCAGGTGCCCGGCGCCAAGCTCAATCGGAGGCAGAAGCTGGAAATCGCGGAACAGTTGGCACGACTGGGAGTCGATGTGATCGAAGCCGGATTCCCGTGCTCATCGCCTGAAGACCTGAAGGCGGTCCAGACGGTGGCCGAACAGGTGAAGGGGCCGGTGATTGCCGGGCTTGCCCGAGCCGTCCAGCAGGACATCGACATCGCCTGGGAGGCCGTCAAGAAGGCGGAAAGGCCCCGAATCCACGTCTTTTTGGGATCCTCGGACATCCATCTTCAGAAGAAGCTCCGCCGGGATCGGGAAAGCGCCCTGCACCAGGCGGTGGAGGCCGTGAAATACGCCAAGAAGTATTGTGAAGACGTGGAATACTCCACCGAGGACGCTTCCCGAAGTGATTTCGACTACCTGTGCCGTGTGATCGAGGCATGCATCCAGGCGGGAGCCACGGTCATCAACGTGCCGGACACGGTGGGATACGCCCTTCCGGAACAGTACGGCGAACTGATACGGAACCTGCGGGAAAAGGTTCCGGCCTTGGACAAGGTCATTTTGAGCGTCCATTGCCACAATGACCTGGGCCTGGCGGTGGCCAACAGCCTGGCGGCGGTTCGAAACGGCGCGGAGCAGGTGGAATGCACCATCAACGGCGTGGGGGAACGGGCCGGAAACGCGTCTCTCGAAGAGATCGTCATGGCCATCCGAACGCGCGAATCCTTCTTCGACGCCCACACCACCCTCAACACAAAAGAGATCTATCGCACCAGCCGCATGGTGAGTCGGCTTATGAACATCCCCGTCCAACCCAACAAAGCGATCGTGGGCTCCAACGCCTTCGCCCATTCGTCGGGCATTCACCAGGACGGTATCCTGAAGGATCGCTCCACCTACGAAATCATTCGACCCGAGGATGTGGGCATCAAGGCCCACAGCCTGGTACTCACTGCCCGGTCCGGCCGGGCCGCCCTGAGGCATCGCCTGGAGGAACTGGGTTATGAGCTCACCGACGAGCAGTTCCAGAAAGTCCACAAGCGGTTTCTCAATGTGGCGGACCGCAAAAAGGAGATCTCCAGCCAGGATCTGGCCACCATCGTGGAGATCGAACTGACCAAGGTGAGCGAAACCTACACCTTCGATAGCCTGCAAACCATGAGCGGCAACACCATGCAGCCCCTGGCCTCGGTGACGCTCATCAAGGATGACGAGAAGATCACGGACGCCGCCACGGGCAACGGTCCGGTGAACGCCGTCTTCAACTGCATCGAGCGGATCGTGGGAGAAAGTGGCGAACTCCGGGACTACGACCTCAAGGCGGTCACCACGGGGAAGGACGCCCTGGGAGAGGCCATGGTGCGCGTGGAGATCCGAGGAGCCATCTATTCGGGAATCGGTACCAGCCCGGACGTGATCGAGGCCAGCGCACGGGCCTATGTGAACGCCTTCAACCGGTTCTTCGCCAACGGCAACGGATGATGGAAGCGGCGCGCAGGGGGCGGCGGGACCGCCCCCTGCCCGGGCGCCTACACGTAGCTTTCATACTCGGGCACATAGGCCAGGGACTGGATATACGCCTCCAGGTCTTCGGGCGGATCCACGGTGGCCAGAGCGCTGCGGTAGGCCACATAAGCCACGGCCTGCGCGATCTTGAGAGACACCTCCCGGATCCGTGTCAGGCGGGGAAAGATCATGCCTTCCTGGAGGTCTTCCGGGAGTACCATCTGGGCCAGAGACTTTGCCGCCACGAAGAACATTTCATCCGTCACGTGGCGCGCTCCGGAAGCAATCACCCCCAGGCCCACTCCCGGAAAGATGTAGATGTTGTTTCCCTGCCCCGTTCGGACGGTTCGCCCTTTATAGGTGAAGGGCTCGAAGGGGCTGCCGCTGGCGAAAATCACCCTCCCGTCGGTGGCCTCATACGCTTCCCGTGCCGTGCACTCGGCATTGGAGGTGGGATTGGACAGGGCGAAGACGATGGGACGATCATTGATCCGTGCCATGGTCCGCAACACGCCCTCGTTGAAGAGCCCCGCCACGCCCGACACACCGATGAGGGCCGTGGGCCGCAGCGTTTCCACCGCCGAGGCCAAGTCGGCGACGAACGGGTGCGGATGCGCGAAGACGCGCTTGTGTTCGTTCAGATCGTCCCGAGCTTGCACGATGAGACCCTTGGAATCCATGAACCAGCAGCGGCTTCGGGCCTCCTGGGGATCCAGTCCCTCCGCCGTCATGGCAGAGACCACCAATTCACCCGCTCCCAGCCCGGCTTCGCCCGCCCCCATGAAAAGGATCCTTTGATCCTGCAAACGTCCCCCGGTCAGACGAAGAGCCCCGTAGAGCCCCGCCAGGGCGACGGCCGCGGTTCCCTGAATGTCGTCGTTGAAGCAGCACACCCGGTTCCGATAGCGCTGTAGCAGTCGGAAGGCGTTTCGGTTGGCGAAATCTTCGAACTGGATGAGCGCCCCCGGAAAGACGTGCTGGACCGCCATGACGAACTCTTCCACCAGGGCGTCATATTCCGGTCCCCGCAAACGGGGCCGGCGCACGCCGATGTAGAGGGGGTCATCGCGCAGAGCTTCGTTGTCCGTTCCCACGTCCAGGGCAACGGGCAGGCTCTGGGAATGGTGAATGCCGGCGCAGGCCGTGTAGAGGGCCAGCTTGCCCACGGGTATGCCCATGCCGTCCGCCCCCAGGTCCCCCAGCCCCAGGATCCGTTCCCCATCGGTGACCACAATGATGCGCACGTTCTTGTGGGGCCAGTTCCTGAGCACCTTCACGACGCGGCCCCGGTCGTGGGGGCTGATGTAGATTCCGCGGGGCCGCCGGAAGATGTGTCCGTATTCCTGGCAGGCCTGCCCCACGGTGGGGGTATAGACGATGGGCAGGAGCTCTTCGATGTTGTCCAGCAACACCCGGTAAAAGAGCGTCTTGTTCCGATCCTGAAGGCCTGTCAAAAAGATGTATTTTTCCAGGTTGTTGGGTTTTCGCCGCAGGTTTTCCAGAACCCGACGTATCTGCTCCTGGATGGTGTGCACCCGGGGCGGAACCAAACCGCGGATGCCCAGCGCATCCTTTTCCTCTTCGGTAAAGGCGGTTCCCTTGTTGAAATCCGGGTTCCGAAGGAGTGCAATGCCTTTGGGGATTTCATCCAGACGCTTCTGCCGAGCCATCCGCGAGGCCGTCTCGGCGGACTGGGCGTTTTCCATGAGGCTTTGCAGCACGATGTCTCCCAGAAACCTGGACAGCGAGGTGTCGCCCACCAACCGCCGGGGGCATCGGATCACCATGTGGTCCCCGTCGTATTCGATCTGATACATGTGCTTCTCCTTGGGGCCTTGCGGCCCGGTTTACCGTGGAAGAATTCCCTGCACCGGTCCAATCCCACAGGTTCATGGCTTTTCGAGCCCCGCTGGGAGACCAACGGCCTTGCCATCGGGTCCTTGGCCAAGAAAATCAGCGCGGAGCGGAGCGGACCTCCGCCTGAGCCTTGGCGTCTACCGTCTCAGTTGATTCTTCCAGCAGTTCCCGGTATTCGATCTGGTAGATGTAGAGCATGACCATGGCAAATCCGAGTATGAGCGGCCCATAGATGATGCCGGCCAGACCAAAGAACTGCACGCCACCCAGAATGGCCAAGAAGATATAGAAGGTGGACATCTCCGCCTGGCCCCGCATGAAAAAGGGGCGCAGGAAGTTGTCGATGGACCCCACCAGCACGGCACACCAGGCGGCCAGAAAGATGGCCGATTTGATCTTTCCCAAAAGGAGCAGGTACCCCACCGCCGGCACCCACACCAAGGCCGTGCCCACCACGGGGATGAAGGACGTGAAGGCCATGACCGATCCCCAGAAGAGTCCCGGGATCCCCACCAGCATGAGCCCCACGCCTCCCACCAGACCCTGGCTCAGGGCCGTGAGGAAACTGCCCATGATGGAGGAACGGGTCACTCCCTTGATCTTTTCCAGGATTCGATCTTCCTGTTCCTCCCGAAGCGGGGAAAGATACTTGATCTTGGTCACCATCTCCGACCCGTCCCGGAGTAAATAGAAGGTGATGAAGATGAGGATGAAAAAGCGCGACACCAGGGTCGCTGCATCGCCCACAAGGCTCGCACCCCGGTTGATGAGAAACTGACCCAGGTTCTTGCTCACGGCCAGCAGATGGGTCTCGATATCCAGATGGGAGAAGTCGATGAAATACAGGCGCTCTTTGATCCAGGAAAGGGCCGTCACCACCGTGGGATGGGTCGCCACTTTTTGAAGGTTTCCCTGGCGGATCCATTCCGTAACACGCCCCACGGACTCCACGCCCTGGCTCACCAACTGGGAAAGAAAGAAGATGGTGGGTAGCGCGATGGCAAACACGATCACAGAGAGCACCACCAAAGCGGCCAGGCTCTTTCGCCCCCGGAGCCATCTCACCACCCGTTCCTGAAGCGGGGAAAAGAAGCTGGCCAGCAGGATAGAAAAGATAATGGTGTGCAGGAACGGCTGGAGCACGCAATAGACCAGGTAGAGGGAGAAGAAAAGCAGCACCAACAGGAAGGGCCGGTAGCCTCCCCGCATGTGTCCAGGTGCTTTGTGCTCGTGGTCGTCTTTCATAATCTCTTGCTCAGCCGAATCGTTCCGTTCCATGGCAAAGCCTCTTGGGGGAGGGCATTCCGCATCCGCATGCCAAAATGGAGGATGGACCCGGCATGCTGAAGCCTTGCACCCGCGAGGCGGCACCAGTGCCCGCCCCGCCTGTTCCTTGCCAGGCCGTTTCTCATGGAAGCCTTTGGGCCTTCCTCCGATAGGCCGCCTCCATGGCCGCATCTCCCAACCGCCGGCAAAGATCGGCCTCCAGAAGGTAGGTTTCTTTGAGACGGGCCGGATCGTGCTGAAGGAGGATTTCAGCCTTCCGGGCAAACTCCAGCGACCGGGAAGCGAATCCCTTGAGCCGCCACGCCTTGGCAAGACCCAAGAAGGCTCGGCCGTTGTAGCCGTCCACCTGCACCGCCTGTTCATAGAGGGCCAGCGCACCTTCCGCATCCCCCGTGGCCAAGGCACGGTCCCCTTCCTCCACCAGTCGGAGCGAAGCCACAACCTGAGGCCCGGCTGGTTCAGACGGCTTGGCGGCCGTTCCCGTTTCGGGTGCTTCGATGTCTTCTTCGCGAATCTCCCCCCGTTGAGCCGGCGTCGTTGCCGGCCCCCGAGGGGCCTCCACGGCGGGCCTGCGGGGCGCGGGAGTCCAGGGGCCCGGCAACGACACCATCGTTCTGGGGGCGCACCCCGCCATGGCGGCCACCAGCGCGCACATCACCACACCCGTCCCGATGTTTCGAAAGGTCCCGTTCATGAAGATCACTCCTTCAGGAAACGATCATCGGAGCGCACACGCTCCACGCGCTTTCCCGCCCCCTCCAGCCAGCCGGCGCGGCATTCGGAAGGTCGGTCGAAAGCGGGCACGTACGGCTTGATATCCAGAAGCGGGGTCCCATCCACCACGTCCACCCCCCGCACGTGCAACACACCGCCCTCCCGGCCCACCAGCTCCACAACGGAAAAACCGATGGGATTGGGCCGCGCCGGAGCCCGGGTGGAAAAAACCCCTCGCTCCACCGTATCCAGAAAGGGCACCACCAGGGGCTTCCAAGGGGCACTCAGGTGGAAATGGTACAAGAGGATCACATGGGAAAAGCCCTCCACATCCTTCAATCCCTCCACGTAGGGTTCCGCCACCTCCACGCGTCCCACCACGCCCGCGGCACCGCTGGGCTGAATGGGAACCCCCTTGGCATCTTCAAAGGGCGAACGGATCACGCCGATGGGACGGTAGACGATGGTCTCCATGAATCACCTCCAATGCAGGGTACACGGTTTTTGGGGGACCCTCTCGGCCAAGAAGTATTCCCTTTCCTTTCTCGGACACCCCTGAACGGCCAGGTCCCCCGAGTCCAGACAAATCGTTCGTTCCACCACACCAGGAGGAACCGGAAAGTCCTGGGGATGCAGCCAGGGCCGAATCCGGGTCATGAACCGGGCCCACAGGGGCAGGGCTCCGCTGGACCCGGTCAGTCGGGTGGGACGGTTGTCATCGAACCCCACCCACACGAGAGCCAGCAGATCGCTGGTGTAGCCCACGAACCAGGCGTCCCGATAGTCGCTGGTGGTCCCCGTCTTGCCGGCGCACGGAAAATCCACACCGTAGGATGCCAGCCTTCGCGCGGTGCCTTCCCGGACCACCCGTTGCAACATCCGGGTTATCAAAAAGGCCTTGGCGGGCGTGGTCACCGTTTTGAGTGACATGTGGCGTCGCTCCAAGACCGCCCCCTGCGGCGTCACCACCTTCTTGATGGTCACCAGATGGGGCCGCTGGCCTTCGTTGGCCAACGCTGCGTAAGCCCCCGCCAGCTCCAGCGGGGTTACCTCGAACGCTCCCAACGCCAGAGAGGGATAGGGTTTGAGCGGCGACTGAAGGCCCAGGCGGCGGGCCGTTTCCACGATTTTCGACAGTCCCACCTGAACGGCCAGGTGCACCGTGGCGGCATTGAGAGAGTGGGCCAGGGCCTCGCGCACCATGACGGCCCCCCGATAGCGTCCGTCATAGTTTCGGGGAACCCAGGCTTTTCCATCCACCCGGTAGGCCGTGGGCATATCCTCGATCCAGCTCACCGGGGTCACCTGGTCCAGGGCCGTGAGGTAGACGAAGGGCTTGAAGGCCGAACCCGGCTGCCGGTGGGCCCGCACGGCCCGGTTGTAGGGACTGAGCGCAAAGTCCCGTCCCCCCACCAGAGCCACCAGGGCGCCCGTTTTGGGCTGCACGACCACCAGCGCCGCCTGGAGCGCCTTGGCAGGATCCGAGGCCGACAAGGCCGGCCGTTTCTTTTCCAGGGCCGCCAATCCTTCCCGCACCGCCCTTTCGGCTTCCAGAGCGATTTCCGGCCGGTAGCTGGTGTAAATCACCAGCCCCTCGGACGACAGGGTCTCCTCCGAATAGAGTTCTTCCAGCTGCCTGTTCACATAATCCACATAGTAGCCCAAGGTCTTTCCGGACAAGGCCCGGGAGACGGTGCGCAGCGGTTGGGAAAGGGCCGATTCATAGGCCGCCGCGTCGATCAGGCCCAATTCCCGCATGCGCGCCAGCACCACGTTTCGCCGTTCCCGGCACGCATCGGGATGCCGAGTGGGAGAATAACGGTTGGGCGCCTTGATCATCCCGGCCAGCGCCGCCGCCTCGGCCAGGGTGAGATCCTCCACGTTCCGGCCGAAGTAGGTGAAGGCGGCCTGTCCCATTCCGTGGATGGCCACGCTGCCCTGTTGGCCCATGTAGATTTCATTCAGGTACATCTCCAGGATTTGCTCTTTGGAATAACGGGCCTCCAGCACCAGTGCCATGGCCGCTTCCAAAAGCTTTCGTTTGAGGGTCCGTTCGGGGCGGAGGAAGTAGTTTTTCACCAGCTGCTGGGTGAGCGTGGAGCCGCCCTGGACCACGCGCCCGGCCCGCAGGTCCACCCACAACGCCCGCAGGATACCTCGCCAGTCGATGCCCCGATGCTGGAAGAAGCGATGGTCCTCGATGGCGATCACCGCATGGATCAGGTTCTCCGGCGTCGTTTTGATGCTGATCAGGTGTCGGCTTTCCCGCTCTTTGCCGAAAAGCCGCGCCAACACCACGGGTTCCACTTCCAGGTAAGGAACGGGCCGGCTTCCGGTGCGAATCTCCTGGATGCGCCCCCCCTGGAATCGAATCCCAACCTCCCGTGCCGGAAGATCTTTTCCTGGATAGGCGAAGGCTCGAAAGAAGATCCTCAGAGCCCGCCGCGATCTTTTGTATTCTCCCGGCCGAAGCCGACCGCCCACGGCGGGACGGTATCCCCGGGCCGTCAGCATGTCTTCCACGGCCGAAATGGTCAGATCCTGGCCCGGATAGATGACCACCGAATCGCTGAGCACCGTGGCCGGGACGCTCCAAAGCCTACCGGAAAAGCGCTTTTCCATTTCGGCAGACAGGTAGATAAAGCCCACCACGCCCATGATCAGGACCAGAAGGACCAGGAGCGCCGTCGCTTGGAGCACCCAGCGGCCCCGGGGCCTCCGGGGCCTCCTCTTCTTTTTCGTTTGCTTCGCCATGACTCATCCGTGCTTCGAAACCCGTAAAGAATGTGGGCGGATCGAGCCTTTTCAGTCCACTCCGCCAACCGTCCCTTCCCTTCGCCCTACGCGGCACGACGACCGTTGGAAGGTGTCACGCTTTGCTCTTTCGATCCAGCTGGACCACGCATTCCACGTGGGGCGTATGAGGGAAAAGGTCGAAGGGCTGGACCCGGCATACCCGGTATTTGGGCAAAAGAAGGGCCAAGTCCCGCGCCAATGTGGCGGGATTGCAGGAGACGGCCACGATCCTTTGGGGGGCCAGCTCCAGCAGGGCCTGAACCACGTGAGGGTGCATGCCCGCCCGGGGCGGGTCGGTGATAACCACATCCGGCAGATCCACCCCCGGTCCGCGCAAAGCGGGATCACGGATCACGTCCTTCAGGTCTCCCACCCGAAAGACGCAGTTGTCCACGTCGTTCAGAGCCGCGTTGCGATAGGCATCTTCAATGGCCGATTCCACCACTTCGAATCCCGCCACCTTCCGGGCGTGTCGGGCCACGAAAAGGGCGATGCTTCCCGTGCCGCAATAGAGGTCCCACACGGTCTCCGAGCCCTCAAGGCCCGCGAAGTCCAGGGCCGTCTGGTACAGGTGCTCCGCAGCCATGGGGTTGGTCTGGAAAAAGGACTGGGCGGAGATGCGAAACCGCAGATCTCCCAGCTGCTCCTCGATGACCCCGGGGCCCCATAGAATCCGCTCATCATCGCCCTGGGCCACCTGGGCGCGGGTGCGGTTGACCGAATGGATGCAGGTGGTGATGTGCGGGAAGGTCTCCCGCAGGAAGTCTCCCAGGGAATCCACGGCTTCCTCGGCACCGGGCACATCGCCCGTAATGAGGTGCACCAGGCGCTGGCCCGTTCGCTTCCCTTCCCGGATCACCAGGAAGCGCCAGCACCCCCGGTGCTCCCGGATGGAATAGGGCGGCAACCCGCTTCCCCGGGCGAAGTCCCGCACTGCTGCCACAATGTCCATGGCTTCCGGAGATTGCAGCCGGCAGTCCCCGATGTCGAAGACACGGTCGAAATGGCCTCGAACGTGCAACCCCAAGGCGAAGGAGCGGTCGAAGGTCTCGTCCTTGCGGGCAATCTCTTCCGGGGAAAGCCAGCGATACCCGGAAAAGGTAAACTCCATCTTATTCCGGTAACATTCGGTGCGGGGCGACGGGACCACCTCCCCCACCGGCGCTTCCAGCACGTCTCCCAGGTGCTCCAGGCACTCTTGCACGTGGCGCCGCTTCCAGGCCAGTTGCTCCCCATAGTCCAAATCCTGCCACCGGCACCCGCCGCACACCCCAAAATGGGTGCACAGGGGCTCCACCTGATGGGGTGAGGCTTCCAGCACCTCCAGGACCACCGCTTCCGCGTAATTCTTTCGCTTCTTGACAACCCGCGCCCGGACCTTCTGACCCGGCAGGGCCCGATCCAGGAAGACCACAAAGCCGTCCACCCGGGCCACGGCCCGCCCCCCGAAGGCCAGCTTATCCACGGAACAGTCCAGTTCCGTTCCCTTCCGTAATGTCGCCATGAAATGCTTCCTTCCAGATCCATTGAAATCCCTGTTGATTGTGCGGCTTCCTATGCTAATAGATACGGGCTTGGATGACCAGCGCCTTTGCCCGTATTGACCCACGCGAGGAATTTGGGATGTGGATCCGATCCCTTCATACCTACGGACGACTCATTAAGTTCAGCCACACCATCTTTGCGCTCCCTTTCGCGCTGTCGGCGGCCCTACTGGCCCACCGCCAGACTCCGCTCACGGCCAGAACCCTCCTGTGGATCATTCTGGCCATGGCCGGCGCCCGCTCGGCGGCCATGGGCTTCAACCGCCTGGTGGACCGACGCTTTGACGCACTGAATCCCCGCACGGCCTCCCGCCCCTCGGTGACGGGGGAGATCTCTGTTCGGGCCATGGGGCTGCTGGTCCTTTTGTCTTCCGCGCTCTTTGTGCTGAGCGCCGCCATGCTGGGGGACCTGTGTCTGAAGCTCTCCCTGCCGTGCCTGATGGTTCTCTTTTTCTACTCCTACACCAAGCGTTTCACGGCTGGCTCCCATCTGGTGCTGGGATTCGCCATCGGGCTGGCGCCGGTGGGTGCCTGGATCGCCGTCACAGGATCCCTGGACGGGCGCATCCTGCTCCTTTCCGCCGCACTCATGACCTACATCGCCGGCTTCGACATCCTTTACGCCTGCCAGGACGTGGATTTCGACACCTCGGCGGGCCTGCACAGCCTGCCGTCGCGTTGGGGCCTGACACGGGCTCTGGCCTTTTCATCGGCCCTCCACGTGCTCACCGTGCTGGCTTTGGCCGCCATGGGGTTGGCCTTCCACCTGGGAGGCCTTTTCTTCGCGCTGCTCGCCCTCATCTCGGGCCTGCTCTTGGTGGAGCACCGCATGGTCCGCCCGGACCGCCTGGAGGCCATCCCCGTGGCCTTTTTCCATGTGAACAGCGTGGTGAGCGTCCTTCTTTTTGTGGCCGTCTGGCTCGACCTTCGCCTTTCCTAAAGGAGTGGCCCGCGTGCAACCGGTTTCCCTGGAAAAGACCCAGCAGCGCATCGGTTCCATGTTCGACCGCATCGCCGCCACCTATGACTTTCTCAACCACTTTCTCTCCGCCGGTCTGGACCTGTGGTGGCGCCGGAAAGCCGTGCGGGCCCTGGCCCTGCCGCCCGGGAGCGTGATTCTGGACGTGGCCACGGGGACCGGAGACCTGGCCTTGGCTGCTCTTCAGGCCCAGGGGGACGCTCACGTGGTGGGGTTGGACCTGGCTTTCAACATGCTCCAAATCGCCCAGGCCAAACGGGACAGGAAAGGATGGAGCGCCTCCCGCTACCCACTGCTCCAGGGCGACGCCCTGGAATTGCCCTTCCCGGCGGAGACCTTCCACGCCGTCATGATCGCCTACGGCATCCGAAACGTTCCCCACATGGGGGCGGCCCTGAAGGAATTTCACCGTGTGCTCCGGCCGGGGGGACTCCTTCTGGTCCTGGAATTCACGCTGCCGTCCTCCGCCCTTTTGAAAAGGCTCTATCTTTTCTATTTCGAAAAGATCCTACCTCGCTTGGGCGGGGCCGTATCCCGGGATCCGGAAGCCTATGCGTATCTTCCGGCCTCGGTGGGAGCCTTCGTCACACCGGAGGAGCTGAGCGCCCGGGCCGGGGATGCAGGGTTCCACTCCTCCAGGGTGCAACGACTCACCGGAGGGATCACCTACTTTCTCACGGCCGTGAAAAACGGCGGACAGCGCACCCGATAAAGGGACCGTATCCGCCGGGGGCCCCTTCGAGAAGGGGCGGCTTGTCCGGTTCCATCGCCTGCCCGACATGCCGTGGGCGCCCCTTTGTGGCAGCGAGAGTCTCCTGCGGCTCCATGGTCTCCAAGGGCCATTCCGGGTAACGGCTTGCCGGTGGCGCACATCGCGGCCAAGGCCGTTCCTTCGAGGAGGAAAAATCTCCGGATCCGACTTTCAACAAACCCGTTATCGGGCATCCCGGGGGGGCCTGTGCGGAGACAGACACTGGAAGATGGACCGTTCACCCAACAACGAGTCCCACCTTGAAAAGAACGGCTGGGAAGGACCATATTAGGGGCGGATGCACCCCGGCGTCCTTTGAGACCCGCCCTTAAGTGGCACATGAAAACGAGAGGGGAGCCCGCGGGATGATCAAGACTTCGTATCGCAACCTGGGTGAGTTCGTTCGAGCCCTGGAACAAAGTGGAGAGCTGCTTCGAGTCCAGGCGCCGGTGTCCCGGGATCTGGAGATCACGCAGATCACCGATCTGGCCAGCAAGAGTCCGGGGGGCGGCAAGGCGCTCTTGTTCGAAAAGGTCCTGGATTCGCCCTTTCCCGTCCTGACCAACGCCTTCGGCAGCCGGAAGCGCATCTGCATGGCCCTGGGGGTGGAGGATCTGGACGATTTGGCCGCCCGCGTGCGCCGGTTCATCGAAATGGAGCCTCCCCGGTCACTGGCCCAGGCCGTGAGGCTGCTGCCCTTGGGGGTGGATCTCCTGCGCTTTTTCCCACGTCGGACCCGCCGAGCCCCGTGCCAGGAGGTGGTGCTCACCGGCTCCCGGATCGATCTTTTCCAATTGCCCATTCTCAAGTGCTGGCCCCAGGATGGCGGCCCCTTCGTCACCCTGCCGGTGGTGATCACCAAGAGCCTCAAAACCGGAAAACGAAACGCCGGTATGTACCGCCTTCAGGTCTACGACCGCACCACCACGGGCATGCACTGGCATATCCACAAGGACGGCTCCCACTACTTTCAGGAATACCGCAGGGCAGGCAAACGCATGCCGGTGGCCGTGGCCATCGGAACCGATCCGGCCACCACCTACGCGGCTACGGCGCCCCTTCCCCGGGGCGTGGACGAGATGATCCTTTCCGGCTTCATCCGGCGGGCCCCCGTGCCCCTGACCAAGGCGGTGACGGTGGACCTGGAAGTGCCCGCGGAGGCCGAATTCATCCTGGAAGGATACGTGGATCCGGAGGAAATGCGGGTGGAAGGCCCCTTCGGTGATCACACCGGTTACTACTCGTTGGCGGATCTCTACCCCGTCTTCCATCTCACGGCCATCACCCACCGCCGCAACCCCATCTATCCGGCCACCATCGTGGGACGTCCTCCCATGGAAGACTGCTACCTGGCCAAGGCCACGGAACGGATCTTCCTGCCCCTGCTGCAGGCGGTGTTGCCCGAAATCAAAGATTATTGGCTCCCCTGGGAAGGCGTCTTTCACAACATCACCGTCATCGCCCTGGACAAGGAATATCCGGGACACGCCCGCAAAGTCATGAGCGCCCTGTGGGGCCAGGGGCAGATGAGCTTTTGCAAAGCTTTGGCGGTAGTGGACGCCGATGCAGACCTTTCCAGACCCCGTCCCCTCCTGGAGACGGTCCTCAATCACCTGGATCTGGAACGCGATGTGTACGTCACGGAGGGCGTGCTGGATGTGCTGGACCACAGTGCACCGGAGCCTCTTTTCGGCGGCAAGATCGGCCTTGACGCAACCCGGCGGCTGCCCTCCGAATCCGCCCGGCCGGATCGCCCCATCCGGCGCCAGTGGCCGGAAGACTCCGCCCTGTACCCACACGCCCGCAAGGTCAGCCACCGAATCACACACGTGCACCGGCCGGATCTGGCGGTCCGAAACCCCGTGATGCTGCTCAACTTCCAAAAGGACGGAACCACTTCAGCCCTTTCCGTCGCCCAGGGCCTTTTGGACTCCCAGGAACTCCAGGACTTTTCCATCTTTGTCTTCTACGATTCTCACATCGATTTGCGGGACGGATCCCTGGTGCTCTGGAAGCTCTTCAACAATGTGGATCCCAAGCGGGATCTGCTCCGACAAGACGGCCGCTTGGTGGTGGACGCCACCAAAAAGGGTCCCGAGGACGGCCACCTGCGGACCTGGCCGGACGACATCGCCATGGATCCGCACGTGGTGGATCGGGTCGTGCGCCGTGCCAAAGAATTGGGTATCGAGGAATTTATTCCGTAAAGGCGATAAGGTGGCGGGAATCCCCGGAAGCGTTCCCCGGCTCGCCAGCCGTGACTCCGGGCGGCTGAAACAGATTCGGATGGGGCCGACCCGGCGGATTCGCCCCTTCAGACGGTGTCCGGCCGGGTCCAGCGCTTGGCACCAGGCCTGGCACAATCAATCATCGGCCGCAAGCTGACCGGCCCAGACCGGGTTTTCGATCTTCTTGTTTTCCAGGCGCATCACCGCATAGATCACTTCATTGTAAGGCGTGGGCACCCCCAGCTCCCGGGCCATTCGGACCACCATGCCGTTCAGGGCCTCGATCTCCGTTTTGCGACGCCACTCCAGGTCGCGCAGCATGGACGGCTTGAAACGCTTGTTGTAGGACTGGGCCAGGTCCATCGCCCCCTCCACCACGCCCTCGGGAAGGCCCACGCCCCGCTTTCGTGCCAGCGCCTCCACCTCCCGCATCACCCCGGTCAAGATCTCCCGGGTTTCCGGACAGGCCAACACCAGCCCCAGCGTGGAACGCGACAGGGTGCTCACACCATGCACCCCGCAGATGAAAAGAAACTTGGACCAGAGAACCTGCTGGATATTGCTGGAAACTTCCGCCTCAATCTCCGCCTTTTGGAAAAGATCCAAGATCCGATCCACCCGCTCCGTGTGCTCCCCGTCCAGCTCGCCAAAAACGATCCGGCCCGGCGGTCCCGAATGAGCGATCACCCCCGGCGAGGCGATGGTGGACTCGATGTAGGCGGTGCCCCCCCAAGATCTTCTCTTCGCCGAAGTGGTGGGACAGCTTGTCCACGTTGTCGATTCCGTTCTGGAGGGTGAGGACCACGGTGTCCTCCTCCACCAGGGATTCCACGTAGCGGGCCGCCTGCTCCGTATCGTGGGCCTTGACGCAAAAAAGAAGCAGATCCACCGGACCGATGTCATCCGGCTCGCTGGTGGCGTGGATCCGCACGCGAAAGTTCTCGTTGTTCGTCACAACCTCCAGACCGTCTTCCTGAAGGGCCTGGAGATGTTTTCCCCGGGCAAGAAAGTGGATGTCCATGCCCGCGCGTGCCAAAAATCCCCCAAAATACCCGCCAACGCCACCGGTTCCCATAACGCCGATCTTCATGGATCGCTCCTTCTGGCTCCATCCTGCCGCGCGTTTTCGTTCTCACAACCCGATCGATGGGCGTATTTATAGCGCCTCCCATGCCTCTCGTCAAACGTTTGAATATACTTGCTTCCATGCCGTGGAAGCGGCTTTTCTGTGCGCCATTTTTCACAAATACCCGTCGCTTTGACAAACGCCTCGAAAGTAGTCATCATACCAACCGCTTTATCGGCCGCAAGGCGATACCGTCTGCCAAGCACCCAGGCAGAACAGCAACCACAGTCCGGGAGCCGAAGGTCATGAAGAATGTTTACGATAGTGTCTTGGAGCTCATAGGCCACACACCCCTGGTCCGGATCAACAAGCTCAACCCCAACCCCAAAACGACCATCTATGTCAAGCTGGAAGCCAAGAATCCGGGCGGTTCCATCAAGGATCGACCGGCCCTTTCCATGATCGAGGCCGCCGAGCAAAGCGGGGAACTCACCCCGGACAAGACCATCATCGAAGCCACCAGCGGCAACACGGGCATCGGCCTGGCGGTGGTGGCCGCCGTCAAGGGCTATCGACTCATATTGGCCATGCCGGAAACGGCCAGCCTGGAACGCCAGAAGATCTTGAAGGCCCTGGGCGCCGAACTGCTGCTCACGCCCGGAGCCCTGGCCACGGACGGCGCCATCGAGGAAGTCTACCGCATGGTGCGGGAGAACCCGGACAAGTACTTTCTGGCGGACCAGTTCAACAATCCCGCCAATCCGCTGGCCCACTACCACGGCACGGGTCCCGAAATCTACGAACAGACCGACGGCCGGGTGAACGTGGTGGTCACCACGCTGGGAACCAGCGGCACGGCCATGGGCATCCTGCGGGCCATGAAGGAGCGCGACCCGCGGATCCAGGTGGTGGCGGTTGAACCCTACCCGGGCCACAAGATCCAGGGGCTGAAGAACATGAAGGAATCCTATGTGCCCGGGATCTTTGACCGGTATCAATTGGATCGAATCCTTCACGTCAAGGACGAAGACGCCTTCGAGATGGCCCGGCGCCTCGCCAAGGAAGAGGGCATCTTCGTGGGCATGAGTTCGGGAGCCGCCATGGCGGCGGCGGCCCAGATCGCCGCGGAGCGCGAAGACGGGATCATTGTGGCGGTGCTGCCCGACGGTGGAGATCGCTACCTGAGCACCAATCTGTTCACCACCCTGCTGGAACCCGATTTCCAATTCTTCGATTTTCTCAGACGGAAGAAGGTGGACTTCAAGCCGGTTCAGGAAGGCAAGGTGCGCATTGCCGTCACGGGACCCCGCCTGGATTCCGGCATCGAAGTGGAAGCCGCCCGCCGATTCATCCTGGCCGATCTCTTGACCCGTTTCCTCTCGGTCAAGGGCTTCCAGGCGGAGGTCTTCGTGCTGATCCCGGATCTGGACAGCCGCTCCATCCAGTGCGCCCAGCACAAGGGTCTGGACCTGGACCCCTACGTGGAGGAGACGGTCTCTCGCCTCAGCGGGCAGCTCCGCCGGCTGGGGATCACCCCATCTTTGCGCATGAGCCGGACCTCCGAACACCTCAACGCCGTTGTGGAGACCACCCGAACGCTCCTCCAGAAGGGGATGGCCTACGAAAAGCTGCGTTCCGTCTACTTCAGCCTGGCGGGGTTCACCGACTACGGGACTCTTTCGGGAATCGACCCCAAGAAGATCCGGGTGGGGACCACGGTGGACCTGGACGCCTACGAAAAGCTCAACCCCCGGGACTTCGCCCTTCTCAAGCGGGCCACCCTGGCGGAACTCAAACGCGGCGACTATCTCAAGACCGAATGGGGCAATGTCCTGCCCACGTGGCACATCGCCGTCGCGGCCGCCGTGCTCGACCAGTTCGGTTATCCGCTGGACATCCATGTGAGCAGCATGGATTTTCTCTTTCCCCATTTGGAAAACGTGCGGGCCATCGCCGAGGCCCTCACCGGAAAACCCTATGCCAACACGTGGCTTCTGGCGGAAAGGGTGCACCTCAAGGCAAGTGACGACGCATCGACCGCCGGTGCCGCCCACCTCCAGGCCCTCTATGAACAGGGCTTCACACCGGCCCAGATCCGATTCTGGCTTTTGAGTTCCCACTATCGAAAGCCCATGAATGCGTCCCTGGAAAGCCTCCAGAGCGCCTCACGGGGGCTCAAGCGCATCCGGGAATTCATCGGCCGCATTCAGCACAGCCCCAGCCATGGGGATCGGAATCCCGCCGTGGAAGAAGCCCTCTTCGCCCTGGAACAGGGCTTCTTCGATGCCCTGGCCGACGATCTCAACACCCCCCAGGCCCTGGCCGCCCTCTTCCAGTTCATCCGCCAACTGAACCCGCTATTGGACAGGGAGCCCTTGCACGGGGAACAGAAGGAACAGATCCTGGCGTCCCTGCGCCATATTGACCAGGTGCTGGGGTTGTTCCGGGTGGAGCTGAGTCCCTTGAGCCAAGAGGAAAAGGCTTTGTTGGACCGAAGGGAGGAGGCCCGGAAGGCCAAAGACTGGGCGAGCGCCGATCGGATTCGGGATCAGCTGTTGGAAAGGGGCATTCGGGTGATGGACACGCCCCTGGGGCCCCGATGGGAAAGGGTTGAGACCGAAGACCTGTAGCGAAACCACAGCCATCCCACCGCCGAAACAGCAACAGCCGGGATCGAGCATTTGGCCGCCCAACCCCCTTGGGCCACTTGAGGCCGGAGGGTGCGGCCCAAGCCCGCCGGGATCTGGACAGGGGTCAGGTTCTCGGCCATGTCCCGCCGGCGGGCCGCCAGGAGCAAAAAGAGCACCCAGGAGATTGTCCGAGAACGCCCAGGCTCCTCACTCCTTGTGCGAATGGAAGGAAAGAGGGGCGGGTTTGGAACCGGCCCCCACAAGGTACCAAAAGAGCCACAGGGAACAGTGGAATTTCAACCAGTTCAAGACCTCCCAAAAGGCTGAAAGGCCATGATCGGACAAGCTCCTGGCGTCTCAAAAAGGCACACACGCCGGGCGTCCATCACCCATCCTTGCCCAGAAGCTTCGCCAGAACCGGCCCCTCCCCTTCCACCAACGGATAGCTGCACCGCCGTCCCTCGTAATTTCGAAAGACGATGCGTTCCGCTTCGATCTTTTCCACGGCCTGGGGCAGCAGCGGCACCTTGCCGTATCCTCCCGGAAGATCCACCACGAACTGGGGCAAGGCCAGGCCGGAGATGCGGTTGCGCAGCCTTTGAAGAAGGCGCAGCCCGTCGCTGACCCCGGTTCGAAAGTGCGCCGTGCTCTTCATGAGATCCATCTGCAGGAGATAGTAGGGCCGAACCCGCAGGGAAAGCAACTCCACGAACAGCTCCTCCAGAACCGAGGGATCGTCGTTCACGTCCCGGAGAAGGACCGTCTGGCTTCCCAGCGGGATTCCCGCATCGGCCAGCCGGGCACAGGCCTCCCGGGCTTCGGGCGTGATCTCCCGGGGATGATTCACGTGGATGTTCACAAAGAGCGGATGGTGCCCCCGGAGGACCCCAACCAGCTCGTCGGTTATCCGCTCCGGGGCGGCGAAGGGAACCCGCGTGCCGACGCGAAGAATCCGCACATGGGAGATGCGGCGCAGGCGAGAACACAGATCGTCGACCATGGCCGCGGACAGCATCAGGGGATCACCGCCGGAAAGGAGCACGTCCCGCACCGCCGGGGTCCGGGCGATATAGTCCAGAGCCCTTTGGATCATCTCCTCGTTGAGTGCCACCGGCCGGGTCCAACGCCTCTTGCGGGTGCAGAAGCGGCAATGGACGGCACAGACGTGGGAGACGATCCAAAGCACCCGGTCGGGGTAGCGGTGCACCAGGTTGGGCACGGGCGACCGGGCCTCCTCGCCCAACGGATCTTCCATGGCCAAGGGGCCCTCATCCCGAAGCTCCCTGACATCGGGCATGACCTGCCGCCAGATGGGATCTCCCGGCTTTTCCAGCAAGTTCCGGAAAAGCGGACTCACCTTGACGGGATAGACCCGATGCACGTCCTCACATTGGAGGAGATCCCCGTCGAGGATACCGGATGGGATACCGGCTTGAAGACTCATGATTGGAAACCGTTCCTTGTTTTTACGTGCCATCTCGGTCGTCCGCCAGGACTCCCTGGCCGGAGGTCCAGTCGCGAGGGCCGCCCCCGAAAGGCCTGCGCCCCGTGCAGAGCCTTCCTAGCACCAAACGGCCACGGGGCAAAGGCCTTTACCACCCCGGTCCGGCCGGGGACAAGCCTTGCCCAAAGCCCCCTGCTTGTGAGAAAAGGGATCTTTCGGCAACCCGGGCTGGAAAGGCCCTCCAAGTCCTTCTCACACGTGGGATGACATGAACACTTCCTGGCTTTCCGTTTATCTGCGCCGCCGGGTGCTCTGCCTGCTGGGGCTGGGGTTTTCGTCCGGCCTGCCCTTGGCACTCACCGGGTCCACCCTTCAGGCCTGGATGGCCTCGGAAAAGGTGGATATCCGCCTCATCGGCATCTTCTCCCTGGTGGGACTGCCTTATACCCTCAAGATCGTCTGGGCTCCGCTCATGGACCGCTTCACCCCGCCCTGGCTCGGGCGCCGGCGCGGATGGATCCTCGTGACCCAGCTCCTGCTGGCCGGAACCATTCTGGCCCTGGGCACCTTTTCCCCCAGTCGCCACCTGATGTTCATGGGCCTACTGGCCCTTTCGGTGGCCTTTCTCAGCGCCAGCCAGGACATTGTGATCGACGCCTATCGCGCCGACGTCCTGCCCGACCGGGAAAAGGGAGCCGGCGCGGCCACCAGCGTGGTGGGCTACCGACTGGCCATGCTCACCTCCGGGGCCCTGGCCCTCATCCTTTCCGATCACCTGCCTTGGCGGCATGTGTATGGATTGATGGCGGCGGCCATGGGCGCCTGCGCCCTTTTTGCCTTCGTTTCCCCGGAGCCCCCCCATCCCCGCGGGGCCGTACCGGCCTCACTCAGAGAAGCCGTCTGGATGCCCCTTGCCGACTATTTCAAAAGATCCGGTGCGGTGGAGATGTTGGCCTTCATCATGGTCTTCAAGCTGGGGGACGCCATCGCCGGCGCCATGACCACCCCTTTTCTCTTGGACATCGGCTTTACCCGAACCGAAGTGGGAACGGTCAACAAGGCCTTCGGGCTGGCGGCCACCATCGTGGGGACCCTGGCGGGAGGAGGCATCATTGCCCGGATGGGCATCCATCGGTCCCTGTGGATCTTCGCCTTTCTGCAGGCCGTCTCCAACCTGGGCTTCACGGGCTTGGCCCTGCTCGGGCACAACTATCCCGCCATGGTGGGCGCGGTGGCGGTGGAAAACATCTGCGGCGGTCTGGGAACGGCGGCCTTCTTGGCCTTCCTCATGAGCCTGTGTGACAAGCGCTATACGGCCACCCAGTTTGCGCTCCTTTCCAGCCTCATGGCCGTCACCCGAGTGCTGGCCGGGGCTCCCACGGGCTTTCTGGTCTCCAGCCTGGGCTGGCCCCTCTTTTATGCCGTGAGCACCCTGGGGGCCCTTCCCGGTATCCTGCTGCTGCCGCGCTTCGCTCCCTGGAAGGGGCCCGCCAACTCGGCCGCCGCCGATTGATCCGGCCGTCACAGCTCCAGAAGCGACAGGCCGCTGCGAGGATCCTTTTTCCTGGCCGCGTCCATCCCCAGGATTTCCAAGACCACCACTTCACCCACGAGCCACACGTCCACCCCGGCCCGCGTGCAACCCACCGAAGCCCCCCCTTCCCGGCCGGAGGCCCCGTGCAGATGCAGGATGGGCCGGCCCTGTTCGTCGGGGAAGATCGTCCCCACGCCGAGAATTTCCTGGATGCCTTGGAGGGTGTGCACCAGGGGGACAATCCCTTCTCCGCGGCCCTCCTCCGGGCCCACAACCACCCGGCTGCCATGGCCGATCCCCCCGAGAAGCAGGACGGCCGCCCGCTGCACGCCTTGCTCTTCGGCGAACTGTTCAATCACGTCGGGAATCCTTTCCCCTTCTTCCAGTCGCAAAACAAACACCCGCCCCAAATGACCTTCGCTGTAGCGCATCTTTGGCTCCTCCGACTCTTCGTCCACACTCCTCATCTTTTCACAAGCCATGGAGCCCTCCGTCCGAGCCGGCCGTCCACCGTGAGGTGCAGGAAAGCTCCGTTTCATGGTGCCTCTTTTCCCCAGAATTGTCCAACCCCGCCAAGGTCCGACGGCGGGCCTCACCCTGGAGCCGCCAAACGGACACCCCGGGGCGACAACCCATCCAAGCCCCATGAAGCGGCAGGCCGTTCCCGATGGTACCTGCCATGTCCGAAGACCCTTCCTTGGGCATGAGAAGAGCCCTGCTCCCCGGAGGTTTTGGACAAGTTCCTAATGGATCAGATGGCGATTGGCCACACGCACGCGCCGCAGGCCGGCTTTTTGGGCCGCTTCCAGGCAGGCTTCGGCCTGGGCACGGGAAGTGGTGGGAAAATCGTTCAGGTAGAACTGGGGTGCGAAGGCCAAAAGCGCATAGGGGATGTCCGGATCCAGCGAGGCGATGAAGCGCGCCAGGTGAAAGACCTCTTCTTCGTTCACATAGCCGGGAACCAGCAGGGTGCTGGCCACCAGAAGGGGCGGGTCCCGTCGCAGCCGCGCGAAGCCGGCGATTTGAACAACGTTTTCCAGGACCTGCCGGTTGTCACAGCCGGTCAGCGCCTTGTGTACATGGGGATCCCAGGCCTTGAGGTCCACCTTGATGCACCCCCCGGAATGAAGTGAGAGATCCACCATGGCCTTGATCCACGCCGGATTCAGACTGCCGTTGGTCTCCCAGCATATGCGCAGAACCGAACCGAAACGCTTTTCCAGAGCGCGTCGGGAAAACCGAAGAGCGAAGGGAAGCTGCGGCACCGGATCCCCTCCAAAATAGCAGATGCAAGAGGTCCGCTCCGTGACGGCTGAAAGCAGGTCCTCCAAGCCGATCCAGGCCTGGCCCGCCTCGCCGCTCTTCTTAAAGCTCCAGTTCTGGCAATAGAGGCAGTTGAAATTGCACGCTTCGAAAAAGACCGCCAGGTTGTAACAGCCCACCTCCGGGCCCCGTTCCCGGCTGTAGGCGGGATACCCGCTTCCCGTTCCCGCGGCGCACACCCAGTCCGCCACGCAGTTGGTGGGTATGGGATCGTGGTAGTACGAAAGCAGGGCGCGGTGGCGGCCGTCCCGTCGAAGACTCCGTTCGGTACCTTCCCGAACCGCGCAATAGCCTTTCTCATGGGGTTGCATGCGGCAACGATGCACACAGAGCGCACACTCCACCCCCACAGGGGCCGCAGGGGGCCGGACCGGCAGGTCAAAGCGTTCGCGGGACCCGCGATGGATGGTTTCCACAACGGATTCTGCCGCATCCCAGCGGGTGCGCAAGCATTCCGGACAGACCCCCAGGCCCGGGCCGGCGTCGGTCACCAGACGCCGGCAAACGGCGCATTGGAAATGACGGGATTTTTGGCCGAACCAGCTTTCGCTCAATGGGTGATCGCCTTCCGATCATGGCTCGATAACAGGGGATAGGAAAACCCGGTGTTCCCCAGAACTCTAATCCACGGCACGAGCCATCGACAAGGTGGGCCACCACGAATGGGACGACACCAGAGGCCGATAGCGCCGCGGCCCGGCCGACTCTCCTGGCCGCGGCTCGTCGTTTGCCATGGGGAACGCCGTTTTCCAGATGGGCGATCACCGAGGAGGGTGATCAGCAGATCCGTGGCAACTGCTCGCCCCGGAGCATGTCCAGGAGCCGGTGGCCTCCGATCCGTGTGCGCAGCGCCACACGACCCGGATCCTCTTCCGTCACTTGGCCGATGCATCGGGCCTCCCGCCCCAAAGGATGGCGACGCATCACCTCCAGGGCCTTTTCGCTCACCGCGGGGGGCACCACGGCCAGCACTTTCCCTTCATTGGCCACGTACAGGGGATCCAGCCCCAGCAGTTCGCATGCGCCGGCCACATCATCTCGAATCGGAAGGGACTCTTCAAACAGGCGGATGCCCACGCCCGACTGACGGGCGATCTCATTGAGCGTGGTAGCCACCCCGCCCCGCGTGGGATCCCGGAGCACCCGCACCTCGGGGCACGCTTGCAAGAGGTCGCCCACCAGGTCATGGAGGGCCGCCGAATCGCTCTGGATTTTCCCTTCCAAAGCGAGCCCTTGGCGCGTGCACAGGATGGCCATGCCATGGTCCCCGATGGTGCCGTTGATGAGCACCACATCCCCGGGCCGGGCATACTGCCCTCCCAGCTCCAGGCCGGGAGGCACCACGCCGACTCCCGCCGTGTTGATGAAGATCTTGTCCGCCTTGCCCTTGGGAACCACCTTGGTGTCCCCCGCCACGATGGCCACCCGAGCCTCTTGGGCGGCCTGGGCCATGGCTTGCACGATCTCCTCCAACAGATCCAGGGGCAAGCCCTCCTCCAGCACGAACCCCGCCGTGAGATACAATGGTCGGGCACCACTCATGGCCAGGTCGTTGATGGTTCCATGAACCGCCAGACTTCCGATGTTGCCCCCGGGAAAGATGACCGGGTCCACCACATAGGAATCGGTGCTCATGGCAAGGCGCCCTTCGGGTACCGGGAGCACCGCGCTGTCGTTCATCTGGCCCAGATAGTCGTTGTGGAAGGCTTGGGCAAAGACCTGGCTGATCAGCTCATGCGTAGCCCGGCCGCCGCTGCCGTGATCCAGCGTGATAGTGCGCTCCATCAATCGATCTTCCTCCCCGCTCTGAAGGAACTGCATCCAATAATGACAACAATCGCAAAGGCTGGATTCTACTACATGGCCCGGACGGGCGGTGACAAGGGCAAAATGGAGGGGAAGCCGGTGGCTCAGAGGGATTCCAAAAGGTCTTCGGACAACCGCCGGCCGCATTGCGGACACCGATCTATTTCTCGGTGCTCATCGTCGAAAAAACGATACGTCCACGTCCTATCGGAGGAAACCAGGTACTCGATCCATACCTGGAATCCGCACGCACAGTAGCCCACCGTGCTGTATACCATGGCAACCTCCCAGGTGGCTGTCCTTCCCCCGCAGGGGCGCTGCGCGAATCCGTCCCTGCGGCCGGCGCCGACCATCGGCCGACCGCCCCAAAACGGCTAAAGATTTTCTTCTCATTGGCCACCGCGGGGCTTCCGTCCCGCGGGAATGGATTTTCCCCTGTCACCTCAATTCCAGAGGGCTCAGGGGGAACGGACCTGGCCCAGGGTTCTTTTTCGCAGGCATGAAGGGCTGTGCTCCCAACAACCGGACAGTTGAGCAAGCCTTCCCACAAGCTCTAGCCCCGATCATCGGTTTTCTGAAAAACGGGTAGGACCCGAGCCACGTCTTCCGGGCCCCGTCCAGGGCCTGGTGGGGCCATGGCCCCGTAGCGACTGACAAAAGAAGGCCCCACCGGCCCCACTATCTGTTCCAAAGCCGAAAGGCGGATCCCTTGCCGGACCAGGAAGAGCAGATAGGTGTGGCGCAACACCTCCGGGGTCACCGTGGCGGGGGATGCCAGGCACGCTTCCTGAGCCAGGAAGATCAATCGCGCCCGAATCTCGTCTTCCGTCATGGCCTTGGAATTTTCATTCATGAAGACCGGCTCGGAGGCATCGGAGGGCGCCTCCTCACGTGCATCCGCCAGTCTCCTCAACACCTCACGCCCCAGTCCCACCAGAGGAATGGATCGGAGGGGATTTCCGGAAAGGCGGATCCATCCCCCCTCCACATCCACGTCCGCCCAGCGAAGGCGCGCCACCTCTTCCCCTGGGAGACCTGTGAGCATGAGATAGACAAGTGCCCGATCCACCGGCCCGGCCGTTCGGATCATGGCCTCGATCTCCAAGGGGGAAAGTTCGCGCTCCGGCCCCGAGGCCTCGCCTGCGCGGCCCTCCAGCAGGACCCGAGGAGATGAAGGGGGCTCCACACCTGGAGAGACATGGGGCTGAAAGATGAGCGTGGGTCCTCCGGAAGGCTCTTCCTTTCGCGGCAGCCGAAGCAGAAACTCATAAAGCCACAGGCCGAAGAGCGAGACCAGCAGGGCGCCTCCCATCCCAATGGCCGCATCCCTCAAGTAGTGGGGACGCACGGGGACTTCGCCCGCCTGCGGCGGCTCCAGCACGTTCAACCTGGGTACCTGCTGAGCCGGTGAGACCTCCCGTTGAATCCGCTGTTCCTTGCGTCGACGGTAGAGAGTCTCCAGGTCCTTCAGCTCATCCACCAGGGCCTGATGCCGGGCGAACTTGGCATTGAATTGCCTCGCCTGCCCTTCCTGCTCCGCGATTTGGGCCTCCAATTGCGCCACGCTTCGGCGGGCAGTCTCCACGTCCTGGCGGGCCTTGTCCAAAGCGGCCGACTCGGCCTCGGCGCGCGTGGTGGCGATTCTCCTCTCGATACGTTCCAGCTGCGCCCGGATCCCCCGAACCTTGGGATCCAAATTCATGTATTTTTCCGTGTAGCGCTGGCTCAAACCCCGGATCTGGTCCCGGAGCGCCTCGGCCCTTTCCTGCATGGAGAGCACGGCCCGCAATTCCCGGCCTTCCAGGATGTCTTCTCCCCGAGCCCGGGCGTCCAGGAGTGCCTTGAGCCGGGACTCGGCGGTGACCTGGGCCTCCTGGGCCCGAGCCAAGGACTCGTTCAGCCCCTTGAGCTTGGAAACCAACCGGTTTTCTTCTCTCTCCAGCGAAACGATGTCATTGACTTGGCGGAAGAGCTCCAGCTCCTTGCGTTTGCTTTCCAGACGTGCCTCCAGCGCCTGGAGTTCCTCGTCCAGGGAGGCGGTATCCAGGGCCAGGGCGGCCTTCTGGGATTCTTCAAACGCGCGCAAGTAGACCTGAATCCAGGTGCGAAGGACTTGGAGCGCCTCGGCCCTATCGGATCCCTCCACAAAGAGCTGGATGATGTTGCCGTCCGGAACCATCCGGGCCCCCACCATCCCAACGATATGATCGGTGCTGAGGGACCTCGCCCCCTCCGATGCCCCATGCCCGGACGCAAATTCTTGCCCCACGCGCTCCAGTATGGATCGGCTGGTGAGCACCTGGTGGGCCACCACCAGGTCCGACTTTCCGACAGAGGAATCGTTCGTGGGGGCCAACTCCGAGGGCTGTGCAGCGGTGGGCTTGAGAATCAGAGACGCCTCCGCCCGGTAGACAGGCGGGCGCAGGAAACAGTAGGCGAGGGTCAAGGCGGCCAGGCATCCGAAGAGACCCACAAAGACATAAAGGCGACGACCTCGGGAGGGGGCGGCGGAACCGTGATCGGCCCTCCCTTCCGGTGCTCTTTCAGGAACCCCGCGGGCTGTCACGTCGATGATCTCTTTGGAATCGCCCATGGAACGCCCCCCTGTATCCACACAATGCGGTGCATGCCGGCACGCAGTCCATGCAGACTTTATAGGTCATTTGGCGCCCCAACGGCAACTATTCCCCGGGTTCACCGGCACAACCCATCAAACGCGCAGTGTCGGCGCGCATCGAACGTCACCGAACAAGCAGGCCACCCCCTTGGCGATGGGCGGTTTTTCCGTAATCCGTTTTCCGTTTTGGATGGTCGGTTCTGGGAGGCTTTCTGACACATGCAGTTCAACTGTGCCATGGGAGGTTTTTTTGAGCTTTGTCGAGGCGGGTTCCGAACCCGCCCCTACTCCGGCAAAGTAAGGCCGGCAGCAGGGGCCCGCAGGGGGCAACCTGGGCGTTCTCGGACAAGCTCCTGGGCTTTTCGGCTTTGGTTACCCCCTTGCCATGGGCCTCTTTCGCTCACGGGCCTTGGGCTACGCGCACCCCTCACTCGTCCCGGTGGTAGCGGTAGTAGGCGCCGCAGGTGCCCTCGCTGGACACCATGCAGGGGCCTTTGGGATTCTGAGGAGTGCAGATCTTTCGAAAGAGCGGACATTGGGGAGGTCGAAGGGCTCCGCGCAGAACATCGCCGCATCGGCAGGCCGGGTCCTCCTTGGCATCCATGGACGGCACATCGAAGCGGGCCGCGGCATCGAAGCGGGCCCATTGCGGCCGCACGGCCAAGCCCGATCCCGAGATCTTGCCCAGCCCGCGCCAGACGGCATCCGCAGGCTCAAAGATTTCGTTCATGAGCTTCTGAGCGGCCGGATTGCCTTCCCAGGTGACGCCCCGCCGGTACTGGATCTCCACCAGAGCCTTTCCCCGGGCCCGCTGCTCCACCAGAAGCGTCAAGCCCTGCAAGATATCCAGCGCCTCGAAGCCCGTGACCACGCACGACAGGCCGTAGTTGTCCACCACGTCCTGGTAGGCCTTGGCTCCAATCACCGTCGTCACGTGCCCCGGGCACAGGAATCCGTCCAGATGCAGGTTCTCCGATTCCAGCAGGGCCGCCATCACGGGAGGCATCACCTTGTGGGCGGAAAAGACGGAAAAGTTGTCCAGTCCTTCCCGAGCGGCCATCTGCACGGCGGCGGCCACCGTGGGCGCCGTGGTCTCGAAGCCGATACCGATAAAGACCACGTGCTTGTCCGGATTTTCCTTGGCGATCTGAACCGCATCGAAAGTGGCATACACCATGCGCACATCCGCCCCGTTGCCCCGTTTCTGGAGCAGGGAGGATCGGGAGCCCGGCACGCGGAGCAGGTCCCCGAAGGTGGTGACGATCACCTCCGGTTGGCTGGCAAACCAGATGGCCCGGTCGATATCCTCGTTGGCGGTGACACAGACCGGGCAGCCAGGGCCGCTGATGAGTTCCACATTGGATGGAAGCAGCTCGCGTAACCCCGAGCGAAAGATGGAGACGGTATGGGTGCCGCAGATTTCCATGAACCGAAGAGGTCCCAGATCCCTGCAACGGGCCTTGAGCCGTTGGAGGATGGCGCGCGCCAGCTCACCGTCCCGGAATTCATCGATGTATTTGAGAGCCATGGAGAGTATCCTTCCCGCATCACCGTTTGAGGTGCTCCCGCCCCACATGGGCCTGGCCCAGGGAAATGCAGGCATCATTGGGCGGAACCTGCTCATGTATCAACACTTGGAAGCCCTGATCGATCAGGTCTTCTTCCAACCTCCGGGATAGATAGATGTTTTGAAAGACCCCCCCGCTGAGGGCCACCGCGCTCAGTCCCGTCTCCTGGCGCAAACGCTCCACCAGGTGCACAATCGCCCGCACCAGGCCGTTGTGAAACCGGGCTGAGACAATACCCGGGCGGGTTCCGCGACGAACGTCCCGAGCCACCTCCTCCAGCAGGGGAAAAACGTCCAGCACCCACAGGCCCTCGTCCCTTGTGATCCGGGCTTCGTAGGCCCCGGCATCCGGTTCCAGGGCCTGTTCCAGCTCGATGGCCGCCTGCCCTTCGTAGGTGATCCGGTCTCGGATTCCTGCCAGGGCTGAAACGGCGTCGAAAAGCCGGCCGCAGGAAGAACTGAGGGGCGAATTGAAACCCGATCGAAGCATCTGGAAGACCACCCGCCGTTCCTTCTCGGGCCATCGGGACAGGATTTCCCCATGGACCTTCTCGGCTTCTTCCCCTTCCAGGCACCAGAGGGCGGCCAATGCCATGCGCCAGGGCTCCTTGATGGCCCGTTCTCCCCCGGGAAGGGGCAGGTGAGAAAATCGGCCCAACCTCTCGTAGCGAGCCCCGTCCACCAGGAGGAACTCCCCGCCCCAGATCGTGCCGTCCGGGCCGTATCCGGTGCCGTCCAGGGCCACGCCCAGCACGGGGCCGTCCCATCCGTTTTCGGCCACCACGGAGGCAATGTGGGCGTGATGGTGCTGGACGGCAAGGCGGGCCGGTTGGGTCTGTCCCTCAGCCCACTGGGTGCTCAAGTAATCGGGATGGAGATCATGGACGATCAGCCGAGGATGCACTTCCAGGATCTTTTGCAGGTGGTCGATGGTGTGCTCGAAGGCCCGAAGGGTTTCCAGATTCTCCAGATCCCCCACGTGCTGGCTCACGAAGGCGTATCGGCCCCGAGTGAGACAGACCGTATTCTTCAACTCTCCGCCCACCCCCAACACCACTGGGCCGGACTCGCGAAGGACCACCGGCACCGGCACATAACCCCGGGCTCTCCGAAGAGGGCGGGGTTTTCCGCGCACGGAGCGCACCACGGAATCGTCACAACGGATGTGGATGTCTCGGTTGTGCAAGAGGAAGACATCGGCGATGTTTCGGAGCCGATCCCGGGCCGCCGCATTGTCCGTGACGATGGGCTCATCGCTTTGGTTGCCGCTGGTCATCACCAGGGCTTCATAGGGGGCGTCGTGGAAGAGCAGGGCATGGAGCGGGGTGTAGGGCAAGAAGGCCCCCAGGAATCGGTTGCGCGGGGCCACGGAAGGGGCGATTTCCGAATGTCCCGGCCGCACGGCCCGGCGCTTGGCCAGAAGCACAATGGGACGTTCCCGGCTCAGCAGCAGCGCCTCCTCTTCGGGATGCACCTGGCAAACCCCCTGGACGGCCTCCCGTGAAGCAAACATCACCGCAAAGGGTTTTTCCTCTCGGATCTTGCGGCGGCGCAGCCGGGCCACCGCCGCCTCATCGGTCGCCAAAACCGCCAGATGGAAGCCCCCAAGGCCCTTGACGGCGACGATCTTTCCCTCCGCCAGCCATCGGATGGCTTGGCGGACGGCTTCGTCCTTTTCGGCCAGCCGGTGCCCCTGGGCGTCTTCCAGCCACACCAGGGGGCCGCACTGCCAGCAGGCGTTTGGCTGGGCATGGAACCGCCGGTTCCGGGGATCTTCATATTCGGCGCGGCAAGCCGCACACATGGGAAAGCAATCCATGGTGGTATTGTCGCGGTCGTAGGGAACGTCGCGAATGATGGTGTAACGGGGGCCGCAATTGGTGCAGTTGATGAAAGGGTAACGGAAACGCCGGTCCGAGGGATCCAGCAGCTCGCGCCGGCAGTCCTCACAGATGGAAACATCGGGTGAGATGAGGGTGGTGCGGGACCCAGTGCGCTCACTGGCCTGGATGTGGAAACCGTCTCCGGGTTCCCAAGGGCGCTCCTTTACCTCCAGGCGGACGATTTTCGCCAGCGGCGGGGCTTCCTGAGGCAGCCGACTCACAAACGCCTGCACCCGGTCAGAGGGCCCCGCCACCTCGATCTCAACACCCTCTGAATCGTTTCGCACCCAGCCCACCAGGTCCAAGCTGCGAGCCAATTGGTAGACGGTGGGCCGGAAGCCCACCCCCTGCACGATCCCGTCCACCTGGATGCGAATGCGCCGCTGTCCCCTTTCGGCGGGCTGACTCACGCGTTCTTCACTTCCTGGATTCGAGCTTCCAGCCATGCATACCAAGCGTCCAGTCCTTCTCCCGTGCGGCACGAAACCTGGAAGACGGTCTGGTTGGGATTGAGCTGAGAGGTACGTTGGCGGATGGTGGCCAGGTCGCAGTCCACGTAGGGCAGCAGGTCGATCTTGTTCACCAGCAGGACCGATGACTGCTGAAACATGAGGGGGTACTTGAGGGGCTTGTCGTCGCCTTCGGCCACGCTCAAGATCATGGCCTTGTGGTGTTCACCCAGGTTGAATTCAGCCGGGCAAACCAGATTTCCCACGTTTTCGATGACCAGAAGATCCACCGAATCCAGATCCAGGGCGGCCAGGGCCGACTGCACCATGTTGCCGTCCAGATGGCAGGCGCCGTCCGTGTTGATCTGCACGGCCTGAACCCCCTTTTTCTGGATCCTCTCGGCGTCGTAAGAGGATTGGATGTCTCCCTCGATGACCGCGATACCGAACCGATCACCCAATCCCTCCACCGTGCGTTCCAGCAAAGACGTCTTTCCCGCCCCGGGGGAGCTCATGAGGTTGAGAGCCAGCACCTTCTTTTCATCAAAAAGCCTACGATTTTCTTCCGCCAGTCGGTCGTTGATCTCCAGGATGTTCCGAACCACCGGCACCTTGATTTCCGTCATGGTCTTCCACTCCCTCGTTGTCGCCTTCTCCTTCAATGGATAGAACTGTCATCTCCCGTCCGCTCACCATATGCATGCCCGACATCACGGGCCCGCAATCGGGGCAGGCATCGAAGCGATCTTCCACCTCGAAGAGCTCCCCGCACAACGGACACCGAACCACCACCGGCACCGTTTCGATGTCCAGGCGTGCCGAAGCCGCCGGCGTATCCTGCGACACCACCTGAAAGCAGAAGGTGAGCGCTTCCGGAACCACCGCCGCCAGGGCTCCCACCTGCACGACGATGCGATCCACCCGACGCATGCCGTGCCGGGCGCTTTCATCCAGGACGATTTCCAACAGATTCTGGGCAATGGCCATCTCGTGCACGCAAACTCTCCTTCCGCCCTCGCGCCAACCGGAACCCATCCTTCCTAGTGAAAAACGCTGGCACTTTACACACCTCACGCTCCACCGGTCAAGACGGCTTATGCCGCGCCTTCCACCGAGAGGTTTTACCCGGGCGGCAGCCCTGCTAGAATAATGAAGTGCACGCCAACTTGCGAGGATGGAGATCCCATGGAACGACAACTCTTTCGCCAACGGCTGCTGGCCGTCTCCCTGTCCGTGACGGTGGGCGCCCTCTTGATGCTCCTCAAGTTCTACATCTTCCACCTGACCCGTTCGACCGCGGTCCTCTCCGATGCTCTGGAGTCCATCATCAACGTGATCGCCAGCGGTTTCGCTCTTTGGAGCATCGTGCTTTCGGCCAAGCCCCCCGACGCCGACCATCCGTACGGCCACGGCAAGATCGAATACTTTTCGGCCGGCTTCGAAGGGGCTCTCATCGTGATCGCGGCTGTGGGCATCTTTGGCTCCGCCTGGAAGCAATTGGGAGCGGCGCGTCCCCTTCCCCACCTGGACCAGGGACTCCTGCTCCTCGTGGCCGCGAGCCTGATCAATCTGGGCCTGGGCGTCCACCTCATCCGGGTGGGCAAGCGAACCCAGTCCATCCCCCTGGTGGCGGACGGCACCCATGTACTCACCGACGTGGCCACCTCCGCCGGTGTCATCCTGGGCCTGGTCTTGGTGAAATGGACGGGCTGGTATTGGCTGGACGGCGCGGTGGCCATCCTGGTGGGAGCCCACATCCTCTATTCCGGAAGCCGGCTTCTGAGGGAATCCTTCTCCCGCCTCATGGACGCTTCGGACCCGGATCTACTGGCCGAAATCGGGCGGTTGCTCAGCTCCCGCAGGAAAGAAAACTGGATCGACGTCCACCGCCTGCGGGCGTGGCGTTCCGGACGGTACATCTACGTGGACTTTCACCTCATTTTACCGAGAGACCTTACCATCCATGAAGCCCACCAGGAGGTGGAGGAACTGGAGCAGGCCTTCCGGGATCGGTTTGGAGAGCACGTGGAGGTCCTGGTCCACATCGATGCCTGCCGGGACCCCGAATGCCCCATCTGCAGCCGGCAGAAGTGCAAGCAAAGGCAAGCGCCACTCCAGGCCCTCAAGCCGTGGGATCAGGCTCACCTGACCACGGAATTTCGAAAAGAGGCCGATTCCTGAAACAAACGAAAAAGCAGTCACTTGAGACGGCAAAAGCCGCCCCCCTCCCGGAAGCGGGGCCATGTCGGGAGGTCATTTTCCAAAGAAACATCTGTGGAACGGATCGCTCGGCGTCCAACGGCCTGTGGCCACGTGCGGACAGCTCCATGGAAACCAAGGGAAAAGTTCAGTCCGCCTTGCTTCGCACCCTGGCCAGGAACTTTTCCCGGTGCACCACGAAGCGTTCGTGCACGCCCTCTCCGATCTTCTCTTTTTCGTCGTAGGCACTCACCTTAAAGATCAGCCGCCGACCGTCCACCTCTTCCAGGAGGGCCTCGGCGCGCACCTTCATGCCCACGGGCGTGGCCGCTATGTGGGATGTGCGCATGGAGGTCCCCACGGACGTGTTCTCTTCGCCCAGGAACTGGCGCACGCAGGCCACCGCCGCCGCCTCCATGAGGGCCACCATGGCCGGGGTGGCGAACACCTCCACATCCCCACTTCCCATGGTTCGGGCCACATTGGCATCTGTGACCGTGGTTTCCGCTCTGCCCACCATGCCGGCCTTCAGCTCACTCATCTTTCCACCTCCTCGGTTGGGGAACGCCCCACGTGCGCCTCTCGAAAGATTCCCACCGCATCCTCTCCGCCGCCATCGCGGCACATCGCAATAACGAAGGATACAAGTGGGCGTGGGTGGGGGGCGAGGCAGGATGCACGTCCCAGATCCTTTCCAACCCCGCCTCGCACCTCAGGACCGACGCCCCGCGCCCACGCTCATGTGAAAAGAACCCAAAAAAGCCGGGCCGTTTCCTCGCCCAGGTTTCTCCACTCCGTGGCCGTGGCCCCAGCCAGGTAGATGACATCCCCGGGGCCGGCCAGGTTGGCACCCGTCTCCGTCTGGAAGATCAGACGGCCCTGAAGGACATAGCCCATCTGGTCGGTCTTTCTGGAAAAGAAATGGGATGGCACCACAGCCCCCGGAGGGATCTCGATCACGTAGGGCTCACCCTTGCCTCCCATGTCCTCCGGGGCCAGGGCCCAAATGGAGAGAACCGACCGGTATTCTTCGGGAAGTTCCAGTTTTCTCGCCCTTTCCTGCTCCAAGATGGGCTTCCGATACCGTGTCAGGGGCTCCGAGAAGAAAGCGCTCACGTCCACATCCAGGACTTCGGCCATGCGCACCAAGGCCGGGATGGAGGGATAGATCAGGTTGCTTTCGATCTGGGAAATGCTACTGGGGGTCACCCCGATCATCTGGGCCAATTCCGTCTGGGAGATCCCCCGGCGCACGCGGAACTTGCGCAACCTCCGACCCAGCACCTTCTTCAAAGATGATCTTTTCTTGGTCTCCACGGACACCCGGCCTTCCACCTGCCAATAGCGCAAGGGCCTGCCCAGAAGAGCCGAGCCCTCACGCCCCGAAGCCTTCCGTAGTGTCAGATGCGGCTTGTTGCGCATGGCGGACAGTTCCACCACCACACTGGCCTTGGACTCCACTTCTTCCCGAAAGTGCCGGGAATGGACCTTTTTGCGGGTGACCCAGTAGGTGATGGTGTTGCGGCCCTGCAGGACCTCCTGCATCCGCTCCATGAAGTGGAGCGTTCCGGATTCCTTCCACACGCCCACCATCCCGGTCAGGCTTTCAAACACCAACGCAAAGGTCTTCCGCCGCTTGGGAAGGGCCGAGAGGACAAGATCCACCAAGGCGTCCGGACGGGACAGATCGGAGGGCGTCTGCAAACGGGCGAACCGCGGGAGTCGGCCCTCATTTCCCTCCAGCCGGTCGGCCTCCGCCGAGGCCTTGCCGTGGGAAAAGCAGTCCACCAGAACCACGCGGGCCCCTTTCACATCCAATTCCAGCCCCGCCAGGATCCCATGGGGAAGACGATCGAAGCTCACAAAGACAAGCGGCTTTCCAGTCAGGATCTGGTGTCGGGCAAAAGCGCTGCCAAAGATCGGAAAGCGATCACCCGCCTCGTCCACCCACAAGACGGTCTCCGGCGAGCGAACTCCGCCCAGAGCGCGGTCCAAATCCTCTATGCCCGTGGTCAAGACAGCCTTTCGCCCCATGAAGGTTTCCTTTCCTGGGCATCCGATCTTATGTTAGGTGTGATTCATGTGTCCCACCGAACCTGCCCTGACTTCAAGCCTTTGGGAGCGATCGTCATGCACCTCCTTCACCAAGAACATGAAAAAGACGTCCTGATCAAGACCTGGGGCTCCCTGATGGAAATACGGCTCAACCGGCCCCAGGCCCTCAACAGTCTCACCACGGAGATGGTCCAGCTCCTGGACGCGGCCTTTCAGCGGGCCGGGGAGGATCCCCGCATTTCCATGGTGCTCTTGACCGGATCGGGTTCCAAGGGATTCTGTGCAGGAGGCGATATCAAGCAGCTGGCGCAGGCGGTTGGTGAAGGACAGCTGGAGAAGGCGGAAGAGTTTTTTCAAAAGGAGTATGCGCTGGACCTATCCATCCATCGGTTCCCCAAACCCGTCATCGTCTTGGCCCACGGGGTGACCATGGGAGGAGGCCTGGGCCTGGCGGCCGGTGCCGATGCCGTGCTGGCCACGTCCACAACCCACATGGCCATGCCCGAAACCCGCATCGGATTCTTTCCCGATGTGGGATCCACCGGCTGGCTCTTTCACAAGTGCCCGCCCGGCTACCCCGAATACCTGGCCCTCACCGGATACGATCTGACGGGAAAGGAATGTGTCCGTGTGGGCCTGGCCACTCACTACGTCCCCCGCCTGTCCATGGAGGAGCTTCGAGACCTTCTTCAACGAACGGCCTCCCATTCGGATTCGGGGTCGTGGCGCAAAGCCCTGGAAGAAATCTCGGAGCCGGTGGAGCCGGGAGATCCCCACGTGGACGCCTGGGTGCGCACCTACTTTGCCGGCAAGGCGGACATGCTGGAAATCATGAAAGACCTTTCCGCATGCTCCATCCACAGCGAACTCTGCCAAGGCGTCTTTCAAAGGCTTTCCGAAAGATCGCCCACGGCCGTGGTACTCACCCTGCGCCTTCTCCGCCTGAACCAAGGCCGCCCCCTGGATCAGGTCTTTGAGATCGAGAGAAAGGCGGCCGGATGGATCATCCGCCAACCGGACTATCTGGAAGGGGTCCGGGCCCGCCTCCTGGATAAGGACGACAACCCCCGGTGGCAGCCCCCCACCTTGGAAGAGGTGGGGTCCCTGGAACACCTGGATTTCCTGGAAGCAAGCCCATAAGAGCTCGTCCGAAAGTGGGTTCCGGCACCAAGAGCGTCCCGCGGGCGCCATCAGATAAGGGCGTCCCGCCGGGCCGGCCTACGAGCGGAAAACCAGTTCCCTCTCGGGCGGGCAAAACACCGTGTCACGGCCGTCCCAAACCGCACGGTCCGAACGAAGAGGACGCAACGTGCCCGTTCTCCGCCTCTTTTCCATTGCCGGACAACCAGCGGAAGATCCTTCCATGAAAGCCAAATGACACGCTGCTCCGGGGGGTCAGCTTCCCGCGCGGAGGGCCATGATGTCATCTCGAACAACCAGTGCGTCCACGGTGTCCACTTCCCGCAGGATGTTTTCCCGGCCGTTCATCTCCTGGCGATCCACCAGGACCACCACGCGGACCACCTGCAAGCCCGCCTCCCGGCATGCCGCGATGGCCTGCAGCGTGGACCCGCCCGTGGTGATCACATCGTCCACCACCACCACCCGGTCCCCGGGCCGAACGTTGCCTTCCACTCGGGCCGCCACGCCATGGTCCTTCTGGGCCTTGCGCACCACAAAGGACTGGATGGGACGCCCCTTCAGCCAGGAGGTGTAGGCCACGGCGTTGGCGATGGGATCGGCGCCCAGCGTGAGCCCTCCGATGCCCTGCACCTCCAGTTCCCGGATGCGCTCGTGGATGAGATGACCGATCAAGTATTGGCCTTCCGGATCCAGAGTCACCCGCTTGCAATTGAAATAGAAGCGGCTGAACGCCCCCGAAACCAACCGAAAGGAAGGCGTTTCCGAGTATTGGAAGGCCTGCTGAAGGATCTTTTCCTTCAGCCGCTGGAGCATGGCGTCCGTGTGCATCAATTAGATCCCTCTTTGAGGCTCCCAACGGCGCAGACGATGGCCTCCGCGGCCCGATCCACGTCGTCGCGATCCGTAAAACGCCCCACGCTGAGCCGCAGCGTTCCCCTGGCCACCTCCGGGTCCAAGCCCATGGCCTCCAACACGTGCGATACCCTGACACCATCCGAATGGCACGCGGCCCCACCGGACGCGGCCACATGGGGAAGAGCGGCAAGAAGCGCTCCCGACGTCAATCCGGGAAAAGAGATACTGAGGGTGTTGGGAAGCCGATGCCGAGGATGGCCATTGACTCGAGCGTCCGGCACCTTTTCCAACAGGTGCGCCTCCAGACGGTCGCGCAGGGACCGAAGACGCTCCATTTCCCGGGAAAGATCCCTTGCCGCGCACTGGGCGGCGGCGCCCAGCCCCACAATCTCCAGCACGTTCTCCGTGCCCGGCCGACGGCCCCCTTCCTGGCCCGCGCCGTACAGCACCCGGTCCATGGGGGTGCCCGAGCGCACATAGAGGGCGCCCACCCCCTTGGGGGCATAGAGCTTGTGCCCGGCCACGGTGAGCAGATCCACCCCCAAATCAGCCACCCGCGTGGGCACCTTTCCCACGCTTTGAGCCGCATCGGTGTGGAAAAGGATCCCCCGCTCCCGCAGCGGCCCCGCCAGCTCCGCCACGGGCTGCAGCGTGCCCACTTCGTTGTTGGAGTGCATGAGGCTCACCAGGATGGTGTCGGGACGCAGGGCCCGAAGGATATCGTCGGGATCCACCCGCCCGTATCCGTCCACGGGGACGAACGTCACATCGAAGCCGTCCTCCAAAAGCGCCAAACAGGGCTCCAGGACGGCGGGATGTTCGATGCTGCTGGTGACCACATGGCGCCCCTTGGATGCCAGCGCCCGGGCCACTCCCAGCAAGGCCATGTTGTTGGATTCGGTTCCGCCGCTGGTGAACACGACCTCACTCGCCTCACAGCCCAAAAGGGCCGCCACTTGCTGCCGGGCCTCTTCCACGGCCCGACGGGCCCTTCGCCCGTAGGCATGGGAGCTGGACGGGTTTCCGAACACCTCGCCCAGGCACGGGCCCATGGCCTCGGCCACCCGAGGGTCGATGGGTGTGGTGGCGTTGTAGTCCAGGTAGACGGGGTCCTTGAGTTCCATGGAATCCCTTTTCAGGTGGGCAGACTGCCTTTGCGTTCGAACTCTTTCCACTCGCGCCTTTTGAGTGTCCGGAACCGGGTTCCGGTGCACTGTGGACAGGCCAGGTACTTGCCGTCGGTCGACTGACGCCACAGCGTGTAGAAGAGCCCCGGAAGAAAAAGACAGCACCACAGGGCAATCTCCTTCTTGCGCGACCCCTTCTTCATCTCCACGGCCTCACCCACATAACGGCAGTCTGAACAAACGATCTTCATCAAAAAGCTCCTTTCCTCTGTGACAATTGGGTCCTTTATAGAATGCCAGACTTGTGTTATCAACCTCTGGACGGTTTCTTTTCGCTTCAGCGACCCTCTTTTCCCCTTCATCAGAGCTGGGGCGCCCCAGGCAGGCTGGGAGGAAGGATCCGACAGATGCAGACGCTTTTCGACAGGATGAGCGTGGTTTTCACCGCGGGGTGCATCGGCGCCCTGGTCAATTCGCTGCTCGTCTGGTACCTGGGCCATCAGGGTATCCCCCAGCAGGTGGGGGTACACATCGCCCCCCTATGGAGCAAACACTTCCTGTATCCGCGGATCGTCTGGGGAGGGTTGTGGGGCCTGTTGTTTCTACTGCCTGTGCTTCGGGGCGGCTGGCTGGTCAGCGTATTCACACGGGGTATTTTTTTTAGCCTGGGCCCCACCCTGGCTCAGCTTTTCTATGTTTTTCCCTTTCTGGCACACAAGGGAATTATGGGTCTTTCCCTGGGGAGTCTCACTCCCCTGTTTGTCTTCTTTTACAACGCCGTTTGGGGGCTTGCGGCGGCCCAGTGGATCCGCATGTGCGGCAAGCCCTGATCCCAGGCCGCACCCGTGCTTGACCCCATCCGCCCGGGAACGGTATGGTGGCCGCAACGAAACAACAAGGACCCGACACACCGATGCCTATGGACATTCTGGATGGGCTTTCCGCAAGCCTGGAAGACTACCTGGAAGTCATCTATCATCTGGAAACCACCAACCGGGTGGCGCGTGCCAAGGACATCGCCGAGCAGATGAGCGTCCAGAGGGCTTCCGTCACGGGTGCCCTGAAAGCGCTGGCCGGCCGGGGTCTCATCAACTACAGCCCTTACAGCTCCATCACGCTGACCCCCACGGGGCGCCGGGCGGCCAAAGAAGTCATCCGCCGCCACGAGATTCTGAAGGAATTTTTCACCACGGCCCTCCTGCTCAACAACGACCAGGCGGAAGCCAATGCCTGCCGGATCGAACACGCCATTGGGCCCACGGCCGTGGAAAGGCTGGTGCGTTTCCTGGAATTTATCAAGCATTGCCCCCGGGCCGGCCAGGACTGGCTCCAGGCCTTTTCCGATTACTGTAGCGATGCCAGCCAGGAACCCGACTGCAAGGCCTGTGTGGCCCGATGCCAAAGCAAAGTGGCCGGTCAAAAGGACCCTTCGGCCGAAGAGCAAGGCCCCGGGAGATTGTCCTGAAGCGATCAGGTGGGTCCTTTTCCCAGCGGACCTCCGGATCGGATCCCACACCAAGTATGTGTGGCGGGGCGCTCTGACCGGCAGCCTGATTTCGGTCAAACCCCCGGGAGTTTGTCAGACAATGGCCCCTTGGCCTTTCTGACAAATGCGATTCAACTGTGCCATGTGAGGTTTCTGAGCCTTGTCGAGGCGGGTTCCGGACCCGCCCCCACGGCGGCCAGACCAGCAGCGCGGGCCAGCAGGGAGCAACCTGGGCGTTCTCGGACAGGCTGCGAGGGACATGATGGGTGCCTAAAAGTTTCCAGTCCTTACGCCAAATCAACCATTTGGGCCAAGCCCATTTCGAACACGTGGCATGCCCAAAAGTTCTAAAATCGGCATTTTCGGACAAGCCCCCAGGTGATCAGCCCACGGTGGGCTCAAAGGAGGAAAGGCCATGAAGCGACTTTGGATTGAGCTCAAGCCGGACTGTGACGAAAAGAAGATCACAAGCGAACTGCAAGAGATTGGGCGCGTGGAAAAAGATCCTGAAAATCCAGGCCGCCTTCTGCTCACCTTTCACAATCAATCCGAGGCCGGCATCAAGATGAGCTGCTTCAAGCTCCAGGAAGACTTCATATCGTTTTTCAATGACTTCGACATGGTCCGAAGCTAGAAGCGGCCCTGGGGCCGACCCCTTCTGCGCCGTCGCCATCCCAGTCGGCTCCGGCGCCCGCTGGGCGTCCCATCCCCCCCGCCCATGCCCTGGGCTCATCGCGTCCATCCGCTCAGCTTGACAAAGAAAAGACGGCACACTATGTTCCTTTAGCACTCTCTTAAATTGAGTGCTAGCGCCAACGGTGAGGGAGCCATGGAGCTGCGGGAAAGGGACCAGAAAGTCTTGGAAGCGGTCATATCCGGCTACATCCGGAGCGGGGAGCCCGTGGGGTCGCGGACCGTATCCAAACACTACGGGCTCAATGTGAGCTCGGCCACCATCCGCAACATCATGGCCGACCTGGAGGATATGGGGCTGCTGCAGCAGCCGCACACCTCGGCCGGCCGCATCCCCACAGACAAGGGCCTGCGCCTCTACCTGGATTCCATCCTCAAGATCCGTGAACTGGAAAAACAACAACAGGTTCTCATCCGCAAGGCCTTCGAGTCCAACAAGAATGATCTGGAAGAACTGCTGCGACGTACCTCCCAGGTTCTTTCCCAGTTTTGCAAGCAGGCGGGCGTGGTGCTCTGGCCCCGGTTGACGGCCACGCGTTTCAAGCACATTGAGTTCGTTCGCCTCAGGCCGCGCCAGATTCTGGTTGTATTGATATCCAAGTCCGGGCTGGTCCAGCACACGATCCTGGACTGGGAAGAAGACATTACCCAGGACGATCTGGACAAATACGCCCGGTACCTGAACGAACTTCTGGAAGATGCGCCCCTGGCGGAGGTCAAGGACCGAATCCTTCGGGAGATGGAAAGCGAGAAGGTCCTGTTCGACCAGCTCTTTTCCCAGGCCCTGGCCTTGAGCGAGCGAGCGTTCCAGGAGGCCTTGGACAGCGCCGAAGTGCATATCGAAGGCCAGATGCAGCTGCTGCGGAATCCGGAATTTGCCGATGTGGAGCGCATGCGCCGCATCCTGGAGGCCTTCGAGGACAAGACGCGCATCATCCGGTTGCTGGACAAGGCCCTGGACCCGCAACGGCAGGTTCAGATCGTGCTGGGCACGGAAAGCGACGTGAATGAGCTGCAGGAGCTCAGCCTGGTTTCGTCCCCCTACAAGCGTGGCGAGACGGTGCTGGGGGTCTTGGGGGTGATCGGCCCCATGCGCATGGACTATTCGCGAATCATCCCCATCGTGACCTTCACCGCGGCCCTTCTCAGCCAGTTGCTGGCGGATCCCAAAGAGGACATGGCGGGTCAAGGCCACCCGGAGCCGCGGTGAGAAGCCGATCTGCGACGATAACATTCCCCCGGTGTCGGCATCCCGAGCCTCATGGTGGCGCGGGGTTTTTTGTGTACCGGGGCTGGCACAGGCGCCAGAAATGATTATAAGTGCCTCACGACCTATTTGAGGTGGAGGGTGGTTTTTCATGAGCGAGGAACGCAAATTCAACGGAAACGTGGAGGAATCCGCACAGTCCATGAACGGCGAAACCCAAGAGCAAACCCAGCAGCCCTTCGATCCCAACTCGGCCACCGTGGAGGAATGGAAGGCTGTGCTGGAAGAAAGGGAAGCAGAAATCGCAGGTCTCAAGGACAAGCTGCTCCGGCAGACGGCGGAGATGGAGAACACGCGCAAGCGGCTGGAACGCGAACGCACGGAAGCCATCACCTTCGCCAATGAGAACCTGCTGCGGGAACTGCTGGCCGTGGTGGACAATCTGGAACGCGCCATTCAGCATGCCGAACAGGACGCCGATACCCAGCAGCTCCTGGAAGGCGTGAAGATGACCCACAAGCACTTTCTGGACACCCTGGCCCGTTTTGGGTGCAAGCCCTTCGAATCGGAAGGGAAAGACTTCGATCCGTGCTACCATGAAGCCATCGTGCAGCACGAAACGGAGGAACACCCGGCCAATTCGGTGGTCCAGGAATTCCAGAAGGGCTACATGCTCCACGACCGCCTGTTGCGTCCCGCCATGGTGGCGGTGGCTAAGGGATCCCGGACATCCGGCCCGGAGGAAGTCCCCCGCGAAGAATCCGCGGCGGACACCCAGGACACGACCCGTTGACCCAAGGGAAAAACGCCACCGGATGGGAATGACCACGGGTGAACACTCTTTTTCACACATATGGGACACCGATTGAACGCCATTATTTTTGAAGGAGGAAGAATCGAATGGGCAAGATCATCGGAATCGACCTGGGCACAACCAACTCGGTTGTGGCCATCATGGAAGGCAAGGAACCCAAGGTTTTGGCCAACGCCGAAGGCGGCCGCACCACCCCGTCCATGGTGGCCTTTACGGACAGCGATGAGCGGCTGGTGGGCCAGGTGGCCAAAAGGCAGGCCATCACCAACCCGGAAAACACCATCTTTGCGGTCAAACGCCTCATCGGACGCAAGTACAAATCCAAGGAAGTCCAACGGGATCTGGACATTCTGCCCTACAAGATCGTGGAGGCTTCCAACGGGGACGCCCACATCGAAATTCGAGGGCGGAAATACAGTCCCACGGAGATCTCCGCCTTCGTTCTCACGAAGATGAAGCAGACGGCGGAGGATTACCTGGGCGAAAAGGTGACCGATGCGGTCATCACCGTGCCCGCCTATTTCAACGACAACCAACGCCAGGCCACCAAGGACGCCGGAAAGATCGCGGGGCTCAACGTGCTGCGGATCATCAATGAGCCCACGGCCGCGGCCCTGGCCTACGGATTGGACAAAAAGAAAGACGAAAAGATCGCCGTGTTTGACCTGGGCGGGGGCACCTACGATATCTCCATCCTGGAGATCGGAGACGGCGTGTTCGAAGTCAAGTCCACCAACGGCGACACCCACCTGGGCGGCGAAGACTTCGACCAGCGAATCATCGACTGGCTGGCCGATGAATTCAAGAAGGAACAGGGCATCGACCTTCGCAACGACAAGATGGCCCTGCAGCGGCTGAAAGAGGCCGCGGAAAAGGCCAAGATGGAACTGTCTTCCACCACGGAGACGGACATCAACCTGCCCTTCATCACGGCGGACGCCACCGGCCCCAAGCACCTCAACATCAAGCTCACCCGCGCCAAGTTGGAAGCCCTCACCGAGGACCTCATCGAAAAGCTGGTTCCCCCCATGCGCCAGGCGCTTCAGGATGCCGGGCTCACGGCCAACGACATCAACGAGGTCATCCTGGTGGGGGGCATGACCCGGATGCCGCGCGTGCAGCAGAAGGTGAAGGAATTCTTCGGCAAGGAGCCCCACAAGGGTGTGAATCCCGACGAGGTGGTGGCCATGGGAGCGGCCATTCAGGGTGCCGTTCTTTCCGGAGACGTGAAGGACGTGCTGCTGCTGGACGTGACCCCCTTGTCCCTGGGCATCGAAACCTTGGGCGGCGTCATGACCAAGCTCATTGAACGCAACACCACCATCCCCACCCGCAAGAGCCAGATCTTTTCCACGGCCACGGACAACCAGACGGCCGTGTCGATCCACGTACTGCAAGGCGAACGTCCCATGGCGGCCGACAACAAGACCCTGGGCCGCTTCGACCTGGTGGGGATCCCGCCGGCGCCGCGCGGCGTGCCGCAAATCGAAGTCACCTTCGACATCGATGCCAACGGCATCGTGCATGTGTCGGCCAAGGATTTGGCCACGGGCAAGGAACAGTCCATCCGGATCACGGCGTCCAGCGGCCTGAACGAAGAGGAGATCGAAAAGCTGGTCAAGGAAGCCGAGATGCACGCCGAAGAAGACAAGCGCCGCAAAGAATTGGTGGAGATCCGCAATCAGGCCGATGCGCTCGTCTACAGCACGGAGAAGAGCCTGCGCGACCTGGGAGACAAGGTGGATGCGGCCACGCGTCAGAACATCGAGTCCCAGATCGAAGCGCTCAAGAAAGCCATGGAGGGCGACAGCAAGGAAGCCATCCAGAGCGAGATGGAAAAGCTCACGCAGGTCTCCCACAAGCTGGCGGAAGAGATGTACAAGCAAACCGCGGAACAGCAGGCCCAGGCGGGCGGAGAAGGAGCCCAAGCGGGCGGCGATGGCGGCGCCAAGCCCGACGACGATGTGGTGGACGCCGACTACGAAGAAGTAAAAGACAAGTAGCACCCTGCGGGGCGGGCCCCGTGAAGATTCCCGGTAGACCCGCTTCGGAACCGGCCCGCCCCGTCCCTGCCTGAACGCAAAGGATTCCAAGGGGCACGTGAGAACACGTGCCCCTTTGTGCTATAGTGGCCTTTGTTCAGTGCACCCGCGTGTCCACCGGCAGCCGATTCACACCCCAATGGAGGAGACATGGGCATGGCGCGGCGTCTTTCCTTCTGGTTCGTTCTCGCTTTACTGGCCGTTCACTGGGGTTGCGCCTCCTTGCAGCGCCCCCCGAAGGTGCTGGTTCCTTCCGAGATCTTCCATGGAGTGCCCTCCCCGGAGGCCCAGACCCTCTACCGGGAAGCGCGGACCCTGGAAGAAGAAGGCCGGCTTCAGGAGGCCATTTCGGCCTATGAGCGCATCGCCCAGTTCTTCCCCACCAACGCCATTGCGCCCCGCGCTCTCACGCGCGAGGCGGCCGTATGGATCGAACTGGGAGACCCTGAGAAGGCGCAGGTGGTTTTGGAACGCGTGCTCCGCGACTTTCCCCAATGGAAAGAGGCCGTTTCGGCCCAAATCGGGCTCCTGCAGGCCCGATGGCTGCGGAAAAAAGACCCTAAGATTCTGGAAGAGGGCCTGGCCCTGTGGAACCAGACCTCCCACCATCCCCAAGCCCGCCAGGCCCTGTGCCGTGTCTTGGCCTCCTTCTACCGGGACCTGAAGGACACCGAAGCCGCGCTGCGTTGGCTGGCCCAAGGCTACGGGCTGTCGCCTTCCCAGGACGACTTGAAAGCCCTGGACGCGCTGGCGTTCCAGGTCACGTCGGCCTTGGACGCCGAAACCACGGAAAGGCTCCTGCAAACCGTCTCCCAGCCCAGGCTCCGCCCCTTCGTGACCTACCGCAGGGCCCTGCTCCTGGCCCCGGAAGAGCAACGCGAGGCCCTGCTCCAGATCCTGGCCCAATACCCCGAACATCCGGTGGCACAAGAAATCGAACGACGTCTGCACGGAGCCGTGGCCGAACGTATCCCGGCGGCCCCTCAAACCCTGGGCTTCCTGGCCCCTCTGAGCGGTCCCCACGCCTCGTTCGGCCGTCGCCTGCTCTCGGGGGCTGCCCTGGCCTTGGACCAGTGGAACGAAAGCTCTCCGGAAGATCCCGTGAAATTGGTGGTCCGGGACAGCGGCGCCGATCCGGACAAGGCCGTGGCCGCCTTCTCCTCCCTGGTCTCGGATCATGGCGCCCTGAGCATCCTGGGCCCCGTCAGTCCCCGATGCGCCAACGCCATGATTCCGCTCATGAACCGATGGGCCGTCCCGGTGCTGAGTTTCACCGAAAAGCGCACGGCGGACACCCCCACACCGTTTCTTTTCCACGCCTTCGTGGATCAGCGCGACATGATCCAAACCCTTGTGGACTATTGCATGGACGTGCGGGGATTCATCCGCTACGCCGTACTCTATCCCGATGAAACCTATGGAAGGTCCTTGAGCCGTCTGTTTGTGGAAGAGGTGCAGCGCCGCGGCGGCCAAATCCTCGCCCAGGTTTCCTATACACCCCAAAGCACCGATTTTAAGCAGCCGATCCTGAGCCTGCTCCAACAGGCGCAAAAGACCACCGGATCCGCACCGGACAGCTCCCCCGTGGAAGCCGTCTTCATTCCCGATGCGGCCAAGACGGTGGCCCTGCTGGCTCCTCAGCTCCCCTACTACAACGTGGTGGACGCCACCCTGCTGGGAACGAACCTGTGGGAAGAAAGTTCTCTTGTATCCATCGGGGGCGTCTATGTGGAAAACGCGCTCTTTCCCTCCGCGTTCCACAGAGACGACCCCGTCTTCGAGGATCCCCAGGTTGCGGATTTCACCGGCGAATACAAGAAGATCTACGGCAAGGACCCCGATTACCTGGCCGCCCAGGGCTACGAAGCCACCCGACTGTTGCTGCAGGCCCGCCGCAAGGCCATGGAAGCCAACGGCGGCACCCTGGATCGGTTGGCCCTGCGCCAGGCCCTCTTGAACACAAGCCTTTCCCAAGGGCCCTTCGGTGCCGCGCACCTGGCTTCGGACGGCCACCTGGTGCGGGACTATCCCATTTTGCAAGTCCAAAACGGCAACCTGGTACGGGTTTATCCGTAATCCCAGGTCCGGGGTCCGTTGCGACTGGGCATGGGGATCCGGTGGGCGGTTGGATCGTCGGATAAGTTGTTGGGGTTTTTTCCGCGGGGCGGAAGCCCCGCGGCTACGACGGCAATGGAAATGACCCGGCTTTTTGAGCCGGCGCCGCTTCTTAGTGGCCCGTGTCGGTCACCCCGGCTTCCTCGAAGGTTTTGATATCCCGGAGCACTTTGCCCGCCGCTTCCACCAGGCTCATGGCCAGGGCGGCTCCGGTCCCTTCCCCCAAGCGCATGCCCAGATCCAGGATGGGCTCCAGCCCCAGCAACCCGTACATGACCGCGTGTCCCACCTCCTGGCTCTTGTGGGAAACGAAAAGATAGTCTTTGGCCGTGGGCACCAATCGGCAGGCCACCAGAGCGCCTGCGGTGGCGATGAACCCGTCGCACACCACGGGGACCTTGGCCGCCGCCGCGCCCAGTACGGCGCCGGCAAGGCCTGCGATCTCGAAACCGCCCACCTTGGCCAGGACATCCACAGGGTCCTTGGGATCCGGTCGATTCACTTCCAGGGCCTGCTCCACCACCTGAACCTTCCGCTTCCACGCCTCGTCGTCGATTCCCGTTCCCCTACCCGTCAGTTCCGCCACGGGCCGTCCGCTGAACGCGGCCACAATGGCCGTGGACGGAGTGGTGTTGGCGATTCCCATATCCCCCGTGCCGAAGAGACTGTAGCCCTCGTCCCGGGCCGCTTGCATGACCAGCTCGGCCCCCACCAGGATCCCCCGTTGCGCCTCCTCACGGCTCATGGCCGGCCCCTGGGCGATGTTGGCCGTTCCCTTTCCGATCTTCCGGTGCTCCACGGCCCATTCAGGCGATAGATCGGCCGCCACCCCGCAGTCCACCACGCGCACATCCGCCCCCACATGGGAGGCCAGTACGCTGATGGACGCCCAGCCCTGGACGAAGCTGAAGACCATCTGGGCCGTCACCTCCTGGGGATAGGCGCTCACGCCTTCCTCGGCCACTCCGTGGTCCCCGGCCATGGTGAAGATGAGCTTCCGGCTCAAGTCGGGCGCCAAGCTCCTGCACATTCCGCCCACCCGGGCCGCCATCTCTTCCAGCCTGCCCAGAGACCCCCGGGGCCGGATCTGGGAGCGCAAGCGATCCCATGCCTTCTCTTCCCATGCCTTGTCCGCCGGTTCGATGGCGGCCATCAATTGTTGCAGTTCCATCGGTGCACCTCCCTTTGCTTTTTCGTGTCCAAGCGTCGATGGTCCACGCCACAAAAAAATCCTTCGAGGTCGGCAGACCTCGAAGGATCACCCTTAGGCACAGGCAATCTCGCTGCCTTGAAACCATCACGACGGCAGGTTTTCTGACTCGCGGATCCTCTTACTCTCCGAACCTTCCCGCTCCCCTGCCGCGCTCGGTGGGCTTCGGCGTCCTCACTTTCGCGCCGTCCCCCGCTTCGGGCAAGAAAACAGTGGCCTCACTCGGATTTCATCCCCGCTCACAGCGCCGGCCTCACGTGGCGGATTCGCACCGCCTTCCCTTTTACCCCGATTGCCGGGCACCGCCGTGACACCCTATGCAGATAACGACCACGTGAATTGCTTATTTCGTTTTGGCGGTCCTCCGCAATAGCTTCAGGGCCTTCTTCGTCTCCATGACCGGAACCACCTCGGCCAAGCCCAAATCCGTCCATTGAAAGACGGACGCCGCCACGTGGGCTTCGTCATCGGCCTCGAAAAGACGAAACACCCGATGGCCCGTCACATCGAACCACTCGCCCTTTAGGCTGACCCCGGTAACCTCAGGCAGTTCAGCCGTTCTCTCAATCACCCGGTCCCGGTCTTCCGGTGCGTAATTGTAGATCGCCATAAAGAGCATGGGGCCCTCCTCTTCGTTTGAGTTCCCAGCGCATGGATCTTTTGCTAAAATATAGCCCCAGCTGGGTGGAGCCTGTCAACGGGAACTTTTGAAGCCAAAAGCTCCTTGACGCCTGGCCGACGGCTCCACTATAATCAGCTGGCGTGAAGGGAATCACAAGGTGCTGGACAAAACCCGGGAAAAGGAGGAAACATCGTGAAGAAAAACAGCTGGTTGGTCATGCCTCTATTGGCGTTGGCTCTCATCTTTGCCGGAACCCTCATCGCCGTGGCGTCCGACGCGCCCGATGTGATCACCTTGAACCCCAGCCTCTGGGCGAAACACACCAAGAGCCCGGTGGAGTTCTCCCACAAAAAGCACCACGACGAATACGGCGTGGCGTGCACCGAGTGCCACCACAAGTATGAAGGCGGGCAGAACGTGTGGAAGGAAGGTGATCCGGTCAAGAAGTGCGAAGAATGCCACAACGAGCCCACGATCAGGGGCGAAAAGAGGCTTGCACCGGAACAGCAGAAGCTCAACCTGAAGCTGGCCTTTCACAACAATTGCATCAAGTGCCACAGGAAGGTCAAAAAGGAAAACAGGAAGACGAAGGCTCCCACGACCTGTTCCAAGTGTCACCCCAGAAAGAAAAAATAGGATCCAGTTCCTTGCCAATACAAAGACCCGGTCCCTGTGGCCGGGTTTTTTTGTTGGCTTCCGGCAACGCCACCCACAGTGCGCCCAGACACATCGGGGCGTCTCCCGCGCCGGTGCCGGGCCATGCGCGCCCGATTCCTTGGGTGGGAGGTCTTTCGAGGCCAAACATCCCATGCACGCATTCCGTTGGGGGTTGCATCCGCTTCCACCGGCGATCCCCCATCCCTTTTCAAACCATCATCCCGCACCGGGGAACGCACTCTCACGCTTTCTCCTTAAACAGAAAAAGCCGCCCGGGGCTCCAACACCTCCGGGCGGCTTCTCAAAGCTCAAGCAAAGCAGGGCTCAGACTTCTTCCACGGTGATGGCGTCATTCTCACACACCTCAACGCAGCTTTCGCAGCCCAAGCACTCGTCTTCGTTGACCGGCTCCGCCTTGCCGTCCACCAGTTCGTAGACGTCCACGGGGCACACATCCACGCATTCAGCGTCGCCAGTGCACTTGTCCTTGTCAACCGTCACTTTGAACATTGCCTTCTTCCTCCCTTTTTGTCATGAGATGCCGGCCGTGAGCAGGAATCATGGCCCCGCTCGCTTGCCAGGTTTCTACGCACACCGAGCCTTTATCGGCTTCCCCGGCGGATGTCAAGCCCAAAGCGGGCGGGATCGACCATGTGATTCTTTTCTCATAGCACGGGACACATATACGGGCCCCGCCGGCTATCCCGCAAAAAGCAGGGCCCCGGCCTGAGGCCGGAGCCCAAACGGAACGTCTTACACACAACCGGTCGGCTTGGGCAGGCCGGCCATCTTACAGGCGCCCTTGCCCGGTCCACTCGGAAACAGCTCGTAGATGTATTTGAGCTTAAAGCCGGTGACCTTGGTGAGGATCCGGACCATGGGGGCGATGCCGTGCTTCTTGTAGTAATCCTGCAGCACGTGGATGACCTTCCAGTGCTCCTCGGTGAGCTCCTGGATGCCTTCCGATTCCTTCACATAATCCACCCATTCAGGGCACCACTTGTCAAAGCTGTCGATGAAGCCGTCTTCATCCACATCAAACACTTTGCCTTTGTATTCGACTTGCGGCATGAGAAGTTCCTCCTCTCTAGTGATGAATAAACACCGATCTCTTACAAGGCCTTTACCTCGGACGCTTCCGGGGCCGGGAGCACCGTTCCGGAAACCGCCGCCTTCCGGCTTCGGTATCGCACCGCCGCCCTTACAACCCCTTCGGCCCATTCCTTTTGACCGCACGCATGGAGATGACTGTAGCTAGCCAAGACGTTCTTATAGCACACCCCGTCCCAACCTTCCAAGACTCCACAACCCTTTTTCAACCGAAAAGCGAAGTCCAGAGAACCCGTCACGTTGACCACCCGCGAGTAATGGAATTCGTGGCCACGCAACACTCCGCCCCGGGAAAAGAACGGATTGTCTTTCACGGTCTCCAGCACGGTGTAGCCGTGCCCTTGGGGCTTTCTTGCCATTTGCACCTCAAAGGGCAAAACCCCCACCATGGGATGGAGGCGACCGCCGGCTCGAATCCCGCGGCTCAAGAACATGAGACCGCCGCATTCCGCATAGACCGGGAGCCCCGCTTCGATGGCTTCCCGCACCGACGCTCGGAACCTGTCGTTTCCCGCAATCTGCACCAGATGGGTTTCGGGAAAGCCTCCGCCCACATAAAGAGCGTCCAGGTCCGGCAGATGGGAAGCGCGCATGCTGTCGATGACGACCAGTTCCGCGCCCAATTCCTGGAGCGTCTCCAGGTTTTCCGGGTAGTAGAACTGGAAGGCACCATCGCGCAGGACCCCGATGCGGACCCCGCAGGCCGTGGGCCGCGAAGCACCATCACACCCGCCGAAAGCGGGCCAGCCCATCGGTTCCGAACGCCGGGCCATCTCATAGAGCCGCTCCACGTCCACATGGGCCTCTATCTTTTCGCCCAGCCTGGCCACCGCTTCCGTCAGTCGGCCGTGTTCCTGAGGCGGGACCAACCCCATGTGCCGTTCGGGAAAAAGGTTCTCCCGCTCCTTGGGAAGGACCCCCACCACGGGCACGCCGTTCACCCTTTCCACGGAGTCCCGGAGCACCCGTTCGTGCCGGGCCCCCGCCACGCGGTTCAGGATCACTGCGGAAAGGTTCACCAGGGGATCCAGGGTTCGGCATCCCAGCACCAGAGCCGCCGCCGTTCGGGTCATCTTGGTGGCGTCCAAGACGAGCACCACCGGGGCTTTCAGGAGTTTGGAAAGCTCGGCCGATGAGCAGGTTCCGTCCGCATCCACTCCGTCGTACAAACCACGGTTGCCTTCGATAAGAGCCACGTCGGCCCCGTGGGAGCGCCTCACAAAGGAACCCAGGATGTCCCGGGGCCCCATGAGGAAGGGATCCAGATTGTAGCACGGATGGTCGGCGCTCATGGCCAGCCACCCCGCATCAATGTAATCCGGACCCTTTTTGAACGGAACAACGGAAAGCCCCAAGCGACGGCGCCATGCGGCGGCAAGGCCCAGGGACACCAGGGTCTTGCCGGCACCACCACTGAGGGCTGCTATCATCAACCGAGGCGTCTTGAAGATCATGCACGCATCGCATCTCTGGGGCGGCGCCTGCCCAGGGGCAGCCCCCGCCCCCTGGAGGCGTTTCTAGAACTTGAACTGGGTGGTGGTGCGCCACGTGGTCATAGCGAGACGGTAGTCGTCGATATGCTCATGGCGGAACTCCAACCCGGTCTTTTCGAAGAAGCGTTCCCAACCGATGCGCTCGATCCATTCGCCGATCCGCTCGTAACGGCGCGCGTCGGAAGCGTACACTTCCACGATCTTTTTGATCGTCTGAACAACGGTGGGCCAACGAGGCGGCTCGTTGGGGATGTACGGCACGGCCAGCTTGGAGAACTTGGGCGCCGTACGGGAGTTGGACACCTTGCCGCCCACCCACAGGGCGATGCCGTCGCCGTCGCCGTCGGCGATGGGCAGAGCCGGGCACATGGTGTAGCAGTTGCCGCAGAACATGCAGCGATTCTGGTTGATCTCCACGCTTTTCCGATCGCCCACCTTCTTGGGCTTGATGGCCGCCGTGGGGCAAGCCGCGATCACCAGCGGGATCTCGCACACGTTCTGGACCCGGTCATGTTCCACAAAAGGCGGCTTGCGGTGCACACCCAGGATGGCGATGTCGGAGCAGTGTACGGCGCCGCACATGTTGAGGCAGCAGGCCAGGGAGATGCGCACCTGGGCCGGCAGCTTGTGCGAGCCGAAGTAATCAAACAACTCGTCCATGACCGACTTCACGATACCGGAGGCATCGATGGCCGGGGTGTGGCAGTGGACCCAGCCCTGGGTGTGAACGATGTTGGTCACCGACGCGCCGGTGCCGCCCATGGGGAACCAGTTGCCGCGGCTCCTCAGGTCGTCGATCAGCGGCTGCAGCTTGGACTTGTCGTCCACCATGAACTCAATGTTGTTCCGGGTGGTCCAGCGCACATATCCGCCACAGTGCTTGTCGGCGATTTCACACACTTCCCGGATGTAATCCACAGACATGAGTCGCGGAGCACCCGTACGGACGGTGTACACCTCGGCGCCCGTTTCGGCCACATGGACCAGCACGCCCGGCTCCAGGATCTCATGGTATTTCCACTTCCCGTAGTTTTCCTTGATGTAGGGCGGGAAGAAGTTGTCGTACTTGGGAGGTCCGATATCGGTGATGCGGTCTTTCATGATGTCGTTCGGATCGAATGGCATGGTGTCACCTCCTATGCATGATGCCGTTCACGGAAGGCCTTGGGGTCATGTTCCCAACCGCCGGGAACATCCGCAGGATCGTAGAAGATGTACGGGTTGTAGCGCGGCGTCTTGATCATGCGCGGGTCGGGCTGAACCTCGATGGCTTCGAGAAACGCCTTCATGCCGAAGCGCTGGATGAGTTCACCCAGGCGCTCGCGGTTCTTGCCGTTTTCCATCCACCAATCCCATACCTTCTCGATGAGCTCCTTGAATTCATCATAAGGAGGCTCCATCTTCATGAACGGAATCACCACGGAAGACAACTGAGCACCTTCCAGGATCGGGGCCTTGGCACCGAACAAAATGGTAGCACCGGTGTCCTGACCCGGACGCAATGCCCGCGGCATGACGTTGATGCAGTGCATGCAGCGCGTGCAGTCCTCATCCCAGATCTTCAGCGTCTTACCATCCCATTCCATGCACCCGGTAGGACACAGGTCAACGACTTCCTTCTGAATGTCCAAGGCCCGCTTAGCCGTGCCATGGGAACCACCGTTTGGCACCAACTCGCCCGCCGCATAGGCGCGCACCGCTTCCTGGTCGATGCGGATCTTGTCGCGCCACGTGCCGATAATGGAGCAGTCGGCGCGGGCGATGGCGGCCACGCAATCGTTGGGACAGCCCGAGGTCTTGAACTTGAACTTGTAGGGGAACATGGGACGGTGGAGCTCGTCCTGATAGGTCATGGTCAGGTCGTAGGTGATTTCCTGCGTATCCAGGCAGGACCATTCACAGCGGGCCTTACCGATACAGCACGATGGGGTCCGCAGGTTGGACCCGGAACCGCCCAAGTCCATCCCCAACTCATGGGTCAGATGGTAGAACACGGGCTCCAACTGATCCGTGGTGGTTCCCAACAAGACCATGTCCCCCGTGGACCCGTGCATGTTGGTCAAACCGCTGCCCTTCTCCTCCCACATATCGCAAATCTTTCGCAATTGCTCTGTGGAGTAGAATTTACTCGCCGGCTGGTTCACACGCAAGGTGTGAAAATGGGCCACGTTGGGGAAAAGGTCGGGCCGGTCGCAGTAACGACCGATGACGCCGCCGCCATAACCGAACACACCGACGATACCGCCGTGTTTCCAATGGCCTTCCTTTTGCTCGTAGGACAGCTCGAGCAGACCCAAAAGGTCTTCACACATGGGCTTTCTGGCCGCCATCCGCCTGATGTCGGCCACGAAACTCGGCCATGGCCCCTTTTCCAGCTCCTCCAGCATGGGGGTCTTGTGCTTCAAAGCCATTCCGTTACCTCCTAATAGGGTTCCACAAACACCTTCCACTGCCGACTACGACATCTTCCGACCTGCTGGGTACAGGCGAAAGGAGTCGCGCAGGGCGCCAGGCCTTACCTTTCGGGTGAGCCCCAACGACCTGCGATTCCACTTGAATTCCCTACTTCATGGAATCTTCTTCCTTGGCCACGTCATCTTCACCGGGCAGCATGTACATGGTGGTGCTGCCGCTGGACCAATACTTGATCTTGCCCTCTTCCACAAGCTCGTTAATGATCTTTTTGGCCTGGCGCATCTTGAGATCCGGAACCGCCTTGCAAAGATCATTGAAGTAAAGCTTTGATTTCTTTTGCGTTTTCATGTACTCTAGAATTTTTTCTTTGGCTTCCTGGCTCATCCTCTTCTCCTTGTCGTCAGAGACCCCAAAAAAACGAACAAACCAAGGGCCCAGCGGCCCTTGCCAACCATTCGGCCGGTCACTAAGTGAATCTATTCACTCGAATCCGCCACCTCTATAAACCCGGTCAAGAAGCTTTGTCAACACAATTCCAGGATTCTTGAGGGCTCGCGCCCTCCCGCTTGACACTCCCCCCACCCCCTGTTAGTTTCCGTCGGCGCTCGCAACGAAGCGTCCCATACCACTACCAGAGGCCACGAAGAGAGGACAACCCATGGCACAGTCTACCAACAAGACGCCGGACATTCCCCAGGAAGTCTTGGCGGACCTCAACCAGTACATCAAGTACCTTCGCGAACGGATCTTTTTTGAGCCCGAAAACCCCGTCTTCCACTACAACCTGGGCATCGCCTACGCCCGCAAAGGGCTTCGGGCCGAGGCCATCTCGGAATTCAAGCAGGCCATCGAATGCGATCCCACCCTGGCCCAGGCCTATGTGAATCTGGGCGGACTCTACTTCCAGGAAGGCGATCTGGACCGCTGCATCGAGACCAACCGCAAGGCGTTGGAGATCGACGCGAACCTTCCCATGGCCTACAGCAACCTGGGCTTCGCCCATCTCCAGAAGGGGGATCACCAGGAGGCCATCGAGGCCTGCCGAAAGGCCGTGGAGCTCATGCCGCAGCTTCTCCAGGCCCACAACAACCTGGCTGTGGCCTACCTACAGATGGGCCGCCACCAGGACAGCATCGCCGCCTCGCTCAAGGTCCTGGAGCTCCAACCTGACTTCGCTCCCGCCCACTACAACCTGTCCGTGGCCTATGCGGCCACGGGGGAAGAGGCCAAGGCCGCGGAGCATTTGAAAAAGGCCAAGGCCTTGGGCTACCCGGTGGAATGAAAGGGAGGTGACGCGTGGAGGTCATCAAGGACCACTTTGTGGTCATCGAGTACAGCGTGCGACTGGATGACGGCACCGTTCTCAAGGGGGGTGAGGAACCAGCCTCCATGAACTTTGCGGTGGGCTATGACCAGGTCCTGCCCGCCCTGGAAAGCCGGCTGCTGGGAAAAGAGGTGGGCGAAGAACTGAGCTTCACCATCCCGGCCCGCGAGGCCTTCGGAGAACGCGACCCGCAGCAGATCCGAAGGAAGTCTTTTGACGAGTTTCCCCAAGGCCGCAACCTGGAAGTGGGCAAGTGGGTGGTGGCCACCAATGACGTCCTCGGGGCTCAATACACCTATTACGTGCAGGAAAAGGACGCCGACGGCGTGGTGCTGGACTACAACCACCCCTTGGCCGGCAAGGACCTTCATTACCAGGTGAAGATCATGAGCGTGCGGCCGCTGGAGCCGGAAGAAATGGCGGAGCTTCGCCCCTGCAAGACGGGGGATGTGACCCCGCCGGGGGCCTTGGGATAGCCCGAAAACGCCAAACCTCCATTGGGGTCAAGGCCATTTCGCACACCTAACCGTACCCAAAACTGCCGAAATCGGCATTTCCGGACACGCCGTTCTGGGTGCCCGGTGGTGCCTTTTGAGCGCTCAGACAACCTTGTGGGGGCGGGGTCGGAACCCGCCCCCATTGCGGCGAGCCCATGCCGGCAGCCCAGAACCGCCTGATAGCCCCAAATTTCCGTCCGCACAAGAAGGAAAGAACCTGGGCATTCCGGGACAAACTCCCAGGGCTGTCTCCATACCGACTTCTAGCGGTCTCCGAGCACTTCCCTTTCTTGTTCTTCGTACCACCGACAGAAGGCCACGATGGCCCGGGCCCGGGTGTCTCGGCGAAGGATCCCCCGGCACAGATCCATCAGGTCCTTGTGATGCTGGCGGAAGCGCTCATCTTCCTTTTGCTCTTCGTAGAATTGGGCCAGAATCATTCCCGCCCGAATGGCCGACGAGCTCCTGATCTGCTCCCTCGGATCCTTGGGTTCCTGGAAGGGGTCCCACTTTTCATAACCCAGTCGCAGGATCCGCTGCTGGCCCCTCTTGGACATCTGCTCAAAGATGGCCCGCTTTCGACGCTCGTATTCTTCCTTGTCGTAATCCATGAGAAACAACCCCAATCTATTGCCAAAAGAGTTTGAGACGAATCTTTTTGAATTCCTGGGTGCTGAAAAGGATACGGTAGTCAACGAGGTCCACCGCACGGGCCAGACGATCGGCGATGGCCCGGCACTCGTCCTCGGATCGGCCGTGGATCATGGCGTACAGGTTGTAAGGCCATTGGGGGTGCGCCGGACGATGGTAGCAGTGGCTCACCTCCGGGCATCCGGCCAGGATGGCGCCCTTGGAGTCGATCTGCTCCGGATCGCAGCGCCAGACCACCATGCCGTTGGCACCGAAGCCCACTTCCCGGTGGTTGAGAACGGCCGCAAAGCGTCGGATCCAACCCCGCTGGCTCCAGGTTCGGATGACCCGCAACAGATCCGTTTCCTCCAGGCCCAATCGCCGCCCCCACTCATGGAAGGGGCGTTCCGTCATGGGGAGATCTTCCTGGATGCACCGAACGATCCCCACATTCTCCGGGGTGGCCTCAAAGGCGCGATGGGCATCCACCGGAGGGTTGAGGATTTCCGAGGCCGGAGCGTCCTCGGTTTCATCCAAAACGTCCAGCACCACCGCCAGCTTGTATTTCTTGAGCGCGGGCAAAATGATGAAGGGCCACCCGCCGGCTTGTTCCGCCAATCGGGCCACCACCCCCTCCAAGCTCTCGCCTGGAGGAACGGCCACCGTAAACCACATGTTGTAGGAGCCCGGTCGCAGGTAGTTGTGGCTCACGCCGGGATAGGCGTTGACAGCCCGAGCGGCCCGTTCCAGGGCATCCTCCGCAACGGCCATGGCCACCAGGCTGCTCGTGTAACCCAGCCCACCCGTATTGAAGATGGCACTGATCTGCCGGACCAGCCGCTCCCGCTTCATCCGTCCGATTCGCTCCAGCACTTCCTCTTCGCCCACACCCGTTCGTTGCCCCAAAACCGCAAACGGACGGGGTTCTAGCGGGAACGTCCTTTGAATCTGATCCAGCAATTGGCGATCCACCGCATCCAATGGGATCTCTCTCCTCAGCCACAGGGTTAAGAGGCCTTTCGGCTTTTACCGGCTCGCCAGCCATGATAAACACTTTCGATCCAATTCGCAAAAGAAACGCCCCCACAACACGGAGCCGTTCCCATGGACCTGCAAGTGCTGTTTTGCGCCTCGGAGGCAACCCCCTATGCCAAAACAGGCGGCCTGGCCGACGTGGCCGGCGCGCTCCCCAAGGCGCTGTCCCATCTGGGCTGCGACGTGCGCCTCCTGATCCCGCTCTATCCATCGGCCAAGGAAGCGGCCGCCTCCCTGGAACCCATTCAGGAATGGGTGCCCATCCCGATGGGCATCCACACCTACCACGTGCACCTCTGGAAGGCCGCAGGGTCCAACGGGCCCACCGTCTATTTCCTGGAAAAAGATGAATTCTACCACCGCCCCCACCTCTACGCCCATCCTCAGAGGGGCGACTACGAGGACAACGCCGAGCGTTTTCTCGCCTTGAGCCGCGCCATCTACCCACTCTGCCGTCACTTGGACTGGACGCCCCACATCCTCCACCTCCACGACTGGCAAACAGCCACCGCCGCGGCCTACCTTCACTTTCACTGGCGCCACGACCCGGCCTTCGCATCCACGCGGTCCCTTCTCACCATCCACAACCTGGGCTACCAGGGCCTCTTTCCCGGCAGCTTCTTCGGCCTTACCGGGCTGCCGCCCCAGGCCTTTTCCATGGAGGGCATGGAATTCTGGGGCCAGTGCAACTTCCTGAAAGCGGGCCTGGCCTACAGCCACGGGCTCACCACCGTGAGCCCCCGTTACAGTCGGGAAATTCAGCAACCCGAAAACGGTTTCGGGCTGGACGGGGTCTTGAGAAGTCGAAGCGCCCAGCTGCGGGGCATCCTGAACGGGATCGACACGAGCGTGTGGGATCCCCGAACGGACCCCCATCTCCCGGCCCATTTCGATGCCGAGCATCTTTCGGGCAAGGCCGAATGCAAAAGGCGGCTTCTGAGGGAGTTGGCATTCCCCGAAGAAGCGGAAAAGAAGGCGCTCTGCGTCATGATCAGCCGCCTGGTGGAACAAAAGGGCGTGGATCTCATCCTTCAGGCCCTGGAACCCATGATGGAACAGCCCCTGACCCTGGTCGTCCTGGGAACGGGGGATCCCCACCTGGAGCAGGCCCTCGTGGAAGCGGAAAAGGCCCACCCCGACCGGATCCGGGTACGGCTCACCTTCGATGAGCCTTTGGCCCACCGCCTGGAAGCGGGCGCAGACCTCTTCCTCATGCCCTCGCGCTACGAACCGTGCGGACTCAACCAGATGTACAGCCTTCGCTACGGCACCATCCCCGTGGTGGCCGCCGTGGGCGGTCTGGACGATACCATTGCCGACGTCCAGCAGCTCCCCCACACGGGTACCGGCTTCAAGTTCCACCGGCACACCTCGCACGACTTTCTGGCCGCTCTCCAGGCGGCTCTGAACCTTTACCAGGACCGGGAAAAGTGGCGGGAGCTACAAAGGCGGGCCATGGCTCAGGACTTCAGCTGGGCCCGGGCCGCCCGCGCCTATCTGGATCTCTACCGGGAGCTGGCAGCCCCGTGATGCCCTTTGACGGACGACCGTAGTTCGGGATGGATCCGGGCGGATTGCGGCAAGGGCCTCACCCGACAAGGCCTTCTAGCCTTTGGAGGCCTTTCTAACTCGTTGAAATTCCACGGTGCTCTGTGGCTCTTTGGGAGTTCGCAGGCAGCATCGTAGGAGCGGTTTGGAACCCGCTGCTGCACGGCCAGGTCCACAGCGCGGGCCCGCCCGGCAGCCCCAAACTTCCGTCCGTTTAAGAAGGGAGCAACCTAGGCGTTACCAGACAGCTTCCTGAGCTCACAGGGGTTTCCATGCGAACGGGCCAGCAGGGGTCCTGGACCTCGCGCCCAGCCCCATCACACCACCCGGATGGCGCCGTCACCGGCGCTTTCCACCGCGCCCACACGGGCCGCATGCTCCACGCCCGCAGCCCGCAGGTCGGAAAGAAGGGCCTCGACCTGGCTTTCGCCCACGGCGATCAGGAGCCCGCCCGACGTCTGGGCATCGGCCAGCAGGTCCAGCAACAAGGCATCCACGGCGCCATCCACCCGGACCCTCTGATCGCAAAACCGACGATTTTCGTAGGTGCCGGCCGGAATCATTCCCATGGAAGCGTAGTCCAGGATTTCCGGAAGGAGGGGGACGGTGGCGCTTTCGATGCGGAGCACCACGCGGCTCGCCCGCGCCATCTCCAGCGCGTGGCCCAACAGGCCGAATCCGGTGATATCCGTGGCCGCGTGCACGTCATAGCGCTCCATCACCTCCGCAGCGGCCCGGTTGAGCGTGGCCATGACCTCCACGCCGTAGGCGGCGGCCTCCGCGCTGGCCAGGCCGCCTTTGACGGCTGTGGCCAGCACACCGGTTCCCAGGGGCTTGGTGAGAATGAGCCCATCGCCGGGACGCGCCCCCGCGTTGGTGATCACCCGGTCCGGATGGACCACCCCCGTCACGGACAGACCGTACTTGAGTTCCAGGTCGTCCACGCTGTGGCCCCCCACCAGAACGGTCCCCGCTTCATGGATCGTTTCCAGCCCACCGCGCAGGATGTCCTTGAGCACCTCCATGGGAAACTTTTCCACGGGAAAACAGACGATGTTCATGGCGGTGAGGGCACGCCCCCCCATGGCATAGACGTCGCTCAGGGCATTGGCCGCCGCAATGCGCCCGAACTGGTAGGGATCGTCCACGATGGGCGTGAGAAAATCCACCGTCTGGATGAGCGCCAAGTCGTCTCGCACGCGGTACACGCCAGCGTCGTCGGCGCTGCCCCGGCCCACCAGCAGGTTGGGATCCGTCTCTTCCGGCAGACTGAGCAAGACCTGGTCCAGGTCCCCCGGACCGATTTTGGCCGCTCAGCCCGCCGCTCGAACGGAAGAGGCCAATTTCACTTCACCGGCTGCCATCACCATGCCTCCAGGAGTTTGACCCACAACAGCTGCTCCCCTTAAAACCATAAGCCATTCAGGTTGCATTGGAAGCCACGGGCTATGAGCGCCGCGGGGCATCCGGACCCCCGCAATTTCATGAAGTGGCCGGCAACACCCGATGGCCCAGGCGACGTCCGAAGTGTCCCGCAGCCCTCAGAGGCTGCGCCACGGGAAAGGAGACCCGGTTGCCCACACGCTCTGGAGGTGCGACCCCGTCGGATCGCCCCCACAAACGGTATCCACCGGGCGGTCGTAAATCCAGGAATTATTTTCAGACGCCCCCCAGCTCGCCTTCCCCGCTCATCCGTGCAGAACAATCTCCTGCAGAAAGAGCGTGGCCAGTCCCAGAAGGAAGAAGTACCCTCCCGTATCCGTCGCCGCCGTCACAAAGATGCTGGACCCCAAGGCCGGATCCAGCTTGAGTTTCCTCAAAGCGATGGGAACGAGGGCCCCCAGGGTTCCCGCCACGATCATATTTAAGATCAAGGCCATCCACATGATCCCGGCAAGCCACACGTTCCGGTGCCATGCGTAGGTGATGAGGGCCAAAACCAGGCCACAGAGTGCCCCGTTGCACCATCCCACGGCCGCCTGTCGCAGCACCACCTTCCAGGTCCCCTTGGTCTTGATCTCCCCCAAGGCAAGCGCACGCACCACCACCGTGAGTGACTGGGTGCCGGCGTTGCCGCCCAGGCCGGCCACCAGGGGCATGAGGGAAGCCAGCACCACGAACCGCGAAATGGTCTCCGAAAAGAGGCTCACCATGTAGGAAGCCACCAGGGCCGTTCCCAGGTTCACCAAGAGCCAAGGGGCCCGCAGCTTGACCGACCGGGGAATGGACGAGGTCACCTTGTCGTCGGTATCCAGGTTGGCCAGAAGGTACATGTCCTCGGTGGCCGCCTCGGTCATGACGTCGAAGATGTCGTCGTAGGTGATGATCCCCACCAGCCGGCCCTCGCCATCCACCACCGGCATGGCCAAAAAGTCGTAGTGGACCATCTCCTGGGCCACCTCTTCGATGTCCTGGTCCACATGCACCGAGATCACGTTCCGATACATGATGTCGTCCACCAGGCTGTCGGGGCGGGCCATGATGAGATCCCGCAAAGAGACAATGCCGATGAGGCGGCGGTGTGCGTCCACCACATAGGCATAGTAGATGGTTTCCTTCTTGGGGGCCTGCAGCCGAAGCTCGTCCAGGGCCTGGCGCACGGAGGTGTGGGCCCGCAGCAGCGCATAATCGGTGGTCATATAGGCACCGGCGCTGTCTTCCGGATAGGTGAGGAGCTTCAGCAGGTTCTGCCGCTCGGCCTGGATGAGAAGCGACAGGAGCCGCTCGCGAAAGCTTTCATCCAGTTCCTCCACCAGGTCCGCCCGTTCGTCCGGGCGCATGAGCGTAATGAGCCGCCCAAGGGTTTCTCGGCCCAAAAAGCTCAAGGCTTCCTTTTGAATCTCGAAGGGAAGGAACTCGAAGACCGCCAAGGCCCGCTCGGCACCGATGATCTCCACACACCGGGCCACCTCTTGCGGGGTCAGCTGCGCCAGCTTTTCGGCCGCGTCCGCCGGGTGGAGATGCTCAATGGACTGGAGCAGACTCTGCTCGTCCCCTCGCCGCACGCCATCGCGCAAGGGTTCCATTCCGTGGTTGTTCGCCTCCATGGTCCGCTCCTCGGGCATTCGGGGGATAGCAGAAAAAGCAACACATCCTTCTAACAGAACCCTCTTGCCTTTTCAATCGGCGTACCGAACGGCGCCTTCTGCCTCCGCCCCCATCGACCGGTCGTCCCGGCCCCTGTGCGACAAGCCTCCCTCGGCACCCGTTGGTGGGGTCGACATGGCCCGACAAGGGGAACGCGACCGGAGACCCTCAGCGCTAAAAAGGCTTGACAGAAAAAGATCGGTGCGGGTATCCGCTTGTGTGCAAGTAAAAGGTGTGCAAGACATCCACGGCCCCGCCGGGGCCCCCTTCCGTTCACCCCAAGGAGGCGTCATGACAGAACACAGGCAGGCCTATGAAGCGTTGGCCCAACACCTGGATCGGCTTCCGGCCGGATTTCCACGAACCCCCTCCGGTGTGGAGATGAAGATCCTGGAAAAGCTCTTCACCCCCGAAGAGGCGCAGCTGGCCACGCGCCTCACCATGAAACCCGAACCGGTGGAGGCGGTGGCCGAACGGGCGGGCATGCCCCCCGAGCAGTTGGGTCCCAAGCTGGAGGAGATGGCCCGAAAGGGTCTCATCTTCCGTCTGAGAAAGGGCGACCAGGTGCGCTACATGGCCGCCCAATTCCTGGTGGGCATCTGGGAGTACCACGTCAACTCCCTGGACGAAGAGCTCGTCCAACTCATGAACGAATACATCCCGGCCTTCTTCCAACACGCGTTGCAGCTCAAGACCCCGCAACTTCGCACCATCCCGCTTCCCAAGTCGATCACCCCGGAACAGCACGTGATGCCCTATGAGGAAGCGCGCAAGATCATTGAGGATCAGGAAAAGATCGTGGTGGCTCCGTGCATCTGCCGCAAGGAGCACACCCTGGTGGGCCACGGCTGTGGCCGGCCCTTGGAGACGTGTCTGGTCTTCGGCGGCGGCGCCCAGTATTACGAAGACAACGGCCTGGGGCGGCCCATCAGCAAGGAGGAGGCGCTGAAGATCCTGGATCTGGCCGAGGAGCATGCCCTGGTGCTGCAGCCTTCCAACGCCCAGAAGGTCATGAACATCTGTCTGTGCTGCGGCTGCTGCTGCCAGATTCTCAAGAACCTGAAGCGCATCCCCAATCCGGCCACGGTGGTCATGAGCAACTACTTTGCGCAGGTGGACTCCGAGGAGTGCATCGGCTGCGAAACCTGTGTGGACCGGTGCCAGATGGACGCCATCACCATGGAAGACGACCTGGCGGTGGTCAATACGGCCCGCTGTATTGGTTGCGGCGTGTGCGTTCCCACCTGCCCGCAGGAAGCCATCGCCCTGCGGGAAAAATCGGAGGAAGAAAAGCGGATCCCGCCCGCCCATCCGCTGGAGACATACAAGATGATCGCCATGGAACGCATGGCGGGCCTGCAACGATCGTCTTGACGAACCCTCCCGTGGCGGATCGATCTCAAAATCAAAGCCCCGCAGCACCATGCGCTGCGGGGCTTTGGCCTGTCTCACACGGAGCGGCTTCCCTCACAGGGGATAGACATTGCCCGATTCCAGGATGCGCCATCCCATGCGGGTTTCTCCCAGCAACAGGTTGATCTGCCAGCCCACCTTGCAGTGTTCGGAGATGATGCGGGGAACCTTCACCTCCAGAGGTCCCTCTTCCGTGGTCAGCCCGGAAAGGATCAGCATCCCCGGCCGAACTTCCTCCACCACAAAGTAGTCGTCCAGCTCGTCCGTCCACATGCGCGGCGGATGGGTCTGGGCGAAGTCATAAAGGAGCCGCGCCAGGCGCTCGGCCGCCGGCAGCTCCTTGGACGCCTGGGAGGCCAGTTCCATGGCCTTTCGAGCCTCCCCCTTGGGCGCGTAGTTGTTTTCCACCAGCCATTTCATGAGCTTTTTGGTGACGGTGCCCGCCGCGCGCAGCAGCGACTCGGACGCCATCACCTTGCGGATCATGAAGTAGGTGAGGAAAGTGCTCACCCCCGAGGGGATCTTTTCCGGGCCGAAGATGGAGCAGAAGGTCTGGTCCTTGTAATCCGCCAGACGGCGGTACAGCGTGTTTTCGCCGGGCGTGGGCAATTCCTGGTAGCCGTAAAGGTTCAGAGACGTCTGGAAGAGGGTGATGATCTCTTCGTAACGCTGGTAGGTCCGCGGCTTCAACCGCTCCCGTTGCTCCCTCAAGAATCGCTCAAAAATCCGATCAATGTTCGGCTGCGCAACCGTCGGGAAGGCGATGACGTTGTTTCTCACTTTCACTTTGCTGCTCATGCACTCCACCTGCTGTAACCATTTGGATTGGGTCTGCCGCTGCAGACCAGCCGCTTATACCTTGCTTCCGCAATAAGGGCAATACGCAAAAGAGGCCTCCAGTTCCCGCCCGCACCGATCACACCGGGGCGCCGTGGAAAAGGGCCGGGGCGGCTCCGCCGGAGGGGGCCCCAGGCCTTCTTCGGGCGCGGCCATGTGGCCGCACCGGTCGCAAACCACCAGGGGAGATCCCTTCTTGACCGGGAAGAGCGGGATGAAAAAGAGGCTCAGATAATGGTCGATGCGCTTCAGTCGCGCCTGGGCGAGCCCGCAGGCCGGGCACAGGCGCGGCGTCTCATCCAAAACCTTGGTCTTGGGCTGCACACCGCCGATGAAGAAAAACATACGTAGTACGACCTCCCGCTACACGTTGAAACGAAAATGGATGATGTCTCCGTCCTTTACCGGATAATCACGCCCTTCCAGCCGCACAAGTCCCTGCTTGCGGGCGGCCGCGTAATCCCCGCAGCGTTTCAGGTCCTCGTAACTCACCACCTCCGCCCGGATGAACCCCTTTTGGATGTCGCTGTGGATCACCCCAGCGGCCTCCACGGCCGGGATTCCCACGGGGACCGTCCAGGCCTTCACCTCGTCGTCTCCCACCGTGAAAAAGCTACCCAGGCCCAGTAGGCGGAAGGAACGGCCTATGACCCGATCCAGGGCCGATTCCGTGATTCCGAAGTCCTGGCGAAAGATGGCCGCATCCTCGTCGCCCAGCTGGGCCATCTCCATTTCCAGGCGCCCCCGGATCACCATGGCCTCGGGACTTCCTTCGGGAAGGGCCGGCATGGTTTCATCGTCATCGTCGTTGTTGACGACCACCAAAACGGGCTTGGCCGACAGGAAGGTGTAGCCTCTGAGCTCAGGGGCGCCCGCCAGCTCCGGGTCGCTCCGCAGGGGCTTTTCGGCGTTGAGCAACTCGGCGCACCGTTCCAGGAGAGCCACTTCCTTTTCCGAGGCCTTGCGCCCCTTTGCCTTTTCGGCGGCGATCCGCTCCAAGCGTTTTTCCACCGTGGCCAGATCCGCCAGCAGGAATTCGTCTTCCAGGGTTTGGACGTCCGCGGCCGGATCCGGCGCTCCCAGGACGGGGTCGTGGAAATTGCGCACCACCATGAGAAAGGCCGCCACGGGGCGCATGTGGGTCAAAAGGAGCGCCATGTATTCCTTTTTCTTGTCCGCCGCTCCCGGCATTCCCTGAAGGTCCAGGTAGGTCACTTGCGCCGGGGTCTTCTTCTTGGGCTGGTACAGGTCATTGAGCCATTCCAGCCGGTCGTCGGGGACGGACACGGCGCCCAGGACGGGAGCCGCCTGACCTCCCGTGGGTGCCGACTCCCCGCTTCGTTGGGTCAAGGCGTTGAAGATGGTGGTTTTACCGGCCCGGTTCAAGCCAACGATGCCGAGTTTCATGGAAGGCCTCCCCAATCACTTTCTTGATTCGCCTGCTGAATCCTATTCTAATGAAGCCATGGAAAGCAGGCCCATTCTAACACCCATGGATCCAAGATGGGACGAAACGCTCCGGGACCAGGCCCTGCGTCTTTCCCGCCGAAAGGCCCTCACCGGCCCGGAGCTACACCGGGAGCTGAAAGCCCTCTGGGGGGAAGCCGCCCGGAGCTCCACCGCTCCCAGCGAACCCACGTCCAGGGCCGGCTTGGGTCTCCTTGTCTGCCGGTGGCCGCCGGGGCATCCCCTGTCCCCCTGTCCGTCCTTCCTCTTTTTCAGCGGGATCCTCCCGGAAGGCCCCCGGCCCTGGCGCGCCCTTTTCAATTCCCGAAAGACCAAGGCCACACCCCGCAAGGCTCCCTGGCTGCAGGCCTTGCGAAGGGTCCTGACCCATCACGAGCACCGCCCGGGCACCTGGCTCGCCAGTTTGGGCACGGCCACCTACGATCTGGTCACCTGCTGGGCCCTTGCCAGAAAACGACCGTGCCTGGTGCTGGTGCCGCCCCACCGATCCCAGTCTTTCCAGCGGGCCTTCCGAGCCCATGGGCTGGAACGCCCAGCCCCAACGCTTCTGTGCTGCCTTCCCGGCCGCTCCCTGTGCCCCCCGGCCCAAGCCATGCAGTGCCGAGACCGGCTGCTGGCCGCCCTGGCCGACCGATGGATCCTTCTGGAGATCCGGCGAGCCGGCACCCTGGAGCGGACCCTGAGGCAAGAGCTGGCCCAGAGACCCCGGCCGGTGGAGCTTTGGATGCCCCCACAAGAAGATGCTGCCTCGGGCGGGGGCTTGGCTCTCCAGAGGGAATTTTCCGCCTGGGTTCGCCCCCACTTCCAACCCGCACCGGCCCAGCGGCGAAAGGCTTCGAAAAAAAGATCCCCGCCGGTGCTTGGCGCCCGGCCCAAGGTGGTGCCTGCCTGGACCCAGTACCTCTACCATTACACCCGGTCGCGACCGGGTCCCTGGCCGGGCCAAGGCCTTTGCCAGTGGGCGCGAGATCTTTTGGAAGACGCCCCCTGGGCCGACCACACCAGCCTGGACACGCTCTTGCGTATCCTCACCGAGGGCCGCCTCCGAAAAAGCGCCCATCTCATCCGCGGCGGCTACCCGGTGGTTTCCTGGACGGCCGTGCCGCCCGAGCAGCTGGCCCACATCAGCCGGTGGCACCCGGGTCTTATCCGATGGACCTTTGAGCCCTATGGAGTGGCCGTGCGGCGTCGGGCGCTCAAGGCGCTTGGAGCGCGTCCGGTTATCTACGCTCCTTCCCCCTGTTATGAAAGACTGCGGGAAGACGATCGTTTTCGCTTCCAGGTCCACGATCCACCGAAGAGAACGTGGAAGCTGGAACGGGAATGGCGCCTGCCGGGGGATCTGGACCTGCACGCCCTTTCCGCCGACGATTGGTTCGCCTTCGTTCCCACGAAAGACGATGCCGACCGACTGCGCCGGCACCTGAAACATCCGGTGACGATCCTGGCGCTCTCAGGCGCCTGACGAGCCAGGGGCATCTTCCCCGCTCCAATCAGCTCAGCCGGAAGACACTTGCCCCCGGCAAGGGCTCCCCTACCCATTGAGCCCTGTAGGGGCGGGTTCGGAATCGGCCCCTACGGCTGAAAGGCCGGCAGCACGGGCCCGGCCGGTCGCCCCAAGCTTCCGTTCGCACAAAAGGGAGCCACCTGGGCGTTCTCTGTCAGCCTCCTGGAGACCCGCCCGATCCATTACAGGGCGTCCGCCTCTTCATCACGGAGCAGTCGCACCAGGGCCTTGAGCAGATCGGGCAAGCCCCGGCGTGTCAGGGCGCTCACGGCCACCACCGGGTGCCCGGTCGTCCGGTAAGCGGCCAGCAGGTCTTCCCGGCGGGCCTCTTCCGTCACCAGATCCATCTTGTTGAGCGCCACGATGCGGTCCTTTTCCCCCAGCGTGTCCGAATAGCTTTCCAGCTCCCTTTCGATGGCCCGATACGGCGCCAGCGGATCGGTCGGACTCAGGGCCGACGCATCCACCAGGTGGACCAGCACCTTGGTGCGTTCGATGTGCTTGAGAAAGCGGATGCCCAGGCCTGCCCCTTCATGGGCCCCCTCGATCAGGCCGGGGATGTCGGCCATCACGAAGGGCGGCGCATCACCGTAGTGCACCACCCCCAGGTTAGGGATCAGCGTGGTGAAGGGGTAGTCGGCGATCTTGGGTCGAGCGGCGGAAACGGCGGCGATGAGGGTCGACTTTCCGGCATTGGGAAGCCCCACCAGGCCCACGTCGGCCAGAAGTTTCAGTTCCAGTTGCATCTCCCGGGTTTCGCCCTCTTCGCCCTCTTCCGCATAGCGGGGCGCCTGGCGGGTGGAGGTCACAAAGCGCGCGTTGCCCCGTCCGCCCCGTCCGCCCCGGGCCGCCACCCAGCGCATGCCCGGTCGGTTCAGGTCGGCCAGCACCTCCCCCGTTTCCACATCCTTAGCAAGCGTGCCCACGGGGACGTGGAGCACCAGGTCCTTGCCGCCGCGGCCGTGCTTGGCCTTTCCCTGGCCGTGCCGGCCCCGTTCGGCCCGGTAGAGGCGCCGGTAGCGGAAATCGAGCAGCGTCTGCTTCCGTTCGGTGGCCTCCAGGATCACATCGCCCCCCTTGCCACCGTCGCCGCCGTCGGGACCTCCCCGCGGCACGTACTTTTCCCGCCGAAAGCTCACGCAGCCGTTGCCGCCGCGGCCCCCTTCCACCTGAATCTTGGCTTCGTCGATGAAACGCATGGTTTTCCCAAATAGCAACGGGGGAGTGGACCTCCCCCGTTGCAAAAGACTTTCCGTGATTTTTCCGAACCTGCGACCGGCTTACTGGGCCTGGGTCGGTATGGGATAGACGCTGATCTGCTTGCGGGTCTTGTCTTTGTGTTCGAAGGCCACCACACCGTCGATCAGGGCAAACAAGGTGTAGTCTTTGCCCATGCCCACGTTCCGGCCGGGGTGAAACTTGGTGCCCAGCTGGCGCACCAGGATGTTTCCGGCACGAACGAATTCGCCGCCGTACTTCTTGACGCCCCGTCTCTGTCCTGCACTGTCGCGACCGTTTCGAGAACTGCCGCCTGCCTTTTTATGTGCCATGCCATGCCCTCCCCCTCAGGTCTTCACCGGAACCTGAGGCCTTCTTTTCCAAAAGTGGTTCAGCTCTGAGCCGCCCGGTCCTCGATGCCCTCGATCCGGACCGCCGTGTAGTATTGGCGATGCCCCTGCTTCTTGTGGTAGTCCTTGCGCCGCTTGTACTTGAAGATGACGACTTTCTTGTGTCGGGCCTGTTCCACGATGCGGCCTCGAACCACCTTGTCTTCCAGCACAGGCCGCCCCACCTGGACCTGCTCCCCATCAGCCACCAGGAGCACCTGATCCAGAAGGATTTCGTCGCCGGGTTCCCCGGCCAGCTTTTCCAATTTGAGTACAGCGCCCGGTTCGGCCTTGTACTGTTTGCCACCTGATTCAACGATTGCGTACATGGATGTCATCCTCCGCCCTGTTTTATGTCTTCCGGCCCGCCGGCCCGACGTTCCACAAAAAAAGCGGCCTCGGGCCGCCCGGGGTGTGTGCGTCGAGAAGTCCTCTCACACGCGAGCATAAACCCCCTGTTTGGCGATCATCTCCTGAAATTCCTTGAGCTTCTCGCAGCTTTCCAGGCACTTGTTCTTGTCCTGGTCCACCTTGTCACAGTCCAGACATGGGCTCCGCAGTCGCATAGCTCGGCCTCCTCCAGAAGTGACGTAACACTGCTTTATAAAGGGGGGCCGGAAGCCGTGTCAAGGCCTTAGTGGAAAGCCTTTCCAGCGAAGGTGTTCCAAGACGGGGAGGAAGGGCCGGACGCCTCGGCCCCATCCGCCCAGGGGAGGTCTCCAAATCGGCTTTTCTCAAGGAGACACGCGGTTGGCGCGGGCTTATCAGGGCAAGGCGCCTCTCCTCGGAGGCGGTCCCACAATGGCCTTCGGCCTTTTGGGAGGCGGGTTTGGAACCCGGCCCCTACGGCTGAAACGCCAGGCCGGCAGCGCGGGCACACCGGTTAATAAGGGAGCCACCCGGGCGTTCTCAGACGGCCTCCTCGTGCATCGGGCCCATGCTTTCTGCACCCCGAACGTCATTTCCCCTTCACAAAGCCTCGCCCTTGGCCTAAAGAGCAAAGGACGATTGGACCTAGTGGGACAGGGCAAACCATTACCCGCCAAACGGCATGCCAAGGGGGACCGCCATGCTCAGCGAGCACATGGAAAACCACGTCTTTTATCGCAATCTTCGAAAGACCTACCCGGTGGTGGATCGAGGAGAAGGCATCCATATCTGGGACAAGGACGGCAACCGTTACATTGATGGGTCCGGCGGCGCCTGCGTGGTGAGCCTGGGCCACGGCGTGCCCGAGATTCTGGAGGCCATGAAGGAGCAGGCCGCCCGCATCTCGTTCGCTCACGGGAGCCATTTTACCAGCGAGGCGGCCCGTGAATGCGCCGATCGGTTGGTGCGGCTGGCACCGGACCCGTCCTTGAGCCGCGTCTATTTCCTTTCCGGCGGCTCCGAAGCGGTGGAAACGGCGGTGAAGGTGGTCCGCCAGTACTGGCGGGAAGTGGGAAGGCCCGACAAATACAAGGTGATCAGCCGTTGGGTGAGCTTCCATGGAAACACCATGGGCGCCGTGGCCCTGGGCGGCCACACGGCCCGGCGCCGCCACTATCATCCCCATTTCCTCCACACTCCCCATATCGAACCCGCCTACTGCTACCGCTGTCCCTTCGGCCGGGAGCCCCAAACCTGCTCCCTGGAATGCGCCGAGCAGCTGGAGCGCACCATCAAATACGAAGGCCCGGACGCCGTGGCGGCCTTCATCGCCGAACCGGTGGTGGGCGCCACGGCGGGAGCCCTGGTTCCCCGGGACGGCTACTGGCAGCGCATTCGGGAAATCTGCGACACCTACGAGGTAAAGCTCATCGCCGACGAAGTCATGACCGGGGTGGGCCGCACGGGCCGCAATTTCTGTCTGGATCACTGGAGCGTGGTACCTGACGTGATTGTTTCCGCCAAAGGCCTCAGTTCCGGCTACACGCCCCTGGGCGCCGTGATCGTCAAGGAGGAGATCCACGACGCCATCCGGAGCGGCTCCGGTGCCTTCGTCCATGGACACACCTACAGTCAGAACCCGCTTTCGGTGGCCGTAGGCGCCGCGGTCCTTCGCTACCTGGAAGAAAAGGACCTGATTGCGCGATGCGCAACAATGGGCGAGGTGTTCCTGGAAAAACTTCGCGGGCTCCTGGAGCGCCCCATGGTGGGGGATGTGCGGGGGCTGGGTTTGTTCGCCGGCGTGGAGCTGGTCCAGAACAAGGAGACCAAGGCCCCCTTCGCTCCTTCTGGCAAGATCAGTGCCCGGGTGGCCCAGGAGGCCTTCCGAAGAGGCCTCATCACCTACCCCGGATCCGGCGGAGCGGACGGCATCAACGGAGATCACATTCTGTTGGCCCCGCCCTTCATCATCACGGAAGAAGAGTTGGACGAAATCGTGCGCATCCTGGGTGAAGCCATCCAGGCGGTGGAAAAGGAAGTGGGGATGTGAGCCACGGGCCGCAAAGGCACTCAGAGCTTGTCCGAGAACGCCTCGGTTGCTCCCTTCTTGTGCGGGCGGAAGGTTGGGACTACCCGGCGGGGCCGTCCTGCCGGCCTGGCCTTTAACACTACGGCGGGTTCCGAACCCGCCCCTAATGCTTAAAAAACATCACATGGCACAGTGGGATGGCATTTGTCAGAAAGGGCAAAGAGGCCGAGAGGCCATTGTCAGACAGCCTCCTCACCGTTTGTTCCTACCCGCCTACCCATGGGGGGCGGCCCGCCGGGTCGCCCCCACGGAAGGGGTGGACAGGAAGTCAGAGCGCTCTCCAGAGGAAAAAGGGTGCAGGGCCCCTTTACGCGCGGTGGTATTGGAAACCCGGCAGGGCCAGGCGGTCTTCGAGCTTTCCCAGCCCCCAGGACGCCACACTCACCAGGGCCAGGTAGATGATGCCCACCACGGTGAAGACTTCCGTGTACTTGAAGGTGGCCGAGGCAATGATCTTGCCCTCCCCGGTCAGCTCGATGCAGGTGACCATGTAGGCCAGGCTGGAATATTTGATGAGATAGATGATCTCATTGCCGCACCCGGGCAGAGCCCGACGCACCGCCTGCGGCAGGATCACGTGCAAGATGGTCTGGAGCCGGGTCATGCCGATGGCCTGGGCGGCTTGAACCTGCCCCTTCTTGATGGAAAGCAACGCGCCTCGGATGTATTCCGAATGATAGGCCCCGCTGCACAGGGAAAAACCCAGCACCGAGGCCATGTAGGGGCTGAGGTAGACACCCAGGCGCGGCAGGCCGAAGTACCAGATGTAGAGCTGCACAAGAAGCGGAAAGCCCCGAAAAAGGGCTACGTACACATGGGCGGACCAGCGCAGGGCCCGGACCCCGTAGACACGGCACGATCCCGCCAGCACCCCCAGAAAAAACCCCAGCACGGCCGACGGCACGATGAGACCCAGGCTCATCCATAGACCGCGCAGAAGCGAGGGCATCAGCTCATTAAAGATGAATCCCGCCTCCCCTGTCATCCGTGCCCACCCAGTTCCGTGATCTTGGCACAAAACTCCCGCGTCCTTTGGCACTGGGCATCGTCCAGGATCTGGTCCGGAGGTCCCTGTTCGATGATGACGCCGTTTTCCATGAAGATGATTTCCTGGGCCAGGGCGCGGGCGAAACCGATCTGGTGCGTGGCCATGATCATGGTCATGCCGGCGGCTCCCAGCTCCCGGATCACCGCATGGACCTCGCCGATGAGTTCCGGGTCCAAGGCCGACGTGGGTTCGTCCAGCAACATCACCTTGGGATCCAGGGCCAGGGCACGGGCGATGGATACCCGCTGCTTCTGACCACCGGAAAGCTCAGCCGGGTATTGGTGGGCGTGCCGGGCCAGGCCCACACGTTCCAACTCCGCCAGGGCCCGTTCCCGCGCCATGGACCGCTTCATCTTCTTGACGCGCACCAGGCCGATCTCCACGTTCCCCAGGGCCGTCAGGTGGTCAAAAAGGTTGAAGTCCTGGAAGATCATGCCCACCTGCTGCCGATACCGGCACAGGGCCTTCCGATCGGACGGGTCCACGGGCTGCCCTTCCAGGGAGATCCGCCCGCCATCGGGCACCACCAGGAAATTGATGCACTGGAGCAGCGTGCTCTTTCCCGCCCCCGAAGGGCCGATGAGGACCTTGATCTGCCCCCGGTGGATGGAAAGGTCCACACCGCATAGAATTTCCTTGCTTCCGAACGATTTTCGGATCCCGTCCAGTGTCAGGACGGGCTCCGAGGGGCTCGCCTTCGCCATGTTCACGAATAACCTCGCAGCTTCACCCTTCTATGGAGGGCGTCCAGCGCCCGGGTGCCGAGAAAGGTGAGGATCATGAAGATGAAACCGGCACACAGGTAGAGCACCAGGTGCTGGTAGGTGCGGGACGCCACATGGTGGGCCCGGGCCATCAGTTCCGCCACGCCCAGGGCGTAGGTCACGGCCGAATCCTTAAGCAGGACGGAATACTCGTTGGACCAACCGGGAACGGCCAGCCGAAAGGCCTGAGGCAAAATGATGTGCCGGATCGCCTGGACATCGCTCATGCCGATGGCTCGGGCCGCCTTCATCTGCCCTTCGGGGATGGACAGAATGGCCCCGCGAAGGATCTGGGACTGGTAGGCCGAACTGATGGAACCCAGCACAATGATGGCCACGACAAAGGCCGAAAGGTCCAGGTGGAGAAAAGGGAAGAGACCGAAGTAGAAGAGAAAGAGGAGGACCAGCAGGGGGATTCCCCGGAAGAACCACACGTAGATGCCGATGAGCCGCTTCAGGGGCTTCGGCCCATAGACCTGGCCCACCGCCAGGGGAAGGCCCACCAACAACCCCAAGGACAGAGACCCCAGCACCACCACCAGCGTCACCCAAACGCCCTGGAGCAGGTACGGAAGGCTTTGCTGGAGTACGCCGAGGGGTGTGTTCATGAAAAACGCCTTGCCACAACATAGGACAGGGGCGCCCCAACCCGGGCGCCCCCTTTATCATGGTGAACCGAAGTTCCTCGCCTGGAACCGGTCTACTCCACGCCGTACTTTTCCTTCAGTTCCTTCCAATAGGGGGTTGCCATGAGGCGCTTGAGGCCCTCGTTGAGCAGGTTCAGCAATTCCGTATCCCCCTTTCTCACCGCGTAGGCCGTGATGTCGTCCGGCTGGCCGTAAGATCCCAGAACCTTCAACGGGAGCCCCTTCTCCATGGCCTCCTGGGCGGACGTGAGGGAGACCGCCGCCGTGTCCAGGCGGCCGTTGACGATGTCTTCCATGGCCAGGGGAGCGGAATCGTAATGGCGAAGCTCAAACTCTTTGCCCTTCTTGAGCAGGTTGTCCTCGATCCACTTGGCCTCCGAGGTGCCGCGCTGTACGCCCATCTTGCGCCCGGACGCCATGGCTTCTTCCACGGTCAGGTTGGAGTCCTTGCGCGCCACCAGCACCATGACCGTCTTGTGATAGGGGATGGTGAAATCCACCTTCTTCTGGCGTTCGGGCGTGACGCTCATACCCGAGGCGATGAAATCGATCTTTTTGGCCTGAAGCGAGGGAATGATGGCGGCCCAGTCCGTGGGCTGGTGGCGCACCTTGAAGCCCATTTCCTTGGCGATCCATTCCACCGCCTTGATGTCCAGACCGTCCGGTTTTCCGGTGGCATCGATGAAGGTGAAAGGCGGATAATTGGCATCGATGCCGTTGATATAGACCTTCTCTTCCGCCAGGACCGACCCGGCACCCAGCAACGGCAAAGCCAGGAGACTCAGGACCAACGCCATAACGGCCACGCGTCTTTTCATGGATGGGCTCCTTTGCAAATAAGGTTCTCTTGAGCAAACTCCAGGGGCGCCTTCTGATAACAAAAGACCTGACCCGGATCAAGGAAAATGGGGAGCCCGGCCCTTGCGCCGCCCGCCGCTTTTTGGTAAGTGGTTGGAGAAACTGCGCCACACGGGACGACACTGCCTGCCGCCAACGGATCGTCCGGGTTCCCACAGGTCTTCACAAGCGTCACCCGGCGCGGCCATGAGTCCCGATTCCCATACCGTCGACACCCACTCTTTGAAAGGAGGCCATGACAGGGCGGAAAACATCCGCGCAGGATGTTCAGGGCGTATGGTAGGAAGGATCGGCAACCTAGACAAAAGAAGGAGGTTGGACATGCGACGACTTTTTCTCTTGGCGACCATCGTGATGTGTGCGAGCGCCCTCATCATGGGCGGCCTCGTGGTTCCGGCCCAGGCCAAGACCACATTCGTCACCATCGGAACGGGCGGCATCACGGGCGTCTACTATCCCACGGGCGGCGCCATCTGTCGGATCGTCAACAAGAAGCGGGATGAGTACGGCATCCGCTGTACGGTGGAATCCACGGGCGGCTCCGTGTTCAATATCAACGCCGTCCTGGCCGGGGACCTGGAATTCGGCATCTGCCAGTCCGACCGCCAATACCAGGCCATCAACGGCCTGGCCGAATGGAAGGACAAGGGCCCCCAGAAGGACCTGCGTGCCATTTTCAGTATCCACCCGGAATCCATCACCCTGGTGGCTGCTGAAGACGCGGGCATCAAGTCCATCAAGGATTTGAAGGGCAAGCGGGTCAACATCGGCAATCCCGGATCGGGACAGCGCCAAAATTCCATCGACGCCCTCACCGCCTTCGGCATCAACTGGGAAAAGGACATCCATGCCGAACAGGTGAAGGCGGCGGAAGCCCCGGGCCTGTTGCAGGACGGTCGGATCGATGCCTTCTTCTACACCGTGGGACACCCCAGCGGCGCCATCAAGGAAGCCACGGCGGGGCGGCGTAAGGTGCGCATCGTTCCCATTGAAGGCCCCGAACTACAAGCCCTGCTCAACAAGTACCCTTATTATGCTAAAGCGACGATCCCCATCAAGTTTTACCCCCGCGCCACCAACAAGGAAGACGTGCCCACCTTCGGTGTGAAGGCCACGTTCGTCACGTCCGCCAAGGTGCCCGAAAAGGTGGTCTACGCCATCGTCAAGGAGGTCTTCGACAACCTGGAGGCCTTCAAGAAGCTGCACCCGGCCTACTCGGTGCTCACCAAGGAAAACATGCTGGAAGGCTTGAGCGCTCCGTTCCATCCCGGCGCGTTGAAGTACTACAAGGAAGTGGGCCTCATGAAGTAGTGGCGTGAGCCGGGAGGTGGCGGGGCCACCCGCCACCTCTTTTTTTTCTTCCCAGTCGATTAGATAGCCTGCAAACTCAGAATTTTTCGACGAGCTCGAGGAGCGTGAAGGACCTCCCATGGCACATCCCGTGGACAAGGATCAAGGACTGGACGTTGCCAAGAAACTGGCCCAGGAAGAAGCGGGCATCGGCCGGATGCCCAAGACAGGTCTTTCCAGGTGGGCCGTCCCCGTGGTGGGCGTGTGCTGGTCCCTGTTTCAGCTTTCCATCGCCAGCTGGCTCATCCTGGACACCTGGTTCGTTCGGGCCATCCACCTGGCTTTCGGCCTGCTCATCGTCTATTTGAGCTTTCCCATGTTCAAAAAGCCCCGTTTGGGGATCCGGGCGTTGAGCGCCAAAGACCGCATCCCCCTCATCGACTGGGTTCTGGGGATCGTGGCGGCCCTGGCGGCCCTTTACGTCATCATCGACTACCAGGGAATCACCCAGCGTTACGGCGCGCCGATCCCACGCGACATCGTGGTCGGCTTCACCCTGTTCATCCTTCTTCTGGAAGCCTCCAGGCGCGTCATCGGCCCGGCCCTTTCGCTCATCGCCGTGGTTTTCACCGTCTATGCCTTCTTCGGCCCGTACATGCCCGATGTGATCGCCTTCAAGGGAGTATCGCTCAATCGGTTCGTGGGCCAGATGACCATGTCCACCGAGGGCATCTACGGCATTCCCCTGGACGTTTCGGCCACCATCGTCTTCCTCTTCGTTCTGTTCGGGGCCATGCTGGAAAAGGCGGGAGCGGGCAGTTTCTTCATCCAGATGGCCTTGAGTCTGCTCGGGGGCTTCAAGGGGGGACCGGCCAAGGCGGCCGTGCTGGCAAGCGGCCTCACAGGCCTTGTATCCGGATCCAGCATCGCCAACATCGTCACCACCGGCACCTTCACCATCCCGCTCATGAAACGGGTGGGCTATCCGGCGCGCAAGGCGGCGGCCATCGAAGTGGCGGCCAGCACGGACGGCCAGCTGGCGCCGCCCATCATGGGGGCGGCCGCCTTCATCATCGCCGAATACGTGAACGTTCCCTACATCGACGTGGTGAAGGCGGCGGCCATCCCGGCCTTCGCCTCCTACGCCGCGCTGCTTTACATCACGCACATCGAGGCGTCCAAGCTGGGCCTGCGCGGACTGCCCCGGAACGAACTGCCACCCTTTTTCCGAACCTTTGTGAGCGGACTGCACTACATCATCCCCCTGGTCATGCTCCTCTATGAACTGGTCGTGCTGCGCCATTCCCCGGAGGCATCCGCCTTCAACGCCATTTGGGTCATCGCCCTGGTCATGCTGCTTCAGCATCCGGTCAAGGCCTATCTGGCCAAGGAACCTCTGGGCCCCGCCTTCAAGCAAGGCCTTGCGGACATCTTTTCGTCCCTGGCCGCCGGTGCCCGTAACATGGTGAGCGTGGCCATGGCCACGGCCGCCGCTGGAATCATCGTGGGCGTGGTGGCCATGGGCCTGGGCGGACTCATCAACCAGATCGTGGACCAGCTCTCCGGCGGCAACATCTATCTGCTGCTCATCATCACGGCCTTCGCCAGCCTTATCATCGGCATGGGGCTTCCCACCACGGCCACCTACATCGTCATGGCGTCGCTCACGGCGCCGGCCATCGTCACCGTGGGAGGCTATTACGGCTTCGAAGTGCCGCTCATGGCCGCTCATCTTTTCTGCTTTTTCTTCGGCATCCTGGCCGACGACACCCCACCCGTGGGCCTGGCCGCCTATGCAGCGGCCGCCATCGCCCGATCGGAACCCATCCCCACCGGCATTCAAGGCTTCATGTACGATATCCGAACGGCGATTTTGCCGTTCATGTTCATCTTCAACCACGACCTGATCCTCCACGGAATCAATAGCTGGACCCAGGGCCTGCTCATCTTCGCCATGGCCTGCCTGGGCAATTTCGCCTTTGCCTCCGCCACCCAGGGCTGGTTCATCACCAGGAACCGGTTCTACGAGGTGCCCCTGTTGCTGGGCGTCACGGTCATCATGATGCGCCCGGACGCCGTGGCCGGCTGGGTGGGGGTTCCCATGGACCAGCGCTATTGGATGTATGCGGCGGGCCTTGTTCTGTTCGCTGGGATCTATTTCCTGCAAAGGCTCCGTGTAGGTGAGCAAGCACCGGCAGCGGTGTGACCTGCCGCCGCTCCCCACCGACCAAACCGAAAGGGGGCGTCCCATGGCAAGGAACCCTTTGAGAGCCAGCTGGATCCTGGTGCTCATGCTCTTCTTCGTGGGAGCAGCCGCACCCATTGGAGCGCAAGGGCGTTTCATCGACAACGGGGATGGCACCGTGACCGACACCCAGCTCCAGCTCATGTGGGCCAAAACCGACAACCAAGGGGACGTGACGTGGAAGGAGGCCCAACGCTGGTGCCGTACCGGACCGCCACACCTGATCGGTCGCTACGACAACTGGCGCATGCCCACCCTGGAGGAGCTCCGATCCCTCTACGTGGCGGACCCGGCCTACCCAGGGTATGAAACCCCATGCGGTCAGCAGGTGCGCATCACCCCGGAAATCGAACTGAGCTGCGGATGGCTCTGGTCCGGTGAACAGCGCAGCATCTCGGCTCGCGTCTTCAATTTCAGCCGCGGCTATGAGTACACGGATCGGATGGTGCACCGGAGGCACTACCGAGCTCTTCCGGTGCGCAATCTGAACGGCCAGTGAATGAGACGGAAAAAGGTGGAGTGCGCCCATGCGTGAGATCCGAAAGATCCTTGCCGCCATCTGCTTTTCGGAACATTGCGCCCACACGCTGCAAATGGCCTCCGATTTGGCCAAGCCGTTCGGTGCCAAGCTGATCATCGCCAATGTCATCAACGTGCGGGACGTGGAGGCGGTCACCTCCATCGAATCGATGGGCTACAACGTCCATGCGGACAACTACATCGAAGGAATCGAGGAGGAACGGATCGCCGAGCTCGAAAAGCTCCTGAGCCCCCTGGACTTGCCGCGACAGCAGATCAAGACCATCTTCCGCGTGGGCTATCCGGTGGAGGAGCTGCTGAAGGTGATCCGCGAAGAGGATGTGGACCTGGTGGTGATTGGCACCAAGGGACGGACCAACCTGCCCCACGTCCTGGTGGGCTCGGTGGCGGAAAAGATCTTCCGCCACTGTCCGGTCACGGTGGTGTCGTGCCGGGATAGGCACCGCACGCCCTCGGGGCGGGACAGGTAAGACGGAGAAGGTCCACGGAGCAGTGGGTGGCAGAACGCCCCACGGCCAACGCCTGACCCTTCACGATTTTTCGATGGACGGACGACGGTTATGGAAAAGCTCATCATCACCGTGGCTCTCACGGGCAACGTACCCACCAAGGAGATGAACCCGCACGTGCCCATCACGGCGGAAGAGATCGCGCAAGACGTGCGCCGGTGCGCCGATGCAGGGGCCGTGCTCTTCCATGTGCATGCCCGGGACGCCAACGGCCGGCCCACCCTGGACATCGAGCGGTTCAAAGAGAATGTGCGGCGCATCAAGGAAGTGGCGCCGGAGGTGATCATCCAGCTTTCCACGGGAGCCCGAGCGGGAAAGGACTGGGAAGCCCGGGCCAACCCGGTGCGGCTGCTTCCGGAAATGGCCTCCTTCACCACGGGATCCAACAACCTGCCGGGCATCGTCTATGAAAACTCCCCGCAATTCATCCAATTCTTGGCGCAGGTCTTCAAGGAAACGGGCGTGAAGCCGGAAATCGAAGTGTTCGAAACGGGCATGATCAACAACGCCCTCTACCTTCAGAAAAAGGGCCTCATCCAGGGGCCCCTGCACTTCGACTTCGTCTTGGGAGCTCCCGGATCCATGCCCGGATCCGTAAAGAACCTGCTCTTTTTGTCCGAAAGCATCCCGTCGGGATCCACCTGGTCGGTGGCAGGGATCGCCAAGGCGGAAATCCCTCTGGCCACCACCGCCATCGTGCTGGGGGGCCATGTGCGGGTGGGCCTGGAAGACAACCTGACCCTGCCCGACGGCTCTCCGGCCACCAACCCCAAGCTGGTGGAAAAGGTGGTCCGGATCGCCCGGGAAGTGGGCCGGGAGATCGCCGGCCCCGATGAGGCGCGCCGGATTCTCAACCTGGATCCGGCCCAAAAAGACCGCATCCTGAGCCGGATCGACTGAAGCCCATGTCCTTCTGGAGCCGGCGTCAGCAGATGGGTTGGGCCGCCGCCCTTCTGGGTGGAAGCGTTCTGCTGTCCCGGTTCATGGGGTTGGCCCGCGATAAGGTCATCTCCTACTTCTTCGGGGCCAGCCTGGAATCGGACGTCTATTTTGCCGCCTTTGTCATTCCGGACTTCATCAACTATCTGCTGGCGGGCGGTTACTTTTCCATCACCTTGATTCCTCTTCTGGCGGAAAAATTCAGCCGCGATGAAGAGGACGCGTGGCGTTTCTTTTCCTCGGTGCTTGTGTGGGTGGCCGCGGCCATTACCAGCGTGACCGCCGCCGCCATGGTGTGGGCGCCGGAACTTTCCCGCTGGGCCGCGCCCGGCCTGGAAGGACCGGCTCTGGAACGACTGGCCCTCTTTCTTCGCATCATCCTGCCGGCTCAGGTCTTCTTTCTTCTGGGCGCCTGTTTCAGCGCCGTGTGCTATCTCCGAAAACAGTTTCACGTTCCCGCCCTGAGTCCCCTCATCTACAACGGGGCCATCATCGTGGGCGGCATCTGGATGCGCCGCTCGGGCATGGAAGGCTTTTGCTGGGGCGTTCTGGCGGGGGCCTTTCTGGGAAACTTCTTGCTGCCCTGCCTGGCCGTCCGATTTGGCGGGGGCCTGCGGCTGCACTGGACGCCTCGGCACCCCTCCCTCAAGCGCTTCTTCCTGCTGGCCCTGCCGCTCATGGTGGGCCAGTCGGTGGTGGTTCTGGACGAACAGTTCATCCGCATCTTCGGGTCCATGGCGGAAACGGGCGCCATCAGCTGGCTCAACTACGCGCGCCGGATCATGTTCGTTCCCGTGGGCGTGGTGGCGCAGGCCGCGGGCGTGGCGTCCTATCCCTTTCTGGCCGATCTCTTCGCCCGGGGAGACCGGGACCGCTTTTTCCAGACCCTCAACAGCGCCCTTCGCAACACCCTGGTGGTGCTGGTCCCCGTGTCCGCCTGGATGATGCTGGCGGCCGGGCCCACCATCACGCTCATCTTCCAACAAGGCCGGTTTTCGGCGGCGGACACGGCTCAGACCGCCTGGGCGCTTCGGGTCTTTCTGGCGGTGGTCTTCTGCTGGGGATTTCAGCAAATCCTGGGACGGGGCTACTACGCCAGGCAGGATACGGTGACGCCCGCCGTGGTGGGCACCCTGGCCACGGCCGCCGCTGTGCCGCTCTACCTGATGGGATCGAGACTGTGGGGCGCCAAGGGCGTGGCACTGGCCAGCGCGGCGTCCCTGGTTGCCTACACGACCCTCTTGTCCGCCTGGTGGCGGATTCGACTGGGCCCGGACGCCTTCCGCGGACTGGCTCGAAGTGGCCTGCGCGTGGGGCTCGTGACCGCGGCGGCCTTGATTCCCGCGGCCCTTGGACATTACGCCCCCATGGGGTGGCACGTTCCCAACCCGTATCTTGGGGCCCTCGTGCAACTGGGGCTTTCGGGCCTTCTCTTTTCCGCCGCCTTCCTGATCCTGGCCCGACGCACCCTGCCCGACCTGCTGGATCCTTTCCTCCGAAAGCTCCAAAGAAAAAGGTAAGGGGACCAAGCGAAAGGAGCGGACCGACGCGCCGGCAAATCGTCACGTGCCGTGCTGCTCAAAAGCCCGCTGGAAACCGCCAAGGGCGAACCGCAGACGCCCTGCCCACAGCCGCCCCGGGTTCCTCACGACTTTACGCTTTTCGCCTCACGACTTCGTCTCACGCCACGCCGTGCCGTCCCATACACCCACCACGGTTCCCGACTCCGACGGGTCGTAGCCGCCCAGGGCCCGCACCCTTTCCAGGAACCGCTCGGAACCGATCACGTCCAGCAGAAACTCCAGTTTGGGATCGGTCCAGCAGGCTTCCGGGATGACCAGATCATAGCATTCCTGGCAGATGGGAATGAAATCGAGCCCCAGGGCCGCGGCGGCGGCAAAGATGGCCATGCCGCAATCGGCCGTACCGCTCAGCACATTCACGGCCACCGCCATGTGAGTGTATTCTTCCCAGTCGTAGCCCTGGATGCCTTCCGGGCTCCGGCCCGCCCGTTCCAGCTCGTAGTCCAGAAGAATCCGGGTCCCCGATCCGGCCTGGCGGTTCACAAAGCGCACATCCTCGCGGAAAAGGTCCTCGATTCCCCGGATCTTTTTGGGATTGCCGGGTGCCGTCAAAAGGCCCTGCTGCCGTCGGACCAGGCGCACCAACCGCACGGGCGTTCCCGCCAGGTACCGTTCCACGTACCGGCGATTGTAGTCCCCCGTTTCGGGATCCAGCAGGTGGGCTCCAGCGAAATGGGCCTGACCCCGCCGGACGGCCAAAAGCCCCCCCAGGCTCCCCACGTTGCTGGACGACAGGTGGAGGCGCGCATCCAGGCGTTTCAATTCGCTGGCCAGCACGTCCACCGTGTTGTCGTGGCTTCCGATCATGATGAGGGTCTTTTCCAGGGCGTCTTCCGATCGCAGAAGCCGCACGCGGATGGGTTCGCCCTCGTTGATGCCTTCCACCTCCTGGGGAATGCGCAGCAGCCCGTCGGCTCGGGTGAGTGAGGTGATCACGCCGGCGCCGCGCTGGAGCGGCATGGCCACCAACCGCCCCTGGACCCGGCCCAGGATGACCCGAACGAACTCCTCCAAGCCCAGCTTGGACGGCATCTTACGGCCCAGCACCGCCTCCACCGTAGGATCGCTGGGTTCCGCCAGGCCCTGCATCCAGTGGAGCAGCGGGCGAAGGAACTGCTCAAAAGCCATGATGGCCGACACCGGATAGCCCGGAAGACCGATGAAGGGTTTGGATTCCACCCGGCCCAACAGCACGGGCTTTCCCGGCATCATGGCCACCCCATGGACCAAGAGGGTTCCCAGCTCCTTCAGGATGGACACCGTGTAGTCCTCGGAGCCGGCTGAAGATCCCGCGTTGAGCACGATCACGTCCGCCGGCGAGACGGCGGCTCGGCGCACGGCGTCCAGCAGGCTTTCGTAGTCGTCCGCCACCACGTCCTGGAGCAGGGGAACACCGCCGTTTTCCCGCACCAGGGAAGCGATCACCGTTCCGTTGAACTCCACGATCTGGCCGGGCTTGGCCTGGGCGGCCCGGCGGGCCGGCACCAGTTCGGTTCCGGTGGGCTGGATCCACACCCGGGGCTGGGCGAAAACGGGCACCTGAGACACCCCGGCGGCCAGCATGGCCCCCAGATCCGCCGGACGCAGCCGGTGCTGCTGGGGCAAAAGCAGCTCGCCGGCCACAATGTCTTCGCCCACCTTGCGCACATGCTGCCAGGGAAAGGCCGCCTGGCGGATTTCGATGGCCGTCCCGTCCACCTCCTGCGCATGCTCGATCATGATGACCGCATCGGTGCCTTCCGGCATGGGATCGCCCGTATCCACGGGCACGGCCTGCCGACCCAGCTCCAAGCGAAGGGGCCGCACGTCACTGGCCCCGAAGGTATGGGAAGCCTTCACGGCATAGCCGTCCATGGCGGCTCCGTGGTAGTGGGGAACCGAAAGGCGAGCCGTCACAGGCCGGGCCGACACCCGTCCCAAGGCCTGCTCGGTGGCAATCTGTTCCACGGCCGTTCGATATCCGCCCATGGCCTCCTGCCAGACGGCCCGGGCCTCTTCCAGTGTCTTCATGTGCAGGTAGATCGTTCGTTTGAACCGCCCCATGGGGTGCTCCCGTTGTTCATGATCCCCAATTCGTGATCCGTCATCTGTCATCCGTGGTGGGTGAGGCGCGGGGGCAGCCTGGAAAGGCCCGGGGCAGGGCCATCCTCCAGCACCCGCCCCTCCCCCTTGCCCCTCACTGCCTCTGAAATCCGAAGCGCTTCCAGAAATCTCGCCGGTAGCGGCGCACGCCGGCCAGGTACACCTCGGCGATGTGCACCTGCTCCAGGTCGTCCAGCTGGAACGACACCCAGTCTTGAATGGAATCCAGGCTGCGGAACCAGCGGTTGAATTCTCCCTTGTCCAAGAGCTTGGGGGGCTGGATGACGAAACTTCCGCCGCCGTGTTGGTGATAACGGCGTCCGGCGATCTTGGCGTTGTAGTCCGCCGTGTTCACGCCCACCACCGCCAGGAAGTTATCGAAGGCGCGCGTGAGGGCCCCCGTTATCCAGTGTCCCCGCAGGATGGGAAAGATGCTGATATTGAAAATGATTTCTGCACCCTGATCCGTGAGCTGTCGGGCCGCCTCGGGCTGTCCCCAAAAATCGATGCAGACCGGCAGGCCGATCTTTCCGAAGTCGGTGGCAAAGGCCCGGAAAGACCCGTCGCCGGGGCTCATGCCCAGGTGATCCCGTTCCAGGGCTCCCAGGTTCGTCTTTCGTTGGCGCCCCAAAAGCCGCCCCTGGCGGTCGAACAGGGTGGCCGTGTTGTACGCCCGGTTCCCGTCCACTTCCAAGAGTCCCGCGATGATGTAGCTGCCCAGATCCCGAGCCGCCCGGGCCAGTTCCTCTTCACCCACGTAGGGGAAGTATTCGGGAAAGCAGATGACGTCCAGCTCTTCCCCGCGGCAGGCTTCCAGCAAGCGCATGGCGTGGGCGATATGGCGCGGGTCGTCGAATTCCGGATAGGGCTTGGGCTGGATCAAGGCCACACGAATCGTATCTTTCATCGCTCCATCCTCTTTTCTGATTCTTTGGGGTCTCTAGGCATGGGAAGCCCAGTGGATGTCCGCCATGTAGGGGAAATGGTCGGAAGGGTACCGGTCCTGGAAGCTGTCGCGGACGATGGCCGCCTCCTGCACGCGGAAGTGCGGGCTCACCAGGATCCAGTCCATGCGGGTGGCCTGGGGGACACCGGTAAAGCCGTGGTGCGTGTGGCTTTCCGGGCCGTCCGTCCGGCCCAGCAGGACCCAGGTGTCCGAAAGGCCCACCCCCGGGTCGGTCAAAACGCGGTGCACGGCGGAATCCGGCGCATCATTGAAATCCCCCAGCACCACGTGGGCTCCGGCCCGGTCCCGCACCCATTGGGCCAGGATCTCGGCCTGTCGGCGCCTGGCTTCCACTCCCATGTGATCCAAGTGGGTGACGCTCACCCAGAACCGGCGCCCGGTACGGCGATCCTGCACCCGCGCCCAGCTCATCATCCGGGGAAAAGCGCTGTCCCAGTCCAGGCTCCGGTGCATCTGGGGGGTTTTGGAAAGCCAGAATTCCCCGCCGTCCTCCACGGTCAATCCTTCCGTGGAGACAAAGAGCGTGGGGTATTGGCACGTGTCGTCGATCACCCGGGACGGCGCGTGGAGCACGTAGCCGGGAAGGCGTTCGGCCAGGTAGGTCAGCATGGACCAGCGGCCCTCCTGGGTTCCCACGATGTGCGGCCGGTAGCGGGCGATGATCTCCACCACCAGCTCCCGCCGATAGGCCCAGCTGTTTTCGCCGTCGCGATCGTTTTCAAAACGAAGATTGAAGGTCATGATGCGCATGGTCTTTTCTCTTTCTAAGCCCCTGATTGGGCCGCGCTCCGAGCGCCCTAACCATCGCAAATTTGGCCCACCGTGGCAAGCCAATGGATGCGCGACGGAAGCCGGGCGGCCAGTGACGGGGACCCACAGGGGCCTGTTCCTCGGTCCTTGGCCCTTTCACCCCTTGAAACGGACCGCCCAAGCGGTCATGATGGGAAAACAAGGCCAAGGGTTAAGCACAACCAACCCCATGCGCAGGAGTCCTGATCATGAAAGTGGTGGCATTCAACGCAAGTTCCCGAAAAGGCGGCAACACCGCCATTTTGTGCAACGCGGTTTTGGAAGAACTGGAAAAGGAAGGCATCGAGACCCAGCTGGTGGAACTGGCCCAAAAACCCCTCCAGGGCTGCATCGCCTGTTACAAGTGTTTCAAAAACAAGAACAAGCGCTGCGCCGTGGACAAGGACGCCCTGAACGACTACCTGCAGCTCATGCTGGAAGCCGACGGGATCATCCTGGGATCTCCCACCTACTTTTCCGATGTGACGGCCTCCATGAAGGCGCTCATCGAACGGGCCGGCATGGTGAGCCGCGCCAACGGCGATCTGCTGCAACGCAAAGTGGGCGCCGCCGTGGTGGCGGTCCGGCGCGCGGGGGCGATCCACGCCTTCAACTCCATCAATTTCTTCTTCTTTATCGGCCAGATGATCGTTCCCGGATCCAGTTATTGGAACCTGGGAGTGGGCCGGGACATCGGGGAAGTGAAGGACGACAAGGAAGGCATGGAGACCATGCGCACCTTGGGCCGAAACATGGCGTGGCTGCTGAAAAAACTCCATGCGTGAAGAAGGAGAAGACCATGAAGGTGGAAGTAGACCAGGCCCGGTGCGGTACCATCGGGATTTGCGTGAAGGAATGCCCGGAAATTTTCCGGTTCCAGGAAGGCAGCAAGAAGGCCGTGGCGGTGATTGAAGAAGTCCCGCCCCGATGGCAGGCCAAGTGCCGCGAAGCGGCCCAAAAGTGCCCCAACGGAGCCATCCGCATCACCGAATGAGAGGATAGGTTGCACATCGATTTCCGTTCATGGTCTTTGGGAAAGCGTCCGATGGGAAAAGAAAGAAAGGACGTAAGGAGACGACCATGAACGCAATGACCTTTGCAGCCTACACGGCCCTGATGCTGGCGGGATGTTCCCTGGCGGTCTGGGCGGCCGCGGCGCTGGCGCCCGTCCGGATCCGCCCCGGCAAACCGCATGGAAAGAGGCGGCGCTAAGGCCCGGACGGCGTATCCCGCCGCAGCGGTCCCCGTCCGCGGGATGACCGAACGCCCCGTTCGGCTTTCCTTTTTTGGCAACGCCGCTGCAGACGCCGTTCCGGGAAGGCCACGGACGACGCTACCCGAACCACGTCCCGCGCCGTTCGGCCGTTTTCATGCTCCCGCCGGATCGGATGCAGAGCCCTTCTTGGCGTAAAATTGCAGAAGAAATTCCGCCTCCTTCGGCGAAAGATCGAAGCGCCGGACGGCTTCGTTGACGAGTGCCGAAAGCGGAGCGTCCGGCTTTTCCTGGAGGCACTCCGAAACCCACTTCACCGCCTTTCGAATCGCCTCACCCTGCGGCATCACCGTTGCCATGGATCCTCCTTCCCGATAGTGGTCCGTATCCCTTTCGGCCGGGTCGAAACGCCATCCCTTCCGCCCCGGCATGCTCTTTCCTTTCACCCTTCCTTGTCTACCATCCACCGGGGCATCTGTCATCCGAAGAATGCACCTTTCTTCACAACTACCCTGGACCCACCGGGCCGCAGGTCTTAGAGGATAGGGGAGTCCGACAAACCGGGAGCTCCCCGTGGGCCGGATGGCACACGGAATCCACAGGCGCTTTCCCACGATCCGAAGCGGCGGACTTCCGCCCTTCGGAAAAGAAACGTGAATGGGGCCCAAAAGGTCCGGAAAGCCTTGGAAAGGACGCACCATGATGGAACAGGCCAGAACCTGCACCCCTTTGGAAGAAAACATGCTGGCACACCGCGTTTCCCTCACCCACGCCGGCGGGGACCTCACCTTCGACCTGGCACGCCAACTGGCGGACCGGGAAGCTTCCCGCCGCGGGCGGGACCCCATGCTGCTGGCCTGGTACGATCGCCATTCCGGCCGTTTTTCGCCCAACGTGGAATGCTGCGATGAAACCAAACCCGCCTGGCTCGTCTATGCGGAATCGCGTGGGGCCGATCTGGCGGTGACCGTGAACGGCCTGGACTATGTCTTCGTCTACCGCCTGGGAGAAGAGGCGTAAGGGGGAAAAGCGGGAGCTTCTCAGGGGTTTTGTATCCCCGCCTTTCGAAGAAGCGCCCGGACGTGCTGGACAGGGACGGCGAAGGTGATGCCGCTGGGCCGTTCCAGCATCTTTTCCTTGCCGTGGGTGACCAGCACCTTGTTGATCACGCCCAGCACCTGTCCGTTGTCCGGGCGGTAGAGAGGGCTGCCGCTGTTTCCCGGGTAGGCCGTGGCATCCAGCTGATAGACGTCGAAGTCCTTTTTGAGCCGGACCACCATGTCCCGATCCAGCGATCTACCCGAATGGGTGGGGATGGCCAGGGGGCTCACGGCGGAAATGATCCCCCGGTGGGTGACGGGATAAAGGCCCAGAACCATGCCGATGGGAAAGCCCGTAAAGGCCACCGGCTCGCCTTCCCGGACCTGGGCATGGCTGAGGCGAAGTGGAGGAAGGGGACTTCCCCGAATTTGAAGCACCACCAGGTCGTGCACGTCGTCCCGGGCCCTCGGCGTGGCTGTCCGCACCTGTACCCGACGCCCCCGCCCCACGAAGACGGCGAGCCGCTCCCGATGGCTTTTGTCCAGCTTTTCGGGAATCACGTGGGCGTTGGTGATCACGTGGCGGCCGTCGGCCACGGCAAAGCCTGTTCCGAGAAAGACCGAGGGCGGACGGCGCATGGCCTGGTAGGTTCCCACGGCCACAATGGACGGGCGCACCCGCGCCACCGTGTCCGGAAGCCCCGCTCCCAGGGCGGGCCGGTGACACAGAAGCCCGGCGAAACCCAGGAAGACAAGGCATCCTCCAAGGAACATGTTCCAAAGACCGCGTAAACTTCCGCCGGGTGTCATCGACGCATCCTTATGAGGTATGAAAGGGTGGGCACGCGCCACGCTGACTGAAATCCCCATGGGCCGGGCCCGCGCGCCCAAGCGCCTACCGAGCGCGGGTCGCAAGCAGCCCGTGAAGATACTCCAGACCGCGCTGCACGTGGTCATCCGGGGTTTTGGGCCGGACCTCCACAACCCACGGAACCTCCCGATCCACGGCCTGAACCACCCCTTGCAGATCCAATTCGCCCGTGCCGGGCGGCAGATGATCATCTCGGCCCCGGGCGTCGTGCACGTGCACACCCGCCAGCTGATCCTTGAGGGCATCGGGAGGCCCCAGGCCTTCCCACAAGCCCAGTAGGCGGTTCAGGTGCGCGTGGCCCACATCGTGCCAGTAGGCCAAGGGCGCTCCGTCCAGTTCGCGAAAGATCTCCGGAAATTCGTCCGGACCCGGAAGTTCGTGGTAATGGGCCCGGTTTTCCAGCCCCAGCACCACGTCCAGCCTTTCCGCTTCGCGGGCCAACCGGTCCAGGCTCCACAGCAGGGCGTCCCAGTGGGGCTGGCGTTTTCGCTTCCTTTCGTCCAGTTTTTCTTCCAGAACCTGGCGAAAGCGGGGATCTTCCGGCCCGTCGGTTCGATCCAGCAGATCGTAAAGACGGCCCAGTTCCGGGTCCATGTCCACCCGGCCGCCATGCACGATGACCACGGGAGCCTCCAGATCGTTGGCGTGTTCCAGGGTCTTCACGGCCCAGCGCACCGCCTGGATGCGATCTTCCCGGTCCGGGGCGCTGAAATCCAGCAGATCGTGGCCCGTCTTCCCCGGAGGCACCGGGGGCGGAATCGGGCAGAAATTGTGGAGGCTCACCACCTGCAGCCGGGATCTTTTGAGCCATCCCACCAGTTCCCGAAAGACCGGCTCCACGAGCCGGTAGTCCAGTTCCACCCCGTGGACGGGAAACCGTTCCAGCCGTTCCCAAAGATCGCTTCCTCGGCGCGCATCCCGAGATGCAAACGACGTGGAAAGAAAGACCTTCATCCCTTGATCCTCTCGCTTGGCGTCTTGCAGGAAATACCACGGAGCTCAGCCCCGTCACGAGATCACCCAGGACTCGACACGGAGAGTGCGTCCAGGTGGAAGACCGCCACAAGCGGCGTGTGATCGCTGGGTTTGGGCTTTTGGCGCGGGGTCATGTCCACCCGGCAGTCCCGGGCCGCCTGAGCCAGGGGCTCCGTTACCAGCATGTGGTCCAGTCGCCAGCCCAGGTTGCGCTGCACACTGCGGGGCAGGCGGTAGTCCCAGAAGGTGAATTGCTTTTCGTCGGGATGGAGATGGCGGAAAAGATCCACCAGGCCCCAGCCGAGGATTTCCTTGAAGAGCCGTCGCTCCTCGGGGTGGAATCCCACCTCCCCGTCCAGACGCTGGGGATCGTAGACATCCTGGGGATCGGGCGCCACGTTGATGTCGCCCGTCCAAAGAAGCGGGACATCGGGCGCAAAGCGCGCATCAATCCACTGGGCCGTCTCCTTGAGGAATGCGAGCTTGTAGCCGAAGGCGGGATCTTGCGGAGATCTTCCCTGGGGCACGTAGGTGTTGATCACCCACACGCCGCAAGTCTTCACGGCCAGAAAGCGCGCTTCGCCATCCAACACCTCCCGGTCCGTTTCCCGCACCACCTCCTGGGGCGGATCCGTGGTGAGCACAGCCACGCCGTTGAAGGATTTCTGCCCCTTCCAGACCACGTGGTAGCCCGCCTCCACAAACGCATCGTGGGGGAAATCCTTGTCCTGACACTTGATTTCCTGAAGGCAGGCCACATGGGGGCGCTGTTCCTGGAGCCATTCCAGAAGGAGCGGCAGGCGCGCCCGGATGCCGTTCACGTTGAAGGTCGCCGCTTTCCAGACCATCACGCGGAATCCTCCTGCTTGGACTGCCGACTCTGCACCGCGTTTCGTTCTGCGATGAGATGCTCCGCCAGCTCACTGAAGGGCCAGTTGATGGAATGTTCCGTCACCACGGCGAAGATGGGTTTGGGTAGGCCCGCGTCCTTGAACTTCTGGATGAGAAAGTAGATCCCCTTTTGCGGGATGTTGTAGAAGAGCACGATCTTTTCATCGCACTGGAAAGGCTCTTCCCCGGTCGTGTCCGTATGCAGGATGTCCCGGACCACCAGGTGGCCCCGCTCCGGCGCAATGGCATGAGCCGGCGGGGCCTGGACCATCTCCAACATGTGATCCAGCCGAGCCTTTTCGTCCTGCGTGAAGTTCCAGACCAGCAAACGGGGGCTGCCGTCCATGATCGTTCCTTTCAGGCGAGACGTTCCGTCGTCACCGAGATGGGTTGCCGATTCCCCGCAGGGCGGGGCTGTGGCCGTATCCACTCTCCCGGCGGCCCGGCGCCACAAGCTCCACTGGAGCTTGTGCCAGAATGGCCTTTCCGCCTTTCGGGAGGTTTTTAACCAATTGACATTCCACTGTGCCTTGTGGCTCCTTTTGAGCCTTGATAGGGGCGGGTTCGGAACCCGCCGACACTCCTTAAAGCCCAGGCCGGCGGCACGGGCCCGCCTGGTGGTCCCAACCTTCCGTCCGTACAAGAAGGGAGCAACCCGGCCGTTTTCGGACAGTCTCCACGGGGCGCCTTCCGCACCGTAGCGGTGAACCCCTTTTCAAGCTCCCTGCACCAGGCGGTCGATAGCCCGGTAGAGGCGATCCACGCTTTCGATCACCACGTGTTCGTCCAGCGAGTGCTGGGTGTTTTCGCCGTCGGCCCCCCAGACGATGCCGGCCATGCCGTAGCTGGAAAGAAACCGGGCATCGGACGCCCCGTGGGCCTGGCCCAGCCGTAGGCCGGGGATGAGCTCCATGAGCCGATCCACATGGGCCGTCCTTTGCCCGAAAAAGAGCGGCTCCCGCTCCAGGACTTCCACCTGGGAGCGCACCCGTTTCGTCACCTCCTGGGCCAGTCGGTCCGGGTCGTCGTCTTCCGTGTAGCGGATATCCAGTTTGGCCTCAGCCCTGTCGGGTACCTGGTTGACCGACGTTCCGCCGCGGATCCAGCCCAGGTTCAGGGTGCGGTGCCAGTGATCCGGAGCGTCCAGGTCGAAAAGGGGGCGGATGGCGCGCAGATCATCCATGAGGATCTCCACGGCGTTTTCGCCCAGCCACGGCCGGGCGCCGTGGGCGGTTTTGCCATGGGCCGTGAGCTTGAGCCTCAGGATCCCCTTTTCCTTCAGAACGATTTCGTCCACGCTCCCGCCGTCCAGAGCGACACACAGATCGGCCCGCACGTCTTTGAGGACCTCGCGGGCGCCCCGGTAGCCGCCGATCTCCTCGTCGCCCGTGATGAGCACCCCAAAGCCCAGGGCGTCCTGGCCTTTTCCTTCCGCCCGCAGCCGCTCCATGTGGTGTCGGAGCATCACCAGGGAAAGGGCCACAGCGTACTTGTCGTCGATGGCCCCGCGGCCGTAGAGCCTCCCGTCCTTTTCCACGGGATCGAAGAGTTCTTCCGGCGCATCCACCACGTCCAGGTGGCTCATGAGCAGCACGGGCGCGCGCCCCGCTTCAGGGGTCACCAGGATGGAGGGGATCCCCTCCACGTCGTAGCGACGGTAGGCCACCTGCGCTTCGTCCAGGTAGTCGGCGATGAAATCGGCGCAGCGGCGAATCTCCTCCGGCCGGGAATGCATGGATGGAAACCGGATCAGTTCCTTGGTCAGCTCGATCACTTGGCGCATGGGATCTTCTCCCTTTCCTTCATGGGATACAGATTGGGGTGTTACAGGGCAACCCCATCTCTGGGGCCGGCGCTCCGAAGCCCCGGTCCGGCCCCGGACAGGTCTTCCATCTTATCAGCCGGCGAAGGGGGAAGTCCAAACAGATTGTGGCCCGGTTCGCACCCGGTTCCGTGCGCCAGAAAAACTTTGGGGCTAGTCCCTGGTCAATTGGGCCCGATTGGGCTAGGATGTCGTGCAGGATGCCGGATTTCGCTTCTTTTCATGAGGAGGTCTTTGGTCGTGACACGGAAAGCCGCCGCGGTGCTGATCGCCTTGGTTTTTTCCATCGGATTGGGCGGATCTTTCGCCCGGGCCCAGGCGCTCTCGGGTGAAGAGGTGGCCCAGAGGGTTCACGACCGGCCGGTGGGAAAGGATTCGGTGGCCCAAATGGAGATGATCCTGGAGAGCAAGAGCGGCCATCGAAGGGTCCGCACCTTCCGGGCCATCACCCGGACCGACGGGCCCCTTCGCAAGGCCCTCATCCGATTTCTTTCCCCCGCCGACATCGAAGGCACGGGCTTCCTCGTGCTGGAAAAGGAAGGCGCGGAAACGGAACAGTTTCTGTTCCTGCCGGCCCTTCGCAGGGCCCGGCGCATCGTGTCGTCCCAAAAAGGGAGAAGCTTCGTCAACAGCGACTTCACCTACGAGGACATGGAACGCCGGCCCGTGGAGGACTTCGACCACAAGCTGGTGGGCGAGGAAGTCCTGGAACAGGTGCCTTGCTGGGTGGTGGATTCCACACCCAGGCCGGGAACCCGATCCCAATACGGGCGCCTTCGCACCTGGGTGGCCAAGGACATGGACGTGCCCCTGCGCATCCATTACTTCGACAAGAAGGACCGGCACATAAAGACCTACCAGGTGCAGGCACTCCAGCAGATCGAAGGAATCTGGACCGAAATGGTGGTGGTCATGCACAACCTGAAAGACGACCACCGAACGATCCTCCGGACCCTGGGCGTGGACTACGACACGGGCCTGGACGATTCGGCTTTCACCGTTCGGGCCCTGGAGACCTGGTAGGAGGAACGGCGGGTACGAAGCAATCTGGTCCGAAGCACTTGAAATCCCTGATCTTCCTTGCCGCCAGGGGTTCCCATGGGATAGGATGGGGGCAAGCCGTATCCCCATGAAGTGGCGCGGCGGCCCGATGGCCACCGCCGGCCCCCAGGAGGCTGCACACGATGGGCATGAGTGTCGCCCTCTACAGAAAATTGGAACGCGTGGCGCCGGATCTTCGGGAGGTGCTTTTGAGCCTCTTCGAAGAGGTGGAACGAAACCGCGAAGAATCGGTGACCAAGCGGGAATTCAACGAACTGAAAGACGTGGTGCAGGATCTGGCCCAGGCCCAGCTTCGAACCGAAGCTCGCCTGGACAGCCTTGCGGTCAAAGTGGAGGAACTGGCCGAGGCACAAAAGCGGACCGAAGCCCGCGTCGAAGAACTGGCCGAAGCGCAGAAAAGAACCGAAGCCCGCCTGGACAGCCTTGCGATCAAAGTGGAGGAACTGGCCCAGGCCCAAAAGCGGACGGAAAAGGAGGTGGCCTCGCTGGCCCGGGGTCTCAAGGCCACTCGGGAACAGGTGGGGGGGCTTTCCCGGAGCATGGCTTACGCGCTGGAAAACGAGGCCTACCGAAAGCTTCCGGCCCACCTGGCGGCCAACTACGGCATTCAGGTCCAGGACCGGATCGTTCGAGCGGACGTGGCCAACGAGGAGATCAACTTCTTCGCCCGAGCCCTCAAGGACGGCAAGGCGGTGGTTCTCGTGGGCGAATCGGTGCTGCGCCTGGACGACGTCTCCAAGCTCCGGAGCCTGCGACGCAAGGTGGACAAGGTGGCCGCCGTCACGGCGGAAGAGCCGCTTCCCCTCATCGTCACCCATTACGCCAAGCCGAAGGTGCTGGAAAAGGCCCGGGAAGCCGGCATCCTGGTCATCCAAAGCTTCGAGTGGGATTGAAAAGCTCCATCAGAACGCCGATTTCCTTTAACGGCACCCATCCATTGACGACACACAATCCAAGAGGCCCATGGACCCACAAACCTACTACCAGACGGCGTTTTCCCGCAACCTGGGCATCTTCACGGAAGCGGAACAGGAGCTGCTCCGCCGATCCCGCGTGGCCGTGGCCGGCCTCGGGGGCGTGGGCGGGCTCCATGTGATCACCCTGGCCCGCATGGGCGTGGGAGCGTTTCACTTGGCGGATCGGGACGCCTTCGAACTGGCCAACATGAATCGCCAGTACGGGGCCAAGGTGCCGCACCTGGGTCGGCCCAAGCTGGAGGTCATGGTGGAAGAGGCCCGGGCCGTGAATCCCCACCTGGACATAGTCTCCTTTCCAGAAGGGGTGGACATAGTCTCCTTTCCAGAAGGGGTGATGGAAGACAACCTGGACCGGTTTCTGGAAGGGGTTCACGTGGTCCTGGACGGCCTCGATTTCTTCTGCTTCGACGTGCGACGAAAGCTCTTCAACCGCGCCCTGGAACGGGGCCTTCACGTGGTGACGGCCGGCCCCTTGGGCTTCACCACGGCCGTGCTCGTCTTTTCCCCCCATGAGGGGATGACCTTCGACGACTATTTTGATGTTCGCCCCGGCTTGACCGAAGAAGAAGAATACCTGCGGTTTGCCATGGGACTGGCCCCTCGCCCTCTGCATCTCCGCCACATGGATCTGGATCGTGTCAGCCTCACGCAGCGGGCGGGCCCATCGGTGGCCGCCGCTTGCCAGCTGTGCGCCGCAGCGGCCGCCACGGAAGCGGTCAAGATCCTTCTGGGAAGAGGCCCCCTTCGCCCGGTGCCCCACTACCTTCAGATCGATCCCTATTCCTGGACCCTCCGGCGGGGCCGCCTTCGGTTGGGCAATCGCCACCCGGCGCAAAAGATCAAGGCATGGGCCATCCGGCGGTTCTTGCTTTCCGATGCGTCCGACAATCGCCCCAAAACCGTGCTCTTCTTGCGCTCCCTCATCAGGCGGGGATCGGCGCCGGCCGCCAACCTTCCCGATTGCCGCCCCCGTCCTCCCGCTCCGTCGAGCCCGGTGCAAGGCCCGCCCGTTTCCCGGGACGTGTTGGCCTACCTTCTGGATGCGGCCGTCCAGGCCCCGTCGGGAGACAACGCCCAGCCCTGGAAGCTTTCCGCAAAAGAAGATTCTGTTTGCATCCAGGTGGATCCGAACAGGGACCGGTCCTTTTTCAACGTGGATCAGGTGGCGTCCGTCATCGCCTGCGGCGCGGCGGCGGAAAACGTCCGCATCGCCGCCACAGCCTTCGGGCTCAGGGCCCGGATGAGCGTTTCGTGCGAAGGTGGAGAAGAGCACCTGGCCGCCCGCATCGGGCTGGAGCCGGCCGACGTTTCCCCCGACCCGCTTCATCCCTGGATCTGGAAGCGCCACACCAACCGCAAGCCCTTTGGAAAGACGCGCCTGTCTCCCGTGGCGGCGGAGTCCCTGCAGCAGGCCGTGATCCCCTTTCCCGGCGCAAGGCTCCATCTGGTGCAGGATCGGGAGCGGCTCAAGAAACTGGCCCGGCTCATCTATTGGGTGGACCGGATCCGGAGCGAAGACCGGCGCCTGCACGAACATCTTCACCACATGATCCGCCCCTGCGATGAGGAAGCGCTTCGCACCCGGGACGGCTTTCCCATCAAGAACCTGGAAGCCGGGCGGATGGGCGAACTCTTTTTGCGCTTCAGCCGGCCGTGGCCGGTGATGAACGTCTTGAACCGGCTGGGAGCGTCCCGGGCGGTGGCCCGGCACGCGGCCCAGGGCATGGCTCAGGCCGCCGCGGCGGGGCTTCTCACCGTGTCGGGCCCCACGGCGGAAGACTTCTTCCACGGAGGGCGGGCCCTGCAAACGATCTGGCTCACGGCCACAGCCCATGGCCTGGCCTTTCAGCCCATGACGGCCGTGACCCTCTTTTGGACCCGCGCCCAGCGCCAGGGGCTCACCCCGTTTTATCAACGCCACCACCGGCTCCTGGAACGGGCCTTTGCCCTCTACCAAGACCTATTCCCCCACGTGGACTTCTACGCAGCGGGCCACGTGATGCTCTTCCGGCTGGGCCATGCCCCGCCCATCACCACACCCACCCTGCGACGGCCCGCCCCGGTGGAACCAACGCGCAGGGAATCCGCCGGGAAGTAGGCCCTGGTCCGAAATGAAAGGATCCGCTTTTTCCGCACCGCACGACCGAAGGCGACCTGCGAAGGGGAAGGCCCAAGGCCCGCCCTCACAGGCGATACCCCATCGCGAATCGACATGGGCATACCGGGCGGACCAAGTCCTGATGCTGACCGCGCACACAAGCCCTTCTCCTCCAACCGGGGGTTGCCCCCCATGGACGGCCGCCCCACGGCCCCCTCGGTCGCCCGCCTGCCAGGCCGGCCGCCGACCTTCACGTTAGGGCTCAACCTTTTCGCCGCCCCTGCCGATACCTTGAGGGAATGCTTCCAGCACCACGATGCGATTTGTACGAAGGTGGGCCACGATCTCCAGCGCCCCTGATGATCCCAAGACCGGAAAGGCAGGACCCGTTCCATGCTCCAGCACATCCCGAGACTCGTGACCTCCCATCCCAGGATCTGCCTGGCCCTGGGCCTTGCCGTGGCGCTCCTTTTCGGCGCCTTCGCCCCCTTTGTCAGAACCGTGGACAACGTGGACTATTTCACCCTGGAAGACCACCCGAACACGCTCTTTTACGAGGAGTTCAAAAAAACCTTCGGAAACGATGAATTTTTCGTCATCGCCTTCCAAAAGCCGGACATCTTCACGCCCGAAACCCTGGAGATGATCCGGGACCTCACGGAAAAGCTGGAAGCGCTGGATGGGGTGCGCCGGGTGGTGAGCCTCGCCAATGTGAACGAAACCCGGGGCGGAGACGGCTACTTCCAGGTTCTACCGTTTCTCGAAGAGATCCCCACAACCCGAAAGGACCTGGAAGACCTTCGGGCAAGGGCCCTTTCCAACCCGCTCTACGTGCGCCGGATCATCTCTTCGGACGGTACCACCGCGGCCATCGTGGTCTTTACGGACAACCGACCCGATGTTCCCAATCAGCGCAAACGACTCCTTGAAAAAACGGAATCGCTCCTTTCGCCCTACCGGGCCCGGGGTACCGTTTTCCATCTGGCCGGCTGGACGGTTCTCAACGTCAGCCTGAGTGCATACATGAAGGGCGACGTCTTCCGCTTCATTCCCATCACCTATGTGCTCATCGGCTTGGCCGTTCAGTGGATCTTCCGCAATAGGCGCCTCACCCTCCTGGCCCTGGCCAACATCTCCGCCTGTCTGGCCGCTTCCATGGGGTTCTTCCGCCTGGTCGGGGTGACACTGAACAACGTCACCGTGATCGTCCCTCCCCTGGTGATGGCCCTTTCCCTTTCGGACACGGTCCACATCTTCTCCCACATGCACCGATCGGAACTCTCCGCGTCCGGAAACGATCCACGACGTGCTCTGGCCGCCGTTCTTCGCCGGGTCATTCGCCCTTCCTTCCTCACCACCCTCACCACCTTCGTGGGCTTTCTCTCCCTTGGCATCAGCCGGATTCCGCCCATTCGGGACTTCGCCTGGACGGCCTCCGTGGGGATGATCTTCGAATTCTTCTTCGCCTTCGTTTGGCTTCCGCCCCTCATCTTGTGCTTTCCCGCGGAAAGACTCTACAGCGATCGCAAAGATCGAAACACCATGGCTCGCATCCTGAACACCACGCACCATCTGGTTCTGCACCATCCACGAGCGGTGGTCGGCGCAGGTCTTGTCCTGATGCTGGCGGGCGCGCTTCTTGCCACGAACATCCGAGTGGAAACCAACCTCATCGACTACTTCAAGCCCTCCGATCCCCTCAGGCGCTCCATGGCTTTCGTGGAAAGCCACCTGGCCGGGGTCGGATCCCTGGACGTGTCGTTCCGCGCCCAGGAACCGGATCGGTTCAAGGATCCCCACGTGCTGCACTTCATGGAATCGCTCCAGGCCAAGGTGGAAGGGCTCGACGGGGTGGACACCTCCCTGTGCCTGGTCGATTTCTTAAAGGACATGAACCAGGCCTTTCACGGACAAGACCGGAGATACCACCGCCTTCCGGAGAGCCGCGATCTCATCGCCCAGTACCTGCTCCTCTACGACGCCGACGACCTGCAAGAGTTCGTCAACGATTCCTACGATCAGGCGCGCCTGTCGGTCCGCCTTTCGGAACACCGTTCGTCCCGGCAAGCGGTCTTGATCGATAAGATCCGCAAGATGGCCGAAGACTCCGTTCCCAAAGGAGTTACCGTGCGGGTGACCGGCCGGGCGGTCCAGGATGTGACGACCATCCACGCCCTGGTGTGGGGCCAGGTGCAGAGCCTGGTGCTGGCCGTTGGCATCATCTGGGCCATTGTGATCGGGGCGCTGAGATCGTGGAAGCTGGGCCTTCTCAGTCTTTTCCCAAACGCCTTTCCCATTGCGCTCAACTTCGGCATGATGGGGCTATTCCACATCCCCCTCAACACAGCCACGGCGCTTATCGCCGCGGTGGCCATCGGCATGGCCGTGGACAACACCATCCATTTTCTAACGATTTACGGGGAAGAGCGCTCCCGCGGGGTCTCCCGCAACGAAGCGGTGGGACGGGTCATTCTATCCAAGGGGAAAGCCATGGTGTCTTCTTCCGTGATTCTCATGGTGGGCTTTGGGGTGCTGGTCTTGAGCCACTTCGTCCCGACCCTTCACTTCGGTTTGCTTTGCTCCGTCATCATGCTCACCGCCCTGGCAGGAGATCTTCTTTTGCTTCCCGGCCTCCTGTGCGCCGTCCATGGCAACGACCGGCATCAGCCCGCAAAGACTGCCAAATGATTGGTTTTCCAGCCGTTACAAGGCCTCGGAAAAAAAACGGTCCAATCGAGAAAGCAGGGCAAGGCCTTGTGGAATGCGGCTAGGAAATCACCGCGCAATCGGTGGTAGATCCCGCCGTCTTCCAAGCTTTTCAGCACGCACCCACCGGCCGTGAAAAACCGCATCACCGGGAAAACCGAAAGGCCCGTTTTGAGCCCATAGGGCACGTTGCATTCCAAAAATCGCAACGGCCCGTTCGCCTCCCACCGGCTTGGCATTGCCACCAGTGCGATCAACACCCATTCCAAGCCCGCACGGTGCCATGTGATCTTTTTTGCGCTTTGTTGGGGCGGGTTCCGAACCCGCCCCCACTCCCGCAAAGTTAGGCAGGCGGAACGGACCCGCAGGGAGCATCCGAGCGTTCTCGCACAAGCTCCTGTGGCCTGGCGTGCCCGGGGCTCTAGCGCGCGACTTGCCGACAATAGAGCTCTCCAGCTAACTCACGACCAACCTGCCCGGTGCCGTCGCCTCTTCCAATCCCGCCAAAGCCCTCACGCCGCCGCCGTCAAACGCCGAAGGGAAAACACCCCTTCCACGCCCGCGGCTCGGTGAGCCCGCCGCTCCTTTTTGTGGATACATCCGGAAAACCGCTCGTAGGCGTCCAGCACAAACGCTTTTGAACCCAACACCAGGCCGTCTGTAAAAAAGCGCACCTTGTGCCGCCAAAGGCTCACCGGTTCCCTGGCATCTCCCCGAATCCGCCCCTGCTCGCGGCCCGTGGAATCCAGCCGGCCGCCCTTGCCCACCTGGTAGACCATGGCGCAATACCGACGCACATCGCCCATATCCATGCCGTTCCAGCTCAAAAAGTCCCCTTGTCCCGCCAGCCGGAAAGAAAGGCTGTTCCATCGGTAGGCTTCGGGGCGATCCACGATGCCCGTCCGCACAGGATTCAGTTCGATGTAAGCGAGACACTGGGCGAGGGCCACGCCCCCTTCCAGAAGCACGCTTTTGAACCGATCCCCCCAGAAATAGCCCCTTCGCCGGTTTTTCCGGTTGTACCACCGGGAAAAGTCCAGCTTCACCGCCCGGACGAACTCCGATAGGTCGCAAAGCTTTTGTCGCAGGGCGGCCAGGTCTTTTCCTCGCACCACCTCCGGATCCAGCCCATAGTGGAAGCTCACCCGCTCCACGATCTCCGCATCGGTCACGTCCACGCAACTTCGCGTCTTCACCACCAGATGAAAGTGGTTGCTCATGAGGCAAAAGCCCAGGATCTCCACAAAATAGAGCCGCCCGTAGCTTCGGATCACCTGCAGGAGCCTTTCCTTTTCCACATCCCCCAAGTAAAACTCTCCGCCCACGGTGCGGGATACCACGTGGTAGTAGGCCTCCTCACCGCTGACCTTCATGCGCCGGGTGCGTGCCATGGCCGTCCTCCCCCTTTCCATACGGCGTGTCTTGTCTCGTCTGGTCCCACAGTTTCCTGCGGCCTTCTGTTACCACCATAACACAGAACAGAGCAGACTGAAATTTTTATTTACCTGTCCCCATACTCGCCATACTCGTCGCGGGGGGCCGCCTCCGACGAGCCATGGTTGGGCCCATTCTCGGCGCCCCCCTGCGACTTGGTTTTCCGACAAAGCCAGGTCCTTTGGGGCTTATTGAAAACTCGAGTACTCAATCGGAGACCGGTGGCAAGCGAACTGGGAAGCTGGATTGTGAAGAACTGAGACAACACCTTCAATTGCTCCAAAATTGGCCTTGACAGTGGGGTCCACCTTAGAAAGTGGATGAACTAGGGCGTCGGTGCCCCCCAAATGGGTACCGAATCCATGCTCGTCAGTCCACTCCGTCACACATCACTGATTCAGGCTGTCCCCAACATCCCCCTGTGTATGTCGTCAGCAATTCCCGGTGCAGATCGTCCTTTTGGGTAAAAAGCTGTGCAGGATCCTTCCTACGTACGCAAGGGATTACACTTGATTGTGGAATCCGATTGCACATCTCTGGACAAAGATGAGATCCCAAGCAGGAACACCCGTGCCATGTCCTTGAAAATACATACGATTGCTTTTGACTGTTCCATCCGATCTCCCCGGCATAGCTCGTGCATGTCCTGTAAGGGCAGTCGTTGTATGGGAGTTTTGAGCGGTGATCTTGTGTGAGAAGTGCGGCTCATCGGAAATGGCACAGATGCGGGAATAAGGAGACGTTGATGAAGAACAACATGGTGTCTGGGTTTGAAACTTATAGGTATGCACGGGCAGATCCCATGCCAAAATGGTGATGTACCGTTTTCGCTGACTGGCCACGAGTTACAGTCTCGGTACTAGTACGTTAACAATACACATTAGGAGATCGAAACATGAAAAAAAAGCTGTTTGTATTCCTTGCTGCAGGTCTGATAGTTTCGGTGGCAGCGGTGGCTTTTGCGGCACCATTTATGCCACCGCTGGGGCCATTGTACATTAAGTTTGACAATAGAGAACAGCTCAGTATCTCGAATGCCATTAAGAGTCCCAGCGACGCCAGTGAGGGCAACTGGGGAGTGTTCATTGTGAGTACGATAGCAGTGGGCGATCTCACCGGCGATGCTGAGAACTTCGATGCTTTCAGTCCACCAATCTGGACCGATCAGACCACAGACGGGGGTCAGATCACGGGGATTTTTGGAGGCATACAGGTCAAGGAAGTGGGGGTGGGGCCTGATTATATCAATAGTGTTGGAGGCGAGTTGTGGCTCTACTGGGACGAGCCGGGCCTTGCGAGTGGGGCAACCATGGAGACTTTGGGAACCGCTCTCCCCTCGGATAGAACTGACGATTTTCAATTCACGGGATATACGGATGGCACATTGTTGGCAAGGTTAACCTTCGTACCCGGTGCTGTAGTGCCAGATCCGGAGGTTACAATTACAGGCAATTCAATTCCTAGCGCACCTTCTTTTGTAGGGCTTGCCGATTCTTATGGAAACGTTGCAGATGTTGACGGGGATGGGCTGATCACCAGCGCTGATGGGGCGTGGGCCACTCTTCTTAACGGCGATTACTTTACGACTCTGTTGGGGCCCAACACGGCCGACATTAAGTTCAGAAACATCTATCAGGGACCGCTTAATGGCTGGAACGACGGCACTGAAATACTTGGTGCACAGAGTTCGGACCCGGCCCGGGCCTATGCCGTACCTGAACCCGCGTCCCTGTTTCTGCTTGGAAGTGGGTTGGCTGGTTTGGCCGGGTTGGTACGGCGGAGGAAAGACGCAGCATGATGCGGCGATCCCTCGGTTGAGGGATTCCAACCAATTAATTGGGCAATTAGAGATGAGGGATTTGGGGTGGGTGTAACTCACCCCAAAATTTTTTGGCGATGGAGCCAGTTTCATCCGTTGAGGGGATATGTTGAGAATTAAGCTGATCTGTGTTCTTTCCGTGTTTCTCAGTTTAGCCATCATCGCCTTGATACCCCACAATGCTCTCACGGCTTTCGTGCTACCTCTTTGTTGGTGGGCCTTTTTTCGCCCAATAGATGCCATGGAAAAGGCGATGTTTGTTGTGGCCTCACTTTTTATTATCGGTCAAAATTACATGGTACTGAAATCAGGGGCTTTTGCTTTCAAGAGCCCAGATTTTTTCGGAATGCCATACTATGAACCTTTGATGTGGGGATTTTATGCCTTAAACATCAAGCGTTTTGCCGACGGCAGGACTTCGAACCGGGCGGGTGAGTTGAGGAAAGCGCTGATCTGTTTTGTGCTCACTGGTATCGCTTTCAGCTTTTTCAGCGCCGATGCCAGGCTGCTGACCGTCGCCTCGACAGCCACAACAGCTCTACTTTTACTATGTTTTCACGAACGGAAGGATCTCGTTTACGCAAGCTACAGCCTACTGTTGGGGCTAACGGTGGAATTGTTCGGAGTGTTCACTGGCCGTTGGTGGTATCCTCAGCCCGTTATTCTCGGTTTGCCCCTGTGGTTTGCCACTATGTGGCTGAGCGTGGGGATACTGACGCGACGCTTTCTGATTCCTGTCTCGTGGCTTGCGGTCCAGCATTTTGGATCTAAAAATACATCGCGTCCCTTCGTGTTTTAGACATTGTATCGTCCGGGCGCAATGATGCCATCTGGATCTAAAGCTTTCTTCAGTGCGTGCACAACACGCCAGTAATGGTCTTCAGGCGAAACCAAGTTTTTCATGGATTGGATGCCTGTGCGATAGGGTATGTATCCTGACGCCATGCATTCCTTCAGCAGATGCTCGTAGCATGCCTCGGCCCGGGAGATCTCTTCCGGGTCGGATTTGTCGTAGAGTATGGGGAGGCTACAGTCCAAGGCCCTGGGATTAACCGCCGTAAAGGTGAGACATGTCTCGAAGCGGTAGTGCGCCACGATACGACGCACAAGGTTGACAAATAATTTCACATCTTCGGCTTGCATTGGAATGACGGGTGCCAGCCAAATCAATCCGCAGTTGTCCCTGGCGGGATCGAGATCGCATTGGGGAGGCGACTGGTGTGCCCGCCAATAAGGTGTTTTGAGGGACACTTCGGCAGGTTTTCCCTTGAGTATGCCGAAAGACTGTTTCAACAAAGAGATTTTTTTACTGAGACCGAAGGGGAGGCGTTGTCCGAACAGATCAAGGATGACGTCGAGGAATCTGATATGTTGGTCACTTACAAATTGAATCCGATCCACCTTGCCCTTGAGGAGTGCTTTAATCACCTTTTTACTTGCTTTTACTTGCTGCCTCGTGCCATAGACGGCACCAACACCGTTCCAAGTGAAGATATTGCGTTTCTTGGCCAGGCGTCTTGCCACGCCCTCATGCAATGGCTGAGCGTACCGCATTGCCGTCCACGGATACTGGTCCGTCATGGTCAGAGCTCGATCCCTATGAACCAAATTGATCGCGCTCCTCACGGTGCCAGAGAGGAGCAAGGATCGCACGGCGTTGATCAGACCGGGCAGGTCGGATTCATTTTGAGCGAAGAAATAAAAGACCTCTGTATGTTGGGGTTTGGGCATCAGCCACAGGCCCATCTTGGTCACGATCCCGTAATTTGATTGGGTAAAAATGCCGTCGAGATAAGGTCCGATACCGTATTTGTAGACGTAGGAAGATCTCGCTTGGGGGTAGTGGGTAAAGCCGGTTCTCAGCACCTCCCCGTTGGCTAAAACCACCTCGAGGCCGCAAATGCTGGCGAAATGATCCCCATAAGGAGTGATACCATAACCGCGCTCCAGGGCGTTGCCGAGAACGCTGCACTGCGGCCCCGATCCGGTAGGATCCATCATGAGGCCGGTGCCATGCTCCTCCAGATATCGATAGAGCTTCGCCTGGGTGACTCCGGGTTCTATGACCGCGTAAGCCAGGGTGGAATTCACCTCGATGATCCGGTTCATTTGGGAAAGATCCACGATGAGATTATCGTCGCGAACTGGATTGGCGCTGCCGTACCCCCAGTTTTTGCCGGTACTGATCGGGTACAAAGGAATCTTATGTTGGGCGGCGATGGCAACAACGGCGCGGACTTGATCAACGGATCGAGGCCGTGCGACAGCCGCGATGCGGCGATGGACGGGAATCGTTGATCGAAGGTAGCGTTCCAATGCCTGCGAAGAGTCCAGAAAGTCCTCGGGGCCAAGAGCATCTCGGAACTTGCGGATCGCTTCCTCTTTCATGGTATGGACTCCTCTCCGGCTTTTCCAAGCCCCACCCCTGCTCGTGCCTCAACGATGTTGCGGCGGCTCCCCGAAAGTGAAAGGATGAGTGATGGCAAGAAGACGACGTCCCCGATAAGAGCCGTAAACATGATCGCGGCGCTGAGTGCCCCGAACTGGATCGTGGGCACAAAGCGGCTCGTGAGCAGCACACCAAAACCGATCATCAGGATGAAGGCCGACAGAGCAAGGGCATACGATTTATGTGTAACGGCCGAAATAATGGAATCTTGACGTGTCACTCCCTCGGATATTTTCATTCGGTAATGAGATAGCATATGTATAGTGCCATCCACTGCTATACCGATACCAACCACTACAATGAGAGCTGTCCCAGTGTTCAGAGGAATACCCAGAAGCCTCATCAAGGCGAAATTAATGGCGACTGGAAACAGATTGGCTAATGCCGAGACCCATAAATAAAATAAAGAGCGATAGGTCATCAAAAGTATCATCCAGATCATCAAAAAGGCAAGCGCCAGACTTTGAATTTGGCCGTTCACCAGTTCGTCAATATTATTTACTTCTTGCAGAACTCTTCCTGTGAGGCGAACCTTCAACCCTTCTGGAATCGTTGACGCGGCGATTGCACGAATGTCCTGGATCAGCTTCTTCTGCGAGGAAGAGTCGTGTTCATTAAGAAATATTGAGATTCTCGCCTTGTCCCGAGAATCGTTTAGAAAGTCGTCTAAATCCTCGGGATCGAAAAGAAGCAGGTATTGGGCGGCGAGTTCTCTGGAGGGAGGCAATGTATAAAAAGCCATGTCTTCGCTGTTCATGGCTTTGTGAGTGTCTTTGAGGAGGTCCACTATGGAAACGACTTTGTCTATGGAGTCCATCCGCCGAAGCTTCATGGAAAGTGAATCCATATATTCCAAATTCTGAACATCGATCAGTGTTCCAGGCTTATCGCTTGTCACTACCAAGTCCAAAGTCCCGACACCGCACAGTTTGGCTTCCACAAAATTCAGCGAACGTCTGACCGGGTCAGAGGGCAAGAAATTGGACACGATGTTCGTGTTGACGCGGATTTGGAGCGACAAGAATATGCCTACGCCAATGACCGATAGACAGACCCAAGTCAATCGTTTTTTGTATTTCATTAAAAAATGACTTGCCCATTCCAAAAGATTGTCGAACCACACACCGACCCGTCCGAGCTGGACGACCTGTGGACCCAACAAAAGAAGAGCAGATGGCACAAAAAACAGGAAGTAGAAGAACTCAAAGGCGATGCCGGTGCAGGCGGCCCACGCGAAGTCGCGTATCGGGGGCATCTTACTCGTCGCCAGGGATAAGAATCCGGCGAATGTGGTCAGCGTAGTCAAAAAACATGGGATGAATATGTCCGTAAGCGCAGTCCGCATGTGACGATTGTTGCGAAAGGATCCACTCGGATCCGAACGTCCCAGAACTGCTGAAAAAAAATGAATTGTGTCCGATAGGGACAAGGCCATGATTAATGGCGGAACAATGGCAGTAACGTTATTCAAGCGCATATTGTAGATAACGAAAAATCCCAAAGTACTTGCAAGACAAAGAAGAATATTTACAATCCCGATCAAGGTGATACGAAGTGAAGAAAAGCAAAAATAAAGCATGAGCGAAATTACCAAGTAGCTTATGGGTATAAAAATGCGTAAGTCCCTATTCATGTAGGTACTGAGGGCAACATTCACAACAGTCCAGCCAACCATATGGTAAGAGCCCGCAGAAAATCCAAAACTTTGGAGAACGTCTTTGGTGGCGTCGATCAGCCTGAGGCGGAATGCCGGATCATTCTCTTTTATTTCGGGGAAAACCATGATGGCTGCGACGCGGCCATCGGAGGAGATGAGCTGCTTTGCGTAAACAGGGTGAGTCTGGATTTGCCGTTTCAGTCTTTGAAGGGAAGGCTCGTCTCGAGGAATATGTTCGAGAAAAGGAGCTATGGTAACGACATCATCGCTGCCCGCCGCATCCATCGCGTTAGCCAGACTAATCACTTGACGGACACCTTCCAGGTTCTCCAATCGTTCCGTCACATCTTTGATCGTACGCAGTTTTTGTTCTGTAAAAAGATTGTCCGCTTCGAGAGCTATCACAAAGAACTCATCGTTTCCAAACTGCTGTTTAAATTCCTCATAATAGCGAGTGTCCGGGTGGTCCTCGATTGTGAGATAGTCCACGTTGCTTTCCACGGGGACAAGGGGTGAAAAGAGTCCGAAGCAGAGAGCGACCACCAATGAAAAAGTCAAGCAAGTCTTGGGGTGGTCGGTGACAAATTGGGAAACGCGGTCACTGAAGGCCATGTCGCTTGGCTCCTCCGGTACCATCTTCTCAGCTAATAGTTGTATCGGACCGTCACGTACGCCTGGTCGTTATCGCTGTAGGTCCCAAAAAAGGTATCGGACGGGCCGGCGAAAAGCTTGAGGCCGGTTGTAATGGAAAGGGGGGCGAAACGTCGGACTGTGAGCGAAGGGTTCCAGAAGCTTCCGCCGTCGGTGAGGAGGACCATGGCCCGCAGGCGCGCTTCCAGGTCGCCTCGAAACAGGTCCTTTCGGATTTCCCCGTTCACCGACACATTGTGCCGTTTGAAGTAGAGAACAGACTTACCGTAGTCCAAGAGCACCTGGTGGCCCAGTTGCAGGTTGGCATACCAGTCGTCGGCCCAGGTTCGGTCGATCCCGATGACGGTAAAGAGTACGGGTTGGGTCACGGACGTGAGATCGGAGGTAAGAAAAACCCCATGGGAGGTGAAAGCTGTCTCCCCGCGGAACCCGTAATTTCCCAGCACCGTTTCCCATTCCAGGCCCACCGTGTGGGTCCTGCGATAGCCCACGGCCACATCTTCTGCCGCCCACGTGGCCTGGGAGGCGGCGGTAAGAATCTGCGCCGGATCGAAGGAACCGTCCGTACGGATGCCTTTGACGGGAAAGCTCTTCACGAACGGCATGGGATTCCAGCCGTAGAGGTAGCTTGCGGCCAGATCCCAGCCGCCCACGGTGATCCCGGTGCGAACGCCCCACTGGGTGTTCCGGAAGGTTTTGGGCGGTTCGTCTTCATCCACTCCCACGGAAGCGGCGGCATGTCGAAGGAAAGGCGGAAGCGGCGCTTCTTCCAGGACTTCCCGCGTGTGGCGGAAGATGGCCCAGTCGGTTCCGAAATAGTCCAAATCGGCCGGTTCGAAAAAGGGGATCGCCACCGCTTCCAATGAAAAGGACCGATGGAAGAAGCGAAGGCGAGCCATCCAAGTGGGGATTTTTCGCTCTTCCAGGGTCGGCACCACGAATTGCCTGAGATCCTGGGGATTCAGGTTGTCCACAGGGCTCAGTTGATCCGTCTTGCCCCAACGGACGATCTGCTTTCCCACCCGCACTTCCCAGGGCCCTTCCGCCCAGTGGAGATAGGCTTCGTAAAGATCGACGTCATGGTCGTTCCAGTCCCGGTGAGGCCCAAACCACAGAAGATCCGATTCCGCGGAGACCAGAAAATGGGTTTTTCCGGGGGGGGAGGCCAGAGGCAGCTTGGCTTCCAGCCGGACCCGGTTGCGGAAGGTCCGGGTCTGTTCGAAGCGGTGATCCCGCTTGAGGTCCTGGGCGCCCGTCGCTTCCACAAATCCCCGCAGGCGCACGTTGGAAAGGGGACCCGTTGCCTTCTCGTGATCTGTCGCGTTCCCTGCGGGGGTGCCCAGCGCCGCTCCCATGGGGGCGCCCCCCAGGATCACCCGCCCTTGTTGGGCCGCTTGAGGGGAAGAAGGGGCGTCTTGGCCGCCGTCTTGAGGTCCGGGGTCCAGGAAACGGGAAGGGCCCGACGGGGCCGACGGCCGGGGCCCTGTACTGTGGGACCTGCGGGCGCTTTGTTGGGTGACGATGGCCTGGGAAGGGGCGGACCGAAGCACCAGGGTGACAATCGAAGCGCCCTTTAGCACCCGGTATTGCACCTTGGCTCCCTTTCTCAAAAGAAAGGTGTAGCGCACATGGTCGCCGCCTTGGGATAAGGCAATGGATGCGACCCGGGGATCGGAAGGGACGGGGATGATCCGATCCTGTGCCGGCATCTGGCCGTTGGAAACGGATACTTCCGCCACAAAACGCCGGGGCGAATCCAGAAAGGACGTGCGAACGGCGGGATCGGAAACCGGGGTCTCGATTTGAAGGCGCGTTTCCGTCGCGGAGACGTACAGGGCGTGACGAAGCGTTGAGGTGCCGGCTGCGGGCGCGGCCAGACCGAGAAGGCAGGCAAGGACTCCCGCCAATGCCAGAACGCAGGTGCCAGCGAAGCTCAAGGGCCCAGGTGCCGTCCTTTCCGCCCGCCTTCTTGCCGTTTTGGAACGGTCTGTGGGCCAGGTGACTTGAGGTTCCATCATGGGGTCTTTCCTTGGACCGAAAGCCGGTCGATCCGCACCGCTTGCCCTCCGTAAGCCTCCGAAAGGCGGCCCCAAGCGGCCCGCGGCCGTTTGGGAATAGGTGCCTTTCGCCAACCGCTCGAAATGCTTAAAAAGAAGCCTTTCTACAGTGTGTGGCTAGCAGCTATGATCCGTCCGGTCAAGCACTTTTGGTGATCGGCCGGGGCCCCTCCATCCCGGGGTGGTCATCCCTTTAGGGACCGGCCTTGCATCTGCCCTTTGGATAATAATCCCAATCTTCATTCCACGCCGGGCACCCCTTGGGCCGGGTCCGGTTGGGTCAGTTGGGACAAGGTGGCCTCCGCTTCCAGCCGGTGGGGATTGGGCAGACCTTCCCGAAGGGCTTTTTCCAGATGCCGGCGGGCGGAATCGATATCTCCCATGGCGGCGTGGACCAGGCCCAGATGGTAGAGGATCAGGGGATCCCCGGGGCGCTTTTCCAGCGCTTGGTCCAGCAGCCAGAGGGCCCGGGCATGCAGGGTCTTCTGGTGGTAGGCCCAGGCCAGGGTGTCCATGACCCGGGGATCGTCGGGGAGTCCTTCATAGGCAAGCTGGGCCAGAGCCAGTGCCTTGTCGGTGTTTCCGGCCCGTTCCAGCAGGAGCCAAGCCAGGTTGTTGGCCAGATCGGGCGCCTGAGGATTCCGCTTGATGGCCTTTTCCAGGGCCCGAAGGGCCTCCTCTTCCCGGCCCTCCCGAAGCTCCAGATCCGCCAGGGCCCGGTACAAAAGGGTTTCCTTGGGAAACCATCGGATGCACTGCCGGAGGATCTTCCGCCTTTCGGCCGATGTGCTTTGCGACGATTCCCCTTGCTCCGATACGGCCTCCAGGCAGGCGGAAAAGAGCGGCGGCAGGTTTGCCGAGTCTCCGCCCTGCATGGAATCTCGGACGATATAGGATAGAAACGGATCCTCGGGCCTCGACTTGCGAAGAGGGCTCAACAGCCCCCGAAGTTCCACTCCCCCCGACAAAGGGGAAAGGTCTCGGTAGAGGAGCCACGCGTCCACCTTTTGGGGAAATGCGGTTACCACCTTACGGAGTGTTTCCCGGGCCAGGTCCTTTTTCCCGGCCTTTTGAAGAACCAGCGCCTTCATGAAGAGCGCCGCCGGGTTCCGGGGCGCCAGCAGTTCGGCGATATGAAAGGCTTCCCAGGCCCTCGCCGTGTCCCCTTTGTCCAGGTACACAGCCCCCAGAAGAAGGCGCGTTTGCACGTCTTCCGGCATCCGCTCCACCAGCCGCATCAGATGGGCCTCGGCCTTGTCCAGATCACCCAGACGGTAGTCGACGGCTGCCAGGATCCGCTCCGCATCCACCTGGCGGACGTCCAGGACCAGGGCCTGCATGAGGTGACGAAGGGCCAGGTGGGTGTGGCCGGCCATGAGGTAAGCAAGGCCCAACAGGGTATGGGCCAGAGGCAGATTGGGTTCCCAGTCCACGGCCGTTTGAAAGGACGCCATGGCCGGCGCCGCCTCCCCTTTGAGCAGATGGAGCTTTCCCTTGAGGAGCAGGAACTCCAGGTCATGGTTTCCGCCTTCCTTCAAGGTCTCCAGCTCCAGGGACGCCTCTTCCAACCGCCCCCGGGCCATGAGCACCTCCGCCAGCATCTTGCGAGCGTTCCGATCGGAGGGGGTGGCATCCAGGATCCGGCGAAGCATCCTTTCGGCCCGATCCCATCGCCCCAGGGAATGAAAGAACTCGGCATAGGCCCTCTGATACGACGGCTGATCGGGAAATCGGGCCACCAAGGCCTCCATGACCGCGGCCCCCCTTTCGGGAATCCCCCGGACCCGCCAGTAGTCCGCCAGGAGAAGGTGGGGTTCCGGGCGCTTGGAAAGCACGCCTTGGAAACGCTCCACCAAGCGGTCGCCATCGTCCGCCCGGCCCAGCGTGGCGTAACAGCCGGCCAGTTTCAACGCCGTCTCCACATCGCCCGGTTCCGCCTCCAGGGCCGCTTCATAAGCTTTCATCGCCTCCAGAACCCGGCCCGAAGCCAGCCAGTAATCGCCGTAGAGGTCTTGAATCTCCGCATCCCTTCCCATCCGGGCGAGCGTCTCCAAAGCCTTCCAAGCCGCCGACAGGTCCCCCCGGGTGATGTCCAGGCGGCACAGAAGACGCCAGGGCTCCAGGGCCTTGGGGTCCAGCTCCACGGCCCGCCGCAAGGCATCATGGGCCGGCTGCGTCCTCCCCAAGACCAGATCCACCTTGGCCATGCGAAGGTATCCGTCGGTGTCCTCCTGAACGGCCACGGCCTTTTCCCACAGGCGCAATGCGGCTTCGTATTCCCCCTGCGCCTCCAGGAGATCGGCCTTCTGAGCCAGGCGCCTGTAACGGGCGGAGGCATCCCACGTGCACCCGGCCGGCACGGCCAGAACCAGCAGCAAAGACAGCATCCGGATCGTTCTGCGCTGCATCACCTTGTCCTCTTCTCTTCACTTGCCGGGTCGATTTCCAATTTTCAGCGGAAGCCTGCCCCACCATGGCTTTTCGGCTCAAGATGCCGCCAAATTTCCATTCCCTTCACATCCAGGGGGCTTCACCCCGGTAAAAGGAGACCTTCCGCCCCTGTGAACTGACTGGGCAATCCAAGCGATCTGGCCGCAACACGAAATGCTTTTGTCGCCGGTCTGAAGGGGTACGCTCCGCACGTCCAGGTCAGCGGGGGCGGAAAAAGGCCGCCAGCACCCCCAGGGCCAGAGTCCCGATCAACCCCAGGGCGATTTCGAACCTGTAGGAGATGGCAAATCGCAGGGCCCGGAACGCCCAGCGAAAGACCCAAGGCAACTGCTCCATCCTGGAACGGGTGAGCGGCCCGGTGGAAAGGCGGGCCCGATCCGCCTTCAGACGCTCCATTTCCTGATCCGAAAGGATTGGGGCGTCCAGCGCCGCCAGGGCCTCTCGATCCGCGGCCAGGGAATCCCCCCGTTTCTTCTCTTCTTCCGCCAGGGCCAGGAGCGGGCGGGCGATCCGAGCCAAGCCGTTCGCTTCCCCGGATCGAGCCGTTCCGCCTCCCACGGCCGCCGCCACCGCATGGCGCTTCCTTCTTTCCAATTCTTCCAGGTCCGGGGTGGGGGAGCCCGCCATCTCCTTTTCGGTCGATGCCTTCCGGGCCTTCCCGGCTTCCTTCGCAAGCTCCCCGTAAAGATCGGTTTGAGCCAGTTCGCTGCGGGCCAAAGCCTCCAGCTCCCGGGCCTTGGCCTGAATCCTCCCATAGTCGAGCAGGATTTTTTTGAGTTCCAGGTTGGCGTAAAGGAGGTTGGCCAGCCGAGTCTCCAGGGAGCTTTCCCGGACGATCACCACCTTGAGCGGCCTGGCTAAAGGGATACGCACCAGGGGAATAAATCGAGGACTTCCCGGGCAGATGAGAGGGCGGCCTTGGTCGGCCTTCCGGGGCTGGTTCACCACGTCGTAGAAAACCCATTCGCCTGCGGTTTCCGAAAGGGGCACGTAGTGTCGGTCCACCGGAAAGGTGCCCGGCATGTGAAGATCCGCCTCAATGTAGGAGGAAAGCGCGGGCCGGGCCGCTATTAGTCCGCCCAGCACCCCGGCCACGAACAAGAAAAGGAGACCCCGCCCCTTGCCATGGAGGAACGGTGCGAGGCCGGGGATGGATCGGGCGTGCCTCTGCATGGACCCGCGCTCTCCCCCTTTGGGTTTCCCGGAAGATCTCATAAAGTGCTCCCGTTACGAGCTTCGGAGGCTCCGCGCGCTCTTGAAGAGGGCATGACGTGCCAGAAGAAGGGGGGGCATGCGAAGCCAGTGGGACCGGAGATACAAGAACCACTGGGACAGGGCCGCCAGCGGCCCCATCCCGCACAGGTCCCCGGCAGTCAAAGCCCTTTCCATGGCCCCCACCATGATCCTTCGGATCACCTGCCACCTTATCGCCTTCCGTTCCAGCTCCTCCACCACCCCACCGGGTACCGGAGTTCCCATGATGCGTGGGGCCACCCAAAGGGCGTAGGCCAAGGGACGCTCCACCCCCAACTGGCTCGCCCGAGCCAAAAGATCATCCCAGAAGGATGCCCGACGGCCCCAGTGGGCGATCAAGGCGTCCAGGTCCACCACGTCGCGCAATGATCCGGTCACCACCCCGTCCTGGAAGAGATGCACCACGTTGTGGAGCACCATGTCCTCCCCTCCCAGCACCAGGTAGCCGTCCAGCCTGGATTTTCGAGCCGCTTGAAAGAAGAGCCGGCTGTCGATTCGAATCCGTCCCGTCAGGGGAAGGATGTTGTGGTGCACATCCACCACGCTTCCCCGGTCCTTGTGTCGGAGCGGGGGAAGTTCGTGCATCCATTTGCGGTAGTAAGCCTGATCGTAATCGGATTCCTTGACCGGTTCCCAGCCCTTATCCAATAGGGCCCGCTCCACGGCGGGCAAATCCCGGCGCCGGACCAGGATGTCCACATCCGCGGAAAGGCGGCCCCGGGCCACCTCCAATCCTTCCGCCGCGTAGGCGGCGCCCTTGAGCAAGACAACGGGCCCGTCCATATCCCGGAGGGCCCATCGGATGCGATCCAGTTCCCAGAGGAGGGCTCGACGATGGGCGTCTGCCAGGCGCGCGGCCGCTTCCAGGTGACGGCGGATCCGAACCGGCAGGCGGTCCGTGATTCCCGCGTCTTGCGCCACGCAGGCCACGCGGCCCAAAAGATTGTTACGCCGGGCCACGCGCACCAGCCGGTCCCAGTCTTCTTCTTCCAGGGAACGGAACACCGCGGGCGAGGCCAAGCCCGCCAGCAGGGTCTCCACCGCCATGAGCAGTGAATCACCGTGGCAATCCATACCGACACTCCCGATGAGATGGCTTTTTAGGGAAGCGCTTCGAACCAGTCGAGTACGTCGGATCCTTCTCCGTAGGATAGTTCGTAGGCGGGGCACTTTTCCACCAGAAAGGCCAAAAGACGGAACCCTTCGAGGCCCAATATGCTGTAATTAAAAGCATTTTCCGCCAAGGCATAGGCGGTTCGACTGGGAGGCATGGAGTGCACCGTAAGATTCTTTCCCGACTGGAAACGGGGAAAGACGAGCACAGACGGCTCGGCGGGTTCGTGCATGCGCCGTACCGCATCCGGAGGCGGAACCACGTAGGCCATCTCTTCATTTGGGCCCTCATTGAAGCAAAAGCCTCCCACCGTCAGACCGGGGGCCTGCGCCTGCACCACCTGGATGGACGACCCTTTCAGAGAGACCGGCCTGGGAAGGGGAAGCAGGTGTCCCGAGCTCGGATCCAAGAGGGCGAATTCGTCGGAAAGAAGGCGCCAGCCGCGGTGGATCAAGAGCGCACAGAGGGTGCTTTTGCCCGATTCCGGCTTTCCGATGAGCAGGCAGGCCCTGCCGTTCCTTTCCACCACGGCGGAGTGGATTAAGAGCGCCCAGTGGGCGTGGCCGGCAATGCACCAGTTGAGACCCCATTCCAAAAGGGGAACGGCCATGGAATGGGGATAGGGGTGGAAGGGACGGTGATCGTCCAGGAAAAAGAGGAGCTGCTGGCGGATCCAGCGGCGAAGGCTGCGGGGCCTTTCGATCCGGATGTGGAAGTCGGCGAAACCGCCGCTGTCATACTGGGGAAAGGCCGCATAGTGGGAATGGAAAAATCGGGCAAGAGCCGGGGCAGAGCTCTTCAGCCGGACCCGGAAGGGCCCCACCTCATAAAAAAACCTTCCCCTTGCCATGAGGAAGGTCAAACGCTCCAATGAAGGATCACCCACGGTCACGGAAACGTTCGCTCGATCAGTCCGGATGCGTCCATCTCCTGAAACAGGGCCACGACCTGTTCTTCCAGATCCGCCGTCCACTGCAAATCCAGCTCTCCGCGTACCCTGTTCACGAGCTCCGCCGTTGCGGCCGGCCCCTCTTCCAGACGTCTCCACACCGCTTCGGCGATGGGGCTCAAGATGTGAAGATCTCCCGAGAGTTCGTGATACAAGACCGTCTGGTCCCACTCGTATGGATGGACCCAGGATTTATTGGCACGCCAGCGCCCGTCTTCTCTTTTCATGGGAGACTATTGGCACCATTTCGGAATGAACCAGCACAAGAAAGGTTTCTTACTGGAAGTGGTGGTGGTCGTACCCCCTCCCGAAGCGCCGGAAAGGTTCCCGGAGGCGTCGTTTCCGCATCCCAGTACGGTCCGGCTCTTGAAAGTGAGGATCAAGGGAACACCCACCAGGATGGACCCTTGGATCAGGGTGCGCCGACTCTCGTCGCAAGACCCCGCCGATTGTGCGGGATCCACCCTCTTTGCCTCCATCTTTTCCATCCGGGGGATCCCTTCGCACCGCTCTCGCCGTTCGGGCATTCGCCGCCTCCACTGCCTGCCAACCCCACACGCCACCACTCACACGTCCACATGTCCCAGTACTTTTAAGCAAAAGCCATACCAAAGAAACGGAGAACCCCCAGGGCCCCCTCAATCCCTTGATTCCACTTGCTTTGTCTTTCCAGGAGCTGTGAAGGCATCTGGAGGATATGCAAAGGTCTTCCTTCCAGGTGCAGGGCGATTGCACAGGTAGATGAAAATCCTTGCACACAACGCGGATTCACCCACAATCCCCATGGCGGCCTCACGGTGCGACCTTTTTGTGGCCCTGAAGGGCTGGACCATGAAAAGATGGATCCGGCCATTTGGGACCGGCCTCCAGGGACCCGGTCTCAAGGTTTCACCATCCGCCCCCCTCGCACGCGGGAGGTTCCAACCTTCAGGAAAGATCGCGTCTGGATCGTCCGTACCGCCTGTCCTCTGGGTGGACACGGACCGGCGGCATCCGGCTGAAGGTGGGCCCCCATGGCCGTGATAGGGCCAAGGGATCGATACGATCCGCCGGCGGAAAGATTTTACGCACCTTTTGGTGCCTCTGCGTCGGGTGCGGCTCTCAGGCACACCCCGCAGCGGGTGCACCGGGACGCGGTGTCGCACGCTTGGGTGGGGGTGCCTTCCCGGGCCTTTTCGTATTCGGCCCACAGGTAGCTTCGTTTGATTCCGTGGTCCAGGATCTCCCAGGGAAAGACTTCATGGGGGTCGCGTTCCCTGAGGACCCAGAAGTCGGGGTTGTGCGGGGATTTCTTGAAGGCCTGGGTCCAGCTCAGGCCCTCCCCGGCCACCTTTTCCAGCAGCCAGGCCACGCGCCGATCCCCCCGGGCCAGCAGCGCCTGCACGTAGGCCCACTTGGCAAGATCGAAGTGAACCCGAACGTTGGCCACCTTGCCGAGCGCCCGTCGGATCCACTTGGCCTTTTCCTTGAGCGGGCCCACACCGGCAAAGGGCGCCCACTGGAAGGGCGTGAAGGGCTTGGGCACAAAGGAATGGATACTCACGGTGATCGTCCCGATGCGCTTTCGGCCCCGGCTCTTTTCCAGCACGTGGTGTTTGATCTTTTTGACCAAGGCCGCGATGGCTTCCAGGTCTTCCAGGGTTTCGGTGGGCAATCCGATCATGAAGTAGAGCTTCAGATGGAGGATGCCGCATTGGGTGAGCCGCTCGGCCGCTTCCAGGATCTGGGCCTCCTCCAGGTCCTTGTTGATCACGCGCCGGAGCCTTTCCGAGCCGGCTTCCGGGGCGATGGCCACCGATTTGAGCGCGCTTTTACCGACGCTTTGCAAGATCTCCGGAGAGAGCCGATCGGCGCGCAGGGACGAAAAGGTGAGCTGGAACCCCTGGGCCAGCAGTTCTCGGCAGAGGCGGTCCACCTGGGGATGATCGGCCACGGCGGCACTCACGAGCCCCACCCGCTTGGCGGCGCCCTCCCACCGGGAGGCGGCCTGGACCACGGTCTCCGCCGAGCGAAACCGCGGCGGGCGGTAGATGAAGCCCGCCGCGCAGAAGCGACACCCCCGGCCGCAGCCGCGGCCGATCTCGATCAGGGCCGTTTCGGAAAATTCCGTTTCGGAGCAGACGAAAGCCGACTGGGCGGGCCAATCGTTCAAGTCCGGAGCTCGAGCCGCCCGGATCCTTTTGGGTAAGGATCTTTTCCGCCGAAAGCCCTGGAGCAGGCCGTCGGGGGCAAACCGGGGTTCGTAGAAGCGGGGTACGTAGATGCCGGGGGCGTCGGCGGCCAGGCCCTCCAGGAATTCCCGGCGCGAGATGGCCGATGAGCGCAACCCGTCCTGGAACTTTTCCACGAAGGCCGAAAGCAGCCCTTCGGCCTCGCCCACAAAGACCAGGTCCACGAAGGGAGCCAAGGGCTCCGGGTTGAGAAAGGCGGCCACTCCGCCCACGGCCACCAGGGGGTGTTCTTCCCGGCGGTCCTGGGCCTTGAGGGGAAGACCGCTGAAGCGGATCATCTCCAGGAGGTTCGCGTAGTCGTTTTCGAAGGGAACGGAAAAGGCGAGCAGGTGAAAGTCGCTCACGGGCCGCCCCGATTCCAGGGACTGGAGCCGTTCCCGGCCGGAGCGAAAATCGGCCAAGAGATCCGCATCCGGGTAGAAGACCCGTTCGCAGGAGACATGGGGCAGGCGGTTGAGCAGTTGATAGACCACCTGGAAGCCCAGGTTGGACATTCCCAGCCGGTAGGTATTGGCAAAGGCCAGCGCGATCCGGATCCTTCCGCCGGGTCGGACCGGAACCCGGTTCTTTTCTTGGGCCAGTCGCGACTGGTTTCGGCTTGTCTGCTTCCAGCTCATGCGGCTTTCCTGGGACGGACCCGGGCCGAAGGACCCCCGCCCTCTTCCGAACCGCCTCCGAAAGAGACAGACCGCCGCCCTCGCCTCGCCGCCCGGGGAGCGGGGCCGGCAGCCGGCCGGAGACCCTTGGAAAAGACGCTGAAGACGGGACGGCGGCCCTTGCGGATCACCGCCAGGTCGGCGAAAAGTACGCGCCGCCTGCCCTCTTCAACGCCCACCCGATCTCCCGCCGGCTGGGGCCCTCCCGTTGGGCACGCAGGGGTGATGCATTCCAGGGCGTCGCACCGGCCGCTTTCAGTCGGCCTGGCGCCGGATGAAGGTGGGGATGTTCCAGTCTTCCTCGTCCGTCGTTCCTCCCGTGAGTCGGCGGAAGAAACTGCGCCTCCGGGGCGGCTCTTCCGTCAGGTGATCGTCCCGAACCGTCGCCGCCTGGGGCAGCACGGTGGTCTCCGGAACGCCCGGGATGATCGGTTCCGGCTGCATCGGCTGCACCGGCTGCATGGTGCGCCGGCGCGCGGTCCGCGGCGCGGTTCGCTGGCCCTGCTGTTTGGGCTGGCCGATGCCGGTGGCGATGACCGTCACGCGCAGCTCTTCGCCCATCTCCGGGTCGATGGTGGTTCCCAGGATGATCTGGGCCTCGCTGTCCACTTCGTTATAGATGATCGTGGAGGCTTCTTCAAATTCATACATGCCCAGATCCGGTCCGGCACAGATGTTGATCAGGGCCGCTCGGGCGCCGTGGATGGAGATGTCTTCCAGCAGCGGGCTGGAAATGGCCTGCTGAGCCGCTTCCGCGGCCCGGTTTTCGCCCTTGCCCACGCCGGTTCCCATCATGGCCAGGCCCATTTCGCTCATGACCGTCTTCACGTCGGCGAAGTCCACGTTGATGAGGCCCGGATTCATGATGAGATCGGAGATGCCCTTGACGGCGTGGAGCAGCACGTTGTCGGCCGTCTGGAACATCTCCAGAAGGGTGGCCCGCTTGGCCGCCAGGCTCGTGAGGCGGTCGTTGGGGATGGAGATGAGCGTGTCCACCACTTCGCTGAGAGCCTTCAGGCCCTGGTCCGCGTTGCGATGGCGCACGCGGCCTTCGAAGGTGAAGGGCTTGGTCACCACCGCCACCGTGAGGGCCCCCACTTCCTTACAGACCCTGGCCACGATGGGGGCGCCGCCGGTGCCCGTTCCGCCGCCCAGGCCCGCCGTCACGAACACCATGTCCGCGTCCTGGACCGCTTCACGGATCTTTTCCATGTCCTCTTCGGTGGCCTTGGCGCCCATTTCCGGATCGCCGCCGGCTCCCAGCCCCTTGGTGAGGTTGACCCCCAGGGGAATCTTCACAGCCGCCCGGTTCTCTTCCAGAACCTGAAAGTCCGTGTTGGCGGCGATGAATTCCACTCCTTCCATGCCGGCGTCGATCATGTTGTTGATGGCGTTACCGCCCCCGCCGCCGATGCCCAGAACCTTGATCCGTGCCCCGTTCCTTCGGATGTCTTCCATGCGATTCTCCCCCTTTCTCGTGCCTTGCTCATGCCCCTTGCGGCCCGCTTCGAAAGCGGGTCCGGAATGCCTGTCAATCCGTCTTGCCTACTGAGAGATGGGTTGGATTAGAACTCCCTCAAAATCCTTTTCACCTGGTGCCAGAAGCGGCCCAGAAAGCCGCCTTGCCGGCTTCTGCCGCCGCCGAACCGGGGTCCGTGCTTTTGGCCGTAGAGAAGCAGGCCGGTGGCGGTGGAATAGACCGGGTTTTTCACCACGTCCCCGAGCCCGCCGAACCGATAGGGAACGCCCACCCGCACGGGCAGGTCGAAGACGCGTTCGGCCAAGTCCCGGATTCCGGGAAGGAGCGACACACCGCCGGTGAGGACCACTCCGGCGTGCAGGTTTTCCAGGTATCCGGAACGGATGAGTTCCAGTTCCACCACCTTGAGCATCTCCTCCACCCGCGCTTCGATGATTTCGGCCAGGATGGACCGGGCCAGTTCCCGAGGCTTTTGTCCGCCCACGGACCCCACCTGGATCATCTCCTGGGGATCCACCCGGTCGGTGAGCGCGCAGCCGTATTGCTTCTTGATCTTTTCCGCCTCCTCGATGGCGGTGCGCAGCCCCACCGAGATGTCGGAGGTCACGTGGTTGCCTCCGAGCCCGATGACCGACGAGTAGCGAAGGGCCTGATCACGAAAGACCACCAGATCCATGGTGCCTCCGCCCAGGTCGATCATGGCCACGCCCAGCTGGCGTTCGTCGGGATCCAGGACCGACTCGCTGGAGGCCAAGGATTCCAACACCACGTCCAAGACATCCAGGCCCGCCTTTTCACAGCACTTCACGATGTTTTGCAGGGCGCTCACGGCGCTGGTCACGATGTGCACCTTGGCTTCCAGCCGCACCCCGGACATGCCCAGCGGATCCAGGATCCCCTCCTGGTCGTCCACAATGAACTGCTGGGGCAGCACGTGGAGCACCTTCCGGTCGAAGGGCATGGCGATGGCCTTGGCCGCCTCCAACACCCGGTCCACGTCCATGGAGGTCACCTCGCGGCTCTTGACGGCGATCACTCCGTGGCTGTTCAGGCTGGCGATGTGTGTGCCGCCCACCCCCACGTACACCGCCGAGATCTCGCAGCCGGCCATGCGCTCCGCTTCCTCGATGGCCTTCCGAATGGCATGGACCGTCTGGTCGATATTGACCACCACCCCACCGCGCATGCCCATGGAAGGAGTGGTGCCCACACCCACGATGTCGATCCCCTCGGTGGTCACCTCCCCCACCACCGCACACACCTTGGTGGTCCCCAAGTCCAATCCCACGATCAGGTCATCTTTTCGTGCCATACCGGTCCTCTCAGCCTTGTGTGATGGGACGCACCCTCACGCCATCGAAGAAGTTCAGATGCCCCGGGTCCCGCTCAGCCGGGCCCGGACAATGGCCTTGTTTTCAAAGTCCAAGTCCACCTCCCGAAGCTCGGAAACCGAAGGATCCTGAGCCGCCAGGTCCAGCAGCTTTTCGAGCCGCTTCCATTTCCTGCCATACTGCCCCCGGCCCAAGTGGACGGTGAGGCCCTTGGGATTGAGGATCAAGGTCAGCCCGTCCGCCGGATCCCATCGAACTTCGGAGACGGCGGAGCGCATGGTCCCCAGCCGCGCATGTCCCTGCCCGACCAGGGCGTCCAAGGCCTTGGTGAGGCCCATAAAGTCTTCCAGGAAGGGGTCGGGAACCCGCGAACCCACTTTGGGCGTGGCGTCCCCCATGCGCGTGACGAACGGAAGGTCCAGGTGGTCCTGGGGCCTGGCCTGGGCGAAGAGCGTTCCGTCCGCATCCAGAAGCAAGGGAGTTCCCACCATGACCAGCGCCACCGGCCGGCGTTCCTCCACCGTCACCACCAACCTTCCCTGAGGTTCCAGCCGGATCCGGGCCGTCCGGATCCAGGCCAGGGATTCCAGCCGTCGTTGCATTGCGTCCAGATGCAGCTGCAACAGGTTGGTGTTTCGGGGAACCCCCAGGGTATTCAAAACCGTTCTTCGATCCAGCCGGGCCAGGCCCTTCACGTCCACGGCTTGGAGCGCCGGAAAGGGGGCATTCAACACGGCCCAGTAGGCGCGGGAGAAGGCCACGCCGGCGGCCAGAACCATCGCCGTCACCCCCGCCAACAGCACACACAGGCGCAACCAGTGGCGGAGCCCCCCCACACGGTTCGGGTCCTGCCGGTATCGATTGGCCTTTCTTTTCATGGCTCCAGCACCCGGACCTCTTCTTCCAGGTCCACCCCGAAACGTTGACGCACCGTTGCCTTCACGTGACCGATCAAGGCCTTCACATCCTCCGGGGTGGCGCCTCCACAATTGACGATCCAGTTGGCGTGCACCGGGGAAACCTGCGCCCCGCCGATTCGATATCCCTTCAGGCCCGCCCGATCGATCAAGGCCCCTGCCGGCGCATCCGGCGGATTTTTGAAGATGCACCCGGCGGAAGGAAGATCCAAGGGCTGGGCCGCCCGACGCCGTTTCATGGTCCGGCGCATCCGTTGCTGCACGCAGGAAGGATCGTCTTTTTTAAGTGTCAGCACCGCCTCCAGCACCACGCACCGCTCAGGAAGTCCCATGTCCCGATAGCTTGCCTTCAGATCTTCCCGGCGCCTCCGGTGGCGTTTTCCTTGGACGTCCAGGTACCGCACCTCTTCCAAGACGTCGGCCAAAGCCCCCTGCGGGGTCCCGGCATTCATGACCACCGCGCCGCCCACGGTCGCTGGGATGCCCACCAGCCCCTCCAGGCCCGACCAGCCGTGACGCGCGCAGACGCCCAGAAGGCGCGACAGGCGAAGGCCCGCTCCCGCCCCCACGCGGATCCGGTCCCTGTCTGCCCTTTCCCACCAAAGGCTTCCGGCACAGCGATCCAGCACGATGAGCACCCGCTCCCACGTTCCGGAAGGAATCACCACATTGCTTCCCCGGCCCAGCACCACCCACGGCACGGCGCGCCGGTGGAGACGGTCCAGGAGCCGCTCGAGCGCCTCCACCGTTTCCGGCACGGCCAGGCATCGCACCTTTCCCTTCAGCCGGAACGTGTTGAACCGTTCCAGGGGGACGTCCCAGGAAAGGGCGATGTCCTTTAGATCCTCCAACATGTGGCGCCAATCGCTCATGCCGTCGCCCACCATCCTTGATGCGCCGTCCGGGACCCGTCCCGGGTGGTGGATGGAGCCCTTCGCCTCGCCATCACCCGGCCCCTTTTCGCCCCGGATTCCGTGGTCTCTGCTTCCAGAGGCGGCCCCCAACGGGATTCCAAAGATGAGACCCCGCTCCGCCGGGTGGAATCACGTTCCAACCCACACATCCCTCCCCCTTGATGGGGAGCTTAGGAGGGGGTGAGCCCATCAGCTCATCTCCATACCCCTGATCCACAAGGGAAAAAGAAGGACCCTTCCTAACATCCGATCCCCTCCCCCAGCTCCTCCCACCAGGAAGGAATTTTTAGGCACTCATCATGGCCCTAGTTGTCCTTTTCCGCGGCGGCCAGTCGCTCCAGGAGCCCCTCGCCCACCTGCCAGATGTTTCCAGCGCCCAAGGTGACCACCACGTCGCCGGCCTGCACCCGTTGATGGAGGGCCTCGGTCATCTCGTCCAGCGTCTGGCAATAGGTGATGTCGTGGTGGCCGAATCGGGCCACTTCATCGGCCAACCGCCGCCCGGACACCCCTTCGATGGGGGGTTCGCTGGCCGCGTAGACCTCGGTGATGAACAGCACGTCCGACTGGTAGAAACACTTGGCGAACTGATCCATCAGCCCCTGGGTGCGGCTGTACCGGTGGGGCTGGAAGGCCACCACCTTGCGCCGGTCGGGATAACTTTCCGCAAGGGCCGCCAGGACGGCCCGGATTTCCGTGGGGTGATGCCCGTAGTCGTCCAGAACGAGCACGCCCTGGGCTTCTCCCTTCACATGGAAGCGGCGCTGCACGCCCGTCATGTCTTCCAGACCGCGCTGGATGTCCGGCCACTCCAGGTCCAGTTCCAGGCCCGCGGCCACGGCGGCCAGAGAATTGAGCACGTTGTGGCGGCCCGGAATGGGAAGGAGCACCTGGCCCAGCTCCCGGTCCCGGTGAAAGGCCCGGTAGCGAATCTTGGTGCCGTCCACCCGGACATCCCTGGCTTGAAAATCCGCCTGGGAAGAAAATCCGTAGGTGACGAACCGCTTTTCCACCCGGGGAAGCAGGTGCTGGATGTTTTCGTCTTCCAGGCACAGGATGGCCTGGCCGTAAAAGGGTACCTTGTTCACGAATTCCAGGAAGGTCTCCCGGATGTGGTCCAGGTCCCGGTAGAAGTCCACGTGTTCCAGATCGATGTTGGTCACCACCGCGATGGTGGGAGACAGGAGCAGGAAGGTGCCGTCGCTTTCGTCCGCTTCGGCCACCACGAAGTCGCCGCTTCCCAGTTTGGCGTTGGTTCCCCAGGCATTGAGCTTTCCGCCGATGATGACCGTGGGGTCCAGACCGCCCCGCGCCAGGACGGTGGCCACCATGGATGTGGTGGTGGTCTTGCCGTGGGCCCCCGCCACCAGCACGGAGTACTTGAGCCTCATGAGCTCGGCCAGCATCTCCGCCCGCCGGATGATGGGCACGTTGCCCCGCTTTCGGGCCGCCTGCACCTCCGGGTTGTCGTCCCGGATGGCCGAAGACAGGACCACCACATCCGCCCCTTCCACATGGGCCGGGTCATGGCCAATGAAGATCCGCGCCCCCAGGCCTTCCAGGCGGCGGGTGATGTCGCTTGCCCGAACGTCCGATCCGCTGATGCGATAGCCCAGGTTGAGCAGCAGTTCGGCGATGCCGCTCATGCCGATCCCGCCGATGCCCACAAAGTGAATATGTTGATAACGTTTGTACACCTACACTCCTTTGGCAGAGACCCCGGCGGATCCCTGGGACCGCCGCGCCACGCTGAGAATCATGCCCACCGCCATGCAATTGGCCGTGAGGGAACTGCCTCCGTAGGACAGGAAAGGAAACGCCAGGCCCTTGGTGGGAAGAAGCCCCAGGACTACGCCCATGTTGATCCAGGCCTGAAACGCCACCAGGCAAGTGAGACCTGCGGCCAGGACCGCCCCGAAGGGATCCCGAGCGCGCCGGGCCACCTGCAGCCCCTTCCAGAAAAGGGCCAGTACGGCCAGGGTTAGCCCAGTCAAGCCCACCAGGCCCAATTCCTCCCCCACCACGGCCACGATAAAGTCCGTGAACGGCTCCGGCAGATAAGCCAACTTCTGCCGGCCGGCACCCAGTCCCACACCCCACACGCCGCCCGATCCCACGGCCACCAGGGACTGGATCAGGTGGTAGCCGCTGGCCAGCGGATCCGTCCAGGGATCCAGGAAGGCCAGAAGGCGCTTCAACCGATACGGGCTGGTGACGGCCAGAGCGCCCAGGCCCGAAAGCCCCACGGGCACCAGCAGGAGCAGATGATGCCAGGGAACGCCGCCCAGCGCCCAGATGACAAAACTCATGCCCGCCAAGATGACGCATGAGCCGAAGTCCGGCTCCAGCAACAAGAGAGCGGAAAGGAGACCCAGCAGCAGGCACGTGGGCAGAATCCCCGTGCGGAACCGGCCCAGTACCTCCCGCTTCCTGCACACATAGGCACTGAGATAGACCACCCAGGTCACCTTGGCCAATTCGGACGGCTGTGCGGTGAAGCTGCCGATTCGAAACCACCGCTGCGCGCTGTTGATCTCCACCCCCACGCCCGGGATCCAGACCAGGGCCAAGGCGGCCAGGACGAGCAGGAGCGCGGGGCGGGCCGCCTTGCCGTACCAACGGTAGGGAATGCGCTCCATGACCGCCGCCAGGGCGATGCCAAGCAGGGCAAAGCACAGCTGACGGTTGGCGTAGGGCCCCAGACCGCTCCAGGACTCGGGACCGCGCAGCAGGCGCGGCGCACTGGCGCTGTAGACCATGAGCACGCCGAAGGCCAGAAGGGCCAACAGGATCACCCAGATCTGCTCCCTGAGACCGAGCGAAAAAGGTGCCTTCTCTTCGCCGTCGGCCACGGACGGGCGCCCTGGGTAGTTGGCTGATTTCATGGAGATGGTCTCGGCTCTCATTTTTCCTCAGTCGTCAGCCGTGGTTTGCTCCGATCCCTTCATGCCCCCCTTGCGAACCAGGGCGCGAGGGTCCACCGTGGGAGCCTTTAGCCTTTCTCTTTCCATGCACGCACCAGGCGCCGGAAATGCTCGCCCCGCTCCGCGTAGTTGGCGTACTGGTCGAAGGAGGCGCAGCCGGGAGACAGGAGAACCGTATCGCCCGGCCGGGCCCGCTCTAACGCCATCTGAAACGCTTGGTCCAGGTTTGCCGCCATCGTTGTGTCCACAAAGGGCGACAGATCCTCCGCCACCGCGGGACCCGCCTCCCCGAAAGCCACCAGGCATCGCACCTTCTCCCGGCACAGGGGGCCCAGGGATCGGAAATCGGTTCCCTTGGCGCGCCCTCCCATGAGGAGCACCACGGGCGTGTCACAGCTTTCCAGGGCCTTGGACACCGCTCCCACGTTGGTTCCCTTGGAATCGTTGATAAAATGGACCCCTTCCACCGTGGCGATCCATTCCATGCGGTGGGCGGACGGTCGGAAGGAATCGATGGTGCGCTGCATGGCCTCGGGTGCCACACCGCACAGGGCGGCCACCAGGGAAGCGGCCATCAGGTTTTCCAGATTGTGAACCCCCTTGAGCGCCCATCGGTCCAGATCGAAGGATCGTTCCAGCCCGTTGGGAAGCCGCAGGTGCAAGCGCCGCTCGATCACCCTGGCCGCGGCCTCTTGCAGGGAGCTGGAAAAGAAGAGCACCTGGGCATCCAGCTTTTCCGCCCACTTTCGACATACGGGATCGTCCCCGTTGAGAACGGCCGTTTGCCGCTCGCCGGACCCTTTTCGAAACATGGAAAACTTGCTGGCGGTGTAGGCGTCCAGGTCCGGGTAGCGATCCAGGTGATCCGGGGTGACGTTGAGCACTGCTCCGATCCGGGGTGCAAAGGTGGGCGCCGCGTCCAGCTGAAAGCTGCTCACTTCCAGAACACACCAGTCCAGGGCCGTTTGCGAGGAGGAACCCTCGGTTTCCGCCAGCCAGTCGCACAGGGGGGTTCCCAGGTTGCCGCCCACGAACGCCCTCTTTCCTCCTTCCTTCAAAAAGGCCCCGATGAGTTCCGTGGTGGTGGTCTTGCCGTTGGTGCCGGTCACGGCCACCGTGGGAACCCGGCAGAAACGCCAGGCCCATTCCAGTTCCCCGATGATTTCCGCGCCTTTTGTCCGTGCGGCTTCCAGGGCGGGAAGGCTCAGGGGAACGCCGGGACTCACCACGATGAGATCCGCATTCAGGAAGGCTTCCGGCCCATGCCCGCCCAGGGAGAAGGTGGCTCCCTGTCTTTCCAGCGGCGCCAGGGCGGTGCGAAGGGCCGGGTCCGCCGACGCATCGGTTCCGTGGACCCGAAAGCCTTGCCGAAGTCCCCAGCGGCAGGCCGCCCGTCCCGAAACTCCCAGGCCCACCACCAGAAGGTTCCGGCGTTCTTCCCCCACCCCCGCGGCGATTGCGTTCATGAAGCCCTCACCTTCTTTTGCGCCACCAGAGCCTCCGTCACCCTTTCCATGGTCATGCCCCGGGAGCCCTTGACCAGGATCCATTGCCCCGGCTCCCACCGGTCCAAGACCGCCCGAGCGGCTTCCCGGTGATCGGCCGCATGCCGGGTACACGCTTCGGGCAAGCCCGCCTCCAGAGCTCCCCAACGGATCTCCTTTCCGTGTTCGCCCATGGTGATCAGAAAAGCCGGGGCCACGGCGGCCACCCGTTTTCCCACGCTGCGGTGGAGTTCGGCGGATCGGGGCCCCAGTTCCCGCATCTCCCCCAGCACGATCACCCGCCGGGCGTCGGGGGCAACGCGTTCCAGGGTTTCCAAAGCCGCTTCCATCGACCGGGGATTGGCGTTGTAGCAGTCGTTGATGAGCACACTTCCGTCCGAAAATTCCAGCGTTTCCATGCGTTGCGGCACCGGCCGGTGAGATGCCAACCCCGTTGGGATGTCTTCCGTGGAAACCCCCACGGCCAGGGCCGCCGCGGCCGCCGCCACGGCGTTTTGGACCTGGTGGTGTCCGAGCACCGGCAGTCGAACGGGAAGCGAGCGGCCTTGGGCCACCAGCGTGAACCGGGTTCCGGAGCGGTCCATGCAGGGTTCCGACGCCAAGTGCACGTCCGCGTCCCGACGCCGTATGGAGAAGGTGACCTTGCGGCAGGAAAGCCTTTCTGAGCGCGCCTCCAGCCTGGGGTCGTCCAGGTTCACCACGGCGATGCCTTCGGGACCGAGCACGTCCCAGAGCCTTGCCTTTTCTTCCAACACCCGATCCACTGATCCCAGGCCTTCCAGGTGCGCCGGATGAACGTTGGTGATGAGCCCCACGGTGGGTCGAACCGCGGCCGCCAGCCGCTCCATCTCCCCGGGCACATTGATCCCCATCTCCACCACCGCCGCCTCATGCCGGTCGGAAAGGCCCAGCAGGGTGAGGGGCACACCGATGAGGTTGTTGAAGTTGCCGGGGTTTTTGAGAACCGAAAGGCGGACAGCCAAAATGGATGCCACCATCTCCTTGGTGCTCGTCTTGCCGTTGCTCCCCGTGATCCCCACCACCGGCAGCCGGTGCCGGGACCGCACGTAAGCAGACAGATCCCCCAGAGCCTTCAGGGTGTCGGCCACTGCCACCACGGTCGCCGTTGCGGGAAGATCTGAAGCGGCGTCCCGGCGGTGGACCAGCACGCAGGCCGCTCCCCGCTCCACCGCCTGCGACACAAAGCGATGGCCGTCGAAACGCTCCCCTTCCAGGGCCACGAAGATCTCACCGGGTTGCAGGGTCCGGGTGTCCGTGGAAACCCCCGAAAAGGACGGGACCTGTTCCGTGGCGCCTTCGCCGGCCCGGATCACATGGCCTCCCGTGGCCTCCAGGACCTGTGGCAGCGTCCATTTCATGAGCGACCCTCCGCCTGTGCACCCGATGCCAGGCCCACGCGCATCTCAAGCCCCTCCCGGACCACCTCCCGATCGTCGAAGGCAATCACCTCCGTACCCAGGATCTGGTAGGTTTCGTGGCCCTTTCCCCCCACAAAGACCACATCTTCCGGTTCCGCCGCCAGCACGGCGGCCGTGATGGCGCGACGCCGGTCCACCTCCACGGCGTATCCGGCCGGTGGGACCGGCCCCCTGTCCAGCGAAAAGGCGTTTTTTCCGGTGCGTTCCACGCCGGGAATGATTTGGCGCACGATGGCCTCCGGGGATTCCGTCCGGGGATTGTCGCTCGTGACCACCACCAGATCCCCCAGACGACCGGCCACCTCCCCCATGAGGGGGCGCTTGGTCCGGTCCCGATCCCCGCCGCAGCCGAAGACCACCCACAGGCGCCCGCGGGTGAGTTCCCGCACGCATGCCAAGGCCTTTTCCATGGCGTCGGGGGTGTGGGCATAGTCCACCACCACGTGGAAACCGAACGGCGTGGTGATCCTTTGCAAACGACCGTCCACGCCCGAAACGGACCCAATCCCGCGCCGTACGGCTTCCAGCGGGATGTTCAGCGCACAGGCGGCCCCCACGGCGGCCAGGATGTTGTAGAGGTTCAGACGGCCGATCAGGGGAGAGCGGATGGAAAGTTCGCCGCGGGGCGTGGCCAGGTCCGCCTGGATACCATCCGGGCCCAGATGGAGGTCTCGGGGACGGACGGCCGCCTTGGAACTGTCGCATCCATAGACGGTGCAAGGGGCCAGTTCGCCCTGCAGCCGTTGGCCGTAAGGATCGTCTCCGTTGACCACGGCGTCCCCCGGCCCATGGGAATCCTTCAGGTGATGCGCGAAGAGCCGCCGCTTGGCCTGGAAGTACTCTTCCAGGGTCCCGTGAAAATCCAAGTGATCCTGGGAAAGGTTGGTGAAAACGGCCGCATCGAAGGCCAATCCGTCCACGCGATGCAAGGCCAACGCATGGGAAGAGACCTCCATGACCACGTGCGTGATCCCATCCCGGTGCATGGCATGAAGGATCCGCTGAAGATCCGCCGACTCGGGGGTGGTCATGGGCGACGGCTCGCTCCGGCCGGCCCAGCGAATTCCCAGGGTTCCGATCACTCCCACGCGGTATCCCGCCGCCTCCAAAACGCTTTCCAGCAGGCCGGCCGTGGTGGTCTTTCCATTGGTGCCCGTGATCCCCACAAGGCAAAGTTTGGAGGCCGGATGATCGTACAAGGCGGCCGCCACGGCGGCCATGGCCCGGCGCGTATCGTCCACCACCACCACGGGAACCCCCGGTTCCTTTTCGGGAGCGCGCTCCACCAGGACGGCGGCGGCTCCCGCGGAAACGGCCGCGTCCACAAAAGAGTGCCCGTCGTATCGGCCGCCCGGAAGCGCCACAAACAGGTCCCCCGGCCGCACCCGTCGGCTGTCATAGCTGAGGCCCGAAAGGACCACGTGGGCATCGCCCGCCACCTGCCGGGGGGAGATGCTTGCAATCACCTGGGAAAGTTTCTTGTTCAAAGATCCTTCTTTCATGGGCTTCAGGAAAGTTCCTTCAAGCGGAGGGTGACCACGCCCCCCCGACGGATTTTCTCACCAGGCGCCGGCTGCTGACGGACCACGCACCCCGACCCCTTGGGAACGGCTTCCAGGCCAGCCGCCTTCAAGACAGCCAACGCCGCCTTCAAGGACAACCCGCGAAGATCCGGAACGACCTGGGATTGGGCTTGGGAAGAGGACGGCGCGGTCCTCACGGAAGGGCCTTGGGCCCAGTCCAGTCCTCCGTCCCAGCGGACCAATCGGGGCCGGTCCGGCCCGTCCTCAGGCTCCTTGTCGGGCGGCACCCCCAAGTAGGGCAGGGCCTTTTCCATGACGCGGCGAAAGACGGGAGCCGCCACCACGCCGCCGTAGCCTTTCCCTTCCGGTTCATGCACCACCACCGCCATGGCCAGCCTGGGATTGGCGGCCGGCGCAAACCCCACAAAAACGGAAGTCACCTTGTGCGGCGCATAACGCCCCGTCTCAGGATCCACCACTTGAGCCGTTCCCGTCTTCCCGGCGCAGGTGTAGCGGGAAAGGGCCGCCCGCGTGCCCGTTCCCCCCGGCTGCACCACCTCTTCCATCATCTCCCGAAGACGCCGGGCCGTTTTCTGTGAAACCACCCGAACCCGCGGAGCGGGCGTGAGGGACTTGATGATCCGGCCCTGTTCATCCACCACCGCATCGGCCACCCGTGGCTTACCCAACAGGCCACCGTTGGCCACCGCCGCCACGGCGGACGCCAACTGCAAGGAGGTCACCCCCACACCCTGGCCGAATGCAGCCACGGCAAAATCCACCGGCCTCCATCGCCGGTAGGATCGCAGCAGACCCGCCGATTCTCCGGGAAGATCCACATCGGTCTTGCGCCCGAAGCCGAATCCCACCAGCTCTTCATAGTAGCGCCGAGGCCCCAGTGCCTGGGCCAGCTTGACCGCACCGATGTTGCTCGACACCTTGAGCACATCCCGCACCGTGAGCCACCCATGGGGATGCACGTCGTGGATGGTATGGGATGCCAGGCGCATCTCGCCTTCTTCACAGAAGATGCGCTGTTCCGGTCCGTACACGCCCGCCTCCAGCACCCCGGCCATGAGAAAGATCTTCATGGCGCTCCCGGGCTCAAAGGCATCGGCAATCACCCGGTTGCGCCAGCTGGAGGGCGAAGAGGACGCGTAGGTGTTGGGGTTGAAGGGCGGCCAGTTGGCCATGGCCAAAACGCGAAAATCCCGGACGTCCAGAAGCACCGCCTCCCCGGCCCGGGCGCCATGCTTTCGGACGGCATCTTCCAGGGCCGCTTCGCAGACGTCCTGGAGAAAGGCATCCAGGTTCAGACGCAACCCGTAGCGTTCTTGAGGAACCGGGGGCGGCTCATTGCGAATCCACACCCGCCGGCGTCCCCCGTCACGAAAGGCCGAAACCTTGCGGGGATCCTGGCGAAGCACTCCGTCGTAGACCCGTTCCACCCCTTCCAGGCCCATGCCGTCCACCCCCACAAAGCCGATCACCTGGCCCGCCAGGGACCTGTGAGGGTAGTACCGGCCCCACTCCATCCGGACCCCGAGACCGGGCACGCGGGCCTGGGAGACCCGGCGCAGCTCTTCGGTGGAAAGGCCCCTTTTGATCCAGACAAAACGACTTTCGCGGTTCAGCTTCCTTCGCAGCTCCCGCCGGCCCACGCCCAGAATGGAAGCCAGGACCCGGGTCGTCCGCTCGGGGCTTTCGATCGCCTTGGCGTCCGCATACAGGGAGCCCCTCTGAACGCTCAGGGCCAGGGGACGCCCCCGGCGATCCCAAATGGTCCCCCTGTAGACGGGGACCTGAAAACTCGCCTGGGCCTGTCCGACCTTGATCTCGCGCCACTTTCCCCCCTGAACCACCTGCAGATAAGCGGCCCGGCCCACCAGCGCGAGGCAAACGAGGAGCCCGATCGCCCCAAGCAGCCCGCAGCCGCTTCGGAGCCGCGCTTCCATTCGGAGTCTCGCTCTGTCCTGGTTGGGCTTCATGGGCTCACCTCGATGCACCGGCCCCGCCTGCTTCTTCAACCGGGATCCGGCACCGTCCACAATCGATCTTCCCGTGCAGGGGCCAGGTGAAACACGTTGCGTCCCAACTCACGCAAGCGCTTGTGGGATCGCAAACGCGCACGCTCGATCTCCAAGCGCCTGTGGACTTCGTACCACTTGGAATAGGCCTGCTGGAGCTGAACGGCCTGGTAGCCGCAGCGCGTCTGCTCCACCTGGAGGTAGATGAGGCAGGCGGCCAGGACCAGGGCCGTGCCCCCCAGAACGAAGCCCCAAAATCGCCATCCCATGCCGTCCCCCCCCAACACGATGGCTAGATCCGCTCGACGGCCCGCAACTGAGCGCTTCGAGCTCGGGGGTTTTCCTGGACCTCCCGGGGGGAGGGGCGAAGGGCCTTCCGCGTCAGAAGGCGAGCGAGCGGACGGCCCTCACAGCGACACACAGGAAGATCGGTCGGACACCGACACGATTTGGACCACGCCTTAAACGCCCGCTTGACCAAACGGTCCTCCAAAGAATGGAAGGTGACCACCGCCAGTCTTCCGCCCACGGAAAGCAGATCGAGCGCCCCATCCAAAAACGCCTGGAGGGTTTCCAGCTCCCGGTTCACCACCAGCCGAAGGGCCAGAAACGTTCGGGTCGCCGGGTGAATGCGCCGTGCATCCGCCGTGCGGGGAACAACGGACGCGATCAGGGAAGCCAGTTGCCCCGTGCGCTGGAAGGGCTCCTCACGACGCCGATCCACGATGGCCCGGGCAATGCGGCGGGAAAACCGCTCCTCGCCGTAACGGGCAATCAGTTCAGCCAGCTTTTCTTCCGGAAGTTCATTGACCAGATCGGCCGCGGTCACCGTCAGGGAACGGTCCAGGCGCATGTCCAACGGACCGTCTTTTTGAAAACTGAGCCCACGGCTCGGATCGTCCAGCTGCAGGGACGAAACCCCCAGATCCAACACGATCCCGTCCACCGATTCCCATCCGATCCAGGCGAGAATGTCCGGCAGACGGTCGAAGGAAGCGCATTCCGCAATAAAGCGATGGCCATGGGAAGCCAGCCGTCGACGGGCCCCTTCCACCGCCTCCTGGTCCCAGTCCAACCCCAGCAGCAGCCCGTCGGGGGCCGTGGCCTCCAGGATCGCCTCCGCATAGCCGCTCGCACCCAGGGTGGCATCCACATAGCGCCCCCCGGGACGGCAAGCCAGCAAGCCGACAGCCTCTTCCAACAAGACGGGGCGATGCTCCAACAAAGACGGGCTCCTTCTGATCGTCCCGATCCCTCGGCCGACCCGGTCCGTGGCCATGCGGGCTTGACGGCCGCCTACTCCACCAGGCGGGCCACCTCGCTGAAGGTCTGATCGTAGCGCTCGCCGGCGGCCTCCAAGTCCTTGTGCCACCGGTTGGTATCCCAGATCTCAAAGGAATCCAAAACACCCACCAGGACCACTTCCTGATGGATCCCCGCCCGTTCCCGGTGCAGCGCGGGAATCAGGATGCGACCCTGCTTGTCGAATTCACACTCCATGGCACTGGAGACGAAGTAGCGCACGAACTCCCGCACTTCCTTGTTGAAGGCCACCTTCTTCAGGAGCTTGTCCTCGATCTGCTCCCACTCCTCCGGGGGATAGGCCTCCAGGTGGTCCTTCCTCATGGCCAGCACCAGGCCGTCCGTGTAGCATTCCTGCAATATCTCACGAAACTTGGTGGGGATGCGCAGACGTCCCTTGTCGTCCAGGCGATGAATGGACTGACCTCGAAAGCGCTTGGACTTGAGGATGCCCACTTATTCCCCCTTTTTACCCACTTTTTACCACTTCACATGCTTTTAACACCCCCCTTCCAAATCTGTCAAACCCATTTTCACGAAAAAAATCACTTTTTTTAGCCCCTTACCAAAAGCCAGCCGGGTGGGAATCCCAGGCCCTTCCCCCAAACGACAAAAGGCCGACCCACCGGCTGGGTCGACCCTCCAGACAACACCGAACCCCCCTCCCTGTCCGACTATTCCTGCGGGATCTCCACCACCAAGCGCGTCACACTCTTTCCCCGCATCTCCTGGACCGTCAGTCGGCAAGGTCCCACCCTCACCGAATCCCCCTGCCGAGGGATGCGCCCCAGTTCCCTTTGGACCAGGCCGCCCAAGGTTCGCACCTCATCGGCCGGCAGCCCGGTTTTCAGCCACCGATTAAAGTCCCGGACCAGCACGCGCCCGTCCACCGAATAGCGCCCGGCACTCACCTGGCGGATCCAACCTGGCTGCAGGTCGTGTTCGTCTTCGATCTCCCCCACGATCTCTTCCAGGATGTCCTCCATGGTGACGATGCCCACCACGTTGCCGTACTCATCCACCACCAGACTCAGATGGGCCTGCTCCTTTTTGAAGCTCACCAGCTGCATGCCGATGGTGCGAAGTTCGGGAACAAAGTGGGGTTTGCGCAAGAGCCTCTTCAGTTGGAAAGAATCCCTTCGGGCATGGAGGAGGAAATCCAGGGCGTGGATGAATCCCACCGCGTTGCCGGGATCCTTTTCATAGACCGGATAGCGGGCGTACTTGTGCTTTTGAATGGTTTGAAAGACCTGGTCATAGGAAGCGTTCAGGGGCAAGGCCACCACATCCCGAAGGGGCTTCATGATGTCTCCCACCAGAACGCGCTCCATGGACAGCACCCCCAGAAGCATGTCCTGCTTGGCGTCGTCCAAGGCGCCCTCTTCCGCACCCGCCTTGATCACGAAGGCGATCTCTTCCTCGGTGATCCCCGTTCGTCCCGTGGGCCTGGAAACACCCAGCAGCCCAATGATGCCGTTGGAGATGAAGGTGAGCAGCCGCACCAGGGGATAGAAGAGGCGAATGCAGGCGCGCATGACGGGGGCCACGGTCATGGCGATGGCATTGGGATAGTAAGCGGCGATGGTCTTGGGCGTGATTTCGGAGAAGATGAGCAGGAAAACCGTCACCAGCACCGTGGCGATCAGGACGCCGTCCGGGCCGAACAATCGGATGGCCAGGGCGGTGCCGATGGCCGAAAGGCCCACGTTGACCAGGTTGTTGCAAAAAAGGAGGGTGGCGATGAGCTTTTCCGGTTGGCGAAGGATGCTCCGGACCACCTGGGCCCGTCGGTCCGATCGAGCTTTTTGCCGCAATTTGATGCGATCCACGGCCATGCACGCGGTTTCCGATCCGGAAAAAAAGGCCGAAAGCATCAAGAGCACCGCCATGATCATGAGATCCACCACCATGCCTCTTTTCTCCTCTTGCTTTGAAAGCCTCACACTTGCCTGCGGCTCGGGCGTCGTGATAAAAGGACAGCGGGCTTGGGAGGTGCCTTCCGGGGCATTTCCAAGAGCCTAAAAGCCTCTGCTGCGAAACCGCATGGCCTTCCTTCCAACCAGCAGAGGCTTTTTTCGTCCACAACGACCTGGGCTCAACCGATCTTATGCGATTGGGTCCGCGGGAGAGAAAGCCCCCGCAGGAAGCCAGCCCCAGGCACAGAGGTCGTTTGCACCCCATTTCCGGACGCAACAGGCCCACAGGGTCTAGTTACCCCACCCCAAGGGAGACCGCAAATGAATCCGGACGACGAAAAGCTTCTCAAGCTTTCCAAGGAAATCATCGTCAAGTTCATTGAGCTGGGCCGAGTCTCTCCCACCAACTTTGAGGCCAACTTTCGCTCCATCTTCTGGGCTCTCAAGAACACGGTCCTGGATGCCCGGGCCGCGGACCTGGAAGAGTCCGAGACGCCGGAAACGGATTCCGACGAGGCTTAGGAGCTTTTCCAGGAAGGCCCAGGTTGCTCCCTTCTTGAGCGGACGAAAGGTTGGGACTTTCAAGCGGGCTTGCGCTGCTGGCCTTGCCCTGCCTTGCAGGGGCAGGCTCCCCGGCAGTGCCCCAAATCCTAGACGACACCGACGGGATTGTCTTCCCGGGGCCGGCACATGGGGGCGGCCGGCGGCACAAGAAGGTGCTGTGCCCATACGGCACCGAAAACGGAACGTGGTGGTGGCGGGACTCCAACGATGAAAGAACGGAGTCGTCTTGGTCGGGTGATGAAAAGAGGCGGGAAAGGGCACATCGTTACCGGCTGGGGCCGCTTCCCAGAACGAAAGCGGCCCCAGCCGGCGTGCGGAATTTAGGCGGCGGATTGAATCTTATCGATATAGTCGTAGATATCCTGAACCGTTCGAATGTTTTCCGCCTCCTCATCGGGAATTTCCACATCGAAGGCTTCTTCCAGGGCCATGATGAGCTCCACCACGTCCAGGGAGTCGGCTCCCAGGTCGTCCACCACATGGGCCTCCGGAGTGATGATATCCTTTTCCACGCCCAGCTGATTGGCGATGATGTCCACCACCTTGGCTTTCATTTCATTCACATCCATGGTCTATCCTCCCGTGTTGGTGTTGTTTTCCTTGTTCACGAAGCCATAGAAGAGAACTTCCTTGACCGTTGGAAGTTCCTGTTCCAGCGAGTAGGCGCAATCGTGGGCCAGCCAGCGCTGGATCACGCCATGGATGAATCCCATGACGCCGTAAAAGACCGTTTGGAAGTTGACGTCCTTGAGCACGCCCCGGTAGCGGGCCTCGTAGATCTTCCGCTTGAGCCGGGGAATGCGCCGCATGATCTCCTCCACGTAGAGATCCTGGAGGCGATCATCCATCTCGGGGTGTTCCTGCACCATCACCCGATAGAGGCGTTGGTTGCGATCAAAGAAGGCGAAATAGAGACCCAGGTATTTTTCGATCATGGACAGCACGTGGTCATCGCTGTCCAGCACCTGTTCGGCCTCCTGTTCCAGTTCCTGTAACCTGGCCTGGACCAATTGACTGAACAGATTGTCCTTACTGGAAAAATACCGGTAGACGGTCCCCTTGCCCACGCCCGCCCGATCGGCGATTTCGTCCATGGTGGCGTGGTGGAAGCCCTTTTCGGAAAAGACCTCCAAGGCGGCCTCAAGGATCCTGTCCCGGGTGTCCGTGGGGGTCCCAGTGCGGCCCGCTTTGTCCGGTGCCACCCGGCCCATCAGGTCCACCACGGCGGTCTTGAGAACGCTTTCGGCGGAAAGGCCTTCTTCCTTGGCCGCTTCCATGAAGACATCCACAGCCCGATGGAGGCAGGTTGCGTCCGCTTCCGGCATCCGCCGAAGATCCAAGAGCACGGCCTGGAGCAGATCCGCCCAATGGTCGGCGGTCCCCGACGGTGCGGCCTTGAGGTGCCGGCGCAACCACAGCCGAAGCGGGGCCGTATCGCCCTTGCGGGCAAGCTGCCTCAAGATCTCCTGGCGTTCCTGTGGGCGTCTTTTTTGTTTCACCGTCCTTCGTTCCACCCCTTTCCGTTGACCGACTGGTCCGTCATACAGTCCGTTCAAGGGATTGTCAAGAGCCCTGCCGAGACTGCCACAAAACGAAAAGCCGGCATGGCCCAGAGTGCTTGGGTGGATGGAGTCACGCCCCGGGAGTGGCCTTCCCGGGATTCGTAAAGGAGGGACGTGGAAAGAAAAGGACACCACGTGTTGGGTGGGGAGAAGAGATTGTGCCGGAAGGACTGGACCCTTCTCCCCTACCACGCGAAGACTCTTCTCGGGCCGTCTGGAAAGGATGGGCGCCGGGCCGCCCGAGCCGCTACAGGGAGGCGTCATAGAGGGGAGGTCCCGATCGGGAGGCGTGCCGCCAGGCCCTGCGCACCACCTCCTGGGTTCCCCGGGTGAGATCCAGCCCGCTCAATGCGTCCACTGGGACGAAACGGCACGCCCACACATCCCCACCCGGCCTCAGATCACCGGATAGGATCCGGCAGAGGAAATCCAACAAGACGTAGTGGTAGGCGATGCGTTGCTGGTCGTCCCGGAGGACCCGATCGAGGCAGGCCACCACATCGACCGGGGCCACGTCCAGACCGGTTTCTTCCTTCACCTCCCGGCGGACGGCATCCCCCAGGCTTTCGCCCAGCTTGACGAGCCCGCCGGGAAGGGACCACTTGCCCCGGGAAGGTTCCCGGCCCCTTTGGACCAGCAAAACCCTGTGATCGTCAAAAATGGTCGCTCCCACCCCCACCAAAGGGCGGTCGGGATACTTTCGAGAACCCATGTCCATCTCCTGGCTCTTCTCCACGCCTTTCCAAGAATTGTCGGGTGAGCGGGTGGTAAGCGGAACGGATCCGTGGTGAGGAGCGCACTTTCTGCTCGTCCATCACGCATCCCCCATCCCCCGCCACGGCCTTCATCCTGTTTTGCCACGGGATCCCCCCGCCTCAAGGCCGCCGCTCCACCCGGTCCAGGTCGATCCTTCAGGGCCGGCAGCGGCGGCACGGCCGGTAGCCTTCCCACAGGGCATCCCAGCGACTGCGAAACCGGACCACATTTCTTTCGGCCGTTTGGGTCCCGAAGGGACAGGAAGGGCGGTGAAAGACCCACGACCTCTTGTTTCCCACATAGAAGGGAGCCGGCTTCACCCGGCATGCCCCCCACAGGCCCGCCTTGGCCTTCATGGCATCTCTTTGGGCGCGCAAAAAGCCATCAAATCGGCCAAACCCCTTGGGCGTTCGGAATAGAACAGCGCAGCCTTCCCGGAGCAACCGGGCGTTGACGCAGGATCCGTCGGGCAAGTGAACATAGGCCAGCAGACGCCCGTAGTGGTCCCTCAAGACCTGGTCGTAGCGCAGGAGCACCTTGCGCCCTTCCACCAGCTCCTGGTTCCGGCGCCACGCCTGCAGCGCATAGCAGTCACTGGGGCCGCCCTCATGATCCACCTCCGGGGCATCGATGCCCAGGTAGCGCACCTTGTCTCCGGTATCCAGGAGGACCGTATCGCCATCGAAGACTCGAACCACCCAGGCATGCTCGGGGGGACGTCTTGCCCCGAGGCAAGAACTGGCCAGGGGGGGCCATGGAACGAAGGCGGCGGCGAGAACGCAGAACATCCCAGCCGTCAAGGCCTTCGCCCGCAGACGATCCTGCCATCGCAATCGAGGCGTCTTCATGGCTTCGATCGGTCCCTTGGGGTTGTGATGCACCAAAGGCCCTTAAATGGGCGCCCACGCGTCCGGTGGGCCTTCGGCCGCTTTCGCGGAGGACTCAGGAGACGGCCGTCTGTGCATCCACCACGAGCCCTTCGTCGCACATATCCTGGATGGCGCGCCTCATCTGACGCAGGGCCTGGCGAATGCGGTGCTCGTTTTCCACCAGCGCCAGGCGCAGGTAGCCTTCCCCTTCCTCGCCGAAACCGATGCCCGGGGCCACGGCCACATTGCCCCGCTCCATGAGCTCCATGGCGAACCGCATGGACCCCAGGCGGCGTAAGGCCTCGGGCAGGCGCACCCAGACGAACATCCCGGCCTTGGGCGGATCGACCTCCCATCCCAGCCGCTGGAGGCCGCGGCACAGGACGTCCCTTCGCTCCTGGTAGATGGCCGCTTGTCGGCGTACGTCCTCTTCACAGTCCCGCAGGGCCACGATGCCGGCGATCTGGATGGCGGAAAAGATTCCGTAATCGTAGTAGCCCTTGATCTGGGCCAGGCCCTTGATGATTTCCGCGTTGCCCACGCAGTAGCCCAGGCGCCATCCGGCCATGTTGTAGGACTTGGAAAAGGAACCGAACTCCACGCCCACATCCCGGGCACCGGGAGCTTCCAGGAAGCTGGGAGCCCGATACCCGTCGAAGGTGATTTTGGAGTAGGCGAAATCGTGGACCACCATGAAGCGATGCCTTTTGGCCAGGGACACCACTTGGCGGAAGAGGTCCACGGTGGCCAGTTGGGCCGTGGGGTTGTGGGGAAAGTTGAGCATGAGCAGTTTGGGTTTGGGCATCAGGTTCCGACAGATGTCGTCCACCTTGCGCAAGAGATCTTCGGGAGACGTCATGGGAAGGCGGATCACCTGCCCCCCGGCGATCACGGCCGCGTAGATGTGGATGGGGAAGGCGGGCGCGGGCACGAGCACCGTGTCTCCGGGGCCCACGAGGGCCAGACAGAGATGGGAGAGGCCTTCCTTGGAGCCGATGGTGCACAGGACCTCCTCATCGCTGTCCAGGGCAATCCCGTAGTCCTTGCGGTAGACCTTGGCAATCTCCCGGCGCAGATTCCGAAGGCCCGTGGCCACCGGATACCGATGGCTCTTGGGATCGCGCACCACGTGGCAGAGCTTTTCCGTCACCGCCTCCGGGGCCGGATCAATGGGGTTGCCCATGCCCAAGTCGATCACATCGTCGCCCCGCCACCTTTTTTCCATCTTCATCTTATTGATCATTCCAAAGAGGTAAGGCGGCAACTGGTCCATGCGGTCGGCAAATCGGATGAGGGTCTGGTCGTTCATGGCGTCCTCCCGGAGTGCGTTGGAAGGCCGAACCAAAAACCCCGGGCTTTTCGGCCCGGGGTTCAAAGAAAAAACGCCACGGGCCGAGCATCAGCCCGTGGCGTCCGGCATTCGAAAGTGTTTGGAATCAGCGCGCCGCCGCCAGGGCTGAACCGGTCGCGGCGGCCGCTGCGCAAGATAGGCTCACGCAAATCATCGTTTCGATCCTCCACAGCCACTGTATGGAGAATCGTTCCCTCTGTCAAATATTTTGCTCACCATCGCCCATATTGACCTGATCCACGCCAAAGGATAAGGAGAAATGGAGCACATCGTCGTGGATCCCCGCCTTGTCCAGGGCGGGATCGTCCAACGCGAAGCGAACCAGGAGGATTCCATTCAGCGCATGGCCCGGAAGAGATCCACCGAAAGGAAAAGGCGCCCGCAGGTGACCATCCGCCACATGGAAATCGACGACCTTCCCAAGGTGTTTCACCTGGGAGAGAAGCTCTTCACCGCCGACGCCGTGCCCAACCTGTACCGAACCTGGGATTCCTATGAGGTGGCCTCCTTTTACCTCAGCGAGTCGGAATACTGCTTCGTGGCGGAAATGGAGCAGTCCATCGTGGGATTTGCCCTGGGAACGACCATTTCCAAACCGCGCTCGGCCTGGAAATACGCCCACCTGGTGTGGCTGGGGGTGCACCCGGACCTGCAGGGGACCGGGGTTGCGGAAAAGCTCTTCGAACACTTCAAGCAGGTGATGTTGGAAGAGGGCGTCCGGATCATGTTCGTGGATTCGGAAGCGGACAACGTATCCGCCCTGGCCTTTTTTGAAAAGATGGGCTTTTCCAATCCCAGGGAGCACATCTATCTGAGTCTCAACCTGAGCGAAGAGCTGAAGAAAGCTTCCAAGGAAAGATGATCCGCTGATGGTTGACCCAACACACGACGGAGCCGCCCATGCCTCAATCCGACCTGCCGCCCATTGATTGGCGCCGACTGCGCCGCCTGCTGGAACGACTGATCAACATCTACAGCCCTTCGGGCAAGGAAGAGGACGTGATCGACTATGTCCACGGGTACCTGAAACGTTACGACCTTCCCTTGATCCGCCAACCCGTGGACGACCGCCGCTGCAACCTCCTGGTGGTCCCCCCGGAAGAAGACATTCAACTGGCCCTCATCGGCCACGTGGACACCATTTCCGCCTACGATCTGGAGGATTTCGGATTCGAAGAAGAGGGCGGGGAGATCTACGGCCTGGGGGCGGCGGACATGAAGGGGGGCTGCGCCGCCATGATCGAGGCCTATTTGTGTGCGTACCAGAAGGCCGACCGCCGTCTGCCCGCGGCCCTGGTCCTGGTGGTGGGAGAGGAAGAGGAAGGCGACGGCGCCCGGCGGCTGGTGCGGGACTACCACTTTCCCTGGGCCTTGATCGGTGAGCCCACCGACCTGGCCGCGGGGCTGAGCCACTACGGCTACCTGGAAGTCCAGGCTGTGACCCGGGGCAAACGCATGCACGCCTCCATGGTCAAGCGCGCGGACAATCCCGCCGAGGCTCTGCTCCACTTTCTTCTGAAGATTTTGCATCATCTGGAGGAGAAGCGCCCGGCGGTGATCGCCAACATTCGGGATCTGAGCACTTCTTCCGCCGGGTTTGTGGTTCCCGACTATTGCGAGGCCTGGCTCGACCTGCACGCACCTCCGGCCGCCCCTCTGGGGGAGATCATCATGGAGCTGGAACAGATCACGGAGACGATGCGCTCGGACTTTCCCAATCTGCAGCCTTCGGTGCGTTTCACGGAGATCCATGCCGGCTACGATATCCCCGAGCAGAGCACCTTTGTGCAGAAACTGAAATCCATTTGGGAAGCGAACGACCTGCCCTGGGAGCCGGTGCCCTTCCGGAGCCATAGCGACGCCAATGTGCTGTGGTCGGCCGGCGTCAAGCCCATCCTCTTCGGTCCGGGCCGGTTGGAAAAGGCCCATTCCCCGGAGGAATCGGTTCCCTTTGAACACGTGGTGAGCGCCGCTCGTCTCTACGAGCAGATCCTGCTTTCCCTCTGAGAACCTGTCCCACAATGGCCTTTTGGGAGATTTCCAACTCGTTCACATGCCACCGGGCCCTGTGGTTTTGCTTGCATTTTCAGACCGCCTGGTGGGGGTGGGCTCAGAACCCGCCCCAGAAGAAAGCCACCCGGACCTTCTCGGACAAGCTCCCCGGACGCCGGATCGGGCCCCCCCGAGGAGCGCTCGGGGCGGGTGCCCCAAATGCCCTTTCAATTCTAGTATTTATTTGACTCCATCCCATTTTGCTGTTATTTAGAAAGACTAAGGTCATTTCGGAGATTGTCCTTTCCGGGACGACTCACCGGAAGTCAACAGCGCGAGCCCTGCGTTCCGTCCAACAGCCGAGATCCCTGTGGCCCTGGAACCTGCCGGGGAACATCCGGTGGGCTTCGCCTGGAAACAAGGAGCGTGCCGTCCATGGTTCCTTCCAAGACGATAGTCTCCATTGTGTGGGTGTCTGTGGTGGCGTTGCTTTTGCTCGGCGCGCGGGCGACCCACGCTCAGCAGGCCGAGGCCCCCTCCGCGGCCGGTCAGGTCCAGGAGCTGAGATTGCATCTGGCGCGGGCGACCATGTGCGAAGCGGTGGAAGATCTTTTGCCCGTCAACAGCGCCGTCACCTTTTCCGTCTCCCGGGGGCAGGTCTTTTGCTACACCCTGTTCGATACCGTATCCGCCCCGACCCAGATCCACCACCGCTGGTACCACAAAGACGAATTGATCACCCAGATTCGCTTGAAGCTCCACCCGCCCCGCTGGGCCACCTACAGCATGATCCGACTGCGCGAGTCGGACAAAGGCCCCTGGCGCGTGGAGGTGCTGGACTCCGAAGGCCGGATCCTGAAGGTCTTGCGCTTCAGCATCACGGACTGAGAAGGCCAGGTTTTGAAACGACCGAACACATGCCACCCGCTCTACCATGAGGACACGGCGGGACCGGTAAGGATTGCGAACGGCGGTTTTACCACGGGCCCATGGGAGCCCATGCAGGACGTGCGGCGGACATGAAAAACTTCCTGAACATCCTCCTCACCATTCGTTGGCAGGACCTGGTGGACATCCTCGTCAACAGCTACATCCTTTTCCGGCTCTACGTGCTGTTCCGCCACACCAACGCCTTCCGCATCCTGGTGGGCATTGCTTCCCTGTGGGTCATCCAGGAAGTGGCCGCCTCCCTGGGTCTCATCCTGACCAGCTGGGCGCTTCAGGCCATCACGGCCGCGGCGGCCATTATCATCATCGTGGTCTTTCGAAACGAGATCCGCACCGCCCTCCAGGCCCGAAACCTCAAGAATTTCCTGTGGGGGTCCCCCTTGATGGAGAAGACCTCTGCCGTGCAGCTTCTGGCGGACACCTTCTTCCAGATGGGCAAGAAGCGCATGGGAGCACTGGCCGTCTTTCCCGGCAAAGAAGACCTGAGTGAGCTGGTGCATGGAGGCATCCCATGGGACGGCCGCGTCTCGCAGGAAATGCTCATGAGCATCTTCTGGCCCCGGAACCCCGTACATGACGGAGCCGCCGTCATCGAAGGGGACAAGATCACGCAAGTGGGGGTGCTGCTTCCGCTGTCCCAGCGGACCGACCTGCCCACCTTTTATGGAACCCGACACCGGGCCGCCGCGGGTCTGGCAGAGCGAAGCGATGCGCTGGTGGTCGTGGTTTCCGAAGAGCGCGGGCGGGTGAGTGTGGCCAAACAGCAATGGATCCGGCCCATCTCCAAGCCAGAGGAAGTGGCGCATCTTCTGGAGGATCATCTGGGCACCGACCATGAAAAGGATGTCAACTACCGGCGACGGGAGATGGGCAAGCTCACTCTGGCGGCCTTGCTCTCGCTGGTCATCATGACCGCGGTCTGGTTCGGCTTTACCCGGGGCGGAGACACCCTCATCGCGGTGGATGTTCCCATCGAGTTGGTAAACCGCCCCCCCCAGTACCAAATCCTGGAAACGTCCGCCAACAAGGTTCACCTCCAGCTCCATGGCTCCAGCGCCCTGGTCAAGTCCATGCGGCCTGAGCAGATCAATGTGCGCATCGACCTGAGCAAGGCCGAGGAGGGAAGGAACGTCTTCGCCCTCACCCAGGAAAGCATTCAGCTGCCCCCCGGCGTCTTTTTCAACGCGGTGTCCCCCACCACGGTGGAGGTGGTTCTGGACGTGCCGGCGACCAAGTCCGTGCCGGTCCAAGTGGATTGGACGGGAAGGTTGCCGGACGATTTGATTCTCACCGAGGTTCAGGTTATTCCTTCGGAAGTGCAGGTGGTGGGAGGAAAAACCATCCTGAAAGATGTCCACACGCTCTATACGACGCCCGTCCGGTTGGGCACCATTACACAATCCGGAGAGTTGTCCGTGCCGATCATTGTATCGCCTTCCTCGCTCAAGCTCGCCTCTTCGGAAAACGAGCGCGTGAGGATCCTTTTCACGGTGGCGAAACGAGCCGCCCCAACCGCCCCCCCCGCTGGAAAGCCCCGCGAAACCGCTGGTTGAACCACCTGCCAGAGGACCTCTTCCCTCCGTTCCGAAACGTCATGGAGCCCGGCGCCGGGCCGGGCTCCATGCAGGCCGTGCCATGGGGTGGGGCATCCCCGTGGAGCTGGAGGAGATGGCATGGGCCGGACCGATCCCGACGGGGAAACGCGCAAGATCCAGGCGCTCTGGCTCGCCTACCTGGGCTGGCTGGTGGCCATCGCCATGATCGCGGCCCTCAAGCACCTGGGCTACAGCGATATCGGCATGGATCAGCTGATCATCCTTTTCGGCGCCGCCACGGTGGCCCATCTGGTGGCCTGCCTGGCCCTCCATCGGCGCTGGGACCGCCTTCTCTCCTTCGACCCCCATTTTGTGCTCGTTCCCAACTGGCTGCTCTTCGCCCCGGTGGCCGCCTACGGCTATTACGCCGTGGGAACCGCTCGGGACCTCATGCTGGTGGGCTGGCTCATGGGCCTCTTTTTCCTGGGGGGCCGGGTGCGCTTTCGGGGCGTGCTCCTCACCGCCGTGTGGTACATGGTTCTCTACCTGGCCTTCTTGAGTCTGGCCTCACGGGATCAGCCCGTGGACATGGGCCGTGAAGTCATCCGAGCCGTGGCGTTCCTGGCCGTGTGCGTCTTTCTGGCTCTCCTGCTGGACCGCTTCGCGGCCCAGACCCAGCACCTGAAGGCCTCCCTGGCCCAGCTTCGGGACAAGGACAGGGAAATCACCCGTTTGAACCAACGCCTTTCCCTGTTCGTCAGCGATCCCCTGGTGGAACATTTGAACCGGGACAACGGGGACGCCGTCCTGCGGCACCAGAGGCGAAAAATCACCGTCTTTTTCTCGGACATTTGCCGGTTCAGCACCCTGACCGACGCCATGGAACCGGAGGAGATGGCCCAGCAGCTCAATGAGTACTTTGACGCCATGATTCGAATCACCTTCGATCACGGCGGCACCGTGGACAAGCTCCTGGGCGACGGCATGATGGTGATCTTCGGCGCCCCGACGGACATGGACCCGGCGGAAGGCGCCTACCGGTGCACCGCCATGGCACTGGCCATGCGCCGGGAACTGGGGGAACTCAACAGACGCTGGCAGCGCCAGGGCTACCCTTACTCTTTTCAGGTGCGCATGGGCATGCACACGGGCGTGTGCGTCCTGGGAAGCTTCGGTTCCGCCCGGTGGCTGAACTACACCGCCATGGGATCTCAGGTCAACATCGCCGCGCGCCTCCAGGAAAAGGCAGAACCGGGGCAGATTGTCATGAGCCACGCCACCTATGCGCTCATCGCGGAAAAAGTCTCGGCCCAAGAGCTGGGAGAGCTCCACCTGAAAGGCATCCACTATCCCATCAAGGCCTATCTCCTGGAGGGGATCGGAAAGGATTCGGCCGATCAGCGCCTGACACACCGGGGGCCCGGCTTCGAACTGATCGTCCAACCCAAGCTTCTGGATGGGGAAGCCCGAAAACGTCTCATCGACTTCATCCGCCGATGCGGCACCGGCGGGTCGGAAGATGGCCCGCCAGAGCCGGCCGGGTCCTGGAAAACGTCCGATAAGTCATGAAACCATCGTTTCATACGGACCCGGCACGGATGGACTGCGGGAAGTCGTGGACCCCTTTTCCCGGAGGCGAAAAGCGCATCCTGTTTCGAGGCAGGGGCCTGGATGCGTTCCACAGGTGGGAACGCCGCGGCAAGGCGGCAGGAAGTCACCGGCACATCGTTGTGTGCGTCATGTTTTGCAACTGCGCCTTGAGACGTGGGGCACGTGCATACGGGCACCCGCAGAGGGCCCCGGCGAGTGTAGAGCCCGTTGGCCCTCAGGCCGGCAGCAGGCTTTGTCATGGCAGTCCCCAACTGGTCGGTCCCCACAAAAACGGACCAAGCTGTCCGTTTCCGGAAAGCTCCCAGGAAGTGTCTGAAAACGCCCGGAGTGTTCCCTTCTTGTGCGAACGGAAGGTTGCGGTACCAGACGCGCCCGCGCTACGGACCCGGCCTTGCGGGAGGCGGGCCGGGTTCCGAACCCGCCTCGACAAAGCTCAAAAAAACATCACATGGCACAGTTGAATGGAATTTATCAGAAAGGCCAAGAGGCCATTGTCAGACAGCCTCTTAGGGATGGGCCGGATCTCCGTTTCGGATGCGATCTTTCCAGTAGTCCTGCAAGTCCTTTCCCGATCCGTTCCGCATGGATTCCAGGATCCGGTTGGCCCGGGTCTCCATCTCAGGGATGATTTCCACGAGAGCCTTGAGGGAGGAGAGGACCTTGTGGGTCTGGGTCTTGTGGGGGATGGGCATGTCGGGGTGTTGGAGAAGTTGGAGGATTTCTTCCAGGACGGGCAGTTTATCGACCGAAAAGTCCACGTACGCCAAGCGCGGCCAGTGCCTTCGGAGCTCTTCGGGCAAATGATCCAGCCGTTTGGCCAGATTCTCGTCCGTGCCGATCCAAAGCGCCTTGCCCAGTTGGTCCAGAAGCGATTGGACCTCTTCTTTCGCGTCGGTCCACAGCGGAGATTCTTCCAGGAGCCGCTGCCACTTGGGGCGGATCTTTTGACTCACCCACCGCTCGGCCTGTTCGGGAAGAAGCGGCAGGGCCGCCAGTTCGTTTTGCTCTTCCGCCAAGGACCGCGCCACCTCCCCCAGCTCCCGATTGCCGTTCAGATGGGCCATCTTGTTGAGCAGAATCTGGTTCAGGTGGACCAGGATGGAGGTCTTTCCCCGCACCTCTCCCACACTCCGGAAGATCTGCTCCTCCCACTGTTCGCGCAAAAAGCTGATTTCGGCATTGATGGCGGAAAAGATGAAGCTCAGCTTGGTCAGGGTGTTTCGAAGCTCGTGGGCCACGGCATTGCAGGAGGCCATGCGCTCACTGGCCAGTTCCTGCTGCACCTGACTGACCGATTCACGGATGTGCAGGGAGAACATTTCGGTGCCCAGCACCCGGGAGAGCTTCTTGATCACCTTGGTGGCCCGGTCTCCACGCCGGATGGTGTGGGGCAGGAAGTGGATCTTGATGACGGCCACCACCACGTAGTCGGAGTCCTGCCAGATGGGCTTTCCCTTCCAGTTGCAGGGGTAGTCCAGATCTGAGTCATCCTGCCCGTAGAGGTCGGCCTTCTTGACCAACACCGGCTCCATGTGGTGCCAATCTTCCGGCTCCCCACTCAGTTGCTTCCGAACGCTGCGCTGATCCTCGTCGGGATCGTCCGCCGTCCAGCTCTTTTGGCGCTCCACGCACCATCCCATGGCCTCCAGAGCGCGCCCCGGTTGATCCTGATATTGGAGCCACGTTTTTCCGGGCGGGTTGTAATCGGAAACGGTGGGAAGGCCCCAGCGAATGGTTCCGTTTCCTGGTTCGCGGATGCCGCACGTAACCCGAACGGAGCGCAGTTCCGGCAAGGGCCCGATGCGGTAGATGGTCCCCTTGGTGGCATGATCCAGGCACAAGAGAATTGTCTCGATCATGTTCTTGCATGTCTTTTCGAGCAACTCGTGGCCGATGATCATGCTTGATCCCCCTGCGAATACTTCTTGAACGGCACGCTGCCGTTTACGAGAAGTATTACATAATGCCAAAAGCACGCCACGTCAACAAGGCAGACAGGCACCGGCATCAAGAAAAGGTGCAAAGCGCATACCAGAGCCTCGGCGCTGGTTTTTCTTCCTCGGTGGATGAGCCGAGCCATGCTATGGCCCCGCCCGCAAGCCCCACTGGGCAAGGACCTGCTCAACCCAAGGCCCGAAACAAACCACGGGGAGGAAGGGCCGTGGGCCCGTCCTCCCCGGGAGATTCACCCGTTGAGCACTGTGTCCGGTCAAGGGATTGCACAGGGACGTGCAAGCCTCTACCCCCCAACGGAAGTCTTTTGCACACCGGCCTCTGTCAGGCCACCGCCCGCCCGGCGTCAAATCCCAGGGCAAAGGCTCGCTCATTGACACCGTGCAGTTTGGCGGGGAGCAGACGGCGCAGGCTTTCCTCCCAGGCGGATCGTTCGATGGGCACCTTTCCCAGCCCCGCCAAGACCCCCACCACCACCATGTTGGCCGCCCGCACGTTTCCCGCCTGCCGAGCCAGGGCCACGGCGTCCAGGGCCACCACTTGGGCCAAGTCCTTTTGCAGGGTTTCCAGCACCCCTTGAACATCTGGATAGCGTCCCTGCCCCGTGGCCACGGTGAAAGGAACGATGGGAACGGTGCTCACCACGGCCGTGGTGTGGGCATGGCATTTTTCCAGGGCTCGAAGTGCTTCCAAAGGCTCGAAGGCCAGCATCACGTCTGCCTGTCCCTCGGCGATGACCGGGCTGACCAAGTCGCCCACCACGATGGAAGATTCCACCACGCCTCCCCGCTGGGCCATGCCGTGGATCTCGCTCATGATCACGTTCAAGCCCTGAATCAGGGCGGCTTCGCCCACCATCCGCGTGGCCAGAAGCGTCCCCTGACCTCCCACACCCGTAAAGAAGATGCGAAGTCCCGCATCCCTTGCCTTTTCCATACTCATCATCCCTTCTTCCCCTTCAAGCGGCATCGCATGCCTTGTTCACCGGATAAGCCTTGGCGTTGCGTGCATCCGGGATCGCCTCGAGCCCGAACGGTTTTCCGGCCTCTCAGGCCTCCAGCTTCTTGGGTTTGACGGCGTCACAAAGCTGGGCGCAGACCGCGCAGCCGTTACAGAGCGTCTCGTTGATCCTTACGCACTGGCCGCCGGCTCCATCCCGTTCCCAAACGAAGGCCGGACATCCCAGCTGGGACAAACAATCCCGGCACAGGTCACACGCGTCGGTCACCTGAAAGACCACGCGCTGTTTGATGCCCAGCGCCCGCCGCTCAAAGAGCGGACACGGCGAACGGGAAATGAGCACGGAAACGCCGCCTTCCTTCAGGTCTTCCTTGATCTCTTCCAGCGCGGCCTGGGTCTTTTTGACGTTGAGGGGATTCACCACCGTAACGCGCTGCACCCCGCAGCCCCGCACCACCTGCTCCACGTCCACCTTGGGTTCTTTTCGGCCGCCCGGGGTGATGGAAACGCCCGGGTGGGGCTGATGGCCCGTCATGGCCGTGGTGCCGTTGTCCATGATGACCAGCAAGATGTTACGGTCATGGGTGACGGCGTTGACCAGGCCCGTCATCCCGCTGTGAAAGAAGGTGGAATCACCGATGAAGGCCACCACCGGCCGATCCAACACCCGGGAGAAGCCGCCCGCGGTGGACACGCTGGATCCCATGCAGATGAGGAAGTCGGCCATCTGAAGGGGGGGCAGGAGCCCCAGGGTGTAGCACCCGATGTCGGTGGGATAGACGGCGTCTTCGCCAAAGATCTTCTTGATGGAATAGAAGGTGGCCCGATGGGGACAGCCGGGGCACAGGTTGGGCGGGCGGGCCGGGAGGTCTTGGGGCGCACTCAGGGGAGCCGGCGCCTGCACCGGAACGTCGAAAAACCGCCCCAGGGCCTTTTGGACCTTCAGAGAGTCCAGTTCGAAGGCCTGCGGGATCCCAGCGGGACCCTTTCCGGCGATGGTGAGGGACCGTCCCATCTTCTGGGCCACGTTCCGCACGGCCTCTTCCAGGTAGGGGTCCAACTCTTCCACGACCATCACCCGGTCCACGTTTTGCAAAAAGTCCCCGATGAGACGTTCCGGGATGGGAGAGGTCATGCCCAGGGAAAGCACACTCACCTTGTCCTGGATTCCCAGTTCCCGCACAGCATCCCGCACATGGAGGACCGACACCCCGCTGGTCACGATGCCCCAGCGTCCGCTGCCTTCCACGCGGTTGAAGGGGCTGGATTCGGACACTTCCTGGAGCTGCTTTTCCTTTTCCAGCAACTGCAGACGCAGCTTTCGGCCCACCATGGGAACCACCACCAGGTTGAAAGGATCCCGCTGGAAATCTCCCTGGACGGAGCCCGACGGCAGATCCCCCAGTTCCACCACACCCCGGCAATGATTGACGCGGGTGGTGGTGCGCAACAGACAGGGGATGCGGAACCGTTCGGATATCTCGTAGGCCGGCTGGACCATGTCCTTGGCCTCCTGCGGCGTGGCCGGCTCCAACATGGGCACATGGGCCATCTTGGCGTAGAAGCGGTTGTCCTGTTCGTTTTGGCTGGAGTGGAGCGACGGGTCGTCGGCCGTTACAATCACCATGCCCGCCTTCACCCCCACGTAGGCCAGAGTCATGAAGGCGTCGGCGGCCACGTTGAGCCCCACATGCTTCATGGAACACAGGCTCCTGACCCCGGAGATGGCCGCCGCGCAGGCGCTTTCCACGGACACCTTTTCATTGACCGAATACTCCACCTCCACACCGGCCTCGTGGCCCAGCCGGGCGAAGCCGTCGATGATCTCCGAGGAAGGCGTGCCGGGATAGGCGGCCACAAAGCGGACGTTGGCCTCCAAAGCACCTCGGATGATGGCCTCGTTGCCCAAAAGAAGCCTTTTTCCGCCCTTTTCGGGCGACAGCAATTCGTGCATTCTCTTCACTCCTCCTCAACCCTTATCGGTGCCCCACCGTTTCTCTTGCCCATTGCCGCCATCACGACAGCTCCGGACGATGCGACGGCCCGACCGTTTCAGCCGGATCGCCGGTCCACGAAAGGTACGACCCGGTCCCCTTCCCTTGCCAGGCTCCCCCGCTCCACCAGCCGGATCCGGGGGACGATGCCGATGAAATTGGCCACCTTCTGGCGCATCTCGTCCACAAGCGTCCGCTGTTCCCGCATCTTGTCGGAAAAGAGACGCTCGGTGATCTCGATCCAGATTTCCAGTTGGTCCAGTCGGCCGCGGCGCGTGGCCACCAGCTGGTAGACGGGCCGCTCCCCTTTGACCTGTTCCAGGATGTCCCCGATGCGTTCGGGGATGATGTTGACCCCCTTGATCACCACCACGTTGTCACAGCGGCCTTCGATGCGCGAGATGCGCCGAAAGGTCCTTCCGCAGGGGCAGGAGCCGGGAACGATCCGGCACAGATCCCCCGTGCGGTAGCGGATGACCGGAAAGGCCTCTTTGGTGAGCGTGGTGATGACCAGTTCCCCCAGCTCTCCCGGTTCGCATTCCCGGCCCGTCTCCGGGTTGATCACCTCCAGCAGGAAATGGTCTTCCTGGAAATGCATGCCGGTCTTTTCCAGGCATTCGCCCGCCACGCCCGGTCCCATCACTTCGCTGATCCCGTAATTGTCCGTGGCCGTCACATAGAGGCGCTCTTCGATCTCGCGGCGCATCTGCTCCGTCCACGGCTCCCCGGCGCAGATGGCGAACCGAAGATTCAACTGTTTGGGATCCACCCCCAGTTCTTCCATACGGTCGGCGATGATGAGCGCATAGGACGGGGTGGAGACCAGGGTGGTGGTTCGGAAGTCCTGCATGATCTTGATCTGGCGGTCCGTTCTTCCCACAGAGGTGGGAAGGACGGAAGCTCCCAGGCGTTCCGCGCCATAGTGGATGCCCAACCCCCCGGAAAGGAGCCCGTAGGCGAAGGTGATCTGAATCACGTCGTCGTGGGTCACGCCGGCCGAAGCCAGCACCCGTGCGGTCAGTTGCGCCCACGTCTTGAGATCGCCCTTGGTGTAGCCCACCACCCGGGGATTGACGGAACTTCCCGACGAGGTGTGCACGCGGACCACTTCCCGCAACGGCACGGCAAACATCTCGTAAGGGTAGCTATCGCTCACGTCCTCGCGGGTGGTGAAGGGAAGTCGCTTGATATGGGCCGGTTCCGTCAAATCATCTTCCGGCACGAAGCCGATCTCCCGAAACCGTTTGCGATAAAAGGCCACATTGCGATAGACGCGGTTGAGCGTGGCCTGGAGCCGCTCCAACTGCAGCTGCTCCAATTCCCCGCGATCCATGCATTCCTTTTCCGGTTCCCAGATGGGATGGAGTTGCGCCGTCATGCCTTTCCCCCAGGTTCTCCCCCACGGTCTTGCGCGCCCCTCAGGCGTCCCATATCTCCTTGGATCCCTTCCCCAGGTACGCCCGCTGCACCTCCCGGTGAACCAGCAGTTCCCGGCCTTCGCCCTGGAGCACCACCTTGCCCGTTTCCATCACGTAGCCCCGGTCGGCGATCTCAAGGGCGGCGCGGGCATTTTGTTCGATGAGCAGGATGGTGCGCCCTTCGTCCCGGAGCCGCTGGATGATGGCAAAGATTTCCCGGATTACCAGCGGGGCCAGTCCCATGGACGGCTCGTCCAGGAGGAGAAAATCGGGCCGGGCCATGAGCGCCCGACTGATGGCGAGCATCTGCTGTTCCCCTCCGCTGAGAGTTCCCGCCAGCTGGCGCCGCCTTTCTTTCAGGATGGGAAAACGTTCCAGCAGGGCGCCCATGTCGCGTTGCACTTGATCGCGTCGATTGCGGTGGATAAAGGCCCCCATCTCCAGGTTGGTCTCCACCGAGAGGGTGGCGAAGATCTGGCGCCCTTCCGGCACCAGCGCGATCCCTCTTTGCACCACGGCTTCCGGCGCCAGGGCGGTGATATCTTCCTCCTTGTAGAGGATGGTTCCCTTTTGCGGCTTGAGCAGGCCGGCGATGGAGTGGACCAGGGTGGTCTTGCCGGCCCCGTTGGCTCCGATGAGCGCCACGATCTCCCCGGAGCGCACATGCAGCGACACGCCCTTCAGCGCATGGATATTGCCGTAGTAGGTGTGTAGGCTTCGGACCGTGAGCACGCCGCTCCTTCCCGTTAGAATCGGCCGTTCATGATGGGCTTTCCTTCCTCCGGGGCCCATTCATCGCCCAGGTAGGCCTGGATCACTTGGGGATCTTCCTTGATTTCGTCCGGTGCACCGCTGGCCAGGGGCTGCCCGTAGTAGAGGACCAGGATGCGCTCCGAAACGCTCATAACCAGATTCATGTCGTGCTCCACCAGGATCACGGTGATTCCCCGGGCCTGGATCCGCTGGATCAGCTCCCCCAGCTCCTCCGTCTCCCGCGCATTCAGGCCTCCGGCAGGCTCATCCAGCAGCAGGAGAGCCGGATCGGTGGCCAGGGCCCGGGCGATCTCCAGGATCTTCTGCTTGCCCAACGGCAGGGCCCCCGCCTCCAGATGGGCCGCATCGGCCAGCCCCACAAAATCGAGCCACGCCTTGGCCTCCCGGCCAATGGCCGCCTCCTCCCGGCGCATGGTGGGTGTTCGTAGCCCCACGGCCCAGAAACCCGACCGCGTGCGCACGTGGCGGCCCACCATGACGTTTTCCAGCACACTCATCCGGGGAAAGAGCGCCACGTGCTGAAACGTCCGGGACATTCCCAGGGCGGCGATCCGGTGGGGAGGCTCGCTTTCCACCGAGCGACCCAAAAAGGAGATGACTCCCTCGCTGGGGTGCAGCACGCCGCTGATGCAATTGAGCAGCGTGGTCTTTCCGGCTCCGTTGGGCCCGATGATGGATTGCACGATCCCCCGGGGCACCTGGTAGTGGATTCCCTTGAGGGCCGTCACGCCGCCGAAGCGCATGTGCACGTCCTGCAGCGTCAAAATGGGATCTTTAGACCGTGCATCGAAAGACACCATGAACACCTATTCCGACCGGGACAGGTCCGCCGCCCGCCTCAGGCGCAACCTCTCCTGCATCCACACCACCAGGCCTTGGGGCACCCAAAGGACCACCAGTAACAGGATGGCCCCATAGACCAGAACCTCAAAGTCCGCAAAAACCTGCAGCCATTCATTGCCCACGAAGGTGAGGAAGACCGTTCCCAAAAGAGCGCCCCACAGGCTTTGCATGCCGCCCACCACCACCATGAGGACAAAGCGGATGGACCACATGAGGTCGAAGGAGCTGGGCGTCAGGAAGGTCACATAGTGGGTGTAGAGGCTCCCCGCCAGGGAAGCCAGCACGGCGCTGTAGACAAACACCTGGACCTTGTAAGACGCCACGGGAACGCCCATGGCTTCGGCCGCCTTTTCCTCTTCATGAATGGCCCGAAGGGCCCGCCCCACCCGGGAATGGAGTACGTGATAGGAAAAGAGGAGCGCGGCGGCCACAAACGTCCACACCAGATAGTACCAGGCCGTCTCACTGAGCAACGGCGTGCCGGCGATGGATAGGCCCGGGATGTCCACCATGCCGGAAGGCCCCCCCGTCCACTCCACCTCCTCATTCAAGATGATGTGAACGATCACGCCGAAACCCAGGGTGGCCATGGCCAGGTAGTGCCCCTTGAGCCTCAGGGCGGGAACTCCCACGATCCAGGCCACGGCGGCGCACACCACGGCCCCCGCGGGCATGGCGGCCCAGGGATTCCAGCCGAACCGGCCCGTCAGGATGGCCGACACGTAGGCGCCGATGCCGAAAAAGGCCGCCTGGGCCAGCGAAATCTGGCCGGCAAAGCCCATGAGCAGGCTCAACCCGATGGTCACCAGGCAAAAGATGCCCGCAAAGACCATCACATCCGTGTAGTGGGAGACCGATTCAAAGGGCGCCACGATCCACGGAAACGCCGCCATGAAGGCAGCAAAGACACCGATGGGAACCAATTTGCGCGGAGACATGACTAGAACCTTTTCAGTCCGGCGGCTTCCTTGCTGCCGAACAGGCCTTCCGGTTTGAAAAAGAGCGCCAACAGCAAGAGCACCAAGGCCACCGCGTCCTTGTATCCGGACGACACATAGCCCGCGCAGAAGGATTCCGCCAGTCCGAGCAGGAGCCCCGCCACCAGGGCTCCAAAAAACTGGCCCAACCCCCCCAGAACGGCCGCCCCGAAGCCTTTGAGGCCCAGCAGCGCCCCGCGGTCGTATTCCATGAGGGTGATGGGGGTGATGGCCACGCCCGCCGCCGCCCCGATGGCGGCACTGAGCATGAAGGACAGGAAGATCATGGTCCGCACAGGAATCCCCACCAGGCGCGCGGCGGCGGGGTTGTCGGCGCACGCCAGCATGGCTTTCCCATAGACGCTTCGCTGAAAGAAGATGGTGAGGCAGGCCACGATGGTTCCGCTCACCGCCAGCACCCACAGGGCCTGGGGCTGGATGGCCACGCCGTTCCACAGGATGGAGCCTGAGCCCGAAAAGGCCGGCAGCCGGTAGGGATCCCGCCCCCAGACCAACATGGCCCCGCCCTTGAGCAGGATGGAAAAGGCGATGGTGATGATGATCATGGAAAGGACGGTGGCGTGTCGCGCCTTTCGGATCACGTAACGCTCCAGGATGAGCCCGGTCAGGGCCACCGCCGCCACCGCCGCCAGGAAGGCCGGCAGCATGGGAAACCCGCAGGTTTCATGGAAGAAGACGGCAAAAAGACCGCCCAGCATGACGAATTCACCCTGGGCGAAATTGATGATCTCTGTCACGTTGTAGATGATGTTGTAGCCGATGGCCACCAGGGCGTAGATGGCTCCCACCGTGATCCCCCCCAGCGCATACTGAAGCCATGCCGCCCCGAATCCTATACTGTCCATCTGGCATCGGTCCTTGCTGGTCTCGATTGACACCAACGGGGCGGATCACACGCTCGGCATGATCCACCCCGCTTTCCAAACGATCGCCATGGCGCGCCGCCACCTGTTCCCATGCCCCCCCACGGGCGGCCTAGGCTGGCTCCCAAAACGGCACAACCCTACTCGGCCAGGGCCCAGTCTCCGTTTTTCACCACGACCATCTCCAGATCGTCTTTGCTCAGCCCGTTGTGGTCTTGGGGCGAGAAGTTGAAGATGCCGTGTTGGCCCACGAAGTTCCGAGTATTTTCAAGAAAATCCCGGATCTTGGCCCGGTCGGGTCCCACCGCCTGGAGAGCGGCCAGAGCCAGGTGCATGGAATCCCAGGCGTGGCCCCCAAAGGACGAGATGGGCTCCTGGTACTTGGCCTCATAAGCCCGGATGTATTCCATGATCACCTTCTTCTGGGGATGATCCTCGGGCAACAGCGGCCCCACATTGACCCGGGCCAGAGGCAACAGCACGCCTTCGGCCGCATCACCGCACAGCTCCAGATACTTCTTGCTCCCGAAGCCGTGGCTCTGGAACAGCGCTATCCCCTCCATCTTGAGATCCCGCCAGCCCTTGACGGCCAGCACCGCCGTGGGCCCCACGGACCAGTTGACCACCGCCTGGGCTCCCGACTGCCGGATCTTGGTGAGCTGGGCCGTGAGATCCGTATCCTTGGGCCCGTAGCGTTCATCGGCCACGATGGTGATGCCATAATCCTTGGCCAATCGCAAGAGTTCCTCACGGCCGCTGGCCCCGAATCCCGTGGACACCGTCATGATGCCGATCTTGGTAATGCCCTTGGCTTGCATGTAATCGTACATCTTGCCCACCACATGCTTGTCGGATCCGGCCACCTTGAAGACCCAATGACGGCTTGCCACGGGTTCCACGATCTTGTAGCTGGCCGCACAGGAAATGAGAGGAACCTTGTAGGCTTCCGCCACACTGACCACCGCCAGACTGTTCCCGCTGGTGCTGGGTCCGATGATCACGGGCACCTTGTCCCTCTTGATGAGCTTTTTCACCGCCAGGTTGCACTTGGTGGCGTCCGTCTCGTCGTCATAGAGAACCAGTTGCACCGGATGCCCGTTGATCCCACCCCGGGCATTGACCTGCTCCACGATCATCTCGGCCGTCTTCTTTTCCGGCTCCCCCAGAAAGGAGGCCCCGCCCGTAACGGAAAAGACCGCTCCGATCTTGTAAGGCTTGCCCCCCGCCAGGACCCCCACCGGGGTCAGCAAGACCAAGGCGCAGACCCAAAGCAGGACCCGACTTGCCCGTCCCACACATCGATTCCGACCTCTACCGACCATGGCATCCTCCTTCCCTGTGAAGAAACGACCAACAAAAAAAGGCCGTGGGAACAATCCCACGGCCCAATCAAAAAGCCGCGGGCAAGACCAATCGCGGTCTGCCCACGGCTTTCTCGGCGGGAGATAACCTCAAAGGGCAGACCGCCTGAGGTAGCCGTAGTAGTAATAACCGATACGATGATTTGGACAACGTGACTTCATGGAGCCTTCGTCCTCCCAACAACCATGGTGACGGTGTTCGCCTTCCCTGCTTACAGGCGTCCCCCTGGTTTTGTCAAGGCGAAAGAGGCTCCGAAAGGCCGGGCCCTCTTTTCGGACGAGGAGGCCCCGGCTTCCGTGATCCAAGAGGCGGACGCCCCTCGGGATCGGTCAGACGTTCGATTCACACAGGCCATCCGGTGCGGTGGCGCTGGAACTCACCGTACCACCCCGCTCGCAGGACGGGCGCATCTCTTCCTTGCTAGCCTCCCGGATATCGCGGATGACGATGTCGAACTCGGCCGAAGCGCCCGCATTGGGATGATTGAAGTCGGCCACAATCACATCTTCTCCAAGTTCCAACACCAGAAACTCCACCAGGGACCGATTGCGCATCTCCCGGTACACTTTGCCCACGCGGAGCCGTTCTTCCTTGTAGTCGGACCGGGGAAGTTCTCGGACCAGCTCGGGATCATGGGGCCCGAAGATCTCTTCCGGCGGCACGTACACCTGCACCCGGTCGCCCACCTTCTTGTTCATGAGAGCGGCCTCCACCGACGGATATTGAACGTCCACCCCGTAGACGAAGGTGCTGGTGGCCGGCGGCGATTGCTGGACCTCTCCGTGCTTGGTGGTGGTCTTCACGGTAAAATCGATGGTCACTTTCATACACTCTTTGACTTGCTTCATCTATACGACTCCTTGAGCTTGATGATCCGACACCCCGAAAAGTGATGCCGTCTTTCGGGCGCCGGGCGCCACGGACCCCGCCGTGATGGGCCTTTCCCCACGGCCGTGGCCCAGGATTTCCCGCATTCCAAGTTATTCCTCAACTTAAGGCCCGGCCCGATTTTGTCAACCAAGGGATGGTTCCGCCACGGTCCCATTGGACTGGACGCTCCGTCGTGGTATAGAAGGCGGAGCCTTGAGGCTCCGGGCCGCAAGCTCCGGAAGAGACCCACACATTTTTGGCGGCGATACGGCAAACATCATGATGCGAAACGACCTGTGCTCCCATGCAGAATCCAACGGGCTCAACGTTTTTCGATGGCCTGCTTTGGCTTCCTTGACCGGCCTCGTCCACGGGGTTTTCACCAGGCAGGGAGGCGTGAGCCGCCCGCCCTACGACAGCCTCAACACCGCCTTCGGCAACGGCGACCGCCCCGAGGCCGTGGCCCGCAACCTGGCTCGGATCGCCGCCCACACCGGTCTGAAGACCCTGGCGGCGGTCCGACAAGTCCACGGCGATCGGGTGGTCGTGGTGGACGAGGCTTTTCTGGAACGGTGGGAACGAAGGAAACACGAAGGCGTGTCGCTCATCCTGGGGCCCGAGGCCGACGCGCTGGTGACACGTCTACCCCGGGTGGGGCTTCTGGTGCGCATCGCCGACTGCCAGGCGGTCTTTTTGGCCGACCCCCAAAGGCGTGTCATCGCCAACGTGCACAGCGGCTGGCGAGGCAGCGTGGCCAACATCCTGGGAAAGACCGTGGCCGTCCTGGAGGAACGTTTCCAGTGCCGGCCGGAATCGCTGGTGGCCGCCGTCAGCCCTTCCCTGGGGCCCTGTTGCGCCGAATTCAGAAATTTTGAAGGAGAGCTTCCCCGATCCTTTTGGGCCTTCCAGGTTCGCCCGACCTATTTCGACTTTTGGGCCATCAGCCGCCGCCAACTGGTGGAGGCGGGGCTGCGCCCCCAAAACATTCACCTGGCGCAACAGTGCACCGCATGCCATCCGGACCTTTACTTTTCCTACCGGCGCGACAAGGAAACAGGGCGCATGGGAGCCGTGATCGCCCTCACCCAGGAGGAATAACACCGTGCCCAAGACACAGGAAAAAGCCCGTCTGCTGGAAACCCGACGGGTGGCGGAAGACACCCACCGGATCGCCCTTTACGCCCCGAGGATCACGGCCACGGCCCGGCCGGGTCAATTCGTCATGGTGCGAATCACTTCGGAAGGGACCGATCCGCTCCTGAACCGCCCCTTTTCCTTCCACCGCATCCACAAAGACGATGGCCTCTTCGAGATCCTCTTTCGCGTGGTGGGCCGGGGCACCTGGCTCCTGTCCCAGCGAAAGGAGGGGGAGACGCTGGAGGTGATCGGGCCGTTGGGCAACTTCTTTACCCTGCCCCCGGCCCACGAAGAGACCGTGGCGCTGGTGGCCGGCGGTATCGGCATCGCCCCGATGGAGGAATGGGGCCATCGATTGGCCCAGTGGGCGCGCGGCGACGAAGCCCGACGCGTTTACCTCTTCTACGGCGCACGAACGGCTTCGGAAGTGGTGCCCACCCGAAGATTGGAGCGGAAAGGGGTCACCACCTTCATCAGCACCGACGACGGGACCCTGGGACGATGCGGCACCGCGTTGGACCTCCTGGACCAGACCTGCCGGGATCTGAGCATCCGACCCCAAAGGCTCTATTCTTGTGGGCCCCTGGCCATGCAGGCGGCCGTGGCGACGTGGGCCCGACAGCAAAACCTTCCGGCGGTCATGTCTCTGGAATCGGTCATGGCTTGCGGCATCGGCGCCTGCTTGGGATGCGCCCTTCCGGCCGTGCCCCCCGACGATTCCAGCCGGATCCATTATGTCCATGTGTGCAAAGAAGGACCTGTTTTCGATTCGAGGAAGATCCTATGGGAAAAGATGGAACCCATGCCCGTTCGGCCCCTGAGCTTCGTGTGCAGCTAGGGCCTCTGTCCCTCAAAAACCCCGTGCTCACCGCCTCGGGAACCTTCGGCTACGGACAGGAATTTTCCGATTTCCTGGACCTGGCTCGATTGGGGGCCGTGGTGGTCAAAGGCATCTCCCTGGAACCCCGGCCGGGCAATCCCCCTCCACGTGTTACGGAAACGCCGGCGGGAATGCTCAACGCCATCGGCCTGGAAAACGTGGGAGTGGAACGGTTCCTGGCCGAAAAGCTCCCCTCTCTGCGCCGGCGCAACGCCACGGTCATTGTGAACATCCTGGGAAACAGCGAACAGGAGTACGCGGCCCTGGCCGAACGGCTGGAGGACGCGGAAGGGATCGCCGCCCTCGAGGTCAACATCAGCTGCCCCAACGTCAAGGAAGGCGGCATCGCCTTCGGGACCGATCCCAAGACGGCGGCGCGGGTGACGGAGGCGGTCCGGCAAAAGACGCACCGCCCTCTCATCGTCAAGCTGAGCCCCAACGTCACGGACATTGGCCTCATCGCCCGGGCGGTGGAGGCCGCGGGGGCGGACATCATCTCCTGCATCAACACGGTGTCCGGCATGGCCGTGGATGTCTTTTCCCGCCGTCCCAAGCTGGCCAACGTCTTGGGCGGCCTTTCGGGGCCGGCCATCAAGCCCGTGGCCCTGCGTTGCGTCTACCAGGTGGTGCATGCCGTCTCGTGCCCCGTGATCGGTATCGGCGGGATCCAGACGGCCCTGGACGCCCTGGAATTCCTTCTGGTGGGCGCTTCCGCCGTGCAGGTGGGCACCGCCAACCTGGTGCGCCCCACCGCCGCCGTGGAGGTCCTGGACGGCCTGGAGCGGTTCCTTCGACACCAGGGGCTGGCATCCGTTCAGGAATACATCGGCACCCTGGACACCACCTGCCGCCTTCCCCAAGCGGAGGAAGCCTGTGCCGGCGATGGGTGAGGCGGGCCGGCTCCAGGGTTGGCGGATGGCAGGGCAAAACCCGGTTCCACCCGGCCCTTCCCCCACTTGACCCGTTGCTCTTCACTCCCCCGCAAAGCGACGACCCGCCTCCCGGCACTGAGCCAACAGGTCGGGGACTTGGGCCACATCGGTCTTTCCTTCCAGTTCCCGGAAGCACAGATCCCCCACCAATTGGCCGCCGATGGCATCCAGAAAGTAGTGCATGGTGAGAAGCGCGCAGTCGAAGAGGCGCTTTCCCCGGGTGGCGGCGGCGCTCAAAAGAAAGCCCTTCCTGGGAGGCGTTGCCCCTTGATCCGTTCCATTGCCGGCACCCAGTTGCTTTTTCATGAAAAGGGCTTGGCAGCGGTCGATCAAGAGCTTGAGCTGGCCTGTCACGTTGTAGAAGTAGATGGGAGTGGCCACCACCACGCCTTCGGCCCCTTCCAGCAGGGGATAGACCGACTGCATCCCATCGTCCACCACGCACGTTCCGGTCTCGTCACAGCCGCCGCACCCCACGCATCCCTGCATCTTGAGCCGGCGCACATAGACCCTTTCCACGGAGGCACCCGCTTCGACCGCCCCTTCCAGAAAGGCGTCCAGCATCCGATCCGTATTGCCCCCTTTACGAGGCGAACCATAGATTCCCAAAACCTGCATCCACTCCCTCCAAGCCCATGGCGTTCTTTACAAAGATCCTATCCGTCCGTACGTCTTGGAAAGATTCCCCACCGATGGATACCTCCTCCACGGCGTTCGGCGGATCCCCCATTAGCAACAGCAAGACAAATTCCATCACCGGAAGCGACCGGTCCAGAACATCCCGACTCTTGCAACCATTGGACCCCGCCCGGCGGTCGGCCCAGGGGCATTCTTACCGGCTGGATTCAATATAGCACTTGCCCAAGGCGGGCCCAAGGCGGCCGACGGGGCCAGGGTCTCGTCGTCAAGGCACAATCCACAAATGCCGCCCCCACCGCCCGGACTCTCCCCGGCCATCACGGCGCGCCTTCCGAAGCAACGCTTGTCACCAACGGCACAATCCTGTACAAGGAGGCCCACCGGAAGGGCGTCCCTCTCCGGACCGTGGGACACGGCCGGATTGCCGGGGATGCCCGGTCGAAATGGCAATCCGGGAACGGGAGATCCTCCGTCCTGCCGCCTATCCGTCATCCTCGCGAAAGCGGCGATTCCATGCTTTCTGCTGGTCCCGGGCTCGTGCATTGGGCGGAGCGACCGTTTTGGAGCGCGGAAGAGGCTCGATGAGGTGTTCCCGGATAACGGATGACACAAGAAAAACTGGAGCTTCCCATGAAAATTCTCATTTGTGACGGCATGCATTCCAAGGGCCTGGAACTTCTCCGGGCCGAAGACGAACTGGAGGTTCTGGCGCCTGACCAGCCGGGGCCGGAAGAAGTGCGGCGACTGGCGGCCGACTGCGACGCCCTGGTGGTCCGGAGTCGAACCAAGGTCACGGCGGATCTCATGGATGCCGCCCCCCGACTGAAGGTGATCGGCCGGGCCGGCACCGGCGTGGACAATATCGACGTGCCAGCGGCCAGCGCCCGCGGTATTCTGGTGATGAATACGCCCGGGGCCAATGCCATGGCCGCGGCCGAACACACCATGGCGCTCATGCTGGCCCTGGCCCGCCACGTGCCCCAGGCCACCCAGTCCCTGCGGGAAGGGCGATGGGAAAAGAAGCGCTTCCTGGGCACCGAGCTCTACCAGCAGACCCTGGGCATCATCGGCCTCGGCAAGATCGGCTCCATTGTGGCCGACCGGGCCTTGGGCATGAAGATGAATGTGCTGGTCTACGACCCGCACATCACCCCGGAAACAGCCGCCATCCTGGGCGCCGAGTGGGTACCGCTGGAGGAACTGTTCAAGCGTTCGGATTTCATCACCCTGCACACGCCCCTGACGCCCAAAACCCGCAACATCATCAATCGGGACGCCCTGGCACTCATGAAAAAGGGGGTGCGCATCATCAATTGCGCCCGCGGCGGACTGGTGGATGAAGAAGCTCTCCATGAGGCGCTCGTTTCCGGTCACGTGGCCGGAGCGGCCCTGGATGTGTTCGCCGAAGAACCGCCCAAAGACAACCCCCTTCTGAGCCTGGACAACGTGATCTTCACCCCCCACCTGGGCGCTTCCAGCTTCCAGGCGCAGGAAAACGTGGCCCGAGCCATCGCCTCTCAGATCGTGGACTACCTGAAAAGAGGCATCATCCGAAACGCCCTCAACTTCCCGTCCATCAGCCCCCGGGACTATGAGCGCATCCAGCCCTATCTGGTACTGGCCGAACGCCTGGGACACCTGCAGGGACAGCTCTGTTCGCCCATCGAACGCGTAGAGATCGAATACAGCGGGCCGGAATTGACGGAGCTCCCCCTGGATCCGCTCACCCAGAGCATTGCCAAGGGGATCCTGGATCCCATCCTGGCGGAAAAGGTCAACCTGGTGAATGCCCCCATGCTGCTCAAAGAGCGCAAGATCGAGCTGGTGGCCACCACCACCTCGGAGACTCGAGGATACACGGGGCTCATCCGCGTCACCGTGGAAGGCAAGGGCCAGAGGCGCTCGGCCACGGGTGCCGTCTTTCCCGGCAACGAAATCCGCCTGGTGCGCCTCAACACCTACCGGCTGGAAGCGGAACTGGAAGGGGTCAACTTGATTGTGCAAAACGAGGACAAGCCGGGCGTGATCGGCTTCATCGGCACCACCCTGGGTTCCCACCAGGTGAACATCGCCAACATGCATCTGAGCCGCACCCCGGAAAAGGATCGGGCCATCGCCATCGTCCGCCTGGACGACGAAGCCCCACCCGAGGCCCTGGAGGCCCTGGCCAAGACCCCCGGCATCTTGAGTGTGGAACAAGTGCGGTTGTAGCACCTTGCGGGGGTCTCGCCGGCGCGAACCGCCCCCGCAAAATGGCACCGCCCAAGCCGGACGTCGCACCAAGACCTCCGACCCGCCTCCGCCCCAGGGCCGAAGCCCTGCCAATGTGCCGTTTCCAGCGGATGAAATCAGACGATCGTGCATCCAAAAAAGAACCTGCCCGGCCGGAGGGGTCGAGCCGGGCAGGCCAAGGAGGGGTTAGGAGAAGGCGACATAACGTCAGCCTACCTACTTCCATCCTAATGCAAAACTGAATGCAATTCAACCCTCTTGTGGGGGCTTTAGGCCGGAATTTTGGCGGCAGGACAGCTCATGGCTTCACCTGGTGGACCCAGCCGAAGGGATCGTCCCTTTCGCCGTACTGGATCCCCACGATCTCGTCGTGGAAGCGCCGGGACCACTCCCCGACCTTTCCGTCCTGAACCACGTAGCTCCTTTCCTTGTAAAAGACCTCGCCCACCGGCGAGATGACCGCCGCCGTGCCGGAGCCGAAGATTTCCTTGAGATCCCCGGAAGCGATGCGGTCAATCACCTCATCGATGGTGATGGGCCGCTCCTTCACGGTGATACCCCAGTGCCGGGCCAGATCGATGACCGATTCGCGGGTGACCCCAGGCAGGATGGAACCGCTCAGGGGCGGCGTCACCAGCTCATCGTCGATGCGGAAGAAGATGTTCATGGTTCCCACCTCTTCCACGTAGCGCCGTTCCACGGCGTCCAGCCACAGCACCTGGGTGTAGCCCTTCTTCTTGGCCTGTTCAGCGGCATAGAGGCTTGCTGCATAGTTGGCCATGGTTTTGGCCTCGCCCACCCCGCCGCGCACGGCTCGCACGTACTGGTCGCTGACGTAGATCTTGATGGGATTGAACCCCTCGGGATAGTAAGCGCCCACGGGGCCCGTGATCACGTAGTGGATGTATTCCAGGGCGGGCCGGACTCCCAGATGGGGCTCGGAAGCGATCATGGTGGGGCGGATGTACAGGGACGCCCCCACGCTGTGGGGGATCCAGGCCGCATCCAACCGGATCAGGGTTTCGATGGCTTCCAGGTGGAACTGGACATCCACTTCCGGCATGCACATGCGACGCGCCGAGCGGTTGAATCGTTCCATGTTTTTGAGGGGGCGAAAGAGATGGATGCGGCCGTCTGCACAGCGATAGGCTTTGAGTCCCTCGAAAATCCCCTGGCCGTAATGGAGCACCATGGCCGCGGGATCCATTTCCAGGGTGCCGTAGGGCACGACCCGTGGGTTGTGCCACCGGCCTTCCCCATAGTCCATGCGGAACATGTGGTCGCTGAAGATCTTGCCGAAGACCAGCTGGTCGTCGGGGGGCGGGGTTTTGCGCTGTTCCGGGGCCACAGGCTGAAGCGAAATCTCCATTGGAACCTCCCACGTTGCGTTCGATGCCGTTCGACTCACGGCCCGGGGCGGGCTCCGTCCGCAGGCCGATCCCATTTCAATGCGTCAGGATCTTGCTCAGGAAGAGCCGGGTCCGCTCGCTCTTCGGGTTGGAAAAGAAGACCTTGGGAGGGGCGCTTTCAATCAGGGACCCTTCGTCCATGAAGACCACCCGGTGAGCCACCTCCCGGGCGAAACCCATTTCGTGGGTCACCACCACCATGGTCATACCCTCTCGGGCCAGTCCCTTCATCACGTCCAGGACCTCGTTGATCATCTCCGGATCCAGGGCCGATGTGGGTTCGTCGAAAAGCATGATCTTGGGCTTCATGGCCAGCCCGCGGGCGATGGCCACCCGCTGCTGCTGGCCTCCGGAAAGCTGCGCGGGGTAATGATCGGCCTTTTCCCGCATGCCCACCTTCTCCAGGATGTCCAGGGCCAGGGCCTCCGCCTCCTCCCGGGACATTTTCCGCACCTTAATGGGAGCCAGGATGATGTTTTCCAAGGCCGTCATGTGGGGATAGAGGTTGAACTGCTGGAAGACGAAGCCGATTTCGGCCCGTACCCGCGTGAGGTCCGTCGTGGGCGCGTTGATGTCCATGCCGTCCACCATGATGGTCCCCCTCTGGATGGGTTCCAGCTTGTTGATGCACCGGATCATGGTGCTTTTGCCCGATCCGCTGGGCCCGCAAATCACCACCACTTCACCCGGGTTCACACTGAAGTCGATGCCTTTGAGGACGTGCAGGTCCCCGAACCATTTGTGAACGCCTTGGAAGGAGATCATGGGTTCCATGCGGGCCCCTGTGCTTCAGGCAGAAAACGAGCCAAAGAGGGAGGTGGGCAGCGCCGCCCCGTCGGTCGCCTTTCGATCGGTTCCACAATATGCTAAATAGGCCTGCGTTTGCAAGCACCCGAACCCAAAGGGGACCCGGTCATGGAGCGAAAAGGCGAAACCGCGCAAGTCCACCCGGCGGCCGTGACGGTGGGCGATGAGCTCATCTACGGCGAACGCGCCAACGACAACCTGGTCTGGATGCTTGGAGCCTTCGCCCAGAAGGGACGTGCGGCCCGGGTGGGCCTGGTGTTGCCGGACCGTGAGGAGGTGATCGCATTTCACGTGCGAAGCCTTCTGGAACAAGGCTGCAGGCCTGTCTTCATCTCGGGAGGCATCGGCGGAACCCATGACGACCGCACGCGCCAAGGCGTGGCCTTGGCCCTGAACCGTCCCCTGGAGCTCCACGGGGAATGCGACGCCCTCCTGGCCCAACGGTACCGGGAGCGTTACACCGATCAGAGGCGCCGCATGGCCTGGCTTCCGCGGGGCGCTTCGCTCATTCCCAATGCCACGGGAGCCCCCGGGTTTTGCGTGGATTCCGTCTACGCCTTCCCGGGCTTTCCCAGCATGCTCAAGCCCATGGCCACCGCCGTTCTGGACGCCCTCTGGGGGCCCTTGGAAGGATCGTTCTGGGAAACGAAGGAGATCCGCCTCCCGGTTCCCGAAGGCACCGTGGCCGCGCAGGTGGAAGCGTTCGCCCGAAAGCATCCCCAGGTGCTGGTGGGCATCTACCCAGGCATCACTCCCGCAGGCCCCGTGACCAGCATCCGCTGCCGGTTCGGGAAAGACGACGCGGCCTCCCGCCGTTGCGTCGAGACCTTGTTGTCCGATCTGCAACACCGTTTCGGTGGGAAGGAACCCCAGGACAATTGACTCGGAAAGGAGCGTTTCATGGCTTTGATCAAGGTGGACGAGACCAAGTGCGATCAGGACGGGGCGTGCGTGCGCGCCTGTCCGGCCGGTATCCTGACCCAGCAGGCCAGCGGCCTTCCGGCCGTTGTCCGCGGCATGGCGCAGTTTTGCATCGCCTGCGGCCACTGCACGGCCGTGTGCCCCCATGGAGCCCTGGACAACGTCCGGGCGCCTTTGTCGACCCAGACGCCGCTGGAACGCTTTCCGGTGCTGGATCCGGAAACCGCTCTCACTTTCCTTCGCTCCCGCCGCTCGATCCGGTGTTACAAGCCGGAACCGGTCCCCCGAGAGCTCATGGAAAAGCTTCTCCAAGCGGCCCGTTATGCCCCATCCGGCCACAACTCCCAGGGCCTTTCCTTCCTGGTGGTGGAAAAACCGGAGCACATGAAGGGCGTCAAGGAACGGGTGGCCCGATGGATGAAAGCCCTGGTGGATTCAGGGTCCGAACTGGCCCACAAGTTCCACATGCCGGGCATTTTGAGGGCCTACGAACAGGGCCAGGACCGGATCCTTCGCGACGCCCCCCACCTGATCGTGGTGACCGCAGCCAAGGACCATGCCCCGGCCCGGGTCACCACCTTCCTGGCCCTGGAATACGTGGAGCTCTACGCCACCAGCCTGGGATTGGGCACCTGCTGGGCCGGATACGTGAACACCTGCGCGCAGATGACCCCTGATCTGGCCGCCTTCCTCGGCATCCCCGATGACCATGTGATCACGGGCACCATGATGGTGGGCTATCCCGACGAGATCTACCATCGACTGCCGGAAAGAAATCCGTTGGACCTTCGTTGGCTGGAATAGGCGCTCATCTGAGCCCCAGGGGGCAACGAAAGATCAAGGGCCGTGACCAGTTGCTGAGACTGGAATCGTCCAACACCCACCACGCACCCCTCCGGAAGCGACTCGGATAGGAGGGGTCCTGACCGAAGGCAAAAAATAGGGGCGAAACATTTTCGCCCCTATCCCCTGCACCGATGGATTTCTCTTTCAACACGACCTGTCCGACTACTCGGAGCCTGTCCGAGAACGCCCAGATTGCTCCTGTGGGCCCGTGCGGTCGGCCTGGCCGCCGGAGGGGCGGGTTCCGAACCCGCCCCCACAAAGCCCAAGAAACATCACGTGGCACAGGTGAATTGCCTTTGCCAGAAAGGCCAAGAGGCCATTGTGAGACAGGCTACTCGTCCTTGTTCCGCTTGGGCTTGGGAAGGCTCAGGCGGAAGATGAGAACCAGCGGCAGGACAATGAGGGCCATCATGCCGACCCGGCTTGCCTGCTCGGGGCTCAGGTAGTCGGCCCACGCCCGGAAGACTCCCAGGGTGGGGTCCAAGGCCGCCGCCCTTTTGAAATTCTCGCGAGCCAGCAGGTCCTTTCCCTGGGCGGCATAGATCCGGGCTTGCACGTTCAGGGCCCGGGCCATGGACACGGCGTCGTCGTGCAATCGCAGGACTTGAGCCGCGTCTTGGCGGGCTTCATCCCAGCGGCCCAAGTCGTAGAGTACCTGAGCCCGGTAGCTCAAGACCTCCGAGTCCTTGGGCTGAATCCGGTGGGCCGCACTGAGATCTTCCAGGGCCCCCGGAAGCATGCCTTGGCTCAGGCGCGCCAGGGCCCGGTAAAAGTACACTCGGTGGTCGGCACCTCCCTGTTGCAGGTAGGAGGTCAAGTCCGCTATGGCCTTCTCGTGCTTGCCCTGATAGTAGTAAAGGATTCCCCGTTCCCGGTGCGCGTCCGCCAGGGAAGGATTCTTTTCCAACGCCTCGGTATAGAGCTCCACCCGTTTGAACATGATGGATTCTTTCTGGGCCTTGAGGTACAAATCGGAGGCGCTTTGCATGGCACCCGCCGGGGCGACGAGAAACACCCCCACGACGACTGCGATGACCATAGGGATCCAACTTCTTTTCATGACTCTCTTCCTTTCCACGTCCGGAATGCGAGCGGGATGTGCCGCTTCAACATTTCTTTCGGAACGTTCGGTGCTCAACTTAAGCTCGAATTTGAGATAGGCAAGAGACGGGCCAAGGACGTTCCGAACGAGGCGCCTGTTTGTGCCACATCCGGCAGAAAAAGGAAAGGAAAAGATGGGGGTGTTTTCCCGCCGCCACATTGCGTTACAAACCAGGTAGGGGCGGCGTCCGAGCGCCGCGGCGGCCCGGCGAAAGGCGGCAAAGACGGTGGTGTGGCGGTTCGGAGCTTTCCATCAACTCAACCGACAAGGAGTCTTGGCATGAATCGAGCCCTTCCATTGACCGACGACACCTTCTGGGTGGGCGTCAACGATCGCGAAACGGAACTCTTCGAGGCCCTCTGGCCGCTGGCCTACGGCGTGTCTTACAATGCCTATCTCATTGTGGATGAGCGCGTGGCCTTGATCGATGCGGTGAAAGGCCACTTTCTCACGGAGCACCTGGGCAAGATCCAGGCCTCCCTGCCCGCGGGCAAGACGGTGGATTATCTGGTCATCAACCACATGGAACCCGACCATACCGGCGCCATCCAGATCCTGCGAAAGGCCTTTCCCCACTTGACCCTGGTGGGCAACAAGAAAACCTTGGATATGCTGGCCGCCTTCTACGGGGTGGACCAGGATTGCCTGGAAGTGGCCGACGGGGACACCTTGGAATTGGGACGCCATCGGCTTCAGTTTCACCTCACCCCCATGCTCCACTGGCCGGAGACCATGATGACCCTGGACACCACCACCGGTGTCCTTTTTTCCGGCGACGCCTTCGGCGGCTTCGGCGCAGTGGAGCCGGGCCTTTTTGACGACGAGGCGGACCGGGAGCTGATGGAAGGGGAAATGCTCCGCTATTACACCAACATCATCGCCCGCTACAGCCAGATGGTTCAAAAGGGGATCCAAAAGGTCAAGAATCTGACCTTCCGGGTCCTGGCCCCCACCCACGGCCTGGTGTGGCGGAAGGACCCGCAACGGGCCATTTCCCTCTACGACGTGTGGAGCCGACAGGAGGGCGAGCCCGGGGTGACCGTGGCCTACGGGTCCATGTACGGCAACACCCAACGTCTGGTGGAGGCCGCCGTTCGGGCCCTGGTGGAACGGGGGGTCCCGGTGGCGGTGCACGATCTGTCGCGCACCCACGCCTCCCACGTGGTGGCGGACATCTGGCGCCGGCAGGGCCTGCTGCTGGCCTGCCCCACCTACAACACCGGGCTCTTTCCGGCCATGGACGATCTGCTCCGGCTTCTGGAAAACAAGATGCTCCGAAATAAGCAGGTGGGCATCTTGGGTTCCTATGCCTGGTCGGGAGGTGCCGTGAAGGCCATGCGCCAGTTTGTGGACGCGCTCCACCTGGAGTTGGTGGAACCGGTGGTGGAGGCCAAGGGAGCCGGAACGGCCCAGGACCTGGAGCGCTGCTGGGAGCTGGGAGTCCGTCTGGCCGAGGCGGTGACGAGGAACGATTGAGAAAAAACGACCGGTGGGCGCGGGCCAAGACGTGGGCACCGGGGCCGGCACGCCGCGGCCGCAACGGGGCGGGCTTTTGGGGCCCCAAGGCCCCCGGGCGCGGCAAGCGCGCCGGGGGCCCACGGCGTTTGTTAGTGGTCCTTTTTATTCCGATAGACCAGCACAGGCCGGGTGGTGCGACTCACGATGCTCAAGGCCTCGTCGCTGATCATTTTGGCGATTCGCGGCCGGTCGTGGCCGTAGGCTCCCAAGACCACCAGATCGTGGTTTCCGGAGATGATCTCCTTCAGGGTTTCGTCCACAAAATCGCCCGCAGCCTCTTTCACCTCGGGGCTGTGGCCCAGATTCTCCAGGGTCTCCTTGCCGAGCAGGGTGCAGGCGTGGGCGAATTCTTCGCTTTCGCCCTTGTCGGTTTCCCGCACGTGCAGCACGGTGATGTGGGGCTTTTTCCTTGCCAACAAGGGAGCCAGAAACTCCAGGGCCTCCTGATCGCACTTGGTCCCCCGATAGGCCACCAGCACCCTTTGCACCTCGCGAAGATCCCGCACGATGAGCACCGGCCGCTTGGCATGATGCAGGATCTTGGAATGCACCGTTCCCAGGATCAGGCCCTTGATGGCCGAATGGCCGTGGGAGCCCAGCACGATCATGTCGTAATCGCCGCTTCGGGCCTTTTCCAGAATCGCTTCGGCGGCTTCTCCCACCACAATCTTGGGTTCACACGGCACCTTGCCCGCCAGGCACACCTGGCAGGCATCCATGATCTGGCCCCGAACCTCCTCCGTTTCCTGCTCGATGCTCTCGGCGGGATCCTTGGTCTTGAGGAAGGGAACGTCGAACTGATGGAGCCGAATCATGTCCACATCGGGCTTGGCATAGATCGCCTCCACCTCGGCGTCGAAATGCTCCAGCAAGTGACACACATATCGCAAAGCAATGTGGGATTCGGGACTGCGGTCCACACCCACCAAGACCTTCAATCGGCTCATGACACCTCTCCTTTTCTCAGTGGCCGCCTGCCCCCAGGATCCCTGAAGCCGCCAGCGCCAGGACCAGAACTTCCAGCACCACGATCACCACAAAGGGCCAATCCTTCTTGCGCACATAGGCCGGGATCAGGGTGAGAAAGCCCACGATGGTCATAAAGGCCAAGAGGACGATGCCCAGGAAGTTCAGATAATCGCCTTTTCCAAGCAGCAAGGCCCAGCCCCAGCCGTGGGGAGCGTTGGCCTCGTGCAGGAACTCACCCACCGACAGGCGCCACAAATGGGGAATCTCGTTGAGAGGGATGTGGGGATCCAAAAGACCCGTCAGATAGATCACATAGGTGACGATCATCAAAAAGATGCCCGCCCAGGCGCCGTAAAACAACAGATCGGCGTAACGCTTCTGCTCGGGAGATGCCTGTGCGCTTTCTCGCGTCGCCTTTGCCTTCACCATGGATGCACCTTCCTTTCTATCCAATGCCCAGGCCCTTGAGCAGCGCCTTGAGACCGGCAAACAAAAGCACTCCAATCACAATGTATCGAATGGCCTTGGGCTTGGCCACCGCCAGCACCCGCACGCCCACGAAGGATCCCAGCATCAGGCCCACGATGGACGGGATGGCCATGAGCGGAATGACACAGCCCTTGTTGAGATAGACCCACGCGGCCGAAGTGTCCGTGATGGAAAGAAGGAATTTGCTGGTGCCCACGGCCACCTTGAGGGGGGCCCCCATGAGCAGGTTCAAGACGGGTACGTTGGCCCAGCCGGCTCCCAGCCCGAACATACCGGCCATGACGCCGATCACGATGAAGAGGATCAGGCCGGGGAGGGTGCGGTGGGTCTTCCACTCCACCACTTCGCCCGTGGATTCTTCAAAGTAGGATCCGGACATGCCCAGGGCCTGGCCGATGGCGTCCTGAACCTTCACCTCCGGGCGCTCCACGTTCTTGGAAGTGGCCAACAACACGGCGATAAAGATGATGGTGGCTCCCAGGCAGATCTGCACCACGTTGGTGGGAAGGGCCAGGCCCAAAAAGGCCCCAGCAATGGCACAGGTGGAAGCGATGAGCGCCACGGGGAGCGCCAGGCGCAGGTTGGCCAAGTTGCGCCGCAACAGCCCCGGCCCGGCCGCCAAGGCCCCGGCCAGCGCCACCAAAAGCCCCGCGCCCCTTACAAAATCCAGGTGAAACGGGAAGAACCCGCTCACCAGAGGCACATAGAGCACGCCGCCCCCCACGCCCGCCAATACGGCGATGATGCCCAGAATAAAGCAAAAGAAGAAGAGAATGAGCGGCCAAAACCACCAGGGCTTGGTGGCATCAACGGTCGCGGCCCCAGTGACCTCCGCCAAGGCCCACGCCGGGCTCGCCACCACACAGGCCGCAGCCAGCCCGATCCCCATCTGCATCCGCTGGAAAAACCTTTGAATCATACCAAACCCCCTTGCGTTTTATCGCGTCCGCATCGAATTCGTGAAGAATCACACAAAGCGCTCGCATTTTAAACATAGCGAACGAGCAGGTCAAAGAAAAAAAAGCGGCCGGCCGCGTTTGTGCCAAGACCCTGGACGCAACGAGCCCACCGCCATGGGATTGGAGAAAACAGAGCGCCCCGGCCAGGGAAAGGCCAGGACGCGCCTGGCAGGACAGGCCCCGTCTCCCGCAAGAAAATCCGGCCGGGCCCCAGCCCAGGCCCCTCGCATCACCCATCTTCCCTCCCCCCGCTGGGGCAGGTCTCCTGGGTGAAGCCGTTTCGAAGCCCCCACCTCCACGCACATTCCAGGGCGCTTCGGATCTCCTCTTGGGAAGGGCGCCGGTCCAGGGGCGGCATGCGCAGGGCCTTGTGGGCGGGAAAGTATTGGTCCATCAGACTCACCCACACGTCCTTTCCCAGGGCCCGGCGGAGAAAAGCCAGACATTGGGAGGTTCCCGAAAGGTTTCCCGGCAGCACCAGGTGGCGCACCAGCATGCCGCGCACGGCCAGGCCGTCCGCGCCGATCTGGAGCGGCCCCACCTGACGCCACATGGCCAGCAGGGCCCGCCGGTTCTGGACCACGTAGTCGCTTCGGCCGCAGCAGAATCGGGCGGCCTCCGGAGAAGCGAACTTGATGTCGGGCAGGTAGATGTCCACGATTCCCCGGAGCCTTTCCAGGACGGCCACCCGTTCGTAGCCGCTGGTGTTGTAAACGATGGGAACTCTCAGACCATTCTCCGCGGCGATGCACAACGCGTCCAGAAACTGGGGGATCTGGTGGGTTCCCGTCACCAGGTTGATGTTGTGGACGCCGCGACGCTGGAGGCGAAGCATCTTGTCCGCCAGCTCCTCCGCGGTCAGAAACCGCCCCACCCCCATCTGACTGATGGGATAGTTTTGGCAATAGACGCACGAAAGGGTGCAGCCGGAAAAGAAGACGGTCCCGGACCCTCCCGTCCCGGCCAGCGGAGGCTCTTCCCAGGGATGAACGCTCACGGCGGCCACCTTGAGGCGGGCATCGACGCGGCAGAACCCGGTCTTTCCCGACCATCGGTTCACGCGGCAGCGGCGAGGACACAGCTCGCAGGATTTCAGCATCTCCCGGAAGACCGCCGCCCGCCGGGCCAATTCCCCCCGGCGATGCAACCGCAAATAGCCCGGCCCTTCCGACGCCATGGTTTGGGACACGGCCGAAGAAAGCACTTTTCACCTCTTTCACCGGTATCTTATGCTGATGCACCATTTCGGTGATTACATCAGGAAGAAGGCCGCGTGCAAGTTCCGCGGCGACGGATCGCAAAAACATGAGGAACGATTGCCATGAAAGAGAAGACCACGCCCTTATTGCAGGAAACAATGGACCACTTCCAGCGGATCGCCCGGGAAAACCGATTTGCGGAAAACGCCGCCGTGCCCCACGACCGGGACCGGTGCCTTGTCTGCCGGCCGGAAAAGGCATCGGGGGATCCCTTCATGGTTTACGTGGAGGTGGTGGCCCGGTCCATTCCTGAACGGCGCCCCACCCTGGATGAGGATCTGGTGGCGGCCGTCAACGAGGATCTGGCCCTTTACGGCCATCGTCAAACCATCACCTTGAAGGACCTGGAGGAGGGCAGCGAGGAGGCTTTGAAGGCCTGGCGTCTTTGGGTGCGAAACGCCCTGGACACGGGACTGGAGTTGCTTTCCATTCACAGCCCCACCAGCCGCGAATTCTCCCTGGACGACGCCCAGGGGGACCCGGCCCGGGAGCGCTTCGTGGAGGACAGGATTCAATTCATCACCAACGCCATCTTGGGGCGAAAGGAAAGGTAGGGACAAGGCGGGAAAACGTGGCCTTCCCGCATAGCACGGTGACCCGTCATCCGCAGACCCTGATCCGTGGGGCGCAGCAGGTGACCATGGAGGGAAGCGGCGTGCGGGCCGAGGGCCCACCTCACAAGAGGAGTGCCCGCTCGGCGATCACGGGCTGTCATGGGCCGCTTCCACGCGGTTTCGGCCCGTTTCCTTGGCGGTGTAGAGGGCCCGATCGGCGGCCGCCACCAGCTTTTCCATGGACGGGACGTCCCCCCTTCGGGGATCGGCACACGCCACCCCGAAGCTGGCCGTCACCCGGAACGGTCCCGTGGGAGCTTCCAGGGTCAGTCCGGAGGTGAGCAGGCGCAGCCGCTCTGCCGCCGAGACCGCCCCATCCAGATCCGTCTCGCCAAGGACCACGGCAAACTCCTCCCCGCCGTACCGGGCCGCCCAGTCCACTCCTTTGCGGAGTCCCTCCTTCAGGAGGCGGCCGAAGGCCCTCAGGGTTTGGTCTCCCACCTGGTGGCCATGGGTGTCGTTCACCTTCTTGAAGTGATCGATGTCCGCCATGAGGACGGCCAGGGGCCGCCCGGTGCGAGCCGAGGCGCTCAGAGCCTTGGGAAGCTCCTCGTTGAAATACCGGCGGTTGAAGAGCGTGGTGAGGGGATCCGTGATGGAGAGCTTTTGGATCTCTTCGTTTCGCTTTCTCAGGGCCGCTTCCAGGTTCAGGATGCGCCGGGCTGTTTTCAGACGCGCGGCCAGCTCCGCCGGATGCACCGGCTTGGTGAGATAGTCGTCGGCCCCCGCCTCCAAGCCCGCCACCACATCGTCCAGGGCGTCCCGGGCCGTGAGGAGAATGACGTAGACGTAGCCGGGAAGGTCCAGTTTCCGGATCGCCTGGCAAAAATCCAGGCCGTCCATTTCCGGCATCACCCAGTCCGTGATGACCAAGGGGCGGAACTCACGGAGCACTTCTTCCAGAGCCGCCCGTCCGTTGTCGGCCACAGCCACCTGGTAGCCCAAGGATTCCAAAACAGTTTGGAGCCTCAGGGCCTGGGTGGGGCTGTCCTCCACAATGAGCAGCGGGAAGCCTTCTTCCATCGCCAAGACCTTTCCAATGACTCTTGAGTTGGCTTTCTGACAGGGGCCTCGCCGCCCTTTGGGGCTTTCTGACCCCATGAAATGCCACGGGGCCCTGTGGTGCTTTTTGAATTCTCAGAAAGCCCTGTGGGGGCGGGTTCGGAACCGACCCGCACCGGGCAAGGCCAGGCCGACAGGACGGGCACGTCGGCTGGCCCCGACCTTCCGCCCGCCCCTGGAAACGCCGTCCCGGACTCTGACGTCCCCCGGAAAGGTGGCAGGGAGTCTCACGTATCGAAGATGTCCGGATAGAGCTTTCGGGCGCACTCCGGGCAGATGCCGTGGCTGAACTTCGCCTTGGATCGCTGGCTGATGTAGCGCTCCAGCGATTGCCAATGCCCCTCGCCGTCTCGGATCTTTTTGCAGGACGAGCAGATGGGCAGAATGCCCTCCAAGGTCTTGATGGTGTCCAGGGCCTCTTGAAGCTCCCGGTTCACCCGTTCCAGTTCTCGTGTCTTTTGTAGAACGCTTTCGTAGGTGGAAAAGAGCAGATCCAGAATCTGGAACTTGTCCGAATTGATGAAGTGTTTTCGGTTGGCGAAATAGACCTCCAGGCCCACGTCCGTATGAGCCCCCTTGCGCAGTTCCCGGTTGATGAGGATGTAATGGATGCGGGAGAGCAGGGACTTTTCATCGTACGGCTTGGGAATGAAATTGTCGGCCCCGCATTCCAATCCCTTGAGGATGTCCTCCGGTTCCGACAACTGGGTGATCAGTACGACGGGGACGTGGTGTGTTCGTTCCTCTTCCTTGATCCTACGGCACAATTCGTAGCCGTCCATTTCCGGCATAACGATATCGCTGAGGATCAAAGCGGGCGGCTCTTTGAGCGCGCACTCCAGGCCCTCCCGGCCGTTTTGCGCCAGCACGGTCCGGTACCCGTTTTCTTCCAGGAGACTTTGAAGGCGAAGGGCCTGGGTGAGGCTGTCTTCCACCACCAGGATGGTTTCCTTCTGACCTCCCGTTGCTTGCGAATTCTTTTCCACGGCCATCTCTTTTCTCCATTCCTTGATCATCTTGCGATGCGTGGCACTTCAGCCCAGAGGAAGTCCTTGTTCCTTCCGGGCTGAAGTTTATGCGCAGCGACCCTACCGGCTGTCTGAGACCACCTTCAGGAGCAGATCCGTGATCCCTTCCGGGTCCAGCACGTGTTGAGCCGCCCCCAAGCGCACAGCCTCGCCCGGCATGCCGAAAACCACGCACGACGCCTCGTCCTGCGCCACCGTGAGAGCCCCCTTGTCATGCAGCGTCTTGAGTTCCTGCGCCCCGTCCCGGCCCATGCCGGTGAGCAGAACCGCCACGGCGTCCCGGCTGCAGAGGTTGGCCACCGAACGAAAAAGGGCGGAAACGGAGGGACGGACCCCGTGTTCCGGCGGCCCATCGTACAAGGCCACCTCGCCGGCATCGCCCAACACCATGTGCGTGCCGTCGGGGGCGAAATAGACCGTGCCGGGCTCCAGCCGTTCCCCATGGGTGGCGATCCGAAGGCGCAGGGCACAGACCTTCTGGAGCCATTGGATCATGCCCGGCAAGAAGCCCGGGCTGATATGCTGAACCACCAGGAGGGGCAAGGGATAGTTCGCCGGGAGGCGGGAAAGGATGGTCTTGAGCACCGGAGGCCCCCCGGTGGACGCGCCCACCACCACCAAGCGGCGGGAAACATTTTCTGCTGCGGACACAGGCCGAGGAGATGCCATCGCAGCAGGGGCCCTTTCCCGCCCCTTCCAACGATGCACCACGGGGATTTCCGCCAGCAGCTTGACCGTTCGCACCAGTTGGCGGGCCGCGGCTTCGTTCCCCGGGCTTGCCGGTCCTGGAGGTTTTTGGACGCTGGCCAGGACCCCCATCTCCATGGCGGCAAACGTTTGCCGCACCTCTTCGGTGTTCCACACGTCGCTGATGATCACGATGCGAATCGGGGCCTTTTCCAGGATCCGGCGACTCGCTTGAATCCCATCCAGTCTGGGCATGAGCACATCCATGGTGATCACATCCGGCCGGAGCGCCAGCGCCAGGGACACCGCTTCCAGGCCGTCCCGCGCCGTTCCCACCACCTGGAATCCACCGTCTTTTTCGAAGAGGTACTTGAGGTACTCCCGGCACGTGGGGGAATCATCCACAATGAGGATTCTGAGCTTTCGATCCACGATTTCTTTCTCCCGGCTCGCCTTCACTGAACATCTCCACCCCAGTCAAAGTGGTCCTGCAAGAGTGCCCGAGGACCAACAGGTGGATTCGTTCTCATTCGGACGAACGGTTTGGGACTGGCCTGAGAGGCAACAGGCTCAGAGCAGTCGGTCCATCACCTCCAGCAGGTGGCTCTGATCGAAAGACCCCTTGACGATATAAGCATCCGCGCCCACCTCCATGCCCCTTTCCCGATCTTCCCGGGAATCCAGGCTGGTGACCAGCACGATGGGGATGTCCTTCAGCTTGTCGTTGGCGCGGATTTTGGCCGTGAGCTCGAAGCCGTCCAACCGGGGCATCTCCACGTCGGAAACCACCAGATCGAACGGCTCCTCGCACAGCTGGGTATAGGCGTCCATTCCGTCCACGGCGGTTTTCACCCGATAGCCCGCCGCCGTGAGGATATTCTGGAGGAGGGTGCGGGAGGTGACGGAATCCTCTGCCACCAACACGTTCCATTGTCGGCCCGTGTCGCCTCCCGCCGCGTCTTTTCGCGCATCCACGGAACCCCTCGATTCGGGCTGGCGAACCAGATCCAACGGGTTGAGCACGGGCACCACGCGTCCGTCGCCCAGCACCGTGGCGCCCCACAGGTTGTGCACCCTTCCCAGATAGGTCCCCAGGGGTTTGAGGACCATCTCGCTTTCGCCCAAAATCGCGTCCACTTGAAGGGCGCGACGCTTGCCGCCCGCCTGCACAATCACGACGTTTGAGCATCCTTCTTGCGAATCGGATCCATTCCCCGACGGACCCAAGCCCAGGACGTCCGCCAGGCGGTGCAAGGGCACCACGGCTCCCTGATGGCTGATGGTCCAGGTGCCTTCCGCCCTTCGAACGTCCTCTTTTCCAGGCCGCACCACGGCCTCCACACACAGAGTGGGCAGGATGAAAAACCTTCCGGCTTCCTCCACCAGGACTCCCCGAAAGGTGGCCAGGGAGATCGGAAGCTGCAATTCGAAGCGGGTTCCGCGCCCCGCCTCGCTGGTTACCCGGATCTTTCCACCCAGGTTGTCCACCTTGTCCTTGACGATGGCCATGCCCAGGCCGCGCCCGGAAAGGTCCGTCACCAGCGGGCTTGTGGAAAGATCGGAGCGAAAGATCAGCTGCAACGCCTCCTCATCGCTGAGCGCGTCCGCTTCCGCCCGGGAAAGGAATCCCCGCGTCACCGCCTGGCCTTTCACCTGGTCCAAAGGCACCCCGCGGCCGTCGTCTTCCACATACAAAATGGCCGTTCCCGCGTCTCGACGGACCACGCGGAGCCGCACCACACCCACCGGGTTCTTCCCCGCCGCCTGTCTTGCGGCGGGCTCCTCCAGGCCATGGTCCACGGCGTTGCGGATCAGGTGCACCAGCGGATCCTTCAGTTCTTCCAGGATGCGGCGGTCCAGTTCCACATCCTCGCCTTCCGTCTCCAAGCGCGCCTCTTTGCCCAGGTGCCGGGAAAGCTCGTGGACCATGCGGGAAAGGCCTGAAAAGAGGATGGAAACAGGCTGCAGCAGCACTTCCTTGGCCCCCTCCATGAGGTCGTCCACCAACTGCCCCATGCGATGGTGCATCCCCTCCGCATGCTGGAGCACGTTGCGGGCCTGTGAATAGGCCTCCAGGAGGCTCTGCCGGCTTGTTTCCACAAATTCCAGCAAGTCCCGCACTTCCGACGGGGTCGAACCGTCCGATTCACCGCCCGCGGCCTCAGCCGCTTCCCGAAGCCATCGAAGCTCCTTGGTGGCGAAGGAACATCGCTTGTTCATGTGTTCCAGCCGGCCCAGAAGCCGCTTGAGGTCCCTCAGGTGCCTTTCCATTTCCAGCCTGGTGGAAATGAACTCCTCGGCCCGATGGAGAAAAAGGTCCAGGCGATCCACATCCACCCGCACGGTTCGGGCCTCACGGCGGGGCGCGTCGGGCGCGCCTTCTGCCCTTTTGGACGGGGAAACGGCAACCGAAGCAGGCTCCGAGGAGATGGGATCCGGCTCGGCGGAGGGCGCCGGGGACCCTTCCGGCCGGCCGGAGGCTTCGGTGGTGGGGGTCTTTTCAGGGGGCGGCGCTTCCGTTGTCTTCTTCGCCGCCTTCAAGGCATCTTCCAGGCGCCGACACACGGTGGACGTGTCCGGACCCGCTTCCTCGCGCCCCTCCAAGCGATCCTCCACGGCGGACAAGGCCTGGTAGAGCGCATCGATGACGGGAGCAACGGGCTGGATCTCCTTTCGCTTGAGAGCGGCCAGGAGACCTTCGGCACTCTGGCAGACCGCCTCGATATCCGCAAGCCCTACGGCCCGGGACGCTCCCTTCAGGCTGTGCATCTCCCGGTAGGCCACTTCCAGGGCCTGGTCCGCTTCTTCGCCCTCCAGTCCCCTTTCCATGTCCGCCAGCTTGGCGGCCAGCGAATCCATCCGCTCCCGGGCTTCAACCTGAAACGCCTGGCGGAGTCGCCTCAAGAGTTCTTCTTCATTCATGGAGTGCGTCCTCTTGCGTCCGGCATGGAAACCACCCACTCCCGATCTTGAATGGTGCCTTGGAGCCCGTCCGACAATGGCCTTTCAGCCCTTTCGGGAGTTTTCCAACTGGTTGAAATTCCCCTGTGCCCCGTGGCTCTTTTGGCGTAGGGGCGGGTTCAGAACCCGCCCCTACGGCGGCCTGGCCAGGCCGGCAGCACAAGCCCACAGGGAGCAAGCACGGGGCGTTCCCGGACAAGCTCCTAAACCTGAAAGCGGGCCGCCGCGTTCTTGAGGCTTTGACTGAGCCTTTCCAGATCCCGAACGGACATCTCCAGCTGCCGTGCCCCTTCCGTGTTTTGTCCCGTGGCCTCGTCAATGTTTTGAATCGCCTGCACCAGCTGCTCCACGCCCACCAGCTGTTCATGGCTGGACGCTGCAATCTGAAGAGCCGAATCCGCCGAGGCTTCCACCGTCGCCGCCAGGCGCTCCACGGCCTCGCCGGCCTTCTCCCCCTGTTCCAGGCCGGCCTTCACGGCCTTGGCGCCCCGTTCCATGGCCAGGACCGCACTGCTGGTGATCTTTTGCACCTCGGACAGGATCTGCTTGATCTGCTCTGTGGCCTCCTTGGACTGATCCGCCAGGGACCGCATTTCGTGGGCCACCACGGCAAAGCCCTTCCCATGTTCCCCGGCCTTGGCCGCTTCAATGGCCGCATTGACGGACAGCAGATTGATCTGATCCGCCAGGTCTCGCACCGTGCCGATGATGTCTTCGATGTTCTGGCCCTGTTCGCTCAGGCGCATCACGTTTTCCGCCACGAAATCCATTTCCTTCTGAATGCGCTGAAGCCCTTGGATCGCTTCGCGGGTGACGAAGCGCCCTTCCTCGGATGTCTGGGTCATGCGGGAGGCGTCCTGGGACACGCCGTCGGCCTTTTGCTGAGCGACTTGGGCCGTCTGGCGCACCTCTTCCGCCGTGCTGCTGATCTCACTCACGGCCGTGGCCGTCTCTGTGGAGCTGGCCGCCAGTTGAGCCGCCGTGGCGGAGATTTCGCTCATGGAAGCCGCCAGGGCGTTGACCCCTTCCAGGATCTCGCGAGTCTGGTCCCGGAGCGACTGCACCATGGCATGGAAGCTGTTGATGAGCCCTCCCACCTCGTCTTGTCGCGTCGAGGCGTCAATGGACACGTTGAGATTACCACGGCCCACTTCCCGGACCGCTGTCTCCAGACTCCGAAGGGGACCCACCAGGGATCGCGACAGAAAGACCCCGACGACACAGGCACCCAATGCCAGAAGAATCCCGAATCCCCCGAACCGGAACGCCAGGGCGCGCATGGGAGCCAGGGCCTCCGCCTCATTCATCTGCGTTATCAAAATCCAGTCGAAGGGGAAACCCAGCGTCTTGGAAAGCCCCAGGGGGGTTGCCATCCTGAGCACGGAACCTCCCGCGGCTTCGGTCCGCTCCCGCACGCGGCTCCCATCGGCAAGGGCTTCCGACACGAGCTGCGGGTTCAAACCTCGGGAGACCTCTTTTTCGCCGATTCCCGCAAACCGTCCCTTGGCATCCACCAGGGCCGAGTGCACTGTGGCCGCGAGCTGGGTCTCCCGATCCAGGATGCGGTCCAGGGTATGGGTCCCGAGCACCGCCAGCACCACGCCCGCGGGCCGGTCTCCCGCCACCGCCTTGATGGGAAGGGCCAAGGGGAGGCATAGACTCCCATCGGGTCCGTACGGCATTGGTTTTCCCCAGGCCACGCGGTGATCTTGGAGCACTTGCGTTCGAAGGGATGCCATCGCCTTGGCGGTCTTCTCGTTCAGTTCCGGAACCGACTGGAGTCCGGAACGGACCGAATAGACGGGCACGGGATCCTCCGGAGCCAGCAGGAAAAGATCCGCCAGATCCAACTGGGAGGCCTTGGAAAGGAGCCGCTCATGGGCCTTGGTGCCCAGGACGCCATAACTGCTCCGGGTATTCTGCTCCCCTCCTGCCCTGTTCAACCCCGCTCGGCCCGCGGCCCAGCCCAGGATGTCTTGCACCTCCTGGGATTCGGCCAGCATGCGCAAAGACTGAAGACGCCCCCTGAGATAGCTCTCCAAGAGCTCCGCATGGAAGTCGCTCACCACCGACAGGCCCCTGAAGGCATCCTCCCGGACATCTTGTTTCGTGAACATCCAGTTGACGGCCCCCGAAAGGACCAGGGCCGCCGTGACCAGACCCCCGAAGGATACCGCCAGCCGCCATGTGAGACTTTTTCGAAGTCTTCCCAAGATCATACCTTCCTCCCCTGCCTGCATGGATCAAGAGGCCGCTGGAGACGACCCGCTTAGAAGCTCCCTTGCGTCCACGACCAGGATCCGGTCCGGCGTCAGGCCCACCACGGCCGGTGGCGTGGATTCGCCCAGGGAAGAGGGGGCGGGCTGCAGCTTCCGGCCATCGATTCGATGCATCCCCTCCACTTCGTCCACCGCCAGGCCGAGCACCACGTCCCCGCCTGCCAAGATGAGCACCCGGTCCACCGATTCGGGCGGGGTGGCACCGGTTCCCAGCAGTCCCATCAGATCCGCCACCGGAATGATTTCTCCGCGAACGTTCACAACACCGAGCACGTGGGACGGAACTCCCGGAAGCCGCGTCATCCCCTCCACGCGGACCACTTCCCGTACGAATCCGGCTCTCAGGCCGAACCGTTCCCCGGCCACGGAAAAGACGAGAAAGTCGTCGCCCTCCTTCGCCGCCCCCTTCTTGGTTCCAGCCAGGGCCTTGGCCCGTTCTCTCAGGATGGCAAGCTTTGCGTGTTCCATGGACCGTTCATCCCTTCAAGCACCCTCGAGCCATCGGAAACCCACCCTTTCCCTTTATCGCCGCCCTGACAAGGCCGAAGCGAAGGCAACGGCGGATGCGCAGGCGGGACCCTTACGGGGTCTCAGCGGGGCAAACGCGCTCCGGGCCTTGCCGTCTCCCCGCCTTCCAGCAGGCGCTGGAACAGGGCCCGGGCCTGGGCCACGGAGAGCCCTTCCCCGTCGGGCACCTCTTCTTCCGGATCGCGCGCTTCCAGGATTTTCAAGGCCTTCACCCAGCAGCGCCGCGCTTTCTCCACGTTTCCCGCCGTCTGATAGAGCGTACCCAGCCCCAGGAGGGCCGGCACCAGCGAGGCATCCAGGTAGAGCGCCTGCCGATATGCGGTGATCGCGCCCTCCCGGTCCCCGGCTTCACAACAGATCGAGGCCTTCAGCATGGGGTAGGCCGGATCCAGCTTGCGCTGCTCCCCCACGCGCGCCAAGAGCGCCAGGGCATCGTCACGCCTCCCGGCATTGCTCAGGCCCTGGACCAAAGTTCGCACCATGCGACGAAGCACCTCGTCCGGTATCCGCCCGTCTTCCAAGGCGGAAGACACCCGCTCCAGGGCCATGTCCAGTTCCCCCCGGCTCATCACGGCCTGCAGATCCTCTTCAGACAGGCTCTCCCGTGGGCGTTCGGAAACCGGCTCCTCCCCATTCCCTTGGTCACCGGGAAAACCCCCCGCCGGTTCCATGGGAGAGCGGGAAACCGGGATCCCCGGCGTCTTGGGACATCCTGCGGGCGCGTGTGATGCGGGTTCGTGTCTCTTGGCATTCGTCCCCAATGAGCGCACAGAAAGATTCCAGGGCCGCTTTTCCGGTTGATCGGTTGCCTTTCCAGGGGACGATTCTTTCCACTTCAGCACCCACGGCACCCGGACCTCATTGCTGCTGAGGGGTGTACGCGAAAGAAGCCCGGAGGCTCGGGCCCCCAAGGAGGATCCGGAGGCCGTTGCCGGGTCTTTTTCCCACTTCTTTCGGAAGAGCACCGCCCTGGGAAACTGGATGCGCTCCCAGCAAGTCTTATCCACGTAGGTCAACTCCGCCGCCGCCGTCACCAGGTATCCGCCGTCCGCCAGGCACCGGTGGAGACGATCCAGCACGGCGGTGCGCACGGCCGGATCGAAGTACATGAGCACATTGCGGCAGAAGATAAGATCCATGTTTTGCGTTTCCGGTGAGGGATAGTCGTCCTGGGCCAGATTCAGGCGCCTGAAGACCACCTTGCGGCGTAGCTCCGGGCCAATCCGGCGTCGGCCGTTTTCTCTGCGCAGGTACTTTTCGTAGGGGGCAGGCACGGGACTTCGAAAGGACCAGGGGCGGTATCGACCCAGGCGGGCCCTTGCCAGAGCCAGGTCGTTCACGTCCGTGGCCAGCACGGAAAAGTCCCAATCGGGATGAGAAGCCAAGAATCGATGGGCGATCATGGCCAGCGTGTAGGGCTCTTCCCCCGTGCTGCACCCCGCGCTCCACAACCGCAGCACCGGATCGGTCTCCTTTCGCCTCCGGGCGATGATCTCGGGCAGCACGGTCGTCTCCAGGACTTCCAGCAGCGGCCGATCCCGGAAAAAGTAGGTCTCGCCAACGGTCAGAACGGATGCCAGGACCTTGTCCCGCTCTTCCGATCCGTCCGAAGAAAAGAGGTGGCCGGCGTAGGAGACCGCATCCCGAAAGCCCGCATCCCGGGCGGCCATGGTCAAACGCAGGAGAACGTCGCGAACCTTGCTGTCGGGGATCTGCAAGCCCAGCCGGCTGCGCGCATAGGAGCGAACCCGGGCGGACACCTCCCGGGCCTCGTGGGAAAGGCCTTCCGCAAGGGGATCGGAAACCTTCCAATCTCCTTTAATTCCCATGGTCCTTGTTCTCTCCGGCCTGTCCGGATGCCCGATCCGGTCCTGCCAGGACGGAAGCCACCGCCCGAGCGTCAAGAATCAAGACAGGCTCTCCGTCAAATTTCCCCACACCACGAACCACGTTCCGGGTCCCCTGTGTCAGGGAATCCCGGAACGCTTCGTCTTCGGTCGAAATCTCCTGAACGCCCAACACATCTTCCACCACCAGGGCCGTGTGTTTTCCTCCACTTTCCAGGACCAGGAGGCGGTCGTCGGGATCCAGCGGCCGTGTGGCACACCCCACGTATTCCCGGAGATCCAGCACGGGGATCAGGATCCCTTCCAGATTGAGTACCCCCAGCAGGTGCGCCGGGCTTTCGGGGATGGGGGTGGGGGCGGCCGCCCGAATGAGCCTTTCCGTCGCCTCAAGGTCCACGGCGCATAGACGCTCCCCCATGCGAAAGAGGACGTAGGAATTGGGCACCATCACTTCACCACCTCTTTTTCCGGAAAAACGGATCGAGCCGCATTCTACTTGAGCACTTTTTGTGCCGAAAGCGGTCGGAGGAAGAAATAAAAGCCGGGCCCCGAGGAAAGCTCGCCGGAAAACGGCCAGACTGCCCCCCTTTTGTGCGGACGGAAGCCTGGGGCTGCCCGGCTGGCCCGTGCTTTCGGCCTGGCCGTGCCGCACCCGAGGCGGGTTGCGAACCCGCCCCCACCAGGCTGCCTGAAAACCCCCAAAGCACCCCATGGCACAGTGGAATCTCAACTGGTTAGAAATCCATCTAGAGGTCGCAAGGACGCTGTCGGGCAGCCTCCTAGGAATTCCATGGAAAAAGAGCGGGTTTGGCCCCCTGTTGGGTTGGGGATGGGTCCGATTCGGGCGCCCCGCGGGGGGAGACCGGGGGCCCGGATCAGGAATCGTTCAGGCACCTTCGGATGCACCGGGCGGCTTCATGGGCCAGGGCGCCCACGGTGGTCTCGTGGAACTCTTCGTTCCGGTACAAGCGCACCGGGGCCACGTCGTCTTGGAGGGATTGCACGGCGGGAAGGTCCTCTTGGCCACCCCAGGCAGTGAGGATCCAAAGGGCGAGGGCCCTGAAGTGGGGATCTGGATTGTTCAGGTGGCGGCGCACGTCGGGAAGGGCCTGGGCCGCCAGGTCCGAACGAACTTGGGCGAAACGGGCCACGGCCCACAAGGCCCCCTGCTGCAAGGGAAGATGTTCCAGGTAGTTTTCATCTTCCTTGATGAAGGAAAGCAGGATCCTTCCGTACTCCCGGGCCAGAAGCGCACTGCGCGCCAGGGCCTCCCCCATGGCTTCCGGAACACCCCAGCCGATGCCGCCCGACTCGTCGTTCAGGCTCCACAAGAAGCGGCGGATGACCACCCGGGCCGACTCCGCATCCTTTTGCGCCAGGGAGGCCAGAAGCACCCCGGCGGCGCTCACGGCATGCCAGCGCATGGTCTCGTCGGTGGAACAGAAAAAGGAGATGAGCGGGTTGATCATCTTCCTGGCATCCTCGTGCGCCCACTGGTCCAGGTGATCCCCAAAGCGCGGATCCCGGAGCCTTTCGGCCACCTGCCTTTTTCTGCGGCCAATCCCTCCCGTCGAGCCGTTCATGGAGCCTCCTCTCTTTCCTCCCAGGCGATGCAGTCGGCGGGGCACATCATGATCGCCTCGTCCACGCACGTTTCCGGGTAGGACTTCAGGTCCGCCACTTGGATGTAGCCGGCATCACTTCGCCCAAAAACCTCCGGACACACCTCCACACAGCCGTCACAATCCACGCATTCACCCAGGTCCACCACGGGATATCTCATGGCCCCAAATCTCCTTTCCCGGAGTCCCGACCCGATCCCCGGCCTCCCCCCGACCGGGAAGACAAAAAAGCCGGATCTTCCAAAAAGATCCGGCCTGGTTAGGGGTCTCTTGGACCAGCCCTACTGGGTCAGTTTCTTGAGCTGCAAGGCCAGACGCCGCAGGTGGGCCTGTTCCTCCTTGACCAGCAGATTGATGAGATCGCGGCCCTTTTCCTCTTCCGTGGCGTCCTGCATGCTCAGGAAAAAGAGGACCGAATCCTTTTCAAACTCCATGGCCATCTTGAGGGCGTCCACCGCATCGGCGACCTTGGCAACCTTGGCGTCCACGTCCTGGCTGGATCGAAAGACGTGGTTGTCGGCCATCATCTTCAGGTAGCCGGCCATCTCGTTTTGAGGATCGAAGACCGTGGAACCCGCGGCATCCTGCGGCAACTGATTCTTCAGCTCCTGGAACCGCCGCTTGTGCTCCATTTCCTGCTGGGCCAGGTCCTGGAAGATGGCCTTCACCTCGGCGTCGTCGATCTTGGCCTGGGCCTTCTCGTAAAAAGACTTCCCGTTCTCCTCGATTTCGATGGCGATCTGAAAGACTTCCGCCGCATTGAATCCAAAGATCATGAAGACGTCTCCTCACCTTTCACAGAGCACCGCCGCTATTCCTTTTCGAAGTCGCTCTTGCCGGCGCCGCACACAGGGCAGGTCCAATCATCGGGGAGCTGGTCAAAGGCCGTACCGGGGGCCACGCCGTTGTCCGGATCACCCTTTTCCGGGTCATACACATAGCCGCAGATCTGACACACGTAACGATCCATACCGATTCCTCCTTGAGATAGCTGTTAACATGTATTCCCCCACACTATAATTCATTCTGGCGGGAATGCAATCTTCCGCCGCTCTTTTGCCCACAGTCTTCTGAGCCTCAGTGCGTTGGTCACCACGGAAACGGAACTCATGGCCATGGCCGCGGCAGCGAACATGGGATTGAGCAGAACGCCGAAAAAGGGATAAAGAACCCCGGCCGCCACGGGAATGCCCGCGGAATTGTAGAAAAAGGCCCAAAAAAGATTCTGTCGGATGACCCGGACGGTGAGTCTGGAAAGCCGCATGGCCTGGACAACCAGGCCCAGATCGTTTCGCATCAGGGCGATGTGGCCCGCCTCCAGCGCCACGTCGCTTCCTTGCCCCATGGCCATGCCGATGTCGGCCGCGGCCAGGGCGGGGGCGTCGTTGATGCCGTCGCCCACCATGGCCACCGTGTGACCGGCCTGCTGTTCGCTGCGGACCACCTCCGCCTTTCGTTCCGGAAGGACTTCCGCGTGCACCTGGTCCACGCCCACCAGGCGGGCGATGGCCTGGGCGGTGACCCGGTTGTCCCCGGTGATCATGCCCAGGCGAAGTCCCATCTCCTTGAGCGCCCTGACCACCTGGGCCGCTCCCGGTCGGGGTTCATCGCGAAGGGCGATCATTCCCAACACCCGGTCCCCGGCCATCACATGGACCACCGTCTTTCCTTGGTCCAGAAGGGCTTGGGCGGAAGCTTCCCAGGCGGAAAGATCCACACCCCGTTGGGAAAGCAGCCGGCGATTGCCCACCACCACGGGGGTTCCGGCCACAAGGCCCTGGGCCCCCAGCCCCGAGAGGGCCAGAAAGTCCGCCACGGGATCCAGCTGCACCGGCAAGGCTTGGGCCCGTTCCACCACGGCGCGTCCCAGCGGATGTTCCGAAGCGGACTCCAACGATCCGGCCACCCGCAAAAGCTCTTCCTGGGTCACGCCTTCCGCGGGTAGCACATCCGTCACCCGAGGCTGTCCGCGGGTCAGGGTGCCGGTCTTGTCGAAGAGCACCGTATCCAGCTTATGGGCCCTTTCCAGGCTTTCACCGCTTTTGATGAGGACACCGCTTTCGGCCCCCAAGCCCGTTCCCACCATGACCGCCGTGGGCGTGGCCAAGCCCATGGCACACGGGCAGGCGATGATGAGAACGGAGACGAAATTGAGGACCGCCGTGCCCAAATCGGCTCCAGGAACCAGAAAGGCCCGGACCCCGAAGGTCACCACCGCAATCCCGCACACAATGGGCACAAACACCGAAGCCACCCGGTCGGCCAGCCGTTGGATGGGGGCCTTGGATCCCTGGGCTTCTTCCACCAGCCGGATGATCCGAGCCAAGGACGTGTCGGTGCCCACCCGAAGGGTTTTGATGCGGAGGGCGCCAAAACCGTTGACCGTGCCGGCATGCACCGTGTCGCCCGCCGACTTGTCCACCGGCATGCTTTCCCCCGTCAGCATGGACTCATCCACGCTGGTTTGCCCCTCCATCACCTCCCCGTCCACGGGAATCCGTTCTCCCGGGCGCACCACCACCTCATCGCCCGGCACCACCGCTTCCACGGGGAGTTCCAGCTCCCCACCGTCCCGCACCACTCGGGCCGTGGCGGGTCGAAGGTCCATGAGCCGTGCAATGGCCTGGGAAGTCTTTCCCCGGGCCCGCGCTTCCAGAAAACGCCCCAGCAGCACCAGGGTGACGATCATGGCCGCCCCGTCGAAATAGACGTGCGGAGCCGTTCCCGGGGAAGCAAAGAAGGAAGGCACCAAGGTGGCTGCGGCTGAATAGAGATAGGCAGATGTGGCCCCCAGAGCCACCAGGGTGTTCATGTCCGATGTCTTTTGGCGTAGAGCCTTCCAAGCCCCCCGGTAGAAACGGCTCCCCACCCAGAAAACGGCCGGAGCGGTGAGGACCATGAGAAGCAGGTGACGGGTGAAGGGATCGAGCCCCCGCAGGCCCGCAAGCCCGGGGGCCATGGTGAGCACCATGGCCGAAACACTCAGCACAGCGCCCACCATGACCCGGCGCTTCAGATCCGTCAGTTCCGCTTCGCGGGCCGCCTGCAGGGGATCTTCGCGGGTTCGATCCCCGGCCACGCCCAAAAATTGGTAGCCGGCCTCCTCCAAGGCCCTTTGAAAATCGTCCAGAGAGACCACACCGTCACGATGGACGACCACCGCTTTTCCGGAGGCCAGATTGACGGACACGTCCTGAACACCTTCCAGGGCCTGCAACGTCTTTTCCACCCGGCGAACGCAGGCCGCGCACGTCATGCCACCCACAGACAGAAGGGTGGTCCTGGTGCCGGAATCCGGTGCCGGGTCCGGCGTCTCGTAGCCCAGATCCCGAACGGCCTGGCGGAGGTCAGCCCCATCCACCACCGCCGGGTCGAACTCCACCGTGGCCTGCCCCGTGGCCAAATTCACCGAAGCGGACCGCACGCCTTCCAGCCCCTCCAGGCCCTTTTCCACCCGGCGAACGCAGGCGGCGCACGTCATGCCTTGGATCGGAAGGGTTTCCTTTGAAAGATCAGCCAAGTTCGTATCCCGCCTTTTCAATCTTTTCCTTGACCATCCCCATGTCCAACGGCCCGGCTGCCTCCACGGAGACCTGTCCCGACGCCAGGTCCACCTGAACAGCCTTCACACCCGGGATTTCTCCCAGAGCCTTTTCCACCGCCTTCACACAGTGACCACACGACATGCCTTTGACCTTGAAGCTTTCCATGTTTCCTTATCCCTCCATCGGTCGAAATGAAAATCGTTGTCCCCAATCCATGGCGCTCGAGGGGCGGGTTGCCCTCCCGCCACCCCGATGGCTCCCTGGGAGACCGTGGGAGAATTTTCCGGCTCAAGATGCCGGAAAATTGCCGTTCCCTTCGTAGCCGCCAGGCGTTAGCTCCGCAAAAATGGGCCCTCGTCATCCCATGGACAGGCAGGATGAGAGGGCCCGGGCCACGCCCGGGAGCTCTTGAGCCGCCCGCAGGGGCCTATCCGAAAACGTCCAGGCAACTCCCTTGCTGTAGGGGCGGGAACTTGGGGCTCCCAGTCCCATCTCATGGGCTGATCGGCCGCTTCCAGAAGGCCAGGAGGCCGTTCTTTCCAAAGACCACCTGAATCAGTTCCCAGCCGGCCCGCCCTCTCTCATTGAGGATCTCTTCCAGAACCGTCACTTGATCCACCGGCACGTCTTCCAGGGCGCAGGTACCGTCTTCGGTACAGTAATAGGCCACTTCCTGGAAGCTTTCCGCCGGATGCCGCGTAATGGAGTATTGGAATCGTTCCATGGCGAGCCTCCTCGTGCGTATGTGCGTCGCCCGGTCCCACCGTCATCCATCATGAGCCGTGGGCGACAGGTTCACATGGGATCCCGGTCCAAGGCCGCCGTCCGTCTCTCGTCCCATTCCTCGCTTTTGGCCGCTGCGGATGCCTCAAAGATGCCACAGCCGTTTCACGGGGCCCGTGGCCACCACATAAATCAGGTGATGGAATTCGGGTAAGCCCAGAACGTATCGGGCCTCATGGTCATAGTAGGCCCCGATACCGCAGGCACCCAGGTCCAAGGCGGTGGCACCCAGATAGAGCCGCTGGCCCAGACGTCCGGCCTGGATCAAGGCCCGGCGGTAGGCGCGCGGTCCCAGCCTCTTTTCCAAGTTCTGAAGATCCGCCGAAAAGCCCCACAAAACGGCCGCATGGCGCAGCCACTGCTGATCCAGACACGCGGAGGCCAGCTGGTCCCTCGCATCCCCCGCCTTCCGACAGATGGCCCGGGACGCCGCCTCGTCCCAAAGGTAAGAACCCGGATCCAGCCCTTCCACCCCCGCACACAAAAACGAGACGGAAACGCCCGAAAAGGTGTCCAGGCCGGAGCCGATGCCGTGCACCAGGAAAGAGAAAGCCTCTGCCGACAGGCCCCGATCCACGAAATTCCGGTACGATCGGCGCCGCCAGAGCACCTGCGCAAAGGCCGGTGCATCGGGCCAATGCGCGGGCCTGGGAACGTCCACCGTGGGCTGATCTGAAATCTCTCGGAAAGCCGCGCCGGGGCCGGCTTCCGGCGCTTCGATCCAGTCCCGGGTTTCCCGGTGCACCTGAAGGATCGTCGGCGGCACCCGGTCGGAGGGGCTCATCCGGGACGCCTCGGGCTGGACGGGTTCCAGCGTCCTGTCGTCCGGGAAAGAGGGACCGCCGGGCGCGATCGGCGATCTTTCCCAACCGGCCCCGGCTTGGGAAGACGGGATGCCCACCATGGCCAAGCAGACCTCCCGCTCCGGATCGATCCCGAGAAATCGGTTGACCAGCTCGTCCTCGAAGGGGTCCAAGACCCGGGGCCCCATCCCTTCCGCACCGGCAGCCAGGACCACATTTTCCAGCAGGTGCCCGGTGTCCAGAAGGCAGTAGCGGTAGGCCCGGTCCCGGTATTTCCAAGCGCTGCGATAGAAGAGCGCGGTGATGAAAAAGACCGCCGCCCACTCTTTCCCGTCTTTCCAAAAGACCCCGGGACGGAGCTCACAGAGCCGGTTGTGGGCCAGGTCGAAGTGGTACAGACCGTCCCCGACACCTTCCACGCTCTGAACCGCCACGTAGATCTCGCACGGGTAGAGCGCCCCAGCCGAAGGCGCTGCCCGAAAAAAGTGCGCGTCCCGGCCGCGACCGCTGCGCGCCGTGACCCCATAGGCCAGATGCAGGATCCGCCCCAATCGCGTAAGATCCATGGGGCGGCGGGATGGGTCGCTCGATTGGGACACCACATCCCAGAACCCCGTTCCGGCTCCGCTCACCTCCCCGGGCAGGTCCACGGAAGGCAGGTTCCGGTACTCTTTGAACGGAGAGGGCCGGGCCGTCCAGTCCAGGTATCCTCCCCCCAGGTGTCCCCGGGAGTAGGCCGTGTGCTCCTGGTAGCGAAAACCGGTTCTATCCACATCAACCTCCCCACGGCATCTGGGCATAGGTCTCGCTCAACTTGTCCCGGAACTGGCGGAAGAAAAGTTCATGCTGCCTTTCCCACTTGGACAACATCTCCAGAGCGCTCTTGGTCTTTCCCACCGCCTTTTCGGCCATCCCGGCGTAGAATTCGCTCAGGTCCTTTTCGATGAGCCAAGCCGTATTGAAGACAGTCACATCCGGCACCATGGACCCTTGGATACACTGCTCCAAAAACTCCTTCTTGGCCCGCTCGTCGAAATAGTCGGTGGGCTCCAGGATCACGTCCTGCAGCTGGCCCGGGTCCACCTCCCGCCCCTGGTGCAGTTCGTCCAGAATTCGATTGATGAAGGCGATGTGTTTTTCCTCCTCGGCAATCAGCCGCCGGAAGGCGCTGACCGCCGCGCCCATGCCCAAGCGCTGCAAGGCGGTCTGGAAAAAGAGCTTTCCCGTTTCCTCCTGGTTGAGGGCGTATTCGAAGACCTTGATGAGGGGCTTGTTGTGGCTCATTGTCTTGTCCTTTCTATTCAGGGCTTGTGGAAAACAATCAACACCGTCAAAGCCATCGGAGATGCACAATTCCTTCGCCGATTCGGGCTTTCGCACCACCGGATGCGCCGGATCCTTTGGCCCGACCGCCGCCCGGAGGCCGCTACCAAAAGCAGAGCACGGCTGTTGCGCCGGGAGGGCCGGGCTGCAAGAGGCCCTGCGTTTTTCCCTTTTTCGGGCGAGAGATCGGCTGTGCGACAATGGCGCCTTTTGGGGGATTTCCAACAGGTTGGAATTCCGATGTGCCCTGTGGCTCTTTTGGAACCTTGTCGGGGCGGGTTCGGGATTCGCCCCTACTGCCGCAGGGCTTGGCCGGTAGCGCGGCCGCGCGGGGTAGCCCCAACCTTCCGTCCGCACAAGAAGGGCACAACCTGGACCTTTTCAGACAGCCTCTTATGGCTTGGATGCCTTGAGCTCCTTTCGGTGGCAGTCCCGGCATCGCACGGGCCCCGTCCTGTTGCCGGCTTCCGTCTTCTGCTTATGGCAGGCCAGACAGCGATTCATCACCTGCTTTTTCTTGAGTTGCCCTTCCGCCTTGAGGGCATCCACCGAGCCGCGTTGCTGCGGGAACAGCTCGTGGCACGGTGCGCAGCCGTCCACCACTTCCTGGTGCTTCCAGTGGGGTACCAGGGACGGGGACATGGGCCCCGAGTTCAGGATGAGGGTTTCGGGCCCCTGGTGCACGGCATCCGATGTGCCTCCGGATTGGGCGATCCCCACCCACAATCCCACCAGCGCCAGAAAAAGAACGCAGCTTATCAGAAACCCCTTCCACTTCATCGTTTCTTCTCCTTGTCCATTCCATCCAGCAGGCGCTTCAGTGCTTCGGGCTCGGTAACCGGTCGCAAACACCGGCGCGTTTCACATACGTAGGCCGTGGCCCGCCCGGCAAGGGCCTCCATGGGCCGCACAAAGGGCACCAGCCGCTCCAAGGTTTCTCCCCGCGGGGGTGGTTCTTTCAGGAGCAGTACACGCCGGGGATTGCCGGCCCGGCGGACGATCCGGATCATGTGTTGAAGGTCGGAGTCTTGGCGATCCCCCACCAGCACGATCTCCGTCGACGGCCCCAGGGCCCAGTCCAAACCGGTCAGAAAGTGGGTGTAGGCCCGGGGATAGTGGGCCACCGTTTCGGCAAAGGCACGAAGCACACCGTCCGCCGCTTCTTCCCAGCGCGCATCCCCCGTGAGTCCGGCCAGGCGCACCAGGTTGTTGAGCGCCGCGGAATTGCCGCTGGGGGTCGCTCCATCGTAGTGGTCCTTTTCTCGAAAGATCAGCTGTTCGGCGTCCCGGCCCGTGAAGAAGAATCCGCCTCGGTCGAAATCCCCGAAAAGATCCAACAGGCCGTCATGGAGCTCCACCGCTTTGTCCAGCCAGTCCGCCTCCAGGGTGGCTTCATAGAGCTCCAGCAGGGCCCAGCCCAGAAAGGCGTAGTCGTCCAGGCACCCCCGGTGGGCCACCTGTCCGTCCCGGTACCGGCGTTGCAACCGACCGCCGGAATCCCGCAGATGATCCCACACAAACCGCACGGCCCGAGCGGCCGCCTCGGCGTATTCCGCCTTGTGGAGAATCCAGGCCCCCTTGGCCAGAGCCGCCGCCATCAGCCCGTTCCAGGCGGTGAGGATCTTGTCGTCCTTGAGCGGGGGCACCCTTTCCCGGCGCTTTTCGAAAAGGGCCTTCCGCGCCGCGCCCAGCCGCTCTTCCACCCCCTGCAGGCTCAAGGAGAACCTTTCGGCGCACTCCTCCAGCGTCTTCGCCTCGTGGAGGATAGACCGTCCCTTTTCAAAGTTTCCCTGGACCGTGACCCCGTAGCGGTAACAGAAAAGGGAGGCCAAATCGGCATCCAAAACCTCCCGGACCTCTTCCGGGGTCCAGGTATAGAAAAGCCCTTCTTCGCCCTCCGTATCGGCATCCTCGGCGGAATAGAATCCCCCTTGGGGCGCCGTCATGTCCCGGAGCACATAGGCGAAGATTTCTTCCGCGGTTCGCCCATGGCGATCCCGGCCGGTGACGTGGTAGGCCTCCAGGTACGCCATGGCCAGGAGGGCCTGGTCGTAGAGCATCTTTTCGAAGTGCGGCACCAGCCAGCGCTCATCCACCGAATACCGGTGAAAGCCATAGCCGAGATGATCATAGATGCCACCCCGCCGCATGGCCTGCAGGGTTTCGTCCACCATGGACACGGCCGAACGCTCTTGGCTCCGATCATAGAAGCGCAAGAGGAAGGTGAGGTTGTGGGGCGTGGGAAACTTGGGAGGCGGCCCGAAACCGCCCCAACGCTCGTCATAGGCCGACCGCAACTGCTCATAGGCCCGTTGCAAGTCCCTGTGGGTCAGCTGGCCATCGCCCGTTGTCTCCACCGTCCTTTCCAATGCCTCGGCGATCTTGAGGCCGGTTTGCAAAACCCGGTCCCTTTCCTCCTTCCAGAGTCGGGCGATCTCCTGAAGGATGTCCACAAAGCCCGGCATCCCCATGCGGGACGCCTTGGGAAAGTAGGTACCGGCAAAGAAGGGTTTGCCTTCCGGCGTCAGAAAGACCGATAAGGGCCAGCCGCCTCCCCCCGTCATGGCCTGGCACGCCGTCATGTAGATGCCGTCGATATCGGGGCGCTCTTCCCGATCCACCTTGACGGCCACGAAATGGGCGTTGAGAAGCCGAGCCACTTCCTCATCCTCGAAGGACTCATGGGCCATCACATGGCACCAATGGCACGTGGCATAGCCGATACTCAAAAAGATCGGCTTGTCTTCTTCCCGGGCCCGGGCGAAGGCCTCTTTTCCCCAGGGATACCAATCCACGGGGTTGTTCACGTGCTGCAAAAGGTACGGGCTCTTTTCGCCCGCCAGATGGTTGGGCATGTCCCCCTCGATTCCATGGAAATCCGGGACGGGTCTCGGCCGTCCAGGCCCTCGCCCCCTTAAATGCAAAAAGGGGCCGAAGCCCCTCGCCTAATCACCTGGGTGCGGTCGTCTTTGCGCCCGCATAGGCTTCACAGACCTTGAAATCGATCATCTTTCCGCACTTGGAACACCGGTGCTCCTTGTTGAACTCGTCGGAAAAGATTTCCTGCTCCTGTCCGCAATTGGGACACTTGCAAACAAAGGACTGAAGGTCCTTGAACTGCTCGAATCCCGGGCAATGCTCAGGTGTGGTCATCTTTGCCCTCCTTCGTTTTCCCGGAAAGACTTGCCAAGGGCAGGCTGCGCGGGGGCGGGTTCCGAACCCGCCCCCGCTCCCGAAAGGCCATTTTCGGGCAGCCCCCTAGGCCGCGTCATTCAAGGCTCCGGCGATCTCTTTCCCGTAGCCCTGGGCCATCTCGATCCCACCGCCCAGAGCCGCCGACTTGAGCCGCAGGGGCCCACCGACCATCTTCATCTGGTAGATGTTCTTCATGGTGTCGAAGATTCGCCCGGGAGCTTCTCCGCTCCAGCCGAAGGCACCGAAGGATCCCCCCACCTTTCCTTCCAGGCTGTATCGTTCCAACTTGAACAGGAAGGTCTTCATGGGCTGCATCATCTCCCCATGATAGGTGGCGGAACCCAGGACCAAGGCATCGAAATCCTCCGGATTCACTCCCGCCTTGTCGAACTCCTGAACACTCATGATCTGGACATCCACTCCCGCCATCCGGAGACCCTCGGCAACCAGTTCGCCGATGCCTTTCGTCTGGTTGGTCCGCGTTGCATAGACGATCAGGGCTTTGGACACGCCACCCTCCTTTTGATCAGGCTATTCTTCCACCTCCTCCACCTGCTCCACCGTGGCCTTGTGCTTAGTACCGCAGGTGGGGCAGAGAATCTCGATCTCATCCTCGGGACCGACGTACTTGTCTTTGAGCTTTTCGGGACCCAAAAAGGTCACGTCTCCGCATGCACACTGGGGACATTGACCGCGGACCTTGTAACGCTTCTTCGCCATTTGCTCTTCCTCCTTGCTAAAAGGTGATCACCTGCCAGCCTTCTTCCACATAGCGCCCCATGCTCACGTGCCCGCTCATGTCCGCCAACAGGGGCAGACCTTCCGTCTCCACGGCTTGCAGCACCTGGAGCTTGGCGGCGCAACCTCGACACACACCGGCAAAAAGCCCTTGCTGTTTTACCTGCTCATAAAGATCGTGCATGGGATGATCGCCACGGGCCAGTTCCGGAATCACCTGAACCGAAGCCCCTTCCACCACCACCGTCACCTGGAATCCCCGTGCCTGCATGTCCAAGGCATTGAGCAGCACATGGACGAAGCACATCACTTCGCCGTTGAAGGAAAAGAGCGCGACTTTTTTCATGGCATTTTCACCTCCTGCATTCGCCGTCCCTTCTGGCCGCAGGACCTTTCGCTCCTGCAAGACGCCCCGTTGCAGGGACGTGTCATCCGAGCCGCTCCACGCGTACCAAGTCCTACAAGCCTGTCCTAGGAGCCGCCCTGAATCCGTTGGAGCGCCCCGATGATGTCTTCCAGGGGTGGCCGCTTGTTGATGTCGTGGACATGGATGTAACGAACGATCCCCTTCTTATCGATGATGAAGATGGCCCGCTCCGACACCCCGTCGGAACGCAGTACGCCGTAGCGGGTCGCCACCTGCCCATGAGGCCAGAAGTCGGAAAGCACCGGAAACCAGACGCCTCCCATCTCCTGGGTCCAGGCGTACAGGGTGGGCAGGTTGTCCACCGTAATGCCCAAGAGCACGGCGTCGTGGGCCTCGAAGAGATCCCGAACGATATTGTAGCCCGGCCACTGGTCGGAACAGACCGGGGTCCAGGCGGCGGGAACGAAAGAGATCACCACGTTCTTCTTTCCCCGGTATTCCGACAAGGTGACCCGCGGCCCCTGGATGGACGGGAGAGTGAAATCCGGTGCCGGATCCCCCACCTTGAGCACCGCAACGGAATCGATGGGCTTCAAGTGCCCGGGGTTGTAGATCTTGCCCTTGAACATCTCCGATACCGCCGATGCCGGCCGGGGGGCCAGGAGGCAGACGGCCGCCGCCAGGACCAGGCAAGCAAGCCCACGGGTGTGCGATCTTTTCTTCATGGTTCGTTCCTTTGCTTCCAGTGGTTCGGGTTCCGTCATCGAGGGTTTCCCTGCCGTCCGGCAAGGGGCGTACCGCGCGGAAAGCGTTCCCATCAGGCGATGATCCCGCCGCGCCGGCCCGGGATAAGGATCCGGCCCCCGGCAGCGCATCCCGGGCAATCCCATTGGGCCTTTCCTACCGATCGCCCACCAGCTTGTGGAAAAATGCTTCCGGATCTCCAAAGGAACCCGCCTGGGAATAGATAACCCGGCGAGAGCCGTCGGCCGATCGCTTCACGACGATGAAGTGAGGCGTGCGGGTTTGTCCCAGGAGCTGATAAACCCGGTAGTCGCCGTCGGCAATGAGGGGAAACGGCACCTGGTACTTCTTGCGAAACACCTCCACCTCAAACTGGGAATTTCCCACGCCGATCCCGAGGATCTTCACGGTCTTTCCCGGCTTGGACTTGCGCTGCGAGAGCCCATAAAACTCGTTCACCACAGGGGCTTCCCGCTGGCAGTAGGGGCAATACATGCTGAAGATTTCCACCACCACCACATCCGCATCCACCTGGTTGACGGAAAAAGACGCCCCCGGCCCCACCCCCAGATACTCCCGCAAGGCCGGGGCCTGGGGCGCCGGGAGCATCAGATCCGGGAAGACGTCCCCCACCTGGGGAACACCACCGTCCTGGGCCGTACCGGGGGAAGGCACCAAGGCACAGCCCAACAGCCCCACCGCCAGAACCACCGTGAAGAAGCATCGTCGCATCACTTCGCCTCCATCTTTTTCCGCACCCGTGGCGCGGGGTCAGCGTGTCTTGGCATTGACGGCCCCAGGGCGGCCCATTTCCAGGCGCCTCATCATGTCCCGCAAGCCCTTGGACTGGTACCAACGGCCGTTGTCGAAAACGCTGTAGTCGGAGCCCAGCATGGCCGAAGAAAAGCGCACCGAATTGGCGAAAAAGAGCCACTGCTCCACCCAGAGCTTTTCAAAGGGCTCGTCGAAGGGGTTTTGCTTCGCCTGGGGACCGCGGGCCAGCCCCCGCTCCCAGGCCTTTTGCATGAGCTCCGTGGCCGTTCGGGTCATGCGGTTGCTTTCCTCCAGTGTCTTTTCAAAACGGGCCCAGTGGCCCTGAACCCAGCTCACGGAATGGCATCCCAGGCAGACCCCGTGGAGGGTTTCCCGTCGCTTTGTCTGCTCCTGGGCGTCGATCACCGCCGACCTCACGGGGCTTCCATCCAGGTTGGTGGGAAGGGCCAGGCCCTGGCCATTTCGGATGGAGAAGGTATCCGGCTCCTTGGGGTGGGGGTGGGAGTAGATGAGGCCGAAGATCCGCCAAGGGAGTCGATCGTTCATACGATGCGTGCGCTGGGCCAGCACGTTGCCGCCTTCATCCACCAGAAGGCTCGCATGGCACGCGGCGCAGGTGGGAGCGTTGAAATCCTTGCCCACCACCCAGGGAACGCTGCTAAAATTCCATTTTGCCTTCTGGGAGGCGTAGATGTTTCCGTGTTTGCTCACCTGGTACACCTTGTAGGCGGGCACATCCGGACCCTTGTGGCACTGGGAACAGGTGTTGGGCTTTCGTGCCACCTCCATGGAGAAGGCATGGCGGGCATGGCACGAAGAGCACGAGCCCTTGGAGCCGTCGGGGTTCAATCGCCCCACGCCCACGTTGGGCCATCCGGTGAGGACCGCAAAGTCCATCTCTCCCAGATCCGTTTCCCGGGATACGGTCCCTTGCACCTCCACCCGGGTGCCGTGGCAACTGAGACAGGAGTCGTCGTTGGTATGGGCGGGCACTTCGGCCATACGGAGACCCTGCGAGCCCAGGACCTGGATTCCGTTGACGGCTTCCACCAGATTCCCGTAAAGGGGGTTTTTCATCAGGATCCCATGGGCATGGGCCATGAGGTTCTGCCCGTATTGATCCACTTCCTGCACGTGGCAGGTCCGACAATCCCGGGGAGTGACCACCACATGAACGTCGTAGCCGTTGTGCTCCACCGTATCCTTATGGGTTTGCGGGTTCAGGGTATGGCACTCGGCACAGCCCACGCTGGTGGCTTGCAAGGATTGGGGGATCTTCGGTGAACTCACCTTCCGATACAGTGGTGCCATCTGCAGGGCATCGGCCGGCGTTACTTCCGCATGGCGGCTCCGCTGCCAGTCGGAAACGATTCCGGGCGTGGCCTCCACATGGCACGCCAGGCACTCCTGGGTGGCCTCGCTGTGAGGAGCCGCCCATGCTGGCAAAGACAGGGCGAAAAACAAGAAGATCCAGACCACACCGGCCATTGTCCGGCCCCCTTTCCCATGGGAAACGGCGGGCAGTCTCGTCGTCCTCACGAGCAGCCTCCTTTCATCCCAACCCCACATCCAAGATCATCATGACCACAAATCCCACAAGGCACGCCATGGTGGCCAGATCCGCATGGCCGCTTCGCTGGGATTCCGGGATCACCTCTTCCACCACCACGAAGATCATGGCCCCGGCGGCAAATCCCAACGCATAGGGAAGGATGGCGCTGGAAAGGCCCACCACCAACGCTCCCGACACCCCCGCCACCGGTTCCACCACACCGGAGAGCTGCCCGTACCAGAAGCTCTTGAACCGCCCCATGCCCTCTCGGTGCAACGGAACCGAAACGGCCAGCCCTTCGGGAAAGTTTTGAATGCCGATCCCCAGGGCCAACGCCACCGCACCGGCCAGATCGGCGTCGCCCATACCGGCGCCGGCCGCTCCGAAAGCCACCCCCACCGCCAGGCCTTCCGGGATGTTATGGATCGTGATGGCCAAAACGAGAAGAACGGCTCGCTTCCAGCGCGTGGGAAGTCCTTCCGCCTCCTCCATCCCAAAGCCCAGGTGCAGATGGGGCATGAGCGCATCCACGGCCCGCAGAAAAAGGCCTCCCGCCAGAAAGCCGACGGAGGCGGGTAACCAGGGCAGATCGGTTTGGGACGACATCTCAATGGCCGGGGCCAGCAGGGACCAGTAGCTGGCGGCGATCATGATTCCGCCTGCAAATCCCAGCAGGGCATCCAACAGGCGCTGGCTGTAGGAGCGCATCCAAAAGACGGCGGAAGCCCCCAGGGCCGTGAGCCCCCAGGTGAAAAGCGTCGCCAAAAGAGCCTGCACCACGGGCGAAAAAGACCGCCAGCCGTTCACAACTTCCAGCATGGGCCCGTTTCCTCGGCATGCCGGCCATCCATGGCGCGGCCATCCCCATCAGACCATGGCGAGTCCAAAGGTCCTGAGCGCCCCTCACCCATCAGCGGCCGCTCACGCCGGCTTTCTTCCTTCGCCTGGAGGCTGTCTGACAATGGCCTCTCGGCCCTACTGGTCCTTTTGACCAGTTGAAATTCCACCGGCTCCGTGGTGTTTCTTGCATTCTCTAACAGGCCAAGCCGGCAGCGCGGCCCCGGCGGACAGCCCCAAGCGTCCGTCCGAACAAGAAGGGAGCCACCTGGGCGTTCTCATCAGCCAGGGGCCTTCCGTGACATTCGTTCAGGTGACCGGTCCCGCCCCGTCCAGGCGCGCACCGCTCTTTTCCATGAACCAGCCATGGGGGTCGGTGTAATAAAACTTGAGATCTTCCAGGATTCTTCGATGCTCGCGCTCTTCCGAGGACATGCGGCTCAGGAATTCCTTCTGCAAGGGTTCCGTGGCCTTTTCCAGCTTCTCTTCAAAGAGCCGGATACAGGCCTCCTCCAGCTGGATGCCCGTCTCCAGGGCCGCCAGCTCATCGGAACAGCTGTCCGCTGGCTTGTTTTCCTCGGGGCCCACTTTCTGGAGGAGCTTGGCCAGCAGATCCTCTTCGGGCGGCACGTACCGGCAGGCATCGGCCCAAGCCTTTCCGGCCTTCAATTCCTCGTAGATCTCCTGCACCAGCCTGCCGTGCTCTTTTTCCGATTCGTAGAGCAACTGAAAGGTCTCTCGGCCCACGGCATCGGAACAGGCTTCCATGGCTTCCTGGTAGAGCTTTTGCTTCTTTTCCTTGATCTCCACGGCCTGGCAAAAGGCATCCAGGAGTTCTTGACTGGACAGCGCCATGGGCACCTCCTTGGTGGAAGGACTCGAAGAAATGGAGAGAAAACGGCCCCGGGAGGAAGACGTTCCCCATTCCCGGGACCATGGAATCGACTCAGTGGGACTAGGCCGATGCGGGTGGGGCCACCAGCGTCGTTCCGGGAGGCAGGGAAAAGGCGCGCTGACCCAGCTCCCGGTCCAGCATGAAGACGCCGCCCCGGGCATTTTCAACCAGCTTGACCTTCTGGAGGATCCCATCGGCACTGGCCTCTTCCTCCACCTGTTCCTTGACGAACCACTGGAGGAAGTTGTTGGTGGCGTGATCCCGTTCGGCGACGGCCAGATCCACCAGGTCGTTGATCAGACCGGTCACCTTCTGTTCGTGTTTGTACACCTCTTGGAACACATGGAGCAGCGAATCCCACCGGGCCGGTGGCGCCTCGATGGCCGCCAGCGTTACCCGCCCGCCCCGTTCGTTGACGTAGTCGTAGATCTTCATGGCGTGGGAAAGCTCTTCCAACGCCTGGACTTCCATCCATCGAGAAAACCCGCCCAGGCCCGTTTCATTCAGATACGCGGCCATGGCCAGGTAGAGATAGGACGAATAGAGTTCCGCGTTGATCTGGGCGTTGAGCGCCTCTTGCATCTTTTCGCTCAGCATCTTCTTATCCCTTCCAGAGCCCGTGGAGATTGCAGTATTCACGCGCCGACACCGATTCCGCCTTCACGCAGAATTCAGCCTCGGGCGCGTCCCCCGGGTTCAGGAATCGGAAATAGGAAATGCCGTCGGCGATGAGCTCGATCCACTGGATGTAGTGCTTTTCCTCCATGGGGTGCGCCACGCTGCCCACCTTCACCTTGTAGCCGTCGGCGGTCTTTTCCACCACGGGCACATGCTTTTCCTTGGCCGCGTCCGTGACCCCTTCCTTCAAAAGAACCATGGGCTGTCCGCAGCAGACCAGCTCCCCTTCACCGCCCCAGAGGACTTCAATGATATTTCCGCACGCTTCGCACTTGTAAACTTGCCGTCTTTCAGCCATTTCTTCATACCTCCTTGACGCTTCCTTGCTGCTTTTTCATCCAACGGGCGCCGGATCGCAGCCACGGCGCCCCCCCATGACCGTCATGGGACCTGTCCCCCACGGCCTTTCCATTTGCCCGAAAGACCCGCGGGGGATTACCGGCAGTTTTGAACCGCCTGGAGCACCGCCGCATAATCGGGCTCTTCGGCGATCTCCTTGACCAACTGGGCGTGGCGCACCACGCCTTCCTTGTCCACCACGAAGACCGCCCGTGCCAGAAGGCGAAGTTCCTTGATGAGCACGCCGTAGGCCTTCCCGAATGCCGCATCCCGGTGGTCGGAAAGGGTGATCACATGCTCCACGCCTGCCGCCCCGCACCAGCGCTTCTGGGCAAAGGGAAGGTCCATGCTGATGGTGAGGATCATCACGTCATCGCCCAGCTTTTCCGCTTCCTGGTTGAAGCGCCGCGTTTCCATGTCACACACGGGCGTGTCCAGGGACGGGACGGACGACAACACCACCACCTTGTCTTTGAACTCAGATAGCCTCACCGGCTGAAGGTCGTTGTTCAAGGCCTGAAAGTCCGGAGCCGCCAAGCCTACCGTCACTTCCTCCCCCACCAGGGTGAGCGGGGCGCCCCGCATGGTTACCGCGCCGGGTCGTTCTGCCATGGCGTGTCTCCTCATGTTTGTTCCGGGAAGATCAATGGAAGAAACTTTTCGCAAATTCTCGCGATTTGATTCTAACTGTAAGCGTCCGTCCCAAGAGCGTCAAGAAAGGGCGGGCAAAAAGAGGGGGCTCCGATGGGGGCTCCGTCGCCGACCTGGGTTGGCCGGAGAGGGGAAAGGCTGGCTCCCGGTTCCGAGGCCCGGGTCCGATCAGAATGATGCAACAGCGTTGGTGCGCCCCGCCCGGGGAGCTTTTCCAAGAACGCCCAGGTTGCTCTCTTCTTGTGTGGCCGGAAGGTTGGGACTTTCAATGCTGCTGGCCTTGCCATGCCGTGTAGGGGCGGGTTCCCAACCCGCCCCTACAAGGCTTTCTGAGAATTCAAAAAGCACCTCGGGGCCAGTGGAATTTCAACTGGCCAGAAAGCCACAAAAGGGCGAGGGCCAATGTCAGAGAGCCTCCTGAGGAGGGTCCACCCTGAACGCCGGCCTCCGTGGAAACGCCTTCACGCCGGGGTGGGCGGTAGATGAAAGTGGCGGCGGGGATTTTCACAGGACGATCGTAGGTTCGTGGTGGCGACGCAAGGAAGTGGGCGAAGCAAAAGACCGCCCCATGGACACCTTCTTGTAGGGAATAGGAACGGCCCGATGGGTCGCCCCCAGAAACGGTGTCCACAGGGCGGTCTGATGTGCCGGAGGCCTTTTTCACACAGCCTCCCGGGGATCCATCAGGCGTCTTCGGCCTCCACCGGCTCCAGCAGGATGCGGCAGTCGGCCACCGTGGCCCCCTGGCCCTTTTCATGGACCAGCATGGGATTGATATCCAGTTCGCTGATTTCCGGATGATCCAGCACCAAATCCGACAGGCACACCAGGAACCGCTCCAGCGACAGGGTATCCGCGGCCGGCCTACCGCGCACGCCCTGGAGCATCTCATGGCCCTGGATGCCCCGGATCATGCGCCGGGCCTCGTTTCGTCCAATGGGAGCCACGCGGAAGACCACGTCCTTGAAGATCTCCACGAAGATGCCGCCCAGTCCGAACATGAGCAGCGGCCCGAAAACGGGATAACGCGTCATGCCCAGAATGACCTCTTCTCCCGGAGGGGCCATTTTCTGCACCAAAACTCCCAGAATCTCCGCCTCCGGGTTGTATGCCTTGGCGTTTTCCAGGATCTCGTCGTAGGCGGCGGCCACTTCCTCCGCAGATCCCAGGTTGATCTTCACGCCCTTGGCATCGGATTTATGCAGGATCTGGGGCGAGACCACCTTGAGCACCACCGGGAAGGTGAGGCTCTGGGCGTATTGCACCGCTTCCTGGCGGCTCTTGGCGATAAAGGACGGCAGGGTCTGGAAGCCGTAGCAGCGCAGCAGCTCCCCCCCTTCCCATTCCGTGAGTGAGCGACGCCCTTCGTCCAACGCCTTCCGGATGATCTCCCGAGCCGTGTCCGTATCGTGTTTCAAATCGAACTGGGCCAGGTGCTGACGGTTGAGCCAGGCAGAATACCGGTAGAGCGCCCCAAAGGCCTGGGCCGCATGTTCGGGAAAGCGGTAGGCGGGGATCTGGTTCTCCTGGAGCACCTTCACGCCGGCCGACACGTCGAAGGTCCCCATGAAACAGCACAGGATGGGTTTGTGGGTCTTCTTGTCGATCTTGACGATGGCCTTGGCCGTCTCCAGGGCGTTGGTCATGGACTGGGGCGTGAGGACCACCAGGGCTCCGTCCACGTTTTCGTCCTTGATCACCGCCTCCAAGGCGTTTTCGTAACGTTCCTGGGTGGCGTCTCCAATCACATCCACCGGGTTATGCACATTGGCCGTGGCCGGCAAATGGCTGGAAAGCGCTTCCACGGTCTCTTCATGGAAGCGGGCCAGTTGCAGCCCGGACGACACCGTCATGTCCGTGGCCACAATGCCGGGTCCCCCCGCGTTGGTTACGATGGCCACCTTGTTTCCCGTGGCCGTCTTGCGACAGGCAAAGGCACTGGCGAAATTGAAGAGCTCCTCGATGGAATCCACCCGAATGATGCCCGCCTGCTGGAAGATGGCGTTGTAGACCGACTCCGAACCGGCCAGAGACCCCGTGTGGGACGACGCCGCCTGGGCCCCCGCTGCCGTACGGCCCGACTTGATGACCAGCACCGGCGTGGGTCGGTCCCCGGAGGTGATCTTCTTCACCTCCTGGATGAACTCCGGCCCTCGACGCAGTTCCTCCAGGTAGATCATGATCACCTGGGTGTCCTCGTCCTGATGCAGGTAACGCAGCAGGTCCAGTTCGTCCACATCCGCCTTGTTGCCGATGGAGATGAACTTGGAAAACCCGAAATCCCGTTCCGCGGCAAAATCGAGCACCGAGGTGCACAGAGCGCCGCTCTGAGAGATGAAGGAGATGTGACCCGAGGCGGGCATGCGGTTGGAAAAGCTGGCATTCATCCGGACCGCCGGGTTGGGGTTGATGACCCCCAGACAGTTGGGCCCCACCAACCGGATGCCCTCCTCCCGGCATTTGGCCACAATCTGGTCCTCGATCCTTCGTCCTTCTTCCCCCACCTCGCGGAAACCAGCGGAGACGATCACAAGGCCCTTCACGCCCTTTTCGGCCGCCTCCTCGACGGCCAAGAGCGCCAGCTTGGGCGGCAGTACCAGAATGGCCAGATCCACCGGGTCGGGAATCTCCAAGAGGCTCGGATAGGCCTTGACGCTCAAGACCGATTTGGCCTTGGGATTGACCGGGAAGAGGGTCCCCGTGTAGCCGCCCTTCAGGATGTTGGCAAAGATGTCGTGGCCCACCTTGCCGGGCGTCGTGGACGCTCCCACCACGGCCACCGATTTCGGGGAAAAGATGGCTTCCAGATTCTCCATGTCCTGTTCCTTTCTCTCGCTCTCTATTTTCATCTCCGATTCTCCGGCTCGGAGGTACCAAGTCCAACGGTTGCGAAACAAACAAGCCACAGGCTTATACAGAGTCAGGAACGGAAGGTCAAGAAGACTTAGTGAAATAGGATGCAAATGGGTGCTTCTGTATGGGAGTGTCACGCCGCCCGGTCAGTGCAAAGCGGGGCCTACCTGGCCGTTCTCAAACGGGAGCTGTCTGAGAACGCCGATCATCCATTCGGGCCAACGCAATTGCAAACACTTAGCCTACACAAAAGTTCTAGAATCAGCCTTTTCGGACAAGCTCAAACGGCCTCCGGGGAGGAACCGGGGATCAGAGCAATGCGGACCTTGCGCGTTCGGGGTCCGTCGAACTCACACAAGAAGATGCGCTGCCAGGTTCCCAGCTGGAGTTGGCCCTTTTCCACCAGGACCTGCACGGAGCTTCCCACCAGGCTCGTCTTGATGTGGGCCGCCGAGTTTCCTTCCATGTGCTTGTAGGGCCCCCGCCACGGCACCATGGCATTCAGGGTGTTCATCACGTCCTCCATCACCGCAGGGTCCGCCCCTTCGTTGATGGTGACCCCGGCGGTGGTATGGGGCACATAGACCACGCACAGCCCGTCGGACACCTTCCTTTCCCGGACCTTGGCCGCCACCGCCTGGGTAATGTCCACCGCCACACTCCGGCTGGATGTGGTCACTCGGATCGTATCGGCCCCCATGGCTCCCTCCTCAATGATGGCTCGTGGATTATCCAGGAAGGATCAATCCTCCGCGATCGCTTTCGGTCTCGTCATCCACGTCCGGAAGTTCGTCTTCCGGACCGAAAGAGACGTCATATAGCGCCCTCAGGGCTTCCGCCATGAGCCGCACGGTCACCGGGCTTTCGCCGGGGTCCTTCAGGGACGCCACATGTTCCGCCAGGGCCAGAAACAGGCCCGCGCCCCGGTGGTCATCGGCCAGATACCGCGAAAGAGACGTCTCCAGATAGTGGTTGGCGAGAATCTCCAGGAGTTGGGAATCGAAAAAGGCCCGGGCCGCCTTGGCCACCACTTCCCCTTCCTGGGCGGCCTTCACATGATCGGGTACCACCAGAACCGAGCTTTGGACGGTTTCCAGTTCCGCGGCGGCCATCTCCGGGATTTCCGACTCCAGGAAGATCGGCACCGTTGAACCCAGGTCCCTCAGCGCCGATTCCACCAAAGAATCCACGTCGCCACCGTTGTGGGACGGCAGTTCATCCCTCCAGAACACCTGGCATCGGAAACCGGTTTCGCCGCTCCGATGGGGCGACAGGGCCTGGCGGGCGAGCAGGATCTGGTCCCTTTTCAGGGTCTGCAGCCGGTTGAGGCGGTCCAATTCGAAAAAGACCTGGGCCATGTGGGCCAGGGGAACCGCATGGGCGTGGGCGTCCATGTGTTCGACACTTCCCCGCAGAAGTTCCCGGTACTTCTTGCGGGGTTGGAAGGAGGCGTGGAACATCTCCGCCTTAAAGGGCGAGGTGACGGTCAGCACCACCATGAGAAAGTTCGGTTCTCCCTTGATGGGTAGGTAGGCGCTGTATTGCCAAATCCCGCCTTCGGCCGGTGTCACCAGATGGCATTCCTTCTTGCGCGTTTCCTGGCGAATGAGGGTCACCGGGGTGGAGGGATCCGGTTCGTGTCGCGCCTCGTCGGGCAGACGGAATCCCTTTTGGCGCAGCCGATATTCGGCCTTTCGCACCACCTTGACCAGCTTCTTCTCCGTCACCACGGAGCGCAATTCGCAAAAGGCTCGAAAGCACACCCCGTTTTCTTGGCGGCTGAGGTAGTCCAAGAGCGCCGTCGCCAGCTTCTGGCGGCTTTCCAACACCTCTTTCAATGTCTTCAGACAATGGTCCAGGCTCTGTCCGTTGGGATCCTGGAGCCGCAACCGATCGATCATGAGCTCCACTTCCCGCCGTTCATTTTCGGTGAGATTCAGGAGGTTCTTGGTCTTCTTCTTTGTCATGATTCCCAGCCCGTCGTCCGTGGTCTGTCATCCGTGGCACCGTCATAAAAAAGCCCCAGAAACCGCTGGGAGCTTCTGGGGCTTGGTGAGCGCTTCAAGGATCGATCATTCTTCCCGCGGCTCGATGATCAGCGAGTCCGCCACGAGCTCCCAGAGGTATTTCACCTCCACATCCATAAAATCGTACTCTTTGCGCAAACTCTTCATGATTTGGTCGCGGCAGTTGTGGCACGGGGCGATGAGCAGCTTGGCACCCGTGTCCTTGATCTGCTTGGCCTTCACCCGGCCGTAGAAGATGCGTTCCTCCGTATAGGGGGATGCCCAGGCACCGCCTCCGCCGCCGCAGCAGAAGTTGTTGGCCCGGTTGGGATACATCTCCACGAAGTTTTCGCAGCACTGCTGCAGCACCCAGCGGGGTTCTTCGTAGTAGCCGTGGCCGAAGGTCCGTTCGCTCTTGCGAGCATAATTGCACGGATCGTGGTAGGTGGTCAGTTCCTGATGGACGGACTTGTCCACCTTGATCCGGCCTTCTTCCAGGTATTGCTTGAGCAGATCGTGAACGCTGACGAACTTGACGCCTTCATCGGCAAACCATTGTTGCAGACCAAGCCTGGTCGCATAGTAGGCGTGGCCTCATTCCGGTAAGACAAGGTACTCGCATTCGAGCTCCTTGTAATTCTGAACGAGGCGGCCCACGATCTCCTTCATGGCCTCGTCATCACCGGTGAAAAGGCCCCAGTTGACGCCTTCCCAGTTCTTGGAAGCCACGGTCCAGGATTCGCCGGCGGCATAGAGGATCCGCCACCAGAACATCATGTCTTCCGGTTCCGCGAAGGGTTCCTTGGAGTTGATGGTGAAAAGGTACTTGGCACCCTTCTTGTCGACAGGCACCTCAAAGCCCGGCAGCTCCTCGGCCAGCTCCGCGCCCAAGTCTTCCAGCAAAAACTTGAAGTCTTCTTCGGGAATGCCCACGTTGTTGCCGGTCTTGAGGCACATCTCCACGCCTTTGTGGAGCACGCCGGGCACCTTGTCCCGATCCCGCATGGCGCGGGCGGAACGGAGCAGCTTGAGCAGGTCGATGTTCATGGGGCAGGCGTGTTCGCAGCGCCCGCACATGGTGCAAACCCATGGGAATTTGGAATCGATAATCTCCTGGTCCAGCCCCAGCACGGCCAGCCGGACCACCTTGCGCACATCCAGGCCGTCCACGCCCGTTACCGGGCAGCCTCCGGCGCAGGTGCCGCAGGTCAGGCACAACTCGGCGTATTGGCTCGCCAATTTGCGCCTTTCTCGTTTGGACAACAGCAAAGGCTCCATGATTCTCTCCCCTGACTTGGTTCCCGTTAGACAACCGTCTACCTCTCCTAACACAAGAGCCGTTCCAATAAAAGATCTTTTTCTCAAAACCTGAGGCCGCCCCGATCAATACTCATTGGGCAGCCGGCCGAGCTTTTCCATGGTGAAGACAGGACCGTCCTTGCACACATACTCCGTTCCGATGTTGCACCGCCCGCACATGCCGATCCCACATTTCATGCGCATCTCCAGGCTGGTGATGATCCGCTCCGGCGGAAAGCCCAGGTCGGCCAGCACGGGCAGCGTGAATTTGATCATGATGGGCGGGCCGCACACGATGGCGTAGGCGTTTTCCGAGCTGGGCGCCTTTTCCTGGGTGATGGCCGGCACGAACCCCACGTTGTACTTCCAGTCGGGATCGTCCGTGCCGTCCACCGTGAGGTGCATGGTGATGTCATCGCGCTTTTCCCAGGCCACCAATTCGTCTTTGTAGAGCAGCATGCCGGGATTGCGGGCCCCGTAGACCACGGTGATGTCGCCGTAGTCGCCCCGATGGGCCGGGTCCAGCATCCAGACGATGGAAGAGCGCAGGGTGGTGAAGGCGAAGCCGCCTCCGATGATCACCACGTTCTTTCCTTTCATCTCCTCCCACGGGTACCAGTTGCCCAGGGGGCCGCGCACACCCATGACATCCCCGGGCTTCATGTTGTGCAGATGGGTCGTCACCTTGCCCACCCGGTTGACGGTGAACATGATGAAGCCCTTTTCCGTGGGCGACGAGGCGATGCCGATGGGCACCTCTCCCTGACCCGCCACCGAAAGCTCGGCGAACTGGCCGGGGATGTAAGAAAAGGCCTCTTCGTCCTTGGGATTCAGAAAGACCAGCTTGAATGTCTTCAGGTTGCGGTCTTCCGTTTCCGTGATGATCTCCTGGATCCGGACGGGATAGGGCAGATAGGGGTTTTTCACGTCAGTCCTCCGGAACGTTTCGCTCCTCAGAGCGGATCACGAACTCAGCAGTCTCAAGTCGGGCAGACACAGGAGGCGCTCATCATGGCCACCACCCGACGGATGTCGATGTTGACAGGGCAATACTGAACGCAACGCCCGCAGCCCACGCAGGCCGGGCCGTCGCCGTACTTGTCCACGTAGTATTTGAACTTGTGCATGAAACGCTGGCGTACCCTTTGGAGTTTTTGGCTGCGGGGGTTGTGGCCCGATCCGTGCAAAGTGAACAGAGGAAACATGCACGCATCCCACAAGCGCAGGCGAACGCCGCGGTCTCCCTGGACTTCGTCCTGGATGTCGAAGCACCAGCAGGTGGGGCACAGGTAGGTGCAGGTGCCGCAGTTGATGCACGCAAACTGGACCTCTTCCCAGAACTCGGCGCCGAAAAGCTCCGTCTGCGGTTTGTCCTTGAGCGGGTCGATCACAAAGGGTTTGGCCACTTTCTTGGCGGCCTCCAGGGCGATCTTTTCGGCCGCCTCGGCCATCTCGCCCGTTGCGGACTGGGCCTCGGGCGCGTCCTGGAGCAGGGCTTCGCCCTTTTCCGTCACGGCCGCCAGCAGGTAGCCGCCTTCCACTTCGGTCATCAGCACGTCCAGCGCGGAGGAGTCGAAGGGCCCCGTGCCCACAGCCGTGCAAAAACAGGTGCTGCACGGTTGGGTGCAGCCCAGCCCGACGAGGACCGTGGCGTTTCGGCGCGCCTCCCACCAGGGATCCCGGTAGGTATCGGTCACGAAATTCACATCCACCAACTGAAAGGCCTTGGCATCGCAGGGGCGGATCCCCAGCACCACCCGCTGGGCCGTCTGGCGCGGCAGTTCCTTGAGGATCCCCGCCTCCGGATCGTCCTTTCGGAGCGAATAGGCGAACAGGGGATCCGTCTGGGGGTGCATCAGGTCCTTGGGCGAAAGGCGCGTGTTCTGGAAATTCAGATCCAGATCCCGGGCTTCCTTCAGGGCGCGAAACCGATACGCCTCCCCTTCCCTGACCGGTCCCAGCACCTGATTGTCCGCCATGAGCCGGTCCACCAGACGGGGCAGGTTGTCTTTGCTAACGAATATCTTCAACATGGGCATGTCCTTTATGGCTTCCACGGTCGCTCACTCATCCGACCACCTGGTCATTCAACGGGGCCATCCCGGATCTACTTGATGAAGTCCTGCGGATCGTCCGGGCGATAGGTATCCAGAGGCGGACGCTCCTCCAATACAATGCCCACCTCGTAGTCGAAGAGTTCCTTCGCGTCCTTTTCCAGTTTCTTGGTGAACTGGCGGACCTTGATGTTCATGGGACACGCCCTTTCACAGGCCCCGCAGTCGGTACAACGACCGGCCATGTGGTAGGCCCGCAGCAGATGGAAGGTCCGCGTGTCCGTGGGATCCAGCGATTTGCCCACCCACTGGGGCCGGGACTCATCCACGAAGCAGGTGGGGCAGTAGCACTGGGGACAGGCGTTTCGGCAGGCATAGCAGCGGATGCACGAAGCGATGAGTTCTTCGAAGTGGTTCCACCGCTCCTCCACCGACAGGCTCTCCAGGCGCCGCACGTCTTCGTAGCGGTCCACGTCCGTGGGTTCTTCCACCATCTCGCCCAGCAGTTCATCGTAGATCACCGGGTTTCGGTGGATACAGATCTTGCAATTGTCCTGGAGCACCTCTCGGCGGGCAAAGACCTCCTGAAAGCCTTCACCGGAGACCCGCACTTGCGAATCCGTCTCCTCCACCTCAAGGGGTTCCCGGCCGTTCAACGCCCTCAGGATGCCTTTCCGGTCCAGCATGCCCTGGCACGGGACTCCCAGGATGTGGAGCTGATCCCGTGTGATCTGGTTTTCCTGGATGTGGACCACGATGTTTCGCGAATCACACCCCTTGGCCACCACCGCCACCCGGTCCTTGCGCTTCGTCAGGTAATTGGCCAGGTTGATGCCGCAGTTGCCGTCCCAGATGAGCTGATCCACATGATCCACATGGCGGACGAACACCGGTTCGTTCATCAGGGGCAGGGTGCCCCTGCGAAAACCGATGACGCCGTCCACCTTCTTTTCGGCGAGAAGGCGCCGGGCCGCGTCCCGAATCTTTTCCGTGTATGCGTGCATCTAAACCACCTCAGCTTGAAGTTCCGCCGTTGCTTGGCCCCACGCGGCCTCCCCTTGGGGCAGGGTCTTGATGAAATGGCGGGAGGGTCCGGCGGCGCGCACCGTCTCCACCACCTCTCGGGCCACTTGGGCGAACTTGGACGCCTCCGCCGATGAAATCCACGAAAAGTGCAGTCGCCTTGGATCGATGCCCGTGTGTTCCAGCAGGCTTTTCAACAAAGCGAACTTGCGCCGCGCGTAGTAGTTGCCCTCGATGTAGTGGCAGTCGCCGGGATGGCACCCGGACACCCACACGCCGTCCGCCCCGTGGCGGAGGGCCGCCAGGATGAACTTGGGATTGATGCGCCCGCTGCACGGCACGCGAATCACCCGGATGTTCGCTGGATATTGCAAGCGGCTCACGCCCGCCAGGTCGGCGGCCCCGTAGGAGCACCAATTGCACAGAAAAGCGACGATCTTCGGTTCCCATTCACTCATCGAATCGACTCCCAGGGAGCCCGGGGCTGGGCCCGCACTCCCATTCATCGTTCATCATACGCTGTTCATCGTCCCTACAGGCTGTCGATCATGGAAAAGATCTGGGCGTCATCGAAGCCCTGCAGCCGGATTGCTCCCGACCGGCACGATGCCACGCACAGCCCACAGCCCTTACAGAGGGCCGGGTTGATTTCCGCCACCCCACGCTCGTTGAACCGAGGCGCGGAGTAGGGGCAGACCTGGACACAGGTACCGCACGCGCTGCACAGCATGGGGTCAGTCCGGGCCACCGTGCCGGGAAAGTGGATGGTGTCCCGAGCCAGCAGGGTGGCGGCGCGGGCCGCGGCCGCCTGGGCCTGGGCGATGCTTTCATCCAGGGGCTTGGGATAGTGAACCAGACCGCACAGAAAGACGCCGTCGGTGGCAAAATCCACAGGCCGCAGTTTGGCATGGGCTTCGATCAAGAACCCATCATCGTTCATGGGTACCTTGAAAAGCTGCGCCAACGACTCGTCGGCGTTGGGCTCGATGGCCGTGGCCAGAGTCACCAGGTCGGGGCTGAGCACCACCGGCCGCTGCAGCACGTGGTCCGTGACGGTAACCTGCAGTCGGCCGTCCGCCACCTCCACCCTGGGTTTGTTTTCCAGGTCATAGCGGATGAAGATCACCCCTGCCTGGCGCGCTTCCTTGTAGAGCGTCTCCCGCTCGCCGTAGCTTCGGATGTCCCGGTAAAGCACATAGACGTCGCAGTCGGGATTGCGTTTCTTGATCTCCAAAGCGCTGTGGATCGAGTGGGTGCAGCACACTCGGCTGCAGTAGGGGCGATCCGGCTCCCGGGATCCCACGCACTGGATGAAGACGGCCGATTGGGCCGAACGGATCGCCGGGTCGTCATTTCGGAGCTTCCGGTCCAGTTCCAGGTGGGTGAGTACCCGGGGATCCCGGCCGTAAAGGTATTCCGTGGGCACGTGTTCGCGGCCGCCCGTGGCAACGATGGCCACGCCGTGTTCCACCTGGACGGATTCCGCCCCTTTTTGGATCACGGACTTGAAGTTGCCCACGAACCCGTCCACCTGAGAGATGTGGCTGTTGAGGTGCACGGTGATGTTCGAGTGGGCCTGGACACGATTGCGCAGTTCTTCCAGGTATTGGGCCACGTCTTCACCGCGCCAAGTGCTGTTGAGATGCCGGGCCTGCCCACCCAGCCGATCTTCCCTTTCCACCAGATCCACCGGATAGCCCTGGTCGGCCAGGGAGAGGGCCGCCGTCATGCCCGCCACGCCGCCTCCGATGATCAGAGCCCGGCGGGTGACCGTCAGTTCCGGTTCCTGGAGCGGCTCCAGCAGCGCCACCTTGGCCACCGCCATGCGGACCAAATCCTTGGCCTTTTCCGTGGCCGTGGCCGGATCCATGCCGTGCACCCAGGAATCCTGATTGCGGATGTTGGCCATCTCGAAAAGGTACTTGTTCAGGCCCGCATCCATGAGCGTTTCCTGAAACAGGGGTTCATGGGTGCGCGGGGTGCAGGCGGCCACCACGATGCGGTTCAGTTGGTGCTCTCGAATGACCTTTTTCAGGGTCTCCTGCGTATCCTGCGAGCAGGTATAAAGATTGTCCGTCACGTACTCCACGTAGGGGAGGCTCTTGGCGTAGTCGCGCACCGCGGCCACATCCACCACGCCGCCGATGTTGATGCCGCAATGGCAGACGAAGACCCCCACCCGGGGCGGCTCCCCAAAGACATTGAGCTGGGCCGGCACTTCCTTTTCACGGGTCAGGCTGTGGCGAGCCGGGGCCAAGGCGGCTCCGGCGGCGGCCGCGGCGGCGGAGGCCTCCATGACCGACTGGGGGATGTCCTTGGGACCCTGGAAGACACCGCACACGAAGACCCCGGGCCGAGAGCCGGCCACCGGATCGAAGGACGAATGCTCGGCGAAGAGATGTTCGTTCAGACGCACATCCAGCCGCTCGGCGAGCGCCTTCGCCTCCTCGGACGTCTCCAGGCCCACCGACAGCACCACCAGGTCGAAAACCTCCGAGGTGATCCTCCCCTCCTCGTCCACGTAGTGGATCTCCAGGTCTCCGCCCGATCCGGGCACCTCTTCGATGCTGTGCACCCGCGAGCGGATGAACCGCACCCCGTGCTCTTCCTTCGCCCGGTTGTAGTAGCGCTCGAAGTCCTTTCCGTGGGTGCGCATGTCCATGAAAAAGATGGCCGCCTCCAGGTCGCTTCCCGCATGCTCCTTGGCGATCACCGCCTCCTTGACGGCGTACATGCAGCACACCCCGGAACAGTAGGCGTGGTCACAGTGGTGGATGTCGCGCGATCCCACGCACTGGAGCCAGGCGATCTTCTTGGGTTCCTTCTCGTCGGACGGACGCACCACATGCCCCATGGTGGGCCCGGACGCCGAAAGGAGCCGCTCGAACTCCATGGCCGTCATCACATTGGCAAAGTGCGCGTAGCCGTAGGTGTCGTAAAGGGACGGATCGAAGGGCTTGAAGCCGGGAGCCAGCACGATCGCCCCCACTTCCAGTTCCCGCTCCCGGGGGGTGTCCTCGTGGATCACCGCATCGGCCAGACACGCGTCCACGCACCGGTAGCATTCGGAACAGATCCCGCAGTTGAGGCATCTTTCGGCTTCCCGGCGCACCTGCTCTTCCGTAAAGCCCAGTTGCACCTCGTTGAAGTTGCCCCGGCGCTCTTCGGGCGAAAGCCGCGGCATGCGCTCCCTGGGAATCTGGTCGTAGCCCTCCGTGGGCACATCTTGGACCGGCTCCCACTTTCTTTCCCGTCCTTCCCGGAGATCCTGCCCCTGCAGGAACCGTTGGATGGAAACGGCCGCTTCCTTTCCCGCCGCGATGGCCTCGATCACCGTGCGCGGGCCCGTCACCGCATCGCCGCCCGCGAAGATGTCCGGATCATCCGATTGGAGCGTCACCGGATCCACCTTGAGGGTCCGCCAGTCGCTCAGGGTGCACGCGCATTCCGGCGTCAGACACGCCCAGTCCGATTCCTGCCCGATGGCCGGAATCACCGCGTCCACTTCCATCACGAAGTTGGACCCTTCCACGGGAACCGGACGGCGCCGCCCGCTGGCGTCG